>JAPPFB010000005.1 GCA_028875225.1 Chloroflexota bacterium | reverse complement strand
AGCGCGCAACGTCGACGCCCGCGCGGAGGCCCCCTCCGCCCCTTCGGGGCACCTCCCCCAGAGGGGGAGGTCTTCCCAACCCCGCTAGACGCCAGGCTTGCCTTCGAACCACGACCGGTACAGCGCCTGGGTGGCGGCGGTGCTGTGGTTGGTTGGGCCGTAGCCCTTGAGCCAGGAACGGTGTCCGACGACCGGCCGGCCCCAACACCAGAAGATCCGGGGCACGTGCTCTTCGAGCAGCTTGGTCTGGATCTCGTCGTAGATCGCCACCCGGTTCTCGGCGCCGAGGGTGGTGCGTCCCTGCTCCAGCAGCGCGTCGATCTCGGGGTCCGCGAACTCGCCGTAGTTCCGTCCGCCGTCGCTGCGGACGTCGCTGTTGAGGATGTCGGGGTCGTGCGCGCCGCCGAGGCCATGCCAGTGGATGGAGAAATTCCCCGACGTCCGCTTGGCCTGGCCCTCCACGTCGGCAAACTCCTCAAGATCGACCTCGAAGCCGATTTCGGCAACGTTCTGCTGGAACACCTGCGCGAACTGGATGGTGCTGTCCCAGGAGCTCATCGGCGGCACGCTCGCCGGGTCGTAGCCGCTGGCGTCGAGCAGCCGCCGGCCCTCGGCCAGGTCCTCCTCGCGCAGGGCGCCGGAGCGGTAGCCAGGCAGTTGGCGGAGCTCGTCGGGGGTCCACGCGTAGACGCCGGACGCGTGGCCGATCGGCCCGCCGATCTCCTGGAAGCCTGCGGCCACCGCGAAGAACTGTTCCCGGTTGGTGGCGAGATGCAGGGCGAGGCGGACGCGCGGGTCGGTGTAGGGCTCGACCTTGGTGTGGATGTATATCGCTGAGTTCCAGGTCGCATCCATGGGCACTTCGACGAGGTTCTCCTCTCCGACTTGGCCCCGCACGGCCTCGTTCTCTACCGGGAAGCCCAGCCACGGCATCCACATGAAGTCGGCCTCGCCGGCGACGTACTGTGCGGCCCGATACGCCGCGTCCAAATTCCAGGTCGCCCGCAGCCCGTCGATGTAGGGAAGCCCTTCGCGGTAGTAGTTGGGGTTGCGTTCGAGCTCGGTGACCACGCCGTCCTCACGATTGGCATACTGCATGCCGCCGGTGCCGATGGCGGCCTCGGGGTTGCCGGCGATGCCGTCGTCGCCGAAGGCCTCGACCGCGTCGCGTGAGATCATGAGCACCCGCTGCTCGCCGACGGCGCCGAGCAGCGGCGCGAACACCTCTTTCGCCTTGAGGCGCAGGGTGAGATCGTCGGTGACCTCGTACTGGTCGACGGCGGAGAGGAGGTCTCTCAAGATGAACTCGGGGTTGTCCTGACCGAAGCGGGCGAGTCCGAAGGCGGCGTCTTCGGCGACGAACTGGCGGCCGTTCAGCGGCGGCTTGTCCTGCCAGTGCACGTTCGGCTTGATGTTGTAAATGAAGGTGAGGTCATCGACGACCTCGGGCAACTCCGCCATCGCCGAGGTGAGCACACCGCCGTTATCGAGGTAGTTGAGGTGGTCGTAGATCGGGAACCAGCTGCTGTCGAGGCCGCCGTGGTCGGCGATGGCCGGGTCGAGGATGCCGCCGTCGCCACCGGAGAAGGTGATGACGCCTCCGTGCTGCGGGCCGCTGTCGGCGGCCTGGGCGGCGGCTTCCTCCGCCTCCTGCTGTTCGTCGGCGGTCGCCGTCTGAGCCTGTTGCTGCTGGACCTGTTGTTCGGCCTGTTGCTCGGCTTGCTCCAGCTGCATTGACTGCTGTTGGGCCTGCTGTTGCTGTGCCTGCTGTGCAACCTGCGCTGCTGCCGGCTGATCGTCGTCGTCATCGTCGCCGCCGCAGCCGACCAGGGCCAGTCCGGCGGCGCCAACCCCGGCTCGTGCCGAGGCTCGCAAGAGCGACCGCCGCGACATTTTGTTGCGCCGCATGCGCTGCCAGTAGTTTCGCGTGGTCATCTCAGGTCTCCGTCCCCAATCGCCGCCTGTGTCTTGTCCCTATCGGCGATTGCCGCGAAACTACCCCCCCCGCAATTGTCAAGCTGGCCGATCCGAGGCTTCTCAGGCGTGCCAGATAGCCTGCCAGGTCATGGCCGTTGGCGAGGTTCCAACGACCGCAACCTAGAATCGTCCTTCATGAGCATCCCCTACGGTGGCGTGATCGGAAACGAGGTGAGCGACGAGCATCTGTGGTCGCACGGCCTTGAGATGACCGACGCTGAGGAGGTGTGGGCGGGTCCTGCCAAGTACTTTCCCCAGCCTGCCCAATCCAAGGTTGACGAGTATGGACGAGAGCATCAGCAACCTGAGCGAATGATGATGGTCGGCCCTGATCGCAATCGTCGGCTGCTTACCTTCATTCTCGAACTGCCTGATCGCAATCGGACTTGCCACGTCGTGACAGGATGGCCGTCGAAGCGCGGCGAGCGAACGCGTTACCATCAACCTGGAGGAAGGATGCGCATCCGATGACTGAACGACGAGTTCCGGTTCATATCGAGACTCCCTTGACTCCGGACACGCCCGAGATTCCCTACGACCGATCGCAGATGGGTCCACGGTCGATGATCCTTGAGATCGAATTCAACGGCGAGGAAATCGACCGCCTCAAGGCTGGCACTCCGCGTCCGGTTCGGCTGATCCAATGGATCAAGCAGGCCGCCCTGGAGCGGGCCGACGCTGAAGCCAGCCGTCTCGCCTCCGACGAACTCCGCGAAGCCGACTGACTCCGCTGCTTCCCCTTACCGGACATTTGCCAGCTCCCTGCTCCCTGGCATTCTCCAATGGTCCAGATTCCCAGAAGTGGCCTGTTTGCGAGCAGGGATGCGAGTGATCATCTATGGCGGCACCGCCTGGAACTCGTTGATGCCCAGCAGGTGTGGCGCGGGCCGGCGAAGTACTTCGATCAACCAGAACGCGAAGTGATGGACGAGTTCGGCCAGCCATGGACTCAGCCGGCCCGAATCGTGATGATCGGTCCAGATTACAGAGGGCGACTGTTGACCTTCATCCTGAGCCTGCCTGACCAACACGATCAATCGAGGGTGGTTACTGGATGGCCTGCGAATCGGGGCGACCGAACTCGCTACAATCGACCGGGAGGTCGGATGCGAACACCATGACTGAGTCCAAGCGCCCAGTTCACATCATGAATCCGCCAATTCTTGAGGCGGAGGAGATTCCCTACGACCCCGCTGATATGGGTCCAGGATCATTTGTGCTCGAGCTTGAATTCAGCAGCGAGGAAATGGACATACTTGGGGCCCGGTCTTCACGGGGCCAGGAACCGCTGAGTCGCTTCATCAAACAAGCTGCCCTCGAGCGAGCCGACGCTGAAGCCAGGCGTCTCGCATCCGACGAACTCCGCGAAGCGGACTGACTCCGCTGCTACCCTTCAGCAGACATTTCGACTTGCAGAGACCCCGCATCAAGTGCGGGGCAGGCCGCCTCGGCGGAGAGAGGATCGTCCCGTGACCAACAGCCCCCATTTCGGCGTCATGGTTCCCCAGATCAAGCGCACCTGGCAGGAGACGCAGCGCGCGGCGACTGCCTTTGAGGAGATGGGTTTCGACTCGCTCTGGGTCAACGATCACCTCTACGGCCCCCAGTCGCCCGCGATCCCGATGCTCGAGGCCTGGACGCTGGCCGCCGGCATCGCCGCCGTGACCGAGAAGCCGGAAATCGGCACGCTCGTCACTCCCGTCGGCATGCGCAACCCGGCCCACACCGGCAAGATGATCGCCACCGTCGACAACATCGCCGGCGGACGCATCATCCCCGGCTTCGGCTCGGGTTGGATGGCGCGCGAGTTCTCCGACTTCGGCATGCCCTTCGTCGGCACCCGCGACCGTCTGCGCCAGCTTGAAGAGGGCCTGCAGATCTTCAAGGGCATGTTCGACCCCGACCAGGACGAATTCTCGTTCGAGGGCGAGTTCTTCCACACCGAGAACCTCGTCACCCAGCCCAAGCCCCCGCGCGACATGCCGATCCTCGTCGGCGGCGGCGGCGAGCAGGTCACCATGCGCATTGCCGCGCAGTACGCCGACATCTGGAACAACTCCGCCGGCGCCCAGGACGACCTCGAGCACAAGGTCTCCGTCCTCCGCGGCCACGCCGAGCGCCTCGGCCGCGACCCCTCGGAGATCCGCGTCTCGCAGCAGTGCCTGGTCACGATCGTCGACGACGACGCCAAGGTCCAGCCCATGGTCGAGCGAGCCCAGAAGATCTTCGGAGGTCACATGGGCAACCCGGCCGGAGACATGGCCCTGACCGGCACCCCGGACATGATCAAGGAACGAATCAACCGCCACATGGAGCGCGGCTGCGACATGTTCATGATCGAATTCTTCGGCCGAGACACCATCGAACCAGCCCAGATGTTCGCGGAGACGGTCATCCCCGAGTTCCGGTAGAGGTCTCAGTCCCCGCTCCCTTCCGGTCCCCTCTCCCTGAGGGAGAGGGTTAGGGTGAGGGCCCGCGCCTCGTCGCTGAGGAAGCTACCGACCTTGTTTCCCGTTCCATCCTGCTGAGGGACATGCCGAAGGCAGAAGGGGCATGCGCCGCGCCGGCTCACTCGTCCTGCTCCCAGCCTTTGCGGCTCTTCTCGCGACAGCGTTCGCCGTGGCTTCTGCGGATGACTCCTCAACCGCGATCAAAACCGATTCCCTCTTACCGGGTGACAACTTCGTCGGCTGGGTCGGACAACCAATCTACGCAGACGATCTGTTCGAAGCCCTTCCCGAGTCCCAACTGGTCTACAACTGGGATGGGGAAGCGGAACAGTTTCGCTTCGCATCACCCCATGTTCGCGGCGACCTGTACAAGATTGACCCAGGGATGGGCATTGTCATCCGTATCTCCGGCGACGAGGCTGTGGCATGGAGGCGACCCGATGATCGTCCTGTTCCGATCGTGTTCCTGGAGCCGGGCTGGAATCTCGTTGCCTGGTCTGGCGCCGACGGCGTGTCGCTCGGAGAGGCAAGGTCGAGTCCCGATCTCAAAGAAGCTGACATCGTGGCGCCTGAAAAAGTCGAAAGACTGGACTTTGGTGATGCGATCTGGGTAAACGCTCCACATGCCATTGAGTGGCGCCAGGTACCTGGAGTCCCGATCGACCTCATCGCCACAGAGACAGCTTCGGCGGTGAACAAGAATGCATTGATTACTGAAGCGCTCTCCGCGATGGACTGGTACAAGCAGGAGTTCGAACTTGAGATTGCGACGCACCTGACGCTCTATCTCCACTTCGATTGTGAAGAACTGCTCGCCGATGCTCTACCGGAGCACGACGTGCTGGGCGAATTGCAATGTTTGGGTTCGTATCATCCCTTCTCGGCGTGGGCCGGACCGGACTACGTTGTCGTCGATCTCAGTGCCCTTTACATGTGGGGTAACTCATGGAGGCCGCATGACTTTTTCCGGGATGTGTACACGCACGAACTCGCACACGTCCTCCAGTATCAGCTCCTGGAACGCTCCCTTCTCGACGAGCCAGCCTGGCTTGTCGAGGGTGTCGCTATGTGGATGACGACCCACCGCAAGATCCTGGCCGACTAGAGTACGTGGCTGAGTAGCTCCTGGAGGCGACAGCTCGAATACAGCAGCAAGACACCGACCCTTTCGAGCGTTGAAGATCGCCCCAACTATCCGTATGAAGGACGAAACCCTCACATCTATTGGCTGGGTCTTGATGCCGCTCACCTGCTGGAAGACATAACTGATCCCGATTCTCTCTTCGAGTATTGGCGCGTGCTTGGCGCGCATTACCAGAGCGAAGGAACGGGTGATTCATCTACGAAGCCATGGGAAGTTGTCTTCCATCAGGTCTTCGGTGTTCCGGCATCTGACTTCTACGAGCGGTTCGAGGATTGGAAACTCTCACGCGCAGACGAAATCCTCTGGTCCCCGGATGGCTACCCGCTCATCTACGGGATTGTGCTGGATCCAGAGGGCAACCCGGCGGAAGATGGCGTGATACAGGCCGACCCCGACGTGACACCGATAAAGAGTGGATTCGGCGGGTTCGCCAACGAGGACGGTCAGACTGTGTTTCGCGCGAGCCTACACAGTCATCGCTATACCTTCTACGTATCGGCGCTGGTGGGCCGTAGCTGTTGGGGCTTTTGGGGCAGCAACGGATGGTCCCAGCAGCGTTCAGAGATTGAGCCAGTTCTGGTCGAGTGGGTCCAGGGCACCCCTGGGGAATCTGACGGCGCATTGGGGATCAACGGTCAGCGGATCATCACCCTGCAGATTCCGCGAGAATTCTGCAGTGAGGCAGCAGAGTAACCTCGCGGTTCGGTCTTGTTTGGTGCGGCAGCGAGAGTTCGCATTCCCAAATGGTTCTTGTCACGGATGGTGTCTCCACTCACCTCTGGCCCGCTGACATCGAAGACGAAGAAATCCTCGAACGCCTCCTCGCCCTCAACCTCCTCCGATCTTCCCTGCCAGCGGAGAGCGACGCCTAACCCCGCTCCCCCTCGCAGGGGGAGCTGCCGAAGGCTGAGGGGGTCCCTCGGCCGTCTTCACCAGATCGGCGGTGGCCGCCCCCGCTTCAGTCACCCAGGCAACTTCCCACATCCCCGCCAGAACATCCGTCCGCATACAATCGATGCCGCCAGAATCCCTGGCCGCCACCCGACGGAGCACGCATGACCAATCTCACTGCCAACACCGACACCCGGACTGACCCGGATCAAGCTGGATCTACTGAGAATGACACTCACCAGAGCTGGCATAACCGAGACAAATCTGGACTAATCTGGACTGATCTGGACGATTTTCCGCAGAATTCTCAATCCAGGGCGCCAAAACCGTCCAAACCTACCCGAATTCTCCGCCCAACCCGCACTCCGACGGCGCGGTACTCTGAATCAATTGATCGCACGGCGTGAGGAGCGGCAAAGAGATGTCAAAGCAAATCCAACTCTCCTACGTCATGTACGCGCCCTGCGAGGACACCGAGGACATGTACATGGCCGAAGTGCCCGCCCTGCCTGACTGTCGCGCCTGAGGTGATACTCCCGAAAAGTCACTCTGGACTTTTGAGGACCTTGACGAGAAGTTCATCGAGTCCTATCAGGAGCGGGGCAAGCCTCTCCCGGCTGCGTTCGATGGTCTCTGAGCGGGGTAGCATGAGCCCAGAGTCGGGAGACAGCCCATGGCAACGATGAACCCGGTCCTAAGGCTGCGTCGGGCGTTTCGTGCCATGGGTGCGGATGAGGAGCAGGCGGAAGAGGCCGCGGGCGCCATTGACGACGAGTATGTTGGCCGAGAGTTTTTCGAGGCTCGCCAGAATCAGCAGACGGCGGAACTGCGCAAGGAGATGGCGGAGCTTCGCAATCAAATCCTCATTGGCGCGCTCTTGATCGCAGCCCTCGCCGTGGCGGTCTTGACAATTGTCATTGCCGTCTTTGACTGAGCGCGACTTCGATCAGGCCTGAGGCGTCCGCGACTGGACTACGTACATCGGATCGCTCCGACCCTTGGCCGGGGAGATGTCGTGCCACTGGGGTGGGTCGAACGCGCCTGAGTAGTGGAAGTAGGCGCCGACCATCTGCACGTGCCCGTCGTCGCCCATGCCTTGCCAGAGCCAGACCGCCTTGGTCGGGAAGCAGCGGTTGGAGAACGAGACGATGCAGCCGCCGCCCGGTCGCAGCACTCGCCCGATCTCGCGAAACACCTCCAACGGCCGGGTCAGGTACTGCACCGACACCGCGATCGTCACGACGTCGAACTCGTCGTCGCCGTAGGGAAGCACCGGGTCCGCGTTCAGGTCATGCACGACCCACTCGGTCAGCTGCGGGTTCTCGGCCAGCTCCTCGGCGTTCATCCCCAGCCCGGCCACCCGCTCCGACTCGAGGTCGTCCGGGTAGTGAGACACCCACGACGACATCAGGTCGAGCAGCCGACCCTGCTTGGGCAGGAATCTCGAGTAGTGCTCGCGCAGCGCGCCGATCGCCGCGTCGTCAATATGGGTGACGAGGCGAGGCTGGACGTAGAAGTTCGCGTCGTCGGATTCGTCGACACGCTTGAAGTGGGCGTCTTCGAAGGGCGGGTCGTTAGGTTGCTCGGGCACTGTGGCCCTCACCCTAACCCTCTCCCTCAGGGAGAGGGAACAGACGCTCCGGCTCTTCCCACTCCCTCTCCCTTTGGGAGAGGGCTGGGGTGAGGGTCCCGCTTAGAACTTGGGCGGCTTGGGCAGGATGTACGCGGCCGAGAGGCCGAGCAGGATCGCGGCTGCCGCGATGCCGATCACGATCGCAACGATCTGGCCCGCGTGCAGCCCGCCGCCGCCCTCGCCAGCGGCAGCCATCGCCACGCCGCCCAGCAGGACGGCGGCGATTAGCGCAACGGCCAAAGTTACGGTACGCAGCATGGCCATCCTAGTCCGATCCTAGAAGTCGGGGCGGCTGATCTGGGCCGCGTGATCGGTCAGGTGCCACACGGCGGCGTGCATCAGGAAGCCCACGGGCGCGGCGCCGAAGCCCTCGCCGCCGGCCGACTTTCCGAGTTCCTCGTCCTGGACGTACTTGATCTTGCTGTCGCAGGCCGCCACCGCGGCGTCGAGCGCCGCCACGGCCTCAGCAGCGGTCGCGAACTGCGGGTTCTCGCCCAGCGGATTCTCGGGTCCGTCGTAGCCACAGGCAGCGCAGATCATGTTGGCGAACATGAGCTCGGAGGGAATCACGTGCTCTGCGGTCTGACGCGGCGACCAACCGGCTTCGCCGTCCTCGGCCGTGCCCTTGGCGGTCTCCCAGTTGCCCTCGGCGGCCTGAATCGCCAGGCGCAGCGCAGCGCGCCCGCCGGCAATGCCCGATCGCAGTTCGTCGGCAGTTGGCATCTCGTGTACTCCTTGGTTGGGTTCTGTTCACGTAGGTGGTCTTCCGGCAGCATAGGGCAGCCTCCCGGCTACCCTGCGCCCAGAAACACACACAGCAACACACAGATCGGCCACGCTCAACGCGGCAGAAGGAGCTTGCCATGGCATTCGGGATCGGATTGATCGGAGCGGGCGGCAACCAGAAGCTGCGTCACATCCCCGGCTTCCGCGAGATCGACGACGTGGAAGTCGTCAATGTGGTTAACCGCTCGCGCCAATCAAGCGAGCGCGTCGCGTCGGAATGGGAGATTCCGAAGGTCTCGGAATCGGTGGAGGAGTTGCTCAGCGATCCCGATGTCGACGCAGTCAGCATCGGCACCTGGCCCTACATGCACCTCGAATACACCCGAGCCGCGCTCGAAGCGGGGAAGCACGTGCTCTGTGAGGCGCGGATGGCCACCAATGCTACCGAGGCCGAGATGATGCTGGCGATTAGCCGGCAGCATCCCGATCTCGTGTCGCAGCTCGTCCCAGCGCCGTTCGACTTCCGCCTGGGCAAGACGATCAAACGGCTCTGCGAGGACGGGTCGCTGGGCAGCATCATCGAGGTGCACCTGACCCTGTTGAACGGCTCTGGACTTGACGCCTCGGGACCGCTGCACTGGCGTCACCGAAGCGACTACTCCGGACATAACATGATGCAACTCGGCATCTTCAACGAGACCATCCAGCGCTGGCTCGGCGACACCGCGCGCGTCACGGCGCATGCGCGCACGTTCGTGCCCTCGCGCGTCGACGAGGAGACCGGCGAGCGCCACCACATCGTCATTCCCGACAGCCTGGGCATCTTCGCCGACATGGCCAACGGCGCGCGCTGCACCTACCGCGTCAGCGCCGTCACCGAAGGCGCGCCCCAGCCACCGACGATCGACATCTATGGCTCGGAAGGCCGCCTCCACTGGCGCTTCGGCGACACCGGCGAATGGGGTCGGCACGGAGAAGACCTGCAGGAGATCCACCCCGATCCCGGTACCGCCCACGGCTGGCAAGTCGAGGCGGACTTCATGAACTCAGTCCGAAACGGAGCCCCGGTCGAGTTGACCAACTTCGAGGACGGCGTTCGCTACATGCGCTTCACCGACGCCGTCTGGGAGTCCTGGAACAGCGGCCAGAGCCGCGAGATCGAGCCGCTGTAACCCAGTAGTTCCAGTCCCCGCTTCACGCGGGGACCCGCTCGGCAGCGGTTGAGGCGGCTACAGCGACTTCAGCCAGTCCACCAGGATGCGGTTGAGTTCTTCCGGCTCTTCTTGCTGGGTCCAATGGCCGCACTGTTCAATGTGGCCTCGCGAGAGGTTGGGGATCCAGTCCTCCATGCCTTCCGTCATTGAGGGGAGCAAGACGCCGTCCTTGCCTGCGGTGACCATCAGGGCGGGTTGGGTGATGTCCCGGCCGTCGACGGCGGCACCCCATTCCCAGTTGAGGCCGTGATTGCGGTACCAGTTGAGTCCGCCGCGGAATCCGGTTTGCTCGAAGGCGCTGACGAAGGTGTTGAGGTCCTCCTCGGTCAGCATGATCGAGCGCTCGGCATCGTCGGGCAGGCCGACCAGCAGCCCGCCGCGGTCGCGGACGCCTGAAGTCATGCCGATCACGTCCAGCCGGTCCTCGGGCTTGGAGGTGCGCAGCATTAGCGTCATGGTGCGGCGTACGTCGCCGCCGAGCTCAGCTTCGGCGACGCCTTCGTCCTGAAAGTAGAGCTGGTAGTCGAAGCGGCCGGGATCCATTTTCATCGCGTCGAGCGGGTTGATCGGTGGTCGGCGGCCGGCCGGTGTGTTGATCCCGGCGACGGCATTGCAGCGGGAGGGATGGTGCTGGGCCATGTTCCAGACGACGGCGCCGCCCCAGTCGTGGCCGACGAACACGGCGCTCTCAATCTCCAGGGCGTCGAGCAGCGCGACCATGTCGGCGCAGATTCGCTCCTGCGTGTAGTCCTCGGCATTGGGCGGCGCATCGGTGCCGCCGTAGCCGCGCATGTCGGGGGCGATCGCGCGGAATCCTGCCTCGGCCACCACGGGCAGCTGGTGCCGCCATGAGTACCAGAGCTCGGGGAAGCCGTGGCAGAAGACCACGGCCGGGCCGGCGCCGGCCTCCGCGACGTGCATGCTGATCCCGGTGGAGAGGTCGACCTGCGAGTGAGAGATGTCGGTCATGAAGCTGCCTCCGTGCCGGAGGCCGAGGTCCGCCGCCGTGCGGCGTCCAGTGCTGCCTCGCGGATGAACTGAATCGCGTTCTCATCATCCTTGATGGCCGGGAATAGGGTCTCCAGTTGGTCGTGGTCGAATCGGACCCGAAAAATCATCCCACGCTCCGACTGTGGAGCCAACGTTACGGTGTCTTCCGTGACCTCTTCGGTCGTCATTGCTGTTCGCTCCTTGTCTTGGGCCTCGCCTGTCGCATCGAATGAGAAGTCACTCATCTGCCTCCACGTTGACGGTACCAAGCGGGCTCGTTCCCCTTCGCGTCGAATCCTGTAACAACTTTCGCAACTCCCTCTTCGTCAGGTAACTCCAAGACAATGGTCAGCAGCCGACGCGAGCGGGTTCGTCCAATCATAAGGATTCTTCGTGGTCGAATGCGCCAGCTGCCGTCAGCTCGCTCTTCGTCGGAGGGTTCCTGCCACTTCAGTACCGGATGTTCGTAGAGGACCTGCCAGACCTCATGCTCCTTGACGCTGTGGCCCCAGAGCTTATCTATGGCAGGTTCACCAATATCCAATTCCCGTACTCCGAAGTCCAAGGGAGGTCCTCCTTCGCGGGGGCAGAGTACCTTGGGGCCTAAAGCGATACCGGTACGGGCCAAATGACCATCGAGACACCGAACTGGGCCGAGACGACTAGCGATGACATCGAACGGGGCGTTGACGAAGCGATCCGCACCGTCGAACGGCTGGCGGACGAGCTGGTCTCCGTGCCCGACGGCCGGCGCAGCTTCGAGAACACGGTGCTCCCCCTGGACGAGATCAGCAATGTTTTCAACCAGGCGTCTGGCCGATTCGGATTTCTCTCGCAGGTCTCCGCGGATGAGGATGTGCGGGCGGTCGCTCACCGCCAGGAGGAGCGGCTGAATGTGTTTGCCGCCGGAATCGGCTTCCGCGAAGACATCGACCGCGCGCTCAAGGCCTACGCCACCCGAGCCGAATTGGAGGCCTTGCCGGACGACGCCCGTCGCCTGTTGGAATTCGCGCTGCGCGACTATCGCCGCAATGGTCTCGACCTGGATCAGGAGACCCGCGACGAGTTGCAATCGCTGCAGGAGCGGCTGGTCGGTCTGGGCATCGAGTTTCGCAAGAAGATCGACGATTACGAAGACCACATCGAGGTCAGCCGCGCAGAGCTCGATGGGCTGCCCGACGCATACATCGAACGGCTCAGCACGGTAGAAGTCAACGGCGCCGTCCGCTACCGGGTCGGTCTGGACTATCCGGAGTTGCATCCGTTTCTCGACGCCGCGCACGATGGAGAACGCCGCCGCGAGTTGTTCTACAAGAACCACAACAAGGCGGCCGACACGAACATCGACATCCTCGAGGAGGCGCTTGGCGTCCGTTCGTCGATGGCCACGCTCCTCGGCTTTGAATCGTGGGCGGCCTACGCGCTCGAGATCAAGATGGCCAAGCAGGCCGACGCCGTGCTCGAGTTCCTGGAGGATCTGGAAGAGCGACTGCAGTCCAAGCTGGCCGCCGATCTCACGCGCCTGAGCGCGCAGCAGGAACGCCGCACCGGCTTTGGCGGTCCGATTGGCATCTCCGACTGGCGCTACTACACCAACCAGGTGATCCAGGAGGATTATCAGGTCGATCCGTTCGAGGTGGCTGCCTACTTCCCGCTCGACGCAGTGCTGGACGGGATGTTCCGGATCTACGAGGAACTGGTCGGGGTCAGGTTTGTCCGGCGTCCGGACGTGGCTGACTCCGCCTGGCATGAGGATGCGCAGCCGTTCGACATCGTCGAACCGGCCAGCGGAGAGGCGCTGGCGCGGTTCTACATGGACCTCTACCCGCGGCCGGGTAAGTTCGGACACGCGGCGGCGTTCACGCTGCGCGGCGGACGACGGCTCGGCGATGACGGCTATCAGCGGCCGATCTCGGCAATCGTAGCTAACTTCACCAAACCGACGGAATCATCGCCCTCGTTGCTTCGGCATACGGAGGTGGTGACGCTGTTCCACGAGTTCGGTCACATCTTGCACCAGACGCTGACCAACTCGCGATACACGCGATTCAGCGGTACACGGGTGGAACGCGACTTTGTCGAGGCGCCCTCGCAGATGCTGGAACACTGGTGCTGGCAGCCGAACATGCTGAGCAGCTTCAGCCGTCACTACGAGAGCGGCGATCCGCTGCCGAAGTCGCTGATCAACCGGATGATCGAGGCCAGGCACACGTCTTCGGCGATTGCGACGCTGCGGCAGGTCTACTTCTCTCGGCTCGATCTTGCCTATCACACAGAGTCGGGACGCAGCACCGACGAGATTGCCCGCGAGCTGCACCCGATTACCGGGTTCCCGTTTCCCGAGGACACGCACTTCCAGGCCGGATTCGGACACCTCTTCGGATACGACGCGGGCTACTACGGATATCTCTGGTCGAGGGTCTTCGGCGACGACATGTTTACCCGCTTCGAAGCGCCGGGAGCTTCGGTGTCGAGTGTGGGCGCGGAGTATCGGCGGCACATCCTCGAGCCGGGCGGCACAGCGGATGCGGACCAGCTCATCCATCGCTTTCTCGGTCGGGAACCGAACGCGGACGCGTTTCTGCGCGAGCTGGGTCTCGCGACGTAATCTGTCCCCGTCCGAACCGGGCCAACCCCGATCTGCGCAGCAGGTACACTGCCGACGGTAGCGCGACGCAGAAGCTTCGGCGAGGAGAATGAACATGCCCGACATCGGATCCATCGAGCAGGCCAAACAGCGGTTTGGCGAACTGCTTGAGGCTCAACAGACACGGGTGGACGCAATCAAGGCAGAGGGTGAGCCGACCGACTTCACCGCGCTCGACCACATCGAGATTGGTGTGCTCGGCGGCGACGGGATTGGCCCGTCGATCGCCCACGAGTCGCAGCGCGTGCTCGAAGCGCTGCTCGAAGATCAGGTCGGATCAGGCCGGGTCAGCTTCCGCACCATCGATGGCCTCACGATCGAGCGGCGCGCCGAAGAAATGGCGGCCATTCCCGAGGGCGTGCTCAAGGAGATCCACGAGTGCGACGTCACGCTCAAGGGTCCGACCACCACGCCGGAACAGGGCGACGGCTGGCCGAACATCGAGTCGGCGAATGTGGCGATGCGCAAGGTGCTCGACCTCTACGCCAACGTCAGGCCGGTGCGAGTGCCGGCCGAGGGGATCGACTGGACATTCTTCCGTGAGAACACGGAGGACCTCTACGCCGTGGGTTCAGAGGGATTCTCGCTGGGCGACCTGAACATCGACTTCAAGATTCTCTCTAACCCGGGCTCCGAGCGAATCATCCGCGCCGCCTTCGAATATGCCAAGACCAACGGCAAGGACTCGGTCACGATTGTGACCAAGGCGAACGTCGTCAAGACGACCGACGGCGCGTTCCTCGACGCAGCGCGCAAAGTGGCGGAGGACTACGAAGGGATCGAGTGGGAGGGCTGGTACATCGACATCATGACGGCGAAGCTGGTCGACCCCAAGCGTCGGACCAACTTCCAGGTCTTCGCTCTGCCCAACCTGTACGGCGACATCCTGACCGACGAGGCGGCCGAGTTCCAGGGCGGCGTCGGCACGGCGGGCGCGGGCAACATCGGCACCAAGACGGCGATGTTCGAAGCGATCCACGGCTCGGCGCCGCGGATGGTGCGCGAGGGCCGCGACATCTACGCCGACCCCTCTTCGATGCTGCGCGCAGGGGCGATGATGCTCTCTCACATTGGCTTCCCGGAGCTCGGCGGCAAGCTGGACAAGGCAATGGATCTCTGCGGCCAGTACGAGAAAGAGCTCGTCATGACCGGCCGAGACACCGGCGCCACCACGGCGGCATTCGGTGATTACGTCCTGGCGACGGTCAACGATTCCACCCTGGACGATCGCTGGACGACGGCCATCGAGGCTGTCCGCGCGGGGTCATAGGTCAAGCAATGGCCGACCAGCTTCGAGTGGAACGCGCCCGAGCGGAGCGTGCCGAGGCGGGCCGCAAGGCCGCGGTCGAACGGGCCAACTCGCTGGAGGATCGCGCCAAACGCGCGGAAAAGCAGTCACGGGATCTGCGTGCTCATCTCGATCGGCTGGCCGAGCGACTGGCTAAGTCCGGCGAAGAGATCGACCCGCTGCGCCACGAGTTACGCGACGCCAGATCCGAACTGGAATCGCTGCGCCAGACGGCTGAATCGGCGGCGACGTCCGCCGAGACTGCAGCCGCGCAGATCGCCCAACTGCGGACGCGAGCCGAAACGGCGGAGCAGGAGCGGGATCGGCTGCGCAACGAGCAGCAGGCGCTGACGGAGAAGTCCACGTTCTACGAGCAGGCGGCCAAGGAGGCGTCGTCATCGCTGGCTGCTGCTTCGGCTGCCCAGGCGGAGGCGGAGCGCCAGGCTTCGGAGCTGGAGGCGACGCTTGACGCTCGACACGAGGAGTTTCGTCAGGAGCGCAATCGGCTGAGCCGGGAGAATGAGCGTCTGCAGAAGCAGGTTGAGCAGTTAGAGTCGGAGCTGGAAGCGGCCCGTGGCGGAATTGGCGGCGCTCTGCGGCGTCGAATACGCGGATAGCCGTCTCGACCGGGCGGATTGTTCCCGCAATACTGCCGGGCTGTTCGTTGCTGGATACGATCAACGGATGCAACGTCCTGACCTGCGTGCGGCTGCTGCTGAGCGAGTAATCGTGCTCGACGGCGCGACGGGCACAGGCCTGCAGCTGCTCGATCTGTCGCTCTCGGACTTCGACGGTCTTGAGGGGTGCAACGAGATTCTCAATGTCTCGCGTCCCGACGCGGTGGCGGCGTTGCACGAGTCGTATCTCGAAGCCGGCGCCGACGCCGTGTTGACCAACACCTTCGGCGGCTCATCGATCACACTCGGCGAATATGACCTGTCCGAGCGGACCCGCGAGATCAATCGCGAGTCGGCGCTGATTGCCCGCACCGTCACCGACCGATTCTCGACCGGGGAACGCCCACGCTTCGTGATCGGCTCACTCGGTCCCGGGACCAAGCTGCCCTCTCTCGGACACATCGGCTTCGACGAGTTGCATGCCGCGTATCTGGAACAGGCTCGAGGCCTGCTTGATGGCGGCGTTGACGCGCTGCTGGTGGAGACGGTCTACGACTTGCTGCAGGGCAAGGCCGCGATCCTGGCCTGCAAGGACGCTCTGGCGGAGTTCAGGAGCGACACGCCGCTGTTCGCGACGGTGACGATCGAGACGACCGGGCAGATGCTGGTCGGCAGCGAAATCGGCGCCGCCTTCACGGCCCTGGCTCCGCTCGGTCTGGACGGAATCGGGCTGAACTGCGCGACCGGTCCCGACCTGATGCACGAGCCGCTGCGCTACCTCGCGGGAAATTCCGAGACGACGCTGCTCTGCTCGCCCAACGCGGGTCTGCCCCGGACCGAAGACGGGCAGATGATCTATGACCTGCAACCTTCGGAGCTGGCCGACGCGCACCGCACATTCGTGAGCGAATACGGCGTGGGGATCGTCGGAGGGTGCTGCGGCACGACGCCCGAACACGTCCGCGCGATGCGCGAGGCCATGAACGGCCTGCAACCGATCAAGCGAACTCCTCAACCCGAAGCTGCGGCGGCGTCGCTGTTCGTCTCGACCCCGTACCGGCAGGACGCCTCTTTTCTGATTGTCGGCGAGCGAGCCAACGCCAACGGCTCGCGACGCTTCAAGCGTCTGCTGCAGAACGAGGAATGGGAACAGATGGCGAATGTCATCCGCGACCAGGCGGCAGAGGGCGCGCATATCGCGGACGTCTGCGTCGACTTCGTTGGCCGCGACGGCACTCCCGACATGGCTGAGCTGGTTCAACGCGCCCGCGGACTCTCGACGCTGCCGCTGATGCTCGATTCAACCGAGCCGGCAGTGCTTGAGGCGGGACTCAAGCAACTCGGCGGCAAGGCGATCGTGAACTCGATCAACCTGGAGGACGGCGGCACGCGGCTGGATCAGACGCTGTCTTCCGCGATTCGCTTTGGCGCCGGCGTCGTCGCGCTAGTGATTGACGAGGAAGGCCAGGCCCGAACCTGCGAGCGGAAGTTGGAAATTGCTCGCCGGCTCTACCGAATCGCCACCGAGGAGTATGGTCTCGCGCCCGAGGATCTGTTCTTCGACGCGCTCACCTTGCCGGTCAGCACCGGTCAGGAGGACCTGCGCCGCGACGGGCTCGAAACACTAGACGCCGTCGAAGCGATCACACAGGAGTTTCCGCGAGCCCAGACGATTCTCGGCATCTCCAACATCTCATTCGGACTCAATCCCGCCGCGCGGCAAGTGCTCAATTCCGTCTTCCTCCACGATGCGGTCGAGCGCGGGCTCAAGGCCGCCATCGTGCACGCGGCACAGATCCTGCCGATCAATCGAATTCCCGACGAGCAACTCGAGGCTGCGCGCCGACTGATCTTTGACGAGTGGGCCGAAGGCGCAGACGGACCTGTCGATCCTCTACCCGCGTTCATGGCGCTGTTCGAGGACCTGCAGGCTGCGACGCAACAGCGCGAGAGCCTCGACGACCTGCCGCTGGAGGAGCGCTTGCATCGACGCATCGTGGATGGCCAGCGCGAGGGCCTGGAATCGGATCTCGACGACGCGTTGGTCAAGCGAGAGGCGATTCCGATCATCAATGATCTGCTGCTGCCCGCCATGCAGGAGGTCGGCGACCTGTTCGGCGCGGGCGACATGCAGCTGCCCTTTGTGCTGCAGTCGGCCGAGACCATGAAGAAGGCAGTTGCGCATCTTGAGCCGCACATGGACCGGCTGGAATCGACCAGCAAAGGCTCAATCGTGCTGGCCACAGTGCGCGGCGACGTGCACGACATTGGCAAGAACCTGGTCGAGATCATCCTCTCCAACAACGGCTTCACGACGATCAACCTGGGCATCAAGCAGCCGATCGCCAACGTGATCGAGGCCGCCCTGGAGCACAATGCCGATGCGATCGGACTGTCGGGGCTGCTGGTCAAGTCGACGCTGGTGATGAAAGAGGACCTGGAGGAACTCAACCGGCGCGAACTGGCTGATCGCTGGCCGGTGCTGCTCGGTGGCGCCGCCCTGACGCGCAAGTACGTCGAGTGGGACCTGCGCAACACATTCCACGGCGACGTTTTCTACGGTCAGGATGCCTTTGATGGTCTGCGCATCATGAATGCACTGAGCGACGGGATTGAGCTGGACAGTTCGCCGACCGAGCCGGTGGCCGCGCCAACGAGTTCGTCTTCGACGGTGACCGCGACCGCAGTCCGTCCAACCCTGGCTCCTGCTTCAACCATCCCGAACGCGCCGTTCCTGGGCGCCCGCGTGATCCGCGGTCTGCCGCTCACAGACGTGTTCCCCTACCTCAATCGCACCGCATTGTTGCGCGGCCAGTGGGGGTTCAAGGGCCGCGACGCCGAGACGGCGGCCCGAGCGGAACTGGCGC
Organism: Chloroflexota bacterium; assembly: GCA_028875225.1. Taxonomy (GTDB): domain Bacteria; phylum Chloroflexota; class Dehalococcoidia; order Bin125; family Bin125; genus Bin125. The sequence goes on along the minus strand of JAPPFB010000005.1, from coordinate 58,383 downwards.
TCTCGCAAATCCAGCAACAGGCTCTGCGCGACGGGATCCTCGAGCCGTCAGTGGTCTATGGCTACTACCCGGCCCAGTCCGACGGCGACGATCTGGTTATCTATCACCCCGACGGCTCAGAGGCAGAGGCGATTCGGTTTACGTTCCCCCGCCAGGAAGGCAAGCAGGGACGCTGCCTTGCCGACTACTTCCGCTCGGTCGAGTCGGGCGAGATGGATGTAGTCGGCTTCCACGTCGTGACAATGGGATCGCGCGTAGGCGAGTACGCCCAGGAGCTGTACGCCGACAACCGATACCAGGATTATCTCTACTGGCACGGCTTCGGCGTTGAGATTGCCGAAGCGTTGGCCGAGTACTGGCACCGCCGGATTCGCCAGGAACTGAAGATCGACGTCGCGGACGGCGCGACGCCTGAGGAACTGATCAAGACCAGCTACCAGGGCGCGCGTTACTCGTTCGGCTATCCCGCCTGTCCAAACCTGGAAGATCAGGCGAAACTCTGGCATCTGCTGCAACCCGAGCGAATCGGCGTGACCCTGAGCGACGAGTTCCAGATGCATCCCGAGCAGTCGACATCGGCGCTGATCGTTCACCATCCCGAGGCTCGGTACTTCAGCATCTAATCGGCCGCTATCCGTGCTGGGCGGTAGGCTGCGCTCTGGTGATTTGGAACAGGCAGAGTCACAGAGGGTGAAGACGATGGCGTCGCATGGCTGACCTCTTCCGACCGCGCTGGCGTGAAGGAGACGACCCGTTCCGCCGCATCGTCGTGCAGACGACGTTGCGGTTCGTGGAGATCGAAGCGGCCGGCGGCATTGTGCTGGTCGTGGCTGCGGCCGTGGCGATCCTCTGGGCCAACCTCGACATTGCGTCCTACGACTCGTTCTGGCATACGCACATCAGCATCGACCTGTCGATCTGGTCGTTCGATCAGTCGCTGCAGCACGTCATCAACGATGTCTTGATGGTTGTGTTCTTCCTGGTCGTCGGCGCCGAGATCAAACGAGAGTTCACTCACGGCGAGCTGCGCAACCCTCGACTGGCGGCGTTGCCGATCGTGGCGGCGCTGGGCGGGATGATTGTGCCGGCGGCGCTCTACGCCGCACTCAACGCGGGCGGCGAAGGCTCCTCGGGCTGGGGGATTCCGGTTGCAACCGACATCGCTTTTGCGCTCGGCGTGTTGGCGCTCGTCGGACGCGGTGTCCCGGTCCAACTCAAAGTGTTTCTGCTCACCCTGGCGGTGGCCGACGATGTCGGCGGCATTCTGATCATTGCGATCTTCTACTCGGATTCGATCCAGATCGAGTGGATCCTGGGCATGGTCGGGGCGATCGCCTTCCTGCTCCTGCTCAAGCGCGCCGGGTTCCGGCATTCCGGCATTCACGCCATTGGCGGAGTGTTCCTCTGGCTCACGCTCTGGGAAGCGGGAGTTCACGCCACGCTCGCCGGGGTGATCCTGGGACTGATCGTCCCGGCCGATGCGCTGTACGACGACAAGGGCATTACGCGACGGATCGACTATCTGTTGCAGCGTCTGCGCTATGTCCAGGAGGATCCCGATCCCGCGGTTCGGGAGCACGACTCTCACGAAGCGCTGCGCAACGTCGAGCATGTCGCCCGAGAGGGGTTGAGCCCGCTGGAGCGCCTCGAGGAGAACATGGCGCCGATTTCCGCCTTCGTGGTCGTCCCGATCTTCGCTCTGGCCAACGCCGGCATCCACATCACCGGAGACAGCATCGACGCCGCATTGAGCTCCAACATTGCCTGGGGGATCTTCATTGGCCTGTTGCTGGGCAAGTTCGTCGGAATCGTCGGAGCCTCGGCACTGGCCATCCGCCTCGGGATCGCGTTCAAACCCGAGCAGCTGCGATGGTCCCATCTCGGCGGCGCGGCGCTACTGGCGGGCATCGGCTTTACGGTGGCCATATTCATCGCCAATCTGAGCTTCGCGTCGGGGGAGTCGGAACTGCTCGAGGGCGCAAAGATCGGCATCTTCGCCGCGTCGATCGTCGCGGCAGTGCTGGGATTCGCCATGCTCCGCTGGGTGAGGCCGCGCTACTGAATGGTCCGTTCGCAGTGAGGGTGTGCGCTACACTTCTTGCGGTTGAGCACCGTTCCCGCGTGTGCAGGCGTGGTGTCCATTCGATCAGATAACTGGATTCGGGCGCTCCGGAGGCGCAAATCTTGAGGAGGCGGAATACGTGCAAGCGGTGAAATATGCCCGCGCCGAGAGCGTGGAAGAGGCGGTCAGCCTGCTGCAAGATGGCGGCGCCGGAGCCCGGCCGCTGGCCGGTGGCACCGACGTCATCGTCCAGGCCCGAGAGCGGACCCGCGACATCGACCTGTTCGTCGACATCAAGCACATTGCCGAAGTGGTCGCGATCGAGCATGGCAACGACGGCAGTCTGACGATCGGCGCGGCAACGCCGTGTTACGAGATCTACGGCGACGATTCGATTGCCGAGAAATTTCCGATTCTGGTCGACTCGACCTCGCTGATCGGCGGTACCGCGATCCAGGGCCGGGCCTCGCTCGGCGGAAACCTGTGCAACTCCTCGCCGGCGGCCGATGGCATCCCGTCGCTGATCGTGCTTGAGGCGCAGGTCGAGATCGCAGGCCCGAACGGCCGCCGCACGGTGGCGGTGGAAGACTTCTGCACGGGACCGGGTCAGAACGTGCTTGACAGCGGCGAGTTCGTCGTCAAGCTGCATTTTCCGGCCCCGGCCGCCGGCTCCGGCGCTCGCTTCATTCGGTTCATCCCTCGGAACGAGATGGACATCGCGGTCACCAATGCCGCCACGCAGCTTCGCCTCGACGGCGACGGCAACGTGACCTGGGCGCGAATTTCGGTTGGCGCCGTCGCGCCGACCCCGCTGCTCGTCGCGGACGCCGCGGCAGCGATCGTCGGCCAACCGTTGAGCGAGGACTCGATCGCTGCGGCCGCAGCTGCCTCAAGCGCGGCGGCCAATCCAATCACCGACATGCGCGGCAGCATTCGCCAGCGAGTCCACCTCGCCGGCGTGCTGACCGAGCGCACCATCCGCCAGGCCGCCGAGCGGGCTGCCTGATCGAGCCAGTTTGAAGCAACGACTAAGGACAGGTAATCAATGGCCACCGAACACATCGTCGTCAACTGCACGATCAACGGCGAACAGACCACCTTCCTCGCCAACGAGCGCGATTCTCTGCTCGAGGCGTTGCGAGACCGCATCGGCCTGACCGGCGCCAAGGAAGGTTGCAACAACGGCAACTGCGGCGCCTGTTGCGTCAACATGGACGGCCGGATTGTCAACAGTTGCCTGGTCATGGCGGCTGAGTGCGAGGGCGCCGAGGTCCGCACCGTGGAGGGTCTCGCTTCCGGCGACCAGCTCTCTCCGCTGCAAAACGCGTTCCTCGAGCAGGCCGCGCTCCAGTGCGGCATCTGCACGCCCGGTTTCCTGGTGGCGGCGGAAGCGCTGCTCGAACAGAATCCGGATCCGAGCGAGCACGAGATTCGCTACTGGTTGGCCGGCAACCTCTGCCGCTGCACCGGTTACGACAAAATCATCAAGGCGGTTCAGCAAGCCGCCGGTCAGAGCGTCGTCTAACGACACCACCCAGCCGCAGCAGAGAGGATTCTTCGCATGGTTACCGCACAATCGCAACCACAGTCGAAAGAGACCGAACAGTACAACGTGATCGGTACCCGACCGATTCGCCATGACGGCGTCGACAAGGTGACCGGCGCGGCGCAGTACGGCGCCGACATCAGCCTGCCCGGCATGCTCGCCGGCCGCGTTCTGCGCAGTCCGCACGCGCACGCACGGATCGTGAGCATCGACACGTCCAAGGCTGAGGCTCTTGAGGGCGTGCTTGCGGTGATCACGAACGCCGACTTCCCGCGCGCTTCGGATGAGGTGATCGACACCGGTGAGGGCACCGCACAGCTCAACTGGGTGCTGGACAACGTGATCGCCTCGGACAAGGTGCTCTACAAGGGTCACGCTGTGGCCGCCGTCGCAGCAACCGATCATCACATCGCCGAAGACGCAGTTGAGCTGATTGAGGTCGAGTACGACGTCCTGACCCCGGTCCTGGACGTTCGCGACGCGATGGTCGACGGCTCACCGCTCCTGCACGACAGCCTGCACACCGGTGAGATGGACGGCTCGAAGAGCGACAACCCGAGCAACACCGCCTCTCACCTGCAGTTCACCAAGGGCGACCTCGACGCCGGATTCGCCGACGCAGACGTGGTCATCGAGCGTGAGTTCGAGACCTCGATGGCGCACCAGGGTTACATCGAGCCGCACAACGGCACGGCCTACTACCGCGCCGACGGCACCCTCGACATTTACACATCGACCCAGGGCGCGTTCGTCGTTCGCGACTCCGTCGCGCCATTGCTGCAGCTCTCACCGTCGCAGGTGAAAGTCACGCCGATGGAAATCGGCGGCGGATTCGGCGGCAAGATCCCCGTCTACCTCGAGCCACTCGCGGCGCTGCTCTCGCAGAGGACCGGTCGGCCGGTGAAACTGACCATGAACCGCGAGGAAGTGCTGCTCGCCACCGGTCCCACGTCGGGCACGTACATGCGCGTGCGGATGGGGGCCAAGCGAGACGGGACAATCACGGCCGCCGACGTCCACCTCGCCTTCGAGGCCGGCGCCTATCCCGGCTCACCGGTCGGCGCCGGCGCAATGTGCGCCCTGGCTCCCTACGACATTCCCAACCAGCGAATCGACGGCTACGACGTGGTCGTCAACAAGCCAAAGACCGCTGCCTACCGGGCGCCCGGCGCGCCGCAGTCCGAGTTTGCGACTGAGTCGGTACTGAACGAACTCGCCGAAGAGCTTGGCCTCGACCCGCTCGAGATGCGCCTGCAGAACGCCTGTGAAGAGGGCGCGCAGCGCGCCGACGGATTCACCTATGGCATCATCGGCAACGTCGACTGTCTGCAGGCGGCGAAGGAGTCGCCGCACTGGCAGTCGGAGCTTGAAGGACCGAACCGAGGCCGCGGGATCGCGCAGGGTTTCTGGTTCAACATTGGTTTCGAGTCTTCGGCCTACGCACAGGTCAACGGAGACGGCAGCGTTCCGCTGGTGCTCGGCTCGACCGACATCGGCGGCACCCGCGCCTCAATCGCGATGCAGCTCGCCGAGACGCTGGGCATCTCCGCCGAAGACGTTCACCCGCACGTCGTCGACACCAACTCGGTCGGCTACACGCAGGTCACCGGCGGCAGCCGGACGACCTTCGCCGGCGGCTGGGCCGCGTACGAGTGCGCCATGGACATTCGCCGCCAGATGGAAGAGCGCGCCGCCCAGATCTGGGAGTGCGACGCATCCGACGTCTCTTACGGCGACGACGCGATCATTCGCGGGCCGGCGAATGAGGACGGCAACGACCAGCAGTTCACGTTCAAGGAGCTCGCCGCTCAGCTCGTCACTTCCGGCGGACACATCGTCGGTCGCGCCGACGTGAACAAAACCTCCAGCGGCCCCGCCTTCGCGACCCACATCGTCGACGTCGAGGTCGACCCCGACACGGGCAAGGTCGACGTGCTCCGCTACACCGCCGTCCAGGACGCCGGTACCGCGATTCACCCGGCCTACGTCGAAGGACAGATGCAGGGCGGCGTCGCGCAGGGCGTCGGGATGGCGCTCAACGAGGAGTACTACTACGACGACTCCGGCGACCTCAAGAATGCCAGCCTGCTTGACTACCGCATGCCAACGGCGCTCGACTTGCCGATGATCGACTCGATCATCGTCGAGGTCCCGAATCCCGGGCATCCATACGGCGTCCGCGGCGTCGGCGAAGTGCCGATCATTCCGCCGGCCCCGGCAGTCCGTGCGGCGATCGCCAACGCCATCGGCGTGCACATGAACGAGCTGCCGATGTCCCCGCGCGCGATCCTCGACGCCACCGTCCTCGGCGGCGACTAGTCCGCCTTCCCCTCTTTCCCTCTCCTTCCGGGAGAGGGAAAGAGCCTGCCCCGCGAAGGCGGGGGGGTGAGGGCACTGATGGTTACCGTCCTGATCCCGCAGCCGCTCAGGACCCTCACCAACGGTGAGTCCGTCCTGACGGCTGACGGTCACAACATCCGAGCCGTCATTCGAGATCTGGCCCCGCGCTATCCCGAACTCGCCGATCGTCTCATCGACGGCAGCCGGATTGGTCGAGGCATCTCCCTGGCCATCAACGGAGACGTCGTCTCGACCGGCCTGATCACCCGCGTCCCCGAAGGCGCCGAAATCGCAATCGTCCCACAAATCAGCGGCGGTGAGAGTTAGTCGAGATCCAGGAACTCTCGAATCGCTTGTGAGACCTCACCGAGATCATCCTCGCTTAAGACGCCGACGTATCGACCCATTCTTTGCGGTCGCACGGTTGTAGTCTGATCGACCATGATCTCAGAATCAAAACGCAGACCATTGCCGTGCTGCGGTCGTACGATTGGCCTGAGCGCAGGGCCCAGATTCAAGTCGGAGGTCAATGGAACGATCACTACGGAGTGGTCCGCTTGGTGTGCGTCGGATTGAATGATCAGGGCCGGACGCGGCTTTGACAGGAAGTCGCCTCCACCGGCGACCGTCCAAAGCTCGCCTCGTTTCACTGTGAGTCTTCGCCGAACAACACCTCATCAACGTGAGACTCGATCCACTTTTCGACATCTTCTGCCTCATGCGCTTCGTCGTACTGCAACTCGGTCAGTTGGCGTCGAGCTTCGGAGGCAAAGTTTGGATCGTCACTCTTGGGAAGCCAGAGAACGACAGGTCGCAGTCCCTGCTTACGGTGGGCGTCGATTTCTTCCCAGTTGGGCATGTACCAGCTAAACGCAAACGGTGGTTTCGACATTCGGGCGCTCGCTTCTCCTGCAACGTTAGCCGGTCGAGCTACGCGAGAGCGCGGTCAGCACCGCGATCGATGCGGTGAAGCCGTGGAGGTAGTTCTCGCCTCCGACCGGGCCGATTTCTCCGTTACAGAAGAACCCAGCCGTGGGGACTGGGCCGAAGATCTCGGACAGCGCTGACGCGTCGTGGTCCGGCTCGCCGAAGAGACCGCGTCCACGGCCGTTGCAGGAACAGAGCAGTGCTCCGAGCACTTCCTCGTCGGGCTCCAGCGCGTCGCGCAGGTCCGACAGGCGCGTGCGCAGGTCGTCGTCGGCCGCCTGGGCGTCGCGGAACTGGAACTGGAACGTCTGCCCAACCCTGGGGATGGCGTTGATCGCGACCGTGCCCGACTCACGGTCGGCGCCCATCACGTTGCGGATCAGAAAATCGCCGCGTTCGTGGCTCTCCTGGTACTCGTTCATGGCCAGTCCGACGAGCAGGTTTCGCGCGGCGCGGTCGCGCGTCGATTCGTCCAGCTCCCAGAGCGTCTCCTGCAGGACCTCCAGGGCGGGCCGGGAACCAAGCGACTTGACCGTGTTGGCTTCGCATTCGGTCACGATCCAGGGCTGGCCCAGCGGCTCAGCGCCCTGGGCGACCACCGGTTTGACCGAGACGCCGCTCAGTCCCATCATCACCGCGCCGCCCATGAGAACCTGGTGATCGATGAACACCGCGCAGCCTTGTTGCTGACGGTGTGACGACGCCATCCCGCCCAGCAGCGTGATCTCCGGTCGCAGCTGTTGCAGATGCGCAACGAGCTGGTCGGTCATGATCGTGAATGGATTGCTGAAGAAGAGCCACACGTCGGGGCCGTCCTGCAGCGGCGCAAAGACGTCATCGGACATCGACTGGGGGTCGATCGCGATCGGCGTCAGTTCGGCCTCGGGCAAGTGAACGCCCAGCACGGCGATGGCGGAGCCCTCTTCCGCTTCCAGCGATGACCCAATCACGCTCTGCCCTGAGGCGCCAATCAGTTGTCGGGCGCCGGTCTGCTCTCGCAAGCGAGTGATGATCTCGTCATAGTGTGCGGCGTAGCGGGAATCGACAAAGACCATCAGCAGGTCTGGCGGCCCGTTGAGGTCCAGGCCGTTCAGGGCCGAGTCGCACGCTGCCTCCCACTCGGCCTCGAACCCCACTGCGGCTGATGCGCCGGCCGTCGACGTCTGCACGGTAGCTTGGCCGGGACCACTCGAGCGACGGATCGTGTCATCCGATGTTGCGGGTTGGTTAGACATTTGAGTAAGTCCTTCGCCGAGGGTGCGGGTAGCAAACCAAAGGGTAACCTGCTGATATGAGCAACATGACTGATACAGATTCAAGCATCGACAAATCCGTTCAATCCGACCCTGATGAACTTTCGGCAGATGAGCTAGCTCATCTGGGAGAAGTCGCTCGATCGCTGGCGGAACGCGGCGGAGAGACGCTCATGGATGGCTTCCACGCAACCATTGAGATCTCGTTCAAAGGCCAGAACGCCCACGATCCGGTGACAGAGGTCGATCACGCGATCGAGGACCTGATCCGTGAGGAGGTTCACCGCCAGTTTCCGACTCATGGCGTGCTGGGCGAAGAACGAGACAACGGCGGTCCGAGCGATGCGGACATCGTCTGGGTGGTCGATCCGCTCGACGGCACCTCGAACTTCATCAACGGGATCGGTATGTTTGCCTGCTCGATCGGCATTCTCCATCGAGGAACGCCGATCGCCGGCGCGATGTGGCTGCCGTCAAATCGCTTTCTCTCCCCGGGTGTGTACCACGCCACCACGGGTCAGGGGCTGATGTTCAACGGCGAGGAAGTCGATTGCGGTGCTCCGGCATTGCAGGCGGCCTCGCGATTGAGCACGGTGCCGGCCGGGACCGGCGGCGTCACCGGCCCCGCAGGCCGCCGCTTCGGAATCGCCCGAACGTTCGGCAGCACCGCGACCGAACTGGCGCTGGCGGCCGAAGGCTCGGTCCAGATGGCGCTGTTCGAGGGATCCCGGATCTGGGACGTCGCCGGCGGGATTGCGCTGTGTCTCGCTGCCGGCCGTGCGGTCTACACGAAGCCGAGGCGAACAGATGCTGGATGGCGGCCATTCACGCATTTCTGCGATCGTGTCGACGGACCGATCACCATGTCCAAGCTACGCGCCTGGAGCGATCCGCTCGTTGCCGGAGACGCCTCGGTGTTGCCCAGCTCGGCGTCCGACCTGAAGAAGGAACAGAGCGTCGCCGCGACGGCCAAGCGCGCCGCCGTGAAGGGCGTCAAGCGGGCGTTCCCGAATCTGCCATTGCCGTCGTACCCCTAGCCGTTCCGGCGGTCAGGCATGCACGACGGGCAGCACCTCGTCGAACAGGCGTTGAGACTGATACATGATCGCGTCGTCGCCGCGCGCGACCGGGCGCATGATGAACTTGCTCACGCCTGCAGCGCGGTATTCGTCAACGCGGCGCAGGATGTCGTCTGCGGTCCCCACCGAATAGAAGGTGGCAGGATCGACGTCGGGCAGTCGTCGCTTGATCGCGGTGATGCTGTCTTGAACATCCGCGTCGTCCCACGAGCCGAAGTGGTAGGCGAAGCCGGCGCCAAAGTGATCCGGTTCGTAATCCGTGCGCCCCGCCTCGGCAAGCGCTGCCTTGATCTGCTGGATGATTGGTCCCACCTCGTGCGCCGACTGGACACCCGCGACCCAGCCCGTGCCGATCCGTGCCGTGCGCCGGATCGCCGCCTTGCTATGCCCGCCAATCCAGAGCGGCAGCGGGTCCTGGACCGGCCTCGGCGAGATGGTGGCGTTGTCGTAGGTGAAGTGCTCGCCGTGGTAGGTAAACGAGTCCTCGTTCCAGAGTCCGTGGATGATGTCCAGTATCTCGTCGGCGATCGGCGCGCGGCCTCGCAGCTGACGATGAGTGACGTTCCACTCGGGCGCGAACGCGCCGCCAACGCCGAAGGCGGGCAGCATTCGGCCGTTGGAGAGGAAGTCGATCGTCGCGCACTGCTTGGCCAGCACCAGCGGGTCGCGGAAGCCGACCACGACCACGTTCATGCCGAACTTGAGCTTCTCGGTGCGTGCCGCCAGGGCCGCCATGAAGGTCATCGACTCGAGGATCGGCTCCCGAGAAATCAGGCGGTCGGTCTGCCAGATCGAATCGACGTCATGCTCTTCACACAGGTCAATCCATCGCCACATCGTCTCCACGTCGGAGAACGGAAAGTTGGCCAGTCCCATCCCGATCCGGTCGCTCATCGTCGGTTCCTCCGTCGCGTCAGAGTTCTCAGTCGATCAGCCTAAACGTTGAGTAGCAGCCCGTATCCGTAGGATAGTCCGCGCCTCAACCACTAATCCGCAACAGCCGACGCAATCGCCGCCAGGTCGTGAGACTCCCGGACTGGCAATTGAGAAACGGCGTCGCAAGTTCGATAGCGGCGTCGATTACGTCCGTCTCAGCTTCTCCGATTCGCTGCTTGAGCCGTGAGCGGCGGACTGTCTGGATCTTGTCGACCATGAGCCAGCTTGGGCGCTCAAGGCCGTTCTTGAGCGATGGCCGAATCGGAACTCGCAACAGCGGATCGGAAGCAGAGTCTGTGTTGCTGGTCAGCAGACAAACGGTGACCGACCGAACAGACCGAAACTCGTTGTTGTGCAGAACGACGGCGGGACGCCCTTTGTTCAGATAATCTCCGCCGCCTTCGACAAACCAGATATCACCGCAGACCAGCTCGGTCATTCGTCTTCTGGCTCGTAGAGGCTGTCGACAAAGGCAATGTCTTCTGTTTCGCCGGGGCTTGCCGCAAGGTGCGCGGCCTGCCGACGCGCCTCCCGCGACCACTCGGGCGTGCCGGGCTTGGGCATGCGAGGATCCCGAGGCCTGCGCCGCAACAGGCGCGGTACGCCGATGAGCTGTCGGACCGGCCTCGTGATATCGGCAAAGGTGGCCATGACAGACTCCCTTGGCTCAATCCTACCGGGGACGCTGCGATTGTGGCTGAGATCGGATACTCAGGGACGCATCGGCCGCTGCCAGATGCCCACGTCCCAGTACTGGTCGAACTTGCGACCGCACTCCTTCCAGATTCCCGAGAGCGTGTAGCCGACCTTCTCCGTCATGCCGACCGACGCTTCGTTCGGCAATGTGATCAGCGCGAAGATCTGGTGGAGCTCGTCAACCTTGAGCAACTCGTCGTAGAGCGCATACCAGAGGCGCGTGCCAACGCCTCGCCCGACCTCGCCCGGCAAGAGGTAGACGCTGGTCGCGACACTGCTGTCGTAGGCGGCCTTCGGATAGAGCTCACTGGAATAGGAGTGGCCCACAATCTTGCCGCTTGGCTCGACGGCAACCATCACGCGGTAGGGACCTGAATCAGAGAACTTAGCGAACCACGCTCGTTTTTCCGGAACCGTGTGCGGTTCGAGGTCGAAGGTGGCCGGCGTGTTGATGATGTAGTGGTTGTAGAGATCTGCGAGTTGAGGCACATCTTCGTCAACAGCCGCGCGAATGATCAGGTCGTCGGTCATGGTTCGCCCTTTCAGGCGCTGGAAACGCGAAGCGGCGGCCCGATCGAGCCGCCGCTTGAGCGTAACGAACCGTGAAGGTGGGTTAGCCGAACAGGCGGCTGCCCTCGATCGCCGGCTTGAAGACCCGCTCAATCTCCTCGGCTGCGCGCTCGACGCTCCAGCCCTCGTTGCTGGAGAGATTGCGGATGATCTCGTACTGGTTGTAGAGGCCGATGTCGTAGCCCATGGCCTGGATCACCTGGCCGTTGAGCCAGTCGGAAGCCTCGGAGGCGATATAGACAATCGGCACGGCGACGTTGGCCGGCGAGCGGCGCGGATCGACGGTGGTCTCGGAATCCTCGTCGAAGCCCCGCGAGCGTCGCTCCGTCGGCACGGTGTCGGTCATCCGCGTCGAGGCGCCCGGGCCGATCGCGTTGGAAGTCACGCCGTAGCGTCCCAGCGCGTTCGCGCAGCTATAAGTGAAGCCGACAATGCCCAGCTTCGCGGCGGCGTAATTCGGCTGTCCGGGAGCGCCGTGCAGGCCGGAACCAGAAGTGAAGTTGATCAGCCGGTAATGACCCTCGCGGTTGGCGCGCCAGTAGATCGAGGCGTACTTGGTCGTGTTGAAGGTGCCCTTCATGTGCACCGCGACGACCGCGTCCCATTCCTCTTCGGTCATGTTGAAGACCATCCGGTCGCGCAGGTTCCCGGCGACATTGACCAGAATGTCGAGGCGGCCGTACTCGTCCAGCGCCTGCTGGATGATGCCCTCCGCGCCGTTGTAGTCGGCGACTGAGGTGTAGTTGGCGACGGCGTTGCCGCCGGCGTCGCGGATGGTGGCGACGGTCTCGTCGGCTGGTCCGGATTCGCCGCCGGTACCGTCGACCGCGCCGCCGAGGTCGTTGACGACCACGCTGGCGCCGTTGGCGGCGAACAGCTTGGAGACCTCGGCGCCAATACCGCGTCCCGCGCCGGTCACGATCGCGACGCGATTATCAAGCATTCCCATGATGTCTCTCCCTTGTTCCGGACCTCCCCCTCTGGGGGAGGTGTCACGAAGTGACGGAGGGGGCTAACCGTAGAAGCCGCCGCCGCCGACGGCCGGCTTGAACAGTTCTTCGATTTGCTGGGCTGCGCCCGCGGTCGTCCAGCGCTCGGTGCCTCGCACCTGGCGGATCACGGCAGGCTTGTTGAAGAGCTGTAGCTCGTAGCCCGATGCGCCAACGATCTGACCGTTCAGCCAGTCCGACTCCTCCGACGCGATGTAGACCAGCGGCACGGCGACGTTGGCCGGTGAGCGCTGTGGATCCTCTTCCGAGGAGTCGCCGATGTCGCTGCCTGCGCGACGTCGCTCTTCCGGCACGGTGTCGGTCATGCGAGTTGACGCGCCCGGCGAGATTGCATTGGCGGTCGCGCCGTAGCGTCCCAGCGCGTTCGCGCAGCTGTAAGTGAAGCCGACGATACCCATCTTGGCCGCTGCGTAGTTGGGCTGGCCGGGCGCGCCGAAGATGCCGGAGACCGAGGAGAAGTTGATCAGCCGGTAGTGGCCCTTGCGCTCAGAGCGCCAGTGGATCGAGGCGTACTTGGTCAGGTTGAAGTGACCCTTGAGATGGACGTCGAGCACGGCGTCCCACTCGGCCTCGGTCATGTTGAAGACCATCCGGTCGCGGAGGATGCCGGCGGTGTTGACCACGATGTCGAGGTCGCCGAAGTTGTCCAGCGCGTCCTTGACGATGCCCTCGGCCGCGTTGTAGTCGGCGACTGAGGAGTAGTTGGCGACCGCTTCGCCGCCCGCGTCGCGGATCGCCGCCACGACTTCATCCGCCGGAGCAGCGGCCGCGCCGGAGCCGTCGACCGCGCCGCCGAGATCGTTGACCACGACTTTGGCGCCTTCGGAGGCGAACAGCTTGGCCGTTTCGGCGCCAATCCCACGACCCGCGCCGGTGACGATCGCCACCCGGCCATCAAGCATTCCCATGTGTGTTTCCTCTCAGCCCGCCACACCGTCACGTCCGGCTTGCGGGAAAAATTTCACAGGTGGGCACAGGCTACCACCGAGGCTCGGTAGCTTCCGTCCCGATGTCGTCATACCCGCGCTTGCCGCGGGTTTCTCGCAGTGATGAACTCGGCCTTCGCCCTGTCACCGAGATTGCCGCCACAGGGCGCGGCCATGACGAAGTTGGGCTTGCGGCAAAGTCCGAAATGTTCGTCAGTGTCGAGGACCGCGACGATTCGGATCGGGCGCCGTGTCAATCAGCTCCCGCGAGGTCGCCGTTTCGTTGATCACCGGCTCGTACAGACCCAGTTGCGGCGGACCAGTCAGCACGCCGGCGACCGTCCCCTGGGCGTGACCCTTGCGGAACGCCTCCGACTGCGTCCAGGCGTGAAACGCCGCCTGATCCTCCCACACCGAGTATGAGATGTAGTCGCCCGGCTCTGCGCCGCGCAGCAACATGAACTGCACAAACCCGGGCACCTCCTGCAGATACGTCTCGCGATTCCTCCAGATTTCTTCCCACTCCACCTCGCGTTCGACATTCACACTGAAGCGGTTCATGGCCAGGTACATCGATCGCCTCGCATTACCCGATGAGGTTGACTGAAGGTGGTTTGAGTCTGAGCCGCGCCCCGCTCGACGGGACTGCGCGTAAGCTCAGTGTAGATGAGACGCCTCACCGCACTCTCTGCGATAGCCATCATGCTGGCGTTGAGCTTGAGCGCATGTCGGGTGCCCAATGTCAACGACATCGACGATATCGAAGTCGACGCTGCGCAGGCCCGGGAAGCCGCGCATCGCGCGCAGGTGCTGGCGGCGCTCGAGCCGCTCAATCCACTGCGCTACCACCATCTCGACGCAGTCGTGCGCGACGAACAGCGAATCCCCGCCGACGCTGTGATCTGGGCGCGACGCGCCCGAGAAGTGCTTGATTGGACCGACTGGCCGGCCGAGCTGGATGGCCACGTGGAGCAGTACGCCGAGTGGCTCGATTCACTCCTGGCCGCATTCCGCAACGACGACGCCCACGCGGCGGCCGAACCGTCCAGGATTGTCCATGCCCTGGCGCACACGTTCGAGGCGACGCTGGAGGCATGGTTGAGCAACGAATCGCTGCCGGCCGTGCCGCAACTGGCCGGTCTCGAACCTCCGATGCACGACGAGAGCCACGGCGGCCAGAGTAACGATGGCGAACACGACGCTCACGGCGAATAGTCGGCGACTGCTGCTCGCCCTGATCCTGGCTGCAGCGGCCTCCTGGCTTCACAGTTCACCGACGTCCGCGCACGCCGCCTACGAGTCCTCGAGCCCGGCCTTCGCCGAGCAACTGAGCGAATCGCCGACCAAGATCACGATCCGTTTCACCCAGGAGCTCTTCCGCCGCGAGGGCGCCAACACCATGGAATTGGCCCGGACCACGAGCTCGGATTTGCTTGACGTATACGAGATCGGACCGGTGCAGATCAGCAACGACGATCGCAAGGTCATGACCGCACACATCAATGTCGAGCTCCCCCCAGGTCGCTATGCGGTCCTGTGGTCCAATCTTTCCGCCGAGGACGGCGACGAAGACTCCGGCTGGCTGATCTTCTACGTGAGCGCCGATCCAGAGCCCTGGCAAATCCAGGAGGATCGCAAGATCGCGCAGGAGCTCTTGATTGCATACCCCGGCGATACGGAAGAAGACCCGAGCGCCGCCGACGCTCCGGCCACTGCGACACCGACAGTCGTCCGAACGGCCGAAGCCGATTCCGAGATCTCACTCGGCGTCGGACCGATTATCTGGCTCGCGCTGGGCGCGCTCGCCGCAATGGTCGTCGTCGCCGCACTCGGGTATCGCCTTGGTCGCCGAGGACGGGCAGGGTGATGCGAACGGTCATCGCGCTGGCTGCCGTAACGTTGGCCGTCCTGGTCGTCGGCTGCGGAGGAGCGATTGAGCCGGCCGAGCGCCGGATCCCCGCGCCCGGCACATTCGTGTTCACCTCAGGCGTCGACCTTTGGATCCAGGACGAGAACGGCGCCCGGCTCCTGCTCGCAGCCGAGCAGGACCAGCAACTCCTGCAGCCGGCGATTTCACCTGATGGCACGCAGGTGGCCTACATCGTCTTCCAGCTCACCCAGTCCGACGACGCCACGATCGGCACCGACCTGGCCATCGCCAACATCGACGACCCCAGGCAACAGATCCTGGTCCAGCACTCCCGTCAAGCCGAGTTCGTCTGGACCCCTCGCTGGACGGCCGACGGCGAATCTCTGATGTTCACCCACGAACCGGGATCACTGATGATCCGCGTCGTTCGTCTGCACCTCGATCGGCGCGAGGTCGAGGTCCTGCGAGAGGATGCCCGTGACGCCGATATCTCGCCCGACGGTTCACGCATCGTGTTCGTCAACGAACCGTATGGCGGTGATCCTCACCTCGTGATCCGCGATTTGGATGACGATACAGAACAGGTTCTCGATCCAGAACGAAAATGGGAACCACGACCCTTCCGCATTCCCCGGTTCTCCGCCGATGGCGACTCCGTGGTCTTCGCGGCTGGGCAGTTCCTGCCCCAGGCGTCCGGCCGCGCGCTCGGGTTGAACGGACCTGAAGACATCTGGAGCTTCAGCCTGACAACCGGCGAGCTGATCCAGCTGGCTGCGATTGGCGAAGACCAGCCAGACTTCGCGGTCTCCGACGACGGCCGTCACGTGCTGATCTTCGGCGCGTTCGGCGTCTATCTGGTCGCCAATCCGCCCTCCGATCCGCCCTTTGCGATCGCACCGGGCGAGTTCCACGGCAGCCTGGACTGGATCGGCAGCGTCAGCGAATCCGAGTGGGAGGATGTCCGAAACTCGGTCTACGACATCGCGGACTCCTCGCAATGAGACGGATACTCGCGGGGTTGCTGGCCCTCGCGGCTCTCATCGGAGTCGCCCTCTGGCCCGATGAGGCAAGCGCGCACGCGCTGCTCGCGCGCGCCGACCCGCCGATCAACGCTTCGCTGCGCGAGTCGCCAACCACGATCACGCTGTTCATGACCGAGCAGTTGCAGCGCAGCCACAGCTCGGTCCAGGTCCTCGATAGCGCCGGACAACGCCGAGACATCGGCGAGACCGAGTTCTCCGACGCCGTTCCGACGCAGATGAGCGTCCGCACACTCAAGCTGGAGCCCGGCGTCTACACGGTCGCCTGGGAGACGCTCTCCGAGGTAGACGGGCACACCTGGACCGGCTCGTACGTGTTCTCCGTCCTGAACCCCGACGGATCGGCGCCTGCCGGCAGCGCGTTCGAGATCGACCTCGACCGGCCCGGTCCGCCCGTGTCCGCCGACGCCGCGGTCAAGGCCGTCGGATTGGCTGCGCTGGTCCTGTTCGTCGGCGCCGTCTTCATCTCATGCCTGCTCCGGCCGTCACCGATCACGATGCTCACGCCGTTGATCGCAGGGACGGTGGTCGTCGGCATCGCCGCAACCGGTTACGAGTCCATCGCCGGCGCATTGCGGCTGGGCGATATCGGCTTCCTCGGCGACGTCCTGTTCGATACCCGCAACGGCCTCTGGCTGCAGCAACGCTGGTACGCCCTGATCGTCGCCGGACTCTTGGTCAGCGTGCGACTGCTCAGGCCCATGTTCGTTTCGGATCGGTTGGCTCTTTCCGTTCTCGCCCTGCTTGCCGTTGCCTGGTTGGCGTCGACCGCCGCGATTTCGCACGGCGCCGCGATCGGTTCCGGCTGGATCTGGGGAACGTTGTTCGACGCCCTGCACCTGGTGGCTGTGGCGCTGTGGATTGGCGGATTGATCAGCCTGATCCTCACGATTCGAGTGCGGACCGAGGCGAGAATCGAATCGGTGCGGCGATTCTCGATCGCGGCGGCCGTCTCAGTACCCATCCTCGTCGCGGCCGGATTGCTCTCCGCGCTGGTGCAGATCCCGAACGTCAACGGCATCGTCGAAACCGACTGGGGTCTCGCATTCATCGTCAAGTTGGTGATCCTCGTCGCCCTGTTTGCAACAGCCGGCGCCAACGCCTTCTTCCTCCGGCCACGCGACGTGGCGGCGGACGGACACGATCACCAGCTCGTCCGCCGCTTCGGCCGCATGATGCGGATCGAGGCGGCGCTGGGCTTGGCCGTCATCACGGCGTCCGCGATCCTCACCCAGCTGCCCTCCCCGGCCAGCGCGCAACCCGAGATCGAGCAGAAGGACAATACGGTCGTCGAGACGGTCGCTCGAGGGGAGATCGTCGTTTCGCTAGAGATCTCACCCAACCTGGTCGGATTCAACGCCTGGACCGCAACGATTCGCGGCGACGACGAGAACCCCGTGGAAGCGCTGCTGTTGCGCTTCCGCTACGAGGATCCCAGCGTCGGACCGGTCACCGTGCCGACCACTCCGATTGCTGACGGTCAGTTCCAGCTCGAAGGCGCCTACTTCGGCCTGCCCGGCGAATGGACGGTCGAGATGGAGTTGCGCCGTGCTTCGGGTGACGACTTGCTCATGGCCGTTCGGACCGACGTCGAATCGGGTTATCAGGCGTCTCCCTTCGCCACCGACAGCGGCGGCGCGCTGGGATTGCCCCTCACCCAGATGGACTGGAACGGCGTCGGGGCGCTCTGGGCCTTCACGCTCGGCGGTCTGGCCTGGTTCAATCGACCGCACATTCGCCGCAGCTGGGGACCACGCGGTGGTGATGCTTCGTTCGTCGCCGGACTCCTCGGTCTGATCGTGGCCGTCGTCTTGCTGACCGGACTGCACGTTGAGCCGGGCCGAACGTTGGAGAATCCCATCGAGCGGACGGCAGAGTCGGTCGAACAGGGCGCCGTGCTGTTCGCGGCCAACTGCGCCTCCTGCCACGGCGAGACCGGCGCTGGCGACGGGCCGCTGGCCGATTCGCTGCCGGCCCCGCCGGCCAACTTCACCGTCCACGTGCCATTTCACCCCGACGGCGTGTTATTCGCCTGGATCACCGATGGCATCCGAGGCACCGGGATGCCCGCGTGGTCGCCGCAACTGTCCGACCACGAGCGTTGGGATCTGGTCAACTTTCTCAGGGCGAGCTTCGATCCGATTGGCGCGCAGTAACCGGTCACGGCAATCTGTCCGCAGCTGGGCGCAGGGAACGTCACAGAGTGTCAGTGCGGCCTCGCCGTTTGTTCGAAATGCTTCAGCGAGCCGAAGCAGATTCCAACGATCATCTGTCCCCTGATACGCTGCAGGTGACTCACGAGGATGGACGCATGACAGGAAGTCAACATGGTCACGGCGATTGAGAATCCAGGGCTCAACCTGGACTGGCTGAACCTCGAAACCGACGACGAGTTCGACATCAAGACCGGCCGCAAGGGTGTCACTCTGCAGTCGATTAACCAGCGAATGGCTGGTGTCGAAGGCGTAGACCAGGCCGACTGGCGCTCGTTTGCGCCGCGCGGCATCGAGGCCGACCCGCGCTCCAACGCCCACGCCCGCCAGTACCGTGACAAGGGCGATGTCTGGTCCGAGTCGGCCATGTTGCTCTACGAAGAGGCCCTCCAGCGCCAGTGGTCCTCGGCCCGCGACATCCCCTGGGACACGATCGGCGACCAGCCCGACGACATCGAGAAGGCGATGTGCACCCTGTGCACGTTCCTGACTCAGGTCGAGTTCATCGCCGGCGATGTGCCCGGCCGCTTCCTCGAGTCGGTCCACCCCGACTTCTTCGAGTCCCAGCTCTTCCTCGGCACCCAGTTGATGGACGAAGCCCGACACCTCGATGTCTTCCGCAAGCGTGTCCTGGTCAACGGCGGCGGCATGTCGCCGGCAGGCCTCGGCGCGGTTGGCCTGCTTGCCATCGACGACTTCACCGAGATGACCGCGATCCTCCACCTCTTCGCCGAGGGTCTCGTCCAGTCGCTCTTCCGCATGGGCGAACTCATCGGTCAGAACGAGGCTGAGAAGCGCATGTTCCGACTCTCCGCCCAGGACGAGTCGCGTCACCTCGCCTTCGGCGTCACGCACACCAAGTACACCGTCGAGACGCAGCCCTGGCGCAAGGAAGAACTGCACCACTACCTCGACATCAACGAGACCGTGCAGAACACCCAGGCCGGCCTGACCACCAACCCGATCACCGGCGAGGCCCTGGCCGTGCTCGCCGGCGGCGGCATCGAGTACCTCGACGAGGGCTACAACCTCGTCATGCTGATGCGCAAGAAGCAGATCAACGAGTACTACCACCGCCTCCAGGTGGTCGGCCTCGGCGACCGGCTCGACCGCATGTCGCCCGACATGCGCGAACTGATCACGGTCTAGCCTTCCCATCTCCCCCCGCGAAGCGGGGGGAGATGCCAAAGGCAGAGGGGGGCGGCTCGCACACAATCGAACCAGTCCTCACGACACCGAACCGGTTCGAACAACAGCCGCACAAAACCGAACAAGACCGAACAGGTTCGAGCAAGAATCCGCACGGATCGCCCGCAAAGGACTGGAAATTCATGCCGGCACTCTCTCCCGCCCAGAAAATGCGCGCGCAGGTGCGCGGTTGGTCCACCGAACTGATTGAACGCGCCGAACAGTCCACCGCCTCCGGCAAGCAAATCGACAACATCCTCAACGTGTCGATCGAGCCAGACCGGATCGCCAAGTGGCTGGACTTCATGGAGTCGAACCCGGATCATCCCTCCGCGGGTGCGCAGTTCATCATGTTTGAGGACGGCGGAGAGACCGGACTCAAGCCGACGCCGTCGGCGGACGGGATGCGTCTCAGCGACGTTGATATCGGTTCCTACGGGCACGTGCCCGACGTCTGGAACTACCGCAACGACCTCCCCCGCGGGACGCGACCCGTGCCCGGCATGTACATGCCCGCCGGGTATGCGATCTACGACCGCACCGAGGTCTGGGCCGACGGCGTTGCCGATCTCTACGAAGACGCGATTCGCGACCGCTGGATTCCCGCGACCGACCTGGACTGGGAGAACCGCGAGGAACTGTCACCCGAAGTCGAGCGCGCGACCGGTCAGCTGTGCGCCGTCTACTCCACCTATGGCATCGCCGAGCAGAAGATCATCTCCAAGTGGCTGGAGGAAATCTCCTACGGCTTCCACGAGGTCAAGCTCTTCCTGGCGACCCAGGTCTACGACGCCGGTCGCAAGGTCGAGGCGCTGCGCAAGCGGGCGCTGCATGGCCAGGGCATCGTCGGCAAGGCTCCGCTCTCGGATGTCTCAGAGAGCTGGTACAACGCGCTGACGTTCACCGACATGATCATCGCGCTCGACGTGGTTTACAAGTCCTACGAGCTGACCACGTTCGAGTGCGCGACCGACTGGGCCCGTTCCGACTTTGACCGCGACCTCTTCGCTCGCCTGGCCGAAGACAGCAAGCGGCACCTCGAGTACGGCCTCAAGCACCTTGAGTGGTACAACCGCTACGCCGAGCGCGCCGAACTCGAACTGCCGATCTTCTTCATCAAGGCCGAGGGCGGACTCTCCTCCGAACTGGCCCAGTCGCCGCTCGAGCGTGAAGCACTGGCCGTGCTCTACGCCGACGGCGTCGAGCGGCTGGACGCCGGCGTCGAATCGCTGCGCAAGCTGCGCGAGAAGCAGTACCACGACTACCTGCATCGCCTGCACGAGCACGGATTCGATCGCATCGGTCAAACGGCCAGCATCCTTGGGCTGGTGACCCAGGATCCGCTGCTCAAGGCGCTTAATCCCGAGGCGCTGACTGAAGGCGCTGCCGCCGGCACGACCGCGACCGATCGGAACTAGCTGAACTGTCGCCGCGGCTCCGCACGGTGCATGGCCTGACGATGTTGTCGTGACGCCGCCCGAAATCGACCTCAACTACGTCATTGATGGGCCGGTCGATGGTCGGCCGGTGCTCTTCGTCCATGGAATTCTCACCTGCCACGCGCACTGGCTGCTCAACCTGCCCGCGTTCCACGAGGCCGGATTCAGGAGCATCACGGTCGATCTGCTCGGGCACGGCGCGTCGCCGTCTCCCGAGGATGAAGCCGCCTACCATCCCGACCGCTATGTCGACCGGTTCAGCGCGCTGCGCGAACTGGTTGACGCCGACCGATGGTTCGTGGTGGGCCAATCCCTGGGAGCGGCGCTGACGCTCAACTATGCCATGTCGCGCCCGGACGAAGTGATCGCCCACGTCGTGACCAATTCCCACTCGGCCTTTGGCGAGCTCGACCGCATTCGCAACCCCGCCTCCGCACGGGAACGCGCGCAACAGATGATTGACGGCGGGATCGACGCCGTCATGCGTCATCCGCTCAATCCGCGCCGAGCGCGGGCCTTCAGCGATGCCCAGCGGGCCAGCTTCGACGACGCCATGTTGCTCAGCAACGCCACAGGCATCGCCCGAACCATGATGTACACCTCGCCGCATACGCCGCTTCGCCATCGGCTGCCAACCAATCCGGTCGAGACGCTGCTGGTCGCGGGCGACCGTGAAGAGGCGTTCACCGCGGCGCGCCAATGGGTCGAGGAGCACGCCGGCAATTTCCGTGTGGAGCGTGTCTCCGCAACCCACGCCGTGAACATCAGCGCGTGTGACGATTTCAATAGGATCGCAATAGAGTTTCTCAATCGGTACCAATAGCGCGTATCTGGTACAAGGAGTGAACAGTGGAAGAGACACTGGACTTCACTCCCCTGCTCCTGGTCAGCGTGCTGGCGGTCCTGGTGCCGTTCGTCGCCTGGCGACTGACCGGCGGCCTCGTACCGGCCGTGGTTGGCGAGGTACTGGTCGGGATCCTCTTCGGCGAGCCGGTCCTCGGCATCATCACGCACCACAATGAGTGGCTGACCTTCCTCGGCCTGTTCGGCTTCGCCTACCTGATGTTCCTCTCAGGTCTCGAAATCAACCTCAGCTTGCTCGGACAGTCCCCGGGCCGGCGCTGGTACATTCCCGGCGTCGCTTTGCGGCACCCGCTGATCTCCGGCACCGTGCTCCTGGTGCTTGTCGTGGTCGCGACGTTCGTCGGACTGCGACTGATGAGCACGGTCGGGCTGATCAGCACGGCGCAGATTCCGATGCTGCTCTTCATCCTGATCGCGACCGCGGTCGGCGTGATTGTGCCGGTGCTCAAGGACCGCCCCGATCTCGGCAGGATGGGGCAAGCATTGCTGGTTGGAGGATTTCTGCTCGAATTCGTGGCGATCCTTGGCGTTGGCGTGGTGGCGGCGCTGGAGCGGGAAGGCATCAGCTGGAAGATCGCGCTGATTCTTGCGGTTCCCTCAGCCCTCGTGATCCTGGTCTGGCTCTCGCGGTATGGCAGCGGCAGATTCCCCATCATCCCCCGAACCATGCATGAGCTGGCTCAGACATCGTCGCAGCTGAAGATTCGCGCCTCGCTGGCTTTGCTGGTCATCTTTGTCGCGCTGTCCCAGGTTGCCGGTACGGAAATGGTCCTCGGCGCGTTCGTTGCCGGACTGGCGGTGACCGTCGTCTCTCCGCGCCACGGGTCTTCGCTGCGGGGCAAGCTGGACGCGTTGGGCTACGGCTTCTTCGTGCCGATCTTCTTCATTCACGCCGGCGCGACGCTCGACCTCGGCGCGGTCTTCGACTCCGCCGAATCGCTGATCCTTGTCCCGGCCCTGCTGTTGGTGGCGTTTGGAGCAAAGATGGTCCCATCATTGCTCGGACTGGTTCCCGCCTGGGGGATTCGTCCGGGGCTGGCGGGCGGCTCGCTGCTCAGCGCCAACCTGTCGCTGGTCCTCGCCGCCGGAGCGATCGCGGCCGACCTCGGTCTGATCGACGACGGATTGCACGGCGCGCTGTTGCTCATGGCCCTGTTGACCACGGTGTTGGCTCCGCTCATGTTCTCGACCATCGCCGGGCGCGCGCCGGAACAGGAAGATGGGCACACGCTGATCGTGGGCGGCGGCGATCTGGCCAGAACGCTGGTCGAACGACTCATGGCCGGAGGCCGGCGAGTCATTGTCCTCGACCGCGATCCCGACGCTCCCGCGAAATGGGGCGCGGTTGGCGTCGAGGGCGTGGTTGGAGATCCGCTCGATTCCCTGACCCTGATCAGTGTGCGGCTCCTGCAAACGGAGGTCGCGGTTCTGGTCGACTTCGACCATCCAGACCAGGTGGTTGACTACGCGAGGTCGATGCGGCGCATTCACCCCACGCTCCGGGTGGTCACCTGGACCTCCGATCCGGACTCTCAGCTCGAGCACATGAACATCGAAGCCTACTCGCTCTCCGACGTCACCGCGCTGGCGCTCGAAGAGGCGGTGCTCCGCCCGGGCCTGCACGCAGCGCGCAGCGACCCCGAATCCGGACTCGTGGAGGTCGAGGTCCTCAACCGGGAGTTTGACGGTCAGACCCTGAGTGAGATCGATTTTGAAGGGGACGTGCGCGTGCTCGTCGTGATGCGTGACGGCGATTCCTCGGTCGCGTCGGGCGATACAACGATATTCCTTCACGACCGCCTGACCCTGGCCGGCGAACCGACGGCGGTGGCCCTGATGAGCAATCGATTCCAGGAGCGGAAGCGCAACCGCTGGTTCGTTGACGTGCGAACCACGCGGAAGTTCGAGACGGAGTTTTAGGCAGCGCGGATCGATGCTTGCTCGGAACCGATTCCGGCCAGATGGCCGAGGTAGATGGGCACGAGCGGCAACACGCAGGGGCTGATGAAACTGACGAACCCGCCGGCGAATGCAATCGCCGCGGAACCGGCATTGAGGTCGAGCATCTGCGTCGAGGATCCGTCAGAACCGGCGAGCACATCGACGCCGAAGCTGCCCAGCGCTTCGTTGAGCACGACGACTCGATCCAGGGCGATCAGCATTCCGACGAACACCAGCAAAACGCCCGACACGACGCCGATCAGCGGCATCCAGCGATTCAACTTGCGCAGGAATTGGGTTGAGGCGCCAAAGGTAGCGCCGACGATCAGGAATGGGATTCCCAGTCCGGCGGCGTAGCAGATCAGCAGAATGATGGCCTGGATGAGCGACGCCGAGTCGAGTGCCAGCACCAGGATGCCGGCGAGTATCGGCCCTACGCACGGCGTCCAACCGACGGAGAATGCGACGCCAACGACGAGCGATCGCCCGTAGTCGGCTGCTGCGCGAGCGCGTGACGGTTCAGCCGCAGACGCGGCCGTCGATGATCCGCCCGGTCCGCCGACCTGGAAGCTGCGGTACAACAGCGGGATCGTGATGACCTCGGCAAGATGCAGGCCAAGAATCACCAGGAGCACGCCGGCCACGCGCTGAAACCAGATCAGTTCGTTCTGGAACGCGGACCCGAGCGCCCCCAGCAGCGCGCCCAGCGCGACGAAGACCACGCTGAATCCCAGCACAAACGCAGCCGCATGGAGGAATACCACTCGTCGAGCGGTGTTCTGGCCCTCCCCGACGGTTCCCGTGGCTATCGACATGTGGTAAGTGTACGCCAGGATTGAACGCGAGGAGGCTGCCGGAACTGCTGCCGGAGCCGCTGCCGGAACTAATGTGAGACTCCCGCGTCCTCCTCGGCCGAGAGCAACGTGGCCATCGGAGACAGCAGGTCGTAGCCGCGATTCTTGGCGCGGTTGAGCATGTCGCTGGCCGCCGACGCCATCGGCGAGGGCACTCCTTGCTCCCGTGCCACTTGCACAGCGAGCGAAACGTCCTTGGCGGCCCACTTGAGGAAGAAGGACGGATCGTCGAACTCGCGCTCGAGCAGCGTCGGCATGTTCTGCACGTAGTTCTGGGCCGAAGCGACGCTCATCACCTCATACGCCTTGTGCGCGTCAAGGCCGGCCGCCTCGGCGATCACCGTTGCCTCAACGAGCAGCTGGATTGAGCTGATGCTGACCATGTTGTTCGTGATCTTCGTCAGGGCGCCCATCCCCAGTTCGCCCATGTGGAAGACGTTGTTGCCGATGCACTCGAGCACCGGCCTGTACTTCTCAAACGACGCTTGATCGCCGCCAACCATGACGGCAAGCGTCGCGTCGATTGCTCCCTGGACGCCGTTGGAAACCGGAGAGTCGTGAAAGACCACGCCGCGTTCCGCGGCTCGCTCGGCCAGCATCTTGACCGTCGACGGCAGGTTGGTGGAGAGGTCGAAGCAGACCAGCCCCGGTTCCGCGCCCTCCAGGATTCCGTCCGCGCCGCGGAGGACGGCGGTCACCTCGGGCGGACCGGGCAGCGACGTCAGGACCACTTCCGACTGAGAGGCGACTGCCGCAGGCGACTCGGCCCAGATCGCTCCCAGCTCGATCAGATTGGCCGCGTGTTCTTCGACCAGATCGTGAACCACGACCCGGTGTCCGCCCTTGATCACATTCGCGCACATCGGATTGCCGATCTTGCCAACGCCGATGAATCCCACGTCCGACATATGCCACTCCTGCTTGATTCCTGGTTGACCGGAGGCGAAACCCTGCCGCGCAGCCTAACGGCGACTCAGCGGTATCCTGCCTCGGTGACTGAACAAGACCCGGATCAAGCCGCAGGCGCGCTGGACGGTGTCCGGGTGATTGAGTGTTCCGAGACGTCAGCCGGCGCATACTGCGGGCGGCTACTGGCCGGACTGGGCGCCAGTGTGACGTTGATTGAACCCCCATTGGGCCACCCGATGCGGCGCAGCGGTCCATTTCGCGCCGACGTCCCCGATCGCGAAGGTGGAGCGAGCCATCTTCATCTACAACGGCACAAGCAGTCGATTCGCTTGAATGTCGCGAGCGGGGCTGGTCGCAGAATGCTCGACCAGCATCTGTCAAAAGCCGACGTGCTCATCATCGACGTCGATCGGCGTCGCTGGCAAGATCTCGGGTTGCAACCGGAAGCAGTCATTGATCGGCATCCCGATCTTCAGGTCTGCACGATCACGCCGTTCGGCACGGAAGGCCCCAGGTCGGATTGGCGCGGTTCCGAGTTGACCCTGTACGCCGCCGGCGGATACCTGCGGATTGGCGGGGAACCAGAGCGCGAGCCGGTCAAGGCCTGGGGTGAGCAGGGACACATGCAGGCAGGTCTGCATGCGGCGCTAGGCATTGTCACCGCGCTGTACGCCCAGGCCGGCGGCCAGCTGATCGACACCGCCATATTCGAGGCGGTCGCGTTCTTGCTCGGCGGCGGCCATCAGCACGCCTGGTTCTTCGACCGCGAGCCGGTTCGCAACGGCGCTCGCCTGGTCGGCTTCGGCCCGGGCCACCTGTATCCCTCGACGATCAGGCCCTGCCAGGACGGCTGGGTCCACGCTCATTGCAACAACCGGTATCCGGAGGCCATGGCGGTCCTCTTTGACCAGCCCCAATTGGCCGCGCCTGATCTGTTGGCCAGTCTGATGGGCCGTGCAGACGAGGTGGACGAGCTGATGGAACCGGTGCTGGCGGCGACCCCTCGGCGCGAGATCGTGCGTCGTGCTCAGGAACTCCGCATTCCCTTCACCGAAGTGCTGGCGCCGTCCGAAGTGTTGGCCGATGACGACGGTCATCATGCCGCACGCGACTTCTGGCAGACGACGCCCCATCCCCGTGGCGGCGATGTCCTCGCGCCCGGTCCGGCGCTGCGACTCGGTCGAACCGCATGGGTTGACGGTGTGGCGCCGCGACTGGGTGAGCACAATGGGCGGCTTGGCACACCGAAGCAACGGGTCCAGTGGAGGCGCGCCGGTGTTGCCTGAGGCTCGACTCAATCCATATCCACGGGTCGACTGTCGTCCACTCGACGGCGTACGCGTGCTTGACCTGACCACGGCAGTCGCGGGGCCCGTCGCCACCACGCTGTTGGGCGCGCTCGGCGCCGAAGTGCTACGAATCGAGACCCCCTGGGCCAAACCTCGCAGCCCGGCGTCAGCGCTGCCGTACCGCGGCGAAGGGCCGGACGAACCGTGGAACCGAGAACCTCGCCAGAACGAGCTGGCACACAGCAAACGTTCCATCGCCCTCAACTTGACGACCGAGGCCGGGCGCGATGTGTTTCTCGATCTCGTTGAGCGATCGGATGTCGTGCTCGAAAACTACTCGCCCCGCGTGATGGGCAACTTCGGACTGGAATGGGATGCGCTTTGCGATCGCAACCCTGAGATCATCCACGTCTCGATGCCCGCCTTCGGCAAGTCGGGGCCCTGGCGTGACCGAATCTCCTATGGACCGGGCATCGACGCGATGAGCGGCATGTCCTGGCTGACGGGCTACGCGGACGGATCACCGCTCAAGCCAGGAAACTTCTATTGCGATCAGAACGCCGGCCTGAGCGCCGCCCTGTCGACCGTTGCGGCTCTGATCGCACGGGATCGAGTCGGTGGGCAGGCGGTTGAACTGGCCATGCTGGAAGGTGAGCTGCAGCTCATCGGAGACGCCATCATTGGGCAACAGCTCACGGGGCGAGAACCGACGCGAATCGGCAATCAGCACTCGTCGGCGGCGCCGCACGGCGTCTATCCGGCCGCTCCGCTCCTTGACGATCCCGACTCCTGGATCGCGATCGCCTGCCGCGACGACGATGAATGGCATGCGCTGCTGCGAGTCTGGGACAATCCTTCGGTCGCGTGCGACCGTCGTTTCGCGACCGGCTTGAGACGTTGGAAGCACCGGTCCAAGCTTGACTGCCTGCTGGGCTCGTTTACATCGGATCAGGATCCGGTCGTACTGGCCAACCGGCTGCAAGACGCCGGTGTTCCGGCGTCACCGGTGATGGGCGCGAGATCACTGTTGCGAGACGAGCATGTCCATGCGCGCCACTCGGTCGGCGGGCTCCCACATCCACAGGTCGGGTGGTCGCCGGCGCCCCAGGCTGCGTTCCGGCTGTCGCAGACTCCGTCACCGCCGAAGAGCGCGGGGCCACTCTTCGCCGCCGACACGATTCCCGTACTCCGCGACATCTTGGGATACTCGGAAGAACAGATCGCCAATCTGCTGGCATCGGGCGCGGCCAGCGACCGGCTGCGCGATCGCTGATCCCGTTGAGAATGAGGTGACGATGCCGATCCGCAAACCCTGGATGCTTCCCACGCCGGAGTCGATTCGCGACATTCCCGCGGTCGTCGGCGTCTATGAAATCGCCGATGCCGAGGGCAACCTGCTCTACATCGGCCAGGCCGGCGGCCGCGAGCCGTTTGGCCTGCGCACCCGGATTGCCCTGCACTTTGGCGACGACGATCCGAATCCGGTGTTGCGAGCGCGTGCCGCCCAGTTTCGCTGGGAGGCGAACCAGCAGTACACGACGAAGCGACTGGAGATGCTGATGCAGTTCCAGCGGGACGTAGGCGTCGAGTGGCCGCCGGCGCATCCCGCCGGCGACTGGCGTGACACGCCGCAGCTAGGACGGCTGCGACGCTCTCAGTCCATCCAGCGTTCGAGCGGTTGAGGGAGGAATCTGATGGAAACGCTGATGTCGGAAGAACAGCGGATGATTACGCAGGCCGTCAAGCGGTTCGTGCGCGAGGAGGTTCAGCCGCTGGAACGCGATCTCGACCCGGACGCGGTGGAACTGCCGCCGGGCGAACTGGAGCGGCTCAAGGGCATCGTGCAGCAGATGGGTCTGTACCACATCGACGTCCCCGAGGACTACGGCGGGCCCGGACTACCCCTGACGACGCGGGGGCTGGTCGCCGAAGAGATGTCCCAGCATCGCGCCGGTCTCTATCTGCCGTGCTACGGCGCATTCGGGTCGGCTGGTCTGGCCCAGCTCTATGTGGCCTCCGACGATCAGAAGGATCGCTATCTCTACCCCATGCTGCGCGGAGAGAAGCGAGCCTTCTTCGGTCTGACAGAGCCCTCCGGCGGCTCCGATCCGGCCCGCGCCATACAGACCCGAGCGGTCAAGGACGGCGACGACTGGATCCTCAATGGATCGAAGCTGTTCAGCTCGGGCGCTGACCGGGCCGATTTTGGGTTGGTCTTCGCCCGCACCGATCCGGAGAAAGGGCGCCGTGGCATCTCCGCATTTCTCGTCGACACCGACTCGCCCGGATTTGAGGTGCGGCGCGTAGTGCACACATTGCGTTCGGCGAACTATGGCACCGAGCTCTCGTTCGACGACGTCCGCGTGCCGGCAGCCAATCTGGTCGGAGAGGAAGGCGGCGGGTTCGCACTGGCCAACAACAACCTGACCAGGCAGCGGATTCCCTATTCCGCGACCTGCGTCGGGATCGCGGTGGCGGCACAGGAAATGGCAATCGCGTATTCGCAACAGCGCGAAACGTTTGGCGCGGCGCTCGCTTCGCGACAGGCGATCCAGTGGATGATCGTCGACAACGAGATCGATATCCGCACCGGCCGAATGATGTATCTGGCGGCGGCCGAGAAGGCGGAACAGGGCGAACCATTCCGCTTCGAGGCAGCGATGGCCAAGCTGACCTCGACCGAGGGCGCGAGCCGCGTGGTCGACCGCGCCATCCAGATTCATGGCGGCATTGGCGTGACCAAGGACCTGCCGCTGGAACGGTGGTATCGGGAAATGCGCATCCGCCGAATCGGAGAGGGCCCGTCCGAAGTGCAACGGATCATCATGGCCCGCGACCTACTGGGCCGTGGCAGCAGCGGGTGATCATCCCCTCTCCCCCTGGGAGAGGGTTAGGGTGAGGGCCGGCTGCCCGCCGACCGCTAGACGAGCATGAAACGGATTCCAACATGAGCGAGATCATTGAAGTGGGCGTGGACGGCGCTGTGCGAACCGTGACGCTCAACCGACCGGAGAAGCGCAACGCGCTCAATAGCGAGATGCTCACGGAGCTTCATTCCGCGTTCGCCGGCGAGCCGTCAGCGGAAGAGCGGGTTGCCGTGATTCGGGCGAATGGTCCCGTGTTCTGCGCCGGACTCGACCTGCGCGAACGCGAGGAGGGCCTGCCGGGCGGCGAGGTCTCGATTGAGCAAATGCTCGACGCGATTCAGCACTGGCCGTTGCCGGTTGTGGCTGTCGTCCAGGGCGATGCCATTGCGGGCGGTAACGAACTGGCGCTGCACTGCGACTTCGTCGTCGCGAGCATTGACGCCAGGTTCGGCATGTCGCTGGCGCAGATCGGTCTCGCGCCGTCCTGGTTCCTGGCGAAGAAGCTGCTCGAGGTGGCCGGACCCGTCGCGACCCGCGAAATCCTGCTGCTGGGCGACCGGATCCCCGCTTGGCGAATGCATGAGTGGGGCGTGATTGCCCGTGTGGCCAACGCTGAAGAACTCGAGGAAGCAGCCGAGGCGGTCATCGACCGGCTGAGTAAGAACGCGCCGCTCAGCCTCAGGGCGATGAAGGCGCTGATTGTCCGAGAGATGGATTTCCGCGATCACATCCCGCACGAGGATGTGGACGAACTCGTCGCCGCCGCCAGAAATTCAAACGACGCCAAAGAGGGAATCCGCGCGCTCTTCGAGCGCCGTCCCCCGGCATTCGTCGGGGAGTAGCGACGGCTAGCGGGAGCGCACCATTGGTGGGTCCACAGGCCGGCGGAAGGCGAAGCCGCCTGAGTCGCCGTCGAAGCCTCCCTCGACGACCTGGGCCGTCGGGATCACCGATTCGTTCACAATCGGCAGGTCCAGCCTGGCGGCTCGTTCGCCGCCGATGGTGATGGTCAGGGTCGCCTCGTCGCCCTGGGTGGGCACGACGAGATTGTCGGCGTCGGCGGCGGCAATGGTGAGTCGCAGACGCTCGCCCGCCCGGACGATGCTGGAGATCGGATACATCTCGACCTGGAGGTCCATCGGCTCGCCGGGCGCAACCGGAGCGAGATCGGCCTTGCTCCAGCTGTGCCAGACCGGACCCTCGTGACCGCCGGGATCGGCCTTGACCCGGCGGTGCGCGAAGTTGAGAAAGCCCTCCGACAGGTAAGCCGCAGAACCGTCCTGGCCGATCTGCTCGAGGGTGACCTCGATCGCGCCTCTGTCCGATGTCGTTGACAGTTCGAGCTGGACGGCCGGCCAACCCGTGATCTCAATGTCCGCCTCGAGCGGTTCGGTCGTGAAGGCCAGGCATTGCTGAGCCCTCGCGTTGAGGTCGGTCGTGTTGATGTACAGATCCTCGATGTAGTAGCTGTGCCGCGTCATCTCGCCCAAACTGACGTCGTGGTCGATTTCGTAGGCGAGTGCCCCTCTTTCCTGCGGCTGCGATTCTGAGAGCTGTCCGTCCAGCGTGAGCCAGCGGCTGTGGTCCTGCGCTTCGGGCAGCGGCAGACGCGGCGCGGACTTCCAGACGGTCGCACCCGACGGTTCGCTGGCGCCATAGTGAACGACCGGTTCGTCCATCACGCCGTTGTCGATGTCCTTTAGCCAGTAGTCGAACCAGCGCAGCAGCTCTGGATCGCCGCCCTGTCCGTGATTCCATGGCCCGACGATCAGCTTCTTGGGAACGTCAAGGCGATTGAAGGCGTCGATCAGGTAGCCGGGGAAGGTCAGATCCCACCAGCCGGTGACAAGATACGTAGGCACGCCGCTCTCATTGATCAGGTCGCAGGAGTCGAACCAGCCGCTCGCGACCTCTCCGAGGCCGAGGTCGGGCCTCGGCCGCCTGCGCTGGAGTCCGTCGAACGACGACATTCGGGTTACGTCTCGCGGGTCCATCTCGGAGAAGGTCTCGACCCAGCGGTAGCGGTCGGGCGAGCGCTCCGACTCGGCCTCCGCACGCAGCCGTTCACCGTCTGGACCATCGACCGGCGCGGCCGGTTCATTCTCCGACATGCCTTTGTGCAAGGACTCCCAGACGCGGGCGAAGCTGCTGATCGCGAGTCCGCCGTCGACATAACAGTGCGGCAGGCCGGGGTACTGCGGTGCGATGCACTTGAGCCCGGCCGGTCGGTGCGCGGCCGTGAAGAACTGCATCATCCCTTCATAGGAAATGCCGACCATCCCGACCCGTCCCGACGACCAGGGTTGTTCGCAGATCCAATCGATCACAGCGGCCACGTCGTGTCCGGCCAGCCAGGAGTCGCCGTATTCGGCGCCGAATGAGGCGCCGGTGCCGCGAATGTCGACCGAGACGAAGCGGTACCCGTGATGAATCAGGTCGCGAGCAATCGGACGTTCCTCGTACTGAGTCACGAGTTCGCCCGGCTCCATGCTGCGCAACTGCTCCGCATATCGAGCCGCGGTGCCGGCCTGGCCCGAGATCTCGAAGGAGCGGCGGTATGGCGTGGTGTGCAGCACGGTCGGCGTCTGGCCGCCGATCACCGCGCCGCCCTTCGTCGGATGCAACACATCGATCGCGATCCGGCAGCCGTCGCGCATCGGCAGATACAGCGATTCGCGCTCGTACCCGTTTGCGACCTGTTCCGTGTAACCCTCGTAGACGCCCAAGAGTGATCGTTTGTCCGTCATGACACTCCCCGAATCAGCGTGTCCGCCGCGGTCTGGATTGATACGCTCAGCAAGAGGATACGCCGCGCATGCTGGCGAACGGAGCGGATCATGACGACGATGACCAGCGGCCTCGATCAGATTGACCTCGTCACGCCGGAACGGTACGCCGAGCGCGGCTATCCATGGAATGACTGGGCGCTACTGCGACATGAAGCGCCGGTCTACTGGTATGACCGACCGGGCGTCACGCCGTTCTGGGCGATCACGAAGTACGACGACATTCAGCAGATCTCGCGCGATCCGGAGACGTTCATCAGCAGCCAGCGGCTCGTGATCCGGTCGGCGGGCTCCGGCGACGGCGGCGCGAATGACCCCTCGCTGACCGTGCCCAACCTGATCAACATGGACCCGCCCGAACACGGCAAGTACCGCAACGCCACGAGCCGCCGCTTTTCCCCACGCGGAATGCGGCTGCTGGAGGATCGCATCGACGAGATCGCCGAAGACGTGATCGATGAGGCCGCCGCTCACTTGGTCAATCAACTGACCAACCGCAGTGAGGCCGAGTTCGTCCGCGACGTGGCCGCCAGGATGCCGATGGCCGCGATCTGCGAGCTGCTGGCCGTCGACCGCGACTCCTGGGAGGACATCTTCCGCTGGACCAACGAGTTCATTGGCTCCGAAGATCCCGAGTACCAGCAGGGGCGCACGCGTCGGGAGACATGGCAGGCCGGTATGCGCGGGCTGCAGGGTTACTTCAGCGCCCACATCGAACGCAAACGACGCAACCCAGACCACAGTGTCATGACCACGCTCGTCCAGGCCGAGATCGACGGCGAACCGATGCCCGATAACGAGATTCTTTCCTACGCGATTTTGCTGATCCTGGCCGGCAACGAGACCACTCGGAATGCCACCTCGGGCGGCATGCAGGCGCTGATCGAGCATCCCGACCAGTTCGAATTGCTCCGCGGTCAGCCCGATCTGCTCAACAGCGCGGTTGAAGAGATGCTGCGCTGGACCTCACCGGTTGTCCACTTCGCTCGCACCGTCACGGCAGACACTGAAATCCGCGGCGTCCCGATCAAGGCGGGCGAGACCCTGGCCATGTGGTATCCGTCGGCCAACCGCGACGAGGATGTGTTCGAGCATCCTGATGTCTTCGACATCGGCCGCACCCCCAACGATCATCTGGCATTCGGAGGCTTCGGAGAGCACTTCTGTCTCGGCGCCAACCTGGCGAGGTTGGAGATGCGCTCCGTCTTCCGCCACCTGATCCAGAAACTGGACAACTTCCAGCTGAGCGGTGAAGTCGAGCGCCTCTCCTCCGGCCTGATCGGCGGAATCAAGCGCCTGCCGGTGTCGTACGCGGTGCGGTCGTAGAGTCGTCCAAGTCCCTGCCGCGCTCGAGCGCTCTGATGCCGGGAGGGAGCGGGTTCCCGTGTGAAACGGGAACTGGGGGCTGGGCCTACAGCGTCGCGCCGCCGTCGACGGTGATGGTCTGGCCGGTGACGAAGACGTTTCGCTCAATCAGTGCCACGATCGCGTCGGCGCAGGTCTCCGGCTTCGCGACCCCGCGTAGCGGTGCGGTCTCTCCGAGTCGCTTGCGGCCCGCCTCGTAGGTGTCGTCGCCGAGGCCGCCTCGGAGCCAGCGGCCCTCGATGAATCCCGGGGCGATGGTGTTGATCCGGATTTCCGGGCCGAGGACCCTGGCCAGGGACTTGGTGATCACGTTGACCCCCGCTTTGCTGGCGGCGTAGGGGATGCAGGAGCCGCCGCCTCCGGCTCCGGCGACGCTGCTGACGTTGACGACTGCGCCCTCGCCGGTGGCTCGCATGTGCGGCGCGGCGGCGCGGGTGCAGTTGAAGACGCCGCGCAAGTTGGCGCCGATGATGTCGTCCCACACATCGTCGGTGACCGCTTCGAGGTCGTCGTGGGCAATGAAGTGAGTCATGCCGGCGTTGTTGACGAGGATCTCCAGGTGGCCGTATTCGTCGACGGCGGCCTGGATCAGCGAACGGCAGTCGGTGTCTGAGCGCGTGTCGGCCTGGACGGCGATGGCGGAGCCGCCGGCGGCGTGGATCTCGTCGACGACCCGCTGTCCGGCCTCGGCGCCGCGGAAGTAGTTGACGACGACCGAAGCACCCATGGATGCGAGGAGCTTCGCCGTCGCCTCGCCGACGCCTGAGGATGATCCGGTGACGACTGCGACCTTGCCGTTGATGTCCATCTCAACTCCGTCATTGCCGCGCTTGCCGCGGCAATCTCGCTGATCTCACTACGACGTTCGTGCCCGGCGCCGCGAGATACCCGCGGCAAGCGCGGGTATGACGGCGAGTAGGCGGGCGCCCGCGAATGGCGCCCCTATTGGGTCGTTCCGCAGGCGAACCGCGGCGGCTTAGCCACCGCCGCCGGCGGCGGCTGCGGCGGCGAGGCCGGCGGGCATGACCTCGGGGATGTCGATGTTGTAGAGCTTGGCCGAGTTCTCCCAGAGGATCTTGCGTCGCACCTCTTCCGATTGGCCTTCGAGGCCGTCCTCGATCGTCTCCTGCACGTTGCCGTAGAGGCAGGTCGGGTGCGGGAAGTCGGTTTCGAAGAGGATGTTGTCGGCGCCGATGTCGTCGATCAGCTTGCGCGGGGCGACTTTCTCGAACCAGTAGCAGGCGTAGACCTGGCGGCGGAAGTAGTCCGATGGCATCATCTCGAACTCGGGGCGCGCCTTGCGGATATCGGCGGCCATGAAGTGGTAGTCGCAGCTCTCGAGACAGAACGGCACCCAGCCGATGCCGGACTCGACCGAGATGAACTTCAGGTCGGGGAAGCGCGGCAGCACGCCGGAGAGCAGCAGGTCGGTCATCTGCAGGCCGTTGGCCATGAACAGAACGGTCGATGTGCGGGCGTAGGTGACTTCCGGGCCGTCGACTGCGAGTCGCTCCGGCGTGAACCCGTCGGTGAAGTCGCCGGAGCCGATGTGGAACGAGATCGGCAGACCGGCGTCGGAGGCGATGTTCCAGAGCGGGTCCCAGTGGTGGTCGCCGAGGAACGGCTCGCCGTGCGATTGGGGGTCGCCGGTGAAGAGGATGCCGCGCATGCCCTTCGGGGCGACGCGCTCGATCTCCTTGACCGAGGCTTCGACGTCCCAGAACGGGATCGAGATGTTGGCCACGAAGCGCTCAGGCGCGACGGAGATCCAGTCGAGCTGGAAGTCGTTCCAGGCGCGGACGCACTCAAGCATCAGCTCGGGATCCTTGAGCGAGAGGAATCGCTGTGAAGCGAAGCCGGCCACGTTGGGATAGAGGACCTGGGCGTATACGCCAGTCTCGTCCATCAGCTTGAGTCGCTCGTGGACGTCGAACGACGCGGGGTGGGCCTCTTCATAGGTCGGCGGCGAGCTGGGGAACTTGCCCTTCCAGCCGGCGAAGACGCCCGAGGGCGCGGCCGCCACTTTCTCGTCACCGACGAACCAGGAGTTGATGCCCTTGTTGTCCTGTTTGACATGGAGCACCTTGTCGCCCCACTTGGAGGAGACGCGGGAAGTCCAGAGGTCGGCGGGTTCGGTGATGTGCGTGTCGGCGTCAATGAAGGTCTCAAACGCCATGCGTGCTCCTTTTGTTCAGCAGGCGGATTTGGATTGTGAACAGTGTAACGGGGACCACAGATGGTCACACTGCTACGGGATGACGGGTTCGCCGGAGACGGCCTTGATGATGTCGAAGTAGCTGATCACGACGACGAAGATCAGCAGGGCGGCGAATCCGGCCATGTGGACGAGGCCTTCGCGCTCGGGGCTGATCTTCTTGCCGCGGCGAACGATTTCAATCAGGACGAACATGATCCGGCCTCCATCGAGCATCGGCAGCGGCAGGATGTTGATGATGGCGAGGTTCAACGAGATCAGGGCGGCGAGTTCGATCAGTCGCGACCAGCCGGCACGGTCGACGACTTCGCCGGTCACTCGGGCAATTCCAACCGGACCCGACAACTCGATTGGTTCGCCACCGGCGATCCAGGAGCGGATCCGATTGCGGACGAGGATGAAGGTGTCACGTGTCTGCGTCCAGCCGGCGGCGATGGACTCGCCGATTGAGGGGCTGTCGCGAGCGACCAACCGTGAGGCGTCGGCAATGCTGATTCCAGTGGCGCCCTGTGGCACTTCGATCTGAGTTCCGGGCGGCGGATGAACGGGATCGATGTCCAGCGCGGCGTAGACCGAGGCCATCCTGACTTTCTCTTCGATGGCGATGCTGAGCATGGTGTCGTCTTGTTCGGTCACATAGGTCATGCCGCCGGGAAGTTCCAGTTCCAGGCCTTCCTTCAGCTTCTCCGTCTCGATCCCCCAGGCGGCGATCACCGAGGCGGGCGGCACGCCGAGCCGGTCGGCGATGTCGTGGACCGAGTCTCCGGACTGAACCACGTGCGTCAGCGGTTGCGGCGCGAGACGGGCGTGCACCAGCACATCAAATCGCTCCGGCTCGCGAGAGGCGCGGCTCGCGGTGAGTGAACCACTGGGCGGGCGTTCGACCGAGACCAGCAGGGTCTCGCCCAGATTGAGCTGGATGGCGCGGGAGAGTTGGGCCGCGTTTTGAATCGGTTCTCCGTCGATTGCCACGATGCGGTCGCCGGCGCGAATGCCGGCCTGGTGCGCAGGCGCCTGCTCGATCGTGCTGGTCACCACAGCCGGTCCGGCCGAGACGTTGTCGGGGATCAGCGCGCCGACGGCGAAGAGGATGATCGGCAGGATGGCGTTGACGATCGCACCGGCGGCGAGGATCAGGATCCTGGTCAACCGCGACTTGGACCCGAGCGAGCGAGGGTCGATCCCCACTGTCAGACCCATCAGCGTGGCCTCGCCGCGCTCGTTCATGAACTCGGCCCGTTGTTGTTCGGTCGTGATCAGGTTGCGAGGCGCAGGGGCGTCCTCGTCCGGGTCACCCTGAGGCGTCAGGGTCAGGCTCCACGTGGTTTTCCTGCCATCGCTCTCGACGTGGTCGTAGGTGAACTCGCGCTTCTCTTCGCCATGGGTGCGGAAGATTCGGTCGAGGAACTGATCCGGCGTGACGACACGCTTGCCGTTGACCTTGAGGATCCGGTCGCCGGCGACGAAGTGGTCCTTCATCCGCGAGTCCTGGTCGACGGCGGTGATGAGCAGCCCCGACGCTTCCTCGCCGGTCAGGCGGACGAAGCCGCCAATGGGCAGCCAGTTGAAGGAGTAGAGCGTCTCGCCGAATTGCCAGCCCTTGCCGATTCGCGGCGGCAGGCCGACGCCAAACTCTTCAACCCGAACGCCGGCCAGCTTGGCGGCGACGAAGTGACCGAGTTCGTGCAGGACGACCAGTCCCAGCAGGATGCCGACGAAGGGTAGAACTGTATCGATCAGAACCATGGAGCCAGCGTACTAGCGAAGTTCGTTGGAGGTGAGGGGTACTTGAGTGGTGATTGCGGAGGCTGAGGTCTGGGCCCCGCGTCGGAGCGCGGGGCATCGGGAGAGGGGAGTTGGAGGCGGAACGTTCGGCGGGCCCCCTCCGCCGCTACGCGGCACCTCCCCCACCGGGGGAGGTCTTGGCTCGGAGTTAGACGGCGGCGGCGATTCGTCCGGTGGTGAAGCCTCGGGCCCATGCGTCGGCGGCGTCGATGGCTTCGATATCGGGATTGCTCGCGTTGCGATGGGCGTCCATCGCCTGATTGACGTAGTCGGCGATTTCGGTGAAGGCGATGCGGCGCTCGAGGAAGGCTTCGACCGCGACTTCGTCGGCGGCTGCCATCACGGCCGGGTATGTGCCTCCTGCGCGGCCGGCCTGCTGAGCGAGCTTGAGGCAGGGATAGCGATCGAGATCGGGCCGGGAGAAGTTGAGCGTTCCGACGGAGGCGAGGTCGAGCGGCTCGACCGTGGGCTCGAGTCGCGCCGGATATCCGAGCGCCAGCTGAATCGGCAACTTCATGTCGGGATAGCCAAGCTGAGCTTTCACCGAGCCGTCGCTGAACTCGACGAGTGAGTGCACGATGGACTCGGCGTGTTGGACGATCTCGACTCGCTCGTAGGGTACGTCGAACAGCCACTTGGCCTCGATCGTTTCCATGCCCTTGTTCATCAGCGTCGCGCTGTCGATCGTGATTTTGTCGCCCATGTTCCAGGTGGGATGGTTGAGCGCCTGCTCGGGCGTCACGTCGGCGAGTTCTTCGGCCGGGAGGTGCCGCAACGCGCCGCCGGATGCGGTCAGCAGGATGCGGCGGATCTCGTGGTCCTCCTCGCCCCACAGGCACTGCCAGATGGCGGAGTGCTCCGAATCGACGGGTCGCATCTGGCCGCCGCCGCGGTCGACGGCGTCGCGGACGAGTTGGCCCGCCATCACCACCACTTCCTTGTTGGCCAGCGCCACGGCGCCGCCGCGCTCCAACGCCGTCAACGTCGGCTCGAGGCCGGCGCGACCGGCGGTACCGACGACGAGGACGTCGCCGTCCGGATCTGCTGCCATCTCTTCCATCGGCGCGACTGAAGCGCCGCTGTCCCGTCCCATGCTTGCCATTCGCGCTTCGTCGTCAGAGGCGGCCCAGATGTATCTCGGTCGAAACTCCTGCGCCTGCGCTTCGAGGGCGTCGAGGTTGCGTCCGGCGGCCAGTCCGAGGATGTTGAATCGATCGGGCATGGCGCGGACGACGTCGAGCGTTTGCCGTCCAATGCTGCCGGTGGAACCCAGCAGGACGAGGTTGATCGGTGCGTGATTCAGGTCGTCCATTGCAAGAAGAAATATACGACGGGCAGGCCGAAGAGCAGCGAATCGAGCCGGTCGAGCACGCCGCCGTGTCCGGGGATGAGGTTTGAGGAGTCCTTGACGTCCATGGCGCGCTTGAACAGGGACTCAACGAGGTCGCCGAGCTGCGAGACGATCGGCAGCACCAGCGCGAGCAGCACCAGGGGCCAGATCTCGACGTCGAGGTTGAGGATCTGGTCGAGGGCGAGCGTCGCACCGAAGCCGCCGAGCCATCCGGCGACGGCTCCTTCCATGGTCTTGTTGGGGGAGACGGATGGCGCCAGTTGGTGACGGCCCAGTAGTCGGCCGCCGGCGTAGGCCGCCGCGTCGGCGGACATCACGGCGAGCACCGCGAGCAGGACCCAGTCAGTGCCCTGATGCGAGTCTCGGACCAGGATGAACGTCGCGCCGGGAATGGCAAGATAGGCGACAGCGCCGAGCATCGTGGTTCCGCCCAGGAGGATCGGCCTGAGCTGCGCCGGATCGGGTTGTGAAACCGAGCGGACTGCGGTGATGGTCGCTGCCCCGGCGATACCCAGCCCTGTGGCCAGGATTGGCCACAGCAGCGGGACGTCCGGTTGAGTCGATACCGCGATGATCGAGCCAATCCCTGCGACTGCGACGAGGAACAGCGCGCTGCGAGGTTCCAGCTTGACGATGACAGCGACCTCGCCAAGCGCGATGGCGAGGCTGAGCGCGATCAGGGCCGCGAACAGCGGTCCTCCGACCAGGATGGCGGCGATGATGATCGGCATGCCGACGGCGGCGGTCAGCAACCGGGTCGCCAGATTGCCCGACAGCAGTCGTTCGCGCAGCGCCTGAGTCTCCGTCATTGCCGCACACCGACGCTGCGTTCTCGCCTCGGTGCGTATTGGCGTTCGTACTCGGTTCGGCGAGATACCCGCGGCAAGCGCGGGTATGACGGGGCTATGTGGCTACTGTCCATTGGCGGGTCGTCCGCCGAAGTTTCGGGTTCTCTGGGCGTAGGCGGCGAGGGCCTGGTCGACGTCTTGCTCGCAGAAGTCGGGCCAGTAGGTGTCGGAAAAGACGTACTCGGCGTAGGCGGCCTGCCAGAGCAGGAAGTTGGAAACGCGCTGGTCGCCGCCGGTGCGGATGATCAGGTCAGGGTCGGGCAGTTCGCGGGTGTAGAGGTAGTCCGAGAGCTTGTGTTCGGTCACATCGTCAGGATTGACGCCGTCGGCGACCATGCGTCGCACGGCATCGACCAATTCGGCCCTGGAACCGTAGTTGAAGGCCACGCAGACCGTCATGCGGTCGTTGTCGCGGGTGAGCTTGATGGCGTCATCGATCTTGCGCCTCAGGCGGGTGTCGAGGGCGTCCAGCCGTCCGATGTAACGCAATCGGACCCCGGCTTCGTGCAGGGGCTGCACTTCGCGGTCGATGGTTGAGGAGAGGATGCGCATCAGGCCGCGCACCTCGGGTCGGGGACGCTTCCAGTTCTCGGTCGAGAAGGCGAAGAGGGTGAGGCAGCGCACGCCGCGCTCGGCGAACGCTTCGATGGCGGCGCGGATGTTCTCGGTCCCGGCTCGGTGACCCTCGGTGGGCCGCAGTCCACGTTGCGCGGCCCAGCGTCCGTTGCCGTCCATGATCACGGCGACGTGATGGGGAATTTCGGCGGCGTCCACGCGGTGGACGCCGTTTGCCCTGACGGGCAGCGCAGCGTGATTGGTCGGTGGCGTGATGGTCGAAGCGGATGGGCTTGGCACGTGCTAGACCTCGAGGAGCTCGCGCTCCTTCTGATTGCCCGCAGCATCAACTTTAGCGATGAATTGGCCGGTTAGCGTATCGAGTTGGGTTTCCGCCCGGCGTTCCTCGTCCTGCGAGAGATCGCCGTCGCGCTGCATGTGACGAAGGTCGTCGTGGATGTGCCGTCGCACGTTGCGGATGGCGACGCGGGCGGACTCGGCCTTCTGGTGGACCAGCTTGACCAGGTCGCGGCGACGCTCTTCGGTCAGCTCGGGCAGCGCGAGCCGGATCAGGATGCCGTCCGATTGTGGATTGATGCCAATGTCGGAGGTCTGGATGGCCTTGGTGATCGGGTCGAAGGCGTTCTTGTCCCAGGGCTGAATGGCGATCAGGCGAGCTTCCGGCGTGGAGATCGTGGCCAGCTGGTTGAGCGCCATGGTGGTGCCGTAATAGTCGACGCGCAGCTGGTCGACCAACGACGTGTGCGCCCGACCGGTGCGCACCGCCATAAGGTCACGCTCCAGCGCGCTGACGGCGCCGTTCATGCGGGAATCGGCATCTTCGAATGCAAGGTCGAGGAGCTCGTTGTCGGACATGTCCCGCTCCCGGCCAGTCTTCGGCCAAACGTGGTCGGCTGGCCTCAGTCGGCGAGGACCGTAGCCCCGTGATCGACCCGAGTACCGGCCAGCTCCAGATTGGGACCGTCGATCACAGTGCTCACGATAGCGTCAGGCGCTTCGATGTTGAACACCACGATCGGCAGCGAATGCTCCTCGCACAGCGCAAGCGCCGAGGCGTCCATCAGGACCCCGAGATTCTGCTGCAGCGCCTCGCGATAGTTGAGCCGTGAGTATCGACGGGCGTCGGGATGATGCGCCGGATCGGCGGTGTAGACGCCATCGGTTCCGTGCTTGCCCATCAGAAGTTGGTCGGCGTCAAGCTCGATGCCGCGCAGTGCGGCGGCAGTGTCGGTGGTGACGTAGGGATTGCCGGTTCCACCGACGCAGAGGACGACCCGGCCTTTCTGCAAATGGCGGATAGCGCGTCGGCGGATGAAGATCTCAGACACCTGACGAACGTGCAGCGCCGACATCGTGCGAACCTCGCCGCCGGCCGCTTCGATCGCGTCCTGCAGCGCGAGACCATTGATCACCGTCGCCAGCATTCCGGCGTAGTGAGCCGTCGCCTGGGTCATGCCCAGCTCGGATGCCAGTCGCCCGCGAAACAGGTTCCCGCCGCCGACGACCACGCCAATATCGACGCCTCGGTTTCGGCACTCGACGATCTGGCGGGCGATGTCGTTGAGCGCGGCGGAATCGATGCCAGAGCCTCGTTGTCCCTGCAGCGACTCGCCGGAAACTTTGAGAACAACGCGGGGAGTGGTCGGCTGGTCGGTCACGAGACGTGCGCAATACCGGCGAGTTCGATCGCGTACGGCTACTCGCCCATTTCGTAGCGAGTGAAGCGGGCAACCTCGATGCGCTCACCAATGGATGCGATGACGTCGTTGATCCGGTCGTTGATGG
The DNA here is from genome assembly GCA_028875225.1 of Chloroflexota bacterium. Classification (GTDB taxonomy): domain Bacteria; phylum Chloroflexota; class Dehalococcoidia; order Bin125; family Bin125; genus Bin125. The sequence continues at coordinate 15,853 of JAPPFB010000005.1, read as the reverse complement.
TCTGCGATCCGTCCTTGATGAACTCCTGGTCGAGCAGCGCCACCGCGTCGGCGTCGGCGTCGCCGGGAATGTCGTCGGCGCTGACCGCAACAGGGTTCATTGAGGCGATCTGCATGGCGATGTCGTGAGCGAGCTCCTTGAACGGCTCGGTCTTGGCGACGAAGTCCGTCTCGCAACGCAGGTCGACCAGGACGCCGATGCGTCCACCATGGATGTAGCTGTGAATCAGACCCTGACCCGTGGCCTTGTCGGCTCGTTTGCTGGCCGTGGCGATGCCTTTCTCGCGGAGCACGAGCCGAGCTTGGTCGATGTCGCCATTGGCTTCGGTCAACGCCTGGCGACAATCCATCACCCCCGCGCCGGTCTCGGCGCGCAGGGCCTTGATCTGGTCAATCGTTACGGGCACGTTGGTGGCTCCTCTGGTCGTTGGCTGTGTGGGTTGGCGGGTTGTCGATCCGCCCCGGTGGACGACGTGGTTCAGTCGACGGCAACTGGCTCGGCGGTCTCGGCCGCTTCGTAAGGTTCCTCGGACTCGACGGCGCTCTGCAACATCATCCCGCCCTCTTGCGCGGCGTCGGCGATCTGTGCAGTGAGCAGGCGGACCGCTCGAATGGCGTCGTCATTGGAAGGGATCGGGAAATCAACGAGGTTCGGGTCTGAGTTGGTATCGCAGACCGCGATGATCGGGATATTCAGTCGTCGCGCTTCGGCGACGGCGATGTGTTCGCGTGGGACGTCGACCACGAAGAGCGCGCCGGGCAGCGAGGTCATATCGCGCAGACCACGGAGATAGCGATGGAGTCGTGTCAGCTTGTCGCGCAGTTTCAGCGCTTCCTTCTTGGGCAGCAGATCAAGCTGGCCGGCTTCTTCGCGCCGCTCGAGCTCGATCATGTAGTCAACGCGCTGACGGATGGTCTGGAAATTGGTCAGGGTTCCGCCCAACCATCGGGTGACGACGTAGGGCATGTTGGCCCGGTCGGCCTCGTTGCGAATCACGTCCTGGGCCTGCCGTTTGGTGCCGACGAACAGGATTTGCTGTCCGGACCCCGAAAGCTCACGGACGAATTCGGTGGCATCTTCCAGTCGAGTGACAGTCTGGGCCAGATCGAGAATGTGTACGCCGTTGCGCGCGCCGTAGATGAATGGCGCCATTTTGGGATTCCAGCGTCCGGTCTGATGACCGAAATGGACTCCGGCCTCCAACAGGTCGCGCATTGAGATCGTTGTCGTCATCCGGCTCCTCAGATGATCTGGCTTCAAGTCACGTCGGACCCGTCCCTGAGGCGGGCAACTGGATCGAGTATATGCATGTGCCGGCGATACGCGCACTGAATCGGGACTCGTGATAACTTACGCATGTTGTCTGGTTTCCGCGCGGAGGAAGTACGTGCCCCGCTACGTCTACGAGTGTTTCGAGTGCGGCCACACGGTCGAGAAGCTGGAAGGCTGGAGCGCGCCCGCGCAGCAACCCTGCACGGAGTGCGAGCACACGCTGCAGCGCATCCCCAGCGCTCCGGCGATCGTCTTCAAGGGATCCGGCTGGTACTCGACCGATAGCAAGAAGAGCAACTGGAAGTCGCGGCGCGACGAAGATCGCGACAGCGAAGGCGGACCCGAGTCCAACGGCGCATCCGCAGATGGCGCGTCGTCCGATGGTTCCGACTCAGGCGAACTCGAAACCTCTGCCGCCGCGGCCGACTGATCTGTTCCTGAACTCCTCTCCAACGAGCAGCAAGCAATGAGGGTCGTGCTCCAGCGCGTCAGCCGGGCGTCGGTGTCCGTCGACGACGCTGTTGTTGGCGCCATTGATGGTGGCCTGCTGATCCTGGTTGGCGTCGCCGATGGAGACACCCGGGCGCAGGCTGAGACGCTGGCGCGCAAGGTCTCGAGACTGCGGATCTTCGCCGATTCCGAGGGTCGCTTCAACGACAGCCTGCTCGATGTCGGCGGCGCAGCCCTGGTCATCAGCCAGTTCACACTGCATGCCGACGTCCGCAAGGGTCGCCGCCCCAGCTTCACCAGTGCGGCGCGCCCAGAGCTGGCCGAGCCCCTGTTCGACCACTTCGTCGACTCGCTGCGAGCCCTGGGAGTCCCGGTTCAATCCGGAGAGTTTGGCGCGATGATGTCGGTTGAGCTGGTCAACGACGGCCCCTTCACCGTGATCATCGACTCGGCCGACCTGGAGCGGCCTCGGAGGGGCTAAGTACCGGTCGTCAGCACCGCCCTGCGTCAAGCGTGGGGCATCGGAGGGGCGCAACGGAAATGCATCAGTCCGGCGGCAGTTCGAGGGCGATGTCCAGCGCGATATCGAGCGACGGGGCTGAGTGAGTCAGCGCTCCCAGAGAGATGTAGTCCACGCCCGCTCGGGCAATCTGGGGGATCTGTGCCAGCGTGATACCGCCGCTGGCCTCTGTCCTGGCGTGGTAGACGCGGGCGATTTCCACGGCTGGGACCAGATCGTCTATGGCAAAGTTGTCCAGCAACAGCGCGTTGGCGCCGGCTTCGAGCGCTTCGCGCGCCTCATCGAGGTTGGTCACTTCCACTTCGACGCCTGTGGCCGGTCCGACATTGGCTATGGCCGCCGAGACAGCCTCGGCGAGGCTGCCGCCTGCCTGGCGCACGGCGGCGATGTGATTGTCCTTGATCAACACCCCGGCGGCCAGCGAGTCGCGATGATTGAGTCCGCCGCCGCAGCGGACGGCGTAGCGCTCGGCCGGACGCAGTCCCGGCGTGGTTTTGCGGGTGTCGAGGATCTTCGTCCTTGAACCTGCTGCGTCGACCGCTTGGGCGGTCAACGTGGCCGTGCCGCTCAGCCGCTGTAGCCAGTTGAGCGCCGTCCGCTCTGCCCGCAGCAGCGGGTCGAGCTGACCGCCCACGACCGCGATCTGCTGCCCGGTCGATACTCGGTCGCCATCGCTGACTTCGGGCAAGAAGCGGACGTCCGGATCGAGCGCGGCAAACGCGGCGAGAGCGAAATCGAGGCCGCAGACGACGCCGTCGGCTCGCGCCATGAGCAGGGCGTTGCCCTGACGCCAGTCGATCCACTTACTCAGCGAGCCGGTCGTCACGTCAAGATCGGCCCGATCTTCGGCCAACGTGGCGTCGACGAGCCGCTGGACAATGGCAAGGTCAAGAGCGCTCATTCGCGGGCCAGTTGCCAGAGGCTGTGGCGCTGCCAGTCAGGGTTGGCGTTTGGGTAGTCGAGGCGGAGATGTGAACCTCTCGTCTCGGTCCGCTGCAATGCCGCGTCCGCGATCAGTCTTGCGGTCAGCGTGGCTAGCGCCAGAGATTGATCAATCAAACCCTCCCGATGCTCCGACCATCTGTTGAAGCGTCCCATGGCATAGCGGAGGTCTTCCTCGGTTCGGGAAATGCCGACGAACTCATTCATTGTTTGCTTCAATGCCCGCCAGGAAGGGGCGCCGAATTGAGGGTGGAGCCGCAACGCCGTGACTTCGCCGTGAGGAAACTCGGCCTGGCTTGCGTGCCGTCGGACTGATGCGATGGCCCTGGTGGAGAACACCGCCGCCTCGAGCAGTGAGTTGGAGGCCACCCTGTTCGCGCCGTGTGCTCCGGTCGAGGCGCACTCGCCGGCTGCGAACAACCCCTGGACGGTCGTTCGTCCGTCGATATCTGTGTAGACGCCGCCCATGTGGTAATGCGCGGCAGGAGCGATCGGAATCGGTCCGGCCGTGATGTCGTACCCGCGTTGCAACGCGCCTCGATAGACCCCTGGAAAGCGCTCGCGCAGGAAGTCCGAGTCGCGGTGCGAGATATCGAGCGACACGTGGTCGGAGCCGTCGCGACGCATTGTCTCCGTCATTGCCTGCGCGACGACCGAACGCGGAGCTAACTCGGCGTCGGCATGAATATCGGTCATGAATCGGTCGCCGGCGGCGTTCAACAGCACGGCGCCCTCGCCGCGCAGCGCCTCGGAGATCAGGAACGCGCTGTCGCTGCCAACCAGCGCCGTCGGATGGAACTGGACGAACTCCGGGTCGCGAACCACCGCCCCCGCCCGGAAGGCCAGCGCGACCCCGTCGCCGGTTGCATTGCCCGGGTTGGTCGAGGTCTGATAGAGCGCCCCGGCCCCGCCTGTGGCGAGCATCACGGCGTCGGCGAGGATCGTCTCTCCGCCGCCGGTCGTTGCGCCGACGCAGCGACCGGCCTCGACCGCGAGATGAGTCACCGCAACGCCGATTCGAACGTCCACGTTGGCCGCCGCCAGGCGCTCGATGAGCGCCGACTGGATATGCAGACCCGTCCGGTCTCCGCCCGCGTGTAACACGCGAGGCGTGGAGTGCGCGCCTTCCGTCGCCAGCGCCAGTTCGCCATCGCCGCCGCGGTCGAAGTCGACGCCGAGCTGCAAGAGTCGCTCAATCGCGCTCGCGCCGCCGATGGTCAGCGCGTGAACTGCTGCCGGATCGCAAAGTCCCGCGCCGGCCCGGATTGTGTCCTCGGCGTGGAGTGCGGGATCGTCCAGCGCCGCGACAGCGGCGGCGATTCCGCCCTGGGCCCGCTGCGTGTTGGTTTCCTGCAAGTCGGACTTGCTCAGCAACGTGACGTCGGCAAACTCCGACGCCAGGAGCGCGGCGTTGATGCCGGCCAGTCCGCTTCCGATGACCAGGACGTGCATGGCTGCGCGTACCGCTGTGTCTAGGTGATCGCCAGCATGCGGTCGAGCGCGACGCGCGCCCATGTGCGCGTGTCATCGTCGACCGTGATCGGATTGACCACACGGTCCTCGACCAGAGCCTCGGTCACCCAGGCCAGATAGGCAGGGTGAATCCGGTACATCGTCGCACAGGGGCAAACCACCGGGTCGAGACAGAACGCCGTCTTGCCCTCGTGGGCGACCTCTTCATTGAGCCGGTGGACCAGATTGATCTCGGTACCCACGGCGTAGGTGCCAGGAGGACCGTTGCGAACGTAGTTGATGATGAACTCGGTCGAGCCGTCGGCGTCGGCCGCGTCGACGACCTGTTGAGTGCACTCTGGATGCACGACCACGCGAACTCCAGGATGCTCCTCGCGGGCCCGCTCGATCTGGTCGACGCGGAATCGGATGTGAACGGAGCAGTGTCCCTGCCACAGCAGGATCTTGCTCTGCTCGATCCGCTCTTCACGCAGACCGCCGTTCAACTTGCGAGGACTCCACACGGCGGTCTCTGTCCGCGGGTCGATACCTAATCGCTTGCCGGTGTTGCGTCCGAGATGCTGGTCGGGGAAGAACAGCACCTGGTCACCCTGCTCGAAGGCCCACTCGAGCACTGCGGTCGCATTGGACGACGTGCAAACCGCGCCGCCGTTCTTGCCCACGAACGCCTTCAGCGAGGCGGCCGAGTTCATGTACGTAATCGGAATGACGCCGTCGGTATCGACGACCTCACCAAGGTCTTCCCATGCGTCGTAGACGTCTTCCGGCTGGGCCATGTCGGCCATCGAGCAGCCGGCAGCGAGGTTGGGAAGGATGACAGTTTGTTGCGGCGTGGTCAGAATGTCGGCGCTCTCGGCCATGAAATGGACGCCGCAGAAGACGATGTAGTCGGCCTCGGAGTTCTCGGCCGCTTGCTGGGCCAGCTTGAACGAGTCGCCGCGGAAGTCGGCGAACTCAATGATGTCGTCGCGTTGGTAGTGGTGACCGAGGATCAGCAGCCGCTCGCCCAGCTCAGAACGGGCGGCGCGGATGCGTTCGCGCAGCTCATCACCCGAGAGCTTGAGATACTCCTGCGGAATCTCCGGCTGCCAGTCCGGCAGGTGCGGTTCAGACACCAGCGGGATGGTGGCGATGTCGGTCTCACATGCCTCATCCGGCAGGTCAGGTGGCAGGGTCTCGGGAACGTAGCTGGTTTCGACAACGACGGCTTCAGACATGACTCTCAAACCCATCACTTAGTGTCAGATTGACACTATCAATCCGAAACATTGTTGCAAATCAAGTGGACGTTGTCAAGGGATCGCTGATCGATTTTCACCGGACTGAGATCAGTACGATTGATGCATGACCCAGCCGGTCACTCAGCAACCCGACGTTGATGCCGCCATCAAGCAAATGGTGGAGATCATCGTGGACGGTTGGGACCCGGTGCAGGTCATCCTGTTCGGCTCGCGGGCGCGGGGAGATTTCCACGACGATAGCGACGTCGACCTCCTGGTCGTCCTGGACGAGGTGGAGAGCTACTCGAAGCAACAACTGGCCATCCACAGCGCGCTGGCATGCACGAGGACCCCGCGGGATATCAAGCTCGCCACACCGTCGGAAGTGGTGCGGAAGGCGACGGTTGTCGGTACTATCGAGCGCGCGGCATTGGTCGAGGGCAAGACGCTCCACGTCCGTGGCAGAGGAGACCCGGTGGCTGAATCGGTGCTGCAGTGGCTGGACTTGTCCCGAATGGATCTGCGCGCGGCGCGGATTCTGATGGCTGCAGATCCAACGGAGCCGGCGCTGGCTTGCTTTCACGTGCAGCAGTCCGCCGAGAAATCGCTCAAGGCGGCATTGGTGGCGGAGAGGATCGATCCGCCGAGGATCCATTACCTGATTGAGTTGCGAGCGCTGCTCCCCGAGGGTTGGAACATTCCCGGCTCCGACGACGAACTGAAGCAGATCGGGAATTGGGCCGACAAGTCACGCTACTCCTTCGGCTACGAGGAGTTCACCGACCCTACGGCGGCCTGGGGTATCGAAATGGCGCAGGCGATCTACGACGCCGTCGTCGCCGGATTGTCCGAGCGCGGAGTGGTGGTCGAGTAGCCGCGCGTAGCGACGCCTCTCTAGGAGCGCCCGACAAAGCGGTACAGCCGGGCGGGGCGATGTCGGCCTTCCTTGCGTTGTTCGGTCGTCGCCGCGATGAAGTCGGTCGCCAGCAGTCGGCGACGGAAGTTCCGCTTGTCCAGTGGCCGACCGAGGATTGCCTCGTACACCTCTTGCAGTTCGCGCATGGTGAAATGGGGCGGCAGCAGCGAGTAGGCCGCGTCGGTGTACTGCAGCTTGTTGATCAGCCGAGTCCGCGCCACGTCGATCACCTGCTCGTTGTCAAACGCGAGAGGGGGGAGATCGTCCAGGTTCCACCATTCGGGACGCCACGCCGTCCGCTGGGCCATGCGGACCGAAGCGCGTTCAACGAGCGCGAACCAGGCCACGCCAACGCTGCCTTCTTCGGGCGATGGATCGAGGTCGCCAAAGGTGTAGAGCTGCTCGAGAAAGACGTCGGTGACGCCGGTCTCTTCGGCGAGCTTGCGCACGGCGGCTTCGTCCATGGTCTCGCCGTGCTGCACGGCCCCACCGGGAATCGCCCACTGCCCTTCGGCCGGCGGCGCGGAGCGTTCGATCAACAACACCTGTAGCGCACCGTCGACGACAGTGAAGATCACCACCAGGACCGCGACACTCGGACGGCGCGCTGCTGTGGTCCTGGCGACGGGCGCGTGGCTGATCTCGGTCGTCATCGGATCACGCCGGCTGGCCCTGCAGGCTCCCCAGGGACGGCTGTCCCTGCAAGCTCCCCAGGGACGGCTGTCCCTGCAAGCTCCATGCGCCGACTCGCGTGATCGATACGTCCAGCATGTCACCGGGCTGGTACTTGCCAACCGGAGCGTCGAAGTGGACCAGCTTCATCGTCCGCGTGCGGCCGGTGTGACGCTCCACGCCTCCCGTTTCGGAGGGTTTGGTCGACTCGAGCAGGACTTCGACATCTGTGAGCAGGTAGCGGTTGTTGATCTGGAACGAGATATCGCGTTGCAGTTCTTCGATGCGGTGCAACCGTTCCATCTTGACTTCGTGCGGGACATCGTCGGGCTGGTTGCGTTCGGCGAAGGTACCGGTCCGCGGGCTGTATGCCGCAACATGGACTTTGTCGAAGCGCATGTCTTCGAGCAGGTCGAAAGTGTCCTGGAATTCTGATTCCGACTCGCCCGGGAAACCGACGATGACATCGGTCGAGATGCTGACATCGGGCCAGAGCGAGCGAACCTTGTCCACTCGCTCGCGAAACTGCGCGACGCTGTACCCGCGGCGCATGTTGGTCAAGACATCGTCCGATCCGGCCTGCACCGGCAACGAGAAGGCCTCGCAAACCTTGGGCAGCTCGGCCATCCCTTCCAGGATGCGGTCGGTCATGTCGGGTGGATAGCTGGTCAGCTGGCGGATGCGGCGCAGGTTGGGCAACTCGTGAATTGCTCGCATCAGGTCGGAGAGGTCGGCGTGGTCGGTGACCGGATCGACGGGTGGTTGGTCTTTCCCGTACGCCTCGACCGTCTGGCCGAGCAGTGTCACTTCGCGCACTCCGCGCTGCGTGTGCGCTTCAATCTCTCGCGCAATCTCGTCGATCGGGCGCGAGCGCTCGCGGCCGCGCCGCAGCGGCACGATGCAGTAGGTACAGAACTTGTCGCAGCCCTCGATCACCGGCACGAACGCGGTTGGCCGCGTCTCGTCCGGGAAGATCTCCGGCCAGAATTCGCCGCCGTCATCCTCGGGTTCGGGAATGCCCGGCAGATCGAGCAGGTTGACGACCTGGTCGAAGCGTTGCGGCTGCGCCCACGTGTCGACGAAGGAGAAACGCTTCGTAATCGGGTCGTCGCCGCGGGCGGTGCGCGGTCCGACCATGCAGCCCATGACGGCGATTCTGAGGTTGGGATTTGTCCGTTTGAGATGCTTGAGTGATCCGAGCTTGGCCTGCGCCTTGTCTTCAGCGTGCTGGCGCACGGCACAGGTGTTGAGCACGATCAGGTCGGCGTCGCGCGGCTGGTCGGTGGGATCCATGCCCAACCGTCGCAGGCCCGCGGCCAGCTTGGCCGAATCGGCCGTGTTGACCTGGCAACCGACGGTCCAGATGTGATACTGCGGCATGAATCGTTCCTGAAGCCCCGCTCTGCCTTCGGCATCTCCCCCCGCGCAGCGGGGGGAGAGGGGAGAGTGGCGTGGCGGAGGGTGAGGGATTCGAACCCTCGACGGAGTCTCCCCCGAACCCGCTTAGCAGGCGGGCGCACTAGGCCACTATGCGAACCCTCCACGTACGAGATTAGCAGCGGGAGGGCCATATGCTGCGCGGAGATTGCACACTGCAGAGGGCACGATCGGCGGCCTGACGATGCGCGAACGACTCCTGGATCTCTTTGACCGCGCCCTGCTCAACCTGGCCCCGCCCAGTCCACAACGATTGCAGCAGTTGGCCGCCAATCACTGGATGCCGTTCATCGGCGCGATCGTGGCGATCGGCTTGGCCCTGGCCATCGTCGTGCCCCTGGCGCTTGCCACCAAGAGCGACCAAAACGATCCGTTTGTGCTGCGCTCGGCCGATGGCGCGCGGTTCGTCGCCGAGGTCAACGGCGACGGCGATACCTGGGTACTGCTCGGCCATATGTTCCCGACCAAGCGGACCAAGCCGACGCACCGCGGGATCTGGGACAAGTTCGCCGACCGGCTCGTGGCCGAGGGGTATCGGGTGCTGCGCTGGGACTTCCGTTGCCATGGGGATACGCCTTGCGTCTTTAGCAAGCGGCCCATCGAGGACGTGCCCGAGATCTATCTGGAGTGGGAGGCAGCGATCGACTACGCGGTCGATGAAGGGGCGGAGAAGATCTACGGCATCGGCGTCAGCATGGGCGGCACTAGCCTGATGCAAGTGGCCGCCTATCGCGACGAGTTCGTCGCCGTCAGCGCGATCTCGAGTCCCAATATCTTCCCCAACAAACCGCCCAAGGACTCCGATCGCGCGGACGAAGACGGATTCGACAAGCTCGATGGCCTGAGCACGGTCGCCGACATCCAGGTGCCCAAGCTGTACATCGCTGGTGCGCGCAATCAGTGCTCGTACTGGCAGTCAAATCGCTACTTCCAGCGTGCTGGTGAACCGGTCCGCTTCGTGCTCTACGAGACCGACCTTCACGGCACCGAGATCCTCGACGACGAGGAGATCGGGCCGGACGCCGTGGCTGAAGTCCTTGATTTCCTCGCCGATCCGCATGGCATTACCGGAAAAGAGATGCACAATCTCGCGCCCGGCGCCGACCCGGACGACGAGTGCTGGCCGCCCAATGACGACGAGAACGATGAACAGGAAGAGTCGGCCGACTAAAGCCGTCGGAAACGCATCAAGCACTCGGAAATCAGGATCCGGCGCGGCGCTTGAGAATTCGCTGGGTCAACGGGACGAGCACGAGCACGGCGACGGCGCCGACAATGATCCCGACGACCACGTCGACCACGAGCCCGAGGACCACCATCAGCAGAATTCCGATCAGCGGAGCAATGAATCCCGCCAGCGTGGCAATCTGACCCTGTTGCTTCGGGCTCAGCGATTCATCACTCATCAGCTCATCCTCGCTCGAGCAGGTTACTCGGCGGACCCGCCGGGCGGTTGATACTTGCCGGCTTCTTCGAGCACGCGGCGCATGGTCGATCCGATTTCGGCCGGACTGCGCGAAATCACCGCCCCAGCCTCTTCGAGCGCCGCAATCTTGGCTTCGGCCGTACCCGCCTCGCCCTCGATAATGGCGCCGGCATGGCCCATGCGCCGACCTGGCGGCGCCGTTGCGCCGGCGATGAAGGCGACGACCGGCTTGTTCATGCTGCGCTTGATGTAGGCGGCCGCCGCCTGCTCGGCCGACCCGCCGATCTCTCCGATCAGCACGACCGCATCGGTGTCAGGGTCGCTGTTGAAGCGGCGCAGGATCGCTTGCTGCTGCTCGCCAATGATCGGATCGCCACCGACGCCGACGCAGGTTGATTGGCCGATGCCCGCGCGGGTGAGCTGGTCGACCGCCTCATACACGAGCGTTCCCGAGCGGGAGACGACACCGACGTTGCCGGGCATGAACACGTCGGGCGGATGGATCCCGACGCGACAGTTGGATGCCGGCTGGATGATTCCCGGACAGTTGGGGCCGATCAGTCTGCTCTTCGAGTCGGCCAACGCGGTTCGGACGCGAATCATGTCGTGGACCGGCACGCCCTCGGTGATGCAGACGATCAATGGCACTTCCGCGGCGATGTTTTCGAGGATCGCGTCGGCGGCGCCGGGCGCAGGGACGTAGATGATCGTGCAGTTCGCCTGGGTCTCCTCGACCGCTTCAGAGACGGTGGCAAAGACGGGGAAGCTGTGATTGCCGTGGCTAAAGCTGTCGCCGCCGCGGAAGCCGGGGTGTACGCCCGCCACGACTCTGGTGCCGTAGTCCAGCGAGCGGCGAATCTGGTTCTGTCCCTCATTGCCGAGTCCCTGGATCAGCAATCGGGTGCGGTTGTTGAGGAGGATGCTCATGAGCCGGATCCTTGTTCGGAGTTGTTCGGTTTCGTTCGGTTGTGTTCGGCCGTTTCGAGCCCCGACGCTATCCGGTTGAACGGGGACGCCGTTTGCCGGAGGCCGCCGCGTTGACGGCCAGTTCCGCCGCGTCGCCCAGTTCGTCCGCGGTCTGCACGGCGATCCCGGAGTCATGCAGCACCCGCCGGCCTTCTTCGACGTTGGAGCCGTTCAGGCGGACGACCAGCGGCTGTTGGATGTTGAGTTCCTTGACCGCGTCGACGACGCCCTCGGCAACGATGTCGACACGCGCCAGGCCGCCGAAGATGTTGATGAAGATCGTCTTCACGTCTGGGTCGTTAACGATGATCCGCAATGCCTCAATCACACGGTCCTTACGGTTGACCGTGCCGATGTCGAGGAAGTTGGCCGGCTCGCCGCCGTGCAGTTTCAGCGTGTCCATCGTCGCCATGGCCAGCCCGGCCCCGTTGACCACGCAACCGATGTCGCCGTCGAGCTTGATGTAGGAGCCGATGTTGGCTTCCTCGGCCTCGATCTCGGTCGGGTTCTCCTGCGATCGATCGCGCCACTCTTCGTAGCCGCCGTGACGGTAGGAGGCGTTGTCGTCGAGACCGACCTTGCCGTCGATTGCGACAACGGTCCCTTCGCTCGTGAGCACGAACGGATTGACCTCGACCAGCGACGCGTCCATGTCGATGAAGACGCGGTAGAGGTTGGCGAACATCTCACCAGCCGGTCGAATGGCGGAGGACGGAAGTCCGAGTCTGCTGGCCAATGAACGTCCACGGAAGGAGGGAAAGCCCTCAACGGGATCGACCGGAACACGCAGCACTGCGCGCGGATTGGTTCGGTTGACCTCTTCAATCGACTGTCCGCCCTCGGCCGAGGCGACAATCAGCGGTTGGCCATTGGCGCCATCAACCTGGATCGAGAAGTAGAACTCCTTCGCGATCGACGTCTGCTGTTCAATCAACGCGGCTGAGATCGGCGCGCCGTCGGGCCCGGTCTGCACGCTGACCAGTCTGCTGTCCTTGTCCATCAGCGGCCGGAACTCCTTGAGCGCCTCTTCGACGCCGCTGGCCAGTCGCACGCCGCCGCGGCGACGCCCGCTGATCTGTCCTTCATAGCGTTCCGGGTCACGGCGCAAGTCGTTGTACATTCGGCTCGTGCGATCGCGCTTGACGATCCGTCCTTTGCCCCGGCCACCAGCGTGAACCTGGGCCTTGATCACCACGTCCGGGCCGTGTTCGTTGACCAGGGCGCGGGCCTCTCGCTCCGTGGTGGCCGCTCCGCCGCCGGGGACGGGAACGCCGTGAGATTTGAACAGTTGCTTGGCCTGATATTCGTGAATGTTCATCTTCGCCAGCCGGATGGTCTCTGCTGAAGGGGTGGTCGGGTACTGTCGGTATCGAACATAGCTGCGGCCAGTTGGTGGGGCAATTGCGCGTGACACTGAGCAGGCGGCAGTTCGTCAAACGCTCCGGCTGGCTGGCCGGAGGGGCCGTCGCCGCGGCCCTCGTCGGCTGTGCCGAGGACGAACAGGTCGACCGGCCGCAGTTGCCGCCGACACAGACCGCCGAGCAGCCAGGACCGAATCCACAACCCGTCCAACCGCAGACGCAACAGCAGATCGCACCACAGCGTGAGCGTCCGGATCCAGATTCGGCAGAACAGGTCGAGCAGGCGAGTGAGACCCACTCGTCCGTGCAACAGGCTGGAGTCGAACAGCCAGCCGCGCAGGCGCAGAAACAGGAGCGTGCCAGTCCGCAGCCGGCCAGGCGCGAACCTCCGGCCGAACGCAGGCTGCTCGTCCCTGATGTGGTCCGTGGAGACCATGAGCTGCAGGATCCGGCCTTTGAACCGATCTCGGGCGCCCGCGTCGACTTCGGCGAGATCGATGGCGGTGGTTACCGGATCGAGTTGCCGGAGGAGTGGAACGGCGAGCTCGTGCTCTGGGCGCATGGCTTTCGCGGTCTGGACGACGAGGGCACAGGAATCAGTCGGCGGCTGACGTTCGACGACATTCCCGCCCGTGACGTGATCATCGGACAGGGCTTCGGTTGGGCGACCTCGACGTATCGCGTCAATGGCTGCGTGCCCGGAGTGGGCGTTGACGATCTGCTCCGGGTCAAGGATCGGTTCGCCGAGCTGGCCCGTCCGCCCCGACGGACGTACATCGCCGGCGGCTCGATGGGTGGCGCGACGGCGCAGCTGATGGCGCAGGAGTTTCCCGAAGAGATCGCCGCCGCGCTCGCCTTCTGTCCGGCGATGGGCAATGTCTGGGTGGTCGACTACACCGTCGCCTGGCACGCGCTGGCGCACTGGTTGATTGGTGAGCCGCCTGAGCAGATGGATGTTGACGGAATGCTCGAATGGGCCGAAGCGCTGGGAACGGCCGATGTTTCGCGTCTGTCGCTCTCGCCCCTGGGGGAACAGTTTGCGGCGCTGATTGAGGACTTCACCGGCGGCGAGCGCTGGGGATTCGCAGACGGCCTGCGTCAGCAGTGGGACATCGCCTTCGGTCTGGGAGTGACGATCTGGCCCGACATTGTCGCCGCCGGCCCTTCCGATCTCGGCGCGGTGATTCCCGTCTCCCGAGAGTTGCCGCCGGCGGATACGAGAGAGCACATCTATTCTGCCGATCCGGCGGCGGGCATTGATCTGCAGCGTCTGAATGAGGAGGTGATCCGCTTCGCATCGGACTCAGACCGTCGACATGATCCCGGAGTTGGCATTCCCACCGGAACTTTGCGCGTCCCCTTGCTGGCCATGAAGACGACCGGCGACCTGTTCACTCCGATTCATCTGGATCGCGACTACCAGGTCATGCTGCAGGAGTCTGGCTGGGACTCGAACCTGGTGGTGCAGACGGTACGGCGCGCCGGGCACTGCACATTCTCGGAGCGGGAGGCGTTGAGCGCATTCACCAGGATCGTCAGTTGGCTTTCATTCGGGTTGGCGCCCGCCGGTGACGATCTGCAGGGGGACCTGTCGCTCGTCGGGACCAGGTTCACCGATCCATTCGATGAGGACGATCCGCTTCGTCCCGGAGCCTAGCGCGCTCGCGCGAAGCCGGCCGGGATCATGCCCAGCACCATGCCCGACAGGCGGCGATCGTCGCTTTCGCGCATGCGACCAACGATCTGACGGAGCACTGTCCCCAGCAACGTCTGGTTGAACAGCCAGTCGTTGAGGTCGGCGTCGGTCGGATAGCTGGCGTCCGGTTGAGCGGTTGCCGCCTCGTGATAGAACGCTCGCAAGTCGTCGCTGGCGAACTTGAGCCGCATGGGCATCGGATGATTCCAGTCAATCTCTCCGTCGCTTGATTCCGCGCCGGTTGCGAAGTCAGCCAATAGCGCCGCGAGGGACTCGACCTGTTCCAACGATGCGCCCGAGATGCCGACCGTGGTTCGGCCGCGCCGCTTGCGCGACTCGTTGTGCCACGGCTCCAGCTGGCGGACTTCCTCGATCAACTGGCCGCGTAGCGCTTCGGTCTCATTGGCCGGCTCCGGAGGCGTGATCATGATCGCGCAGGCCCAGGGATCGTCTCCGGAGATCGGCGCGTCGTGCGGGTAGTCGGCGATCGTCGTCGCGGTCGCGGATTCCAGGAGCCGGAGCGCCGAGAGCAACACGTTGCGCTGGAACTCGGGCTGATCCGGAGCGCCGAGCGGTCGGCCCAGCGGGAACGGCACCCAGAGCGAGCGGGGCGGTTTCATCCCTTCGGGATGTTTGCGAATCAGTGAGATTCCAGTCGTCGCCACGCGGCCTTCACTGCCGCGTTCGATGTAGTGGCTGAGCGCACACACGGAGCGCGTGCAGAACGGTCAAACGGGTGTCAGGAAGGCCGAGTCCACGCCGTCCTCGGCGAGCAGCCGGCCGATCTCTTCGCCGGTTGACTCGAGGTTGGTGGGATCGCCCTGCGCGCCCATGAACGAGTAGTGATAGCGACTGACATCGCCGACTACGCCATCGTTCTTCAGTTCGCGGAGACGTTCGAGCGGGAACACGGTATTGATGTCCTGCTGGAAGCCGGAGCGGTCGAAGTTGACCGACAGATGAGACATGCGCAGATCGGCGTAGTCGATCTCACCGGGAATCAACCGATACTCATTCGACCCTGGATTAAACGGCCGGTCGCCGGACGGGTGCAAGCCGGCGGTCGTGACAATGGCGATCGTCGATTCGGCCAGCGGCCTGGGCGTAATCCATGGCTGCGGCTCAATCTCCGGCAAGGGCAGGTTGAGCAGGTTGTTGGCCATGTCTGGGTGCAGGTCGTCCATTCGGACCATGGTTCGGCTCCAGTGAGTTGACGGAATGTCATCTCGAACGATATCGGATGGGGTGTCGGAGTTGATCCTCTCCGGCGGGAAATGAGCGACGGGCACGGCGGGGCTGAAGGGGAGGGGCCTCGCAGGAAAAAGAAAAAACGGGACGGGTTGGGGGGCTGGTTACAAGGGGTCATCGTCTTCGTCGGGGGATTCGTCAACGGGCGGCGCGGCCCCCCCCGGCGGGGGGGGGGGGTTTGTGGGTTTGGGGGGGGGGGGGTGGAAAACCCCGGGGGAGGGGTGAAAAACGTGGGGGGGGGGGTTGGGGGGGGG
>JAPPFB010000028.1:82801-85153 GCA_028875225.1 Chloroflexota bacterium | reverse complement strand
CCCCCTGCCCAACCGGCCTATTTTCTTTTGGTTTTTTCCCCCTCTCTTTGCGGCGTTTTTTGCCCCCCCCCCCCGGGGGGGTGGGGGCGGGGGCGGTGGGGGGGCCCCCGCTGTGGTTCTTACCAAGTGGCGCGGGAGGCCCCCTCCGCCCCTTCGGGGCACCTCCCCCACAGGGGGAGGTCTTGTTGTTACCGACCCCTGAACTCCGCTGGACGCTTCTCCAGGAAGCTGTCGATGCCTTCCTGCCGATCCTCGGAGTCGCCCGTGATCGCCAGACCCCATGCCTCGCGTTCGACCTGCATGTCGAAACTCGGGGCCTGGTTGTTGACCAGGCGCTTGGTCAGCTCGATCGCCAGCGAGGGACCGCGCGCGATCTTCTCCGCCAGCGCGATCGATTCATCGACCAACGTCTCCGGATCCAGGATTCGATTCACCAACCCATACCGCTCCGCGTCCGACGCGTTCAGCGGCTCGCCGGTGTACATCAGCTCCAGCGCCCGACCCTTGCCCAGCATCTGCGGCAGATAGAACGTGCTGCCCGTGTCGGGCACGATGGCCCGGTGGACAAATGCCGAAATGAACCGCGCGTTCGTCGACGCCAGCCGGATGTCGCAGGCCAGCGCCAACGACATCCCAGCGCCCGCTGCCGCGCCGTTGACCGCCGCCACGATCGGCTTGGGATAATCGTTCAGCGTCGAGAACAGCACCCCGTAGTGACCGATCGGCGCCTCCTTGTGACGCCGATAGCTGTCCGCCTCGTCCAGCTCCTGTGACAACTTCCGAGCCTCCGCCCCGCCCGATACATCCGCCCCCGCGCAGAATCCTCGTCCCGACCCCGTGATCACCATCGACTTCACCCCGTCGTCATGACGAGTCGACTCCAGCACATCCAGCAACTCATGCACCAACCGAGGCCCCATCGCATTCATCTTCTCGGGACGATTCAGCGTCACAATCGCGACGGAGTTCTGGATCTCGAGTGTCAGGTCTTCGTAGGTCATGGTGCATCCCTTCGGCTACGCGTCATGCTATTGCCAGTCTGGACAAGACCTCCCGCAGGGGTGAGGTGACACAGATCTGTTCAAGACCTCCCCCGCTGGGGGAGGTGCCCCGAAGGGGCGGAGGGGGCCCGCGGCGAGTGGTGCGAACCGCGACGTGCCCCCTCAGTCGCTACGCGACAGCTCCCCCAGAGGGGGAGCTCTTCTCTCACACCTTGTACCCACCGTCCACCGAGATCACCTGACCCGTAATGCCCGCCGACTCCGGCGAGGCGAGGAGGGCGGCCATTGGGCCCAGCTCCTCCGGCTCGAGGACCCGATTCTGCAGATTCTCCGAGGCTCGCCAGGCGTGGGCCTCCTCGGCCGAGATGCCAGCGGCCTTGCCCATTGCCTCCCAGTCGACGAGGGCGGTGTTGGTCCAGCCCGGACAGAGGCAGTTGACGGTGATCCCGTATGCGGCGGTGTCGTGCGCGAGGGCGCGGGTGAAACCGATCAGGCCGTGCTTGGCGGTCGAGTAGGCCAGCGCGCCGCCCGAGCGCTTGGCGTAGCCCGAGCCGATCGTCAGGATCCGCCCGTAACCCGACTCGCGCATGTGCGGCAGCGCTTCGCGCGTGGTCCAGTAGGCCGAGGTCAGGTTCAGCGCCAGGTTCGCCTCGAACACGTCGTCGTCGTGCGTGAACGGATCCTGCGACCCGCGCAACGGCGCCCCGCCGCCGACATTATTGACCAGGATGTCGCACGCCCCGAACGCCGCCAGCGCCCGCCGCACCGGCTCCTTCGACTGCTCCCGATCCAGCGCATCCGCGATCACCGCCAGCCCCCGCCGCCCAATCGCCTCGACCTCGCCCACGACGTCGTCCAGCTGAGCCTGAGTCCGGGACGACACCACAATGTCCGCCCCCTGCCGAGCCATCTCCAGGGCAATTGCGCGGCCGATGCCTCGTCCACCTCCGGTGACTACCGCCGTTTTGCCGTCGAGGCTGCCCATGTCGATGCTCCCGTCTCGGTCTGAGTTGGCGGCAGGATAGGGGAGGGGGAGGGACCCCTCCGCCCCTTCGGGGCACCTCCCCTTGGAACGGGGAGGAAATTCAGAAGCGAGCACCTTCGATGAGTATCCAGCGGTGTGGTTCCGCTTTGCTCCCCCTTCCAGGGGAGCTCCCGCGAAGCGGGTGAGGGGTTCCCCCGCGTAGCGACCGGCGCACAACCCATTCAAACCCGGCCCCACCTAACAACCAAAGTCGGGGCCGCGGGGGGGGGGGCCCCCCAAAAAAAAAAGGGGGGGGGGGCCCCCCCCCCGCCGGGGGGGGGGAGATGGGGGGGCCCCAAGACCAAAAAAAAAAACAAAAAGTTAAAA
>JAPPFB010000028.1:0-82791 GCA_028875225.1 Chloroflexota bacterium | reverse complement strand
CCTCCCTGGGCCGCCCCCGCCCCGGGGGGGTGGGGCCCCCCCGCGTCCCCCCCGCCCCACACCCCATACACCCCCGCCCCCACAAAACACCCCCCCCCCCCCCCGGTTTGGGGGGGCCCCGCAATACACAGGAGGTCGATGGGCCCCCGCCTGCGCGGGGGCGACTTATTGACGGGACACCCTTGCCATCAGAACACACGTTCATGTACCATCGACCTCCCCCGCAACACCGAGAGGAACCGATATGAATCCTGAATCACCCGATACAATCGCCCTGATACGACTCCGACGCCGACAGGTACGGTCACCGCGACGCTGCCGGCCGCTGCCGCGCTTCCAACCCCAGGCGGCGGTCGCCGAGCGCTACGATCACACGAAAGAAGGATCCCAGTGGTGACCACCCGAGACCTCGAGCAAGTCGTCGAGAGCGCCCTCCTCGAAGCCGGTGTCCCGGAAGAGCGAGCGCGCGCAGCCGCCGCGCGCCTCGGAGACGAACTCGTCCAGCTCCCCACCAAAGCCGACCTCGATGAGCGCTTCCGCGAATCGGAGCAGCGCTGGGACGAGCGCTTGCGCCAATCCGAGCGGCTCACCAACGAGCGCTTCGATTCCGTCGACCACCGCTTCGACGCCATCACCGCGCGCATCGAGATGCTCGAACGCACCATGTGGCGAGTCTTCATCGGCATGGGCACGATCATGCTGGCCATGTTCGGCGCGGTCTTCGGCGCCCTGATGTACGCCGTCTTCGGAGCGTGAGGGCGGGTCCCCTCCGACTCCCTCTCCCCCTGGAGACTTGCGCGTAATCCCTAGAAGAAGTCGCCCCCGCGCAGGCGGGGGCAGCACGACCAGATAGGGGCCGACAGGCCCCGCCTACGCGGGGCCGACTTTAATTGGTTTGCGCGCAACTCTCCCCTGGGAGAGGGCTGGGGTGAGGGTCCGGCGTCCGTGCGACTTCGGCGGCAGGTTGCGGTTCAGGCGCCGCAGGGCCCTCACCCCCCCCGCCTTCGCGGGGGCAGGCTCTAACTCTCTCCCTCGGGGAGAGGGGACCGGATGCGACCTCACCGTCAGCCCCGCGCCCCCACCGTCATTCCCGCGTAGGCGGGAATCCATGCAGCCAGGCGTTGGACTGCGCCGTGGCCATGGATGTTCGTCTGAGCCTGATTCGAGACTCGGACGCGGACCGCTGACGGTCTCGCAGGACCGTGGGCGCAAGCTGACTCGTGCACTGCTCTGGCTCTCGGGCAACTGATGTTGGTCCTGGATGGATTCCCGCCTACGCGGGAATGACGGGGGAAGACGCGGGAATGACGGGGGTGGGTGCGGGAATGACGGGGGTAGACGCGGGAATGACGAGGGTGGACTGGCTTCAATTTGCTCCCCCTTCCAGAGCCTGTCCCCGCGAAGGCGGGGAGGAGCTCCCGCGAAGCGGGTGAGGGGTTCCCCCGCGGCGGCCGGACCCCTCCGCCCCTTCGGGGCACCTCCCCAAACACCACCTCGTCATTGCCGCGCTTGCCGCGGCAATCTCGCAGCTAGGGCTACTGACGTCAGTGCTGTACGCGGCGAGATACCCGCGGCAAGCGCGGGTATGACGTTGTTGTGTGGGGGAGCTCCCGCGAAGCGGCCTGCCCCGCACTTGATGCGGGGGGTGAGGGCCCCTCTGCTAGAGTGCGGAGGTTGGTCCGACGACGGGACGTCTGAAGTGGGAGCGGGGATTGTTGCGCGAGTGTAATTTCAGCCACCCGCGAGGCCATAATCGGTTGCGTAGCCAACCCTCAATCGGCGAAGATCACGACGTGGAAAGTCGATACCTGGGGCGAACTATGTGCGGGCGGGGCCTGCGCAGGTCCCCAACCAGACCCCGGCCGTGGTCGGGGAAACGCGGGGACCAGCTCCACCGCATGGAAAGCGAGGGCGCCATCGGCCAGAGAGACAGCGCACACCCGGTTCGCAGCCGGGGACACGCAGTGGGCGAGGAGCTACAGGCGCTCTCAGCCCTCAGCCCCGCGCAGGCGGGGAACGCCCCATGAAAGGGCAGACAATGATTCAAACTCTTGCGCGAAAGCGCACGCACTTGGCGGCTTTTGCAGCCCTTGCTGGGCTGGTGGTCGCCTTGTTCGCCGTAATGCAGTCCGCTTCTGCAGTGGACGCCAGGTACTCGCTGGAAATCGACGATACCCAGGCCATTACGGCGATCACCGACTACGCGTTCCTGGGCGACGGTGCCGCCCTCGATGGAGATGGAAATCCTCCCGCCGGTTACGCAGGCACCCATAACCTGGGTGTGGTCACCGTTAGCGGAACCACCATCACTGCAATAGCTGCGGGCACGACGGTCGTGACCTACGCACACAGCACAGACAGAGAAGCGAATGCGGACAGGACGTACGAAGTCACCGTGCTCCCGTTCGGCATCAAGTCGATCAAGTCTGACGACAGCGACAATACCGTCAAGGCGGGGACGCCAGTCCAGGTCACTGTGACTCTGCAGTCTCAGACCAACAACTCTGAGGTCACGCTGACTCTGCCAACGACCGGCCTCTCGATTGTGAAGGCCACCGAGGCAGACGGTACTCCGCTGACAGGTGCCGACGAAGGGACCACCCAGCAGGAGACAATTGACACGGCCAATGCTGATGCAACGGAAGGCGCGAAGACCGCGACGTTCCGCATCAACACCGCAGGTGCGCCGGATGGCGTGTACGTGTTCACCTTCGTGGCCGAGCACGACGACACCGATGGCAACACTGCGGACACGACCGATGCTACGCGAGATGTGACTGACACATCGTTCACGTTGACCGTCGGCGACCCTGGGGCCGGCTTGGCCTCTGCGGCGTTGGCGCCCAACAACGTCGACAGCGCGGGCAATCCGTCGCTCCTGCCGACTGCGACCCCCGACAAGACCACGAAGGCCAAGGGATCCACGATCCAGCTAGTGGTTGTGTCGTCCAACTCGCTTGGTGAGCGTTCCAATGACGGCGACGTGAGCCAGGTCATCGTGTTTGCGGTTGGAGCCGTAATCGACTCTGACGATCCCGCAAGCGAGAACTCGAAGACCTACTCCGGTGCAGGTGCCGTTCAGGCGTTCTCGGTGACGCGAGCCACCGCGGGGACGGTCACGGTCAGTGCGACAGTGGTCGGTAAGGCCGGCGATGTCAAGACCAACGAGCTTGTTCTGACCTTCACCGGTGACGCTGAGAACATCAGCCTCGGCGCGCCGAGTGATGTACTTGGCCAAGGTGGTCCTGGTACCGAGGGCGACAGCATCACGGTCGAAGTCACTGCAACGGACGACGCGGATAACGTTGCCGCGATCAGCCCACTGCAAACCACGAGTGTGACGATCAAGAACGCTGACGGCAACCCCGCCAGGAACATCTCACACACGGAGACACAGAAGCAGGACAACAAGGGAACGCCGGACGACGACTCCGACGACGAGGACATTCCTACGGCCGTCGTGATTACGATCTCGACAGGCACTGCGGCGAAGGCCGAAGCTGGTACCTACACCCTCGAAGTCAAGCTCGGGTCGAAGGACACCGCGACTGTCGAGTTCGCTGTGACCGGTGCGGCCGCGAACGTCGCCCTTGAGGTTGACAACAACGCTCCTGGCGACGACGACAACTTCGTCACCGCCACGGCGACTGTGACTGACAAGGACGGCAACCCCGTCGTTGACGGCACCCCAGTCACCTTCTCCGCCAGTGGCAACAACGCGATCCTCGACCTGATCGAGGTCGAAGGTGGCCACAAGACCGAGGGCGGCATCGCCAAGGCAGACTTCTTTGTCGTTGGCGCAGGACGCTCCCTGGTCGGCGCCACTTCCGGTAGCGGTCGAGACGCGGAGCCAGTCATCAGCACCGCCGGCGCGGCTCCTGCCGCCGAAGCGGCCGACTGTGGTCTTGCCGGTCTGAACAGGCTCAGCGGCTTCGCCAGCTGGGACTGCGACGCCGACACGAGCGCATCGGCTCTGTTCGACCTGCTCTCGAGTCGCGGCGCGACCGCCATCCACCTGTGGAACGGCTCCGCCTGGGTCCGCTACGCGGTCGTTGACGGCAACGAGATCCCGGGTTCGACCGACTTCATGGTCACCGACGGTGACAACCTCTACATCAGCAACTAGCTAACAGCTAGTGGCTCGTCGCCCCATCGAACCCGGGGCGGCGAGTCAAGCTGGTGGAGCAGCATCCAATTGAAAGGACGCTGAAATGCAACGATTCGGAATGATGTCGAAAGTCATCGCCGTCGTGCTGGGTGTCACCCTCGCCATCGCCGCGCTGGCCTCGGCCTCCGCGCAACCGTCGCCCGACCACACCTTCTACGGCAGTGGCGGAACCGCCGGAGACACGATCTCGATCAACGACGCCGACGGCAACGAGCTCGGCTCGGCCACCGTCGCCGACGATGGTCAGTGGTTCATCGAAGTGGCCGCCGACGCGGCTGACGACGTCAGCTTCTACGTCAATGGCGACCACGCCGAGGCGACCACCGTCTCTCGCGGTGAAGGCCTGACCGAGGTCACCAGCCTGACCGTCGCCATGATGGACGACGATTCCATGATGGAAGACGACGACTCCATGATGGAGGACGGCGACGATTCCATGATGGAAGATGACTCCATGATGGAAGACGACGACTCCATGATGGAAGACGATTCCATGATGGACGACGACGAGATGCTCGCCACCGAGCCGCCGACCACCGGAACCGGTGGACTGGCAGACAACGGCGGAATCTCCGCCGGCCTGATCGGCCTGCTGATCGCCCTCGGCGCGGCAGCCGTCGCCGGCATCGGTGTCCGACGAGTGCGCAACCGAGCGTAACTCGCCGAACCCAGAGCAATCCGCTCAACAAAGGGGCGGGGTCGAGAGGCCCCGCCTCTTTTGTGTGCGTCGGGAATGCCCGCTGCGCGGGCGGGGACCCCTCCGCTGCTGCGCAGCACCTCCCCTTGAAGGGGGAGGAAATTCGGAATCGGGGAGCAATTGGTTTCAGCAGTGAGCGAGGTTCGGCTTTGCTCCCCCTTCCAGGGGAGCTCCCGCGAAGCGGGTGAGGGGTTCCTCCGGCGGTGGGCGGACCCCTCCGCTGATTCGCAGCACCTCCTCATACCAAACCTCGTCATTGCCGCGCTTGCCGCGGCAATCTCGCAGCTAGGGCTACTGACGTCAGTGCTGTACGCGGCGAGATACCCGCGGCAAGCGCGGGTATGACGTTGATGTGTGGGGAGCTCCCGCGAAGCGGGTGAGGGGTTCCCCCCGCCGCGGCCGGACCCCTCCGCTGCTACGCAGCACCTCCCCAAACACCACCTCGTCATTCCCGCCTCTGGCGGGAATCTCGCTCCTTCGGGACGGACAGGGAACGGGAACGAGATTCCAGGCAGAGCCTGGAATGACGGAAACGGGGAATGCCGGCAAGTCGCCAGCCCCCTCCCACCCAACGTTGCCCCAACGTAACCAGCGTTTCCCGCTTACCGATTATCAGCTAGCCAGCGTCCGACGATCCCTGCACGATGGACAGACCACTGTTCAGTTGCGGCCCCCGGCCGCCGTGGGAAGGATCGAACGATGAAGATGTTGACCAACCGCCGGACGCTGCGTCTGGTCATCCTCGCCGCTGTGGCGCTTGTGGCCGTGGTGCTGTGGAGCGCCCAGGCGTCGGCTCAGCCGGCCAAGCCGCCCTTCCTGCTGTATGGCACCGGCGACGCGGGCGATGCGATCAGCGTGTACGACGAGATGGGCGAGGAACTCAACGCCACCACGGTCGACGCCGAGGGCAACTGGCACATGAGCGTCAACTGCGCCTCGGAGAAGCTGCCCACGCTGACCTTCCAGCTCAACGGCATGGCCGCCACTCCAACCATCAACCAGACCGGCGCCGACCAGGCCGAGATCAGCCTCACCGTCTCCGGCGACGCCATGCCCGACGACTCCGACACCGGAATGGTCGACGAGGGCGACGCCATGGCCGACGACGAGATGATGGAAGACGACATGACCGAGGACGGCGACGAAATGATGGACGAAGACGACTCGTCGATGATGGAAGAGTCCGACGACGAGATGATGGCCGACGACGACGCCGGCGACGAGATGGCCGACAACGGCTACCCCGAGTCCGGCAGCGGCGGCCTCGCCGACGAGAGCGGCCCATCCACCGCGGCCCTGATCGGCACCGTCACCATCCTCCTCGCCCTCCTCCTCGGTCTGGGCGCGTACCGCCTCCGAACCAATCGGGCGTAATCCCCGTACAGTCGAAGCCAACCAAGACGCCTCCCCGAGCAATCGGGGAGGCGTCGTCGTCTCCAAGAGCTCCCCCGGAGGGGGAGCTCTTGCTTCTGGCGCCCCACCCGGAGGGGGAGGTCTCAATGCGTGGTGTAGTCTGCGCAGAGTGTGAGCGAAATCACTAGAGGAGCATTCCCGTGGCAGAACTGAGTGGGGCGCAGATTGTCGCCAAATCGCTGGCGACCCAGGGTGTTGAAGAGATGTTCGGGCTGGTCGGGGTGCCGGTGGTCCCGATCTCGATTGCCTGGCAGCAGGAAGGCAAGCCGTTCATCGGCGTGCGCCACGAGCAGGCGGCGGGCTACGCGGCCCAGGCGGCGTCGTACATGCGCACTCACCTGTCGGCGGCGCTGGTCGTCTCCGGACCGGGCATGACCAACGTGATCTCGGCGCTGGGCAACGCCCAGGCCAACTGCTGGCCGATGATTCTGCTCGGCGGCGCGGCCAACATCACGCTCTCGCAGATGGGCGACTTCCAGGACGCGCCACAGGTCGAGGCCGCGCGGCCGTTCGTCAAGTGGTCGGACCAGGCCCGCGACGTGCGCCTGATCCCGCGACTGATCGCCCAGGCCACCCGCTCCGCGATCAACGGTCGTCCCGGTCCCGTCTACCTCGACTTGCCCGGCGACATCATTGACGCCGTCGTGGACGAGTCCGAGGTGCAGTGGGCGCCGCGGGTCGAAGAGCCGCAACGGCCGATGGTCTCGCAGGAGTCGGTGGAGTCGGCGATCGAGGCGCTGAAGACGGCCTCGAACCCGCTCGTCATCGTGGGCAAGGGCATGGCCTGGTCGAAGGCGGAGCAGGAGGTCCAGGAGTTCGTCGACAAGACGGGCATTCCCTGGCTGGCCACGCCGATGGGCGCCGGCGTCGTCCCCGCGGACGCGCCGAACAACGCCGCCGCGGCGCGCACGCACGTGCTCAAGAACGCCGACCTGGTCGTGCTGCTCGGCGCGCGCCTCAACTGGATCCTGCACTTCGGCAAGCCGCCGCGCTTCAAGGAAGACGTGCGGATCATCCAGCTCGACATCGAGCCGGCGGAGATCGGCACCAACGTCCCGACCGAGGTCGCCCTGGTCGGCGACGGCAAGGCCGTGATGGGCCAGCTCAACTCCTACCTGGACGAGAATCCGTGGTCGTTCGAGGACTCGACCGAGTGGATCGCGTCGATCAACGCCGAGGTCGAGCGCAAGGCGGCCGAGCAGGCCGAGTGGGCCTCGTCCAACGAGTCGCCGATGAACTACTACCGGCCGCTCAAGGAGATCCAGGACCGCATGCCGCGCGACGCCGTGTTCGTCACCGAGGGTGAGAACACGATGGCGATCGCCCGCCAGGTGATCCAGTCGTACGAGCCGCGCAAGCGTCTCGACGCGGGCACCTGGGGCACGATGGGCGTCGGCCCGGGCTTCGCGCTGGCGGCCCAGGTCGTCAACCCGGGTAAGCGCGTGATCGCGCTCGAGGGCGACGCCGCCTTCGGCTTCGGTCCGGGCGAGGTCGAGACCGCCGTCCGCCAGAAGCTCCCGATCACCTGGATCATCTTCAACAACAACGGCATCGGCGGCGGCGCCCCCGAACTGCCCGAGGACTACGAGACCGGCGCGATCAACCCCGGTCAGCTGACGCCAATGGCGCACTACGAGAAGATCATGGAGGCCTTCGGCGGCAAGGGCTACTACTGCCGCTCGCCGGAAGAGCTCGAGGCCGCCCTCGACGACTCCTTCCAGCAGGAAGGCTCGACGCTGATCAACGTCGAGATCGCCCCGGGCGCGCAGCGTCGGCAGCAGCAGTTCCGCTGGCTGCAGCGCTAGCCCGCGGGAGAACTCAGGGCAACTGGGTCCAGACCGAACCGACACGAACGACGACGTACAGCGCGTCGCCGCTTCGCAGTCGGCCGAGCGTGTTGACGAACTCGGGCGCATCGGGCGACCAGATCTGCCAGCCCTCGGAGTAGGGATCGTAACGGTACGCATGGCTGAAGTGCGCCACGTTGCGCAACGCCTCGGCCACATCACGGTCCGGTCCCTGCCACGAGATCAGGTTCGCCCCGGCCCGCAGCCGGATCGTCACCTGCCGCGGCGCGGTCGGAGGCGCCGGCAGCCAGGCAATGGTCGGCTCGACCAGCGCCCAGACCGCCTGCCCCGCCTGCAGCGATCGCACGGCCACCGCCGCTGACGCCGGGTCGGACGGGTCGAAGCGGGCGTACGAGTCGTCGCGCGAGTCGTGGACCGCGAGCTCGCTCAGCGGCGCCTCAAGCATCGAGAAGAAGCCCGCCACCGAGGTGTCGCGCGACACCCCAACCGCGCGCCACCCGCCGACCGGCGCGTCGGCGGGAATCGTCCAGACCGGCTCCGGTTCGGGAACCGTCACGCGCTCGCCGTCGGTAGGAGGCGGATCAGAGCCGCCGCCGCTGTCGGGCGGGTCGACGGGATCGGAGATCTCCGGCGCCGTCCAGTTGCGGGCATTGGTCGAGGTAAATTCGACCCCCGCGTGCAGGTTGTACGCGTCCGACCAGTGCAGCTCACGGCCCTCGATCGCATACATCCCGATGAAGGGTCTGGAGCGTCCGAGGTATCCGCCACCATACGTCTCATGGATGGCGTAGTGGATGTGAGCGACCCCACCGTTGGCGTCGTAGCCGACAGGGAAGACCAGTCCGAGTCGATCGCCGATATTGACGCGCAGTCCCCGTGTGATGTGGTCGTCAGGGTCAAGATGGACCAGCAGGTGGGCGTACCCGTTGGCGTCCCTGATCGTCAGTCCGTTGTTGTCTGACCAGGTGACTTCACCGTCGACGGGCGAATGCACTGGCGTCCAGTCGGTGGGTGCGTCGGTTCGGACGATGTCGATGGCGTGCGGATCCTGGCCGTCGTGCTCCGCATGGGTTCCGGTGTTGTATCCGGCGACGATGCTCCACGTCGTTCCGGCGGGCGCCGGGATCGGCACGCCGCCCTCAGCCCGAGCCGGCGATATCAACAGGAAAGTGCAAGCAACCGCGATTGAGGCAATCGCCGCCCAGGAGGCGGCACGCCAAGCGGTCGACGCCCTGCGGATCATGATCTCGATGTCGTCCCCGACCCTCGTCCTCTCTTGACTCTACAGACCACCGACCCGGTGCTGGATGGTCACAATTGATCTGGCGCCGCCATGAGGGTGGCGGCGCCAGTGAGCCGGAGCCGGCTTCGAACAGCCGACTCGGTCGCTCCGAGCCAGGCGCTAATGGCAATAGATCGGCACGATGCAGGCCCCCGATGCTCCTCCATTGACCGGGAGGTGCTCGAAGCTCGGGCCTGTCTGCTCGATCATGTCGCCCTCGCCGTAGAAGGGGGCGTACGGATCGGTGGAGCCGTTGGCCTCGGTGAATGACTGGAAGCCATATGGGACGACATCCTCCTGGTTGACCGGCTGAACCGAGGCTTCTACGTCGCCGCCGGCAACCAGGGCCAGGGCGGACACGGCGGCCAGGAGAGCGACGGTCAGGAGCAGGTAGACCCAGCGATCGGGTAGGCGAACGTGGCTTGCGACGAAACAGGCGAGACGGATACCGGTCATTGTTGGTTCCTCTGCTTTCCGTTGTGGGACCTCGCTGCCTGATGGCGTGGTTCGAGATCCCGGCTACACCAAACGTATGCCTGCGCGTACCATCAAATCGCTCAGATGCGGCCGAATCGAATCAGTGGTTGCTGGTGGTGTTCGACTGGAACCCTTGAGTGGTGAACCATTGAGCAATCGGGGCGACTCTGTAAACGAGGGAGCGTGGAAATGAAATACAGGCGACTCGGCAACTCGGGACTTCAGGTCTCACTTGCCGGTCTTGGCACCAACAATTTCGGAATGCGTCTGGACTATGAAGGGACCAAGTCGGTCGTCGAAGCCGCGCTGGATGCCGGGATTAACTTCTTCGACACGGCGGACATCTACGGCGGCGGACTCTCGGAGGAGTTCCTGGGCCGAGCGCTGGGCTCGCGCCGCGAAGACGTCCTGATCGCGACCAAGTTCGGGATGCCGGTCGGCGAGGGTCCGTTCACGCGGGGCGGATCGCGGCACTACATCGAGAAGGCGGTCGAGCGCTCGCTCAAGCGCCTGGGCACCGACTACATCGACGTCTACCAGATGCACCAGCCGGACCCGGATACACCGATCGAGGAGACGCTGGAGGCGTTGTCGGACCTGGTTCACCGGGGCGTGGTTCGTTACATCGGCCATTCCAACTTCACGGGCTGGCAGATCGCCGACGCCGACTGGACAGCCAAGGCGAAGGGCTATGTGCGATTCGTCTCGGCTCAGAATGAGTGGAGCTTGCTGGAGCGCAAGGTCGAGCCGGAGATCATGCCGGCCTGCCGGGAGTTCGGACTCGGCCAGTTGCCCTTCTTCCCGCTGGCTTCGGGATTCCTGACGGGGAAGTACACGCGCGGCGCCGACCTGCCCGAAGGCACACGGTTGGCGGCCTGGGCGCAGGCGATGCCAGCGCGAATCGGCGCGCTGACTTCAGACGACAACTGGGACAAGCTTGACGCGCTGACGCGCTTCGCCGAGGACAACGGCCACAAGATCCTCGATCTCGCGCTGAGCTGGCTGGCGTCTGACCAGGCCGTCTCGTCCGTGATCGCGGGCGCGACAAAGCCGGAGCAGATCGATGCCAACGTTGCGTCGACGTTGAGCTGGGAGCTGTCGGCGGAGGACTTCGCGGCGGTCAACGAGATCCTGGGCTAGCGCGTTGGATCTGCGTTCGCTGGCGATGTGGTTGGGCGCGATTGGTGCCGGGACGGCGCTGTACGCGTGGTGGGAGTCGACTGCGGTCGAGGTGCGCGAGCATCGCTTGACCGTTGCCGATCTGCCGCCGGGGCTCGACGGCCTGCGAATCCTGCATGTCTCGGACACGCATTTTCCGGCGGATGGCGACTCGGTTGGAAGGTTCCTGGAGCAGGTCTGGCCGCTTGAGTTCGATCTTGTCTGCTGCACTGGCGACTTCGTTGAAACGGCGGCGGGCTGGGAGTCAGCGGGCGACGCCCTGACCCAGCTGGACGCGCCGTTCGGGGTCTTCGCGACGCTCGGCGCGCACGACTACTGTGCGCCGGTGCGAACGCCGGCGGAGTGGGCCTCGTTCAACATCGATCGACTGAGGGGATTGCGGCGGCGCTTCGTGAATCCGCAGCCGTTTGTTGATCGCCTGGAATCGGCCGGGATCGTCGTGTTGCGCAACGAATGGCGCTCACTGGAGATCGGCGGTGAGTTGGTGCGGATTGGCGGGGCCGGGGACGACTCGGTCGGGATGGCTCAGATGGAGTCGGCAACTCCACCGGCCGGAGGATTCTCGATACTGCTCACTCATTCTCCGGACGCGGCGCTGAGGATGCCATCAGCGGCCGAGGGCGGTCCGTCGGTGGTCCTCAGCGGCCACACTCACGGCGGTCAGATTCGCGTTCCCGGCTGGGGCGCGCCGCTGAGACACTCGCAGTTGGTGTCGAGGCGCCAGGCCGACGGCGTGTTCCAGGTGGCCGGGGCGCAGGTGGTCGTCAGCCGCGGATTCGGTACGGCGCACGTGCCGCTGCGATTCGCCTGCCGGCCCGAGATCGGTCTGATCCATTTGAGCAGCGGGATCAGTTAACGATCAGGTCAGCGGGGTTAACTGCCGCGAAATCGGGCGTGTGCGACGTTCCCTAGAATGGTTGGAGAGCGAATATGACAAGTGTTGAGCCGCGCGCGTTGATGGCGGTCGCATTCGCGTGACAGCGGCATTGAGGAGAGATCGCATGGTGAGCAACCAATATGACGTGGTGAACATGGAGTCGCAGGATTTTGGCTCGGAGGCCTACCAGGCGATCAACCTCCATAACTTTGAACAGCTCGAGCAGATTCAGGCTCTGCCGGATGAGGTGATTTACAACATCAACGTCGTCGGTCGGGTGCTGCCGTTCAAGTCGAACCGATATGTGGTCGATCACCTGATTGACTGGGACGACGCACTCAACGATGGCATGTTCCGGCTGACCTTCCCACAGAAGGACATGCTGGCGCCGGCCGACTTCGACAAGATGGCGGCAGCGATCGACTCGGGCAAGAACTCACGTGAATTGAAGGTCGTCGCGGACGAAATCCGGATGACGCTGAATCCGCATCCGGCGGGTCAGATGGAACACAACATGCCCAGCTACGACGGTCAGCCGCTGCCGGGCATGCAGCACAAGTACCGCGAGACAGCGCTGTTCTTCCCCTCGCAGGGACAAACCTGCCACGCCTACTGCACGTTCTGTTTCCGCTGGCCGCAGTTCGTCGGGCTTGAGGGCAAGAAGTTCGCGATGCGTGAGGGCGAACTGTTGCGCGGCTACCTCTCGGAGCACCACGAGATCTCGGACATTCTGTTCACCGGCGGCGACCCGCTGATCATGAAGACGAAGACGCTGCGCGAGTACATCGAGCCGCTGACCAAGCCCGACGCCGGCCACAATCTGCGCACGGTGCGGATCGGGTCGAAGGCGATCGCCTACTGGCCGCACCGCTTCCTGTATGACGATGACGCCGAGGATCTGCTCGATCTGTTCCGCGAGGTGACCGATGCGGGGATGCAGCTCGCCCTGATGGCGCATTTCAATCACCCGGCCGAACTGCGCACGTCGGTGGCGCTGGAGGCGGTCAAGCGGATTCGCGAGACCGGCGCGCAGATTCGGACACAGACGCCGCTGCTGAATCACATCAACGCTGACTCGCAGCTACTGGCCGACATGTGGGCCGAGCAGACGCAGGCGGGATGCGTGCCGTACTACCTGTTCGTCGCCCGCGATACCGGCGCGAAGCGCTACTTTGAGCTGCCGCTCGTCGACTGCCAGGAAATTTTCCGCCAGGCCTACAACAAGGTCTCGGGCGTCTCGCGGACGGTGCGCGGCCCGTCGATGTCGGCGGGGCCGGGCAAGGTCCAGGTTCTGGGCGTCTCCGAGTTCCGCGGCGAGAAGTTGATCGTGCTGCGCTTCCTCCAGGGACGCGACCCCGACTGGGTGGGCAAGCCGTTCTTCGCCAAGTACTCGGACACGGCGAGTTGGTTGGACGAGCTGGAGCCGGCCGAGGGTGACGAGTTCTTCTACGAGGAGCGTTTGCGCGAGCTTCTGGCCGAAGAGGGATCGCCATGGTCTCGCGAGGAGACGCGGATCCAGCTGCTCGACACTGCGGCCGCAGGTCTGTAGACCGAGTGCCATGACCGAGGTTGTACGGCAGGATGACGATCCTGTCGTGCGTCCCGGCACGCCGGCGTTTCGATGTCTGGCTGAAGAGTGCGGCGCGATGTGCTGCCGCAATCCGTATCGCGTTGATCTCGGTGAGGATGAGTTGACGCGCCTGGCAGGCGAGATGGATGTGTGGGAAGTCGTGGAAGAGCGGGCGGCGATGGTCTTGATGCGTCAGGCAGACGACGCCTGTGTTCTTCTTTCCGATGACTTGCGGTGCAGCGCCTATGAGGTCAGGCCGAAGGGCTGCCGAGACTATCCGTTCCGGCTGGAGGTCGAGGAGGGCCGTCCGCCGAAAGTGGAGCGGGATTTGGCCTGTCCTGGCTTCGTCGGTCCGCCGATGACGGAGTCGGAGTACGAAGACTTGGTCGCGTCGCTTGCTACGCGGTCTTGAGCATGAGTGCCGACAGGTCGAGCTTTTCTGGCTGCTGGGACAACCGCAGCACTTCAATGCCGACCACGCTTTCGGTCTTGCTGTAGTCCAAGATCACTCCTGGGGCGACTTCCTCGGACTCGACGATGCTCGAGTCTTCAAGCTCGAGATAGAGAGCGTCTGCGTCTTTGTCGAAGGTCAGCTTCATAGTCGTCCTCGCATTCTTCAATCTCCGAATGTAGCCATCTGACTGGTGGCGTGGGACGTGAGGACTTAGGACCTGTTCACATTGGCCAACCTCGGCCCAAAAGGGGTCGTCATTGCCGCGCTTGCCGCGGCAATCTCGCTGTCCTGGGCGAATACGTCTGTGCTGAACGCGGCGAGATACCCGCGGCAAGCGCGGGTATGACGGAGTTTGGGCTGTCTTGTCGCTCTATGCGAACAGCCCCTACTCCATCCTGCGACGTTATCGGAGGGTGGCTGAGTGGCTTCGTATACTCGACCCCATAGTGAGCGGTAGCAGGCGGGAGACGGCGATGCTTGATTCGGCGACGATTGATGCGCTGCGGAAGTCTCGGTCGGATTGGGATGCTCGAGTGGACGCCGAAGGGCGCGAGCGGCCGGGACCGTTCATGACGGTGTCATCGCGGCCAATCGAGCGGCTGTATGACGCGACCACGCTGGATGAGTCCGGCTGGGACGTCGAGCGCGACCTGGGGTTACCGGGAGAGTATCCGTTTACGCGGGGCGTGCATCCGACCGGATATCGCGGACGACCCTGGACGATCCGCATGTTTGCAGGGTTTGGCTCGGCGGAAGAGACGAACGAGCGATTCAAGCGTCTGCTCGACGACGGACAGACCGGGCTCTCGATCGCATTCGACATGCCCACGCTGATGGGTTACGACCACGACGACGAGCTGGCGGCAGGGGAGTTCGGCAAGTGCGGTGTCGGCGTGTCGTCGCTGGCGGATATGGAGATCCTGCTGGACCAGTTGCCGCTTGATCAGATTACGACGTCGATGACGATCAACTCGCCGGCGGCACCGATCTGGGCGATGTACATCGCGGCGGCCGAGCAGCGCGGGATTGATCGATCGAAGCTGGGCGGCACGCTGCAGAACGACATTCTCAAGGAGTACATCGCGCAGAACGAGTTCGTGTTTCCTCCGAGGCCGTCGATGCGGTTGGTGACCGATACAGTCGAGTTCGCGTCGGAGTATATGCCGCGCTGGAACTCGATTTCGGTTTCGGGCTATCACATCCGCGAGGCCGGTTCGACGGCGGCGCAGGAACTGGCGTTCACGCTGGCCGACGGACTGGAGTACGTCCGCTGGGCGCAGGAACGCGGATTGCATGTCGACGAGTTTGCGCCGCGGCTCTCCTTCTTCTTCAACTCGCACAACGATTTCTTCGAGGAGATCGCCAAGTTCCGCGCAGCGCGCCGGATCTGGGCTCGAGAGATGCGCGAGACCTTTGGCGCCGAGAATCCACGCTCCTGGTGGATGCGGTTCCACACGCAGACCGCCGGGGTGTCGCTGACAGACGTACAGCCGGAGGTCAACCTCCTGCGGGTGACCATCCAGGCGCTGGCCGCCGTGCTGGGCGGAACGCAGTCGTTGCACACCGACGCGATGGACGAGGCGCTGGCGCTGCCGTCGGAGAAGGCAGCTCGGCTGGCGGTCCGCACGCAGCAAGTGATCATGCATGAGTCGGGCGCGATCAACACGGTCGATCCGCTGGGCGGCTCGTACTTCGTTGAGCAGTTGACCAATGATCTCGAGCGCGAGGTCTACCAGTACTTCGAGCAGATCGAGGCGCTCGGCGGTGTGATCGCTTCAATCGAGACGGGCTACTTCCAGAAAGAGATCGCCGATGCGTCGGCGCGGTTCCAGCGTGAGATCGAACGCGGAGAGCGGACGATCGTCGGCGTCAATGACTTCGAGATCGAGGAGCCGCTTGAGATTCCGATTCTCAACATGGACCCACAGGGAGAGGCGCGGCACCTGGAGCGTCTGCGCCGGACGCGCGCCGAGCGCGACCAGGACCAGGCCGACAGCGCGCTCGCCGCGCTCGCCAATGTCTGTCGCGATCCGCGGGCGAACTCGATGCCGCAGATGCTCGACGCGGTGCGAAGCTATTGCACGCTGGGCGAGATCATGAACACGATGCGCGAGGTGTTCGGCGAGCACCAGGAACACGTGGTGCTCTGAGCGCCAGGGATCAAGCAGCGACCTTGCGAGAGGAGCACACCATGAGCGGTCCACTCGATGGGATCAAAGTGCTGGAGTGCTCGACCTGGGGCTTCGGGCCAATCGGTGGGATGATGCTGGGCGACCTGGGCGCCGACGTGATCAAGATCGAATCGCCGACCCGGCCTGATGCAGCTCGCTTCGTCGAGTCAGTGGCCGGGATTCCAAACATGATGCCCGACGGACACTCGGCCCTGTTTGAGGCGGTCAATCGGAACAAGCGATCGCTGGCGTTGGACCTGAAGTCCGAGCGGGGACAGGAGATTTTCCGCGAACTGATCGTCGACACCGACGTGTTCATCGAAAATTATCGGCCCGGCACCTTCGAGAAGCTGGGACTGTCAACCGAAGCGCTCACGGAGATCAACCCTGGCCTGATCCACGCGGCAACGGCCGGTTATGGATTCAAAGGCGACGAAGCGCACCTGCCGGCTCTCGATGCCGTCGGACAGGCGCGCGGCGGGTTCATGTATTCGGGCGGTGGACCCGACGACCCGCCCAACTGGAACACACTGGGCATCGCCGATGTGATGGGCGCGACCTGCCTCGCCTACGGCTGCCTGGCGGCGATCGCCGGACGCGAACTGAATGGCGGCAAGGGCCAGCGGATCGAGGTCTCCCAACATCATGGCGACGATGTGGCTGCAGTTCTGGGGGATCAGCGTGGGTATGATGCAGGGCCTCGACTTGTGGCCGCGATTCGATCGAACCATGGCAGCCAATCCGCTCTGGAATCTCTATCGCTGCGGCGACGACCAGTGGTTGATGCTCGGCATCCTCGAAGCCGAACGTGATTGGGCTTCGTTCTGCCGTGCGATGGGGCTCGACGAGATTGTCGACGATGAGCGTTTCACGACGTTGTCCGCAATGGGCCGGCACTGCGAGGAGTTGATCGCGCTGTTGGAGGAACGATTTGCCTCTGCGCCTCGCGATGAGTGGGAACAGCGGCTGCTCAAAGAACCCAATCTCATCTTCACTCGGGTGCAGCGAATCGGCGATCTGACCAGCGATCCGGCAGTGCTCGCCAACGATTACCTGGTCAGCCACGACCATCGACACTTCGGTCCGACCCAGACGCTGACGCATCCGGTCCTGCTGCACGGTCAGCCGGCGACGCTGCGTCGAGATGCGCCTGAGTTGGGGGAGCACTCAGGTGAGGTGTTGAAAGAACGGCTGGGATTGTCGGACGAGGAGCTGGCGTCGTTGTCGGCTGAGGGCGTGATTGGCTAGGTGCAGGGACCTCCCCCTCCGGGGGGGTGTCGCGGACCGACGGAGGGGGCCTCGGTAAATCGGCGTAGGGCCCCCTCAGCCTTCGGCAGCTCCCCCAGAGGGGGAGCTCTGTTGAGGTTCTGCGACTCCCCTTGAGGGGAATCTCTTTCCTGCTAGCGGCCGATGATCAGGGAGACCGAGGTGGTGCCGGAGCCGCCGATGTTGAGGGTCGCCGCTCGATTGGCGCCTTCGACCTGGTAGTCGCCGGCGTTCCCGGTGACCTGCTTCCAGGCGTCGAGGGCCTGGCGCACGCCGGTCGCGCCGACCGGGTGTCCGCCGCCGATTAGCCCGCCAGACGGATTCATGGGAATCTCGCCGTTGAAGTCGATGCGGCCGTCTTCGATTGCCTCGTAGCACTTGCCCGGCTCGGTGATGCCGAAGTGGTCGATCGCCATGTAGTGGCTGGTCGTGAAGCAGTCGTGAGTCTCAATCACATCGAGATCCGAGAAGCCATCGATACCGGCGCGGTCATAGGCGTCGGTAATCGCGCGGCGGGTATGCGGGAGCACGTACTCGTCGCCCTGCGCCTGCGCGATCTTCTCATCGAAGGTCAGGGCGGCCGTGTGGTGTCCCCAGCCCTGCAGGGTCGGAACCTCGGCGAGGTCGATGCCTCGCGCCTCGGCCCATTCGGCGGCTCGTTCTTCGTTGGCGAGGACCAGCGCGGCTGCGCCGTCGGTGATTTGCGAGCAGTCGCGGAGCAGGAGACGACCGGTGATCGGCGCGACGTACTTGCCCTCATCGAGGTCGGACGGCACATCGCCGAGCCACTTGCGAGTCTGCGCGGCCGGGTTGCGCTGCGCGTTTTCGTAGTTGAGCTCGGCCAGACGCTGGAGATGCGCTGCCTCAAGGCCGTAGCGCTCGTCGTAGACGTCGCCAAGACGGCCGAACAGCTTGGGGAAGGGCAGTTCGACGCCCTCGGCCTCGAGCTCGTACCAGCCGGCGGTGCCGAGGAAATCGCCGCCCTCAACAGGGCTGACGGTCTTCATCTGCTCGACGCCGAGGACCAGCGCGGTGCCGTAGCGCTCGGCCTCGAGTTCGGCCGAGGCCATCAGGATCGAGATGCTGCCGGAGGCGCAGGCGGCCTCGTGGCGGGAGGTGGGCAGGCCGCCGAAATCGGGGCTGATCTCGGCGAAGAAGCCGCCCATCTGGCCCTGCTTGGAGTAGAGCTCGCCGGCGAAGTTGCCGACGTGCGCGGTGTCGATGTCGCCAGGCTCCATCGACACGGCGTCGAGCGCGCCGAAGACGGACTCGGCCATCACATCGCGAAGGTTGTGCTCTTCCTTGCGCCAGTTGCGGGCGAAGTCGGACTGGTATCCGCCGAGGATGTAGGTCTTGGGCATGGTTGCTCCTGGGTTGCTAATGGTTTCGCCGCAGGATATCAGGGCAGCGCGTCGAGCTTGTCGATGAAGCGTCGGACGTCATCGATGGCGCACAGAACCTGCGGCATTTCGCGGTTGTACTCGAAGTAGCGGTTTTGAAGTTGTTCAACAGCGGCGAACATGAGGTGAAACTTGTCGTCGCCGGACTCTTCATCCAGCAGGCGCAATGCGTCGGACAGATCGTGCCGAGTGGCACCTGGCCAGTTGTGGTCGGCGCAGTGCGCGCGTAGGGCGGCCATGCCAGCAGAGTGCGCGCGCTCCGCAGCTTCGCCCGGGTCGCCGTACGCGAGTTCGTGTTCGGCGAGCGCGAGCAGCATGTCGCAGTCAGCCCGGGCACCTGGAGACAACATTGGGCTCGAACCTCCTGAAATCGAGCGTAGTCCTGAATCGGCCCAGATGTGGGGCGGGGGACCACAAGGGTCGCCCCTATAGGGGGCAGTCCTTGAAGCGGCGAGATTCCCGCGGCAAGCGCGGGTATGACGGGCAGGTATGAAGTCGGTTGCCGGGAGCCGTTCTCAGTACCCGCGGAAGACCGAAGGGCGCTTTTCTCGCCAGCTGAGACGGCCCTCGTTGGCGTCTTCGGTGTAGCGGTAGCGATCGGAGACCTGGACCTCGTGGGCGAGGCTGTCTTTGAGCGAGTGCTCGGAGGAGTAGTCGATCATCTCCTTGAAGGCGGAGATGTTGAGTGTGGGCAATCTGGTCAGGTTGTCGATGTACTCGGCGGCTTCGCGATCGAAGTGCTCCAGCGGCCAGACCCGATTGGCCCAGCCGCACTGCAGGGCTTCCTCGGCAAACATGTGCCGACCGGTCATCAGCAGCTCGAGCGCGCGGCCGCGGCCCATGATTCGTGGGGCGAACCAGGTAGTGCCGCCGTTCATGCCGATGGCGCGCTGAGCGCGGTGGTCGCCGACCTCCAAGTTGTCGGCGCAGAGCCGAATGTCGCAGGCGCAGGCAATTTCCCAGCCATGACCCAGAGCCCAGCCGTTGATCAGCGCAACGACCGGCTTCTTGAGCTCGCGCAGGGAGATGAGGAAGGGATGGTGGACCGTGATTGACGAATCGATCCCCGGGGTTGGCTCCATGCCGTACAGATCGTCGCC
The DNA here is from genome assembly GCA_028875225.1 of Chloroflexota bacterium. GTDB lineage: Bacteria > Chloroflexota > Dehalococcoidia > Bin125 > Bin125 > Bin125. Next base: position 62,929 of record JAPPFB010000028.1, on the reverse strand, counting down.
CGAGCAGAAGGCCTGTTGACCGGCGCCGCGCAAAGTGACGACGCGGATGTCGGGCCTCGCAGCCGCGAAGTCGACGAGCGCCTGCATCTCTCGCAGCAGTCGGAACGAGAGCGCGTTCAGCCTCTCCGGTCGATTCATGGTGATTGAGAGCACGCCATCGTCGCTGATCTCCCAGATCGTCACCTGCCATTCACCGTCGGCGAGTGGCGTTGGCGCCTCGGGCCATGATTCATAGTCGGACATGGGTCGGCCTCTCAGCTTGCGTCGCGATCTTCCCGGTGATGACGGTCGAAGGCAAGTCTAGAGCGGCGCGTGAATGGACCGTAAAACCGCCCGGATTTGCACGTCTCGGGATCATCGGCCGACGGTGCTGTGAAGAGCGGTGCGTACACTGAAATTGTGATGATCGGCCCCCGAAGCCGCTTGCATGTGCGGTTCGTCGCCCTGTTCGCCGTGGTCGTATTGACGGCCTGGGCGTCGTCAGTCTGGCCCGAGGCCGCAGAGGCGAACTTACAGCGAGTGCTGTCTGTGACAGCATCGCCGAGAACCGTAGAGGCGCGTGGAGGCGAATCTCGCATCACAGTCCGCATCCCTGTCGACGCGGCCGGGGATCAGACGAGAGTTTCACTCTCGACCGAACTCGGCGCCTTCGGATCTGCCAGTGGGCCTCCGGCGATCGATGATCGGCTGGATGACGTCGGCAACGACTTGCTTGGGGCATCAGTGATTCTCGTAGGAGACGGACGGGCGGGCACAACCGTCGTGCGAGCCCAGGTCGGCTCGCTCGTCGGGACCGTGACCGTTCGATTCGTCGGCGCGATCACAACGATTCGTCTCGACGAGCCTGACAACCGGGCGCGACTGGACGCGACTGAGCAGCACTTGATTCGATTGGCCGCCACGGACAGCACCGGGCTGGGCGCGCCGTCGGCGCAGATTTCTTTGGAGATTGTGGAAGCGCCGATGGGAGCGACGTTGCGCAGCGTCGCGACATCGTCGACGACAACGCTGCCGATCATGACGAATGCCAGCGGCCGAGCGACCGCGTTCCTGTCGTCCGACCCGGGCGACGTCACGATCAGGGCGACAAGCGGTGAGGCGTCGCTGACGATGCAGTTCCAGCTCTACGGCGAGCCGGATCGACTGCGATTGGTACCAATCTCCGAGCCGGCGATGGAGTTTGGCAGCATCGGGGATCCGGGTTCAATCCAGGTCCTGTTGCAGGACGAACGGGGACAGGGCGTCCCAAACAAACGGATTGTGTTCAGCGCCGAGAGCGGTCTGGTCGTGCGCTGGGACGGCGACGGCGAATCGCAGGTGACCGATGATTCCGGGACCGCTCGTGTGCACCTGGATAGTCGCAGCGCGCGATTGGGTCCGTCGATGGTGACGGCGACCTGGTTCGGCGGTGGGGCTGTGCTCAGCGACACGCTGTCGGTGCGAGTGACCGGTTCGCCGACCACGCTCTATCTCTGGGCAGAGGTGACGCGAGCCGAAGTGGCCGAAGTGTTGATCGAGGAATTTGCGACTTCGACTCGATATCGCCTGTACGCCGAGGTGGTCGATCGGCTCGGTCAGCGCGTCGCCGGCTCCTACCAGGTTCGATGGTGGCCGGTCGTCTCGCGGGCCGGTGCCCAGGTCTATCCGCAGGTGAGCAAGACTGTTGACGGCGTGGCGACAGCGATCTTTGATCTGCAGCACATTGACGGCAGGCCGCACCCGGAATCGACTTCGGTGCAGGCCTGGCTGATCGCCAAGGCGCAGGTCAACAACAACGGGCTGATCGGTAATCTGCTCGGTCCGGGCGAGCCGCTGCGCGCGCGCTGGAACGAGTTGACCTGGCTCGGACCGGAGATTCCGGTGAGTGAAGCAGTCGCCAGCATTGCAAACGTGGTCTCGGCAGCCTGGTTGCGAACCGAAGCGGGGGGATGGCAGGCCTGGTTTACGGCCGAGGTTCCCGGAGCCGTCGACTTCACCCTGAAGCCGGGCGACCAGTTTTATCTGGTGCTTCGCTCGGCGGCATTGCTGGAGAACGTGCGGCGGAACTGAGCGCCGCAGGTGGTTGGAATGCCAGCTCGCCATAGAGTGAGTCTGTGATGCTTCGTCGCGTTTCGATTGCCGCGCTCGGGCTGCTCGTCGCTGGGCTGATTCCATTCACATTGTCGGTCTCCGCCGAAACGACGATGGACTGGGTTGTGACGTCGGACGCCGACGTCGGACCGGGAACGCTCCGCTGGGCGATCGAGGGCGCCAACGATTCGCCCGGTGGCGACGAGATTCAGTTCGCTCATGCGATGACGATCCAGCCGCGCTCTGCGCTGCCGACCCTCACAGGCGATAACATCGCGATCATCGGGTTGGGCGCAGAAGCCTCCGCGGATGCTATGCCGCGAGTCTGGATTGACGGCGCTCGCGCCGGTGACGCCGCCGGCCTGGAGTTGGCGGCGGCCGGCGGCAGCGTGCAGGGCATCGGCATCTTCGGGTTCGAGCGCTACGGGATTGGGGTGATCGGCGCCGACGCCAGCCTTGCCAGGATCGAGGGCAACTGGATCGGGATGCGGCCGAACGGAACGGCGTCGGCCAATCGTCTGAGTGGTGTCGCCGTGATTGGCGGCGCCAGCGGCGCGCGGGTGTCGAACAATCGGATCGTCGGCAACAGCGTGCCCAGGCGGACCGGTCACGGCATCGTGATCGGCGGCGGCGGCAGCGTGGACGCGGTCCTGTCCGGCAATGTGATCGGGATCGGCGCTGACGGATCGGCGCTGCCCAACGATGATGGAATCTTGGTCGTCGATTCCGCCCAGGCGACGATCCGTGACAACACGATTGGCAACAGCAGGGTGGCGGGGATCGAGTTGCGCGACACGCGCGAGGTGATCGAAGTCGACGGGAACCTGATCGGAATCAGACGCGACGGGGCGGTGGCCGCCAACGATGTGGGACTGTTCCTGGGCCCGGGCTCGGCCCTGGCGCGTGTCGGCGCTCGCGAGGCCAATCTTGTGGCCGGCAATCGAGTGGGAATCGCTGTCGAACAGGGCGCTCGCGAGGCGCTGATCGAGGACAACTGGGTCGGCCTGTATCCGCGCAATCCACTGGAACCGGTCACTCCGTTGGCTTTGCCCCACGCAGTGATCAGGCCGAATCGCGAGCGGGGCATTTCAGTCATTGCCGGAGCGGCCGAGATTGTGCTGCGAAACAACGTTGTGGCGGCAGGCGATTATGGCGTCGTTGTTGACGACGTGAATACCACACGTGTCAGCCTGACTCGCAATGTTGTTGCCGGGTCTCGCCAGGGACCGACGGAGGCAGCGATCGATGTTCGCGCAGGAACCGAAATCACGATTGGCGGCGATTTCGGATTCGGCAACCACGTCTGCGGCGCGGAGTATGGCATTCGTCTGGCGAACACCGAGGAGCCCAGGATTGACTCGAACGCGGTCGGTCCCAGCGTCGCAACCAGGGTGACGTTCGACAGCGAAGATCGATTGACCTGGGCGATCCGGCTCGACGACGGCGTCGTGCGAGCGCTCGTGCGCGGCAATCTGATCAGCGACGCGGCGCGAGCCGGGATCTCCGTGGTGGGATCCTCATCGCAGGACAACTCGATGATTGGCGGGGTGTCATCCCAGACGTCCCTGGGGCAGAACCAGTTCTCCAACAACGTGCTGGACATTGATCTGGGCGGCGACGGCCCGACGGCGAACGATCCGCGCGATCGTGATCGTGGACCGAACGGTTTGCTCAACCATCCTGTCGTGGTCAGTCATACGCTCAGACGGATTTCCGGCAGCAACTATCGCTCGACGTTCAGCGGAACGGCCACTCCCGGCAGCCGAGTGCACATCTTTGTGCACGACGCGTCAGGAGAGCGTCGCTTGACGACGAGCCAGCCGACCAGGAGCAACGGCACGTGGGAAGTCAGCACGGCGGTGATTCCGACCAGTACGGTCAGGGCCCTCGCGGCAACGGTGGGCGGCGCCACGTCTGAGTTCTCGCCGGTGTTCCTGCCCGCACAACGGGTGAAACTCAAGGGTGGCGTGAACTGGTTTGCCTGGACGGGTCCGTCGATGATCATCGAAGAGGCGATGTCGCAGGTGTTGCGCAGGATGGAAACGGTCTGGGTCTGGAATGCAAGCGATGGTCAATGGCGAGGATGGTCCCCCCTGGCGCCGCCCATTGCAGGCGGCGGTCATGACACTCTGCAACGGCTGGAGACCGGCGACGTCGTCAGGTTGCAGCTAGCGGCTCGGGCGTCGGGCGACTTCTTCGTGCCGTTCGGGGGCGTGCTTGAACAACCCGTCACCGTCGTGCTGAACCAGGGGTTCAACAGCGTGACCTGGTTAGGCCGAGGGCACAACTCGCTTGAAGCGCTCGCGGAGTTCGACGATGAGCGATCTGGACTAATCGGCAACGTCTGGCAATGGAATAGCGACCGGTGGGAGTTGATCTGGCCGCGAGTGGCCACTGCCTTGGACCCCGGTCTGTGGGTGTTCCCAGCCCTCTGGATTAGAGCAATACGGGACGGAGAGCTATCGCTTCCCTAGGGGTCCATCCGAGATGGACGCCGCGCTTCTCTACGCGCCGTCATCCGATGTCAGGGTCTCAACGGCGATCAGGACTACGATCGCTCGTTCGCCCTCCTGGGCGATTCTCAGTTCGCCTCGGAAGGCCGGATTGTCGGCGTCGCGGAAGGTGATGAAATCGACGCCGGCTCGCTGAGGATCGGCCGTCACGCGCCAGGGATCGGTATCGAGCCTGGAGCGGTACCAGTTGAACAGATCGTCAGCTTCCTCATCGTTGGACTGCCAGCCAACGATCAGCTCACGTCGAGTCTGGGTGTCGGTGAAGGCCGAGCCCAGCAGGTCGAGTTCTTCGTGCTCTGGGAAACTCGGCGGAAGCTCGTCGACCAGGCCCTGCACGCGGACGTCGGCGATCGCCGTGCGGTCCGAGATCAGCAGATAGGTGCGAAACAGGCGTTGGGCGGCCAGGCGCTCCTCGTCGTCGCTGTTGTCGCAAGCCACGGTGGTCAGCATGAGGCCTAGCGTCGAGAGCAAGATGAGGAGGGCCAGCAGTGGTCGGGTTGGACAGCGAGAGTACATTGATGGTCAGACTCTGTGGCGTGTGGGGTGGACGGTGGGATTCGAACCCACGAATACCAGGGCCACAACCTGGCGCCTTAGGCCTCTAGGCGACGCCCACCACGCGCGAAGATCGCGCCAGCAGGACACTGAGGTCGACAACTGCCGCGTCAAGTCAGAGTATCACCGACCGGCTGGCGCCAATGTCAATCGCGTCAAGCGATGCGTTGAATGAGGAGCGCGGCGAGACCGAGAAAGAAGAGGAATCCGAGCATGTCGGTCGCTGTTGTCACGAAAATGCTGGCTGCGAGAGCCGGATCCGCGCCGAGTCCGCGCAGGATGATTGGGATCAACAGTCCAAACAGGCCGGCCACAATCATCGTGCCCAACATCGCCGCGCCAACCGCGACGCCGAGCCAGGGGTTGTCCTGCCAGACCCATCCGACGACTCCGACGAGCAGTCCAAATGCGATGCCCGAGACGATGCCGATGATCGTTTCGCGCGGCAGGACCAGACGCGTGAAGTGACGATCGAATTCGCCCAGCGCCATCGCACGGACGGCGAGCGTCGTGACCTGCATGCCGGCATTGCCGCCCTGACCGGCGATGATCGGCAAGAAGATCGCGAGCGCTGCGACCCGCGCGAGTGTGTCCTCGAAGGCCGCCACCACTGCCGCGGCGGCGAAGGCAGTGGCGAGGTTGAGCAGGAGCCAGGGCAGACGGCGCCTGAGCGCGGTCGCGACCGGCGCCGTCAACGCTTCGTCATCGACGAGACCGACGAGCCGGTACATGTCCTCGGTCGCCTCCTGCTGGGCGATGTCGAGGAGATCGTCTGACGTGGCCACGCCGACCAGACGTCCTTCGCTGTCGAGAACGGGCAGCGCGTGCAGGCCGAACCGCTGCAAGATCTTGAGCGCGTCCTCCTGGTCCATGTCAGTCGTGACGGTTGGACCGATCGGTTCCATCAAGTCGCGCATCGCCGTCATTGGCGGCGCGAAGACGAGGGAGTGTAGGCCGACCGAGCCGAGCAGCACGCCTTCGGTGTCGACGATGTAGACCGTGTCGCGGACGGTTGGAGCCGGCGACGCCGCTCGCAATACGGTGAGCGCCTGCTCGGCGGCGAGGTGAGGTCCGAGCACCATCAGCTCCGGGGCCATGATGCCGCCGGCCGAGTCGTCCTCGTGCTGGAGCAGCGGCTCAACCAGGCCAGCCTTGGGCAGGCGGTCGAGCACCAGCTCGGCGTCGGTCTGCGGCAGGGCGTGGAGCACATCGGCGCCCAGTTGAGCCGGGGTCTCGCCGAGCGCTGCGGTCAGTTGCGGCAGCGCAACGTCCGGTGCGACGTGTTCCAGTTCTTCGGGCGTCAGGAAGGGAAGCAGTTCGGCCAGCGTGTGAGAGTCGATCCGGTCAAGCAGACGGCGCCGCTCCTTGCCGTCGAGCGCCGCCAGCGCGTCCGCCTGGTCGGCAGGGTGCAGGTTGTGCAGCAACGCGGCGGCGGTCGCCAGTTCGCCGGCGTCGACTCGGGCGACCACATCCCAGACGGCCGACGACGGTTCCGTTCCCAGGTTGCCGCCGCGGGTCGATCGAGCGTGTTGGCTGGGTGTGCGTTGAACCATCGTCAAATCGGCAACGTGCGGGCAGGGCGGACCCTGCGGAGTAAGCTGACACCGTGCGCCCGTAGCTCAGCGGATAGAGCACCAGGCTTCGGACCTGGGGGTCGGGGGTTCGATTCCCTCCGGGCGTGCCACTAGCATTCAGCCTAATGGCGGAGAGCGGGGGCGAGCGCGCACAATCGGGATGATTGGGTTGGCACACTCCCAACAACGACATGCGAGGTTTGAGATGGCTCACTCTGATCGCTGCCTACAACAACTCGCAGAGCAGCCAGGCACCGCGTACGAAGCGCGGATAACTTCGGCCGAGGACGAATCGAGTGCCGCTACAGATCTCGAAGCAGCACGCTTGCAGCGACTTCAACGCATCAAGGCTCTCTCTCAATCACACGAATCCTTCTTCGGCCCGCGTCCGAGGCCGTCGCCCGTGGAGCTAGACACTGCCATCCGCGATATCCAATCGCTTGTCGACTTGCACGTGCCTCGCGGGGTATCGCTGGTCGATGAGTTGATCGCCGACCGTCGCGCCGAAGTGGAACGTGAACCTGGTGGCTGATGTCGTCCTTGATGCGTCAGCGATCCTGGCAGTGCTCCGGAAGGAAGCAGGCGCCGATCGAGTTCGCCGAGCGCTCGGCGAGGGCGCAATCGTTAGCGCGGCGAATCACGCGGAAGTGATCTCCAAGCTGATCGCGTACGGCATGCCTCACGACTTGATTCTCCCGAAGCTGGCGGCACTGGGATATGAAGTTGTGCCTGTCCCGGAAGCCGATGCGACGACCGCGGGATTCCTCTTCGGCGAAGAGAAGGCCAATCGACTGTCCCTCGGTGACCGTTGCTGCTTGGCGCTCGCGATTCGGCTGAGTGCTCTTGTGCTCACTGGGGATCGTCCCTGGATCGAAGCTGAGCTGGACTCAATTGCCAAGATCGAGCTCATCCGCTGATCCCCATGTCGTGCGGTACCTTGCAGTCAGCCTGAGACTCCGAGCGGCGATGGGAGCTGATGATGTTTATTGGTTGGTTCACAGAGCGGCCGTACCAGGATCCGGAAGCGTCGTGGTGGGGAAGGACCGGACGGCGGTTGACCGACCTCGACTCGTCGAATGACGAATACGATCCCGTGCTGGGCGCCAATCTGTATCACCGCTACCTCGACGAGGCGGTCGCCGCCGAGGAGGCGGGGTTCGACGGCATCGTGCTCAACGAGCATCACTCGACCCCATTTTGCATGGGGTCGGTGATCAACGTTGAGGCGGCAATCCTGGCTCGAATCACGCAGCGAGCAAAGATCTGCCTGCTCGGGAACATTCTGCCGATCTGGGAGGATCCGCTCTGGTTGGCTGAAACGCTGGCCGAGATTGACATGATCTCGGGCGGTCGCCTGATCACGGGCTGGGTCCGAGGCACAGGCCGCGAATCGCTGGCGCACAACTCGCAGTCGCCATACAACTGGGAGCGATACCAGGAAGCGCACGACCTCGTGGTCAAAGCCTGGACCGACGCCGGCCCCTTCCGCTGGGAGGGAGAACACTACGACTATCGCTACGTGAATCCCTGGTCGAAGCCGTTGCAGAAGCCGCACCCGCCGATCTGGATTCCGGGAGCGGTCTCACAGCGAACGGTCGCCTGGGCAGCCGAGCGGCGCTATCCCTATGTGATGCTCGCGACCCGGCTGGCGCCAACCCGTGACTCGTTTGCCTACTACGACAAGATCGCGGCCGAGTTCGGCTACGAGGCCGGCCCGCAGCATCGCGGCTATCTGTGGAAAGTCCACGTCGACGAAACCGAAGAGCTGGCCGAGGAAGTCGGACGCAAGTACCTGACCGGCCCCGGCAACATTTTCCTGGAGGGCTCGCGCGGCGACGTGAGACGTCACATTCAGAATCTGCCCGGCATGATCGATCGTCGGCGGCTATTGCCGACGGCAGGCGTCCGGCATGTCGAGCAGTCGCGTGGCGCCAGCGAGGTCAATCCGAACGATTACAAGCGGCTCACGCTGGACGCCGCCGAGGGCTTCGCCGACACCGACGACACCTATCGCGGTCTGGAGGAGTCGTACAGCATCATCTCCGGTACGCCCAAGACGGTGCTGCCCAAGATCCGTCATGTGTTGGAGTTCATTCGGCCTGGAAGCATCTGCTTCTGGGACGGTGACGGATCGATGTCTCACGAAGACTCCATGCGATCGCTGCGCCTGATGGGCGAAGAAGTGTTGCCGGCCGTTAGGGAGATGGCCCAGGAACTCGACCTGCCCGGTCCCTTCGACCTGCCCGAGGACTCGGAACCGGTCGGCATTTCACCTGCGGCACTGGCAACGACGTAGGGTCGCTGCTGGCCTCGGTCTGCCAGCCTCAGTCTGCTGGTCGGTCTCCGCTGTTGCTGCTGAACGGTGGTGCGCTGTGCCCTGCCCGGTGATCACGATTCTCTGACGTTCTGAGCCCTGATCCCTGGTCGCGGCCTCACAACATGAACATTGCTGCGGGTTCTGCGCGCCCCGAGCGCTCATGATTGTTGAGGCTGCGTAAAGCCTCGTCGCCGCGCGTAATGCGCCGGTTGCTTGCCCTCGTCCTCAGGACGCAAAGTGCAGACAGTGCTTCGCGAGAGGACGCATTGATGCAGGTCGCGGCCGCTGGACGGCGATGGATCGTGGTCTGGTCGGCTCTGACGATCGTGCTGATCAGTGGCCTGTTGACGTCCGCGCAGGCGTCTGATCCGATTCTGAGATTCTTCGGATTCAGCGGCGACATCACGATCGATGGCGAGGCCGTCGGGCCGGGTACCGTGATTGCGGCGATGGTCGGCGACGAAGAGGTCGCCAGTACCACCGTCAACCAGGCGGGGGCGTGGATCCTGGACGTGAGCACAGGCGATCTGAATCCCGACTCGTGTGATGTGACGTTCGTCGTGGACGGTCTCCGCGCTCCGTATGAATGGGATTGTGGTGATCTGAGATTGCGCCTGGCGCTGGTCAGCGAAGGCGGTGCAGCAGATTCGCGCGAATCGACAGTCGCAGCGGACGACGGTGAGCAGGGCGATCCGGATGCCGGTGAATCGCCGACCGAGAGCGGCGATGGCAGCTCACAACCGACCGGAGCCTCCAATGGCGACAGTGCCGCGACGACAGATGAAGACGCGGGCGAGGCGACCGAGCAGTCTCAACGGCTTGTCCGACCGGCAACGCCCAGAACCGGAACCGGCGGCGTGCTCGACGCCCCGGAACCGACCAACTGGCCGCGTGCGGCGGCGATTACCGCGTTGCTGACCTTTGGCGTCGCAATCCTGGCGCTGCTGATGAGTGGACGCACCAACAGTGCGGATTAACAGGACGACTTCCGATCCCGCATACTCCCGGGTTCGGGACGGGCGCAGCGCTGTTGCGAGCGACACGCGCTGCGGAAAGGACGAAGAGATGTCTCGAGGCCGTGGCCGGCGCATTCGGGCAGTACTGCCGCGCCTCGTGATCGCCGCGGTCGTCGCGTGGGCCGGACTCTGGCTGGTAGCTGCTGGCGCCCAGGCGCAGAACGATCCGGACACGTCGCAAAATCCGGATCGCTACTACTTCCAGTTCTTCGGCTATGCGCGCGACGTGACGATTGACGGCGAGCCGCTGCAGTCTGGTGACACGATCACGCCGATTCTCAACGGCGAAGCGGTTAAGCCGGCTCAGGTTCAGGAAAACGGCTTCTTCTTCACCTTCAAGCACGATGTCAGCAAGCCGGCGATCGGCGACTGCAAGGTGGTGTTTGTGGTCGACAGCCAGCGTCACGCCGCGTCCGTCGTGACGGAGGAGTTCATGTATCCGAAAGGATGTGGTGACATCCAGGTGCGGCTGACTCTGTCGTCGGCAAACGCGGTGCCGTCCGAGGACGCCGTTGCGGTGGCTGAGAAGGCGGCCGAACGGGAGCCCGACGATCAGGACGAGTCGGAAGACCTGATGCAGAGCCAGGCCGAACCGTCTGACTCAGAGCCCGTCGACGACCAGATGCAGGAAGGGTCCGACGGCGACGAACTCGATGAGACCGAAGATTCGTCGCAAACGGAAGCGGCTCCGGAACGTCAGCGACCGAATGCGCCCAGAACCGGCTCCGGCGGTCTGGACAAGGCAGAAGCAGGGGCCAACTGGTCAGTGGTGGCCGCAATGATTGCATTGCTCAGCGCGATCGCTGTCGGCTCGTTGGTTGCGATCCGCCGGAGGCGAGGTCGGTCGCTTCAATAGGAGAGACGTCAGCAGCTGTCCCGATTTTGAAGCGGCCACTGATGACGCTGACCTTGACTCGGTTCGAAGGCCGGCATCGGCAGGAGTCTGATTCGAAGAGGCAAATCATGAACCATGTCGTGACAAACGTGAAGCAGAGGTCAAGCAGACCCATGTCGAACTGGAAGCGGCGTGGACGTCGGCAGATGATGGGCCTGGAATCCCACACGAGAACCAGGTCGAGCTCAAACAACCATCCCACGCCGGTTGCACGGTCGCCGATCCCGAAACGCCGGCTGGGAAGAGCGGCATAAGCCGGACAATCATCGTGTTGTCGATTGCAGTCGAGGCAGTTGCCGTCAAATGGGCACCTGGTCAGAGCCATGCGAGTCAGTTGTGCTGCTAACCTGAGGGCTGATTGCGCGAAACCGAGACTTGCCGGACTAGAGGAACTGAGCGCACATGCTACTGGTGACCCGCAAGGATCAGGAGAGTCCCGAGGCCCTGATCCGTCGCTTCAACAAAATGGTGCAGCGCGACGGCGTGCTGCAGGAGGCGAGACGGCGGCGTCGATTCATCAGTAATCGCGAGAAGCAGCGCCAGGCGGAGCGCCGAGCCGCGCGTCGTCGCCGACGGGCGATGGTCAAGACTCGCCGTCCGCGCATGCCTCGCTGATTCCTGCGGTCGTTCCCGCAACCCACTTCATCCCGGTTTACTCAACGCTGACCCAGGCCTGACCCTGGCCTGATGCGGCTGCGTACCCTCGACCTTGAGACTGTTGATTGCAGGGAAGGGGATCGAGGTCGTGCCAGCGAGTGACAGCAGCGCCAAGACCGTATTGGTGGTCGATGACGAAGCGAACATCCGCGAGCTCTGTTCGCTCTATCTCGAACGCGAGGGATTCGCTGTGATCAGCGCCGAAGACGGCGAATCGGCGCTGTCGGTCGCGCGCGAACACAGTCCCGATCTGATTGTGCTCGACTTGATGCTGCCCAGGAAATCGGGCTATGAGGTCACGCGCGAACTGCGGGCCGACGCCGGTTCCATCGGCGAAGTGCCGATCCTGATGTTGACGGCCCGTTCCGAAGACGTTGACCGGATCGTTGGCCTGGAGCTCGGCGCGGATGACTATCTGGGCAAGCCGTTCCATCCCCGCGAGCTGACGGCCCGGGTCAAGGCGATCCTGCGCCGCGCGTCCGGGTCGGGGACAACGAGCGCGGCGCGCGGATCTCGCGGTCGGATCGAGGTCGGACCGCTACGGCTCGACTGGGATCGCCGAGAGGCGACACTCTCGGGCCGCGCCCTCAAGCTGCGCAACAAGGAGTTCGAACTGCTCAAGCAACTGGCCGAGTATTGCGGCATCGTATTGACACGAGAGCAGCTGCTCGAGCAGGTCTGGGGCTACGAGTACTTCGGTGAAACCCGCACGGTCGATGTACACGTCAATCAGCTCCGCCGCAAACTCGCTCCCGACAACGACGACCCCGGCGTGGCCATCGTCACGGTCAGGGGCGTCGGCTACAAACTGGTGGAGACCGATGGTTCCGCCTCGAACTGAAGCCGGGCCCAGGTCCCGCACGGGACACACGCGGAATCACGCGGAATCACGCGGATCCTGCTGGACTAAGAGGGAAGGAACCGGACCAATCCAGACGAATCTGGACAAATCTGAACACCAAATCGAACGTTCCCCAGCCCGGCACAGCGACTCAGCCCATCCCGCTCGAAATTCGTCGCCCGAACACTCCAGGCAGCGTCCTGTTCGATGTGAGTCATGGCGCGGGTAGTTCGAGAGGAAGTGCCACATCCTGACCGGCGGATACGGACTCAGGCTCTTCGCCGGCTTCGCCGGGATCGTGCTGGTCATGGTGACTGTTTCCGCTGTCGTGTTCTTTTCCCTGTTTGGCGGATATCGCGACGACATCGACCGGTCGGAGTTGCGCACGGCCGGCAATGCGTTGAGTGTCGAGATTGTGCGGATCCTGCGTCGCGCGGCCGATTATGGCCGGGCAGAAATCGTCACGCTGATCCGCGAACAGGCCGAGCACGCCGGTCTGATCGTGATTCTGACTGATGGCGAGGGTCGCGTGATCCAGGGGTTCGAGCCAGCGCGAGGACTCAAGGATGGACGGGCGGACATCGGCTACGCCGACATTGCGAACCACGCCGACGCCACCGGCTGGTTCGACACCAAACTGCACATTGGAGGCGATTGGCGGCCGTCGTTGGTCAGAGTGCTGACTCCACCGACCTCCACCAGCCGAGGCGCCAGCGGCGTGTTGATGGCCGTCACGTTTGGCGACGACCGCAGTTTCGGCTCGCTCGATGAACTGGTCGGCCGCCTGATCGTCTCCGCTCTCGCTGGACTGGCGGCGGCGGTCCTGATTGCGATGCTGCTGTCGCGTCAGCTGATGCGACCGCTCGAAGCCCTGACCGGCGTGGTGCGCCGATTCGGGCCCGACCGCTACGACATGCGCGCTGCCGAGACGGGCCCGACACAGGTGCGCGAACTGGCGTCGGCATTCAATGCCATGGCCGACCGCGTCTCCGACAACGAGCGCGCGATGCGCGGGTTCATCGCCGACGTCTCGCACGAACTGAGAACGCCGTTGACCTCAATTCGCGGATTCGTCGAGGCGTTGCGCGACGGCACCGTTACCGACCCGGAACGGCGGGCGTCGTCGCTTGAGGTGATCCACGTTGAAACTCAGCGAATGTTGCGCATGATCGAGCAGCTGCTGGATCTCTCGCGCCTGGAGGCGGGACAGTCCCGTTTGCAGAGGTCGCCGATCGATCTGGATGAACTGTTCGGTTACCTCGAATCAATGTTTGCTGCTCGAGCCCGGGAGCAGGGAATCGACCTACGACTCGAGATCTCTCCAACGGTGCCAACAGTGGACGCCGACTACGACCGCCTGGTGCAGGTGTTGAACAACCTGGTCGAGAATGCGCTGGGGCACACGCGCGAGGGCTCGATCACGGTCTCGGCGCGGCGTGAAGACGATGGGCTGCAACTCAGTGTTCGCGACACCGGCGAGGGAATCGCGCCCGAGGATCTGGCGCGGCTGTTTGATCGGTTCTGGCAGCCGGAGTCGCGAACCGGTCCTGGCGCCGGACTGGGACTCGCGATCTCCCGCGAAATCGTCAGAGCGCACGGTGGGCGAATCGCGGCAGACAGTGAGCTGGGCGTGGGCACGACGATCATTGTGTGGTTGCCCGAGTAGCCGAACGTTTTGCCCCGATGCTCGCCGGCGTCGGCGATCGCCTGCGCTAGATTACGCAACGCCGGGTTCTCAACGCGAGGGTGAAGGCGCGGATGCTCTACTTCCAGGCAGTGCTGGGGATTCTGCTGATCGTCGGCGCGGCCTGGGTGTTGAGTGAGAATCGGCGGGCGTTTCCCTGGCGGACGGCGGCGGCCGGACTGGTCGTCCAGATCGCTCTGGCCGCGCTGCTGATCAAGCTGCCCGGCTCTCAGATCGTGTTCGAATGGATCGGCGATGGTGTCGACGCCCTGGTGCGCTCGACGGAGGCGGGCACGACTCTGGTGTTTGGCTATCTCGGCGGTGGATCGTTGCCGTTTGAGGAGTCATATCCGGGCGCGGCGTTCGTGTTCGCCTTCCGGTCGCTGCCCCTAGTCATCTTCATTGGGGCGCTGTCGGCGGTGCTGTACCACTACCGGGTGTTGCCACTGGTGGTTCGCGGATTCGCGTTCATCTTGAGCAGGAGCCTGAACATCAGCGGCGCGGCCAGTTTTTCGACCGCCGCCAACGTCTTCATCGGAATGGTCGAGGCGCCCCTGCTCGTTCGCCCCTATCTGCAAACCATGAGCCGCTCCGACCTGTTCATCGTCATGACCGGCGGCATGGCGACGATTGCCGGCACGGTGTTCGTGCTGTTCTCCGTGATCCTCGACGGCATCATTCCCGATCCTGCCGGGCATCTGCTGACTGCGTCGATCATCAGCGCACCGGCGGCGGTGGTGATTGCGCTGATCCTGATCCCGCGCGGCGACGATGCGGCCGACGAGACTCGAGTCGAGTTCGCGCAGCTCTATGACAACGGCATCGACGCGCTGACCCGCGGCACGATTGACGGGCTGCGCCTGTTTGCGTACATCGTCGGCATGCTGATCGTGTTCGTCGCGCTGGTGGAGTTGACCAACATCGTGTTCGGCGCGTTTCCCGAGGTTGGCGGCGCAGACCTCACCTTGCAGCGCATCTTTGGCTGGGTGTTTGCACCCGTCGTCTGGGTGTTGGGCATCCCCTGGTCCGACGCGGTCGAAGCCGGACAGTTGCTGGGTACGAAGGTGGTCCTCAATGAGCTGGTCGCCTACATCGACATGTCCAACCTGCCGGAGGGCGCGCTGACCGAAAAGAGCGCCCTGATCATGACGTACGCCGTGTGTGGCTTCGCCAATTTTGGCAGCGTCGGGATCATGCTCGGAGGACTGGCCGCGATCGTGCCGGAGCGGCGTGGGGAGCTGGCTCGACTGGGTCTCAAGTCGATCATGGCGGGAACGATGGCGACCTGTATGACCGGGGCGATCGCGGGTCTGCTCTTCTGGTAGCCCGCCTGGACGGGTCCCGGCCTGCGATACGCTGCGGGCCATGGATCCACGCCGACAGTTGACGCTGCTCGCGGCGACGATGGCACGCGACGCTCTGACCGCAACTGGCGCATCGGAGGTGTCGTTCGAGCCTCCGGCCGCGAACTCATTGACGGCAACATTCAACGCGAATAACGCTGTTGGCGTCATCGCAGCCTGTCCCCTGTTCGACCTCTCGGCGCTCGAGGCTGATGGCGCGACGCTGGCTCGCAAGGTGGAACTGGAAGAGCGGTTGCACGCCTATGGCGCGCGTGACGTGGCGCTCTGGGTGCCTCCCGGCGCACCGCTTCCGGATGATGCGGACCACGCGGCTGGACAGGTTGCTGACGCCGCACGCTCGCTGGAGGTTGGCGAGAAGGGCGAGGTGACGTTCAAGGTCGACGTCGCCGTGCGCAAGACCGGCAGCGACGGCTCCTACATGAGCGTGCTCGGTGGGCTGTCGCAGCAGTGGGCTCGCTTCACCAACCAGGTGATGGGCGAGTATCAGCTCGACTCATCCAATGTGCACCGTTTGCCCGATGATGAACAGAAGGTCACACAGATGGTTGACTTCCTCGTCCTTGTGGCCAATGGCATCCGCAAGGAGGGCTCGGCGACGACGGTCCAGGGCGAGGACACCTGGCGGATTCAGCGAATCGACGGCGTTGAAGAGCCGATTGTCATCTGCGCCCCGCCGACATCGGTCGCAGATGGCCGCACCGTGCGTCGATTGATGCGGCGCTCCCTTCGCGAGGCTGAGGAGGCGATCTGGGAAACGGCCGGGTTCCGGATCGCGGCGATGATCACCCTGGCCAACAGTCTGGACCGAGAACTGGTCACGACGGCGCTGCGGGGGATCGATCCGTTGTTGGTCGCAGGCTGGGATTACATGCCGCTGTTGGTGGATGGACAGAGCAGAGCGCTGATTGAACCGTCGCCGCCGTTGATTTAGTCGACCGCGGTCTTCTGGTCAGCTGCGGGCCCGAGCGCGATTGCCTGGTTGATTGCCCGTGCTGAGGGACAGGCGACGCTGTCGGGCGGCTAGGCTCGCTCGACGATGGTCACCTGGCCGTTGGAGCCGTCGACGCGGAGCAGGTCTCCGGTATGGATCTGTTGGGTCGCCTGTTGCACATTGACGACCGCGGGAATGCCGAACTCGCGCGCCACGATTGCTCCGTGGCTCAATACTCCGCCGATCTCAGTGACGACGGCGGCGGCGAGCGGGAAGATCGGCGTCCAGCCGGGGTCGGTGAAGCGAGCGACGAGGATCTGTCCCGGGCTCAGTTCCCGGCCAGTGACGGGGTTGTCGGCGACGTGGGCTCTGCCTTCTGCCTCGCCGGTTGACGCGGCGATGCCCCGCAAGGTCAGCGGCAGTGCCGCATCCGGTTCTGCCTCCGGGCCGGAGTCATCACTCTGTGCTTCCGCAGTGGCCATACTCGGCGCCTGGCCATTGGCGCTGACGATGGGGTCGCCATAGCGATCTCGCAGCGGCGGCGCCTGCGATTTCTTCCACTCCTCGAACTGCAATCGTCTTCGGCGAATCCTGCTGCGCATCCGAGCAGCGATCAGCGGATCGCCTGAACGACGGGTGAGCGTCGCCAGCTCCTCGAACAGCAAGAAGTAGACGTCGTTGGGATCGTCGATCAGTCCCTGCTCGATCCAGCGATCGGCGAGCACGCGCCACAGCAGGCGTTGCTGCAGGGAGAGTTCCAGCAGCGTGAACTTCGGATTCTCGCGGAGCGGTTGCAGTCGGCGTGCCTGCGTGATCTGCGCCCGGAACAGGCGCCAGCGCAATCGACCCAGTGGATGCCGATAGAGGCGTTCCTGGATCTCCGCTTCGGCCTGACGCCGTGTGGCCTGTTGCCGCTCGATGATCTCGTCCGGATCGTTTCGCTCGGGGTGCAGTACGTAGTCGCGGAAGGTATCGAGGATCAGTTCCGGTTGCTCGACCCAACGCGGCTCCGCTGCCTCGAGTTCTCCGGCGGCTCGGTGGCCGTACTCGGCCATGAAATCATCGAGGTCATCGCGCAACCAGGCGATTTCGTCCGGCAAGCGTTCGCTGTGGACCGCGCCCCAGAGACTGCGGGCGTCTTCAGCTCGGATGAACTCGGTCGCCAGTGCGTCCTCTGATGCTCTTTGAGCCACGCGACGCAACGCGATGTTGCCCTCCTGGGTCCGAATCCCGGACAATCCCTGCATGACGCCCAGGGAGAGCTGACGCTGGTTCGAGCCGAGCCAGCGATCGGTAGCCCAGAGCAGACCCTGCGCGGCGCTGAACACGGCCGACTGGGCGCGCATCAGGAAAATAGTCTGACGTTCGCTTTCCGCGCTTGAGCGCGAGATCTCGCGGAAGATCTCGCGATCGGACATCTCGGCCGTATCGAGCGACTTGAGCCGATCGCGTTCCGCTTCGCAGGAGCTTCGCTCGGCGGGCCAGATTTTGGGCAACTGGTCCTGATCGCGCAGCCAGCGAATCATAAAGGGAAGTTGTCCCAGCATCGTGGTCCATTGAATCTTTGTTGATCGTTGGCCGTTGCCGCCGGGACGAACGACTTCGGCGGCTTCCGGACCGCCGACGGCCTCGAGGAAATGCGTTCCACTCAGGCCCAGTCGTTGCTGGATGATCTCCATCATCATGCCGATGTTGAAGTAGGCGTAGCCGTCGTAGAGCGCTACAAAGCGGCGGCCCTCCGTCCAGTCGCCCCAGGGAGCGTGGAATCCCCGATCCAGCGCGTCGGCGATTACCGACCAGCTCAAGGGCGTCATCACGTTGGGAATCACTTCGCCGGCGTTGGCCCGCGACCAGCGGTCGAGTTCTCCCTGTATGTGGGGCATTCCGCGACCTGGTCCACCGCCCCAGGGCAGCGGTTCGTCGATTAACCGGGCGTCCGAGGCGTCGATGTTGCCGGAACCGTAGGCGCGCCAGCGCAGTACGGCAGGTCCCCCCAGATCGCGCTCGCTCTGCAGGAGTTCCTCGCGCACCGCCGTCAATGTCTCGGCGTCGCCGTAGTCAGAGATGCTGATCGGCCCGCGACGGGGCAACGACACCGAGCGAGGAGCGGCCCCTTCAAAATCGATCCGCAGCGCCGCGAGTTCGACGCCCAGCGGATCTTCCGACCAGGCCATTCCACCGACGTGCTCCGCTAACGTCGCATTCATACGCTCAGCATATGCAAGAAGTTCGGCTGCTGCGGCGGGAACGTTCGAGAGTTGGCAGAGTTGTCTGACCCAGCATCTTCGGCAAATCGGAGGCCGCTCGCGACCGGCAAGGTTCCGCCCGACCTCCTGTCCGCAGTGTTTGGATCGAACCGGGACGCGCGGGTCATCCAGGGCTCGGGCGTCGGGCTCGACGCCGCAGTCATTGAGTGGGGCGGACGCGCGCTGGTCGCCGCATCGGACCCGATCACATTTGTCGATTCCAATGCGGGACGGCTCGCAGTCGCGGTCAATGCCAACGACATCTTCGCCGTCGGCGCCGAGCCGCAGTGGATGCTGGCCACGGTGCTGGCGCCGGAGGGTGTGGACGCCGCAGCGATTCAGGAGCTACTCGCTGATCTGACGCTGGCGTGCGCGGAGGCAGGGGTGGCACTGGTGGGCGGCCACACGGAAATCACCGATGCGGTCGTGCGCAGCGTCGTCTCCTGCACTCTGATCGGCACTGCCGCGATGGACGAGTTCATCCCCTCGAATGGCGCTGCCGACGGGGATGTCATCATCCAGGCCGGAGCGGCTGCGGTCGAAGGCACGGCGATTCTCGGCTACCCGCAATTGCTCGATGATCCGGGGATCAGCGTCGCCGCAGCCGCTCGCGCGCTCAGGGCGGTTGACGGCGTCCACGCGATGCACGACGTGACCGAAGGTGGGATCGCGACCGCAGCGCTGGAGCTGGCGGAGTCCGCCGGTCGGTCTCCGCAGTTAGTCGGCGACGACGTGATCTGGCTACCCCAGACGATGGCCGTCTGCTCGGAGCGCGATCTGGATCCGCTGGGTTTGCTGGGCTCCGGCACCTTGCTGGCCGCTGTATCGCCGGGCGCGGTCGAGCGCGCACTTTCGGCGTTGTCCAACGCCGGTGTGCAAGCATCGGCGATCGGCCGGGTCGCCGCCGGGTCACCCGCTACACTCAGATTCGGCGGCCAGATGGGACCGCTTCCGCGCTTCGAGCGCGACGAAGCGTTGCGGGCGTTTGACGATGCCCGGCGCTCAACACCGTGATGTGGCGCCGATCGCGTTCGAGCGAGCCGGTCGGCAGTGGACAGGAGTCGATGTGAGCGCACAAGCGAGCGGGAAGGCGACCACCGTCGGGCAGTTGAAGGAATCCGGCTATCAGCCCAGAACCGTCCGGGAAGAGATTCGCGACAACCTGATTGCCCGCCTGGAAGCGGGGGGACCGCTGTTCCCTGAGATTCACGGCTATGAGGACACGGTCGTGCCGGCGCTTGAGAATGCGCTGTTGGCTGAGCAGGATGTGATTTTTCTGGGTGAGCGCGGCCAGGCCAAGAGCCGGATCATCAGGGCGCTGACCGGGTTGCTCGACGACGAGATTCCCGCGCTCGAAGGCGTCGAAATCTACGAAGAACCGCTGGCGCCGATCTCACTCGAGGGCCGACAGAAGGCGGAAGAACTCGGTGACGACGCGCCGATTCGCTGGGTTTCGCGCGGCGACCGGTACGGAGAAAAGCTGGCCACGCCCGACATCACGATCGCCGACCTGATCGGCGAGGTCGACCCGATCAAAGTGGCAGAGGGTCGCTATCTCTCGGACGAGCTGACGATTCACTTCGGACTGATCCCGCGCACCAACCGCGGCATTTTCTGCATCAACGAGCTGCCCGACCTGGCGGAACGTATCCAGGTCGGCCTGCTCAACATCATGGAAGAGCGCGACGTCCAGATTCGCGGCTTCCGCGTGCGTCTGCCGCTGGATGTGTTGATCGTCGCCTCGGCCAATCCCGAGGACTACACCAATCGCGGCCGGATCATCACGCCGCTCAAGGACCGCTACGGCGCGCAGATCCGCACGCACTACCCGTCCGAGTTGGAGACGGAACTGGAAATCGTCGCGCAAGAGGCCGCGCCAATGGCCGCGCCCGGACGCAACATCAACATGCCCGACTACATGGCCGAGATCGTGGCTGAGATTGTCCGTCTCGCCCGTCGCAGTCCCGACGTGTCGCAGCGGTCGGGCGTTTCGGTCCGAGCCTCGATCTCCGGATATGAGACGCTCACCGCGAACGCGATGCGACGCGGGATCCTGGGCGGTGAGGACCAGATCGCGCCGCGCATCTGCGACCTCTGGCACCTGGCTCCTGCGCTGCAGGGGAAGATGGAGCTGGAGACCGTCGACGAAGGCGCCGACGAGAAGGTGATTGAGAAGCTGATCGCCGGCGCGATCGCCGTGGTCTTTGGCCGCTACTTCGAACTCGGCGCGCTGGAGCCGGTGATCGCGCAGTTCAAGTCCGGCCTCGCGGTCGAGGTCGGCGAAGCGCTGAAGGCCGGCGACTACGCGGCCATTGTCGGCCGAGTCGAAGGTCTGGACGAGGCGCTGCAGCCGCTCAACGTCGGCGAGGACGCGGCGTCGCTGGCTGCCGCGGTCGAGTTTCTGCTCGAGGGCCTGCATCTCAACAAGCGACTGAACAAAGACGTCGTCGGGGGCAGCATCTTCTATCGCGCCTAGCCTGCGCGCGACGCACCGCCGACCTCGCTGATGGAGTGAGCCATGCCCACCCGATTTCGATACTCGCAGTGGGATGGCACGCAGGACATTCCGGCGCTCGATGCGGACGATGTCCTCCAGTCGCTCTCCGACGACCTGCTCTCGTTCGGCGACCTGCAACAGGCGCTGCGCAACATGATGCAGCGTGGGATCCGCACGCCCGACGGCGACCGCACCGACGGCATGCGCGACCTGCTCCAGCGTCTGCGCCAGCAACGCCGCCAGCAACTGGAACGCTTCGATCTCTCCTCCGTCTTCGACGACATCCAGCGCCAGCTCGACGAGATCCTCGATATGGAGCGCGACACGCTGGACGATCGCCTCGATGAGGTCGGACCACGTCCCGAGCCGCAAGAGCCGTCCGCAGAGCAGATGCCCGGCGACCCCAATCAGCAGGGACAGCCGCAGAGTCAGTCACTGGGCGAGTCCGGCGACCAGCAGGACGGACAGGAGTCCGGCCAACAGGGCGGACAGCAGCAACAGGCCTCGCCGCTGACCGATGACGAGATGGAGCGATTGAAGGAAGCGCTGCGCCAGCGGTTGGAGCGAAAACAGGAGCAGATTGATCGCCTGCCGGAAGACGCGGCCGGGCAGGTCAAGGAGCTCCAGGAGTACGAGTTTGAAGACGATGAGGCGCGGCAGAAGTACGAGGAACTGCTCGAACAGTTGAAGCAGGCGATGATGAATCGCTTCTTCCAGGACATGAGCCAGATGATGTCCGACATGTCGCCCGAGGACATGGAGCAGATGCGCGAAATGATGCAGGATCTCAACGAGATGCTGGAGCGCCAGCGTCGCGGGGAGGACCCGCGCTTCGACGAGTTCATGGACAAATGGGGCGACATGTTTGGGGACGATCCGCCGCAGTCGCTGGACGAGCTGGTCGAGCAGATGCAGCGCCAGGCCGCGCAGATGCAGAACCTGATGTCGTCGCTGCCCGGTGACATGCGCCAGCAGCTGGGCGACATGATGCAGCAGCTGATGGGCGAGATGGGCATGGAGCAGGAACTGGCCCAGCTCGCGCAGAATCTCGAATCCCTCTACCCGATGCGCGACCTGCTCAACCAGTACCCGTTCCGCGGACAGGAAGAGATCGACCTGCAGGCCGCGATGTCGCTGATGGGCGACATGCAGCAGCTCGACGAGCTCGAGCGCGCCCTCGAACGGGTCCAATACGGCGGCAACATCGACGACATCGATCCCGACCAGCTCGAAGAGTTGATGGGCGAGGAAGCCCGGGAAATCCTCGAGCAGCTCAAGCAACTGCTCGAGCTACTTGAAGAGGCCGGCTATCTCGAGAAGAAGGGCAACGCCTGGGAACTCACCCCACGCGGCAACCGGCGGATCGGCGAGAAGGCGCTGGCCGAGATCTATGCCAACCTCAAGCGGCAGAATTTCGGCAAACACAACGTCCCAGAAACCGGCCGCTACGGCGACCGCGCCGACGACACGAAGCTCTACGAGTTCGGCGATCCGTTCCATCTCAATCTCAAGGAAACGATCTCCAATGCCATCCTGCGCACGGCTCCCGAGGGCGGGCCGCAGGTGCCCGTCAATCTGACGCCCGACGATTTCGAGGTCTACCGCTCCGAGACCCTGACCCAGACCGCGACCGTCGTGATGCTCGACCTCTCCTGGTCGATGGCGCTGCGCGGGTCATTCCAGGCGGCCAAGAAGGTCGCGATGGCGCTGAACAACCTGATCCGGATGCAGTACCCGCGCGACTCGCTCTATCTAATCGGGTTCAGCGCGAACGCTCGCGAGCTCAAAGCCGACCAGCTGCCCTACGTCCGTTGGGACGAAACCGTGCTGGGCACCAACATGCACCACGCGCTGCTGATCGCGCAGCAGTTGCTGGCCAAGCACAAGGTCGGCACCCGGCAGGTCATCATGATCACCGACGGCGAGCCGACGGCGCACCTCGAACAGGGACGTTCGTACTTCGCCTATCCGCCGTCGCCGATCACCATCCGCGAGACGCTCAAGGAAGTTCGGCACTGCACGAAGAAAGACATTGTCATCAATGTCTTCATGCTCGATCGCAGCTACTACCTGAAGGAGTTCGTCGACCGCGTGGCGCGAATCAACGGGGGGCGCGTGTTCTACAGCCAGCCCGATGAGCTCGGCGAATACGTGCTGCACGATTTCGTCACGCATCGTCGCAAGACGCTGTCACGCTCGTAGCCGCCGGCCTTCGCGGTTATCTCGTTCGCGCGACAGCTAGGTTGCGGACAGGCCCAGGACCAGGTCGCGCAATGTGACCAGGCCGAGCGGATTGCCGTCATCGTCGATCACCAGCGCGCGGGACACACCGAACTGGACCAATAGTCGGACCGCGTAGCGAGCGAGCATGCCCGAGCGCACCGTCAGCGCCGGCTTCGACATGATCTCGTAGACATTGACCCGCTCGGGAGCTCGATCGGGAGTGATCACGTCTCGTGCCAGGTCGCTGACCGTGATGACTCCCAGTTCGTCGTGATCGTGGCGCCGGTTCACCACCAGTGAACTGATCTGCAGCTGCTTCATTCGCGCCATCGCCTCGGCCGCCGTCGCCAGCCCGTCGATCGTGTGCAGTTCCGAGCCCATCACGTCGGACACTCGGAGCATCGGTTGGTCGCTCTGAGTGGTCATTGGGCTTCTTCCAGCTCTTCCATCAGCCTGGGCAGCTGAGTCGAGAGGCCGACCGCGTCTTCGATCGTGATCTGGAAGGCGACCCCGTCGCCATGCTCCTGATCCATGCCGCCGGCCGCCGCGATGCGCTCGAGGATGTCTCGCGCCCGCCCTTCCGCCACCAGGAACAGCACCATGTCCCGCCGCGCGGTCAGGTCCAGCCCCAGGAATGTCTTCTCCGGCCGCAAACCTTCACCGCGGACGCCGCTGATGATCGTGTCGCCCGTCGCGCCGCCTGCCCGCGCCGCGTCGATGACCTCGGTTGTCTTGTCGTCGCTCACCAGCGCAACGACGAGCGCCATCTTCATGATTCCATCTCCTGACGTTCCTTCCGCCTGCGCCAGCGTTCCACCCAGTCCGCACTGATGGCATAGCCTAATACGGTCATGATCGGGAAGACACTGGCAAACGCGATGAGCCCAAAGCCGTCGATGAGCGGACTGCGGCCCGGTATGTTGGCGGCCAGTCCCAGCCCCAGGGCAGCCACGACCGGCACGGTCACGGTTGAGGTGGTGACGCCCCCGCTGTCGTAGGCCAGCGGGACGATCGTGCGACTGGCCAGGTGCGTCTGCACGATGACGATCACGTACGCGCCGACGATGTACCAGGGCAGCGGCGTGCCGGTCACGATCCGGAAGCAGCCCAGAGCGACGCCGGCGGCGACTCCGACCGCAACGGCGATCCGCAGCCCCCAGGCCTTCACCGCGCCGCCGGACACCTCCTCGGCCTTCAAACCCACTGCGATGAGCGACGGCTCGGCCACAGTGGCCGCAAATCCGATCGCCGCCGCAAACAGGTAGACCAGCCAGTAGTCTTCCCAATGCACCACGCCGCCCAGCGTCCGTGCCTCATCCACCAGTTGCCGCGCCATCGTCTCACCGATTGGGAACAGCGCCTGGTCCAGCCCGATCAGGAACAGCGCCAGCCCCAGCAACACCATGACGGACCCGGTGACGATGCCCGCAATGTTGGGCGGCTTGCGGCGCAGCACCGCCACCTGGAACACGACGAGGATCGCGATGATCGGCGACACATCGCGAAGGGTGTACAGCAAGGTCTCCCCGAACAGCGCCAGAGATTCCAGCATCAGGACACCATCCCGTAGCCGAGCACGCAAATCATCGGCGTGAGACTGGCGAACGCAATCAGACCAAATCCGTCGAGCATCGGGTTCCGCCCGCGGATCGCGGACGCCAGTCCCACGCCCAGCGCCGTGATCAATGGCACGGTGATCGTGCTGGTCGTCACCCCGCCCGAGTCGTAGGCCACGCCGACAATCTCCTCGGGCGCGAACACGGTCATCACCATGACCAGGATGTAGCCGCCGATGATGAACCGGTGAATCGGCCAACCCTTGAGAATGCGCAGCACTCCCAGAACGATGGCAAGTCCGACGGCGACTGCCACGACCACGCGCAGCTCAAGCGCGTAGCGGTCCTGCGCGGCCTCGCTGCGGCCGATGAACCTTGCCTCAGCCGCCACTTCGGCCGCCTCGCCGGCCACGGCGATCAGCGCCGGCTCCGCCACCGTGGTGCCGAATCCGAGCGAGAAGGCGAGGGCGAGCAGCCAGAACGTGCTGCCCTTCTGCGCCATGCCCTGGGCCAGGGCCTCGCCCAGCGGGAACAGTCCGCTCTCCAGACCCTGAACGAAGAGCGCCAGACCGACAATGACACACACCAGCCCCACCGCGACGCTGACCACATCGGGAAACGGCTCGCGGATGACGACCAGCTGGAACAGGATGATCACGGCGAAGATCGGCAACAGATCTCGAACTGCGGCCAAGTGCCGCTTTGCCATGACCAGCGCGAAGTTCAGCAATTCTGACTCCTCGTGCCCGGTGGCACGGTGTTGATGCGCTCACGCAGCGCGGCTGCACAACACGCAGAGACAAGGAACAGGGTATGCGTCGATCGATGCGGCGAAGCGACCAGCCTCGGATACAGAAGGGCGTTCGTCAGCTCGCACTCCGGGCCGCTCCGCCGGAAGCCCGCCATTGAGTCCAGCGCCGGGCGAACATCTTCAGTCCTGCCCGATAGGCGAACCCCTGGATTAGGACGTTGCCGAAGAAGACCCCGGCGAAGTATCCGCCGAGCACCAGGAAGATGACCGCGAACACCTTGGTCCATCCGGGGAGCAAGAGAATCATCAGGATCGACAGCCCGGTGGCCAACAGGATTCCCGACCATGCGGCGAGGTGGACGTAGAGCCCTTCACGCTTCCGCTTGGCGTGATAGATCTGCGCCAGGTCGCGGTCGATCTTGTCGACCGCCGGCGTTCGATCAGTGGTCTCTCCGCACACGCTGCACGACTCGGCGTCACCAAGCGGAGCGGAGCAATAGCCGCAGAAGCGGCCGATGTTCGGCGCGTTGCCCGCCCGAATCTCGGCGATCATCTCGTCCAGCTCCGACGAAAAGGGGACCTCTCGGGAGGGGACAAAGTCGCCGTCTCGAAACGTTGGGTGTGGGTCGGCCGACCGGGAGTGAGTGGGCATTGCGCCTATTGCGGCCAATCGGCCGGGCGTCGGCCGGGAAGCCAGGAATAGATCTGGACCAGCACCCCGCCGGTATCCCGCGGGTGAATGAAGAACTGGTTCCATTCAAAGTCGGTGTACGGCTCGCTCAGCGGCTCAATCCCCATTTCCTCTCGCACGAACTCGCAAGCGGCGTCGGCGTCCTCTACTTCGACCGTGATGTGGTGCATCCCTGCCCCGCGCTCGTCGATGAATTTCTGCACAAACGACGACTCGTCGAACGGCCCAATGATTTCCAGCCCGACCTGCCGCCTGGGGAAATGGAACTGCGACACCCTGAAGCCGCCCTCGTTCGAGACGGTCCAGTGGTCCAGCTCCAGACCGAACAGCTTGCCCCAGAACTGCGAGGCGGCCTTGGGATCCTCGGCCGCAATTGCGAGGTGATCGAGCCGTACCCAACCGAGGCCCCGCTGCTCCGCCATGTGTCCCCGCTCCAATCGGGTCAAGCTTATCCCAAGGGAGATTCAGGCGAAGGGATTGACAGGCCTCTCCATCAGGACCTGACGCGAAGTCTTGACGCTTCCCGCGTCAGGCCGCATGCCGTGTAGCAGCGATTGGGCGTATGTTGCACGAATGCAGATTCAGCCTGACGACATCGTCTTTGTGCTCAATCCCAACTCGGGCAACGCCATCCATCCCAGGCAACTAACCGCGATTTGCCGAGCGGCTACCGAGCAAGCCGGTCGGCGAGCCAACATCATCACCAGCAGGAGCCCGGCCGACGCTGCGCAGACCGCGCTCGCGGCACACGAGGCCGGCGCGGCCGCGATCTTCGGATGCGGCGGCGACGGCACGCTGTCGTCGATTCTGCAAGGGCTTCCGGCGCGTTCACCCACCGCACTGGGCGCCGTTCCCCTGGGCACGGCGAACGTCTGGGCCTATGAGACCAACCTGCCGATGACTCCCCTGGCCGCAGTCGCGGCACAGCTCGCTGCGCTCAACGGCTCGCCGGGCGAAGCAATGTGGATTGACAGCGGTCGCGTCTGGTCTACCGAGGCTGACGGATCGGTCGGCTCTCAACGATTCCTGCTGATGGCTAGTTGGGGACTCGACGCCGCGGCCGTCAGCGGCATCGCCGCCAGCGACCGCCGCAGCCGGATCAAGCGAATGCTCGGCGAGCCCGCCTACTTCTTCTCCGCTGTCCAGGAAGCGGTCGGCCGCAAGGCCTGGTCGATCGCCTACAGCCTCGACGGTGGACCTACGCAGACCGTGGATGTTGGTTTGATGACGGTCGGGAACACGCGAATGCTGGGCACCTGGCTCGAGGTCAACCCCAGGGCCACCGTCGTGGATGGCGAGCTGGACCTGCTGATGTTCAGGGGCGCGCCCTGGCGAGCCCTGGCTCTCTCACCATTCGCGCGTCACGGCTGGCTGCCACATGGACCCGGCGTTTCCAACCTTCGGTTCCGCCGCCTCGAGATCACCCCGCTGGGCGATCCGCCGCCGATGCAGATCGACGGCGAGATCGGTCCGACATCGGCCTACGCCATTGATGTGGAGCCTCAGGCTCTGCGCGTGCTCTGTCCCAACCCGGCGGCGCCGGTCCTGGGCGGCTAGGCGCAGTTCCGGGCGCAGTTCTGGGCCTAGTTCTGGGCCACGGCGCGGACGGCGACGATGCCGCCCTCCAGCGGATCCTTGACCTGGCCGACCAGCCCCGGATGCACCGTGGGTCGATCGAAGTTGATCGACGCCAGACCTTCGGCGTACAGGTCCAGCTGCCGCTGACGCAGGGTCTTGAGCTTGTCGACGCCGGCCTGTAGATTTTCCACTCCGCCGGCCAGGAGAACGATGAGCGCCTCGCGCTCCGTTGTCGACAGACGCATCTCCTGCACCATTGAAGCCTCGGCGCGCAGGAACTGGATCGTCAGCCGACGATCGGCCTCGGGCTTGTAGCGGGTGTACCACTCCAGATGGCCGAGTCCGTAGTCGAGGTGACGGCGTGAGTCGGTCGCGATTTTGGCGAAGATGTCGCGTTCGACTTCGGTCTGCGCCCACTCCGACGCCGACTCGAACAGCGCGACCTCGTAGCTCTTGTAGACGACATTCAGCGCGATCATCATGTCGGTGAAGGTCAGTCCCTGGTACCAACCGCGGTAGATCTGTCCCAGGGGCGCCTGCCCCAGTCCGCCGCCGTTGATCAGGGCCCGCTTGCGCAACACCTCAACCTTGCGGCCGGCGTCGAATGCCTGGGTGGCGAGGAACAGCTTGACTTCATGGAAGCCATAGGAGATCTCTTCCAACCAGCGGCCAATGATCTTCTGCTCAACCAGTCCATTGTTCGAATAGACCGTGCAGATCTGGCCGATTGATCGCTCAAGTTCTTCGGGCAGTTCTTCCAGACCGTTCTCCCAGTCGAGCTCGGTCGCCGGAATCCAGCGATCCTTGATTGCGTCCTCATAGAGGTCGACCGCATTCTCCGACCAGACTTCCGCCTTGTCGAAGATCGAGTAACCGGCCGCCATGATCATTCCGGTTGACTCGGTCCCGCGGGGCGCGTCGTTGGGCAGATGCCAGGTGTCGGGCACGACGCCGTAGCTGCCGATGTTGATGTCGCGCAGGCGCAAGCCGTCCGGACCCGGAGTCGCCTTGAGGCCGGTCTCGGCGGGGGAGTTGAAGATGTTGAACGGCGCCTTGCCGAAGGGGTTGTCGGGATGGTTCTCGAGGAAGTCGAGCCAGCCGCTGATCTTCTCTTCGCTCAACTCACCACGGGCGAGGTTCTCGACCTGCGTGTCCGTGGCGGCGGATCCCTCGATCCGCTCGATCAGTTCCTCAGACCAGCCCGCATTCTTGGCGCGCACTCTGGTCGTCGTCGACAGTTCCATAGTCCAACTCTTCCGTCTGTTCCTTGCTTTGGCGCCGCAAGTCAGCGCCAGGGCCGGGCCTCAGTCTCCGCAACCGACACGCGCAGGGCGCCCACAAGGGGCGCCCGTACACGCTCAAGCCATGATCAGGCCATAATCAGGCCATCCCTGGAATGAACTAGTTGTTCTCCGCCACGAGTTCGCGTACCTCCGGACCGAATCGGTCGGTGCGGTCGAGGCCAATCACTTCCAGCCGGTGCGCGTACTCGATGAACTGCTTCTTGCGCATCAGCATGACCATGTTGTAGCCCTCGTCGAGGTGCTCAATGCCGCCGCCGGACAGGATGGCCAGCGCTTCACCGGTCAACGGGTTCGTGGTCAGTGAGGTCTGCTGCGACTGGGTCAAGAGCGCTTCCTGCATGTCGAGGATGTGGTGCAGTTCTTCCTTGCGCCAGGGCTCGGTCTCGACGGTGTACTTGAGGTGCGTCACGCCAAAGGCGAGGTGGCGTGATTCGTCCTGGGCGGACAGGCGGAAGATGCGCTTCTCGGCCTCGTTTTGCGCGATCAGCTCGCCCATGCGGAAGAGCGTCTGCACGAAGCCCTCGCCGACCAGGTGGAGCAGCGCAGTCATCTCGGTGAAGTCGTCGGAGCTGAGCAGTTGGACGGCGCCAATTCCAGCGCCCGACATGCCGCCGCCGTTGATCAGCGTGCGCTTGCGGAACACGTCCAGGTGCCGCGCCTCGTCCATCAGCTGTGTGCCGAGGAACAGCTGCGACTCGAAGAACTCAGGGTGAATCTGCTCGAGGAAGCGTCCCGGAACGTCGCCGGCGATGAATTCGACCTGCGTCAGGAAGGTGCACAGCGTGCACATGGCGCGCTCGAGGTCGGGAGGCAGGTCGTCGATGGTGTCCCAGGGAATGTCGCGGGCGGATGACCACTGCCGCTGCAGCGCTTCCTCGTAGAGGAGCATCGCCGACTCGGTCCAGACATCGGCCTTGTTCGTGTGCTGAACGCTGTTCGAGGGCGAGCGAGGGTCGGCGGTGGCGCCGCGCGGCGCCCACTGACGCTGCCGCGCTTCATCGCGGTCGTCGACTCCGTAGGTCATCTGGTTGATGGTCTCGAGCGTGAGGCCCTTGCGGCCAGTCTCGATCTCCATCCCCTGGTCGGTATCAACATTGAGCCAGTCAAGATTGATTCCGGGGACATCGTGCTGAATGGTGGCCATCGAAACACTCCAGGTGCTGGCGGGACTACCGCGTGCGCGTTTGGAGCATGGTACATGACAGTCCGGCGCCACGCAGCCTCTTCGTTGACTGGTATCTACGCACCTTGAGTTGTCGTACGGTTGCGTCGTGTCGTTGGCGAAGCTCCGAGCCGGCAGTCCCGCTCCGGCGTGTCGCGCCATTCGGCTCGATGGCAGCACTCATCGCAGCGTCCGTCTATGGGGGGTCAGGAGGCGCATACACTCCAACGAGTGCACCTGACCCGACTGCAACTCTCCAATTTTCGTTCCTGGACTGATCTGACATTCGATCTGGGGCCCGGGATCACGCTGGTCAGCGGTCCCAACGCGGCCGGCAAATCCAACCTGATCGAGGCCATGTACATGCTCGCCTCGCTGCGTTCGACGCGGGCGCAGACCGAAGGCGAGTTGATCCGCTGGAATGCGGATTCGCCCCAGGTCATGCGAGTTGCGGCGTCGGCTCTCATCAATCTTGAGTCGGTGGAGGTGGATATCGCGCTGAGCGCTCGCTCCGGCGCCAATGCCGGAGCGGCGCGTCAACGCTCGGGTGCGCCGCTGACCAGCAAGCGGATCAGAGTCAACGGCGTCGCCCGGCGTGCATCCGACGCGCTGGGTGCGATTCGCGCCGTGCAGTTCACAACGCTCGACTTGGACATGTTGACCGGTTCGTCGGCAGTACGACGGCGGTACCTCGATGTCGCGGTCGGGCAGATTCAGCGCTCGCATGCGGCCAACCTGAGTCGCTATCAACGCGCGTTGGCCCAGCGCAATGCGCTGCTCAAACGCATCGCCGACGGCCAGGCCGCCGAGACGGAACTGCAGCAATGGGACGAGTTGCTCCACGCATCGGCCACTCCGATCTGGGAAGCTCGGACCGAGGCAGCCGCATCGCTCGCGGAGTTCGCGGCCCAGCGGCACCTGGCCCTGCGCTCGCCGGACGACGAGGCGGAAGTGCTGACGCTGACGTACGCGCCGGGCGACGCCCAGACGCTGCGGGAGTCACGCCGGCGCGACCTGGCGCGGGGCACGACCTCGGTCGGGCCGCATCGCGACGAGTTGCTGATCGATCTCGATGGCCGACCGGCGGCGAACTTCGCATCGCGCGCCCAGCAGCGAGTGGCCGCGCTCAGCATGCGTCTGGCCGAGGCCGACTTCCTCTCCGATCACTCCGCTGACTCCCCGATCCTCTTGCTCGACGATGTGTTCAGCGAGCTCGATCCGGCGCGACGCGTCAGGACGGCCGAGGCGGTCACGGAGGTTGAACAGGTGGTGCTGACGACTGCCGAGCCGCTGGGCGTCCCCTTCTCGCCGACCGAACTGGCTGCGTCGTATGACATCGTCGAGGGCGGTATGCGGCCGAACATGTAGCCAGGCTCACCACTTCGGCAACGGCGTCCGCTGACCTCGCTTGCAGCGGCGGCACTTCCAGACCACCGTGACATGATCGGCATGCTCCTCGACCCGGCAGGCGAGCGCTCCGCGCTCTCGGTGTTTGCGACTGGGACAGTCCTGGTTGGTACAGCGAATTTCGTGCTCGCGAGCCATTGATCTCTCCTGCTTGAGGCGGTGTGGTCCGACCTATGGATTCGGGGTGCGGTCATCGTCAACAGCGGTCAGTCTCCCGAGCGGGGTGAGGTGGCCCTGCAGCCGGCTTGACGCGGGAACATCGGCGCGGCCCGACGATTCAGTCTCCGGGACGGCGTCGCCGCGAGCGCCGCGCAGTTCACGCTCAAACCGAGCCTGCTCCTTGCGCCATTGCCGATGGCGCGACAGCACCTGCTCTGCGTGCTCCTCGCCGATGTATTGCTCGAGGTAGGCGCGCTGGTCCAGCGGATCGAGCGGATCGTTGAGGCGAGCCCGCCCATGCTCCTGGACTGCGATCCGCTGAGCCGCCGAGTAGGGATCGATCCAGACGTCGATGTCCAGCGAGGGAATCATCGACGGCTCCACACATACCGTCTCGCGACGCTTCAACGCGCCGTTCTTGCCCGGTGCGAAGACCCAGACCGGCGCGCCAAACCCGCCGTCGGCGAGCGGCTTGGCCATGACCAGGGCCATGTTGCGCAACATGACGCGCACGGCTTTCGTTTGCGCTCGCTTGAGTTGCTGGACCTGGAGATTGCGGGAGCCGAGTAGGAGGTTCAGCGTGTGCGGCTGCGTGTTCGGCCCAATCTCTCCGCGTTCGACCGAGCCCGAGTCGGGCGCCGCCGCTATCAACTCGTCGTGCGACATGCGCAGAAACTCGACGAAGGCGGGATCGACTCGGGACTCGACGCGATGCAGTGATGCGCCGGCCGGCAGCACCTCCGCGGCGGCCGCGTCGGGACTCAACTCGAGGCGGTGGCCGTCTTCATCGGTGCGCCAGGAGCCGTCGGCGTTCTGGATCCAGTACAGCGGGATCGCCGTCTGCTCGGCCAGGAAGCGTCCCAGCGAGCGTTCATAGTCGTAGCGCGGCTTGGCCCGGTAGATGCCTTCCAGCGTCGGCTCCCAGCGCCGAGACATGTCGGGATGGTCATTGGTGTCGGCCTCGGCGATGGCAAACGGCGGCATCTCGTACGGATGCGCGTGCGACTTGATCAGCGTCCACTCGTGTCGCAGGCTGCCGTCCGATCCTCGGCTGTCGCGTGCGGACGCGCCGTCCAGCGCAGCGAGTTCGTAGTACTCCCGGCGCGTCCAGACCGCGGCGATCCGGACCCGTTCGCCCCAACCGGCGGTGGAAGGGTCCTCTGCCCGGCTGACATGATCAGCGCCAGAGATGGCCAGCGAGCGTTCTCCGGCGATACTGCTGATGCGCAGCTTGATGGCATCCTGCTCGCGCAAGCGATCGCGATATTCCTGCAGCCCAACCTCGCGCAGCACGACCGCCAGTCCGAGTCCGTTGCCCGACCCGTAGTCCTCGACGAAAGCGAACTGATCCGGTCGGATCACCTCGATGTCCCAGGGGAACCCG
Organism: Chloroflexota bacterium; assembly: GCA_028875225.1. GTDB lineage: Bacteria > Chloroflexota > Dehalococcoidia > Bin125 > Bin125 > Bin125. The sequence goes on along the minus strand of JAPPFB010000028.1, from coordinate 29,554 downwards.
GCTGCGGCCTGTCGCTGGCGATCGCGGTCGCTGCGGCTTGTCTCGGTCTCGATCCACGGCAGCGCGGGACCATCCTCGGACCGAGCTCGGCGAAAGCGACGGCGTTCTTCCGGGTCCGCCGGGCGCGATCCACGCTGTTCCCGCGCCGGCAACGGCGGCACACGGTCGGCGGCCCGTTGCCAGTGCAGCACGCCGAAACAGAGGCAGACTTGCCCATAGCCGAGGTCGGCCTGCAGCGAGAGATGGGAACGCTCCTCGGCCTGCCGCAAGCCTTGCTCCAGGACATGTTCCAGGTTGTCGGCCGCCTGACGCGCCGACGGTGAGTCGTCGGGCGGTTCGACATGGACGCGCAGCGGGTGCTCGGTCAGGCGTTGACGCAGTTGCGACCAGGTGCGGCGAAGCAGGTCGGTCTGCCATGGCTGTGCGCCGCGATGCGGCGAGGCGATTCGCGGGTCAACCTCGTCGGAGTTGTAGAGGTGAGCCTCTCGGTGCCGGATCTTCTGGTGCAGCGACGAGAATCGACTGAGCGCGCCTCTCGCCCGCTGCCCGGAGGAGAGACCGCCGGCGAGTTGCTCGAGCATCAGATTGAGGTCCGCTTCAGACAGCGTCGTGGCCGCGATCGGTCGCGATGGTTCGCGCTCGATCAACGGCGGCTCATGGGCAAGTACAGGCATGGAGAGACTCCTTCTCATACAGAATGTTCGTTCTGCTTCGTATGGATTGAGTATGAGAATGCATGTTCGCAAAATCAAGCGGCGTTCGGACAATCCACCGCTCGCCGGCCTTCACCCTGAGGACTGCTGTACAGAGTGATTACGGAATCGCTGGATTGTCGCGGCGTCCAGCAAGGGTCGCGACGCGCGAAATTGCGACGCATGGCATTGAGCGTCACCAGTCGCGCGCGTCGGGCCGACGTTTGCGTCTAGCCCTCTGCCAGATCCTTGACCAACTCGATCAACGCGTCGGCCCGTGTCGGGCCTCGCTCGCCGTTGACGACGATCGTGGGCGTGCTGGACAGCCCGTTGGCGACTGCGTCGGTGTGTTGCCCGTAGATCCGGTCGAGGTGCGCGCGGTCGTCGACGCACTGAGCGAACTCGTCGGTATCGAGGCCAAACTCTGCTGCGACGGCAATCGCGCCGTCGCGCGTGTAGGCGTCGCGGCTCGGACCCTCGAAGTAGTAGTCATGGAACTCCCACCAGTGGTCCTGGTCGCCGGCGCACTCGGTTGCCAACGCGGCCATCTCGGAGGCTGCACCGTGATTGATGATGTGGCGGTACTCAAACCGCGCCAGACCGGTCTCGATCAGTTCCTTCTCGATCTGCGGCCCAACCTGGGTCGCAAAGTGGCGGCAGCCGCCTCAGAGAAAGTCCGAGTACTCCTGGATCAGCACGGGCGCAGCCGGATCACCGAGCGCGGCGCGACCGCGAACCACCTGGACTCGAGCGTCTTGTTCGGCTGACTCGACCTGTTCCGCCTGCGCCGCCGCCTGTTCCGCTTGCGCGGTCTGCCCCGCTGCCTGCGCCGCAGTCTGTTCCGGCTCAGATTCGGCGCCGCCTCCGCAGGCCGCGACAAGCGTCGCGACAGCCGCGACAGCCGCAAAAGCGATCAGGCCTGCCCAGATTCGTCGTTGGTTCATGATTCACCTTCGCCCGCTTGCGACTCCAATTGTGCCGCGATTTCAAGCACCTGCTCGATCAGCGCGTCGCTGACCGCCCCGCCTTCGCCGTTGATCCGGATGGTCGGTGTCCGGTTGATCCCCGCCTGAGCGGCCGTTCGATGCTGTCCTTCGACTAGATCAAGGTGAACCTCGTTGTCGAGGCACTGAGCGAATTCCTCGGCGTCGAGCGAGAGCGACGCGGCCAGGGCGATCGCACCGTCGCGGCTAAAGTCGTTTGTCGTCATGTAGTGGTCGTGGAAGTCCCACCAGCGGCCCTGATCGCCGCCGCACTCGGTGGCCAGCGCTGCGGCAACCGATGGCGGACCGTGATTGAGAATGTGCTGGTACTCGAACCGCGCCAGACCGGTGCGGACCAGTTCGTCAATCACGCGCGGCTCAACCTGAGCCGCGAATCTGCGACAGTTGCCTCAAAGGAAGTCGGAATACTCGGTGATCACGATCGGCGCGTCAGGATCGCCGACCATGTTGCGATTGGCGAACAGCCCGGCGCGGTGGCCCGACTCGATGATCTGACCGACCATCGCTTCCTGTTCGAACTCAGCCTGTTGGCCGGGGTCTTCATCGATTTCGGTATCGACCGCTTGTTCAGTCGCCTGCTGCTCGCCGGTCGTCGACTGTGTCTGCTCAGCAGAATCCGGACGATCCGCCTGGTCCGCCGCGTTCGAAGGCCGTTCCGCCGTCTCGCGATCCTGACTATCATCCCGAGCCGCTTGCTCGGCGTCGGCGACCTTCTCAGTCGACTCGCTCTCGCCGGCCTGGTACGACGTCGCCGCCTGTTCCTGCTGCTGTTCGTTGCCCTGAGTCGCTACTTCCGCCGCCACTTGCGCGGTCTGCTGCACATCGGAATTCGACGAGCAGGCGGCGAGGATCAGCGCAGAAGCAGCTACGACAACGATGATGCGCCGTATCATCAGCCGCCCTCCTGGTTCTCGACCGCCTCGGCCGCGTCGTGGACTTGCTCGATGATTCCGTCCAGCGACCGCGCGGCCATCCGGCCGTTAATCAGAAATGTCGGCGTGCCCCTGGCTCCGTCAGCGATCGCCTGCTGTTGCATTTGCAGGATCCGGTCGCGATGCTCTTCGTTGTCGATGCATTGCGTGAACTGGGCGACGTCGAGTCCCTCGTCGCGGGCCAGCTCAAGGGCGCCGGCGCGGGTGAAGCTGCGGGCCCGAGCATCAATCAGATACGCGTCGTGAAATTCCCACCAGGCGCCCTGATCGCCGGCGCATTCGGTCGCCATGGCCGCAAACTGCGAGGCCGATCCGAAGATGATGAAATGCCGGTACTCGTAGCGGGCGATTCCGCTGTGAATGAGTTCCTCCATGATCAGCGGCTCAGCCTGAGCCGCGAACCGGCGGCAGCTGGGTCACTGAAAGTCGGAATACTCGATAATCAGGACTGGCGCCTCGGGATCGCCGACAACGTTGCGTGTGAACGGCAGCCCCTCGCGGTGGCCGAAATCAATGACACCGCCCTCGACGCCTGTGTCTCCCGGTTGTTCGGCTCCCTGTTCCTGCTGCATGATCGACGCCTCGCGATCGGCGCGTTCAGTGCGTACCGTGCCGGTCGAGACGTCCCCGTCCGCCTCTTCGCCCCCCGATCCACACGCTGAAACCAGCAATCCGATTCCACCGAGCAGGGTTGCCAGGATCAGCGTCAGTCTCATGGCTTGACTGTATCCGACACGGGTTTCGCCCGGCGTGTGCAACCTGGTCAGCGTGAGGCCTCTCCTGCCGCCTCCCTGACCGCCTGGTCGATGGCTTCAAAGGTCGGATCGACTCTCCGATCGTCGACGAACACGGTCGGGGTGCCGGGAACCTGGCGCGCGACGCCTTCGTCGTAGGATGCGCTGACCAACGGCAAGGTGTCACCCTCGGTTATGCATTGCCAGAGCTCACCGAACTCCAGACCCTCGAACGTGGCCTGTCGACGAAGACCGGCTTCAGTGAAGAGCGTCTCGTCGCCGGCCATGAAGCGGTCGTGCAAGGGCCAGAATCCACCCTGGTTGGCTGCGCACTCGACCACGACCGCCGCGTAGAGCGATTCCTGACCTCGAATCGGAAAGTGTCGGAAGACGTAGCGGGCGATCCCCGGCTCAACGAGTTCCTTGAGAATCAGCGGCTCAACCTGAGCCGCAAACCACTGGCAGCCGCCTCAAGTGAAGTCGCCGTAGTAGCGAATCTCCACGGGAGCATCCGGTTCGCCCAGCACATGCCGCTCTGAACGCACACCCTTGTGCTCGCCGACGACATCGGCGGGCAGTTCGACAACCTGCTGTTCCTGGGGCTCCTCCTCGGGAGTCGAAATCTGTTGCTGCGGTTCCTCTGCCTGCTCCGGTTCCTCAGTCTCAGGCGCCGGCGCCGGCTGTCCTTGCTGTTGCTGAGTGACCGTCGCCTGCCGCTCAACCCGCTCCGACGTCGCCGTACCCGCGGGCTGGGCCTCGTCGCCCGTTCCGCAGGCGATCACTACCAGCCCGACCGCCACCAATGCGACAGAGAACCACCTCATGACGTCAGCCTATCGAGGGAGCGGAATCGATTGACGAGCGGCCGCTACGTAACTATCGTGCCTGATACACCCCCTGTGCGCTTCGGCGCCAGGGCGCGAGGCTGCCGAAAGGCAGCCTCAGCCTTTTCCTGGGTGATACTCATCCGCGCCAACATCTACATTGACGGCTTCAATCTCTACTACCGCGCGTTGCGGGACACGCCCGATCGTTGGCTGGACCTTGGCCGACTGGCTCATCTCCTGCTGCCCGGCCACGAAATCAATCGGATTCGCTACTTCACTGCTCGCGTGAGCAGTCGGCCCGGTGATCCGACCCAGGCGCAGCGCCAACAGGCGTACCTCCGTGCCCTGATGACCGTACCCGATCTGACGATCCACTACGGGCATTTCCTCGCCAAGCGCAAGCGCCGTCCGCTGGCCGCGCCGCCGCCAACCGGATCTGCCATCGTTGAGATACTGGATACCGAGGAGAAGGGGTCCGACGTCAATCTCGCCTCGTACCTCTTGCTCGATGGATTCGAGCAGGATTACGAACTCGCTGTCGTCATCTCCAACGACTCCGACCTGCAGCTCCCAATCACGTTCGCGCGTGATCGACTCCTGAGAACTGTTGGCGTCTTTGATCCCAGCCGCCGTCGTAGCTTTGAGCTATCTCAAGCCGCGTCCTGGTATCGCCGCTTGAGGCGAGGTCCGCTGAGCGCCAGCCACTTCGCCGACGCGCTGTCCGACGAACAAGGTGTGATTGTCAAGCCGTCCAGCTGGTAACGCACGGAGCCTCATCCCCGCAATCGCGACATCTCATCGCGCAGCTGCTGCAGACCCATCGGACCCAGATCCAGCGCCGCCTTGTGGAAGCTCTTCAGATCGAAAGCGTCGCCCAGTGACTGCCGCGCCGCCTCTCGTGCAGCCAGCCACTCCCGCTCGCCGACCTTGTAGCTGATCGCCTGGCCCGGCCAACCGAGATACCGATCAACCTCGCTGGCCAGCATCTGCTCGGGGAAAAACGACCGCTCGATCAGGAACGGCAGCGCTAGCTCCGGCGTCCAGGTCTCGCCGCCGTGGTACCCCTCCCGCTCCGGAATCGGCAACTCCAGATGCATCCCGATGTCAATCACCACCCGTACTGCCCGAAGGGCCTGACTGCTCAGCAGACCCATGTAGTAGGCCGGATCTTCGAGATAGCCCAGTTCGGCCATCAAACGTTCCGCGTACAACGCCCAACCCTCGACATAACCTGACGTCCCCGCCAGCAGCCGTTGATATCGAGTCAGCTCCTCCCCGAGATACCGAGTCGTGCCAATCTGCAGGTGATGCCCCGGCACGCCCTCGTGATAGCAGACAGACAATTCACGCCACAGCGGGAACCGCGTCTCGCCGCCAGTCGGATACCAGGTCCGGCCCGGACGCGAGAAGTCCTCCGACGGTCCCGTGTAGTACATCGCCAGCGCCCCGCCCGGAGGCGCAATCATCGCCTCGATCCGCTGCACCGGCTCGGCGATGTCGAAGTGCGTGCCCAGCAGCGCCTGCATCGTCTCGTCCTGCGTCTGCTGCATCCAGTTGCGGAAGGCGTCCTCGCCATCTATCGCCCGCGAGTCGTCAGACTCCAGGATCGCGATCGCCTCCGCCGTGGACGCGCCGGGCGAGATCCGCTCCGCCGTCGTCGCCATCTCCGACTGGATCCGCCAGACCTCCTCCCAGCCCCACTGATACGTCTCGTCCAGGTCCAGCTCGATCCCGTTGAATCCCCGCGACGCCGCCTGGTAACGCTCCCGGCCCACCGGATCCCGAGGATTCGCGTTGGGCAGATATTCCCGCTCCAGCCAGTCGCCCATCGCCGCATAGCCTTGCTCCGCCGCCACGACGTGTTCGCCGCCTTCGATTCCCAGCGAGTCGCACAGTCCGCGAAAGAACGATGCCCCTTCGCCGGCGCCCGACCACACCCGGCATTGCTCCACCGCGCCTCGAACCTGGCGCCGCGCCACCACGATCCCTTCATCCATGCCCGACGCCAGCGACGAGCGATACCGCTCCAGCGCCTCCGGCACTGCTCCCATCCGCTCGATGATGTTCGCCTGGTCCTCCTCCGTCTCACGGGGCATCAGGTCGAAGACCTGCCGCGTGTTCTGCAGCGGCGAGGCCAGGATGTTAAGCGAGCGCAGATGCTCCTGTTGCGCCTCCAGCTCTGCCTCGTAGGCGAACCGTTCCAGCATCACGTCGCGAGCCACCCGGTCTCGCTCCGTCTCCACGTTGATCAACCCCAGCGCCGCCTCCGCCTGCCGCCGAATCGCCGACCGCTCTTCATGGCCGTCCGGCGAGTAGTCGGTCAGCTCCGTCTCCCGGCCCGGGATTCCCAGCGCCGTCGCCATGTTCGGACTAGCCGCAGCCAGTGCGTCGACGTACCAATCGGAGATTGCCGAAACGGACGAAAAATCTGGTGTAGTCATGATTGCGCTCCATTCCTCAGCATTATCGATCCGAATCACGCCGCGGCACAGGGTCAGCACGCCGGCAGTCAGTCCGCGGCTGGCAACTCGCTTGGTCCGCGCCAGTCGTAAACTCTTCGCATGAGGCGAAGCATTCAGGGCTGGCGGGCCAACACCTTCCTCGCCCTCGAGCATCCCCAGTTCCGCATCCTGTTCGCCGGCACGCTCTTCGCGACGCTCGCCTACATGATGATGTTCGTCGCCCAGTCCGTCGTGTCCTACGACCTCGGCGGCAGCAACTCGGCCGTCGGACTAGTCGCCATGGGCACCGGCATCTCGATGCTGATCGGCTCCCCCTGGGGCGGCGTGATCGCCGACCGGGTCAACCGCAAACATCTGATCGTCTGGGGCCAGGGCTCCGGCGCCGTCATGCTCGCGCTGACCGGCGTCCTGCTGCTGCTCGACCTCGTCAACCTGCCCCTGATGTTCATCCTCACCCTGATCCTGGGTGCGACGTTCGTCTTCATGGGTCCGGCCCGCAACGCCTTCACCGCCGACATCGTCGGACCGCGCCTGATCGGCAACGCCGTCGCGCTCAACCAGCTCGCGCACAGCTGGGGCATGCCCGTCGCCCCGATGATCGCGGCGCTGCTGCTCGAGTCCGCCGCCGGAGGTGGCGGCACCTACGTCGTCATGGGCGTGCTCGTCTCGATCGGCGTGCTCTCGATGGCCGTCATGCCGAACAAGGGAAAACCCCAGCAAAGCGAGCGACGCAGCCCGCTTTCCGACCTGCTCGACGGCGTGCGCTACGTCACTCAGCGCCCGCAGCTGCGACTCATGCTGTTGCTGTTCATGGCGACCGTCGTGATCGGGTTCATGTTCCGCGTGCTCACGCCCGCGCTGCTGGAACAGCACCTCGATCGCGAATCGACCGACATGGGCCTGATGATGACGGTCAACGGCGTCGCGAGCGCCGTCCTCGCGATCGGCGTCGCCGGACTCGCGACCTCACGGTGGTCCTGGCCGCTGATTTTCATCCTCATGGGGGTCATGGGCCTCGGCTACCTGGTCATGTCGCAGGCCCAGACCTACGGCGTCGCCGTCGCCTCGATGATGCTGCTCGGCCCCGGACTGCAGGGACCCACCCTCCTGCTCCAGGCCAAGATCGTGATGAACACCGAGTCCAACTACCTGGGCCGCGTCACCGCCTTCACGATGATGTCCTGGGGTATCTCCTCGGTCAGCGGCGGACCGGCCGGGGTCGTCGCTGATCTGTTGGGCGAACGCGAGATCCTCGCCGGCGTCGCCCTGCTCACCTTCGTCTTCGTCGGGCTCGGCATCCTCGGTTGGCTCGCGATCCGCAAGCACGAAGCAACACTCCCCCAGATTCGCCTCACCCCCGACACCGACATCCGAGGAGCCCAGCTCGCGGCCAACGGAGACGCCCCCGCACCAGCTATGCCGCCGCCGCCAATGCTCCGCCCCGTGGCCCTGATGTCCGGCCAAAAGCTCCGCAACTGACCCGCTCAACACTCCTCCGTTACCCCGCACGTCCCCCTTTTGATGCCCCGCACGCCACCCCCCGATGTCCCGCACTTGATGCGGGACCCAGACCGTGAACTCCGCGCGCAGCACCGCTCTGATCCTGTGCTGAAGCGTCGCAAGGGGGATCCACCCACTGCGTGCGAGACGACTATCGCTTGGCCTCCCGGGCGAAGTTGGCTGCCCTGGGCCCCGCTTCAAGCGCGGGGCATCGGAATGGGATGTTTGCCTATACCGGCGGACCGTGCGTATGACGCATCAGCGCCGACCACCGCTGCGCAGTCGCCACCGATGCCGCCGCCACACTTCGCCTCTGCCCCGCACCTCACCCCCGATGTCCCGCACTTGATGCGGGACCCAGACCGTGATTTGCGCGCGCGGCACCGCTCTGATCCTGTGCTGAAGCGCTGCAAGGGGGATCCGCCGACTGCGTCCGAGACGACTATTGCTTGGCCTCCCGAGCGAAGTTGGCTGCCCTGGGCCCCGCGTCGAGCGCGGGGCATCGGAATGGGATGTTGGCCTACAGCGGCGGACCGTGCGTATGACGCTCCAGCGCCGACAACCACTGCGCAGTCGCCGCCGATGCCGTCGCCACACTTCACCTCTGCCCTGCACCTCACCCCCGATGTCCCGCAAGCCGCACCCGATGCCCCGCACTTGATGCGGGACCCAGACCGTGATCTCCGCGCGCAGCACCGCTCTGATCCTGTGCTGAAGCGTTGCGCGAGGGATCCGCCCACTGCGTCCGAGACGACTATCGCTTGTCCTCCCGGGCGAAGTTGGCTGCCCTGGGCCTCGCGTCGAGCGCGGGGCATCGGAATGGGATGTTGGCCTACAGCGGCGGACCGTGCGTATGACGCTCCAGCGCCGACAGCCGCTGTTCAATCGCCAGCAACCGACCGTCTCCATAGCCCGACAGCCAGGCAACCCGTTCCAGCAGTGCCGCCCAGGGAAAGTCCCGCCCCGGATCCGACTTCTGACGCGTCAGCTCGCTGTGACCGACGTGATGCGTCCGGTCAATCGGAATGGCGTACTTGCGGCACACGTAGGCCGACCAGGCCGCGACCGTCTCGAACTGGCGGCTGCCGGGCTGGAACGTCTCGCCGATCTCGCGGGCGTAGCCCTCGATCTCAATCGAGAGCATGCAGGCGTTGTAGCTGATGTACTCGTCTCGCCACCACGACGGCCGCGGCAGGACCAGGTCCTTCCGCCGCACGCCCTGGGCCCAGGCGAAATCCCCGTCTCGCACCATCTGGTACAGATCGCCGTCGGAGTCGGTGTAGTAGTTGGTGCTGGCATTGGCGCGCGGATCCTCAAACCAGGCCGGAGTGACCTCGTGGTCGTCCCACGGCTCCTCGGGCGTGTGGTAGCAGATCGCCAGGAACCGCCGCGTCGCCCCCGAGTAGGGCCGCGACGCGGCGGTGTAGTAGTTGCTGGGATGCGCCGGACGCCAGATCGTGCGCGCGCCCTCGGGCAGACCGACGAGCCCGCTCAGATCCGGCGCCGGCGAAACAACGTCCGTGGTCATTCCGAACCTCCAGTCTTCCCGTCGCGGGCGCGCAGGAGTCCGTAGCCGGCGGCGATCGCGATGGCGATCGATCGCACGGCGTCGGACGCCCCGCCGCCGACCAGGCCCGTCTCCAGCACCGCCCAGACACTGATCACTCCCAGCGCAATCAACGCCCGCACGCTGCCTCGCGGCAGCCACAGCGGTTCGTGTTGACCATCGCGAACGCCCTCAGGCGGTTCCGATGGATGGTGTTGTTCACTCATGTTCCGTTCCGTTTCTGATGCTGTTAGCGTTTCCCGTCCCCGCCTCCGAGCGGGGACCCGTTCGCCTCATCCGCCGCGGACAATGAACGCCGAGCCAAGGCCAATAGCGGCCAACAGCACGGTCCCGCCGCCCAGGGCGATGTACAGCCGGTCGATCCGCGAATCGATGTGGTCGAGACCGCTCTCGATCCGCCTGAGGTACTGCCACAGCGCATCGGTTGCCTGCTCGTGCGGTTCGGTCGGGCAGCCGCCCGACCCATCAGGATCGGGCGGCCGAGCCTTCGGCCTGGAGAACTGTGGATCAGACATCGCTACTCCGCTCCTTCCTCGCTCGGTGCCTCGACCGGGAACGATTCCCGTTCGGCGGCCAGCTCGCGCCAGTCCGCCGGCAGTTCATCCGCCGACTCCGCCTCGCGCCAGCCGATCGCGCGATGCTTGAGGTACTTGGCGGCCGGCACTGAGATCCAGCGCGCGGCTTCCGACAGTTCGCCTGCTCCGGGTTCGTCGTCGGGACGGCGCATCAGGACGTCGTAGTCCTCGACGCCTCGCCCCTCGGCGCGGGCCCGTCGGTACTCGTCGTGGCTCAGGAGCACGGCGCGTTCGCCCGCGCGAACGAAGAGACGAACGTCGCCCTCTTCCGTTGTGGTCTTGCTTGCCATTGGTTGCTTCCTCTCTGTTCAGTGGTCAGTTCCGTGGTGTGGTTCAACTCGGACCGAGACCAGCATTGATCTCGGTCTCGAGCCAGGATTCGGCCTCAATCGATACGGCCTCGTGCGTCAGGCCCTGCTCGTCGGCCGCGTCGAGCAGGAGCCGCTCGGCTTCCCGCGTGTTGTGAAAGCCGTGGCCCAGCAACGCCTGATCGCGAGCGACGTACTCGCGACCGTGACGGTCGCGCTTTGGTACTCGCAGATGCGCTCGTTGGGCCCGCAGCCTGCCTCCCAGCCGCGGCGCCGAGAAGGTCTCTGAGCGCAGCCGGGAGAAGTCCGCCGGCGACCAGAGCCCGCGCTCGTCAAGTGGCATCGGCTTAGCCTCCGTCCGCGGTGATCTGGCAGCCGTGGTGGGCAAAGCCGGCGATCCCGGTGTTGTAGTCCGCCAGCGATCGCAGCGTCACGCCCGGCCACTCGGCTTCCTCGAAGACCGACATCTGCCAGTCCATCGAGCAGGCCCAGACCAGCGCCTCGCTGCCGAACATCGAGCAGATGTAATCGCCGCTGCCGTCAACGCTCATGTATCCGTCGACGAACACGGCCGTGCCCATCAGCGGGATCTCCGAGACGTGAAAGCGGCGGATCATCCGCTCCGAGATGCCGGCCGGAATCCAGTTGGACCCGGAGCCGACGCCGCTCGCGCCGATGTCCTCGAGCACGTGCTCCGCAACAACCGGCGAGAGCACGGTCACGACGTCGCCGCGCGGCGGCCCGCCCTTCGAGCGTTTCACCGACTGCAGCACCCGCCGCGCCTCGCGCAGCTTGGCCAGGGTCAGCTTCTCGCCCGTCGCGCCGACGTCGTTGTCCGTGTGCCAGTTCGCGAACTCGCCGGTCAGGTCTGTGTCGATGTCCTGGCCCTGCGACAGCGCCATTTCGTCCGAGACCAGCCGGACCAGATCGTCCTGCGAGTAGTTGATCGCGCGGACGTGGATCCGCACGTAGATCGCCCGGAAAGTCGGCGAGATCGTGTTGCTCGCCAGGGTGAAGCGCGAGGTCGTGCTCAGCTCTTCGCCTTCGCCGGGCGTTTGCACACTGGAGACGCTCGACACTCGCGGGATCTGGGCGCTGTTCGAGCCCTTGGGCACGATCAGCTTGCGCGCCAACGAGAGCATCGGCGCTGACTGCGGCATCTGCGCAATCGTCCGTTCGACCATCGCCGCATACGAGGCCGAGATATTGGTAGTCAGGGTGTCAGCCATTCTTGGTTCCTTTCTTCATGTGGCTGTCAAGAAGTACGTTCTCCCCCCGCTCCGCGGGGGGAGATGCCGAAGGCGGAAGGGGGCTCCCCTCATGCCTCCGGATGCTGGGCCAGCCAGTCGGCGAACTGCGCCCGGCGACGCTGCCGGTGGGCTTCGTCTTCGCTCGAACGGATGAAGTCCGTCCATTCGGCGACGCTGTCCGGCTGGGCCGGCGGCGGCGCGCCGCGTAGGCCGCTGGTCGGTCGCGGTTGCGACGAGCGCGCGCGAGTCTCGAACTCCCGCGTCAGCTCCGAGCGAACCGTGGCCTCGCGCTCGCGTGCCGCCCGCTCGGCGATCAGATCGCGCCAGGCGTTGGCCAGGCCGTCCGGCTCCGCAGCCGAACCAATGCGATCGCGTTCTTCGTCCGAGAGCTCGCCGATCGCATCGAGCATCGCCTCCCGAAGCGCCGTGTCGTTGCCCGCATCCGCTTCCGGTTGCGGGCCGTCGCCAACGGCTGTGATCTCTGCAGATTCCATCTGCGCCTCCAAACAAACTGAGCGCCGACGGACAATGTCCGGTCGGCGCTCGAAGGCGCGCGGTCCGTTGCGCTAGGTGGTCGAATGTATGTCGCTCCCAATCAGAACACAAGTTCCCTTTAGTTCCCTCGGCAACATCGGCAAACTTTGAAAGCCAAACAGGTAACGAGCCCTGGTTCCCTCTCCCAGTGGAGACCTGCGCGCGTATCAATAGAGTCGGCCCCGCGAAGGGAGACCGTTGCACAAGCCATTCAAAGTCGGCCCCGCGTAGGCGGGGCCTGTTGGCCCTCATCTGGTCGCGCTGCCCCCGCCTGCGCGGGGGCGACTTCTTCAAGGGAACACGCAAGGGCCTCCGAAGGCAGGGGCGCCGCAATCGGATGGGCTCGGCATAGCCCAGTGCCCGAATCAGGTGCGGAGCAAGCTGCGCGGGGCCGACTTTGGTTGGGTCGCGGGCATTTCTCCGGAGCGGAAACCTCTAGGCCTGCCTATATTCTGACCCAATGCTCAACGACACCCGCATCCTCGACCTCACCGACGAACCGCTCGCCCTCGGAGCTCGCATGCTCGCCGACATCGGCGCCGACGTCGTCCGCATCGAGGACGCTCGGGGCGACCAGCTCCGGATGCGCGAACCGGCCATCGCCGGCGACGCGCCCCGCGCCGAACGCGGCTGGGCCCACCTGCTCTACAACGCCGGCAAGCGTTCGGTCGCGGTCAACGTCGATGATCCCCAGACCTGGACCCGGATCGAATCGCTGCTGCCGCAGTTCGACGCGCTCCTTGCCCCGCTGGAGCCGTCCGCCGCGTTGGCGGACTGGCTCGAGCGCGGGCGCAACGGCGACTGGTCCACGGAAATCCCCGTCGTCGACGCCGTCTTCCGCCGCGGCGCGGTCGAGCCGATGACCGACCTCACCGCCATGGCCGCGGGAGGACACATCGTGCTCAATGGCCACCCCGAGGACTCGCCCGTCTGGCCGGCCGGCAACCTCTCACACAAGCAGGGCTCGATCGCCATGGCCGAGGCCGCAATGGCCCTGATCATGCAGCGCCGACGCGGCGGCGAGGTTGGGCGGATCACCGTCGGCATGCAGGAGGCCGTTACCTTCACCACCCTGCAGACCGCCAGCGGCAACTGGTGGACCTGGCACGGCACCTCGCCCAGCCGCCACATCCCGATCGGCTCGGGCGTCACCTTCCAGTCGAAGGACGGTCACTGGCTCTCCTTCACCATCCATCCGCCGCACTGGTACCGATTCGTCAACTGGGTCGACGACGTGCTCGGACTCGAGGAGGGCGAACTGCGCGGCGAGGACTGGGACGACGAGTTCTGGCGCGAACAACACCAGCCGGAGATCGTCCCCTGGATCGACCGCCTCTGCAAAGCCCTCACCGTCACCGAACTGCACGACAAGGGCCAGGAACTCGGCCTCCTCGTTCTGCCGATCAACACGGTCGAGGAAGTCGCCAACGATCCACATCTGATCGCCCGTGGCTACTACCAGTCCGTCGACCATCCCCAGCTCAACACCAGCCTGATCCTCCCCCGCTCGCCGATCCGAACCCGAGGCGAACAACCCAGGGCCAAACGAGCCCCCACCCTCGGTGAACACAACGACGAGGTCATCCAGACCTCCCCCTCTCGGATCGAGACCTCCCCCTCTGGGGGAGGTGCCGCGCAGCGGCGGAGGGGGCCCGCCGCCTACCACGCCGCAGCCCTCTACAACACCACTCCCCCACCACCCCGACGTCCCCTCGACGGCGTCCGCGTCCTCGACTTCACCTGGGCCATCGCCGGCTCGCTCGGCACCCGACTGCTCGCCGATCTTGGCGCCGAAGTCCTCAAGATCGAATCCGAATCGCGCATCGACCCGATCCGCTACCGCGGCGTCCAGCCGCCCGACCGTTTCTCGATCAACACCAATGGCACCTTCAACGACTGCGCCGGCGGCAAGAAGTCGGTCACGCTCAACCTCAAGACCGAAGAAGGCATCGAAGCCGTCCGCGAACTGGCGAAGCAGGCCGACCTCGTCACCTCCAACTACACGCCTTATCGACTCGACCGCTGGGGCATCGGCTACGACGACCTGCGCCAGATCAAGCCCGACATCATCGTCTGCAATGTCGCCGTGATGGGCATCGAAGGACCCCGGGCGGAATGGCGCTCCTACGGCAACGGGATCGTCGCCATGTGCGGCCTCGCCCACCGCTCCGGCTTCCCGGGCAAGGCCCCCATCGGACTCGGCACCCTGCACACCGACTTCACCGTGCCCTACTACCTCGCCACCTCCGTCATGGCCGCCCTCGACCACCGCGAGCGCACCGGTGAAGGCCGCTACCTCGAGATCGCCCAGTACGAAACCGCGGTCCAGCTGCTCGACACGGAGTTGATCGAAGCACTCAACGGCGGCCGTGAGCGTCCGCGGATGGGCAACCGCTCACCGTTCATGTCGCCGCACGGCGTCTTTCCCGCTGCCGGAGAGGAGCGTTGGGTCGCGATCGCCTGCCGCGACGACACAGACTGGCGCAACCTCTGCCGGGTCATCAGCCGCGCCGACCTCGCCTCAAGGCCGGAACTTGACAGCCTCGCCGGACGCCGGGCCCACGAGGACGAACTCGAAGCCGCCATCGCCGACTGGACCCAGACTCAGGACGACTGGACCTCCTATCGACTGCTGATCAATGCGGGCGTCCCTGCCAGCCCGGTCGAGCGCCTTGAAGACTTCTTCGACGGCCAGGACCGGGCCATGCGCGACAACTACAACCCGGCCGTGTCGCCCGAGGGCTGCACCTTCCAGATCCAGCAGGAGCCGATCCTCTGGGACAGTGAGCGCCTGCCCGCCGTCCGCGCTCCGATCTGGAGCGAGCACACCGAGGAAGTCCTCAAGACCCTCCTCAACTACACCGATGCCGACATGACCCGCCTCGCCGCCGCCGGCACCCTGGGCTGACGTCAACACCGTTGCCCCGCACTTGATGCGGGGCCCAGAGCACGGCTTCCGCCTGCGAGATGCACACCCAATCGCCTGGGCCCTCGGATGCGGAGCACTCGAATGACGATGCTGGCGAGATTGGTTGACGGCGCGGCAATCAGCTGGACTCGACGTCGCCGCTCATCCCTTGCCCATGGCTGCGCCACGGACCTTTGCCCCAGCTTCGGAAACTCTCGCCGTTGAAGCCGTTGTTGACGACATCCTCAATCCTCGTCGCCGCCTCGGACCGCTTCGTTGCGGCCTCGTCCTCGGTCAGCTTGCTGGCCTCCACGGCCGCGTCGATCCGCTCATTGGCCTTCATCACCAGCGCATCGATCACGGTCTGGACCTCAACCCCGTTCGCCTCGACGATCTCGGCCAGCGTCTGGCCTTCGCGCAGCTCGCTCTTCAGGCCGTCGGCATCCGTCCCGACCAGCTCGGCCAGCTCGCTCCAGTTGGTCGACAGCCGGCCGTGACCCTTCACGCCCTCGCATTCTTCATCGGCCGAGCGCGCCGAGATCACCGACACCGCCGCCACGCTGATCGCGGCAACCAGCGCCACAGGCATCATCCATCTGTAGCCCAGTCTCAACCACCGACTCGAAGTTGCTTCCACCAATCATTCCTCTCTTGCACCCGGGGACTGTCCCCGATGCAAGAAACCTATGGACGCGATGTAAGCGCCCACAAACAGACAGGTACGCAGAGCGTCAACGGCCGGTGAATTCTCGAGCCGCTTAGGGAATCTCCGGGTCGTAGTCCATCCCGATGTGACCGCGCTCCCTGAATCCCTCGACCTCTGCCTCCGAGTAGCCAAGCACCTCGCGGTAGACGTAGTCGTTGTCCTCGCCCAGCGCGACCGGCGGCTTGCGAATGCAGAGCGGCGTCTCCGAGAATCTCATGAACGGCGTGTTGTAGCGGAACGAGCCGACGTCGTCGTACAGGTCATGCGTCTCGTTCAGGCCGCGATGCTGCACGTGTGCGTCGTCGTAGATCCGCGAAGAGTCCAGCACGGGCGCGGCCGGCACCCCGTGCGACTGCAGCAGATGCATCAGTTCGTAGTCGTCCTGCGTCGATGTCCACTCGCCAATTCGCGCGTCCAGCTCGTCGTGCCGCTCGAGCCGTCCCGCTTCGCGCCGTAGCTCCGGGTCGCGCGCCCACTCCGGATCGCCCATCGCCGCTCTCAGACCCAGCCACTGATCGTCGTCCATCACTGAGATCGAGATCCAGCGATCACCCCCGTCGGTGCCGTCGCCGTCCGACTTCGCTGGATAGAGGTTATACGGCGCGTGTCCGTTGACCGATCGATTGCCGATCCGCTCCTGCACGACGCCGTTGAGCGAGTAGTCCATGAACGCCTGGGCCAGCATTCCGCCCGCGCACTCGGCCTGGGCCAGCTCGATCAGCTGTCCCTCGCCGGTCCGACGCCGATGCCGCAGCGCCGACATGATCGCGAAGGCCGCATGCGCTCCGGCCACGTAGTCGCCAGAGAAGATCGAGGTGATGTACGACGGATCCAGGTCCGGATACCCGCGCAGGAGCGTGTGTCCCATGACCGATTCGAGGTGCACACCCAGCGCCCGGGCGAAGCGGTACGGCCCGTCCGATCCGTAGGCCGGCATCCGCAGCATCACCAGGTCCTCACGCGCCCGGCGCAGAAAGTCCGGACCGATGTCCAGCTTTTCCAGCGTGCCCGACGCGTTGTTCTCGACCAGCGCATCCGACTTCGAGACCAGGTTGGCGAAGATCTCGCGTCCCTCGTCCGAGACCAGGTCGACGGTCATCGAGTGCTTGTTGCGGAACTGCTGCACGAAGGTTGGCGAATAGTTCCACGGTCGAGGCCCCGGCTCGGCATTCGGATACCCAACTGCCCAGCCGGCGCCTGCCTTGACCATCGCCGCCGACGGCCGCGCCTGACCGCCGCGAGTCATCGGCTGCCAGACATGCACGTTTTCGACCTTGATCACCTCGGCCCCAAGATCGGCCAGCAACGTCGCGCCGAACGTCCCTGCCCAGACCACGGTCAGGTCGATGATGCGAATGCCGCTCAGCGGCAACGCCGCGTCCGGTTTGCTACTCACCCAGGACTCCCGTCGCTCGCAAACTCTCAATCTCCGATGTTGCAAAGCTGCATTCCGTCAGGACCTCGTCCGTGTGCTCGCCGAGTCTCGGCGGCGGACGCCGGATCGACCAGGGCGAGGCCGGCATCATGAAGGGTCGGCCGGGGATCTGCACCTGGCCCACTGCTTCGTGATCGACCGCGGCCCAGAAGCCTCGATCGCTGAAGTGGGTGTCTTCGAACAGCTCATCGACCGAGAACAGCGGGCCGCAGAGCACCTTCGCCTCGCGCGCCGCCGCCCAGATCTCCCGCTTGGTCCGCTCCAGCGCCCAGGGCAGGAAGCGGGCATTGAACTCCTCGACCAGTTCGGGATTCATACCGGCGCCCGGCCGCCACCACTGTTCGTCCTGCAGCCATTCGGGACTGCCGAGCATCTCGTCCAGCCGCGGAATGCGGATCGCGGCGCCCGAGAACTCGACGTAGCCGTCGGCGCAGGGATAGACGCCCGAGAGCATGCCGGCCGCCGGACCCGGCGCGCGCAGCGACTTGCGCCCGGCGTACTCCCACCCTATCGTCGCCGCGTGACGGCGATCGACGCCGTTGAACTGGGCGTCGGCCATGGCGAAGTCGACATGCTGGGCGACGCCCTGCAGCTCGGCCGAAGTCAGCGCGCCCATGGCTGCAGTCGCCGCCGCCGCGCCGCACTCGACCAGCGAGGCCGTGCCGTACATTTTGACCGGCTCGCGATCCTGCACGCCGATCGAATACATCTCGCCCGCGAACCCATAGAGCACCAGGTCCGAGACGCGGTAATCGCGGTAGGGCGAGTCGTGGCCGAAGGGCGTGATCGAGACCATCGGCAGGTCGTCGCGCCGCGATGAGATCTGCTCCCAGCCGAAACCCAACGAATCCAGCCGGCCGGCCGGCTGCGACTCGATCACAAGGTCCGCCCGCTCGATCAGACGCTCCATCACCGGGCGCGAATCGGCCCGATCGATGTCAATGACCAGCGAGCGCTTGTTGGTGTTGAAGTAGAAGAACGTGCCTGAGCGTTCGGGTCCGCTCACTCCCTGGTGCCAGGGCCCGACAGAGCGCGAGGGATCGCCGCCTGGCGGCTCAACCTTGATCACGTCCGCGCCGAAGTCGGCGAACAGCTTGGTGCAGTACGGCCCGGCGATGTGCTCGGTCAGGTCGAGCACCGTGACGCCGTCGAGGGGGCCAGGTCGGTCAGCCATGCGTCGGAGTGTAGGGGTAGGGTGGCGAAACCCGCTTGGATGCCGCGCATCCCCAATTGCGAACGACACGTGTTCTGAACTTAGAACAGATAGGCCACGTATCCGCTATATTGAGCGCATGGCATCGATGAACCCGATCCTGCGCATTCGCCGGGCATTTCGAGACTTTGGCGCGACGTCGGCACAGGCCGACGAAGTCACCAGCGCAATCGACGACATCTACGTCAGCCGGCAACAGTTCGAGGATCGCATGGCCCGGATGTTTTCGGAGCATCGGCGGCAGTTGCTCCTGGAGATCATCGTGGTCGTGAGCATCGCTGTCGGCGTGATTCTCGCCTTCGTCGCGTGAGCTGAGGTCGATTGCGCGAGGATGAATCCAATCCTCCGACAGCGCCAGGCCTTCCGCTCGATGGGGGCCGAGGACGACCAGGCGGACGCCGCCGCGGACGCCTCGACTCCCACACATTCGGCCGTCGGGAGTCGGATCTGTTTCACGCCCAGATGTTGTTGGAGTTTCGCCGGGACATGGCGGAGATGCGCACGCAGACGCTGCTGGCCATCTTCATCGCCGCAGGACTGATCATTGCCGCCGTCGGAGTACTGATCGCCGTCCTCGACTAGCGTCGCGCCGACCACGGCTCCACCCAGCGAGCGTCGCGGCCCAGGACGGGCGTAACGATCGTCACCCGCTGGCGCCGAGCGGGCTGTCGCTGGATCGCCAGCTCATGCATGTAACGGTCGGCGTCGACGAGGTCGTCGTCGCGTTTCTTCGGCTTCGGACTCTGGTCGTTTTCGCTCTGCTCCCACTGGTAGTTCTGCATTCGACCAGGGAAATTCGTCATGGTCGGCGTGTAGTAGGAAGTCGGTGGGTCGCCGTTGAGCCGCTGCTGAACGAGGCTGATACCCCAGTTGACGGAGTCGGGACCGCCCTGGCTGGGCACGACGCCGTGGCCGAGGCGACGCTGATGGTCAATCCAGGCCGACTGCGATCGATCGGCGCACCACTGGATCGGTCCGAGCTTGTGGCGCCAACTCTGCTGCCACTGCTCAAGCCGTTCAGTCACCCCAGGTCCCCGATCCTCGAACTCACCCAGTCGGATCAGCACGTTCGGTCCGCAGGGAGCACGGCGGTCGGTGATTCCGGCGACGACCCCGGCCGTGTAGTGGTCGCGCGGAGACTGCCCGCCGAAATCGAGTCCGCCGACGTACCTGCCGAATGCCGGTAGTGGAGCGTCCCAGAGATGTCGATGGAGATCGAAGTGAGCGTAGACACGTCCTTCGAACGCGTCGAACCTGCCTTCGATGAATCGCGTCACCCAATCATCGGGCTGCAGTGCCTGCTGCTGCGCGGCATAGCTCTCGGGCAGATGCGGGTTGTCCGAGATTCTGGCGGGAATGTAGACGACTCTCCCATTGGCTTCCGCGAAGGCGTCCTCGTCCAGTTCTCTCCGCGCGAACCATCGTTCGAACCAGCCGGGCCAGGGATTGGATGCCGCAACGAACCAGCGCCTGTTCTGGGCAGGGTGTCTCAGGCGTGTGAGCAACATTCGGGCGGCCTCCTCGGACACCTCGCCGGCCTCGTCGACGAACACCGCACCATATTGCTCAGACCCAAGACCCGACCACTCCGACAAGTGCCGGAAGTGGACCGTCGAGCTCACTCCATGAGGCCAGGATGCATCGCGGATCGAAACCCATTGGGGCGCCGAGCGTTGGCGCGCAATAATCAGTTGCTCCGGCAGGCAATCGAAGAACTCGCGCATCGTGGTCGTCAGAAGGCTGGAGTAGTGCTGTCGCGCGACGAGGATGTTGGTCCCCGGATAGCACAGAGCGGTATCGATCGCCAGTTCAACGATGGCGCGGGTCTTACCCCCTCCCATCGCGCCGCCTTAGCCCACCAATGTCGTCCCGCCGACTGGCGTCCGGCGCAGTGCGTCATACACGGCCAGCTGCCGAGCGGTCGGGGTAAACCGTTGCCCTTGAGGAGCGAGCCCGCTCTGGCTAGTCGCGCTCATTGACAACCTTCGATCCTGCGTCTGCCGGCTCACTCAGCGGTGGCGTCACCCGCACGACCGGCGCGCCTCCCTCGGGAGTGCTGTCCTTGAACATGCCGATGTCCCGTCCCATGACCTCCCAGGCCCGCAACTGCACGTTCTCCGACTCACCTCGATAGGCGAGCTTGCGAATCCCCTGAATCACCTCGCTCCGGGTGACCGGGCCCTGCGGAATCTCGACCGCCTCCTGTTTCTGATCAGACAACGTGAACCTCGCATTCTTCACTTCCGTCTTCCTACGTGAGACGGCCTCAATCCGGGAAGAGTGCGGTCGATCATATACGCGCGTATGTGCGATGTGGATGTAGTCACGCCCACGGACAGTCAAGCAGACGACAGCCGCGGATCGTTCGAGCGACGACCTCGCCGCGGCTCCCGCGGCAACAATGGAACTCCGGGCCGCTGCGCCAGGTAGCGCCAGATAGGGGAAGGCAGCGTCAGGATTTAGCGGTCGATCTTCTGGCCGGACATCAAGGCGACGGGGCGCAGCATCGGCGGCGGGGGCATCGTCGGGGCTGACGAGCTTCCTCCGTTGGTTGACGCTGCGACCCCGGCGGGCGCGGGAAGGGCCGATGGCAGCGCGGGATGATCGTCCTTGCGGATGGCCAGCCAGCCGAGGGTTCCCAGGACGGTGACGGCGAAGGCGGCGACCCCCATCATGCCGAAGACTTCTCGCTCGCCTATCAGATCGGCGACGACGCCCGCCGGGCCGGCGAAGACCATTTGCACGCCCCAGGCCATCATGGTGAAGGCCATCACGCGACCGTAGTAGGCCGACTCGGTGTTCATCATGATCCGCGCCTGGAGAATCATGACGGGGCCCTGCAGGCCCGGTCCGAGAATGGCCATCGCAATCATTGCCTGCACAAACGTCTGCGACGCGGCCAGCACGAAGTAGCCCACTCCGAGCGACGCCACGAGCAAGAGCGTGGCTGGCCAGGCCCAGCGCGTCGTGGCCAGCCCGGCGACGACGAAGGAGATGATCGCGGCGGCGATCCCATTGACCAGGAACAGTTGGCCCATGTCAGTCGTGGGACGATCAAGATGTTGATCGAGGAAGGCCGGCGTCAGGATGCGGAAGAGGAAGCCGATCACGACGGTGCTGACGAACATCAGCAGCATCAAGCGCAGTGTTCGCCGTCTCCAGACGTAACGACCGCCGTCGACGATGTCGGCCAACACGCCTCGCCGCTGCGCGGCCTGTGCGGAGGTTCCAGCCGTCTCGCCCTGGCGCCGTCGATTGGGCATGACGGCCACGGTGAACACGCCGACCGCGACCAATGCGCCCATGACCAGGTACGTACCGCCTGATCCGGCGGCGGATTCCAGCAGCAGGGCAGCGATGAACGGCGAGAACGGTTGTCCAATGGTGTGCGAGAGCTGGCTCAGCACCATCGCGTTGCCGATCAGGTGGGGACCAACCAGGTCGGCGGTGAACGCGTTGCGCGCCGGTCCCATCACCACGAACGTGAATCCGAGCCCCAACATCAGCACGAACATCAGCGGCAGCGTCATCTGGCCGAGCAGGAGCAGCACGCCGGTGAGCGCCAGCATCGCCGCGCCGCCGCCCTGGCCGACGACAATCACCCACTTGCGGTTCATTCGGTCGGCAATCACGCCGCCGAACGGCGCCAGCAACATCGCCAGACCAACGCCGGTCCCAATCACGCCGACGGCGGTGTTTGTGCCTGACAGGTCGTACGAGACGACCGACATCGCCAGGAACATCATCATGTAGGCGAATGTGGCGAACAGCGTGCCAATAAAGAGCACGCGGAAGTGGCCGTCGTTCATGGCGGCGAACGTGTTCCGTCGCCAGGATTCGAAGGCGGCGATACTTCGTGCCATGCGAACAGTTTAGGTTCGCTCGGCGTTCAACCTGGGTCTCCGTTCGATCGGGAGCGCCAGGCAGAGATTGGCCGATCCGCAGGCTGGCGCGCAGCCGATCGCGAGATACGCTGACTCGATGAACATGGCCGGCATCCATGTGCAGCGCTGGGTGATTGTCGGCGTAATCGTCGCAATCGTTGCCGCAGGCGTCTGGGCGTTTGGAGTCGACAAGCCCGCGCGGGTGGCGCAGGTTCAAATCGCCCTGCGCAATGCCGGCGACCAACGTGCCGAACTGGGTGTCCTGGAGACTGACCATCTGGGCGTCGAACGCTTTTACGAGGCCGACGGTCCCGATCTCGACCTGTCGCTCGTCAACCGTCCACGGTCCCTGTACTCGGAGCCGATCACACTCTCAAATGACACCAAGAACGCACCGAGCAGGGTGCGGATCACGATGCGCGGTTTGTCGGATGATGAGGTCAAGCTCGGGCTTCGGATGGTCAGGCCGAACCGCACCTGGGACAGCACCCGATTCCCACGCGAAGAGCCAGTCTCGATGGCCGAGGTGGACAGCGAAGACTGGCTGTACATGACGCCGCTGCCGGTCAGGGTGGTGTACCACCAGCCATTCGTCGACACCGTGAGACTGTTCGTCTACATCGCGGCCGCTTTTGCGGTCTTGATCGGGATCGGCTGGCTCGCCTGGAGACGTTGGCTCAGCTGACTAGTCGCCGCCGCCGACCTGATAGATGGTCCGATGGCGCAGCCGAGCGAGGTCTTCGCCGGACTCGCTGCTGATTGTCACGTCGAGCAGACAGTACTCATGCAGCTTGCGCCGATAGCCGTCGGTGACGTGGCCTGAGACGACGAGCGTCTGTCCCGCTCTGGCCGGGGCGAGCATCTGGATCTGGCTGCAGGCGTGGATGCCGGCGGGATAGTGGTAGGTGTGCTTGGTCAGGCGTACGCAGCGTCCGGCGATCCAGCCAGGATGGAGCCGCGCTCCTTCACCGCGCCAGCGCGGGTCTGGGTCGCGGGCGAACTGATCGGCGTATTCCGCGGCGTCCTCGAACGACATTGGCACGGCCATGGCGGGCAGGTCTTCGCCGACGGGCAGGTTCTCAGGCGTCAGCAGGGTCGGCGGGTCGGCCGGCGGAACTGGGTCTCGGTTCTGTGCGACCGCGAGATCTGGATAGAACGCCGCCTCGCCCAGTCCGGCGGTTCCGGCGATACAGACTTCGCCGGATTCCTTCGACATGGTGAATTCGACGCCTGAATGCCCCCCTCTGCCTTCGGCATCTCCCCCCAGAGGGGGGAGAGGGGTAACGCGGGTCGTGATCACATCGCCCGGGTACACCGGGCGGCGCAGGCGAAAGTCAATCCAACCGGAATCGAGCCATTCTTCGCCGAGACCGTCGATCAGCGCCGGCACGGCCCAGGAGTAGACGGTCACGCCGCCGACCAGGGCGCCAGAGAAGCCAAACTGCGCCGCGCCGGCAGTGGAGTGGATGATGTTGTCGATCTCGAGCGAATCCTCGCCGTCGAGGAAGGCGGTGATTGAGCGTTCGATAGTCCGGGCGGTCATGGCCAGCTCCTCAACGTGCTGCGACCTGGTAGATCGTCGGTTGACGCATCCGCACGAGGTCACGGCCGTCTTCCGAGGTGATCGCCAGGTCGATCACGGCGTACTCGTGACCTTTGCGCTCATAGCCGGACTCAAGCCGTCCGCTCACGAGCAGTCGCTGGTCGGGGTGAACCGGCGCGAGGTGCTGAATCTGACTGGAGGCGTGAATCGCCGTGTAACGCCAGGTGTGGGCGAGCAGCGCGTTCGCCCGCTGGGCGATCCAGCCCGGATGGACGCGGCCGTCGGTTCCGCGCCATCGTGGAGCTGGGTCGCTCGCCTTCTCGTCGGCATATGTCTCGGCATCGGCATGACTAAGAGCAATCGCCATCGCCGGCAGATCCTCACCCAGCGGCGCCAGGGCCCGTGTGATGAACGGCCGCTGCTCTGGCTGCGGGACCGGCGTGCGATCGGCCGCCGTCGTGATCTCCGTCAGGAACTCCGCAACGCCGAGTCCGGCCGTGCCGCGTACCGCGACGTCGCCATTGTGTTTGGTCATCGTGAACTCGACATCGCCGCCGTTTGCGGTCACGCGGGTCGTAATCACTTCGTTCGGATAGACCGGTTTACGCAACTGGAAATCGACCCAACCCTCGTCGAGCCACCCCTCGCCTAACGCCTCGACAAGCGCCGCCGCCGACCATGAGAACACGGTCGTGCCCCCGACCAATGGTCCGCTGTAACCAAAGCGAGCGGCGCCCGCAGTGGAGTGGATGATGTTGTTGATTTCAAGCGAGTCGTCACCGTCGAGGAAGGCGGTGATGGTTCGTTCAACGATTGCGGTGGTCATGGCTACTCGACCCTCACCCTGACCCTCTCCCAGGGGGAGAGGGAAGTGCAGATTGGTTGGCTTCGTCGGCGAGGCGCCAGATTTCGGCGCAGTTGACCTCGAGCCCGACGAGCACATCTTCGCCGTCCAGCGTCGCAGGACGTTCCAATAGCTGCGGATCCTGATCTGGTCGGTAGATCCAGACGTTGCAAGAATCCAGGTCGACGAGCCAGCCGAGTCGGACGCCGTAGTGCATCCAGATGTCCATCTTGGTTTGCTGGTCGCGCAGGCGGTCGCTGGGCGAGCGGATCTCAACGACGAAGTCGGGATTGAACGACATCGCACCCCTGACGTCCTCGCGCGTCGCCGTCGCCAATCGCTCGGGGCTAACCCAGGAGACATCGGGTTCCAGGAGGCGTGTGCGTCCGTCGGCGTCGGTCATGCGGTAGCCGGCGCTGGAGTCACGGGCTCGTCCACCGCCACCACTCACCCGCCAGTTGCCGACCTGCGCACCAATCTCGGTGCATACATCGGGAACTACTCCATAGGGTCGGGCATTGATCACCAGAGCCTCTTCGGCGTCGATCTCGATCTGCCAGCCTGGGTTGTCGTTGCAGATCCGTTCGAGATCCTCGTCGCTGATCGCTCCGAGGCCGCAACCAAGACGGATCATGCCCGGCAGAGGATGCGCAGCAACAGGAGCAGTGGTGGTCATGCCATCTCCAGGAGTTGCCGAGATCGTAGCAAGGCGAGAACCGCTAGATGACGCCGTCTCCTGCGAACTGGTCGAGATCAACATCGCTGATCCCGAGCATGCCGCCGTAGATCTCGCGGTTGTGCTCGCCGAGCGTTGGAGCACGGTGCTTGACGGCTCCGGGTGTCTTCGACAGGCGTGGCACGATTCCCGGTTGTGGGAGTTCTCCGTGTTGCTCTGAGGACACATCGACGATCTGGTCGCGCGCGGCGTAGTGTTCGTCCTGCATGATGTCGGAGGTGGCGTAGACCTTGGTGGCGGGCACGCCATGTTTGTCGAGCAGGTGTTGGGCCTGGTCCAGGGTCAGGCTGGCGATCCATGCGCCGACGATCTGGTGGATCGCTTCGTAATGCTTTCGGCGATCTCGATGAACCTCGAAGCGCGGGTCCAGAAGCAACTCGGGCTGGTCCATGGCCGCGACGAGCCGTTCGAACGTGCCCTGCGTGGTCGCGTTGATAATCAGGTGATGCCCGTCGGCGGTTTGCCATTGCTCGGCCGGGACGACGCCGGGCCAGTAGTTGCCTGAGCGCTCACGGTTCTGGCCGCTCATCTGGAACTGTGAGGCGTGCGTGCCGGACTGCTTCCAGATCGCTTCGTAGAGCGCTACGTCGACATCCTGCCCAACGCCACCGTTGACATCGCGGGCGCGCAGGGCCATCATCGTGCCCATCGCCGCGAAAACGCCGGCCGAGTAGTCGGCGACCATGTAGCCGGGACGCACCGGAGGACCGTCGGCCCAGCCGGTCTGATAGGTCATCCCGGCGAAGCCCAGCGCGACCCGGTCAAACCCCGCCCGCTCGCGATAGGGACCAGTCTGTCCATAGCCCGAGACCCGCGTCACGATCAGGCCCGGATTTCCGTCCCGCAGCGAGTCGGGCGCGAGATCCATCTTCTCCAGCGTGCCCGGCCGGAAGTTCTCAATCAGCACGTCGGCTCGCGAACACAGGCCGCGGAACAGCTCTTTGCCGCGTGGGTCGGCGAGGTTGCAGGTGACGCCACGCTGCGAGCGATTCTCCTGGACGTAGGAGATCGTGCCGTGGTTCGTCTCGCCGGTGCCGGGCCGTTCCAGCTTGATCACATTGGCGCCGAACTCGGCGAGGATTGTGGCGCAGTGAGGAGCGGCCAGGATCTGGCCAGCGTTGATCACGGTGACCCCGTCAAGCGGGGGTCGGAGGTGGTTGGTAGTCATGGGAGGAGGATATGCGGGCTACTCGAATAGGTCTCGCGGCAATCCAGAACGGTTGATGATCCTCATCAATGTTTTGCGCTTGACCGCACGATGTAATGGCACGGTGACGCTCTGCTGCCCAGACTCGGCGCGGCGTCTCATCGTCACATGGCTTCCGCGTTGCCTCTCGAACACGAAGCCCTGGCGCTCAAGGATCCGGATGATCTGACGCCCGGAAAGAACTCGAAGTCTAGCCACCAGCTGCGCCGAGCAAGTCCGATTGGACCAGCAGCGGACGCGACTCAACCTCTTTGAGGCCTTCCATCAATTCTTCCTCAGTGAACTGAGGGTCGGAAAAGTACGAGCCGTCGAGGCGTGCTCGTATCTCATCCTCATCCGCGTCTTCCAACGTCAACTCGACCGCTTCGACCAGCATGGCCCACGCCTCTTCGACAGATTCTCCTTGGCTCGCGACACCTAGCTCCGGGCACTCAGATACGTACCCACCTTCTACGTCAAAGAAAATTGTCCCGGTCAAGTTCGACAAGTCGCTCATGCCACTCTCCTGCCAACGAGCGTATCAGGACGCGGGCGCCAGTGCTGCGAGTGAAGAAGCGGCATTCAGCGCCCTACGATCAAGAGAACATCTTCTTTGAACTTCGAACAGGAAGGCCTGTGGAGTGACCTACAACTTCGACCTCGGCACTTACAGCCGGCAGATCACGACGTCCTCTCAGGAGGCCCAGACCTGGTTCGACCGCGGACTGATCTGGACCTACGGATTCAACCACGACGAGGCGGTCCACTGCTTCCGCCAGGCGGTCGCGGCCGACCCCGATTGCGCCATGGCGCACTGGGGCATCGCCTACGCAATCGGACCCAACTACAACAAGCCCTGGGAGGCGTTCGGGCGCAAGGAAGTCGCAGCGGCGCTGGCCACGGCCTTCGACGAGGCCAACCTCGCAGTGTCGCTGTCCGACAACTGCACGCCGGCCGAGCGCGACCTGATTGCCGCGCTGCGACACCGCTATCCGCAGACCGAACCGCTCGACGACATGATGCCCTGGGTCGACGATTACGCCGACGCCATGCGCAAGGTCTACGCAAAGCACGCCGAGGACTCCGACATCGCCTCGCTGTTCGCCGAGGCGATGATGAACCGGACTCCGTGGTCGCTGTGGAATCTGGAGTCGGGCGAGCCTGCAAATGGCGCCGACACGGTCGAGGCGCGCGAGGTGCTGGAAGGGGCGATGGCGCGGATCGCTCACTGCGGCGAGCCGCCGCATCCCGGCATCCTGCACATGTACATCCACCTGATGGAGATGTCGCCCTTCCCCGAGCAGGCGTTGCGGGCGGCTGACCAGTTGCGCGGGATTGCGCCGCATTCCGGACACCTGCAGCACATGGCGACGCACATCGACGTGCTCTGCGGCGACTACCTCAACGTCGTCAACTGGAACGAGCGGGCAATCCAGGCCGACCGGCCGTACGTGGAGGCGCGGGGGCCCTTCAACTTCTACACGATGTACCGGGCCCACAACTATCACTTCAAGATCTACGGCGCGATGTTCCTCGGCCAGTTCGGGCCGGCGATTGAGACGGCGCGGGCGATGCAGGCGCAGATTCCCGAGGAGCTGCTGCGGATGGAGACGCCCAACATGGCCGACTGGCTGGAGGCGTTCGTGCCGATCGATCAGCACGTGCTGGTCCGCTTCGGCAAGTGGGAGGAGATCCTCGAGCAGGAGCTGCCGGAGGATCGCGAGCTCTACTGCGTGACCACGGCGACGATGCGCTATGCGCGGGCGATCGCTCTGGCGACGCTGGGGCGGACCGACGAAGCCGTGGCCGAGGCCGCGGAGTTCGATCGCGCCTACGACCTGGTGCCCGACACCCGCTACCAGTTCAACAATCCCAGCCGCGACATCCTCGCCATCGCCCAGGAGATGATGCGCGGCGAGATCGCCTACCGACAGGGCGAGTTCGACGCCGCCTTCGCCCACCTGCGCCACGCGGTCGAGCTCGACGACCACCTGCACTACGACGAGCCCTGGGGCTGGATGCAGCCCGTCCGCCACGCGCTGGGCGCGCTGCTGCTGGAGCAGGACCGCGTCGCGGAGGCGCTCGACGTCTACCGCGCCGACCTGGGTTACGACTCATCGGTCAGCCGCCCCCGCCAGCATCTGGACAACGTCTGGGCGCTCGCCGGCTACGTCGAGTGCCTGGAGCGCACCGGCCAGGACGACCTCGCCGCCGTCGCCCGCCAACGCCTCCACCTCGCCCAGGCCCGAGCCGACACCGAAGTCCAATCCTCCTGCTTCTGCCGCCTCGACCTCGGCGACGATTGCTGCGACTAGCTGCCGCTCGGAGGTTGCCGGAGGCGGTCCGGCCGGCTTGTGCGGTGAATTTGGGTCAGTTTGTGTCAATTTCGTGTGCTGGACGGGGATTTTGAGCCGTTCGAGTCCAGATCTGTCCAGATTTGTCCAGATCTGTCCAGATTTGTCCAGATCAGTCCAGACCAATGCGGATTCTGTGAGGGTGAGAGCGGGTCGATCCGGGCGATTCCGGGAATGTCGGGTGTGGGGTCTGGAAGTGGTCGGAGCATGGGTCGCCCGGCTGTCTGCCGTTGAGTCGTTCAGATGTTCTCAATGTATGCGGAGTCGGGGATGACGGCATCGAGGGGTGGGCTGAGAGCCCGCTGCCTATGCAACAATCACCCTGAAGGACCGCCGACCAGGACAACCAACCATGGCCGA
>JAPPFB010000011.1 GCA_028875225.1 Chloroflexota bacterium | reverse complement strand
CGACCGGAAGGCGCAGCTCCGCCTCCGCCTCCGGCTGCCGCGCCGGCCGCTGCACCAGCCGCCGAGGCAGCACCGGCCAGTGCGCCAGCGCAGGACGATCGCCCGCCGGCGCCGCCACCGCCCGAACTGCCGGCCATCCCCGATGCCGAAGAAGACCCCGAGGGCCGCGCCGCCGCACAGGCCGAGCGTGTCCGCCTCGGCCGCGAACTCGCGGCCGCTCGACGCGCGCAGTTGCGCGGCGACTAACGGGATACGAAGGAGAAGACCGCGTGGTCCAGCAAACCTTCGAGGGTGAAGTCCTGACCGAACCGGTCGTCGTCGAGCGCGAGTTCGAGACCGTCGACATGAACATCAACATCGGGCCCCAACACCCGGCGACGCACGGCGTGTTCCGCATGGTCCTGACAGTGGACGGCGAAATCGTCAAGGACGCCATCCCCTACATCGGCTACATGCACCGCGGCGGCGAGAAGCTGTCGGAAAACCTCGACTATCGCGGCGCGCTCGGCTACCAGGACCGCACCGACTACCTGGCCGCCTTCAACTCCGAGTGGGTCTACGTCAACGCCGTCGAGCGCCTGGCCGGCATCGAAATCCCCGAACGGGCCGAGTACGTCCGCCTGATCCTGGCCGAGTTCAACCGCCTGCTCTCGCACTTCATGTTCATGGGCGCCTTCGGCACCGACGTGGGTTACTTCGGCACCGCCTTCACCTGGACGTTCAAGGAACGCGAGCGCATCCAGGACCTGTTCGAAGCCGTCTGCGGCGACCGGATCATGTACAACTATTTCCGCGTCGGCGGACTCGCCTGGGAGCCGCACGAGACCTTCGTCGAGGACTCGCACTGGGTGCTCGACCAGGTCGAAGTCGGGATCACGGACGTCGACGAGTTGATGACCAACAACGAGGTCTTCGTCGCCCGCTGCCGCGACGTCGGCGCGATGACGGCGGATGAAGCAATTTCTTACGGCGTCACCGGGCCAATGTTGCGAGCCTCGGGTGTGCCCTTCGATCTGCGCGTCGACGAACCCTATTCGATCTACGACCGCTTCCACTGGGAGATTCCCGTGGGCGAGCGCGGCGATGTCTACGACCGCTATCTCGTGCGGCTCGAGGAGATGCGTCAGTCGGTCACAATCCTGCGCCAGGCGCTGGAACAGATGCCGACCTCCGGCCCGATCGAGCCCGAGCGAATGCCCGCCCGATTGCGACCGCCGCCCGGCGAAATCTACATGCGCCAGGAGAATCCGCGCGGCGAGTACGGCATCTACATGGTCTCCGACGGCACGGACAAGCCGTGGCGCGTGAAGATGCGCTCGCCATGCTTCCACAACCTCTCATCGCTCAGACCGCAGGTGCTCAACACCTACCTCGCCGACGCCGTCGTCGCGCTCGGCTCGATTGACATCGTGCTCTGCGAGGTCGACCGCTAATGGTCGCCCATAGTCAAGACCTCCCCCTCTGGGGGAGGTGCCCCGTAGGGGCGGAGGGGGCTGCCTGCGCTGACGAAGAGGGTCATGTCCAGCTGGCGCACCATCTGGGAAGGCCCCCTCAGTCACTCCGTGACAGCTCCCCCGGAGGGGGAGCTCTGGAAGAGGACAGGATGGGTGTAAGCAGGATCGCGTGTAACCTGCTTGAGCAGCGCCAACAGCCAGCGGGGATGCGCTAAATGGTCTTGAGCGAGTTCGCCGGCGTCAGCATGCCCGATTGGATCGATGCGCTGCTGCGCATCATCTTCATCGTCGCCCTGATGACGATCATGGCCTTCGCCCTGATCTATCTCGAGCGAAAAATCCTCGCCCGATTCCAGGCTCGCGTCGGCCCCACCCGCACCGGACCGATTGGCACGCTGCAGTCGATCGCCGATGCGCTCAAGCTGATCACCAAGGAAGACGTCCGGCCAATCACGGCCGACCGTTGGGCGTTCGAACTCGCCCCCTACATGGCCTTCGTGCCCGTCTTCCTCGTCTTCGTCCCGATGCCGTTCACCGAAACCTGGTTCATCCGCGACCTCAACCTCGGTCTGCTCTTCGTCTTCGGCGTGCTGGGACTGAACATCGTCGGCGTGGTCATGGCCGCCTGGGGATCGGACAACAAGTACGCCCTGCTCGGAGGCGTGAGAGCCGCGGCGCAGGCGATTTCCTATGAAATCCCCATGCTGCTGATCGTCGTCGCCGTCGTCATGGTCGCCGCCGGCCGCCTCGCCGTTGACGGCGACGCATCCGCCGCCGGTTCGATTAACTCAATCGTCGGCGACCAGACCACGACCCCGTACATCCTGCTGCAACCGCTCGGCTTCTTCATCTTTATCATCGGCATGCTGGCCGAACTGCATCGACCGCCATTCGACATGCCGATCGCCGAATCGGAAGTGGTCGGCGGCTACTTCGTCGAGTACTCCGGCATGCGCTGGGGGATGTTCTTCCTCGCCGAGTACACCGCGCTCTTCCTGCTCGTCGTGCTCGCCTCGTCGCTCTTCCTCGGCGGCTGGAACTGGCCCTTCGGCGCTGACGTCGGACTCGGCCTGCAAATCGTGCTGACCTTCGTCAAGACGTCCGTATTGATCGTGCTCGTTATCGGCTCGCGGGCCCTATTCCCACGCCTGCGCATCGACCAGCTCATGGCCTTCTCCTGGAAGGTGCTCCTGCCCTTCGCGATCATCCAGGTGATCGCCAACGGGATCATCCTCGCCTACGGCGGCGCCGACTGGGTCGTGGGACTGGTCTCGTTCGGGCTGCTCGCCGCGCTCGGCGGACTGGTCTACTACATCATGCGCCGCAAGCAGGGCGAGGGCGCTCGCACCGTACAAACCACGCCGGCCACACCGCGCGTGATCACCGCACCAGAGGTCACCCCGGTCGAAGCCGGCGGAGACTAACGGACCAGATCGAAGAGGAAGAGGAGCAACCGCGTGGAGGACGGTGTCACCGCGACTCAGGTGGTGTTCTGGATCCTGGCCGTGGTCATGCTGATCTCCGCGATCGGCGTCGTCACGGCCGGCAACATCGTCTACGCCGCGCTGTTCTTCATCGCCTCGCTCGCCGGAGTCGCCGGCATCTACCTGATCCTCACGGTCGAGTTCATTGCCCTCGTCCAGTTGCTGATCTACGGCTCGGCCGTGGTCATCCTGATCCTCTTCGCATTGATGCTGACGCGAGCCCGCGAACGGCCGCAGGCCCTGTTTGGCCGCTCACGGCCGCTCGGTATCGCCGCCTCGCTTGGTCTGTTGGCCGCGCTGATCGGCGGCATTGTCGCCACGACCTGGACAACGCCCGAATCCTCCGCCGCGATTCAGCCGGTCGGACTGCAGGCGATCGGCGACGCGATCTTCACAATCTGGATCGTCCCCTTCATCATTGTCGGCGTGCTGCTCTCCATCGCCCTGGACGGCGCGATCATGCTCGCCTCACCCGATGAGGACGACAACTGATGCCGCCGCTCGAACACATCCTGGTGGTCAACGCGGTGCTCTTCGCGATCGGCGCGATGGGTGTCCTCACGCGCCGCAACGCGGTGCTGATCCTGCTCTCGGTGGAACTGATGCTCAACGCCGTGTCGCTCAACATGGTCGCCTTCGCGGTCTACGGACACGTCGATTTCGGCAACATCACCGGAGTCATCTTCGCCTTCTTCATCATCGTGATCGCGGCCGCCGAGGTCGCGCTGGCGCTCGGCATCGTCGTGCGGACCTTCCGCAACCGCGCCACCGCGAACGTCGACGAAGTGAATCTCCTCAAGTGGTAACCGGGAGCATGCTGAGATGATCTGGGCTGACCACGCATGGATCTTGCCGGCGATCCCGGCCATCTCTTTCGTCGTGCTGTTCCTCTTCGGCCGCAAGCTGCCGCGCGGCGGCGACTTCATCTCGGTCGGCGCGGCGCTGGCCGTGTTCGTGCTCTTCTTCTTCGTGCTCGAGTCGCACCTCGACTGGCTCGGCGCCGGATTGGGCGGCATCCGCAACGTCGGCACCGACTGGATCAACTTCGACAGCTTCGTCGTCCGGCTTGGCTTCACCGTCGACTCGATCGCCATGGTCATGGTCTTCGTCGTCGCCACCGTGGCGCTGATGGTCAACATCTACTCGACCAACTATCTGCGCCACCATGGCCGTCCCGAGCCGCGCTACTGGTGGTACTTCGCCGTGCTCTCGCTCTTCGTGGCGATGATGCTGACCCTGGTCCTGGCCGACAACCTGCTGCTCATGTTCGTCGCCTGGGAAGGCGTCGGCCTCTGCTCCTTCCTGCTGATCGGCTTCTACTACGAGCGCCGTTCTGCCGTCGAGGCGGCGAAGAAGGCCTTCGTCACCACGCGACTCGGCGACGTGGGCCTGTTCATCGGCATCATCCTCTTCTGGCGAGCGACCGGCTCGTTCCAGATTTCCGACATCATCGCCGCCGCCGAGGCGGGGCGGGTCAACGACCTGCCCCAGGTCATGGGCGACGGCTATCTGACCCTCTCGACGCTGATGCTCTTCCTGGGCGCGGCCGGCAAGTCGGCGCAGGTGCCCTTCCACGTCTGGCTGCCCGACGCGATGGAAGGCCCCACGCCGGTCTCCGCGCTGATCCACGCCGCGACGATGGTCGTCGCCGGCGTCTACCTGGTTGCGCGGCTGCTGCCGGTCTTTGAGGTCACGCCGGGCGCATCCAACGTGGTGCTCGCCGTCGGCCTGACAACCGCACTGCTCGCCGGCATGATGGCGCTGGCCCAGAACGACATCAAGCGAGTGCTCGCATACTCCACGGTGTCGCAACTGGGATTCATGTTCGTCGCCCTGGGGGTCGGCGCCGTCGGCATTGCCATGTTCCATCTGCTCACGCACGCCTTCTTCAAAGCCTGTCTCTTCCTTGGCTCCGGATCCGTGATCCACATGACCGAGGAACAGGACGCGCGCAAGCTGGGCGGACTCTGGTGGCGCATGCCCGTGACCGCGTCAACCTTCATCATTTCTTCGGTCGCGCTGGCCGGGATCCCGCCGCTCTCCGGGTTCTTCTCCAAGGACGAGATCTTCGTCGCCACCCTCGGCGGCGCGAACACCGCGATCGCGATTCTGCTCGGCGTGGCCGCCTTCCTCTCGGCCCTGTACATGGCCCGGCTGGTGATCATCACCTTCTTCGGACCGCCCAAGGACATCGCCGTGATCCGGCGCGCCCGCGAGGCCGACCCGACGATCCTGATTCCGCTCGTCTTCCTCACCATTCTCACCTTCCTGATCGGCTTCGTCGCCTTCGACCAGGTCGGCGACGCGCTCGGCTTCCCCGGCGGGATCAACAACTACGTCTACTTCCCCGAGCCGCATGACTTCCACTTCTCCAACTCGATCGCGGCTGTGACCGGCACGGTCTCGCTGCTGGGATTCCTGACGGCCTGGTGGTTCTTCTGGGGCCGCAACTCTCATCGGGCCCAGGCCGTGCGTGAATTCCAGCCGCGTCTGGCCGCGGTGATCGAGAACAAGTTCTACTTCGACGAGGCCTACCAGTGGGGCATCGACCGCGCGATGCTGCCGCTGGCCCGGATCGTGGCCTGGTTCGACCGCATGATCGTCAACGACACCGGGATCAACGCCCCGGCCGACGCGACGCGTTACGCCGCTTACTGGCTGCGCTACCACGTCACCGGACGGATTCCCGACTACGCGCTGCTGATGGTCGTCGGCGTCGCCCTCGCGGGCGGCCTCGCCTTCCTGCTGCGCGGTTAAGCGAACGAGATAGAAAGAGGCATAGAGCGTGGACGCAGGTGAAGCTCTCCTCCTGCTCTTGCTGATCCCCGGGGCAGCAATGCTGCTCACGATCCTCGTGCCCTCGCGGCACGCCAACGTCGTGCGCTGGATCGCGCTGATCGCCACAACCGCCACGCTGATTGACTCGATCTGGATCTTCGCCGTTTACGACTTCGCCCAGGGCGGTTACCAGTTCGACCTGCAGTACCCGTGGATCGAGAACATCGGCTTCCTCGGCGAGAACGGCATCTCGCTGCATCTCGCCGTCGACGGCATCGCCGCGCCGATGGTCCTGCTCAACGGTCTGGTCGGCTTCGCCGGCGTGCTCGTCTCGTGGAAGATCACGCACCGGGTCAAGGACTTCTTCATCCTCTTCATGGCGCTGTTCACCGGCGTCTACGGCGTCTACATCGGCCAGGACCTGTTCTTCTGGTTCTTCGCATACGAGCTCGCCGTGCTGCCCATGTACCTGCTGATCGTGATCTGGGGCTCGACCAACAAGGAATACGGCGCGATGAAGCTGACCATGGTCCTGGTTGGCGGCTCGGTGCTGATCTTTGTCGGCATCTTCGCCGTCTTCGCCGAGGCCGGCGCCGGCACCTTCGACATGGCGGTGCTGCGCGATATCGAGTTCGGCCGCGGCTTCGCCAACACCTTCTTCCCATTCTTCATGATTGGCTGCGGCGTCCTGGCCGGCCTCTTCCCCTTCCACACCTGGTCGCCCGACGGCCACGTGGCCGCGCCGACGGCGGTCTCAATGCTCCACGCCGGCGTCTTGATGAAGCTGGGCGCCTTCGGGATCATTCGCCTGGGCATGGAGATCCTGCCCGCCGGCACCGACTTCTGGATGCCGGTCCTGCTCGTGCTGGGCGGCGTCGCCGCCGTCTACGGCGCGATCTCCGCGATCCACCAGACCGATCTCAAGTTCGTGATCGGTTATTCGTCCGTTTCCCATATGGGGTTCGTCCTCATGGGTCTGGGCACGATGAACAACATCGGCGTAAACGGCGCCGTGCTGCAGATGTTCTCGCACGGCGTGATGACCGCCCTCTTCTTCGCCATGGTCGGCGGACTCTACGACCAGGCGCACACCAGGGATATCCGTGTCTTCGGCGGTCTGGTGCGCAAGATGCCGTTGTTCGTGATTTTCTTCGGCATCGCCGGGCTGACCTCGCTCGGCTTACCAGGATTGTCGGGATTCGTGGCCGAGTTCCACATCTTCGTCGGCACGATCGACACCTTCCCGTTGTTCGCCGCGCTCGGCATCCTCTCCGCCGCGCTGACCGCGATTTACGTGCTCCGGCTGATGGGCCGCGCCGCGCTGGGACCGTTCAACCCGCGCTGGGAGAATCTGAAGGATCTCTCGCGCTGGGAGATCGCCGCTGCGATCGTTCTGATCGCGCCGATCATCGCGATGGGCATCTGGCCCGACCCGTTCATTGACCGGATCGCGCCGACCGTCGCGGAACTGCCGAACATTGATCAGATCGGCGGACTGTTCACGCTCAGTTCGCTGACCGGACGGTGACACTGATGGACCTCGAATATCAGCTGATCATCCCCGAATTCGTCATGGCCGGCCTGGCCGTGGTCATCATTGCCGCGGCATTGGCCTTGCGCAATGTCGACCAGAAGTGGTTCGGCTATGCCACCGCCATCGGACTGGCGGTCATCGCGATCGTCACCGCCGTCGCCTACTGGGACACGAACGACGATTTCGGAACCGTCCTCGCGGTCGACCATTTCACTGTCCTCTTCCGCGTCTTCTTCCTCGGGATCGCCTTCTTCACCGTGCTGGCGGCGGTCCAGTTCGCCGGCGACCGGCTCAAGAACCACGCCGAGTTCTACGGCCTGATTGTGTTCGCCACGCTCGGCATGATGCTGCTCGCCGCTTCGCGCGAGCTACTCACGGCCTACCTCTCGCTGGAGCTGCTCTCGTTCAGCTTCTACATCCTGGTCGGCTTCAACAAACTCAATCCGTTCTCCAACGAGGGCTCGCTCAAGTACATGCTGCTCGGTGCCTTCTCCTCGGCGCTCATGCTCTACGGCATCTCGCTGATCTACGGCGTCACCGGCACGACGACCTACTCGGCAATCGGCCCCGACGTGGTCGAGGGCACCCGCAACATCGCCGAACAGCTCGCCTCATTCGCCGGCGGCAGCGGCGGCGTCGACCCCGACGGCGCGCGGCCCGGACTGCTGATCGGCCTGGTGCTGATCACCGCCGGCCTGGGCTTCAAGGTCTCCGCCGTCCCCTTCCACCAGTGGACGCCCGACGCCTACCAGGGCGCGCCACTGCCGATCACTGCATTCCTCAGTGCCGGCGGCAAGGCCGCGGCCTTCGCCTTCTTCCTGCGACTCTTCTCCGAGGCCTTCCTGCCCGCCGCCGCCGAGTGGGTCTGGTTCGTCGCCATTCTCGCCGCCGTCACGATGATCGTCGGCAACCTGATGGCGCTGCAACAGACCAACTTCAAGCGACTGATGGCCTATTCCTCGATCTCCCAGGTCGGCTATCTGCTCGTCGGGATCGTCGCGCTCGACGCCGCCAACATTAGCCAATCCCAGGACGCCGCCTCGGCCCTCGTCCTGCATCTGATCGGTTATGTCACCACCAACATCGCGGTTTTCGCCGCCATCATCGCCTTCTACAACCGCACCGGACGCGATGACATCGTCGACCTGCGCGGACTCGCCGAACGCCAACCCTTCCTCGCCTTCGCCATAGCCGCTGCATTGTTCTCGCTCGCCGGCATGCCGCTCTTCGCCGGATTCGCCACCAAGTTCATCATCTTCCAGGCGGCCTTCAACAATGGCTTCCTCTGGCTCGGCGCGATCGGTGTGACCGCGTCCTTCGTCTCCCTCTACTACTACCTGATGGTGATCAAGCAGATGTACCTCTACGAGCCCGAAGGCTCCGATCGCGAGCGCTTCCACGTCTCACGGCCGCTGGCCGGAGCCCTGGTCGTACTGGTCGCCGGCGTGCTCTTCATCGGCCTCTATCCAACGCCGCTGTTCGACGTCATCCACAGCTCGACCGAGGGCCTCTTCGAGCAGGCCGCCGCGCTGTCAGCGGCAGTGATGGGCCAATAGACCCGACCTGTTGGCGTCAGGTGGATTCGCCCAGTCGGTTATACATACCCACGAAGACGACGGTATGAGAATCTATTCGCTCCTCCGCCAATTGAATGCGGCCTTCCCCGGCAAGGAACTCGCTCGACACCAGGAATGGTTCGAAGGCGCATCCTCGACCGATGTGAGCGGTGAGGTTGATCACGCCGAGTTGGTCAGGGAGTACTACGAGGTCTGCACCGAGTTCATGGTCTTCGGCTGGGGCGAGTCGCTGCACTTCGCCCCGCTCTCACCGCGCCTGAGCCTGGAAGAATCGCAGATCCGGCATCAGCGATCACTGATCGAGAGCCTCCAACTGGAAGCGGGCATGCAGGTCATCGACGTCGGATGCGGCATCGGCGGTCCCATGCGCCGCGTGGTGCGCGAGGCCGGCGTGCACGTGCTCGGCGTCAACATCAATGAACACCAGTTGAATCGCGCGAAGGCGCTCAACGAAGAGGCCGAGCTCGGCCACATGGTCGACTACCTCGGCGCCAGTTTCATGGATATGAGCGCCATCGCGGACGGCGCCTTCGATCGCGCCTACGCCATCGAATCGACCTGTCACGCGCCCGACAAACAGGGCGCGTTCGCCGAGATCTTCCGCGTCCTGAAACCTGGCGCCCTCTTCTGGTGTCAGGAAATGTGCATGACCGACGTATTCGATCCGGAAGACAGTCGCCACCAGGAGATCAAGGCGGAACTGAAGCGTGGCATTGCGCTCCACGAGATCGCGACGACCGGCGAGGTCAACCAGACGCTCGAGGCGGTGGGCTTCGAACTCGTCGAACACCAGGACCTGGGCGTTGTCCAACCAGGCGCCAGCACCCCCTGGTATCAGCCGATGCTGAGTGCCCGCGGCACCCGGCGCGGCTCCATCAGCAGGAGCCCGCTCGGACGCCGAGCGCTCATCGCCGGAGCTCAACTGGCCGAGTGGATGAAAATACTGCCCGACGGATCAGCGAGTGTCATCAGCATGATGGATCGCACGGCCCGGGCCTACGTCGCCGGCGGTCAGACCGGGATATTCACCCCGCTCTACTGCTTCCTCGCCCGAAAACCCCTGTAGGCAATCCTCGCGCCGGCTACAGCGCCGCCCCTATAGCACCGCCCCTATAGCACCGCGAGGTAGCGGCTCAGCTCGTAGTCGGTCACCTGCGAGCGGTACTCGTCCCACTCAAGCCGCTTGTTCTGCAAGACCGTCGACCAGACGTATTCGCCCAGCACATTCTTCATCAGATCGGACTTCGAGAACGCCTCGATCGCCCGACCCTGCGTGGTCGGCATCTCGATGATCTCGCGAGCGGCGCGCTGGGCCGGGCTGAGTTCGAAGACGTTGTCCTCGGCCGCCGGCGGCGGCTCGAGTCCCTCGTCGATGCCGCGCAGTCCGGCCGCGAGGAAGGCCGAGAAGGCCAGGTACGGGTTCGTCGCCGAGTCCGCCCCGCGATACTCAAGCCGCGTCGACTCTGAATCGCCCGGCTCGTACTCCGGAATCCGCACCAGGTCCGACTGGTTCGCATGCGACCAGGTCAGGTAGACCGGCGCTTCCGTCCCCGGCGCGAGCCGCTTGTAACTGTTCGACCACTGGTTGGTGATCAGCGTGAACTGCGGCGTGTAGGCCAGCAGTCCGGCCAGGAACGAACGCGCGATCTCCGAGAGACCGCCGCCCTCCGCATAGAACAGGTTCTGCTCGTGGTCCCAGAGCGAGAGATACACATGCATCCCCGAGCCGTTGACGCCGTTGAGCGGCTTGGGCATGAACGTCGCGTGGACGCCCTGCTTGATCGCGACCTCCTTGACCACCAGGCGCGTCGTCATCACCTGGTCGGCCATGGTCAGCGCGTCGGTGTAGCGCAGATCGATCTCATGCTGCGACGGCGCCGCCTCGTGATGCGAGGACTCCACCCCGATGCCCATCTCCTCCAGCGTCAACACCGTCTCGCGACGCAGGTCGGTCGCGGTGTCCAGCGGCGACAGGTCGAAATACCCGCCCGAGTCCAGCGGCGACGGATCGTCGGGCGCGCGAAAGTAGAAGTATTCGATCTGCGGGGCGACGTAGAAGGTGTAGCCGCGCTGCTGCGCCGACTCGAGCTGGCGGCGCAGCACCCGCCGAGGGTCGCCGTCGAACGGTTCGCCGTTGCGTCGGTGAATGTCGCAGATCATCCGCGCCACCCGGTGTTGCTGAGGCCGCCAGGGCAAGACCACAAACGTGTCCGGGTCGGGCAGCGCGACCATGTCCGACTCGTCATGCCGGGCGAATCCCTCAATCGACGCCCCGTCGAACTCAACACCCTTCTCCAGCGCCGCCGGCAGTTCGTCGATCGTGATCGCGACCGATTTCAGTTGCCCCAGCAGGTCCGTAAACCACAGCCGGACAAAACGGACGTCATGCTCTCGGCACGCATTGAGAACATGCTGCTGCTCACTCGGAGGAGCATTGAGATCGCCGTTGAGGCTGGTCATCTCGTGTGAGCCCTACAGTTCGGAGGTGCCTCTGGCTTTGCTCCCCCTGGCAAGGGGAGCTGTCGCGAAGCGACTGAGGGGTTCCCCGCGCGAGAGCCTTCGCCGAGCCCCCCTCTGCCTTCGGCATCTCCCCCCGCGAAGCGGGGGGAGAGCAGTATCGCTCCCTAGATGTGGTAGTAGTGGAAGAACTCCGCCGCCACCGGGTGCATGAAGACGTCCCGCGCCTCGGTCAGCTTGAAGTCCTGGTACTCGTCGATCAGATCCTGCGTGAACACGCCGCCTTCCATCAGGAAGTCGTGATCGTCGGCCAGCGCCTGCAGCGAGCCTTCGAGCGAGTGCGGCACCGAGGGGATGCCCGCGGCCTCTTCGGCGCTCAGCTCGTAGATGTCAGTGTCGACCGGGTCGTCCGGCTCGATCTTGTTGCGGATCCCGTCCAGGCCGGCCATCAGCATCGCCGAGAAGGCGAGGTAGGTGTTGGCCGAGGCGTCGGGCGGGCGGAACTCGATCCGCTTGCTGTTCGGCGAGGTCTCGTAGGTCGGGATGCGGACCGCCGCCGAGCGGTTGCGCTGCGAGAACGCGAGGTAGATCGGGGCCTCGAAGCCGGGCACCAGGCGCTTGTACGAGTTGGTCGTCGGGGCGCAGAATGCGAGCAGCGCCGAGCCGTGCTTGAGCAGGCCGCCGATGTAATGGCGGGCCGTGTCGGACAGCTCGGCGTAGCGGCCGGCCTCGTAGAAGAGCGGCGCGCCGTCCTTCCACAGCGACTGGTGGCAGTGCATCCCGGTGCCGTTGTCGCCGTAGAGCGGCTTGGGCATGAAGGTCGCCGACTTGCCGTGCGCCTTGGCCACGTTGCGGACGATGTGCTTGTACCACTGCGTCTCGTCGGCCTTGGTTCGCAGCGTGTTGAAGCGCGTCGCGATCTCACCCTGGCCGCCGGTCGCGACCTCGTGGTGGTGGACTTCCAGCTCCATCCCCACCGCTTCCATCGCGTCGGCCATCTCCCAGCGGATGTCGCTCAGGGTGTCGAACGGCGCGGTCGGCGAGTAGCCCTGCTTCGGCGGAATCTTGTAGCCCAGGTTGCTCTCGTCCTCGTCCCGGCCGCTGTTCCAGTCGGCCTCGTCCGATTCGACAACGTAGAAGGCCTGGTTGATTGACATCTGGAACTGGACGTGGTCGAACATGAAGAACTCGAGCTCGGGACCAAAGAAAGCCTGGTCGGCGATCCCCGAGTCGATCATGTGCTGCTCGGCCTTGGTCGCGACGTAGCGCGGGTCGCGGCTGTAGCGGTCGCCGGTCACCGGGTCATGCACGTCGCAGATAAACTTCAGCGTCGGCACGTTCTCGGTCGGGTCGATCCG
Source organism: Chloroflexota bacterium (assembly GCA_028875225.1). Lineage (GTDB taxonomy): Bacteria > Chloroflexota > Dehalococcoidia > Bin125 > Bin125 > Bin125. The sequence continues at coordinate 231,494 of JAPPFB010000011.1, read as the reverse complement.
GGCCGAGTCGAGGTCGGGGCGTAGCAGCATGTCGGATTCGTCGATGCTCTGGAAGCCGCGCAGGGAGGAGCCGTCAAAGCCCTGACCCCGGTTGACCAGGTCCTCGTCGACCTTCGAAGCCGGAATGCTGAAGTGCTGCCAGCGGCCGATCAGGTCCGTGACCAGCAGATCGACGCGGCGGATGCCCTGATCCTGGATCAGGTTCTGAATGTCGCCAAGGGTTGCCATGGGCCAATGCCTCTCTCAAAATCCTCGTGCTGCACGAAAATCGGGGCCGGTTGGTCTCGCACGCGGTCGCGGCGCCTGCCGCGTCAGCTCAGTGCAGCGTCAATGGTTGCTGCGAATCATCCTATGGCCAGCCATCGCCCCATCCGCCGCCCTTGAGTTACACCTGAGTTACGCCCGCCAGGACCCCCCGCACGCCGCACGATCTGTGTCGCGCTTGTCTCTCCACCTCGGTCAACACCCCCTTCCCTCCGCGCCCTGCCCTTCCACTGCCCCGTACCTCCCACCCCCCTCCTCTCCGATGCCCCGCACTCGTTTCCGACGCCCCGCACCCTCTCTCCCCGATGCCCCGCACTCTCTTCCGATGCCCCGCACTTGATGCGGGGCCCAGAGCACCCAACCTCGCGCGCGAGACGCACACCCTCGCACCTCAGCCGTTTCCACCCGATCCCCGGACAGCATCCAGGCGTCGCATCACGAACCCACCCCGCTCAACCATCGAGCCCTGGCCACCGCGTCAAGCGCGGGGGATCGGATAGAGGGATCGATGCCAGGCGCTCCCGCTCCGATACCGCACTCTCTCCCGCTCCGACGCCCCGCACTCGTTTCCGACGCCCCGCACCCTCTCTCCCCGATGCCCCGCACTCTCTCTCCCCGATGCCCCCCACTCGTTTCCGATGCCCCGCACTTGATGCGGGGCCCAGAGCACCCAACCACGCCCGCGAGGCGCACACCCTCGCACCTCAGCCGTTTCCACCCGATCCTCCGGACTGCACCCAGGCGTCGCATCACGAAACTGCCGCGCTCGACGACCGAGCCCTGGCCCCCGCGTCAAGCGCGGGGGATCGGAAAGATGGGTTGATGTCCTCCAAAGCCCCCGATGCCCCGCACTCGCCTGCCCCTGGCTTGAACAGGGGATGCGGGGCCCAGACCTCAGCGTCAACAGCAACACACCCTCCAGCGACGCCACCCACACAGAACATACATACGATATAAGCACCGCACCCAGTCCCCGCCAAGGAGCACCCGACCATGTCCTTCCCCCACTACCCCAACCCCGCCCGACGCGCCCGCATCCTCGAGGCCCAGCAGCTCCGCATGCAGGGACTCACCATGCGCCAGATCGCCCAGCGCATGCAATGCTCGGTCTCCACTGTCCACGCCGACCTGCGCGACTTCGAACTCTTCCGCAGCGACCTGATCCAGGACCTCGCCGCCGACCAGATCGTGACCAACCTGATCCACCTCGGCGACCACGACGACCCGCACCACGACCAGCGCCGCGCCGACCTGCACGAACTACGCCTGCTGCTCACCGCCCTCCCTCAGATCCGCCGCGACGAATCGGACCGCTCCTTCGAGCTCCTGCAGGGAGGCGTCACCGTCGACCGCTACGGCGCCCGCTACCCCAAAGCCGACCGCCTGCACCCGCCCACCCCCGAAGAAGACGAACAGATCCAGCAACCCGCCCCGACCCCCGAACCCCCCGACCCCGACCAACCCCTCGCCTTCATCCCCGAACCCACCCGAACAACACCGAACGCAACCGAACCGGGCTTGAGACCTCCCCCTCCGGGGGAAGCCTGCCCCGCACCTGATGCGGGGGTGTCGCGCAGCGACGGAGGGGGCCGCCCGCAACCAACCGAACTCGAACCCACCCGAACAGAACCGAACACCACCGAACAGGAATCCACCCCAAACCCAGCCCAGAACGGCACATCCGCCGATTCCGTCCGAAAATCACCCCCACCCAATCACCAACAAGCCTTAGCCAACGTCGAGCGAGAACTCCAGGAGGTCCTCCGACACCGAAACTGGCTCAAGGACTATCCCGAACACAACCCCAACCACCCCCAACGTCAACGAGCCCTCCGCCTCCTCGCCAGACGAGACGCCCTCCTCGCCCAGATCAACAACGCGACCGCCGCCTGATCCCCTCTCCCCGTGGAGACCGGTCCCCAACCCAGGAACGGTCATTCCCAGCTCTGCTGGGAATCTCGCTCGGGGCGTCATCTCCGTCCCCTTGAGCGACTGAATGGACTCGCGCATGCGCTGCGCACAACTCTCCCGAGGCACAAGCCTGCCCCACCCGTTCCGATGTCCGCGCTCAAACACCCACCCCCTCCGATGCCCCGCACTCCCCTTCCGATGCCCCGTACTCCCCCTCCGATGCCCCGCACTTGATGCGGGGCCCAGTCCCGACGCGGGGCCCAGTCCCCGACCGCCATCCTCGCCTGGCCTGCACTCCAACACCCCACCATTGGCGATGGCCCTAGCGCAGCGGCAGAGCGAACCGATAGCCGACGTTGCGCACGGTCTCGACGTAGCGTCGGCCGCTGGACTCGAGCTTCGAACGCAGGCGCCGGATATGTACGTCGACCGTGCGCGAGCCGCCGTAGTAGTTGTATCCCCAGACGCGGTTGAGCAGGGTCTCGCGCGTGAAGACCTGCTGGTTGTGCGTCATCAGAAAGCGCAGCAGCTCGAACTCCTTGAACGTCAGCGAGATCGAACGGCCGCCTTCGAAGACCTGGTAGTTGGAGGTGTCCACGACGAGGTCCCCGGCCTCCAGCGTGTTGCGGCTGAGCGCTCGGCCATGACGCCAGAGCACGAGCTGAACCCGCGCCACCAGCTCGGCGTCGTGTACCGGCGCGAGGATGAAGTCGTCCAGCTCCTGCGTCGGTCCCAGCGAACGCGTATCGGCGGGACCGAGGACCGCGAGGCGCATGGCGTCGGGCCAGGCCTGCACCTCGGCCGGACGGGCCGGGGGAACGGCGTGCCGCCAGTCGAGCAGGAGGACATCGGGCGCGGCCGCCGGGTCCGGTTGCTGGCCCTCAGCCGGGAGATAGCGGACCACCTGCAGGCCGGCGCGCTCGAGCGCCGGCTGGATCGGAGCGATGAACTCGTCATCGAGTGTGGACACCGTCAGGCGGAACATGACTGCACCATAGAGCAGGCATGAATGTATCCCCCGGTTGCAAAGAAAATGTCTATATCAAGAAAGGGCTTCAATCGAACCGATCCCGGCGTACGGCGAACGGTCTGCGCGATCCGGGCGAATCCGATGCCGGTCGTGCGATACGCTCGGAGTCGTGTCCCAGCCGGCGTAGCTCAGTGGTAGAGCAACGGTTTCGTAAACCGTAGGCCGAGGGTTCGAATCCCCCCGCCGGCTCCAGACCAGCTCAGACCAGCCCAGAACAGACATGGTCGGTTCAGTTGCTCGCCTGCCCGGGCAGAGGCTCCGAGGCCTCGGTCGACCGGTTGGGATCGCCCGGTCCCTGGAGATGGGAGATCGGAACCGCGGGCATCGTCGTGATCTCGCCTCTGATCCTGGCCGAAAACGCAATCGACCAGCGCGCCGCGGCGTCGTTGTCGGGAGCGTCGATGATCGCGACGAAGTCGTACTGCCCGAGCACCGCATAGATGCCGAGCGCACTCACATCGGGCATCGAGATGCTCTGCTCCGCCTCCAGCGGAGCCCGCGGATTCTCCAGCGTCGCGTCGATCCCCTCGGGCGACAGCCGTACCAGCAGGATGTACTGCATCGCGCCTCTCCAATCCCATGGCCCGCAGCCTGCGTCTCGGCCGATGCGGGCGGTGCGGGCCGGCCGATCCAGGCCCAGTATCGCGCCTCGGTCAACGCGTGGCGAACCCGGACGTGGGATACACTCCGATCACAACCCGAGTGCCTGGTGAGGGGTCGGACGCGGCGCCTACGCCGCCCGGTCGAGCCGTGAAAGCGACGGGAGCCGAGATGAACGTGACCATGCTGACCGATCGCCTGCGCCTTCGCGGACTCTGGTTGTTGGCGCTGGTGATCGCGGGAGCATTGATCCTCAGCGCCTGTGATCTGATCGGCGATGACGCCGAGGAAGAGCAACAGCAAGAACAGCAGGCGCAGCAGCAGGAAGAGGAAGAGGAACAGCCCGCCGCTGCGGCTCCCAGCCGTCCTCCCGCTCGAGAGCCGGCAGAGGAACCGCGACGCGAACCGCCGCCCCAGGCCGAAGGCGGCGGTGAAGGCGCGTATGCCTACAGCATCGTCTTCCCCAGCCTCGCGCTGGTGATGGTTGGCGACGGAATTGCGACCGGGCTGGTGATCAGTGACGGCTATGTCCTCGTCGATGAACGATCGCTGCGCGGCGCTCCATTTGCAGACGTCATGCTGTCGAACGGCGACGTCATCGAGGGCGCCGCCGTGGTCGGGCGGGATCAGTTCACGGGCCTCGCCTACTTGGGCCCACTGGACAACAACCTGGTCCGCCGTCTGCCCGGCGCTCGCCTCGGCGACGGCGAGCGAATCAGCCCGGGCTCGTCGGTCTTCACGATCGGCTACGGCGTCAACGACCGCGCGGGAACGCTACCGTCGATCTACTCGGGCGTGCTGAGCGGAGTGGAAGAATGGGACGCGGGACAGCGGACCTTCCTGCGCACCGACGCCCGACCGGACAGTCCATTCGGCACGGTCGGGATGATCCTGGTCGATGGCGGAGGGACGGTGATCGGATTCGCACCAGCCGGACTGGTGGGTCTGGGCTGGTACGTCTCCACGGGCGACCTGGCCCGCAGCCTGCCGCCGGCCGAGATCGCGGCCACGCGCGCGCCGGATCCGGAGAGCGCGTCCACCGAGCACGTTGTCAGCGTCCCCTTCGGACACCGTTCCGCGCAACTGGTCCTGGCTGAGGACGCGACCGGGCAGAGCGCTTCGCTCTCGATTTCAACCGAAACCCCGGCCGCCTTCCAGCTGATCGACGCCGCGGGCATTGTCTTGCAGGAATCGCGGATCATCGCCGGCGCGACGATCATCAGCCTGGCCCCGGAAACTATGGGTCCCTACACGCTGCTGTTCACGCCGCAGCCGATGATGGCCGAGGCGCCGAGCGAGGATGAGGCGTCGGAGGCGATGCCGAGCGAACCGACCTATCGGATCACGTCCAGCGCGCCGCTGATGGCGATGACCGAGGCCGACGAGATCGCAACGCTCGAGATCAACACGCCGTTCATCGGAACGATCGACATCCCCGGCGACGCCGACAGCTTCAATCTGACGCTGCGCGGAGGCGCGGTCTACGAGATCCTGGCGCAAAGCCTGTTGATCGACACCGTGCTCCTGGTGCAGGGCGCGGGACTGGACGCGGTCGATGACGACACGGGCGGTGGACCGTTCGGTCGCGACTCGGCCTTGACCCTAGCGCCCGCGGAGGACGGCATCATCAGCCTGACGGTCAAGGACTACGCCGACGAAGGAACCGGGGCCTACATCCTGACCATCCGCCAGACCGGCGGCGAGCTGCCGGAGGAGACCGAGGCGATGGAAGAGGAGGCGGCGACAACCCGGGCCGCCCTGCCGACGCCGAGAGGCGACGTGAGCGTGCGCGGTGAAATCACGGAGACCGGACTGCAGCCCACGCTGTTGGGAATCGGCAGCGAGCTCGGTGACGACGGCGCGCTCATCGTTCAGGACAATGACGGGATCTTCGAAATCGTGGCGTCGATCGTCGGTCCCGACCAGAGCACGGCGCGAATCTTCGTCATGACTGCAGACGGACAGACCGTGGTCTCGGGCCGCGTCGTCGCAAACTGCGGAGACGCCGCTGCATGTCTCGCGAGTGCCGTGTTCATCACACCGGAGGATGCTCCGGGACCAGCCGGCGAATGGCGCGTGCTGATGCAACCGGAGGGCGAAGGCTCAGGAATCAGCGAGTGGCAGATCGAGGTGCACCGCTACGACGAGTAGCACGACCTCGCTGCAGCGAGATCCTGCCGCCGCGGCCATTGAACGGGCTGAGGGCTAGCGCAACGCCGACTTCTGCGGCCGCGCCAGGACCATGTGCAGAGCGATCCCGATCATTCGCCGTACCCGCGTGCGGACCGGGATGGGCGGGTCGATGGTCAGCCCGGGCAATGCGTTGTCCAGCCACCTGGGCATGTACCAGTTCGCCGGTCCGGCGATCTGCATGAAGGCGGGAACCAGGACCAGCCGGACGAGCGTGGCGTCGATGAAGATCGCGAACGCCATGCCCATGCCGAACTCCTTGACCGCGCGCTCGTCGCCGAAGAAGGCGAAGCTGCCGAAGACGGCGATCAGAATCGCGGCCGCGGCGGTGATCACACGGGCGGACGCCCCGATGCCAAACGCCACCGACTCACCTGAGTCGCCGGTCTCCAACCAGTGTTCGCGAATTCGGGAGAGGAGGAAGATCTCGTAGTCCATCGAGAGACCGAAGAGCAACGCGAACATGAACATCGGCAGGAACGACTCGATCGGTCCCGTGCGGTCCAGACCGATCAGGGAGAGTCCCCAGCCCCACTGGAAAATCGCGACAATGAAGCCGATCGAGGCGCCGATCGCCAGCATGTTCATCAGCGCCGCCTTGAGCGGCACGACGATCGAGCGGAAGGCCATCATCAGCAGTAGCACCGAGACGCCGATCACGATGACGAAGAAGTACGGCAGACGGGAGACCAGCTTGTTCGTGACGTCCTCGAAGGCGGCGGTCGAACCGGCAATCAGAATCCGCGTGTCGGCCGAGGCCGACTGCAATGCCTGAGGCACCGCCGACTCTCGTAGTCGGCTGACCAACTCGCGGGTCTCTACCTGTTGCGGCGCGGTGGTCGGAATCACGGGGATCAGCGCCGTCTCGCCGTTCTCCGACAGATTGGCCGGCAGCACCGCCGCAACGCCGGGATCCTCCAGCAGCGCTTGCCGCGCCCGCTCCAGCTCTGCAGACCGGAGCTCTCTGGTTGGATTGTCGACCACGGCGACGAGGGTGCCGTTGACGCCGGGTCCGAAGCCGTTGGCGATCAGGTCGTAGGCCCGCCTGGAGGTATAGGAGGTGGGGCGGTTGCCGTCATCCGAGACGCCCATCTCGATGTCGAATGCGGGAACCATGAAGGCGATCAGGATGCCCGAGGCAATGACCAGGAAGAGCCAGGGACGCCGTTCGATGCGTCGCGAGAAGCGATACCAGCGCCCATGCTCGCCTCCGGCGGTGTAGCGCAGCCTGGGGATTGAGAAGCGATCGATGCGTCGGCCGATCAGCACCAGCATCGCCGGCAACAGCGAGACCGCAACCAGCATCTCAAGCAGAACGACCAGTGCGGCGGACAACCCCAGGTTGGCGATCAGCGGAATCCCGATTGCAAACAGGCCGAGCAGGGCGACCACGACAATCGACCCGGCGAACGCGACCGCGCGGCCGGCAGTCGTGACCGAGGCGCGGACCGCCTCACGCGGGTCGACGCCGGCCGCCAACTGCTCCCGGTAGCGCGCAATCACGAACAGCGCGTAATCGATGCCGACGCCGATGCCGAGCATCGCGCCGAATGTCGGGGCGATCGTGGAGATATCGAGATAGGCAGCCGCGAGCAGAACGCCGACCGTCCCGACGCCGAGCCCGACCAACGCCGACACGACCGGCATGCCGGCCGCGAAGATTGAGCCGAACGCAATGATCAAGATCAACAACGCAGCCCCGAGACCGACAAGTTCAGATGTGCCCGGCGGCTCGGTTTCGTACTCGCGCACCGGTTCCCCGCCGAAGTCGATCTGTAGCCCGTCCGCGCGATAGCGTTCGCCGAGCCGAATCACATCGCCGATGTGCTCGGTGTCCACGTTGTTGGCTTGCTTGTCGAAGAGGACGCGAACGATCGCGGTGCGGCCGTCCGGCGACACACTGCCGGGGCGTGCATCGGGCAGGTCGACGACCGCGACCTCGTCGACGCTGCGTGCATTGCGCGCAAACTCGGACATGGCGCGTTGCACTTCCGGATCCCGGATTGATCCGTCGGCGCGATGGAAGACGGCCACCAACTCGGAGCCGGAGCGTGCCGGATAGCGCTCAACGAGCAGGTCGAGCGCCGCCTGTGATTCAGTGCCGGGAACCGTGAACGAATCGGTCAGCGAGCCGCCCCAGGAGCGCACGGCCATCACGGCCAGAATGATGGTCACGACCCAGAGGAAGATCACCCGCCAGGGGTGTTCGGCGACAAAGACCGACCAACGCTCCATGCCTGCGCCACCCTGCCCGATTCGCTCGCCGCCAGCCAGCGTATCCCGGAAGCGGTCTTCGCGGTGTTCCGACGTCTAGATCGACCAGCGAATCAGGACAGCAGGGAATCGATCGAGGCGGGACCAGCCCCCATCAGGATCAGGGCGATACAGGCGAAGACGAGGAGCACGTCCAACTCGTAGCCCTGCTTGTCCGAGGAGCCCTGGAAGGGCAGTCCCTCTTTGAACTTGTTGACGTAGGTGGCCACCATCATGTTGATCGCCAGCGGGATGGCGATCCAGGGAACGAGCAAGCCGGCCAGCAGCAAGACGCCGCCGCCGAGCTCAATCGTCGCCACGCCCGGACCGGCCAGCCGGGGGAGCGGGACGCCGAGCGATTCCAGCCATCCGGAGAACCCGCCGATGCCGCGGCGGAACTTGCCCAGGCCGGCGTCGATGAAGATGATCCCCAGGGCAATCCGCAGCGGGATCGGGGCCCACTCCAGTACGTCGCCACCAAAGGGAGCGGTCAACCAGTCGCCAACGTCCATGTGTCACTCCCGCCCGATCGGCTGAGCGCCAGCCTGAATTAAGCTGGATTCTAGTTGAGTCGAGCACGATCCTGAGTGGGGAAATGGAGGGGTGCAGCGATGGGTAAGTTCGCCGATGCGATCCGGGACCGACGCAAGAGCCGCCAGCGGCGGTTGGGATTCGGCGCGGCCGCCGACGAGCCTCAAGCCACGATGCTGGTCGGCGCGATTGGCGTCGTCGAGGGCGCCGACTTCTGCCTGGCTCTGAGCGAGGATGACATTGCAGCCGTCGAGTCGGCGAATGTCGACCTCTGGGGCACGCGCCTGGACGCGTTAACCGCCGAGAGTGTGGCTCAGGCCAAGGAACGCGGCGCGGCCTTCGTCTCGTTTGAGCTCGACGGCGCCCGAGCCGATGGGTTACTCGACGAGGACATTGACTTCGTGGTGAGACTGGACGATCTGCGGCTCGAAGAGGCCGACGCTCGCGCGCTAGGCAGCCTGCGACCGGCGGAGATCGCCGTCGAGGTCGAGTTTCCCGTCGGCCTCGGCGACATCCTCAATCTGCGCCGCCTGGCGATGTTCGCCTCAGCGCCCATGGGAGTGAAGTGTCCCAGCGACATCTCGGCCGGTGACATTGAGGCGCTGCGCGATTCCGGCGTGGCGGTGCTCGTGCTGGGTCCGGGCGCGACCGCGGAGGAGATCACTGCGGTCAGGCAGCGGGTGGCGGACCTGCCGGAACGTAAGCCGAAGCGGGACGACGGCGCTCAACCGTTGATTCCCACCATGAGGTCGGGGACGGACAGCGGGACAGACGAGGACTGAGATCCGTTCGAGAAGGTTCAGTCTCGGAACACGCTGCGGTTCGTGGGTTCCAGCGAGCTGCGCGAGTTGCCGGTCGCCATGCGCAGGAAGTAGACCATGCCGCCGGCGAAGGCGATGCCGATCAAGATGGCGACGGTCCACAGGACGAGCGCCTGACTTGACTTGGCGGCTGCGGGCGCTTCGACGGCATCGCCATCCATCGGGAGTAGCGAGTGGTCGACGGTGAAGTCGTAGGACGAGCTGATCTGCAGGTTCTCGCCGTCGCCAACCAGGAGCACCCGGTAGTCGACGTTCAGGGTGCCGTCGCCTTCGGCATGAATCGGAACGATCAAGGTTCGCCGGCTGTAGGTGGAGATCTCGGGGTAACCGTCGTCGACGCGGTATCCGCCGCCGTCTGTGACCTCGACGTGGTGCGCGCCCTTGATTTGCGCCAGCGGCCGGTCGAACGTCAAGACCAGCTGATGCGGCGCTTCGGCGACCGTCGCACCCCGTGCGGGTTCTTCCTGAATCAGATACTCACTGGCGCCGGTCGTTCCCGCCATCGCCAGGGCCGCCAGGACGGCGACGGCGCCAACCGCGGCCAGCAGGGCGCCAAAGAAACGGGTGCGAGTGCTCATCAATTGTCTCCGACCCTGATCCTACGAACGGATCGCGTTGGCGACAAGGTGTGAGGCGTGTGAGGCACGTCAGCCCTCCTGATTGATGGGTTGCCGGGGCACACGGACCGAGACGCCGGTGAGTATCTCATAGGGAATCGTGTCAAGTCGCCGGGCGATGTCCCAGGCGCTGATCGATTGCGACCGGTCGGCGCCGAGGATGGTGACAACATCGCCGACGGTGGCGTTGGGAATCTCGGTGAGATCGATCATCGTCGTGTCCATGCAGATCGCCCCGCGGATCGGCGCCCGTCGTCCGCGCACGAGCATCTCGCCGCCCGGCGACATGCGGCGCGCGAGGCCATCGGCGTATCCCACACCGGTGACGCCGATGCGCGAATCTCGCTCGGCCGTCCACAGTCCGCCGTACGAGACGGATTCGCCGTTTGCGACCTGCCGAATCGCGAGCAGCCTGGTTCGCCAGGACAGCACCGGCTGCAACTGAGCCGCGGCCGGATCGCTCAACTTCGGCGCGGGGTCGATGCCGTACAGGGCGATGCCGGCTCGGACGAAATCGAGCGAGGCCTCGGGCAGGTTGAAGGCGGCCGCCGACGCCGCGGCATGACGAAGCGGCGCGCCAATCTGGTCGGCGGCGTCCTGAAAGCGCCGAAACGCGTCGAGCGACGGTCGGCGCTGCGGGTTGGCGGCGTCGGCGAAGTGGGTGAAGACCCCTTCCAACTCGAGCGCCGCAGCGGAATGGGCCATCTTCGCCAGCTCGATCGCCTTCGCCGGCTGCAAGCCATAGCGCTGCATCCCTGAGTCGATGTTGATGTGGACGCGAATCGTTCGCGTGGCGCGCTGCCCGGCCTCGGCCAGGCGTCGGACCGTGGTGGCCGAATCCACGACCGCGCCGATGTCATACATGGCGATGGGCTCGGGATCGTCGGCCAGCACTGGACCGAGGCAGAGGATCGGTGCGGCAATGCCTGCCGTGCGGAGTTCGACCGCTTCGGGCACCGTGAAGACGCAGAGGCGCGACGCTCCCGCTGCCAGCGCTGCGTTCGCGATGGCAACGGCGCCGTGTCCGTATGCATCGGCCTTGACGACGGCGGCGACGCTCGCCGGACGCGCCTGTTGTTGCAGCAGCTCGACATTGTGACGCAGCGCAGAGAAGTCGATCTCGGCCCAGGTCGTCGCCGAGGTCGCGCGGCTAAGTCTGTCCGAGGGATGGGGCATAGGGGTACAGTGTGGGCAGGCGTTGGTGGGGCGGATTCCGGGATCGTTGTGATAGTACCCGTAGCGGCTGTGATCGCCGGCGTGTCCGTCATCCGGCCGATCGTCCTCATTGCTCTGTTGAGTTGGCCATTGCTCCTGGCGGTGGCCTGTTCGGGCGATCAAGATGAAGCGGAACAAGAACAACGGGCGGCGGAGCCAACACCGGAGCGGCCGGCTCCGGCGGCGCCGCCGTCGGAGGAGATCGATCAGCAGGAGCAGCCGCTCGCGCAGGAGCGCCAACTCGCCGATCCGGCCGAGCTGCTCGTCGTGGAAGCCGCCGCGCTCGAGCACAATGGCTACTGGGAACAGGCGCTGGCGGTTCGCGACACCGCGATCGCGAGCGCTGACTCGCTGGATCCTGATGCGCTGACGACGCTCAAACTGGACCGGGTCCGCTTACTGCTGCGCCTTGACCGCCCCTCGGATGCGCTGGCGGCGCTGACGGAGATTTCCGAATTCCTGCCATCCGATCAGTCGCGTCGTCACGACCTCCTGCGCGCGCGGGCTGCGCTGGATCTGGCGCAGACCGACGTTGCGGTCGAAGCGATGCAGGACTATGTCAATACGGACAGCCCAGCCTGGGCCCTGATCTCGCTGGAGATCGCCAGGGCGCTGCAGCAGGCCGGACGCGGCGCGGCGGCGATCGAGTGGGCCGAACGCGCGCTGGGCGGCATGTTGCCTCAGCAGGACCGGTTGCGAGCGATTCACATCGCCGCCACCGAGCTCGACATTTCCGGGGAGTCGGAACGAGCGCTTCAGCGTTATGACGAGCTGTTACGACAATCGCCCTGGCGAGACGATCAGGCGGCCGCGCTTAGCCGGACTGCAGCGCTGCAGCGAGACGCCGGCAATCTGGACGCTGCGCGGGCTGCCTGGCGGGCACTGGTGAATGACTACCGCGACCACGCCGAAAGCTCCGAAGCGCTGGCGCTGCTGCTGGACTCCGGCGTCGAGGTCGACCAACTGACGATCGGCCTGGTCCGCTTCCGTGAGGAACGCTGGGTTGAGGCCCGAAACGCGATGCTGAACGTACTCGGCAGTTCGGGAGACCTTGCCGAGCAGGTCGCCGGCGAGTTCTACATCGCCGCGATTCACGAGGCCAACGGAGATCTGGCCAGCGCGGCTCTGGGTTATGTCGCAGTCATCGGACGCGATTCTACGGATGCGCTGGCGGCGGAATCGGCGATGCGGCTGGCCGAGTTTGCCCTGTCCGACGGCGATCAACTCGCGGCGGAGGAATATTGGCGCAGGGTGATGGTTGATCATCCGAACTACGAACGGGCGGCTGAGGCTGCGCGTCGATGGGCCTCGCTGGCGGTGTCCCGCGGGCAGTGGAGCGAGGCGTCGCTGCGCTTCAGCGAGGCGGCCGAGCTCGCCGCCGAACACTGGAGTCGGGAAGCGCGCCAGGAGTTCCTCTACTGGGCGGCGCTGATGAGTCGGGAGGCCGGCGACGAGGAGGCAGCGGTCGAACGGGCCGGCGCGGTCGTGGAGATCGACGCCATCGGCTACTACGGACTCCGCGCGGCTGACCTGCTGGCGCAGGACGCGCCGCCTGTCCTTGAGATCACCGCGGCAGAGTGGTTGATGCGGCTGACGGGTGAGTCGAATCCGGCTGAGACCGACCTGGAGGCGCTGCAAGAGTGGCAGGCAGCCAGAGATTTGCGCCTGGGCGGATTCGACGACGCGGCGGACCGGATGCTGGCTGCATTGGTCGACACGCTGAGCAACAATCCGTGGGCCCTGGTCGACGCGGCCGAGCGGCTCGCCGCACTCGGCGAATATCGCGCATCGGCCGGGGCAGCGAGCCAGGTGATGTCTCTGTTCGGTCTGAACTGGACGGAAGCGCCGCCCGAACTCTTGCGCCTGGCCTATCCCAGGCCCTGGCCGGAGGTGATGGCCCTGCACACGCAGTCCGAGGGCGTCGACCCGTTGCTGCTCTGGTCGCTGATCCGGCGGGAGAGCTTCTATGACGCCGACGCGGAGGGTCTGGCGGGCGAGGTCGGGCTGACGCAGGTGATTCCGTTGACCGGATCGGACATCGCTGCTGGTCTGGGCATCGAGTATGCGCACAGCGATCTCGCGCGGCCGGAACTGGCGATCAGGTTTGGCGCGTGGTACCTGGCGCGTCAGCTCGAGGGATTCTCGAACGAGCCGATCATGGCGCTGGCCGCCTACAACGCCGGTCCCGGCAACGCGGCCAGGTGGGAGGCTGAGGCCGCCATCGCCGGTCCCGATGGATTCCTTGCGGCGCTCGACTTTCAATCGACCAGAATGTATGTTCAGTATGTCGTCGAGTCGCTGGCGGTCTATCGAGCGTTGGAGCGCGCGGAATCGTCACCGTGAGCGGGACGGCTGCGCAGTCCAGTCAACGCAGGACAGGTCGGGGGCTGGCGTATACTGAGAGCTACTTGTCCTACATTCTCCGTCCGACGGGTCAGTGTGTCCCGTGATGTGGTGAGGGAACTGATGCCGAAACGCACGTACCAGCCAAAGCGAATACCGCGCAAGCGGGAGCATGGATTCCTCAAGCGAATGTCCAGCCGTGGTGGACGCGCGGTGATCAAACGCCGTCGCGCCCGAGGACGGCGACGATTGACGGTCGTCTGAACGACGGCTGCTGCGTGTTGTCTCCCTGCTCAAATGCGCGCGCCGAGCGCGGCGTAACGCGCTCGCGAACGATGCCAGACGATGCCTGCTGATCAGCGTTTACGTCGCAAGTCGGATTTCGATGCCGTGTTTCGTGAAGGGATTCGGGCGTCACGGGGTCCGTTGGCGCTGCGCGCGCGGGCGAGAGGGCAAGAGGCTGAAGAGCAGCCATGCCGGTTCGGATTCGCGGTCAGTTCGCGGCTGGGCGGCGCAGTGCAGCGGAATCGGATAAGGCGGCGGCTGCGCGAATCGGTCAGACAGTTGAACCTGACCGGCGACTGCGCGGGCCTCGATGTCGTGGTGATCGCTCGCCAGGGCGCGGTTGAAGCCGACTTCCATCAGCTCGATGCAACCCTGCGCAGTCTGGTTGGCCGCTCCGTGCGACAATTGCGCGCCGACAGGGGGGCATCTTGAGCCGGGCCGTTGCCCAGACCGCAGATCGCCTGGTACTCCTGTTGCTTCGCGGCTATCAGGCGGTGTTCTCGCCGATGTTTGCCGCCCTGGGATCGCAGTGCCGCTTCGAGCCGTCGTGCTCGCAATACATGATCGATGCGGTTCAGTCGCGCGGCGCGTTGACGGGCGTGGTCCTGGGCCTGTGGCGGCTTGTGCGATGTAATCCGTTCAATCGCGGCGGCTACGATCCTGCGCCGTCCCCACCTGAGGGCGCGCCAGAAACGAGTCAGGATGTTTCACGTGAAACAATCTGACCGGCAAGCCGGCCGGGTGGCGGCATGGACCAGTGCCGTGTCGTCCCTTGCCAAGCCGTCATTGTTTCACGTGAAACAGTTGAGGCGACTGCGCCGAAGAGGAACCGCTCTGCTGGTGTTGATGGCAGCCATTCCATTGATCGCCGCTTGCGACGTCGCTGATCAACCGGACGGCTGGGCGGCGCCGACGTTGGATCCGGTCGAGCCCGAGACGCGACTGATCGCGCCCACGGGCGAGGATCAGGTGGTCGCGGTGCAGCTGCTGGACGGCAACCTCGGTTCGGCGGTCTGGGAATTCCCCGACGACGACGGCAACTTCCCCGGTCTCGACGGCGAGATCGAGCCGGTCGCCTTCTACGCTGATCCGGTCTGGGTCGAAGCGACCGACGAATGGCTGTTGGCCGGCTACTCCGACGGCGCGCTCTATGCCGTGCGGCGCGACGGCGAATCGGCGCGGCTCGTTTTCGACAGCGAGGATCGGCTGGTCGCCGACCTCGTGGTCGACGGCACGCGGGTCTATGTGGCCGACACTGGTTACCGCGTGTACGCGGTTGACATCGAGCAACCGGGTGAGCCGATCTGGACCTGGGACGGCGGTTCCGACCTGCAGATCTGGGGCGGGCCCGCGCTGGTCGACACCGAACGCGGCAGGCTGCTGATCGCGGCCGGGCTGGATGGACGGATCAGCGCGATCAACGTGGACGGCGAGTTGGCGGGTCGGTCCGCCTGGCAAATCGAGATCGAGAGCGGAATCGCCGGCTCGATCGGCGCAACCGACGGGCTGGTATTCGTCGGAGGCCTGGATCGGACGCTGTATGGTCTCGACGCCGCGACCGGCGCCCAGATCTGGGCCACCGAGGCCTCACACTGGCTCTGGGGCACGCCCCTGATCCGGGACGGCGTGATCTACACCACCGACCTGCGAGGCAATGTCTATGCGATTGACGCGCTGACCGGCGCCAGGAAGTGGCTGCAGCCGTTTCCCGTAGGCGACCGGATTCGCGCCCAACCGCTTTACGTTGAGCATGAGTCCGGTCAGGGCGGCATCCTCGTGATCGTGGCGCGCGGAGGGATGATTCATCAGCTCAACGCGACCGACGGATCCCCACTGAGGCAGTTCCGACTGGAAGGCGCCAAGGACCTGATGGCCAATGCGATCCTGCGCGACGACCGGATCCTGGTCGGCGACGAAGACGGGGTGCTCTACGCCGTCTTGCTGGGCGCCAACCAGGCCGTCAGGCTCTATCCGCAAAACTGATCGACGCTGATTGACGCAAACAGACGATGGACATACTCGACTTCATCTGGAACGACATTCTGATTGGCCCGATCATGAACGGGCTGATCGTGATTGCGCACGCGGTCGACGACAACTACGGCGTCGCGATCATCCTCTTCACACTGATCGTTCGGGTGATCACCTACCCCCTGACCCTGCGACAGCTGCGGGCGACGCGGTCGATGCAGGAAATGCAGCCGCGGATGCAGGAGATCCAGAAGAAGTACAAGGATCCCAAGCGCCGCCAGGAAGAATTGATGAAGGTCTACCGCGAGGCCGGATTCAATCCGCTCGGCTGTCTCTGGCCGCTGCTGGTGCAGATGCCCATCTGGATCGCGCTCTACCAGGTACTGAGACGGACGCTGGGCGACACGCCGGAACAGCTGCTGCGCCTCTCGAGCGACCTGTACGACTGGTCGTACATCACCTCGGCGATCCCGATCAACCGCGACTTCCTCTTCTGGGACCTGGGTTCGTCCTCTCTGGAACAGTCGTTGCCGCTGGCCATCATGGTCGGCGTGACGGCCTACATCCAGCAGAAGGTCTCCACCGCCCGAATGGGTCCGCGGGATGAACGCTCTGAGTCGATGAACCGCACGATGCTGTGGATGATGCCGTTCATGTTCGGCTTCTTCACGCTGCAGGTACCGGCTGGACTCGGCCTGTACTGGTTGGTCACGTCGATCTTCACGATCCTCACCTCCTGGTACTACTACTTCTACCGGCAGGGGCTGAGCTGGTCGTGGAAGTGGTTGCTCTCGTCCGATCCGCTGCCGGCGCCGGCCGCGGCAGCGGCGGCAGCGGCGGGGGCCAATGGCGGCGCGGTCGTGGTGGCCGCGACGAACGAGTCGACGGGCGAAGAAGCAGAGCAGGCGACTGAGCAACAGTCCGAACGTCCTCAACGCCGGCAGACGAGCGCTGCCCGACGCCGGCGACAGCGCAGACGGAGAGCGAATCGGTCGCGTTAAACAGATGAAGTAGATTCTCGGGCCCGGTGAACCGATCCGGTACGCCGCCATCGCAAGGCCCGTAGCGCCAATCGGTTGGAGAAACGGTCATGGCGAACCAAGAAGCGAACAGGGACACGATTGAGCAATCAGGCCGCACGGTGGACGACGCCATTCAGTTTGCGCTGCAACGGCTCGGCCTGTCGCGCGCGCAGGTGGACATCGAGGTGCTTGACGAAGGCCGGACTGGAATCTTCGGCATCGGCCACGCGCAATCGTTGGTCCGGGTGACGCCCCGCTCCGGTGTTTCTTCCTCACGAGCCAGGAACGCGCCGCCCGCATTGCCCAAGATTGACGACTACTCCGATCTGACGGAGATCGAGCCAGGCCAACGGCGGGAACCGCCCGGGCAACGCGGCGGCTCAGCCGGTGGACGCCGCCGGAGCGGCGCGCGCACGGTGGTCGAGCCGGGCTCCTCGGATACGACAGGGCTGGACGAAGGACAGCAAGAGGTGCAGCCTGACCATCGCTCCCGCTCCCGCTCGCGTCAGCTGGCCCCATCCGGCGACGGTCGTGCAGGACGGGGTCGCCGAGGTCAGGGGAGAAGTGGCCGAGGACGCAGACCGGATGGACCCCGCGAGCGGCAGCCGGCTCGTCCTCCGCTGGCGCCGTTTGAGCTCTTGGCCGACCCCGACTTCGAGCCCAATGAGGATCCGCGCCAGTTCGCGGTCGAGGTGCTCACCGACATCGCGCATCAGCTGGGCTTCGACGTCGACGTCACGGCCCGCGAGCCCGAGACGCCGATGGACGGGCTGGGCCACGCGGTGGCCGTGCTCGACGTCAAACCGGTCGGCGACGAGGACCTGGGACTGTTGATCGGGCGGCACGGCGCGCATGTGGCCGCGCTGCAGTACGTCGTCAACGTGATCATCAGTCGAGCGCTGGAGGGCAACAACCCGGTCACCGTCGATGTCGACGGCTATCGCCGCCGTCGCGAGACGGCCCTGGTCGAGATGGCTCAGCGCGCTGCCTCGGAAGTCCGCGATCAGGGCGAACCGGTCACCCTGGGGGTGATGCCGGCCGCGGAGCGGCGCATCATCCATCTGCAGCTGCAGGACGACGCGGAGCTGAAGACGGAGTCGTTTGGAGAGGGTTCATCGCGTCGGGTGCGAATTCTGTACCGTGACGACTAGGCCCGCTTCGGGACGTAACGGTTTGACCGTTATTCTTGGCATAACGTAGCCAATGGACCTGCCGGAGGCGCATCGACGTGAGCGTGGTTGCGGTCGCGAACCAGAAAGGCGGCGTCGGCAAGACGACGACGACCGTCAATCTGGCCGCCGCATCCGCAGAGGCGGGCCGACGCACGCTGGTGATCGACGCCGACGCTCAGGCCAACGCGACTTCTGCTCTGGGCGCACAGCCGCAGGGCGCGTTTCTCTACGACGCGCTGCTGGGACAGACGCAACTGCAGAGTTGCATCGTTTCCACGTCGTGGCCAGGTCTCGACGCGGTTCCCTCATCCATGGATCTCGTCGCGGCCGAAATCGAGTTGGCCGCGCATTCGCGTCGTGAGTACGTCCTGCGCGGCGCGCTGACGGAAGTCGCCGGGAGCTATGACCTGGTCCTGATCGATTGCGGACCGTCGCTGGGGCTGATGACGTTGAACGCCCTGGCGGCAGCAGATGCGGCGATCGCTCCGGTGCAATGCGAATACCTGGCGCTCGAAGGGCTCTCGGCGTTGCTGGAAACGATCCGCCGCGTGCAAGTGCATCTGAACCCCGGTCTGCACCTGCTGGGAGTCGTGGCGACGATGTACGACGGCCGGACGCGACTGTCTCAGGATGTCGCGACGCAGCTGAAAGCGCACTTCAGTGCGATGTTCGATACGATTATCCCACGCTCCATCCGCCTGTCGGAGGCGCCGAGCCACCAGCGTCCGATCATCGACTATGCGCCGCGTTCGAGAGGCGCGGAGGCCTACCGGGAACTGGCCGACGAACTGTTGAACCGCCTGTCGGATTTGCCGCCGTCGACGCTCTATCGAGACGGCGCGTTGGATGGAGTCGCGCGGTGACGACCGGGGGAGCCGGAGCGGGCAATCGGTCAGGCAGCCGCGGCCTGGCGCGCGGCCTGGACTCGTTGATCCCGGCTGGTCCTCCCGATGAGTCGGAACGCGCAACCACGGAGGCGCCGATCGGGTCGATCGCTCCAAATCCCTCGCAGCCGCGTCAGCAGTTCGACCGCGAGGAGCTGGCGGAGCTGGCTGCCAGCATTCGCGAGCATGGAGTCCTGCAGCCGCTGCTCGTACAGCCCGAGCGCATGGGTCGATACGAACTGATCGCGGGAGAGCGTCGCTGGCGGGCCGCCGCATTGGCCGGTTTGCAGACCGTGCCGATCGTGGTTCAGCAGGGCGCGGGCGACCACGCCGAAGACCGGTTGACCCTGGCGCTGGTCGAGAATCTGCAACGCAGCGATCTGAATCCGATCGAAACCGCGGCGGCATTCGAGCAGTTGACGGAATCTGGTTGGACCCAGGAACGAATCGCCGGAGAGGTGGGCAAGAGCCGAGCCGCAGTGGCGAATCTGCTGCGATTGCGGCGACTGTCGGAGTCGATTCAGGCGCTGGTCGCCTCGGGAGCGCTCAGTGAGGGACACGGTCGCGCATTGCTGGCCGCGCCGACATCCCAGCAGGAATCGCTGGCGGAGCAGGCGGTTAGCGCGGGATGGACGGTCCGCCAACTCGAGGAGGCGGCCCGAGCGCTGTCACAGCCAACTCGAGGGTCCCGTCGTCGACGGATCGAGCCTTCTCCCGCGATGTTGGACGCCGCGGCGCGACTGGAATCTGTCCTGGGCACCAGGGTCGAGATCACAACGGGGACAACGGGCGCTGCGAACGGCGGTCGAATCGTGATTCACTGGTACGACGAAGAACAGTTGACAGCGCTGGCCGACCAGATGGCGGGAGAGTCAACCGACGAGGCTGACGAACCCGGCGCGTTCCGCATCTAGCCGGTTACTCGGACGGGTCCGGTGACTGATCCGGCTCGTTGACACGTTGGCGGGACCGTCGGCGTCGACGGCGCGGTCGACGCTGTTCGCCATCCGGTCGCTGACTGGTCGCGGCGGACTCGGCGGCGGCGGATTCGCTCTGCTGGTTGACGACCTTCGGCTTGCGCCGCCGGCGGCGGCGAGACGGCCGCCTGGCTGGTCCCTCGCCGGTCTCGCCCTCTCCCGACTCCGGCTGCGCGACCGGCCGGTCCTCCCGTGCGTCCTGGTCCTGCCGGCGTTCCGATTGCGACCGACGAGACCGGCGCCGACGCCGCTTCCCGGGCCGATCCGAAGGCTCGTCCGGCTGGTCGGCAGTCTCGGATGGAGCAGCGGCCTCCCGTAAGGCGGCTGCGCGCCGGTCGGCCTCGCGCCGGGCCTGTTCGGCCTCGACCAGTGCCTGGTTGGGGGCGTCTTCGGTGCGTACGGCAAGACCAATCTCGTCCGCGGGAACATCCACCCGCTGAGGGTGATCGTCCAGTGAAATCGTGACTTTCTGCTGCAGCACGTTGAGTTTGATCACTTTGCCCATGCCCGCCGGCGTGCTGACGCGCTTGCCGACACGGGGCAGCGAGCCGCGCATTTCGCGGTAGACCTCGTGCTCGAAGGTCAGACAGCAGAGCAGACGTCCGCAGACGCCGGAGATGCTGTCCGGATTGAGCGAGAGGTCCTGGTCCTTGGCGACGCGGATGCCGACATGGGGGAAGTCCGTCATCCAGCTGGAACAGCAGAGGCGGAGCCCGCAAATGTCGTAGCCGTCGACGAGCCGGGCGCGCTCGCGCTGATTGGCCTGCTGCATGTGCAACTGAACGTCGTACTGTTCCTGCACCTCGTCCAGCATGGGGCGGAAGTCGACGTGATCGGGCGCCTGGAACCATGCCGTGCCACGATCGCCGGTCAGATTCAGTTCCACTGCGACCGGATACAGGCCCAGGTCTTCGCGAACGGCTGCGGATCGCATGTCCCGGAGGATCGAATCCGCGCGTTCCGATTGCTCGGCTGCGCGTGCTCGGTCGTCGGAGTCGGCGAGGCGGACGATCGGCCGAACGTCCCGGGGAATCGGATTCGCCGAGGCATCGTCATCGGGGACAGTGACGACCCGGGCCAGCTGGTCGCCCCGAGCCCGATCGACAACGACATAATCTCCGGGATACACCTGACCTCGAGGCGCGGAGAAGTGGTAGATGCGCGAGGCCTCGCGGATTCTGATACCGATCACGACCTGTTCGTCGATAGCGGCGACGGTCTCGGTTGCCTCGATGGAACAGGCAGGATCGTCCTGTGAGCTGTCAGATGACGATTGAGCTGGTGCTCCATCGTCCGGTAAGTGGTTCATGAGGACTCCCTGGCGGTCGGGATGTTGAGGAGCAGCACGTCAAGCGCGAGTCGGGCGTTGAGTCCATGGGTAATCCCTCGCTCGATCAGCGCGCGAGTGCGTTGGATCCTCTCCAAGAAATGGCTGGTTGCACCCTGATCGTACAGGGCGGCGGTTCCCTCGATTCGTTCACGCTGGGAGACGTGCAGAATCGACTGGGCCTGATTGGTCTGTTGCAGCCACAGATCGCGCCACCAATCGCTCCAGGCGTCGAGGATCAGCTGCAGATTGTCGATCGATTGTGCATTTGTCGATCGCCCGGCGATCTGCTCGGCCCATTCGAGGCGTTCGGCGCGTGTTGCGTTGGCGATTCGGATCGCATCGTCGATCTGGGCCGCGCGCAGCGACACCGGGTCACCGTCGCGCAGGTTGTCCTGGAGCCAGCCGGGACGTCCGCGAGCCAGGCGAAGCAGTTCGGCTCGTTGCTGCGCGTCGCTCGGCAGTTCGAGGCCGGTTTCCGCCGCCCAGCGGTCGAGCCAGCGTTCCAGTCTGTCAACGGGCAACGGCGCCAGCGTCAGCGTGCGGCAACGGGAGCGAATGGTCTCTGAGAGTTGCTCCTGCTGAGCGCTGAGCAGGATGAAGTAGACGCGTTCGGGCGGTTCCTCGAGCGTCTTGAGGAATGCGTCCGCGGCGTCCGCGGTCAACGCGTCGGCCGGATTGATGATGATCACTCGCTCGCTCGCCTCGAAGGGAGTGAGCGTGGCGACATGCTCGATCCGCCGGATCACGCAGATGCCGATCGTGCGCGAATTGCGATGGTCGTGATCGGACTCTGCGCAGAGCGAGCCCATGGAGACGATCTCCACGTCCGTATGTTGCGGATCGAGTGTGGGCTGCGCCGGGTTGTGCAGTCGCAGGCAGTTGCGGCAGGTCCGGCATGGACCTGCGTTCACCTCGTCCGGCGAGTCGCAGAGCATGGCTTGCGCGATCCGCAAGGCGAGGTCGCGCTTGCCGACACCGACCGGTCCGGCGATCAACAGGGCGTGAGGCAGCCGCTGGGTTTCGAACATCGCCACCAGCGTGCGTCCGGCCTGGGAGTCCGCGTGGGGGCCCCAACGGTCGCCGAGCGATGTGGAATCGGACATCAGAGTTCCAGATGGAGCAGGTCGTCCAGTGTCTGACGCCGTCGCACCAGCCGGGCATCGCCGTCATTGACCATCACGATCGCCGGACGCAGCGCCAGGTTGTAGTTGCTCTCCATGGCAATCTGATAGGCGCCGCTGGCGGGGATGGCGACAAGCTCCCCGAGCTGGAGCGAGGGAAGCTGCGCGTCGCGCACGAGCACGTCTCCGGATTCGCAGAACTTGCCGGCGATTGTCGCGACGAGGCTGGGCACGGTGTTCATCTGCTCCGCCGCCGCGGCCTCGTACGTTGATTCGTACATCGCTGGTCGGATGTTGTCGGCCATGCCGCCGTCGACGGTGACATAATCCCTGGTTTCGGGAATGTGCTTGCGGCTGACGACCGAGTAGAGCGCCACGCCGGCTCGTCCGACGACGGAACGACCCGGCTCGATGTGCACATCGGGGATCGGCAGTCCGTGCGTGTCGCAGGCGGTATGGATCGACTCGGCGATCTGCACGGCGTAGCGCTCGGACTCAGGCGCGACGCGATCGGCCGTGTAGGTCAACGCCATGCCCCCACCGGGCGAGAACTCGTGCCATTCGTAGCCGTGGCGCTGTTTCATCTCGGCGGCGAACTCGCCGATCGTGGCGATGCCGTCGGCATAGGGCTCGATGTTGAACAGCGGCGAACCGAGATGGATGTGGAACCCGGTCACGTCGAGAAACGGCGCGTCAAGCGCGCGGACCAGTGCCGCCTCGGCCTGCCCGGAGGGCAACGGGAAGCCGAACTTGCTGTCGCGCAGACCAGTAGTCGTTTTGACGTGCGTCTGAGCGTCGACGCCCGGCGTGATGCGCAGCATGATCCGTTGCTCGGTGGCCCGGGCCTGCGTCAACTCGTCAAGCAAGGACAGCTCATCGTCGTTGTCGACGATGATCCGTCCGACGTTGCTGTCCAGCGCGTACTGCAGCTCGTCCCGCGTCTTGCCGTTGCCGTGGAAGGCGATCTGTTTGGGATCCATGCCTCCGGAAAGAGCCACATGCAGCTCCCCGGCCGAGACGACATCGAGACCGAACCCCTCTTCCACCAGGATCGCTGTGAGCGCAGGGCTGAGCCAGGCCTTGCCCGCGTAGTGCGCTCGCGCGCCGGGAAGCTGGGCCTGGAAGTCACTCAGATAGGCGCGGCAGATTTGGCGGATCGTGTGCTCGTCGTAGATGTACAGCGGCGTGCCGAAGGCGCCGGCGAGATCGCGCACATTGCAGCCGCCGATCTGCAGCACGCCCGCGGAGTTTGCCCGAGCGGTCAACGGGAGCACATCGGCGAGCGCGTCGATCGGCGCCCCGCTGGTTGTCGGGTCGGCGCTGAGCTTGGCGCTGGAGTTGGTCATGAAAGATCCTGCGGGCTGGCTATGCTGCGAACAGTTGGCGGATGGCTGACTGATCGGAGTTCGTCATGAGTATGGAACTGCACGCGGAGTCGCGTCTGTTGCGAGTGTATTCGCGCGTCGTGGTGATGCAGATGTCGTGGGGGCCATTCGAGAACAACGCGTTCCTGCTGGTGGACAAGAGCACCGGCGATGCGGCGATCATCGACGCCGTGGCGCAGCACGAACTGGTCATGGCCGGCGTCGAGCAGTCCGGCGCGACGCCGAAGATGCTCCTGTTCACGCACTCGCATCCCGATCACATCAAGTCGTATCACGAACTGCGCGAGCGGCTCGGTCCGAATGTGCCGTACTACATGCACGTTTCGGACACCGTGGCCGACGAGCAGCATCCGTGGCTGGAGACGGACCTCGACGTCGACATTCATCTGCAGGGCGGCGAGACCATCCTGCTGGGCGACAACGAACTTGAAGTCCTGCACACCCCAGGACACACCACCGGCTCGGTTTCTTACTACATCGCCGACCCGGACGACCCGTACTGCGTCGTCGGCGACACGCTCTTCCCCGGCGGCCCCGGCAACACGCGCGGCATGCCACAGGTGACGCAAGAGGTGCGCTCGATTGTGACTCAGCTCTATGGCCTGCCTGAAGACACCGTGACCTTCAACGGCCACGGCGATGACACGACGATCGGCGCATCGATCGACGAATTCGTCCAGGGAGCGATGGCGCACACCATCGTCCGCGACGACGCCTCGGGCGACACGACGTGGGGCGTGGAGTAGTGGCGGCCCCGGCAGATAGCGAGAACGGCGCGCCTCAGATTTCGGTTCTGGACAACGGACTGCGGGTGCTCTGCGCGCCAATGGGGTCGGCGCGTTCCGCTTCCGTGTCGCTCTACGTCGGTGCCGGTTCGCAGTACGAGCGCGACGAGCTCGCCGGCGTGTCGCACATGGTTGAGCACTGCGTGTTCAAGGGCTCGGAGCTGCATCCCACGGCGGCCGATATCTCGACCGCGATCGAAGGGGTAGGCGGCTACATCAATGCCGGGACCGATCGCGAGTTGACGGTCTACTACGCCAAGGTGCCGGGCTCCGACTGGGAATCGGCCGTTGACGTGATCGTCGACATGGTGTCGCGGCCTCGGCTCAAGCGCGAGGAACTGGAGAAGGAGCGCTCGGTCATCCTGGAAGAACTGGCTCAGGTTGAGGACTCGCCCTATCAGCTGGTCGCCGAACTCCTGTCCGGCGTGCTGTGGCGCGGGACGCCGCTCGGCCGCGACATCGCCGGTACCCCCGAGTCCGTGCAGTCGATTCCTTACGACGACGCGGTCTCCTACTGGCAGGCGCAGTACTCCCCCGGCAACGCGCTGGTGTCGGTGGCGGGCGAGATCGATCCTGACGCGGTGGTCGCGCGAATCTCGGAGTTGACCGCGAATTGGTCGCCGGCCGACCCAGCAATACGGCGGGAAGCGCCGCTGTGCCGAGATGGAGACCGGGTCTCGGTGCGAATCAAGGACACCGAGCAAGCGCAGATCAGCATCGGCCTACCAGCGTTGACCTCACGGCATCCCGATCGTCACGCGTTGGGTCTGCTGACGGCCATGCTGGGCGACGGCATGAGTTCACGGCTCTTCCTCAAAGTGCGGGAGGAGTTGGGACTCGTGTACGACGTGCATGCGTCGCTGGCGCTGCTGCGAGACTCGGGCGTCCTGCAGGTGTCGATGGGCGTCGATCCTGAGAACGTCGAAGAGGCGTTGGCGGCGACCCTGGGCGAGCTGGCGCGCATGCGCGACGGCGTGCCGGAGGAGGAGTTGGCGCGTGCTCGACGGTTAGCCGCAGGCCGAATGCTGATGGGTATGGAGGATTCCCGGGCAGTCTCGGCCTGGAATGGCGGCCAGGCGCTGCTGCACGACGAGGTCAAGTCGGTTGACGAGGTGAACGAGCGCTACCAGGCCGTCACGACCGAAGACATCGAGCGGTTGGCCAACGAGTATCTGCGTGCGGACGAGCTGAGGTTGGCTGTCGTGGGTCCGTCCGGCGAGGCAGAACGGTTGCAGGAGCTGCTCCGCTTCTGACCGACAGGCGACGCTATTCGACCTGGTGGAGCAGCGCACGGAGATGGTTGATCTCTCCGGCGTGGTAGACGTCGTGGACGGCGATGGCGTCCAGGACCCGACGGGTTTCCCAGGCTTCGCCCCAGTAGGTGGGACGCGGCGCCACGAGTTCGTGGTCGCCCTCGAGTTTGACGACGGCGGCGATCACGTTGTCGTGAGCGTCTTCCAGCCACTCGAGCAGATCCTCGAAGGAGGCGTCGCTGATCGGATCGTCGTGGGGCCAGGTGGTCCAGAACGTGCAAGTGGCGTCGCCGAAGGCGTGGTTCGCGTGCATCATCTTGACGGCGCCGCAATGGATGATCAGGTCGCGCATGGTGCGGCCGCCGCCGGGGACCACGGTATCGAGGTCATCGGTAGTGACCGAGGAGAGGTTGGCGATCAGCGAATGTTCTGGCTTGTTGCGGAATGACTGTTCGAGGCTCCAGATGAGATGTTCGAGGACGTCTCTTGACATGGTGGCGTCGGCCTCTTTCTCCCTACAAGACGCTAATCAGTTCTTCCGAGGATGCCCGTCGCCTGGCGATCAGGTCGCCGAGCTTCAGTTCGCAGAGCTGCGCCGCGTGCTCCATGCCGCAGACGTTGCAGCCGTCGCGGCAGTCGGCGGTGGTGAGCTCGTTCCAGGTGCGTTGCCATTCCTTGCGCAGGAAGGCCTCGGAGACGCCGGAGGCGATGTGCATCCAGGGGAAGCGCTCCCAGAGGTCGCGCTCGCGGTGGCAGTAGAAGGCGGGGTCGAGGCCGTGCTCGGACATCGCATTCCACCAGAGGTCCTCGCGGAAGTGCTCGCTCCAGGCGTCGAAGCGGGCGCCGTTGCGCCAGGCGGTCTCGATCACGGGCGCGAGGCGGCGGTCGCCTCTGGAGAGAACGCCTTCCAGGATTGACTCCTGCGGGTCGTTCCAGCTCAGGTCGAGGCGGGCCTTGCGCGTCATCTGCTTCAGCAGCTGGTGCTTGGGCTCGAGTTCGGCCGGGGTCTCCTGCCGGGCCCACTGGAAGGGCGCATGGGCCTTGGGCACGTGATTGGAAGTCGAGACGCGGACGCGGGCGCGGTTGCCCACGATCTGACGGCCGATCTGCTTGACCTGGGCGGCCCAGTCGACGATGCCCTCCACGTCGGCCATGGTCTCGGTCGGCAGGCCGACCATGAAGTAGAGCTTGATCGAGGTCCAACCCTGCTCGAAGGCGTTGCGGGCGGCGTCGAGCAGGTCCTGCTCGTCGACGACCTTGCTGACGGCGTTGCGCAGGCGCTGCGAGCCGGCCTCGGGAGCAAAGGTCATCGAGTGTTTCTTGCGCGGTGAGCAGAGCAGGGCGACATCGACGCTGAAGCTGTCGACCCGGGTTGACGGCAGTGAGACGCCGATCTCATCGCCGAACTCGGCGCGCAGGGCTCGCACGATGGCCTTGATCTGCGAGTGATCGGTCGAGGAGAGCGAAACGAGCGAGAGGTCGTCGAAGCCGGTGTTGCGGAACAGTTCCCTGGCGCCGGCGACGACCTCCTCGGGCGTGCGCTCGCGCAGCGGACGGTAGATCATGCCGGCCTGGCAGAAGCGGCAGCCCTGAGTGCAGCCGCGCTGGATCTCGATCCCGGCGCGGTCGTGGACGGTTTGTAGGTAGGGGACGATCGGTTTGGTCAGGATCGGGGGGAGACCCTGGAGGAAGCGCTTGACGACGGGGACCGAGGCCGCGTCGTCGGTGGCGAAGACCTCGGCGGGGGTGCCGTCCGATTCGTAGCGCCACTCGTAGAAGCGGGGGACGTAGACGCCCGGGGTTCGGGCGAGCGCGCGCAGCAGATCGAGTCGCGACGCGCCCTGTGACTTCGCCTCGTGCAGAAGCTGATTGATCTCGAGGATCACGTCTTCGGCCTCGCCCAGGACGAATGCGTCGATGAATGGGGCGAGCGGCTCGGGGACGAGCGCGCCGGAGCCGCCGGCGAGGATGATCGGATCGTCCTCGGCGCGGTCGAGGCTGCGGATCGGGATGCCGGAGAGGTCCAGCATTTCGAGGATGTTGGTGTAGGTCAGTTCGTAGGAAAGGGAGAATCCGAGGGCGTCGAAGTCGCGCAGGCTGCGGCGGTTTTCGAGGGAAAACAGCGGCTGCCCGTGGGCGCGCAGGCTGTCGGCCATATCGGGCCATGGGGTGTAACAGCGCTCGGCGAGGGTGTCCGCGGTGTGGTTGAGGATGTCGTAGAGGATGGCGAGTCCGCCGTTGGACTGGCCAATGTCGTAGAGGTCGGGGTAGATCAGCGCCCAGCGAACGCTGCGCTCGCTCCAGTTGTGCTCGATGACGTTCCACTCGCCGCCGATATAGCGGGCGGGCTTGGAGACGCCGCGCAGGAGAGGATCGATGTCAACGCTGGGCATGGTGGGTTCACGCTATCAGAGGGCAGCAAAGGGCAGGCTGAGCCGGTCCGCGTTCGCTTGTGCCAACCGGACCACAACAACAGAACATATGTTTCTATAGAATCGACCTCCAGCACGTGTTGAGAGACAGGACCGGACATGACCACCCCACCGCCCTGCGCGCAAGCCATCCAGGACCGCTATTGGCGGATCGCCAATGACCCCAACGAGCGCGGCTATACCCAGGTCCGGGCCCTCGACTCGCTCTGCCGCCTGCTCGACCTGTTCCCCCGTGGTCAGCGGTCCGATGCCCCTACGCCCCCGCCCGAACCCGAATCGATCGACCCCAACCTTGCCATCGCCGCGATGAGCGACGATGAACTCGACGCCCTGATGGCCAGGGAGGAAGCCGATCGCCTGGCGAAGCAAGAGGCGACGCAGGACGAGGACGACGATGATGCATCCCACGAAGACGAGGACGAACCTCCCTAATGCCCCGTCCGTTTTTTTTCCATTCTCATGAGCTCCCAGACCCCGACCTCGAACGGGACCGGCTTGGCGCACCCGATCTCCATTCCCGCCCGACCACGGCCCGGGGATGGTCGCAGCGTTGCCGTCGTTGGACTGGGCTGCGTCATGACTCCCTTCTGCGCATGATCCAACGTGGAGAAGAAGGCTGGGAATCGTAGTGGCAAATCCTGTATGATTGGAGGTGCGCAGGGATGCGCCCGGATTTATTGGGCGGTTGACCGCTCTGGAATGATTGGCGGCCGCATGGCCGCCATTTTCCTTTTGGGAGCCTGCCGTGTTCGAGGCAGCGCGACGATTCTGGGACTGGTCGCTCCAGCCGGTCTGGTGGTTTCGGCAGGGGATCTGGCGCTCATTGTCGACGCTGGAGATTCTGCTGGGCGGGATCGGACTCGTGGCGGCGCTGGTCGCCGCCTCCCTCCTGTCGGCGGTGCTGGACAATCTGCCCGGCGCGGCCGGCGACTTCGCCCCGATCGGCGTGGCCATCCTGCTGGCGCCGATCGGCGTGGGCGTCGCGCTCGGCCGCCGAGCCGAGGTGGAACGATTCGTCAACACCGTGCGAGGCCGGGCGGATGAGGTGGCCGAGTCGGTCGCGCTGGTGCGCCCGTCCGCGCCGTCGGAGGTGATCCTCGACACCTCGGCGATCATCGACGGGCGCATCGCCGAGGTTGCGGCGAGCGGCTTCCTGCTGGCTGAGATCGTCGTGCCGCGGTTCGTCCTGGACGAGTTGCGCCGCGTCGCCGACAGCTCGGATCCGCTCAAGCGCGGTCGGGGCCGGGCCGGACTGGAACTGCTGGCCCGCATGCAGAGCGACGAGCGGGTGACCACCGAGATTGTTGATGATGAGTCGGAGACTTTGGATGCGGACGTCGACGCACGGCTGGTGCGCATGGCCAAGGAACGCGAGGCGGCGCTGGCGCTGACCGACTCCAACCTGGCGCGGGTGGCCGAACTCGAAGGCGTGCGGACGCTCAATCTCAACGTGCTGGCCAATGCGGTGAAGACGAACGTGTTGCCCGGCGAGCCGCTGCGGGTCGAACTGATCGAGGCGGGCCGCAACGCCGATCAGGGCGTGGGCTACTTGCCGGACGGCACGATGGTCGTCGTGGAACAGGGTGTGTCGGCGATCGGCGAGACGCGCGATCTGGTCGTCAAACGCGTCATCCAGACGCAGGCGGGCCGGATGGTCTTCGCCCAGTTGAGCGGCGACGAGGACGTTCAGTGAGGGTGGGAGCGATCATCCTGGCGGCGGGCAGCAGCCGCCGGATGGGCGGCGGCGACAAGCTCCTGGCCGACCTGGCCGGCCGGCCGGTGCTGAGTTGGTCCCTGTCGGCGTTTGAGGCTTGCGAGGCGGTTGACGAACTGGTCGTCGTCACATCGGCAACGAATCGCGCGGCAGTCGCGGAGCTGTGCCGGGGGATTGGCAAGTTGCGAGCGCTGGTGACCGGCGGCAAGGAGCGCCAGGACTCGGTCTGGGCAGGACTTGAAGCGCTTGCTCGGATTGACCTGGTCGCCGTGCACGACGGGGCACGGCCGCTGATTACGGCCGAGGGGATTGCCGGCTGCATCGCGCGGGCCGCTGACGGGACCGGCGTGATTGCGGGTGGGCCATCGGTGGACACGATCAAGGTCGTGGGCGTGGACGAGCGCGTGGTCGACACGCCGGAACGTTCGAGCCTGCGCGCCGTCGCGACGCCCCAGGTGTTTCGGGCGCAGACATTGTTAGAGGCGCACAAGTCGGCGCGGCAGGACGGGATCCTGGCGACCGACGACGCCGCGCTGGTCGAGCGGCTGGGCGAAACGGTCGTGGTGCACGACGTGGGTGAGCCGAATCCCAAGATCACCGCGCCGTCCGACCTGGTCCTGGCCGAGGCGCTGCTCGGCGCTCGTTATGAGATTCGCACGGGCATCGGCATCGACTCGCATCGGTTCGACTCGAACCGGGCGCTGGTCTTGGGCGGCATTGGGATTGAGGATGCCGACGGACTCGCGGGGCATTCCGATGCTGACGTGTTGACTCACGCGATCATCGACGCCCTGTTGGGCGCTGCGGGTCTGGGCGATATCGGAGCTCACTTCGGGACGTCGGATCCGGCGTGGGCCGGCGCGGATTCCGTTGGGATGCTGGCATTGGTGCTCGAGAAGCTCGTGAGGGTCGGCGCGGAACCGCAGTCCGTGGATGCGACCGTGATCGCGGAGCGCCCCCGGCTGCGTCCACACATTGCCGCCATGCGGCAGCGGTTGGCGGACGCGCTGGGCCTGGAGCAATCGGCGGTCAATGTGGCGGCGACGACGGCCGAAGGGATGGGCGCGCTGGGCCGGGCCGAGGGGATGGCCGCGCACGCCATAGCGACAATCCGAGTGCGTCGTACGAACGCCCTGGACGTATAGGCTGCTGCTATGACGCTGCTGAGACGTGTTCTGGACTGGTACTGGTCCTTTGTGGACGACACGTGGGCAGACATCGAGTTCGCGATGGAGCGTGATCCGGCGGCGACGAATTGGCTGGAAGTGCTGCTGGCTTACCCGGGGATTCACGCGCTGATGCTGCACCGCGTGTCGGGCGCGTTGCTTCGACTCGGTCTGCCAGTGCTGCCTCGGGTTCTTTCGCATCTCGGCCGCAACTGGACAGGCATCGAGATCCACCCCGGTGCGCAGATTGCGTCGCCGTGCCTGATCGACCACGGAATGGGCGTCGTGATCGGCGAGACCGCGAAGATCGGGCGTCGCTGCCATCTGCACCAGGGCGTGACCCTGGGCGGGACCTCGACTATGCGCATGCAGCGGCATCCGATGTTCGGCGACGAGGTGCTGGTCGGGGCGGGGGCGTCGATCATCGGCGCCGTGTCGATCGGCACCGGAGCGCGGATCGGGGCGGGCGCGGTGGTGGTCTCGAACGTCCCGCAGCATTCGACCGTGGTGGGCGTGCCCGGTCACGTGGTCGCCTACTACGACCCCGGCGACGACACAGTGCTACGACTGCCGGATCCGGAACACGACCGGATCGAATCGCTGGAGCTGGCGGTCTCGGAGTTGCGGTTGGAGCTGCGTCGCGTGCGGGATCAGTTAGAGGATGGCGAGGCACGGTCGGGGGAGACGGCGGCGGGATAGGCGGTGGGCGGCCCCCTCCGTCACTCCGTGACACCTCCCCGAAAGGGGGAGGTCTGAGACTGGTTGATTAGGCTTTGGTGGATAGGCGCACCGTGATCCGATTGTGTTTGGGAGTTAGTCCGTGGAGCTGTACAACACGCTGACACGTCGCAAGCAGGCGTTTGAGCCGGTCGATGATCCGATTTCGATGTACGTCTGTGGGATTACTCCGTACGACGATGCGCACCTGGGCCATGCGATGTCGATCATCATTTTCGACACGCTGCGCCGATTCCTCGAGTGGCGGGGCCGACGGGTGCGGCTGGTCTACAACTTCACCGACGTCGACGACAAGCTAATTGCCCGGGCGGCGCAGGAGGGGATCACGGTCTCGGAGTTGGCGGAGCGGCAGATTGCGTCGTTCATGGGCGAGTGGCGGGAGCTAGGGATTGCGCCGGCCGATGTGCATCCTCGAGCGACCGAGGAGATCCCGCAGATGATCGACCTGATCGACGGGTTGATTGAGAAGGGGATGGCCTATCCGGCGGGCGGCGACGTGTACTACCGGGTGCGGGAGATGCCGGGATACGGGAAGCTGTCGGGTCGGTCGCTGGAGGACATGATCTCGGCGGAGCCGACGGACATTGGCGTGGAGAAAGAGCACGCGATGGACTTCACCCTGTGGAAGGGCGCCAAGCCGGGCGAGCCGCAGTGGGAGAGTCCGTGGGGGCCTGGTCGTCCAG
Source organism: Chloroflexota bacterium (assembly GCA_028875225.1). Taxonomy (GTDB): domain Bacteria; phylum Chloroflexota; class Dehalococcoidia; order Bin125; family Bin125; genus Bin125. The sequence goes on along the minus strand of JAPPFB010000011.1, from coordinate 198,801 downwards.
GCTGGCACATCGAGTGCTCGGCGATGTCGATTCGGTACCTGGGCGAGCAGATCGATCTGCATGGGGGCGGGATGGACCTGATCTTCCCGCATCATGAGAACGAGATTGCGCAGTCGGAGGGATTCTCGGGACTGGATCCGTTTGTGCGTCACTGGATGCACAACGCGATGATGCAGGTGGGCGGCGAGAAGATGTCGAAGTCGACGGGCAAGATCGTGGCGTTGCGCGAGGGACTGGATCGGTACGGCGCGGACGGGCTGCGGATGTTCGTGCTGGGCGGGCACTATCGCTCGCCGCTGACGTACTCGGAGGAGTCGCTGTTATCGGCGGCGCGCGGCGCGGAGCGTCTGCGGACGGCGGCCACGTTGCCGTTGGTCGAGGGAGACGGTGAGATTGATCCGACTGAGGCTCGGGAGACGTTCATCTCGGCGCTAGAGGACGATTTGAACACGCCTCAGGCGCTGGCGGTGCTGTTTGAGCTGGCTCGCGAGATCAACCGCGCTCGCGCGGAGGGTCGTCCGGCGGGGTCGGCGCGCGATGCCCTGGTCGAGTTGGGCGGCGTGCTGGGTCTGGGCTTTGCCGGGGTGGCGGCGTCGGGTGACTCGGACGCCGGTCCGTTCATTGATCTGCTGGTGTCCATCCGGCAGGAGCTGCGCGGCGCGAGACAGTACGAACTGGCGGACTCGGTGCGCGATCGACTGACGGATCTGGGAGTGGCGTTGGAGGATACGCGTGACGGCACGCGCTGGCGCCGGGTCCAGCCCGAACCGGAAGCGGTCGAGGAGGAACCCGGCGCCGATTCGCTCGTCGAGAGCGCGTTGCGGTTCTAGCGCCTAGTCGCGATTGCGGACGGCCGCTCGTCGGCGTTGGACCACAGCGCCGATGGCGATCGCGAGCACTGCGAGCGAGCCGAGGCCAGCCCAGAGGGCGGTGCGACCATTGGAGTCCGCCAGACCGCCGCTACCGGTGGTGGGGTAGGCCGCCACGCTTGGCGCCTCGCATGGAATGATCTGGATGTGCGGCGGGATTGACGCGCCGAAGCTGGCCAGTAGGTCGAGCGCCTGTTGCGGGTCGTAGCTTTCGCCGAGGACGATGACGTCAATCAGCTGTCCGCCTTCGCCGACGTTGATCGTGATCTGGTAGGTCTGGCCGGCGGCGGTGACGTTTTCGTCGTAGGAGCCGGGCGCCAGGTTTAGGCAGAGACCCGGGGCCTGACCTTCCTTCATCATGCTGTCGCCGCCGACTTCACATTCGATGAATGTCACGCCATCGGGGAGCGGGTAGGCGTCATCACCGGCGAAGATTTCGAGCAATGCGGCGGGCGGGATCGACTGTCCGCCGGGCTCGGTGAAGCCGGTCACGAGGCCGCCGTCGCCGACGGTGACGGTGAAGGACACGTCGCCCTCGCGATCGCGCGCCGGAGCGGTGAAGGTGTGTTCGCCGGGAGCGAGGGAGAGGCAAACCAGCGGACCGGAAGGTTGCGCAGACGCAGATGGCAACGTGGTCAGCCCAAATGCGCCGAAAACCAGTGCCGCCCCGAACAGGACGGCCAACAAGCGATTCATGGGAGTCCCTTACCAAGCGTTTATCGAGCGATGTGAATGATGCATAAACGCGATTGCAGGATAGAGATTTCATTGATTGCGTCAAATGCAAAAAACTGACCTCAACGTGAGTTTCGCCTTAGGATCGAATCAGGCCCAGGTGGCGCAATTGGCAGCGCAGCCGATTTGTAATCGGCAGGTTGGGGGTTCGAATCCCCCCTTGGGCTCCACCATTCGTTCCCCGGTCTGCGTGCTGGTCAACATTTGGTCGGGCGGTTTGCGCCTTCGCCGCGGATGTGAGCCTGGGTCGTGGGGGGTAAGATGTTGAGAGTGTCGGGGTGGGTGAGTGGCTAATACCACCGGTCTGTAAAACCGGCGCCGAAAGGCTTCGCAGGTTCGAATCCTGCCCCCGGCACCAGCATTGACGAGACACCGCTGCGGCAGATCACTGTGCCGTAGGCGATTCCGGCGTTTCATTCGCCGGACTAGCGAAGCGGAGCATCGCGACAGTCGGGGCAGCTCGGGCCCGCATAGCTCAGTCGGTAGAGCGCGTTCTTGGTAAGAACGAGGTCTCCAGTTCAAGTCTGGATGCGGGCTCCATCCGCCGCGTAAGTGGCTCCCAGCCCGCGATGCGCACAGCCAATCATCAGGAGGACAGGACGATGGCGCGACAGGTATACGAGCGGACGAAGCCGCACGTGAACGTGGGCACGATTGGCCACGTGGATCACGGCAAGACGACGTTGACGGCGGCGATCACGAAGACGCTGGGGCTGCTGGATCCGAACGTGTCGTTTTCGAGTTTCGACTCGATTGACAACGCGCCGGAGGAGCGGGCGCGGGGGATCACGATTGCGATTGCGCACGTGGAGTACGAGACGGAGGCTCGGCACTACGCGCACATCGACGCGCCGGGTCACGCCGATTACATCAAGAACATGATTACGGGCGCGGCGCAGATGGACGGGGCGATTCTGGTGGTGGCCGCTCCTGATGGTCCGATGCCGCAGACGCGGGAGCACATTCTCTTGGCGCGCCAGGTGGGGGTGCCGCGGATGGTGGTCTATCTGAACAAGGTGGATCAGATGGACGACGAGGAGCTCTTGGACCTGGTCGAGTTGGAGGTGCGGGAGCTGCTGTCGGACTACGAGTTTCCGGGGGACGACATTCCGGTGATTCGGGGTTCGGCCTTGGCGGCGTTGGAGAGTGAGTCGGGGGATCCGGAGGCGGAGGAGTACGCCTCGATTCGGGAGTTGATGGAGGCGGTGGACGAGTACGTGCCGACGCCGCCGCGGCCGGTGGAGCAGCCGTTCCTGATGCCGATTGAGGACGTCTTCGGGATCAAGGGACGGGGCACGGTAGCGACGGGGCGGATCGAGCGGGGCATCGTCAACTCGGGCGAGGAGATTGAGATCGTCGGGATCAAGGACACGCGGACGACGGTGGTGACGGGTGTGGAGATGTTCAAGAAGACGTTGCCGACGGGCGAGGCGGGGGACAACGTGGGTTGTCTGCTCAGGGGCATTGACCGGGACGAGATTGCGCGCGGTCAGGTGCTGGCGGCGCCGGGTTCGATCACGCCGCACACGGCGTTTTCGGCGGAGGTCTACATCCTGAGTAAGGACGAGGGCGGGCGGCACAGTCCGTTTTTCCCTGGGTATCGACCGCAGTTTTACATTCGCACGACGGATGTGACGGGCGAGATTGGCTTGCCGGAGGGGGTGGAGATGGCGATGCCGGGCGACAACGTGCAGATGCAGGTGCGCTTGATTTCGCCGATTGCGCTGGAGGAGGGTCTGCGCTTTGCGATTCGCGAGGGCGGCCGCACCGTCGGCGCCGGCGCCGTCACCTCGATCCTCGAGTGACCTGCGATTAGCGCAGAGGACTCAGAACGTGCGAAGATGGAGTCATTCAGCCTGACCGATCCATCCGGTTGGCGCCTGAGGAAGGGAACTGGCCATGGCGAAGGGTGACCGCGTGTTCATCACGCTGCGCTGCCGCGAGTGCCAGTCGCATACGTATCACACGACGAAGAATCGTCGGAACGATGCGGATCGTCTGGAGTTGACCAAGTATTGCCCGACCTGCCGGGTGCGGCGGGCGTATCGGGAGACGCGGTGATCCGTGGCCAGATCGCGAGATAGCCGGCGCAGGCGTGGTCGCCGCAGCGGACAACCGCGCGCGGCATCTGCGACGCCGCGGCCCACCCGATCGAGCGCGGCGCGGCCCGAACCGTCGCTGTCGGCCTCGGACGGACCGGCCGTATCGGGCGGTGCGGCTGAAGCGGCAGCGCTGCCGGCGCGTCCGCGACGAGAGATCGCGGCGTCGCGCCCGACCACGGAGGATGCGCCGCGTGTGCAGAGCCTGCTGTACCGGCTCACCCATCCGCGAGCGATCCTGGCAATCATCGACGAGCTACGCAAGGTCGTGTGGCCGACGCGCCAGGAAACGGCCAACCTGACCGTCGTCGTGCTGGTCGTGGCGATTGCGGTCGGCATTTTCCTGGGCGCGATCGACTTTGGCTTGAATCGCGTCGTTGAAGAGACGCTGTTGCCCTAATGACAACTTCACGAGGCACGGAAGAACGACAGGCCGGCGACGGCGGATTCGGACGCCGGGAGATCTCGGCGGCCGAGCGCGAACTGCAGGAAGTGCTGGCCGCGGCGCGAGCCCTGGGAATCGAGACGGAGACCGCGCCCGAGGACACGGCGATTGACACGACCGCCGCTGAGGCGCTGGTTGAACTGGGACTGGATCGTCCGGTTGAGGAAGAGGCGACGCCGATCGCGTCGTTCCTGCAAGGCGACGACGCCGAGGATGATCAGGCGGAACCGGCCATTTCGCTGGATGGAATCCAGGAGACGGACGCGGCCTGGTTCGCGATCAACACCTACACCGGGCACGAAAGCCGTGTGCGCGACGCTCTTGATCTGCGTATCCGCAATATGGATGCCGAGGATCAGTTTGTTGAGCTCCGACCGGAACAGGCGGGCGCTCAGAAGAAGGGCATGGCGGATAAACGCTTTGTCCTGGTGCCCACGCAACAAGAGGTCGAGATTCGTGGCGGCAAGCGGCGCGAGGTCGAGCGAAAGCTGCTGCCCGGATACGTGCTCCTGCAAATCAGGTTGGATCGAGACACCGGACAGCTGTCTGATCAGTCGTGGCATGTGGTCAATGGCACGGCCGGGGTGACGGGTTTCGTCGGTACGCGCGAGGATTTGCGCGACCGGGCGATTCCCCTGCCGCCGGCGCAGGTCGCCAAGATTATCGGTCAGACCCAGGTCGAAGAGCCGCGCGTGCGCGTAGGATTCTCGGTCAACGACTCGGTGCGCCTGACGGACGGTCCATTCCTGGACATGGTCGCCGAGGTGGAAGAGATCAACGTCGAAAAAGGCAAGGTCCGGGTGCGGATCTCGATGTTCGGCCGTGAGACCCCGCTTGAGCTCGACTTCGACCAGGTGGAAAAGCAATAGGCCGAGATCCAGGGACACAGAGTAGGCTGAATACTTACGTCTGCGCGCCGCCGGCCGTTCGCCGGAGGCGGAAGAGGGAGATGGTTGGATGGCGAAGCGTGTACGTGCAGTGCTGACGCTGCAGTTGGAGGCGGGCAAGGCGAGTCCGGCGCCGCCGGTCGGCCCGGCGCTGGGCCAGCACGGCGTCGGGATCATGGAGTTCGTCAAGAGCTATAACGAGCGGACGGCGTCCAGCGCCGGTGAGCTGATCCCGGCGCAGATCACGATCTTCGAGGATCGCTCGTTTAGCTTCGAGTTGAGAACCCCGCCGGCATCCGATCTGATTCGACGCGCGGCCGGGCTGGAACAGGGCGCTTCCGAACCTCGGCGCGAGGTTGTCGGAACCATCACGTCGGACCAGGTGCGTGCGATCGCCGAACAGAAAATGCAAGATCTGAATGCGAACGATGTCGAGGCGGCGATGCGGATGATCGCCGGCACGGCGCGTTCGATGGGCGTAGAAGTCGAGGGCTGAACATGCCGAAGCGAGGCAAGCGCTACCGCGGCGCGTTGGAGACGTACAACAAGGAATCGCACTACCCGCCGGCCGAGGCGGTGGCGCTCATCAAGCAGATGGCGACGGCCAAGTTCGACGAGACCGTGGAATTGCACATCCGCACCGGACTCGACGTGCGGCACGCCGACCAGCAGTTGCGCGGCACCGCGCGCCTGCCGCACGGCCTGGGCAAAGAGGTCCGCGTGGCCGTCTTCGCCGAGGGCGACGCCGCAAGCGCCGCGACCGAGGCAGGGGCGGAGATTGTCGGCTCGGACGACCTGATCGAACGGGTCCAGGACGGATTCACTGAATTTGACGTCGCCGTCGCGCAGCGCGATCTGATGGGCAAGGTTGGCCGACTCGGGCGGGTCCTGGGACCGCGCGGACTGATGCCCAACCCTCGGGCCGGGACGGTGGTCGATCGTGATGACGTGGCCAAGGCGGTCGGAGAGGCCAAGGCCGGCCGGGTGGAGTTTCGCACCGACCGCGAGGCGTCGGTTCACGTCCCGCTGGGCAAGGCGAGTTTCGGCGAGGACCAGTTGCTGGAGAACCTGGCGACGATGGTCTCGGAGATCGTCAAGGCCCGGCCTTCCGGTTCCAAAGGCAGCTACATTCGCTCGCTGAACATCGCTTCGACGATGGGACCGGGCGTGAAGCTGGAACAGCAGTCGACCCTGGCGCTCAAGGTCGACTAGCGATTGGGGATCGGTCCGTCGCGCGAGCGACTGACGCTGATCGGCAGGCTGGACTAGGCTGACAAGGCTGGAGATCGAACAACGAACGCATTTGCCGCCCAAGACCGCTGGCGGACCTCAATCCAGAGGTACTGAAACGACCAGCGCAGGCAGCAGCCGAGATCGGGCTCGCGAGACGGCGAGCCGTCGTGTGGTTGCGAGTCTGGTGGTCGAGTGGGATAGGGCGGCGGAAGCGACCGACTTGTTGGGGGTGGCATGGCAACTGAACGCAAGCGGGAACAGGTGGCGCTGCTCGAAGAGCGCCTGGGTCGCGCATCGATCACGATTGGCATCGATTACCGCGGCCTGAGTGTCAAGGACATGCAGCAGTTGCGCCGCGGAATTCGGGCAGAGGCGCCGGAGACCGAGTTGCGGGTGATCAAGAACACGCTGTGGCGGCGCGCGTCGGAAGGCGCCGGCGAGCCCGGCGCGGCCGACCTGGCGCAGGAGGCCACGGCGATGCTGTTCGGCTTCGGCGATCTGACCGAGGCGCCGAGGGCCCTGCAGAAGTACATCCGCGAAGAGCGGCTGGAGCTGCCGATTCACGGCGTCTACGTCGAGGGCGAACTGCAGGATGGTTCGCAGGTTGGCGCGCTGGCCGACGTGCCGAGCCGTCCCGAGCTGATGGCCAAGGTGGCCGGGGGACTCAGCAGTCCCATCTCCGGCCTGGCCGGCGTGCTGAGCGCCGTCTTCCGCGACGTCGCAGCGATCGTCGAGGCGCGAGCGGAACAGCTCGAGTCTGCGGAGTCGGGAGCTGAGTAAGAACCTGGCGGTTCGGGCGAACCGCTCGACCGAGGAACCAGAGCACAGACGGCCGCAATGGCCGGCACGAGTGGAGACAGACATGTCGAAGGTTGACGAAGCGTTTGAACTGATCAGCGCGATGACGATTCTCGAAGCGCGCGACCTGGTCAAGCGAATCGAGGAAGAGTTTGGCGTCACGGCAGCCGCTCCGGTGGCAGCGGTCGCGGTCGCCGGCAACGGCGCAGCGGCAACCGCCGAAGCGACCGAAGAGCAGACCGAGTTCGACGTCGTGCTGCAGGCGTTTGGCGACAAGAAGATCAACGTGATCAAGGCCGTGCGCGCCGTGACGGAACTCGGATTGCGTGAAGCCAAGGAGTTCGTCGAGTCGGCGCCGCAGACCGTCAAGGAAGGTCTGCCCAAGGAGGAGGCCGAGGCGGTCAAGGCGTCTCTGGAAGAGGCCGGCGCGACCGTCGAACTGAAGTAGACGCACGTCCTCGTCGGTCGCCGGTCACAGGTCGGCTGACATCCCGGTTGAGGAGAGATCGCCGGAACCGGCGTCGTTGACTTGCGCTATCGTTAACCCTGCTTTGCAGTTCCGCGTCGGCCCGGCAGCTGACGCGTCTTCCGGGGGACGCGATGGCGCTCGACCACCCGGCCCTGAATCTCCCTGTCGGCGGAACGTTGCGCAGTTCCCGAGTGTTGGAACTGGGAGTGGTGGTGGTGCTGACGGTGGCGGTGGTCGTGGTGGCCGCGCTCTGGGGATCGAGTTCCGACGTCGTTGAACCCGTCTCGACAGGTGCTGTCGATCCCGTGAGCCAGGTTCCGGCCCAATCGCCGACCGACGCGGCGCTGCCTTCGGACAATACGGGCACCGCTGCGGCTGCGGCCGTGGAGGTTACGAACTCGGCAGTCGCAACAGAGCCTGCCGTGGCGTCGCGGGCGCCTGATCGAGGGACGTTGACCGCCGAATCGGTGTCCGCGGGCGAGATGCCGGATTTTGCGGGACGCCAGCTGCCGAGTTCGTTTGAGCGGTATCAGGTGCAACGGGGAGAGACACTGGACTCGATCGCCGAGGCTCAGGGACTGACCGTGTCGGAACTCGTGCTCTGGAATTCGCACCTGGATGAGGACACGGTCCTGATTCCCGGAGAGTGGCTGTCGATTCCACAGTGGGATGGGTCCGCTGTCGCCGATGAGCTGGGTTTGGCGGAAGAAAGCGGGAAGAGCGGTCGTGGCGGTGGATAGGCTGCACGAGTTGCGGGGCACTCAGGCGCCCGACCACGAGCGTGCCCGACGCGGCATTCTGCGCTCGATGTTGATCTGGACGCCGGCGTTTGCGTTGCTGACGGTCGGCGCGGTCTACATGATGGTCGACGCACTGGGTGGAAACGGCGGGGCCTGGTTTGGATTCTCGCTGTTCGCGTTGATCGGCCTGCTGTCCGGATTTTCAGCGCTGTCGGCGTTTCGCGACTGGTTTTCCGAGCCGATCGAGACCACGGGGCAGGTCGCGCGCAAATGGCGCAAGTTCGACCTGTTGATCTTCTTTCGAGCTCACTATGTGTTAGTCGCGCGGCGGGTGTTTCGGGTGCCGCGATTGATGTTCGACGAGATGCCCGACCGAGCCGGCTGGGTCTATCTGCATCATTATCCGCACACGAACGCGGTGATCTCATGGCGTCCATTGGGGGACGATGAGCGTCCGCGCACGGAGGAGGAAGTGGAGCGGGCGGAGGTTGAGGCGGAGCGCTCGCGTGACATTGAGGAGGCCTGGGAAGAGCGGCGGCGCGAGCGAGATCGGGAAGCGGCTCGGGTCCGTGAGCGGGTCGATCTGCCGACCTTTGGCGACAGTCGCGACGACTAGCGCGTGCGAGATCACCTGGCGGATTTGACAGCAGCCTGGGAGCGGGAAGACTACGAGCGCGGCCGGTCGAGTGAAGAAGCGGATACCGCCTCGGTTTCACCACCAAAACATCGGAAGCCTGCTTCCAGGTTGACCGATCACCTGGACAAGAGCGACCTGCCGCGCGAGCGGCTGGTGCGGCTGGGGGCGGATGCGCTGTCGAATGCGGAGTTGGTTGCGATCCTGCTGAGCACCGGCGACCGCGAAGAGAATGTGTTGGAGAAATCGCGCAGTCTGCTGAGGGAGCGAGGACTGGTGGGGTTGCTGCGGTCGGATGTGCAAGAGCTGAAGCAGGTCTCCGGACTGGGTGTGGCCAAGGTGACGCGGATCAAGGCGGCGGTCGAGCTCGCCGCTCGAGGACTGGCGGACGATGAGTGGCCGGCGCGGCAGCCGTTTCGCTCGGCGGAGCAGGTGTTCGAACGCTATCGAGGTTTGCTGGGCGACCTGGTGCATGAGGAAGTCTGGGTGCTGGTGCTCGATCAGCAGCATTGCCTAATCCGCGAAGAGCGGCTCTACAAGGGCATGGTTCACGGAGCCGCCGTGCGCGTGGCAGAGCTGTTGCGGCCGGTGATTATGCATCAGGGGCCGGCGATGATCGTCGTGCACAATCATCCCTCGGGTTCGCCGGCGCCGTCTCGCGCTGACCGAGAGATGACTTCAGACCTGAGCGCCGCCTCGTCGACGATGGGCATCGAGCTGTTGGACCATGTGATCGTCACGCGTTCGGACCACGCATCGATGGCGAGACTGGGGCTACTCGGCGCCGAGCCAACCGGCACTGCCGGCGTAGGAGATAACAGGGGAGCACGCTATCGCGCCTGAGAGCGCATCGGGCCGACCTGTGTACAGTGAGCCACGTGACCGATTCGGGCGTGATCCTGGGACTTGGCTGGATCGATCTGATCATCGTCGTCGGGGCCATTGCGATTGGCGTGTGGGGCTGGCGGATGGGCATACTGCGGGCCGGCGTCGCGCTGTTGGCGATCGTGGTCGGCGTCCTGTTGGCCGGGATGTATCACGAGCGGGTGTTCGTCGATCTTGCGATCTCTGAGTCGCCCTCAGGCGCCATGCGGACGGCCAGCTTCATCGTGATCCTCTCACTCGTGTCGCTCGGCGGCTATGTGATCGGAACGTTTCTTCGCGGACTGGCGTCTGTCCTGTTGCTAGGTTGGGCCGATCGAGCGGCGGGCGCGCTGTTCGGCATCCTGTTCGGGCTGTTGCTGGCCCAGGCGACGATTGCGATCGTGGTGCTGGCAGGCCTGGACGACGCCAACGGCGAAATTGGCGAATCGGTCATCGGCTGGGCGATGATGGATAACGTGCCGGTGGTGAGGGCGTTGCTGCCGTCTGACTTCGACCTGGCGATCCAGCGATTCGTGCTCGACGTCGACAGTTTGAGGTCGACGGTCGACGGCGCCGACGCGGCGCTCGGCGGAGGCTAGCGCGGCGAACTGTCGGCGCGAAGTCTGGCTCGTCCGGTGGAATCGTTGGCCTGGTCGATGCGGTGGTACGATCACGTCGGTGCAATGTCGGTTCTCAACAAGTCGGTCCTGGTGCTGAATCAGAACTATGAGCCGTTGCATGTGTGCAACGTGCGGCGCGCCGTGGTGCTGGTGGCGCGGGGCAAAGCCGAAGTGATCGACCGTCTGGACCGAGCCAAAGCGCTGCTGCGAACCGTGAGCGGCGAACTGGACGTGCCATCGGTGATTCGGATGGTGTACTTCATTCGCCGGCCCCGGCCCGTGATGCGCCTGTCACGTCGCGAAGTGTTCAACCGCGATCGGTTCATGTGCCAGTACTGCGGACGTCGTACGGCGTTGAAGGACCTGACGCTCGATCACGTCCTGCCGCGATTCCGCGGCGGCAGTCACACGTGGGAGAACCTGGTCTCGGCCTGCCGAGGTTGTAACCACCGTAAGGCCGGGCGCACTCCGCGCGAAGCCAGGATGACGCTGCGCAACCAACCGAGACGGCCGACCGTGACGCCTGTCAACCTCTTCGGTCAGTACCTGGAGAATCAGCCGGGTTGGGCGCCGTTCATCCCCGGCGCCGATCGCGTGCTCTCAGGGGACTGATCGCCGCGCCTGTTCGTCCGGCTGGCATTGACGGCAGTACGAGGTCACACGACGATTCGGGGCGACCTCGGAGATTGGATTGCCGCACCTGGGACAGGGATCGCCGCCCTTGCGGTGAACCCTGAGAAACTCCCGTGGTTTCCTGTCAATGCTCTGGCCGATCTCGCTGGCTGCAATGTCGGCGGCCCATTCGAGCGTGTCACGAACAGCGTCGAAGAGCTCGATCCGGCGCTCTTCCGGGAGCGTGGAGATCCTGGTGAAGGGATGGATGCCCGCATTGAACAGGATCTCGTCGGAATAGGCATTGCCGATTCCGGCGATGAACTTCGCGTTGACGAGCGCGTTCTTGACCTGTCCGCGATAGCGCTTGAGTCGCCTGAGAAACTCGTCCTGGTCGAGGGCCGGATCGAGCGCGTCCGGTCCCTGTTCGCTGAGCACCGGAACGGCGTCGAGCTCGTCAGTGTCGACGAGATAGACCTTGCCGAGATAGCGCTCGTCGATATAGCGGATCCCGAGTTCGTCTTCGCCATCGTCGAAGGTGAGCGTGAAGCAGGTTCGAGCGTGCGCCTTGCGCTTGCCGTCGGGTTCCGCAGTCCATTGGAACCGGCCATTCAGCATCGGATTGACAGCCATCACACTGTCGCGGTTGGTGCGGAAGAGCAGAAACTTGCCGGTTCGCTCGACCGAGTCGAAGTGCGCGCCGAGCAGGCCGGCCTCGAAGTCCTCGCGCGGGAGCCGGATCACGATTGGTTTCTGGATGTCGACGTTGACAATCGGCCGGCCACGCAGACGTTCGGTCAGAACGCGGGCGATGTGCTGGAGTTCCGGGATCTCTGGCATGTCGAGTGTGGATGGTCAGTGTCGGGGCGCTCGGGGATAGCTGCCGATGATGCGGAGCTGTTGCAGGTGAGGTTTCATGCGCTCGAGTGCGTCGGCCAGCCCCGGTTCGGTACGGTGCCCGTCGCAGTCGATGAGGAACAGGTAGGTGCCCAGGCGTTCGCGCGCCGGCCGCGATTCGATCCTGGTGAGATTGATGTTGGCGTCGGCGAAGTGCTGCAGCACGCTCAGCAGCGCGCCCGGGCGATTGGCGGTACTAAACAGGATGGTCGAGCTGTCGTCGCCGGTCGGCTCGTGATCCTCGTGGGCCAGGACCACGAACCTGGTGGCGTTGCGGTGGTCGTCTTCAATGCCGAACTCCAGGATTCGAGCATCGTGCAACTGGGCGGCGCGACGCGGGGCGATGGCAGCGACGTGATCGCCGAGCTCGACCGCCCGGGCGACCGCTTGCGCGGTCGACAGGGTGGCTTCGGTTCGCGCACTGGGGAAACGGCGATTGAGATAGCGCTGGCACTGCCCGAGCGCCTGCGGATGGGAGTAGATCACCTCGATGTCGGAAGTATCGGCGCCAGGAGCGACGATGAGGCAATGCTCGATCGGGATCACCAGCTCGTCGCGAATGTGGAGGTCGAGTTGATGGATGATCAGGTCGTGGGTTTCTCCGACGGCGCCTGCCAGTGAGTTTTCGAAGGGAACGATGGCGACGTGGGCTTCGTCACTCGCTACCGCCTCCGCCGAAGCGGTGATGCTGGGATAGGGGACGAACTCGGATCCTGCATGCTCGGCGGCGAAGAGCAACGCCGCCTGCTCCGTGAAGGTGCCGGCGGGCCCGAGATAGGCGATCGTGAGTGGCGTTCTGTCCCTGTCGCTCATCGAATCAGTTGTCTCCGGTCAGCGCCAGGCGCAAAGATGATTCGTGTTCAGGCTGCGTGACAGCGACAATCACGTCGCCCGCATGGATCGTGGTATTCGGTCCCGGGATCTCTGGTTCGTCATCCTTGTGGACGATCAGCGCCAGCACGGTGTGCGGGGGCAGGTCGAGGTCGCGAACCGTGCATCCAACACACGGCGCCAAGCTGGGAATCGTGTGTTCGGCCAGAATGAAGGCGGTCGAACGCATCTGGGTCAACCGGTTCAGACCGGCACTGACCTCCTGTTCGATGGCGCTGACAATCGCCGTGGTGGCGGAGATCGTGTAGTGAAATCCCAGGGTCTGGAAGATCGGCTCGTTGCGCGGGTCGTTGATGCGGGCGATCACCTTGGCCACGTTGAACCGGGTCTGCGCGGTCTGGGCGACCGCGAGGTTGGCCTGGTCGCGGCCCGTGCAGGCCACGACCACGTCGGCCCGATTCATGCCGGCCGCTCTCTGCACGTGGATTTCGGCTCCGTCGCCGAGCAACGCGACCTCGCCGAGCTCGTTGTTGATCGCCCAGGCGGTGTTGCCGTCCCGCTCGACGACGCAGACTTCGTGGCCCATATCCATCAGATCGCGCGCCGCGCCCCGTCCGACTTTGCCGCCGCCGACGATGATGATGTACATGGCTAGCCGGCGGCTCCGTCCGGTTCGTCGATCGCGAATGCTGCTTCACGGACCATCTGATCGAGAATGGTGGTCGGGTTCACGACATTGATGCCGAGCTGTCGGTAGACGTCGGCCCGTTCGGGATCGTAGATTCGGGCAACCACGCGCGGCGACCGATGGATGTGCTTGGCCACCTGCACGGCCATGGCGTTGCGGTTGTCGCCGTTGGCCAGGGCCAGGAACACGTCGGCGGTGGGCACGCCGGCGGCCTGCTGGACTTCGACGTCTTCGCCGGCGCCAATCATGGTCACGCCCTGGAAATCGTCTTCCAACCAGTTGAAGGCGGCGGCGTCGATATCGATCACCGTGACATCGTGACCTTCGTGGTCGAGCTCGCGGGCCAGGGTCGAGCCCAGTCTGCCGCAACCCATGATGACGACGCGCATTGCTGTGACCCCGCTTCCCTGCTCCCCAGCCGCTAGTCGTCGACGAAGCCACTGTTGAATCGACTGGAGTGGATCTGGGCCGGTTCACGCACCACCACGACTTCGCACGGCGCGTGGGAGAGGATGTAGTCGGCTGTGTGGCCGAGATCGATGGCCGCGCCGGATCGGCGAACCAGGGCGGTCTGCTCGCCGCCGCCACCATGCACGGTGCTGGCATGCGAGACGCCCAGGACGAGCAAGTCGATGGCTTCGGTGGCTGCGACGTCGACGACGGCCGGACCGGCGCTGCGCGCCTGGAGCAGGATGGCCTCGCAGGAAACCTTTGCCTGTTGGGCGGTGGCTTCGGCCTCGGCGAGGCAGGCCTCGCCCTGAGCCGACGCCTGGGGCAAATCGCAGTCGACCGGGTAGGCGCGATCGACTTCGACGACGTAGATCGGCAGGACGCGGGACTTGCGCCGGTCGACCCGGGCCAGGTGCAGCGCGACATCGAGTCCACGTCGCGCTTCTGGTGAGCGGTCGAACGGGACGAGCACGGTAATGCCAGCCATGCGCGTAGCGTATTGGTTGCCGAGCGGGGTGGGTTAACGATCGGCTAGTAGGCGTACTTCGGCTGCTCGCGGACGACGTGAGAACCCTGCTCGTCGAGCTGTTCCAACCAGGCGTGCAGTCGTCCGTTTGAGATCTCGATGAATCCCAGCGTGCCGAGCCTCGTGTCGAGATTGCGCGGGTACATCGGGCTGCCGGGATTAATCAACAACACGCCGCGAATGGTCTCGATCGATGCGACATGGGTGTCGCCATGGACGACCACGTGGCGCGGGCCGCCGAAGTAATGGTCCATCATGGATTCAACCGTGCGGTACGGCGGCCATTCGGGCAAGGCCATGTCGTGGGTCAGGCCGAAGGTGAAGCCTTCGAACTCCAACGACCAGGCTTCGCGCAGTCGGGGATCCTCAGGCTGGACCGGGCGCCCACCTGAGCCGTCGTCGCCATTGCCTCGGGCGACATAAATGGGCGCGGCCTGTTCCAGCTTGTCGATCAGCGCAATGTCGTGAATGTCACCGCCGTGGAGGAGCACGTCGGCCGTCCGAATCCGGTCCCAGAGCTGCGGCCAGAGCTCGGTGCCAGCTTCGGGGACGTGGGTGTCGGAGATGAGACCGATGCGCATGGTTGTTAGCCTACCGTGACCAGGAGCGCGATACCTCAGGGTCGTCTTCGCGTTGATCGGTGGGTTGGTGGAACGGGGGCACCGGGGCGTGTTGGCGCGAAGAATCGAGCGTCTCGCGAATGAGGGCTGGCTGCGCTGGTTGGTGCTTCTGAGCTTGGTCGTGCTGGCGATGGTCGCGGCTCACCTGTGCCGCGTGGACCGAGAGGTCTCGCTTCAGGGCGGAACGGGGGTATTGCCGCCCACGGACCTGCGAGTGGCGATGATCACTCACGGCGGGATCGGCGATCCGTTCTGGGATGAGGTGGCTGCCGGCGCATTCGCGGCGCAGCGGGAGTTTGGGATCGAACTGTTCTACGACGGCGACGGCAACGTCAATGAGCAGGTGCGGCTGGTCGACAACGCGGTGGCGTTGGGATATGACGTGCTGATCGTCTCGCTCGCTGATCCAGATGCGTTGGAGCAGTCGATTCGTTCGGCGGTCGCAGCAGGATTGCTGGTCATGACGATCAATTCGGGCGAGGAGCGCGGGCGCGAGTTCGGGGCGGTGACTCACTTCGGTCAGCCCGATGGCGTCGCGGGACTGGCTGCCGGTGAGCGCCTGGTGTCGGCCGGGGTGACGAAGCTGTTGTGCCTGATTCACGAGGCCGGGAATGTTGGACTCGAGGCGCGTTGCGCCAACGCCGAACTGTCGATGGTTCTGGCCGGTGGGACGCTCCAGCGGCTGTTCGTCACGGGGACGGCCGATCGGGTCTCCACGACCGGCGAGATTGCTGCGGTGTTGCAGGCCGATTCCAGCATCAACGGCGTTCTGGCGTTGAACTCCGGGATCGCAGAACTGGCGATGGCGGCGATTGACTCCTCAGGATCGGCGGCCAGACTGGCGACCTTTGATGTGTCTCCGGGGATTCTTGGGGCGATCGAGGCAGGAGATGTGCTCTTTGCGGTCGACCAGCAGGCGTATCTGCAGGGATTCCTGCCGGTTGCGTTCGCCTACTTCCGCTCCCTTGATCCCGATGCGGCAACGGGCGGGATCCTGGCGGGCATGGAGCGATGGGCGGCATCTGGCCGATTGGTGACCGGTCCCGGCTTTGTCGATCAGTCCAACGCCCGCCGTTTTCCGCAATTGGGGAAGGACTGATGATGTCCTTGCCAAGGATTTCCGGCGGATTGCTGGCGGCGCTGCTCGTCGTATCGGTCGGCGTCGTGGCAGCCGGGTGCGCGGATGCGGCACGGGAACGGTTGGGTCTTGGGCTGGCGCCGCCGATTTCGGTCGCGATGATTGTCCACGGGGCGGAGGGTGACCCATTCTGGGAGGAAGTGCGGCTCGGCGCGGAGGACGCGGCCCAGGCGTTCGACGTCAACCTGTTCTGGCGATCGACGGATGACGCTGAGGAGCGAGTGCGGCTGATCGACGAGGTCGTTCAGCAAGGGTTTGAGGTGCTGGTCGTCACGCTGTCCGATCCCGAGGCGATGTCGGAGGTGATTCGAGACGCCGTGGTCATCGGGGTCACGGTCTACATCGTCAACGTCGGCGCCGAGATTGGGGCTCAGCTGGGCGCGGACTCCTATTTCGGCCAGGTGGAGACGGTTGCAGGGCTGGCAGTTGGCGATCGCCTCGCGGAAATCGGCGGCACACATCTGCTGTGCGTTCAGCATGAACCACAGAATCTGGCGCTTGAGACCAGGTGCGATCGCGCGGGGTCGCGGCTGGACCAGTTGACGACATTGAAGGTCGAACCGAATGACCGTGTCGATTCGCAAATTGCACGAGCCCTGGATGCGGACGAGACCATCGACGCCGTCCTGACCATGAACACCAGAGTGATGAACGATGCGCTCTCGGCGCTCCAGTCGGCCCGAAGCGCCCAGCCCGGCGGGCGCACGGTTATCCATGCCGTGTTCGAGTTGAATGAGGTGGTGCTCGATGCGATCGAGGACGGCCGGGTCGCATTCGCTGTCGATCAGCAGCCGTATCTGCAGGGATACCTGCCGGTCGCGTACTCCCGGCTGGTCCAGTACTGGGAAGTGACGCAGGGCGACGAACTGGCGGACGCACTGCTGCAGTGGATTGCCGGTCGAGGCATCTTGCTTGGACCGGGATTCGTTGATGTGCACAACGCTCAGCGAGTGCGCGAGGCGATGCAGGGCTTCCAATCCGAACCAGACGCGAGCGAACAGGCAACGGAGTAACCTGCCGTAGATCGGCGGAGGGGGGCGAATCGGTGTCACGGTGGCAGATTCCCGCGCTGGGCAAGGCAGGGCCCTGGGTGCAGACCGCGGTCCTGCGCCCCGAGTTGGGTTCCCTGGTTGCCGCGGTGTTGCTCTTGATGTTCTTCAGCATCGCCAGTTCCGGCGCGATGCTGGAGATTCCAACGCTCGCCCGAGTCCTGGACACGGCCTGGCCATACGGGATCATCGCTGTTGCCGTTGGCCTGTTGATGATCAGCGGCGAGTTCGACCTGTCCACCGGCGTCATGGTCGGGACGGCGGGCGCGCTGCTGGGTGTGATGGCGACCGAGTGGGGCATGAACCTCTGGCTGGCGCTCCTGTTGTCACTGTTGATCTGTCTGGCGTTGGGCCTGTGGAACGGTGTGCTGGTCGTCTGGACCGGACTGCCGTCGTTCGTGATCACGCTGGGCACGTTCTTTGGTCTGCGGGGCGCCAATGTGGCCCTGTCGAAGTACTTCACCGGCGATGCGTTGATCGAAAACATCGACGATGCAGCGGGATACGACTCGTTGCATGCAATTGTCGCCACCGTGTTCGGGACGGCGCCGTCGGACTTCCGGATCTCACTCCTGTGGTGGGGTGGATTCACACTGATCGCAACCTGGATCCTGTGGCGCACCAAGATTGGCAACTGGATCTTCGCCACCGGCGGCGACCGCGAAGCGGCGCGAGCCGTCGGCGTGCCGGTCAACGGCACCAAGATCGGCCTGTTCATGTTGACCGCGGGGGCGGCCTGGTTCGTGGGCGTCAGCAATGCCGTGCGCTACACATCGGTGCAAGCCGGTCAGGGCGTGGGAGCCGAGTTCTTCTACATCATCGCTGCGGTGGTTGGCGGCTGCGCGATGTCGGGCGGTCGCGGATCGGCGATTGGTCCAGCGATCGGCGCGCTGATCTGGGGAATCGCGTTTGTCGGAATCCCCCACGCCGGTTGGAACTCCGACTGGCGCTGGGCCTTCTATGGGGTGTTGCTCCTCCTGGCAACGTTGATCAATCACATCGTCGGCGAGCGAGTACGGACGGCGCGTTCGGGCTAGCCGGGGCGCTGCCTTGAGTTGGAGCCAGCAATGACGACCGATCAGTCGACTCAGTCGGCCAGCGATTCGGCAAGCGCGCCGACCGAGGGCGCCGATGTCCCGGTGCTGGAGGTTCGAGGCCTGGGGAGGCAGTTCGGGTCGGTCCAGGCATTGCAGGATGTCAATGTGTCGCTGCGGGCGGGCGAGGTGACGTGCGTGGTCGGGGACAACGGCGCAGGCAAGTCAGTCTTCATCAAGATGCTCTGCGGGCTGATCCGACCCAGTGAAGGAGAGATCCTCCTGGACGGGGTCGCGACTGAGTTTTCATCGCCGCGCCAGGCCAGGGCCCAGGGGATCGTGGCCGTGTACCAGGATCTGGCGCTGGCCCCGATGATGTCGTTGTGGCGCAACTTCTTCATGGGCGGCGAACCGGTCAAGGGCTGGTGGATTTTTCAACGCTTCGATGTGGGATACGCCAAGGAAGCGATGCAACGGGAGCTAGAGAAGTTGGGCGTCAACCTTGGCGATCCCGATCGAGCGGCACACACGCTATCCGGCGGCGAGCGGCAGGGTCTGGCCATCGCCCGGGCCATGTACTACGGCGCACGGGTGCTGATCCTCGATGAGCCGACCTCCGCGTTGGGAGTGCGGCAGTCCGGTGCGGTGCTCCGATTGATCAGGCGAGCAGCGCAACGTGGGACTGCAGTCGTACTGGTGACGCCAAAGCCGCAGCACGCCTTCTGGGTTGGCGACCGATTCCTCGTGTTCCAGCGTGGACGTCTGGTTGAGGATCGGCGCAGCGAAACACTGACGCTTGAGAGCCTGTCCTATCTGATGGCTGGAGGCGGTGAGGTCGATGAGCTGGAAACCGCGATTGCAACGGCCTGAGTTCATACGTCAGGTGGGGACCATCGCGATAGACTGATGCCGCAGCAGAGTTGGGGAGCGTTGGGTGAACATTTGCCTGGACTCGTTAGCGGAACGGGGTAGATGACGGATTTGACAACGGCGAACCTGGACGCGAGCACTCCATCGCAGGGCGACGATCTTGACGCGTTGCTATCGACCCTTCCGGTTGCCATACGCCGATCGATCGAGGAACAGGGAACCGCCGCCGGCCTGCTCGAAATCGTGCTGGATCTCGGCCGGCCGCCGTACGCTAGATACATCGACGGTGAAGTGGTCCTGCGCCAGACCGAGGTCAGCAATGCCGAGTTGCAACTGGTCGTCGCCGGTCTCGGCGATTTCGGGACCGACAACCGTGCCGGCATACCGCGGACGTTGCACCGTATTGCGTGCATCCGCAATCGACAACGCGCCGTTGTGGGTCTGACGATGCGAGTCGGGCGGGCGGTGACCGGCTCGGTGGCCGTGATCGAGGACTTCGTCAAGGCGGGAGCGTCCATTTTGTTGCTAGGGCGACCTGGCGTGGGCAAGACGACGATCTTGCGCGAGGCGGCCCGGGTCCTGGCCGAGCAGGGCAAGCGCGTCGTGATCGTGGACACGTCCAATGAGATTGGCGGGGACGGCGATATTCCGCATTCGGGAATCGGCCGGGCCCGACGAATGCAAGTGGAACGCCCCGAGCTGCAGCACTCCGTCATGGTCGAGGCCGTCGAGAATCACATGCCCGAAGTGATTGTGATTGACGAGATCGGTACGGAACTCGAGGCCCAGGCGGCGCGAACGATCGCCGAGCGTGGAGTGCAGCTCGTGGCCACCGCGCACGGCAACGAGCTGGCCAACCTGATGCTGAATCCGACGCTGGTCGACCTGATCGGCGGGATTCAGACGGTGACCCTCTCGGACGAGGAGGCGCGGCGGCGGGGCACGCGGAAATCAGTGCTGGAACGCAAGGCGCCGCCGACGTTCGAAGCGCTGGTGGAGATTCAGTCGTTCACCCGTGTGGCGGTGCATTCCGATCTTGACAACACAGTGGACGCGTTGCTGCGCGGTGAATCCGTTGCGGCAGAGATTCGCGAGGTAGACGACGACGGAGACGTGCACACTTCGACGGATTCGGTCGAGTCGGTCGTCGCCGAAGGCGGCCTCTCAGGGTTCGAAACCACGCTGAGCCAACTGTTCGAGCGCAACTCGGCGCCGTCTCCCGGCAGTGGGGCGAGTTTCGGAAATGGTTCCTCGCATGAGGCCCCATTACGCAGACGCATGAGTACGCGGACGCGGAACGCGGCGCCGGGACCGCATCAGAAGGTGTACCCACTGGGCGTGTCGTTGTCTCGACTGCGAGAGGCGATTCGAGAGACGGGTGCGAACGTGTCCATCGCCGAGCGGATCGAAGAAGCCGATGTGCTGATCACGCTACGCGCGGCATTCCGTCGTCGTCCTCCCGAGTTGCGGCTGGCGGAGTCGCGCAGGCTGCCGGTCGTGGTCCTGAAACACAACACGGTGCTGCAGATGGAGAAGAGTCTGCGGGCGCTTGCCAAGGGCGCCTCGCCGAACGACACCGTCACCGCGGCGCTGTCCGAGGCGGAGGAGGCAATTTCGCAGATCCACTCAGGTCGGCAGTCATCCATCGACCTGGCGCCGCAGGGGCCGTACATCAGGAAGCTCCAACATCAACTGGCCAGCGACCAGGCGCTGGAGTCGGTCAGTCGGGGACGCGAGCCCAACCGGCGGGTGCGAATCCATGCCGGCTGACGCCGGTGAACCGGTGCTGCGTGGGGCATTCATCACCGTCGAAGGCGGCGATGGCGCCGGCAAGACCACACTGGTCCGATCGTTGGCCGAGTGCCTGGATCGGGCCGGTCGACGGGTTCGCCTGACGTTTGAGCCGGGCGGGACGGAACTGGGCCGGCGGCTGAGGTCTCTAGTCCTCGACCCGAAACTTGAGCTGGGCGACTGGGACGAAACCTGGCTGTTTCTCTCGGCCCGCGCCTCGCACGTGCAAGAGGTGCTGAAGCCGGCCCTGGCTGCCGGCGAGCTGGTCTTCAGCGACCGATACAGCGATTCGACGCTGGCCTACCAGGGCCACGGACGGGGACTCGACATCGATCGGTTGCGTCGACTGAACGCGGAAGCGACGCAGGGACTGCAGCCCGATTTGACCCTCCTGCTCGATGTCCCGGCGGAGGTCGGGCTGGCTCGCACACGGGCGCGCTCCGCCGACGCCGATCGCATCGGCGACGCTGATCTGGCGTTTCACCGCCGGGTCAACGCCGGGTTTCGGTTGTTGGCGGCAGGGGACGCCGAACGTATCGTTGTGATCGACGCTTCGCGTGACGCGTCGTCGGTGCTTGCGGACGCCTACGCAACTGTGAACGACTGGTTGGAAGCACGCGCTACCGACTCATAGAATGTTGCGCGATGACTACTGACGCATGGCCGGAAGGTTCCGAGACGATCGAGCCGCTTGGCCCGATCACGGTTCGGGTGCCGGCGACGTCCGCCAACCTGGGCACGGGATTCGATGCCGCCGGCGTGGCGCTGCAGCGCTACGTCACCGTGACGTTGTCAATCGCGACCGGAGGCGAAGACGAACGCTCGCCGATGACGCGGCACGTTCGCAAGGCGGCCAGAGAGGTGTTCCGGGAACTCGGCCGCGAGCGACCCGATTCGGAACTCGTCGAGGTGACGGTCGACGCGGAGTTCCCGCTGGGTCGCGGTCTGGGTGCGAGCGCGGCTTGTCGCGGGGCCGGGCTGGTTGCTGCGAACGCGCTGCTCGGCGCCCCGTTGTCGGAACATCGGATCCTGGAAATTGGTTCGGACCTGGAAGGTCACGCCGACAATATGGCCCCGGCGCTGTTCGGCGGCTGTCAGATCGTCGCCATGACTGGCGAAAGCGTCACCCGGGTCGCCCTGCCCGTGGCCGAGGGCTTGCGCTTCGTTGGCTTCACGCCCAGTTTCAACATGTCCACGAAGAAGGGTCGGGCGCTGTTGCCCAAGCAACTGTCGCGCAAGGACGCGGTTCACAACTCGTGCCGCTCGGCGTTGCTGGTGGCCGCGTTGACCACCGGATCCTGGGACGCGCTCAAGACAGCCACCGACGATCGGCTGCACCAGATACCGCGATCCAACCTGTTTCCGACCATGTTCGAGTTGTTCGAAGCAGCCGAAGCGGCGGGGGCCTTTGCCGCCTATCTGTCCGGCGGCGGCTCGACGCTCATGGCGCTGGCGAACGATGAATGCGCGGAGCTGGTCAGCGACGCGTGGATCTCGGCCGCGGAGGCGCGCGGGATCAGCGGGCAGGCGTTCGTCAGCGAGATCGATGCGGTTGGGGCGCAGATTCTGTGACGGTCGTTCAGAAGTACGGTGGGACGTCGGTCGGTTCAGTCGAGCGGCTACGGAACGTCGCGCGTCGCGTTGCGGCGCGTGCTGCTGAGGGTGAGCAGTTGGCCGTCGTGGTCTCGGCGATGGGCAAGACCACGGACGAGCTGCTTGCCCTGGCTCGCCAGGTGAATCCACGTCCGCCGCGTCGCGAGACCGACCTGTTGATGGCGACTGGAGAGATGGTATCCAGCGCGCTGCTCACGATGGCGTTGGTTGATCTGGATTGTCCGGCGGTCGCCCTTACTGGCGCCCAGGCCGGGATGTTCACCGACGACAGTTTCGGCCGCGCCCGGATCCGGGGAATCGATACCTGGCGGGTTGAGGAAGAGTTGGCTGAAGGGCACGTGGTGGTCGTGGCCGGCTTCCAGGGTCAGAGTCCACAGGGCGACTACGCCACCCTCGGCCGAGGCGGGTCGGATACGTCGGCCGTCGCATTGGGCGTTGCGTTGCGGGCCACGCAGGTTGAGATCTATACGGATGTTCAGGGGATTTACACGACCGATCCGCGGATCGAACCGAACGCTCGATGTCTTCGCGACATCGCTTCGGAGGAAATGCTGGAGGCGGCGCAACAGGGCGCCGGCGTCATGCATCCGCGAGCGGTCGAGTTGGGACTGCTCTACGACATTCCAATCCTGGTCGCGTCCTCGCAGGCGGAGTTTGGCTCCGGCAGCGGGACGCTGATCCACAGGGAGGTCCAGATGGAACCCGAGAATCGAGTGCGAACGATTGCACTGGACCGCGATGTGGCGTCGGTGACGTTGCGACACGTGCCCGACCGTCCCGGAATCGCGGCGCAACTCTTCGGACCGCTGGCTGACGCGGGCATCTCAGTCGACACGATCGTGCAGAACGCGTCGGAGCTGAACCTGACCGATTTGACCTTCACCGTCTCCAAGGGCGACTGCGATCAGACGGAAGAGCTGAGCCGGCCCCTGGCCGGCGCCCTTGGCGCCGCGGATGTGCTGTTCAAGCACGACCTGGTCAAGGTCTCGCTGATTGGGACCGGTATGCAGTCGGGTCCCGGCTACGCGGCGACCATGTTCCGCTCCCTGTCCGAGGCGGGGATCAACATCGAACTGATCACGACGTCAGAGATTCGGATTACCTGTCTGGTGCAAGCCGATCGCGGGGAAGAAGCGGTGCGGGTGCTGCACTCCGCCTTCCGCCTGGACGAAGAGATCTAGGTCGATCGCAGAACTCGCTGGTTTCCACTGGCGCAGATCTTGCGTCTGATTCTTTCGTCTGCCCCGGTCGCTTGCCCCACCACCAAGGTTGCTCCCGGCAGCCGTGATTCTTCATATCGGAACAAGTATTCTGTGAGGGGCTCATCGATTCTACGACGCCCGTTGTTGAGGGATCGTCCACAATCCACGTTCCTCTGTTGGCAGTTTGAAGCGTTTGAGACAGGTCGATTGCCGTAAGCCACCCTCGTTGCAGCCGCCGAATGGGAGTGAGGGTGAAGCTCGATGTTCGCGCATCTGCACACGCATACTGAGTATTCGGAGCTGGATGGGCTGTCGAAGATTTCGCCCCTGGCGGCTCGTGCGAGAGAGCTGGGGCAAGAAGCGCTGGCGATCACCGATCACGGCAATCTGTACGGCGCGGTGGAGTTTTACCGCGCCTGCGAGGCAGAGCGCTTGCGCCCGGTGCTGGGCATGGAGGCGTACGTGGCGCCGGGCAGCCGCCGCGATCGATCCGGCGGCCGGACGGCATCTTCCAACTACTTTCATCTCGTTCTCCTGGCCCAGAACCAAACAGGTTGGCGCAATCTGATCCAGCTGTCGACCCGGGCGCACCTCGAGGGGTTCTACTACTACCCGCGGGTCGATCGCGAATTGTTGGCGAAGCATTCGGAGGGCGTGATCGTCCTCTCGGGTTGCCCGTCCTCAGAGTTGCAGCGAGCCCTGCAGCGTGAGGACCTGGCCGAGGCGCGCCGGGTGATCGACTGGTATCGAGAGGTCTTCGACGATCGCTACTACTTCGAGATTCAGCGCCACGACGAGCTGCCCCAGTTTGAACCTCAGTTGCGACAGACGGTGTCGATGGCGGAGGAACTGGGCGTACCGCTGGTGGCGACGCAGGACGCGCACTACTGCGAGCCGGGCGATCACGACGCGCATGACCTATTGCTCTGCATCGGCACCAATGCAGTGCGGACCGATGAGAAGCGCTTTCGCTTCGATGGCGAGGACTTCTATCTCACGTCCGAGCAGTACATGCTGGACAACTTCAGCGATTTACCCGAGGCCGTGACCAACACGCAGCTTGTCGCCGAACGTTGCGAGGTCAAGCTGGATTTCGACCGGCTTCGGCTTCCGCAACCGGACATCCCCGCAGGCAAGACGGCGCTTGAGCACCTGACCGAGATCGCCTACCAGGGCCTGGATCAGCGCTATGGACATCCGCCGCAGAGCCATCAGGACCGTCTGGCATACGAGCTGCACGTCATCGAGGAGACCGGCTTTGCCGAGTACTTCCTGATCGTGATGGACTTCGCGCACTTCGCCCGCGACCGCGGGATCGCGCGTGCGGTGCGAGGCTCGGCCGCGGCCAGCCTGGTGCTCTACTGCCTGGACATCACGGACATCGATCCGATGGCGCACGATCTGGTGTTTGAGCGCTTCCTCAACCTCGAGCGCCGCGAGATGCCCGACATCGATATGGACTTCGCCGACAACCGACGCGATGAAGTGATTCGCTACGTGGCGGAGAAATACGGGCGCGACCGAGTGGCGCAGATCATCACCTTTGGGACGCTGGGAGCGAAGGCGGCGATCCGCGACTCGGGCCGCGCGCTGGGCGTGCCTCTGGGCGACACCGACCGCGTGGCCCGGATGGTCCCGAACCAGCTCAATATCTCGGTCGAGGACGCGATCGAGCAATCGCAGGATCTGAGGCAAGCGCAGCAAGACGATCCCACGGTGGCTGAACTGTTGTCCTTCGCGCAGCGCCTCAACGGCGTAGTGAGGAACACATCGACGCATGCTGCAGGTGTGGTGATTTCGCAGGAGCCGTTGGCCGAAAATGTGCCGCTGCGCCGACCGGTGAACGAGTCGTCGGACGAGAACTGGATTCCGATGACGCAGTGGGGGATGAACGAGGTGGCGGCGGTCGGCCTGCTGAAGATGGATTTCCTGGGATTAACCAACCTGACGATCCTCGAGGAAGCGGTCGCATTGGTGAGTGAACACGAGGGCCAAGAGATCGATTATCTGAGTTTGCCCGATGGAGACCAGAAGACGTACGAGCGGCTGAGTACCGGAGACACGTTCGGCGTGTTTCAGCTCGAGTCGGGCGGTATGCGTCGCGTGGTGGAGGACCTGAAGCCGACTTCAATCCGCGACCTGGCGGCGTTGCTGGCGCTGTACCGGCCGGGACCCATGGAGCACATCCCGCGATTCATCGACAGCAAGCACGGACGCGTCGCAGTCACGTATCCGCACAACGACCTCGGCGAAATCCTGGATGACACCTACGGCGTGATCGTGTACCAGGATCAGGTGCTGCACATCGCACGGAAGTTCGCCGGTTACACGCTCGGCCAGGCCGACATCATGCGCAAGGCGATGGGCAAGAAGGATGCGAAGGTGATGGAGGGCGAGCGGGGCAACTTCCTGAAGGGCGCCCTGGCCAACGGCTATACGGAGCACGAAGCCGTCACGATCTTCGAGCTGATCGAGCCATTCGCGGGCTATGCGTTCAATAAGGCGCATGCGGTTTCATATGCGGCGATCGCCTATCAGACGGCCTGGTTCAAGGCGAACTACCCGGCGCCCTACATGGCGGCGGTGCTCCGAGCGGCGGCGGGCAACAGCGATCGCGTGCGGGAAGCGGCGGCTGAATGCGGTCGTCTGGCGATTCCATTGCTGTTGCCGGACGTGAATCGCTCCGAGGCGACGTTCACGCTGGAGAACATGGCCGACGGACGCAGCGCCATTCGGTTTGGTCTGGGCACCATCAAGGGCGTCGGACGGGCTGCAGTGGAGCCGTTGATCGCAGAGCGCCAGGAGAACGGTCCGATTCGAGGCGCCAGCGACCTCGCTGAGCGCCTGGATTCCAAGACGATGAATCGGCGGGCGCTTGAAGCGCTGGCCAAGGCAGGCGCCTTCGACTCGATCGAGTCGCGGGGCGCCATGGTGGCAGCGGCCGACGACATTATCAAGCGCGCCCGCAGAGCACAGGAGCTGCGAGACAGCGGGCAAACTTCAATGTTCGATCTGTTTGGGACCGAAGTCGACACGCCGACACCGACCGTCGAACTCGAAGAAGGCATGGACGCGACGCATCACGAGCAACTCAACTGGGAACGGGAGCTGCTTGGCGCATACGTTTCGGAACATCCGCTGCAGGCGGCGACTGTGGCCTTGCAGGGCCGCGTCGACGCCCAGCTGGCAGAGCTGACCGAGGACATGGCCGGCAACACGCAGACGGTCGCCGGTCTGGTCAACAGCGTGCGACAATTGACGACGCGCAAGGGCGATCCGTTCGCGGCGGTCATGCTGGAAGATCTCTCGGGGACGGCCGAAGTCACAGTCTGGCCGGATCAGTGGGCGCTGACCAGGCAGATCTGGGAACCCAATCAGATTGTCGTGACTACCGTCAACATACGCACGCGTATGGATCGCTTGACTCTGGCAGTGCAGTCGGTCGAGCCCTGGAGCGAGCAGGCGGCGACTTCGGCGGCTTCCCCCGCACTGTCGACGGCGGCAACGCCCGGGCCCCTGGGTGGAGCGGCGGCGGTGGTGGTCCCGCCGATCAAACAGGCTCCTGCTCCTCCGTGGATGTCGAAGCCACGCGAGCCCCTGCAACTTCCCGAAGCGCCTGCCGACGAGCCCGACGCTCCAGCGGCTGTGCCGTCGCCCACACCTGCCACTGGCGCAGCGCCGGGCGCTGCGGCGGCCGCGCTGTGGATCACGATTGAGGAGTCGGGCGACGAGGCCGCAGACAGCAAGTTGATGGAACAGCTTGAAGGCGGGCTCACCGCCATGAAGATGATGCACGCCGGCGACGATCCGGTGTTCCTGCGGATCCGCTCCGGCGACCGAGTGGAGTTGCTGATCCTGTCCGACGAATGGAACCTGCAGGCCAACGAGCAGGTCGTGCAAGTGGTCACGGGCACGTTGGGGTCGCAAGGCAGCGTGAGGATCGCAGAGCCGCCCGCGACAACGCGCCAGACGAGCGACAGCGCGGCTGGGTTGTAAATGGCGGACAGGTTTTCTATAGTGAACGCACGTTCGTGTGTAGCGAGGTGTGTTGGGTCGATTCCCATGGGTCGGTATGGTGATCAGGTCTGTCTGACGGATCGAGCGGAGCTATCTGATGAAGGTCGTGTTCTTCGAAGAGGTCGAGGGGACCGCGCTGGTCGGAGAAATCAAGGAAGTCAAGAACGGATTCGCGCGCAACTATCTGCTGCCGCGTGGTCTGGCCGGACCAACGACGCGCAACAATCTCGTCCGGGCGGAGCGTCTGGCCCAGGCCGATGCGATCCGCCAGGAGAAGCTGGACGGCGAGGCGACGCCGGTCGCGACAGCGATCGCGGGCGCGGAGATGACGTTCCAGGCCCGGGTCGGCGAACAGGGCCGGCTGTTCGGCTCGATCACCGCTCGGGACATCGCCGAGCGGCTGACCGAGATCGCCTCGGAGGCCGTGCCCGACGCCGTGATCGAGCATCGACAGGTGCTGCTGCCGCAATCGCTGCGCTCGTTGGGCACGGAGGAAGTCCGGGTCCGGCTGACCCGCAACGTCTCGGCCCAGGTGACGGTGATCGTCGAACCGGACGCCGACAGCGCCGATCTGAGCTTCGACGAGATCGTCGCCGAAGTCGACGAAGCCGAGGCGGCAGAAGCCACAGAAGCGGAAACCGAGTCGCCAGCCGCCGAAGAAGTGGAACCGGTCGAGGTCTAGCCAGACTCGCACCATCCACCCTGGTCGCGCTCCCCGAGGGGAGCGGCCATGGTCTCTAGCGATCCCACTTACGAAGAGTTGGCCGACGAGTACGGCCAGAACGGTCGTTCGCGGTCGGTGCCGCGCGGCGTGCCCCAGGACCAGGCCGCGGAAGAGTCGGTACTGGGCGCGATCCTGGCGGAGCAGGGCGTCTACGAACGCCTCGCCGGGATACTCGAACCCGGCGATTTCATGGACCCGCGGCACAAAGCGATCTTCGCTGCTGTGTTGGCCGTCTTTGATCGATACGAAGCAATCGACCAGATCACCGTGGCGGCCGAACTCTCCACGCAAGACCGTCTGCAGGAGGCGGGCGGTCAGGCCTACCTGAACCAGTTGGTCTACGAACTCCCCGCAACAGTCGGCGCGGAGCACTATGCCCGGTTGGTGCAACGCGCGTCGACGTATCGCGACATGATCCGCGCCGCCGGGGAGATTGGAGAACTCGCTTACCGCGCCGATCCCAACGTTGGCGAGTCACTGACGCAGGCAGTGGAGTTGCTCTACGGCGTCCGTGGAGCAGATCGGCGACAGGACTTCCGCCTGTTGCAGGATCTGCTCGGTGATGTGCTCGGGGATGGTGGAGAAGAGGACGCCGACTCCGGTGGTCCGACGCGTATGGGCTTTGGCGACCTGGACGAGCTGCTCAACGGAGGTATGCACGCCTCCGATCTGGTCGTGCTCGCAGCGCGGCCGTCGGTCGGAAAATCGGCGCTGGCATTGACGATCGCGCGCAACGCGGCGATTGGACAGGAGCTGCCGGTCGCCATCTTTTCGCTGGAGATGTCGGCGGAGCAGGTGGCGGCGAGACTGGTCTCGGCGGAATCTCACGTGGAGAGCGCCAGGCTGCGAGTCGGTCGACACACCGATGAGCAGGAAGGACGGATCTCTCGCGCGATTGGGTTGCTGAGCCGAGCCGAAATTCATATCGACGACACGGCAGGACAGACGCTGGCCGAGATTCGGGCCAAGTCGCGCAATCTCCACACACGACTGCAGGAGCAGGCGCAGCGGCGCGGCAGTAACCGGCGCGGCCTGGGCCTGATCATCGTCGACCACATCCAACTCGTGCACGGCTTCTCGCGGGCGCCGGCGGACACGAATCGGGTCAGTGAGATCTCATTGATCTCGCGCACGCTGAAAGAGATTGCACGAGAGCTGCAGATTCCGATCCTGGCGCTGTCACAGCTGTCACGCGCGGTCGAGCGGCGGCACCCGCCCGTGCCTCAGCTGTCCGACTTGCGGGAGAGCGGCTCCATCGAACAGGATGCCGATGTGGTGGTGTTCATCTACCGCGAGGACATGTACGACCGCGACGAGTATCAGGACGATCTGGTCGCCGACTCTGTGCGTCAAGACCGCAATGAGGTGGCGCAGCTGCTGGTCGCCAAACATCGCCATGGCGCCGTCGGAAAGGTGGACGTTCGATTCGTTCCGGCCGTGGCCAAGTTCGAGGACTTCTATGCGCAGCCTGAACCCGGGATGGATGAGTTCGGATGACGTTCGACGGCTTTCCCTCGGGGGCTCCGGTGACGCCGCTGCCGCAAGCGTTGCTGCGCGACCTGGCCCCGGCGATCAGCGATCCGGCGGAGCTGATCGTGACGCTGTATGCCATTGAGGCCTTGGCTCGAGTGCGGCGATTTCCCCGACGTATTCGCTGCGACGATCTTCGCGAGCAGCGGCCGCTGATCGACGCGCTCGCCGGCATGTGTCCTCCGCGCGACGTGGATGGCGCGTTCGCTGACGGCCTGCACGCGGCGGTTGAGCGCGGCACGCTGTTGGCGGGGCGCTCGGTGGATGACGGCAGCTGGGTGGATTGGCTGGCGCTCAATGACGCGGACGGCCGGCGAGCATTGGAAGCGTCATCCATGCCACCGGGATCGGTGCAGATGTACGGACGCGAGTCGGTCTACAGTTCGGCGCCCGAGATCTGGCAGAGTGCATTTGGCACGCCCATGCCGCCGATTCTTAGCGAGGAGCTGAAGTCGGCTGAATCGCGCTACGGCTCCGACTGGCTGCATGATGCGTTCGCCGAAGCGGCGGCCAATGGAGCGCGTAGCTGGCGCTACGTGCAGGCAATTCTGGAACGATGGGAGACGGAGGGACGCGATGGCGGAGATGCAACGACTCGGCCCGCTGCTGGCGGGCTGGAATGGTCGCGCTACCGACACCTCTTCCGGGAGTGACGACGGCGAGCTCACGCGTGACGAATCGCTGTGGTCCGAGGATGGTCTGCCGGAATGTGAGACCTGTGGCGGCGCTGGATACGTCCGCGTCTCCCGGCCGATCGGCGACCCCGACTTCGGACGGGTGCAACCCTGCGAGTGCCGTCGGGCAGAGCAGGAAGCGCTCACGGCCGCGCGACTGCAGCGTCTGAGCAATCTTGGACCACTGTCCGAGTCCCGGCTGTCGGCTGAAGAGTCGAAATGCGACCCGTCGGTCACGGCCTGCTCCTTCGCGGACGCAACCGATGACGAACCGGGGTGGCTGCTGTTGACCGGCGTCGCGGGCTCGGGGCGAACTCGGCTGTCGGCGGAGATGGCGAACCGCCGGATCGCCGATGGGCGCGCCGCGCTCTATTTCGTAGCCGCGGACCTGCTCGACCGGCTGCGTTCGGCGATGAATGCGCCCACGGGCGGCGACTTTTCATACGCGCTGCTCTTTGAGCACGTGCGCGACGCTCCCTTCCTGATCCTCGACGACCTCGATTGCATCTCGCCGACCGATTGGGCGCGCGAGAAACTGTTCCAGCTGCTCAACCATCGGCGCAACAGTGGGCGGCGGACGGTGCTGGTGGCGGAAACGGCGGACCTCTCGGCGATTGGCCTGCAGTCGTTCCTGACGCTGGACGTGGTCCGACTGGAGCTAGGAGCCACGGCTCGCGGCGCCCGATACCGCGAGTTTGGCGGCATGACCGAGGAGGTGTTGTCGCAGTACACCTTCGACAGCTTCCGCGAGCAAGGGTTGGGCGGTCATGGCGATGCGGAGAACCTGCCGCGGGCCAAGCTTGCAATGATTGAATGGACGGAGCGACCGGCCGGTTGGCTCACGCTGATTGGCGGCACAGGCGTCGGCAAGACACACCTCGCGGCCGCGGCCGCCAACGATCGGCTAGCCGTTGGCGACAGCGTGTGTTTCGCGGTCGTGCCCGAGTTGCTGGACGCGCTGCGCGCCTCGTACCGGGACGACGGCGAAGCGTCCTTCGAGGCGACGTTCGAATGGCTGAAGCAAGTGGACATCCTGGTCCTGGACGATCTCGGCGCACACCAGGCAACCGAGTGGGCGAATGAGAAGTTGTACCAGCTCTGCGCGTCGCGTTATCTGCGACGCGCCCCCACCCTGATTACGACCAACGTGGCGCCTGAAAGCCTCGATCCGCGGCTCGCGTCCCGACTCATGGATAGCCAACGCGGGACGGTGCTCTACGTCAAGGCGAAGGACTACCGAACGGATCAGCCGGCGATGGTCGTCAATCAGCCGAGGCGTCGATCTCAGCGGCGGGGGTGAGTGAGCCTTCGATCCACTCTTCGCCGTCGGCCCAGACTTCCTTTTTCCAGATTGGGACGATCGCCTTGAGCCGGTCGATGCCGTAGTGGCAGGCCTCGATCCCCTCGCCCCGATGGGCAGAAGCGACGGCCACGGCGACCGACGCCTCTCCGATTTCCAGTCGTCCGACGCGGTGGTGCATGGCAATGTCGAGCACGTCCCAGCGTTCACGGATTTCCGAGGCGATCTGGCGCATCACGTTGGTTGCCATTGCCGGATAGGCGTCGTACTCGAGGTAGTCGACGTCGCGGCCGAGGTTGTTGTCGCGGACGACCCCGACGAACAGAGAGACCGCGCCTGCTTGCGGGGACAGGACCAGGTTGTGCAGCTCGGTCGGGTCCAGCACGTCGCCAGTGATCTTGAAGAACACGTCGTCCGAGCCGCCGCTGACCGGAGGGATCAGAGCCACTTCGTCGCAGGCGGAGACCGGGTGATCGGCCGGCACATATTCGGCGTTGACGGCGAACATGATCGAGTCGCGCATGCCGTCGAGCTGGGGAAAGCGGTCGACAAACGCGTCCATAACCCGTCCCGCCGTGAGCGGCTGCGGGAGGTCGCACAACTCAATCTGACGGGCCCCGCATGTCTCGGCGAGGTTGGCAAAGAGTTGTACGGTGAGGCGCATGACCTCAGTCTATCGGCCGGTCGGCGCTGCACTTGCCGCCCTGGAGGCGATTGTTGAAGTGGCGCTGCCCCCGCATTGCGCCTCGTGCGGCACGGCCGGTGATCTGCTCTGTCGCGCCTGCCGCGAGTTGATGCAGCCGGCCACGGGCAAGCGCTGCCGACACTGTTGGTTGCGATCGCAGGAGCCGGTCTGCCTGGATTGTCTGTCGAAGCCATTGGCGGTCCGCGAGCTGCGCTCGGGTTTCGTCTACGACGGACCGGCGCGGGCAGCAGTGCTCGCTCTGAAGCACCGGAGCGTGACGGGGCTGGCGCGGTTACTGATTGACATCGCAGGCGACATTCGTCCGGCAAGGGACGTTGACTTAATCGTCCCGATTCCGATTCCGCTGCTGCGCAAGCGTCGGCGCGGTGGCAACCAGGCCGAGCACCTGGCAGTCGCGGTCGCGAACCGTACCGGACTCGCCCTCGATGCGCGGGCCCTGCGTCGTCGAGGTTGGTGGGGTCCACGACAGGCGCAGGCACGGTCGAGGGTGGACCGCGGACGCATCGTGGCCGGGGCATTCGCTGCAGATCCACGTCGGGTCGAGGGCCGCGGAGTGCTGCTGGTGGACGACGTCTCGACCACGATGGCAACGTTGTCCGAGGCGGCGCGGACACTGCGGTCGGCCGGGGCGACCGCCGTCGACGCCTGGACGGTCGCGCGAGCGGACTGACATGGCTTCGAGTCAGGCAGCGGAATTCTGGCTCTGCTTCCGACCATTCGGCGACGATTCCGACGCGGTCCGGATGGTTGACGCCGCGAGACTTGCAGTCGTTCGCGACACGGCAGCGAGGGCTCGCGAGGCCGGATTCAGTCAAATCCGACTGTTTGCAACCGTTGACGTGGACGGTTTGCCTGTCGAATGGACATCGCCGAGCGAGGTCGTCGGGAACGTCGTTGCGGAAGCCGCGTTGGGTTTGGACACGCCTGTTTGCTACGCCGGCAGCGGGATGCCCGCGATGACGAGTCAAGACTGGTCGCAGGTCCTGGCGACCATGCAGAGTGGGCGCGCGGTTGCGAACCGGGTGTTTTCCTGCGACTGGGTAGGCGTGCCGTCCGCTCGGGCGTTGTCGGTCGCGGTGGGTGAAGAAGTCGACAACCGATTCGCCCGGCGGCTGCGCGACGATCGCACGGTGGATGTCGTCCAGTTTGAGCGCTCCGCACGCTCGCTGTTGGACCTGGACACCCCGGCCGATCTGGCCGTCCTCGCAGCTTGCGCCGAAGTGGAGTCGCTGCAGATTGGAACGGAGCTCGGTACTGTCATCGCCCAATGGCGGGATGCGCTCGCTCCTGCCATTGACCGCGTGGCCGAGGCGTTCGAGACGGTGACCAGGCACGAGGACGAACTGATGATCAGCGGCCGCGTGAGCGGGTCGGACTGGTCGGTGGTCGACCGAGATACGTCGTGCCGCGTGCGCGTGTTGGCGGAGGAACGCGGCCTGAGAACTCGGGGAGCGCCGGCGCGGTCGCTCATGGCATCGCTGTACGAGTTTGGCGGATTGGACCAGTTCGTATTGCGTCTGAGCAGCCTGTGCGATGCAATGCTCTGGGACACGAGGCCGTTCTTCTCTCACCTCGGCTGGAATCCGACTCGCAGCGATCGATTCTGGTCGGATCTGAGCCGCTGGGACGAGATTGCCGACAGCGCGCTCCGGGATCTGGTCCACGACCTGGCGCCGCATCGAGTGCTGATGGGCGGCCACTCACTGGTCGCCGGGGGGATGTTGGCCGGGATCGACCAGGCCTGGACGCGTCGAGAGTTGTCTGGTTGACTCTCTGTTCTTGACCGCGTGTAAGCTGAGATCGACTGTGATTCGTGTGCCGCCGGGCGTCTGATCCGGTGGCGGCCCGACTGACTCGGGTCTCCGCGACGCGAATGGGTGCGAGATGGCGCTGACACTGGCAGGGGCTGCCCTCGATGCGGTCGACGCGGAGATTGCCTCCGCAATCGAGTCGGAAGCCGGCAGACAGCGCGACGGACTCGAACTGATCGCCTCAGAGAACTACCCGTCTGAACCGGTGCTCGCGGCCATGGGCTCGGTGCTGACCAACAAGTATGCCGAGGGATATCCCGGACGCCGCTACTACGGCGGTTGCGAGTTTGTCGACGTGGTCGAGGAACTCGCGATCGAGCGGGCCAAGTCCCTGTTCGGGGCCGACCATGCGAATGTGCAAGCGCACTCCGGTACGCAGGCGAACATTGCCGCCTACTTTGCCTTGCTGTCGCCGGGCGACACGGCGATGGGCCTGGAGCTGAACCACGGCGGTCATCTGACCCACGGCTTGCCGGTCAACATCTCCGGTCGTTGGTTCGAATTCGTCTCCTACGGCGTCGACCCGGAGACGGAGCAGATCGACTACGACGCGATGGCCGCAACGGCGCGCGAACATCGGCCCAAAGTGATCGTCGTCGGCGCGACGGCCTATCCACGCGTGTTCGACTTCGCCAGGGCGGCAGAAATCGCGGATTCGGTCGATTCGGTGCTGATGGTCGATATGGCGCACATCGCCGGGCTGGTGGCTGGAGGCGTGCATCCATCCCCGATTCCCTTTGCGCCGGTGGTCACGACGACGACGCACAAGACCCTGCGCGGTCCGCGTTCGGCACTGATCCTGACCAACTCGGAGATGGCTCGGCCGATCGACCGGGCAATCTTTCCCGGTACGTCGGGCGGACCTCACATGCACACGATTGCGGCCAAGGCCGTGGCTCTGAAAGAAGCGTCGACCCCGGAGTTCGCCGAGTACGCAGCGCAAATCGTGGCCAACGCCAGAGCCCTGGCCGACGGATTGCAGTCGGAAGGCTGGCGGCTCGTATCTGGAGGCACCGACAATCACCTGCTGCTGTTGGACGTTGGCGTCAAGGGCTTGACCGGCAAGGCAGCCGAGACGGCGCTCGACGAGGCGGGAATCACAGTCAACAAGAACACGATCCCCTACGACAGCCAGCGGCCCACCGTGACCTCGGGCGTTCGGATCGGGACGCCCGCGCTAACCACGCGCGGCATGCGCGAGAGCGAAATGCGTCGCGTCGCCGGGTTGATCGTCCGAGTGCTCGACCACATCGACGACGCGGCCGAGCAGGCACGCGTGCGCGCTGAGGTACGCGAGCTTGCCTCGGGATTCCCAATTCCGGGGATCGACGGCCGGAATCAATAGGCGGACCAGAACCAATCTGAGGAGCGAGATATGGCGCAAGGCGAGACCGAATACGAGATCATGGTGGTCCTGCACCCTGATGTTGCGGGTGAACAGGTGGAAGAGCGCATGGCGCATCTGCGTGGGACCCTGACACAGCATGGCAACGACGTGACCGAAGTGATTGACTGGGGCCGGCGCCGGCTCGCCTACCCGATCAAACAGTCGTACGAAGGCCACTATCTGCTGGCTCATTACGAGGGTGGTGAAGACGCACGCCGCGATGAGCTCGAGCAGTCACTGCTAATCGACGAGCAGGTGTTGCGCCATTTGATCGTCCGCCGAGACCATTAGCCTGCCCAGCGAAGACGGCGGAAGGTGCTGACATGGCGAGTCTGAACAAGGTGATGATCATCGGCAACCTGGGCCGTGATCCCGAGATGCGGTTTACGGCGAATGGCCAGGCGGTGGCCAACTTCAGCGTGGCATGCAATCGTCGCTACACGACTCGCGATGGCGAGCAACGAGACGAAACGGAGTGGGTGCGTGTGGTCTGCTGGGGACGTCAGGCGGAGATCGCCGGACAGTATCTGCAGCGCGGATCGCAGGTCTACGTGGAGGGTCGCCTGCAGACCCGTTCCTGGGAAGACCAGCAAGGCCAGACCCGCTACATGACCGAAGTCGTGGCCAACAACTTCCAGTTCCTGGGTCGGCGAGGCGACAGCGGCGGCGGAGACTTTGGCGGCGGTGGAGGCGGTGACTTTCAGAATGCCCCGGACGATTTCGGCGGAGGCCCTGACGCGGGCGATCTGCCGTTCGAGTGAGCCATCAGTAGCCAGTAGCAACCCTGTTTGTGGAGAGCCAGATGACAACTGAATCAGATCCATCCATCGAGGCGGCGCCGACGTCCGAGCCGGCGCCGCGGGTCACGCCGTCGCCGGAATCGGGCGACCGGCTACCGCAAATGATCGAACGCACGCGCCGCCGAGGACGACGGCGTCGCGCGCCCGTGTTTACGCCCCAGGAAGTGGCGACGATCGACTACAAGGACGTTGATCGACTGAGGAAGCTGATCTCGGACCGGGGGCGAATCGAGCCGCGACGCAAGACCGGCCTGACCGCCAAGGACCAGCGCAAGATTGCGCGCGAGATCAAGCGTGCCCGCCAGGTCGCTCTGTTGCCATACACCGCGGAGCACATGAGACAGACCTCGCGATTCCGCATGGTCACCCGGATGGCGCAACGAGCAATGCGGGCCGAGCTGGACGATGCGCCCCCCATGGAACCAGAAGCAGGTGGAGCCCCGCTTGGCGAGCAGGATGTGGACACGCCTGTGGCTGAATCGCCTGAGAACGAAGCTCCGATCGCCGAAGCATCAGTCGCTGAACTGCCCGAGACGGAATCGACAGAGGCCGCGTCGCCAGAGGCTGCATCGCCGGCTGCCGAACTGGCGGCGGAAGAAGCAGCAGTGGACGAAGCAGCGACCGACGACGCAGGGACCGACGAAGCAGCGGTAGACGAATCGCCGGCAATCGAGACTCCTGCCGAGGACTCTCCTGTCGCAGAAGCGGAGGACCCGGCCCAGGACGAGGAATCCGGCGTCTGATGAGCGAAGTGCTGGGGATCGGCCTGCTTGGGCTGGGCGTCGTCGGACGCGGCGTGCTCGAGGCGTTGCAGTACAACGCTCAGGCGTATGAAGCACGCTGCGGACGACGCCTGGAGATTCGCGCCGCGGCGGTGCGAAACGTCGCGGCTCGAGCTGATCTGGTCGCGGCGGGCCTGGCAGTCACCGAGAGCCCCATGGACGTTTCGACGCGCAACGACGTGGATCTCGTGGTTGAGCTGATGGGCGGCGAAGAACCTGCGACCGTGTGCATTGAGGCGGCGCTCTCGGCCGGCAAGTCGGTGGTGACCGCCAACAAAGAGGTCATGGCGAAGCGCGGTCCGGCGCTGCTGGACCTGGCGGAGGCCTGCGGGGCCGAACTGAGATACGAAGCAAGCGTCGGCGGCGGGATTCCGATCATTGGCGTCCTGCAGCGCGACTTGCAGGCGAACGAGGTCTCATCCGTCCGGGCGATCATCAACGGCACGACGAACTACATGATCACGGCCATGTCCCGCGACGGGATGAGCTACGACGCCGCGCTGGCAGAGGCTCAACGGCTGGGCTACGCCGAGGCCGATCCGACGAGCGATGTGGACGGTGTTGACGCGGCGTACAAACTTGCGATCCTCGCCTCGCTGGCATTTCATTCTCAGGTCGGTCCGCAGGATGTGTATCGCGAGGGCATTCGCCTGCTCACCGCACGGGACTTCGTCCACGCGCGCGACCTGGGATACGCCATTCGCATGCTGGCGACGGCCCGACAATCCCCGCTCGGACTCGATCTCCGCGTTCACCCGACTCTGGTCCCCACTGAAGATCCAATGGCAGGGGTCGAAGGCGTACTCAACGCCGTCGCGGTGTCTGGCGACCCAATCGGTTCGGTCGTACTCGAGGGACCCGGCGCCGGGGCTGGCGCGACCTCGAGCGCCGTCGTGGCCGACATCCTTGAAGTCGCGGGCCGGTTGGCCTCGGGACAGGCCCCCCGGCGTTTGCGGCCCATTGATCAGTCGCCGCGACTGGCCTCGCTGGCCGACATTCACGTTCGCACGTACTTGCGACTGGAAGTTCCCGATCGGGCCGGGGTGCTGGCAGAATTGGGAGCGGCGTTCGCTGCGGAAGGAGTCAGCATCGCATCGGTGCTTCAAACACCACATCCGGAACGAAGCCAGTCGGCGGATCTGATCGTGACCACCCACGCCTGCAGCGATGGTGCGCTGGATCGGGTGTTGGCGGGACTGAAGCGTTCCAACTCGGAGATCGAACTCGGAGTCCGGCTTCGGATCGAGGACTGCTGTGACAACGACTGACCCGGTCGAGGGTGCCGATACTCGCTGGCTGCGGCTCGAGGAGTCCGTGGCGGGACTGCGCAATCGCACCACTGAGCTCGCTCAGTCTCACGTTCGCGACGAGCGAGAACTCAGCAACCTCGACCAACGCATGCGCGATCTCGAAGGTAAAGCGATTTCGCTCTCGACCGAGGTTGGAACGGCGATGCGGCAGCTGGACGAACTGAACGCGCTGCGCGAGCGTGTCAACCGCTTCAACAGCGATCTGGACGAAAGCAAGGAACTGGCCGACGCGACGATTCGTCAGCTGCGCCAGGAGGTTGACGGGCAGCGCGAGTCAGGCAACGACGCGAACCGGCGCTTGCAGTCCAGCGAAAAAGGCCTGAAAGACTTGCGCGAACGCCTGGCGGTGTTCGACGACGCGATCCGCCGAGTCAACACCGAGGGCGGCGAGATTGCTCATCGGCTCTCGCAAATCGAGAACGGCCAGGTCGCCCTGGGCGCGAGAATCTCGGCCAATGCCGACGGGCTACGCCGCGCGGCGAGCGAGGAGAGTTCGCTGGAGACTCGCGTGGAAGCATTGGAGCGACAGCTCTTTGGGCTGACCGAGCGCGTCGATCTGTCATATCAGAATCTTCGCCGGGTCCAGGAAACGGCCGAGCAGTGGGACGATCTGCGTAACAACGTCGAAGCATTGCGCGGTCGTGTCGAGGAATCGCTGCAAGCGCTTGACGCTTCGAAGGCCATTGTGGCGGCTGTGCAACGGGGCTTCGAGGCGTTGGAAGAGCGAATCGGCAACCTGGAGCGGGTGGGTGAACAGCTTCGCGCCCGGGACGCTCGCCGCGAACGTTCCGTGGCGTCGCTGGGCGACAAGATCGAAAGCGTGTCGACTCAGTCGGCGCAAGAGCAGGACCGATTCGTGGCCATGCAGGAACAGATTCGCCGCCGACAGATTGAAGAGCTGGAGCAGGAGATTCGCGAACTGAAGTCGTACCTGCGAGTTCGAGGCAATGACTAGCAACGCCGTGTCGACCGGCGCGGCGCGCGGCGGCGGAGTCCTGGAGCGATACGCCGACTGGTTGCCGCTGACCGCGTCGACGCCATGCATCACGTTGGGCGAAGGCAGTACTCCGCTGGTGAGGGCGGAGAGCCTGGAGCGCGCGACCGGCGCCGACGAGGTCTGGTTGAAGCTTGAACTCTGCAACCCGACGGGTTCCTTCAAGGATCGCGGCATGGTGGTCGCGGTGGCGAAGGCGGTGGAACAGGGCGCTTCGGCGGTGCTCTGTGCGTCCACAGGCAATACCAGCGCCTCGGCGGCCGCGTACGCTGCTCGCTGCGGTCTGCGGGCGTTCGTTTTGGTGCCGGAAGGACGCATCGCGCAGGGCAAGCTGGCTCAGGCCGCGGCGCACGGCGCGCGCGTGCTTGCCGTCGACGGCAATTTCGACGATGCACTGAGATTGGCTCAGGAACTCACCGAACGACTCCCGCTCGCGCTTGTCAACTCGGTCAACCCGTATCGCATTGAGGGGCAGAAGACTGCCGCGATGGAAATCGTTGATTCGATCGGCGACGCGCCGGATATGCATTGCATTCCGGTCGGCAACGCCGGCAACATCACCGCCTACTGGAAGGGCTATAGCGAATACTTCCACGCTGAAGTCGCGTCGAGGCGGCCACGGATGCTCGGCGTGCAGGCGTCGGGAGCGGCGCCGCTGGTCCACGGCCATCCGGTACGCAATCCCGAAACGATCGCCACGGCGATTCGCATTGGCGCTCCGGCGTCGTGGGACGGCGCCGTGGCGGCGCGAGAGGAATCGGGAGGCGAAATCATTGCGACCACGGACGAGCAGATTCTTGCGGCGTATCGGTTGCTCGCCGACACGGAAGGCATCTTCTGCGAACCGGCCTCCGCCGCCTCCGTGGCCGGACTCCTGGACCGCCACGGCGACGGGTCGCTCGCTGGTCGGCGGGTCGTGTGCACCATTACCGGGCATGGGCTGAAGGATCCCGAGCGTGCGGTTGAGTCGATCGCGGCCGACGTGGTTGAGATCGCCTCCAAGTACGACGAAGCGGCTGCCGCGATCAAGGATGGGTTGCGATGAGCGGTCGAGTCGATCGTGACCGGGCCGAGGCGGCCGTGCGGGATTTGCTCCAGGCGCTGGGGGAAGATCCTCAGCGCGAGGGGCTGCGCGACACTCCCCGCCGAGTCGTTGCGGCATTCGAAGAGACGCTTGGCGGCCGAGAGGTCGATATTCCCAAGCTGCTGGCGGTTGGCTTCGAAGAGGGCCACGACGAGATGGTGATCCTCCGGGATGTGCCATTCTTCTCAATCTGCGAGCATCACCTGATGCCGTTCCACGGCATTGCCCATGTCGGCTACGTGCCTCACGGCCGGGTCGTGGGACTCTCCAAGCTGGCCCGCCTGGTCGATGCCATTGCCCGGCGACCCCAACTGCAGGAGCGACTCACGGCGCAGATTGCCGACATGTTGATGAAGGTGTTGCAGCCGCAAGGCGCCGCGGTCGCCGTCGAGGCGGAACACCTCTGTATGCAGATGCGAGGCATCAAGAAGCCCGGTTCTAGAATGTTGACTTCGGCGATGCGTGGCAGTTTCCTTGAGCAGCAAGAGACGCGGGCCGAATTTCTCTCGCTAGTGGGAACACAACGGTTGTGAGCGTCACGGTGGTGAGCGGTGGATTCGCCGATCTGGGCGAGCGCTGGAACGACCTCTGCCAGGTCGCCGACGCGATGCCGTTCTCGACGCCGCAGTTCGGACAGGCGTGGTGGTCGGTCTTCGGCGAGCCGAGTGGAGCGGAACTGGAACTGGTGGGACTGGAGAACGGCACCGGCGATCTCGTCGGTCTGGCTCCGTTGCAGCGCTGCGGCGCGAGTTGGTCGTTCGCTGGCGACCACGAAGTCTCGGATTACCTCGGTCCGGTGGCGACGGCCGGCCAGGAGTCGCGGCTGGTCTCTGCTGTGTTGGATCGACTGGAGTCGGCCGGCGCCCACTCGGCTGAG
The DNA here is from genome assembly GCA_028875225.1 of Chloroflexota bacterium. Lineage (GTDB taxonomy): Bacteria > Chloroflexota > Dehalococcoidia > Bin125 > Bin125 > Bin125. The sequence continues at coordinate 157,090 of JAPPFB010000011.1, read as the reverse complement.
TTTCGCGGGATCGAACCTGGTTCCGAGTGGGTTCAAGCGTTTGGCGCCGCTGCTGAACGGGGCTGGAGCGTCGATGTTGCCGACGAAGCCGTCTGCCCCACGATCGCGTTGCAAGGCGGCTGGGACGAATATCTCTCTGCTCTCCGATCACGAGATCGCCGGGAGGTTCGCCGCAAGCTGAGGCCGTTGAGGCAGCTGCGCGGCGCCGTGAGTTTCGAAGCGATCGAGTCGCCTGCTGACGTCCAGCGGCGCCTGCCCGAGTTCATGGAAATGATGGCCGAGTCCCGAGGCGACAAGGCCATCTTCCTGACCGACGAGATGCGCACGTTCTTTGAGCGCCTGAGCGTTTCGCTATCGGAAGCGGGTTCACTGCGGCTGTACGTGATGTCGATTTCCGGCGAGGCAGCGGCAATGGTGTTGTGCTTCGTCGCGCGCAATCAATTGCTGCTGTACAACAGTGGCTATGCTCCGAAGTTCCGCGAGCTGTCGGCGGGGTTGGCCTCGAAAGTGCTCTGCGTCCGCGACGCGGTGGAGCGAGGTATGTCAAGCGTGAACTTCCTGCGTGGCGACGAACCATACAAGTACGAGCTGGGCGGTCGGGACGCCGTCGTGCGACTGCTGCGGCTGACGCGTGGGGGAGCAACATGATGCGTCCCCGCCGCCGGCTTGCCGTGATCTCCACGCATACCTCTCCCCTGGCGCGTGCCGGGACAACCAAGGCCGGCGGGATGAACGTCTACATCGCGGATTTGACGCGGCATCTGGCTGAGGTTGGCTGGGAAGTCGACGTCTATACGCGCCGCGATCGGATGGACGCGCCCGACATGGAGGACCTTGGTCACGGGGCCCGGCTGTTTCATGTCGATGCTGGACCGCCGGTGTCGTTGCCGCCAATCGAGATCGGCGCACACGTGTCGGACTTCACCGCCGGCGTCCAGAGGCTCGCAGGCCAAACCGAGCCATACGATCTGATTCACTCCCACTACTGGGTTGCCGGCCTGAGCGGGATCGAGCTGTCCCGACAGTGGCAGGTCCCGCATGTGGTGATGTTCCACACCCTGGGCGCCTTGAAAGAGGTGTTCCAGCAGCCCGAACCGCCATTCCGCATTGCGGGTGAGCGTCGGGTCGTCGCCTGCGCGGATGCTGTGATCGGTGCGACCTCGCATGAGCGAGCCTTCCTGATCGGCCAGTACGGGGCTGATGCGTCGCGCGTGCAAGTCGTGCCCTGCGGCGTCGACCTTGAGACCTTCCATCCAGCCGGCATTGACGAGTCGCGTAGGCGTCTGGCTGCATCATTGCCCGAGCTCTGCCTCGATGACGGCCCGGGAATCCTCTTCGTCGGCCGCCTGGAGCAATCCAAGGGTGCTGATCTGCTGGTGCAGGCGCTGCCGCTGATCCAGAACAGGCCCGACGCCAGACTCTGGATCGTCGGCGGAGACAACCGCGACAACGGAGAACGCGCGCGGCTGTGCAGTCTGGCCGCCGATCGCGGCGTCGCACACCGAGTGCAGTTCGTCAACGCCGTCGAGCGCAGCCAGCTGCCCGACCTCTACCGTGCCGCTTCGGTGTGCGCCGTGCCATCGGCCTACGAGTCGTTCGGGTTGGTCGCCGTCGAGGCGATGGCCTCCGGCACGCCCGTGGTCGCGACCAGGGTCGGCGGCCTGGCAAGCACAATTGCCGACGGCGCGACCGGACTGCTGGTTGGCGATCGCCAACCAGCGACATTCGCAGCCGCGATCGATCGGTTGCTGGGCGACGAGCCGCTGCGACGACAGATGGGCGCGGCGGCGGCTCAGCAGATGTCCCGGTACTCCTGGCACAGTGTGACCCGCAGTATTCTCGATGTGTACGAGGAGCTGTTGAGCGACCGAGGAAGCACTGGTTCGCAGCGCGATCCCTGTTGCCCCGACTCGGTAGAGTCGCTGTTGGTGGCAGCCGGCTAGGTCGCTCGCAACTCAGTGGGACGGGGCGATATGCCTGACGCCGATGCCCCTGCAGAACCGCGCCGAGCGCTGGTCGTCATGGCGCACCCCGACGACATCGAGTTCACTTGCGGCGGCACCGTCGCCCAGTTGGCAGACGACGGTTGGGACGTCAGCTTCTGTCTCGTTACGAGCGGTGACAAGGGCACGAAGGATCCAATGCTCGGCCCGGCCGATCTGGGTGCGCTCCGCGAGGCAGAGCAGGAAGCAGCGGCATCAGAGCTCGGCATCAGGCGCTGTATCTTCCTGCGCGTCCCCGACGGCCATGTTGAGGATGGCTCGGAGTTTCGTGGTCAACTCGTGCGTGTGTTGCGCGAGGTACGGCCCGAGCTGATGATCACCTGGGACGGATACCGCGGGTTCAATCATCGCGATCACCGGACGGTGGGCATCGCCGCGCTCGACGCTGTCTTCCCGCTGTCGCGCAATGCCAATTCGTACGCCGAACAGGTCGCATCGGGAGTCGAACCCGTCCGAGTCAACACCGTGCTGTTGGCCGGCAGCAATGAGCCGAACTACTTCGTAGACGTGTCGGACCAATTGGACCGCCGGATCGACGCACTGCTGCGGCATGCCTCGCAGGTCCAGGCGCCCAACCGTGACGAGATGGTCAAGCGCATGCAACGCCGCTCGCGACAGGCGGCCCGTACCGGCCGGATCCCCTGGTCCGAAGGGTTCCGACGGCTGACGTTCGGCGAGGCGACGGCGCCGCGCCGTTCCGACGCGCTCAAGGCTGAAGCCACGGCGAAAGAGGAAGCGGCGGGCGCGGAGACATCCGATGGCTGAGAGCGCGCTGTTCCTGCTCTGGGCGAGTTTCGTGGCGGCGGGTTGTGCGGCGATTACTTCAGTGATGTACGCGGTGCAACCACGATTGCGGATTGTCTGGGCCCCACGGCAGGTGCAGGCGACGGAGCCGTCGCTGCCGGCGCCGGATCCCGTTCCGGTTCGTTCGCCGACGCTTGGTGGAATCGCGACGCTTAGTGTTTGGGCGGCGGCCGGATTGGGCATCGTCGGGCTGGTGCTGCGTTCGATCGCGCTGAATCATGCGCCGTACAGCAACCTGTTTGAGTTCTCGATGTCGTTCGGCATCGCCATCGTGTTGCTGTACGGCATCTTCGAGTTGCGTTCCGGCACGCGGCTGGCAGGAGCATTCGTCCTGCCCGTCGCCTGCGGCCTCTATGGGTCGGCGCTGGCATTCCCCAGCCAGGGCCAGGAGATCCTCGTGCCGGCGCTGCAGAGTCCGACCCTGTTGACCATCCACGTCGCCTTGATGATCCTCTCATACGCCGTTCTGGCAGTGGCATTTGGCGCCGCGGCGATGCATCTCGTTCAGGGCTTTCCTTCGCGAGTTGAACGGCTGGGCGGGCGGTACGAGTGGCTGCCGTCGGCACAACGCTGCGATGAACTGACGTTTCGCGCCGTCCTCGTGGGGTTTCCGCTGCTGGCCGCTGGAATCGCGCTGGGCGCCTTCTGGGCGAACGATGCGTGGGGCCGATACTGGGGTTGGGATCCCAAGGAAACGGCGGCCCTGGTCACCTGGCTGATATTCGCCACGTACATTCACGGCCGAGGCCTGCGTCAGCTACGCGGCGCTCGCAAGGCATGGATCGTCGTCCTGGGCTTCTTCGCCGTGATGTTTACGTATCTGGGCGTCAATCTCTGGATCTCGGGGCTGCACTCCTATGCCGGCGTGTAGACAATTCCGGCTCCGCCCTGTTTGACAGGTGCGCAACACTGGTGCGTGGCAGCAGAGTCACTCCAACAGCCGAACCTTGCAGGGTTGGCACGATCTGGGATATCGTTGTGCTTCACGCGCCTGTCGCCGATAGGGTTCGGCGTGTGGGAGGGTCGAGGCCGACCTTCGGTTGAAAACCACCGGCGAACTGCCGGTTCGTTCAGCCAGTGGCCTTGACCCTGTATTCGTGCCAAGGCGCTCGCAATGCGCATGGCTCGAACCAACAGCGAGCGGAGAACGAGCAGCGTGCCGACGATCAATCAGCTCGCCCGCAAGGGCCGCAAGAAGTCCCGCAAGAAGGCCAAGGCGCCGGCGCTCCGGTTCCGCTACAACGCGCTGACCAGCCGGACGACGCAGGACTCGGGATCGCCGCAGAAGCGCGGCGTCTGCACTGCGGTGCGGACCGTCACGCCGAAGAAGCCCAACTCCGCTTTGCGCAAGGTCTGCCGCGTGCGACTGACCAACGGGATCGAGGTCACGGCCTACATCCCCGGCGAGGGTCACACGCTGCAGGAGCACTCGATCGTGCTGGTCCGCGGCGGACGCGTCCGCGACCTGCCCGGCGTGCGCTATCAGGTTGTCCGGGGCGCGCTCGATGCCTTGGGCGTCGCCGAGCGGAAGCGCGGTCGTTCCAAGTATGGAACTCGCAAGACGGCAGGACTGACCACCGCGGCCACCCACTGACGGGTGGTCGCTTTAGTGTTGCGGGCCAGCTCGGCCGTTGCCGGGAATCGCCTGCGTTAGAGATGGATTGAGCGACGTGCCGCGACGACGACGGCCCGACCGACATGAAATCAGGCCCGATGCGGTCTATGGATCGCAGCGCCTGCAGATGGTGATCAATCGCCTCATGCGCAACGGGAAAAAGGGCCGCGCCGAAAAGATCGTCTACCGAGCCCTCGATGTGCTCGAGGAACGGGTCCGCCAGGATCCGCTCGAAGTCTTCGATCAGGCGTTGAACAACATCATCCCGGAAATGGAAGTCCGCCCCCGGCGTGTCGGTGGGGCGACGTACCAGGTTCCCGTCGAGATTCGTCACGACCGAAGGACGTCGCTGGGCATCCGCTGGCTGGTGACTGCGGCGCAGTCGCGCAAGGGTCGCCCGGCCCATCTATCGCTGGCCGACGAACTGCTCGACGCCTACAGCAGCACCGGAGCCGCCGTCCGGCGCCGCGAAGAGACCCACCGCATGGCCGAGGCGAACCGCGCCTTCGCCCACTACCGCTGGTAGGCGTCCATGCAGAACCGAACAACCTGATCGAGCAACAGCGCATTCCAGCCGTCCAACCATCGAACGCCGCGCCAGCCAATAGTGCGGCCAGCCAATCAGAGAGATCGACCAGAGAGCCGAGCAGAGGACACGCGAACCATGCCCGCTGACCCGCCCATCTCGTCGCTCCGAAACATCGGTGTGATTGCCCATATCGACGCGGGCAAGACCACCGTGACCGAACGCATCCTCTATTTCACGGGACGGACGTACAAGATTGGCGAAGTGCATGAAGGCACGGCCGTCATGGACTTCATGGAACAGGAACGCGAGCGCGGCATCACGATTATGGCCGCGGCGACCTCCTGCGAATGGAACCAGCACACGATCAACATCATCGACACGCCGGGGCACGTCGATTTCACGGTCGAAGTCGAGCGTTCGTTGCGGGTGCTCGATGGCGGAGTGGTCGTGTTCGACGCCGTCGCCGGGGTCGAGCCGCAATCCGAAACGGTCTGGCGTCAGGCTGACCGTTACCAGGTGCCGCGCATCTGCTTCGTCAACAAGATGGACCGTATCGGCGCCGATTACTGGCGCACCATGGAGATGATCCGTGATCGGCTCGGGATGATTCCCGTTCCGCTGCAAATTCCCATTGGTTCCGAAGACAAGTTCAGGGGCGTGATCGACTTGATCCGCGAGCGCGCCTGGTTCTTCAGTTCCGACCGCGACGCGCCGCCGGTCGAAGGCGAGATCCCCGAGGACTACGTCGCCGACGCCGGTCGCTGGCGAGAAACGATGATCGAGCGGATCGCCGAATTCGATGAGCAGGTCATGATCTCCTACATCGAGGGCCACGAGCTCTCCGTGGAGGAGATCGTCAAGGCCGTGCGCCGCGGCACGATTACCAACTCGTTCACGCCGGTGCTCTGTGGATCGGCGCTCAAGAACGTTGGCGTCCAGCGGCTGCTGGACGCGATCGTCGACTACTTGCCCGCACCGGACGAAGTACCGCCGGTCGAAGGCGTCAGCCATGACGGCCCTGAGGCCCGGCTGGCCGACCCGTCGGAGCCGCTGACCGCGCTCGCGTTCAAGATCGTGACTGACCCGTACGTCGGCCGCATCGCATATGTGCGTATCTACGCTGGCACGCTCAAGGCCGGCGCCAGCGTGTACAACTCGTCGCGCGACGAAAACGAGCGCGTCGGTCGCCTGCTGCGCGTCCACGCCGATGACCGCGAAGACATCGATCATGTTTCGGCCGGAGACATCGCGGCCTTCGTCGGACCGAAAGAGACGTTCACCGGCGATACGCTCTGCGCTCGAGAAGCGCCCATCTTGCTGGACGAGATCTCCTTCCCTGAACCGGTCGTTTCAATCGCCATCGAGGCGAAGAGCGCCGACGACCAGGACCGGCTCGGCGCATCGTTGCGCAAACTGGCCGAGGAAGATCCAACCTTCAAGGTGGAGTACAACGACGAGACTGGTCAAACCGTCATCTCCGGCATGGGCGAGTTGCATCTCGAGGTCATCGCCGACCGGCTGCGCCGCGAATTCAACGTGATGTGCAACGTCGGACGGCCGCAGGTGTCGTATCGCGAGACGATTCGTCGTAGTGCCGAGGCCGAAGGTCGGTTCGTCCGCCAAACAGGAGGCCGCGGCCAGTACGGACACGTGGTCCTACGCGTCGAACCGAACCAGCCGGGCAACGGCTTCGAGTTTGAGGATGAAACCGTCGGCGGCGTCGTGCCGCAGCAGTACATTGGCTCGGTACGCAAAGGCGTCGAGGATTCGATGCGCTCGGGCGTCGTCGGGGGATTCCCGGTGGTTGACGTCAAGGTGGCATTGATCGACGGCTCGTACCACCAGGTCGATTCGAACGAAATGGCGTTTGCCACGGCAGCCTCGATTGGCTTCCGCGAGGCACTACGCAAGGCTTCGCCGGTACAGCTTGAGCCGATGATGCGCGTCGAGATTTCGACGCCGCGGGAGTACTTCGGCGAGGTTGCGGGCGATCTGTCCAGCCGTCGAGGTTCGGTCCACGGCACCGAGGAGCGCGGCGCCGCACAGATCATCCAGGCGCAGATGCCGCTGGCCAACCTCTTCGGCTACACGACCGCGTTGCGGTCGATGACGCAGGGCCGCGCGACGGCCAGCATCGAGTTTGACCATTACGAAGAAGTTCCGCAGAGCGTCCTGGCGGAGGCTCGCTAGGCAACGATTCCAACTCGCAACTCACAGGAACAGCGCAAGCTAGAAACCGACAGGCAGGAGACAGGACGATGGCGCGACAGGTATACGAGCGGACGAAGCCGCACGTGAACGTGGGCACGATTGGCCACGTGGATCACGGCAAGACGACGTTGACGGCGGCGATCACGAAGACGCTGGGGCTGCTGGATCCGAACGTGTCGTTTTCGAGTTTCGACTCGATTGACAACGCGCCGGAGGAGCGGGCGCGGGGGATCACGATTGCGATTGCGCACGTGGAGTACGAGACGGAGGCTCGGCACTACGCGCACATCGACGCGCCGGGTCACGCCGATTACATCAAGAACATGATTACGGGCGCGGCGCAGATGGACGGGGCGATTCTGGTGGTGGCCGCTCCTGATGGTCCGATGCCGCAGACGCGGGAGCACATTCTCTTGGCGCGCCAGGTGGGGGTGCCGCGGATGGTGGTCTATCTGAACAAGGTGGATCAGATGGACGACGAGGAGCTCTTGGACCTGGTCGAGTTGGAGGTGCGGGAGCTGCTGTCGGACTACGAGTTTCCGGGGGACGACATTCCGGTGATTCGGGGTTCGGCCTTGGCGGCGTTGGAGAGTGAGTCGGGGGATCCGGAGGCGGAGGAGTACGCCTCGATTCGGGAGTTGATGGAGGCGGTGGACGAGTACGTGCCGACGCCGCCGCGGCCGGTGGAGCAGCCGTTCCTGATGCCGATTGAGGACGTCTTCGGGATCAAGGGACGGGGCACGGTAGCGACGGGGCGGATCGAGCGGGGCATCGTCAACTCGGGCGAGGAGATTGAGATCGTCGGGATCAAGGACACGCGGACGACGGTGGTGACGGGTGTGGAGATGTTCAAGAAGACGTTGCCGACGGGCGAGGCGGGGGACAACGTGGGTTGTCTGCTCAGGGGCATTGACCGGGACGAGATTGCGCGCGGTCAGGTGCTGGCGGCGCCGGGTTCGATCACGCCGCACACGGCGTTTTCGGCGGAGGTCTACATCCTGAGTAAGGACGAGGGCGGGCGGCACAGTCCGTTTTTCCCTGGGTATCGACCGCAGTTTTACATTCGCACGACGGATGTGACGGGCGAGATTGGCTTGCCGGAGGGGGTGGAGATGGCGATGCCGGGCGACAACGTGCAGATGCAGGTGCGCTTGATTTCGCCGATTGCGCTGGAGGAGGGTCTGCGCTTTGCGATTCGCGAGGGCGGCCGCACCGTCGGTGCCGGCGCCGTCACCTCAATCCTCGAATAACGCCGATCCGGACGCAACGCAGGGCAGAAAGACGGCAATATGGCTCGGCAAAAGATCCGCATCCGCCTGAAGGCGTACGACCATCGAATCCTCGATGAGTCGGCCGCGCAGATTCTCGACACCGCCGAGAAGACCGGCGCGGGTGTGGCCGGACCCATCCCGCTGCCCACCGAGATTCGCAAGTACACGGTGATTCGTTCGCCGTTCGTGCACAAGGACGGCCGCGAGCAGTTCGAGATTCGCACCCACAAGCGGATCATCGACATCATCGAACCCACCGGAAGAACCGTCGATTCCCTGATGCGGCTGCAGCTGTCATCGGGCGTCGATGTCGAGATCAAGCTGTAGCCATGGCGATACCCGGACTCCTCGGTAAGAAGTTGGGCATGGTGCAGGTCATCAGTCAGGATGGCACGGTCGTGGGCTGCACTGTGCTCGAGGTCGGCCCCTGCCCGGTCACGCAAATCATGACCACGTCGCGAGACGGCTATGCCGGTGTGCAGGTCGGCTTTGGCGAAGCGCCGGCCTGGAGAATCAACAAGGCTGAGCTTGGACATACAGGAGCCAACGGACCGCTTCGCCATTTGGCGGTCTTTCGCGCGGAAGAGGACGAACTGGCCGACGTTGAAGTGGGCACTGTCGTCAATGCAACCGAAGTGTTCTCGGCTGGAGATCGGGTCGACATCCAGGGCGTGTCCAAGGGCAAGGGGTTCGCCGGCGTGGTCAAGCGCCACGGATTCCGCGGCGGCCCGCGAACGCATGGTCAAAGCGACCGCCACCGAGCGCCGGGCTCCGTCGGGGCCGGCACGACGCCCGGCCGAGTCCTGAAGGGCACGCGAATGGCCGGCCGCATGGGCGGCCGAGCAACGACTTCCATGAACCTCGAGGTGGTGGACATCAACGCTGATCGGCACCTGGTGTTCGTTAAGGGCTCGGTCCCAGGCGCGACGAACGGTCTGGTTCGGATTCGACAGACCAAGCGGCGAGGCGGCAAGCGATGAAACTCCCGCTGATCGACGCTCAGGGCAACGCTGCCGGAGAGATCGACGCCGACGACTCGGTGTTCGGCATCGAGCCGAACCTCGCCGTCGTTCACCAGGCGGTGACGGCTCAGCAGGCAAACGCGCGACAGGGCAACGCTTCAACGCTCGACCGCTCGGGCATCCGCCAGGCGTCGAAGAAGACCGGACGGCAAAAGGGCGGCGGACGCGCTCGAATGGGCACCCCATCTTCCCCGACGCGAATCGGCGGCGCCGTGGCGCACGGGCCTCACACCCGCTCCTACCGGCAGCGCTTGCCGAAGCGAATGCGCCGCCTGGCGATCCGCTCGGTGCTCTCGCAGCGCGCCGCCGAGGGTGGAGTGTTGGTGGCGGCGCCCGATGTCGAATTCGAGCCCAGAACGTCTGCGATGTCGAACCTCTGCCAGGCGATGGGCGTCGAGCGCTCGGCGCTGGTCGTATCCGACGGTGTGGACGAAGCCCTGGTCCGCGGCACGCAGAATCTGCCCAACGTCCAGGCGACGCCAGCACAGACGCTGAACACCTACCTGATCCTGACTCACGATCAGCTGATCATGACCGAGGCTGCCGTGCGGCGCTGCGAAGCGCTCTGGGCTCTCCCGGGCGAGGAGGATGGCGATGCCTAAAGACATTCATCCGTTCGCCGTCGTCCGACAGCCGATCATCACCGAAAAGTCGACCGAACTGGCCGAGCAGGGCAAGTATGTGTTCGAAGTCGACCCACGAGCCAACAAACTGCAGATTCGAGAGGCGATCGAGATCGCGTTCTCTGTCCAGGTACGCAAGGTCAACGTAATCAACGTGCGCGGGGCCACTCGGCGCATCGGCCGCGGGCGACCGGGTCGCGAACGCGACTGGAAGAAGGCGATCATCACCCTCGCCGAGGGTTACGAGATTCGCCTGTTCGAGGGGGTCTGACGTGGCGATCAAGAACTACAAGCCAACCTCCCCCGGACGACGCAATTCCTCCGGTCACGCCTTCGAGGAGATCACGAAGAAAAAGCCGGAGAAAAGCCTCCTCGCTCCGCTCAAGAAAAAGTCCGGCCGCAACAACAAGGGTCGCATCACCGTGCGGCATCGCGGAGGCGGACATAAGCGTCGCTACCGGATCATCGATTGGAAGCGACGCGACCGGATCGGCATTGAAGGTCGTGTCGCCGCGATCGAGTACGACCCCAACCGCACCGCGCGAATCGCGCTGATCTTCTACACCGACGGCGTCAAGCGATACATCGTCGCGCCCAATGGACTGAGCGTCGACGACCGGGTCATGTCCGGACCCGACGCCCCGATCCGCGTGGGCAATGCCCTGCCGATGTCGGCGATTCCCAACGGTACCCAGGTCCACAACGTGGAACTGACCGAGGGTCGCGGCGCGCAGATGGTGCGATCGGCCGGCGCCTCGGCCCAGATCATGGCCAAGGAAGGCAACTACACGCTGCTGCGTTTGCCCTCGGGTGAGATGCGACGCGTTCGCTCGGTCTGCTACGCCACCATCGGTCAGGTCGGCAACGTCGAGCACTCGAACATCAAGCTCGGCAAAGCCGGTCGCAACCGCCACCGCGGACGCCGACCTCAGGTTCGCGGCTCGGTCATGAATCCCGTCGACCACCCGCACGGCGGAGGCGAAGGCAAGGCGCCGATTGGCCTGCCGGGACCCAAATCGCCCTGGGGTTGGTATACGCTTGGTCGCCGCACCCGCGGCAAGAAGCAATCCGACAAGTACATCGTTCGCCGTCGCGGCCGACGGCGCTAAGGCAGAGATCGAGGTTTCGCGCGATGTCACGTTCGACAAAAAAGGGTCCGTACGTGGACCACAAGCTGATGCAGAAGGTGCAGCGTGTGCGCGCCTCTGGCGCGCGCACCGTGATCCAGACCTGGGCCCGCGCGTCGACGATCGTGCCGGAGATGGTCGGATTGACCATCGCAGTCCACGACGGGCGACGACATGTGCCGGTCTTCGTGACCGAAAACATGGTCGGGCACAAACTGGGCGAGTTTGCGCCCACGCGAACCTTCCGCGGCCACATCGGCCGCTCCGATCGTGGAACACGGGTGAACTGATGCAGGTTCAGGCCACTGCCAAGTTCGTTCGGACATCGCCGCGCAAGGTCCGGCTGGTCATGCAGGGTCTGCGCGGGATGCCGGTCGAAGATGCTCGGCTGCAACTCCGCTTCACACCCAAGCCGATCGCCCGCGACGTGGCCAAGGTGCTCGATTCGGCAGTGGCCAATGCAGAGAACAACTACGGCCTCGACGCCCGCGACCTGCGCATCCAGGAGATTCACGCCGGCGACGGGCGCACGCTGCGTCGCTTCCGCGCGAAGGCGCGTGGTCGGGTCGGGCGAATCCTGAAACGGACCGCGCACATCACCGTCGTCGTGTCCGACGGCAATGACGAATAGGGACACGGAGGACGGGACACCGCTATGGGCCAGAAAGTACACCCAACCAGCTTCCGTATCGGCACCATCTACGAATGGCGCTCTCAGTGGTACTCGGACAAGCAATACGCCGAACTGCTCGCAGAGGATCGGAAAATCCGGGACTTCATCAACGACCGCATGAGCGAGGCGATGATCTCGCGCATCGACATCGAGCGCAACGCGAACCAGCTTGGCGTCAAACTGCACACGGCGAAGCCGGGCATCGTGATCGGACGCGGCGGACAGAACGTCGAGGAGTTGCGGCGCGATTTGGAAGGTCTCATCTCCCGGCCAATTCGGCTGCGGGTCGACGTTTCCGAGATCAGGGTGCCGGAGTTGGATGCCCAGCTGGTCGCACGCAACGTGGCCGAACAGATGGAGCGCCGGATCGCGTTCCGCCGCGCGATCAAACAGGCCGTTCAGCGCACCATGCAGCGCGGAGCGGAAGGCGCCAAGATCATCATTTCCGGCCGTTTGGGCGGCGCGGAGATGTCGCGCAAGGCCCAGGAGATGTCCGGACGAGTTCCGCTGCACACCCTGCGCGCCGACATCGACTACGGCTTTGCCGAAGCCAAGACGGTGTTTGGGCGGATCGGCGTCAAGGTCTGGATCTACAAGGGCGAGATTCTGCCCTTCGAAGCGGATACCGAGACATCGGGCGGCCCGGCGCTGGCGATCGAGCCGGCCGCTGCCGCCAGGCGGGGAGGCCGCTGATGCTCCAACCTAGACGAGTCAAGTGGCGCAAGCACCACCGCGGGCGCCGGCGCGGAATGGCGCAAACGGGAAACTCCGTGGCATTCGGCGAGATCGGGCTCCAGTCCTTGGACGCCGCCTGGGTCGACGGCCGACAGATTGAAGCCGCGCGTCGCGCCATCACGCACTACGTCAAGCGCGGCGGCAAGGTCTGGATTCGCGTCTTTCCCGACAAGTCCGTGACCCAGAAGCCGGCCGAGACGCGAATGGGCAAAGGCAAGGGCGCGCCCGAGAAGTGGGTGGCCGTGGTCAAGCCCGGACGTGTGCTGTTCGAACTGGCCGGAGTGCCCGAAGCCGATGCTCGCGAGGCGCTGCGACGCGCCAGCCACAAGCTGCCGGTGCGTACGCGGGTCGTCGTGCGTGAGGCGGAGGTGGTCTAGCAATGCCCAACGCACTGGCCGACGAAGCACGAGCGATGACCGACAGCGAACTCGGCGAAGCGATCAACGAGGCGTACCGTGAGGTGTTCAATCTGCAGTTCCAGCGTGGTACGCGTCAACTGCAGAATCCCATGGCCATGCGCCAGGCACGTCGACAGGTAGCGCGGCTGCGGACGATCCTCCGAGAGCGTCAACTGGCCGAAGCCGCCGGCACGCCGATCGAACCGCTCGCCCGCGTGGCTGACGCTGAACCAGGCAACGAAACAGAAGAAGTTGAAGAGCCTGCCGAGACCGTCGATCAGCTCGACGGCGACGCGGGGAGCGAGGAAGAATAGCCGATGGCCCGCAAACGACGTGTCGGGGTCGCCGTCGCGGATGCGCGCCACAAGACCGTGTCGGTGCGTGTCGAACGCACGGTGCGTCACCCGCTCTACAAGAAAATTATGCGCCGTCGCAAGCGCTACCTGGCTCACGACGAGGGCAATGACTGCAAGATCGGCGACTCGGTGTTGATTGAAGAATGCCGACCGCTGTCGAAGCGCAAGTCGTGGCGCGTCGTTGAGATTCTCGAGCGCCGAGTCGTGGCCGAGATTCAACCTCAGGAGATCGGCGCGCCTTCGCTCGAAGACGCAGCCGAGGATGTCACAGATGCCACGGCAGATCGCGAGGATTCCGAGTGATCCAGCAGGAATCTTCGTTGCGCGTCGCCGATAACTCCGGCGCCAGGGTGATCAAGTGCATCCGCGTGCTCGGCGGGACGAAACGCCGCTACGCATCGGTCGGTGACACGATTGTTGCGACCGTCAAACAGGCCGACCCCGGCCGCGAGATCCGCGCCGGGCAGGTCGTGCGCGCCGTCATCGTGCGCGTCGCCAAGCAGTACCGCCGGGTCGACGGCTCATACATCCGCTTCGACGACAATGCGGCCGTCATCCTGGCGGCCGATGGACAGAATCCGACTGGCACGCGAATCCTCGGTCCGGTCGCCCGTGAGCTGCGCGAGCGCGACTTCATGCGCATCGTCTCGCTCGCCCCGGAGGTGGTCTAGATGCGACGCGTGCAACGGGACGATCTGGTCGAGGTCCGCAGCGGCAAGGATCGCGGTCGTCGCGGGCAGGTGCGTCAGGTCTTCCCCAAGAACGATCGAGTGATCGTGACGGGCGTCAACATGGTCAAACGTCACATGCGCCCGACCCAGATGGGCGCCCCGGCCGGCATCATCGAACGCGAAGCCGCGCTGCATGAGTCAAAGGTCAGTGTCGTCTGTCCCGTCTGCGACCGCCCGTCGCGGGTCGGATTCCGCGTCCGCGCCGACGGCTTCAAGACCCGTGTCTGCCGCAAATGCGATGGGGATATCGACTGATGACCACGAACGGATCGGCAACAGCTCCGCGCCTCAAGCAGCGCTTCAACGATGAGATCGCGCCTCGCCTGTTCGAGGAATTCAGCTACGAGAACGTGATGCAGGTGCCCCGCGTGACCAAGGTCGTCGTCAACTCAGGCGTCGGTGAATCGCTCGGACCCGGAGGCGCGTCCATCCTCGAGAACTGCGTTACCGACATGACCACGATTTGCGGCCAGAAGCCGGTCGTCAACAAGGCGAAGAAGTCAATCGCCAACTTCAAGCTGCGCGAAGGCAACAATGTCGGGGTCTCATGCACGCTGCGCGGCGCGCGAATGTGGGAGTTCCTCGACCGCACGATCAACGCCGCGCTGCCGCGTATCCGCGATTTCCAGGGCGTTTCGCGCACGGCCTTCGATGGCCGCGGCAACTACTCGCTGGGTATTCGCGAGCAGATCGTCTACCCCGAGATCGACTATGGCAATGTCGACAAGGTGCGCGGACTGCAGGTCAACATCATCACCACCGCCCGCACCGACGCCGAGGGTCGTCGGCTGCTTGAGCTGCTTGGTTTCCCCTTTGAGCGAAACCAGTGAGCGAGACCAGTGAACGGACCCAGTGAGAAACAGCAATGAATAGCAGGAACTGTGCGAGCAGGCAGGAATCGCAATGCCAGTGACTGACCCCGTCGCCGACATGCTGACACGCATCCGCAACGCCATCCACGCCGGGCACCCGCGCGTGGAAATCCCGGCGTCGAACATGAAGATCTCGATCGCCAACGTGTTGGCCGAGGAAGGCTTCATTCGTTCGTTTGAGGTCAAGGATCGAGCCGGCCGCGCTGGGCGCGACATTGATGTCGAGTTGCTGTACGACGAGGAAGGAACCTCGGTCGTCACTGGACTCAAGCGCGTCTCCCGGCCCGGCCTCCGAGTCTACGTGCAGCGGCGCGAGATTCCGCGACCGTACGGTGGACTGGGCGTGGCTATCCTCACGACCCCGCGAGGCGTCATGACCGGTGCGCAGGCGCGGCGCGAGAACGTCGGTGGAGAAGTGCTGTGCTTCGTCTGGTAACAATTTACGAATACGGGATGGGAGCGGGACGATGAGTCGAGTTGGCCGTCTGCCCGTGCCGGTACCCGCCGGCGTCGATGTGACAATCGAACCGGGCCACGTCTCCGTCAAGGGTCCGCGCGGAGAATTGGCTCAGCACGTGCATCGAGACCTGCACATATCGTTGGGCGAACACGAGGTGATCGTTACCCGCCCAAGCGATCGGCGCGAACACCGCTCCCATCACGGCCTGGTACGAGCCCTGATCCAGAACATGGTCACGGGCGTCACCGACGGTTGGTCAAAGACGCTCGAGATCCAGGGCACCGGTTACCGCGCCGAGATGGACGGCCAGACCTTGGTCCTGCGCGTCGGCTACTCGCATCTGGTGCGCAAGGACCCGCCCGATGGAATCGAATTCACCGTCGAGGGTCAGTTGGTCCACGTGCGTGGGGCAGACAAACAGGTCGTCGGCCAGCAGGCCGCCGAAATCCGAGCGGTCCGCCCGCCCGAGCCCTACAAGGGCAAGGGCATTCGTTACCGGGGCGAGTGGGTTCGCCGTAAGCAGGGCAAGAGCGCCATCGGCTAACCCCGACCTGGGCGCAGGATGATGTGGAGAACATGAGATGACGGTTCGCAGCAAGCGACGCACGAACAGAGCTGCGCGCAAACGTCGGCATCTGCGTGTACGCAAGCGCGTGCACGGTACCGCGCGGCGGCCTCGGCTCTGCGTGTATCGCTCAGCTCGCCACATCTACGGACAGATCATCGACGACGACTCGGGCGTCACGCTGGCCAGTGCCTCCGACCTCGGCTCAACCGCCGCTGCTGTGGGCGACGACGATGGTTCCGGCAAACAGGCCAGCGCGCGAGCGGTGGGCCGCCAACTGGCGCAGGTCGCACAGGAGGCCGGGATCTCAACCGTCGTATTCGACCGGGCTGGCTATCTCTACCACGGACGCGTTCGCGCGCTGGCCGAGGCCGCCCGCGAAGGCGGCCTGGTTTTCTAGGCACAACCCCCTACGCTCAATCGGGAGCAGGAGCTGCAGATGGTTCAACAACGAGACGGTGGACGCGGACGGGGACGCCGGCGTGACCGCGACGAACCACAGGACGACATCATCGAGAAGGTGGTCTCCGTCTCGCGCGTGGCCAAGGTGGTCAAGGGTGGCCGTCGATTTTCCTTCACTTCGGTTGTGGTCGTCGGCGACGGCAACGGCCGCGTCGGTATTGGCATCGGTCGCGCCAACGAAGTGCCCGACGCGATTCGCAAAGGCTCGACGATTGCCCGGCGCGACATGATTGCTGTGCCAATTCGCAACGGCACGATCCCGCATCCGATCACGGCTCAGTTCTGCGCATCGAAGGTGTTGCTCAAGCCGGCGGCGCCAGGAACCGGCGTGATCGCCGGCGGTGGCGTACGCGCCGTGCTCGAAGCCGTCGGATTGCGCAACGTGCTCTCCAAGTCGCTCGGATCGAACAACGTCGTCAACGTCGTGCAAGCCACCCGGCGAGCACTGACGGAGCTTCGTGACCCGGTTCAGGTCCGGCGCGAGCGCTTGCGTCTGGCCGGACGACTCCCCGACGAACCAGTGGCAGAGCCGACCGAGCCGGTCGAGACGGCCGAGGTCGGCGCTGAACTCGCGGCCGCCGGCGCGAGCGAGTAGCACGATATGCCGACGCTCAAGATCACCTATACCAAATCGGCCATCGGCTATCGCGCCGACCAGGGCCACACGATTCGTTCGCTGGGTCTTCGCAAACTGGGCCAGAGCACAACCAAGGATGACACTCCAGACGTTCGTGGGATGTTGCGCAAGGTCTCCCACCTCGTCACCGTGACGGAAATCGAGGACGAGTAATGGTCCTGCGACTGAATGATCTGAGCCCGGCGCCCGGGTCGCGCAAGCGGCGCAAACGGGTGGGCCGGGGCAACGCCTCAGGCAAGGGAACCTATTCCGGTCGCGGGCTCAAGGGTCAGCGCTCCCGGGCCGGTCGCGACTACAACTCCGTGTTCGAGGGCGGCGCCATGTCAATGATGCGGACCCTCCCGCGCCGCAAAGGGTTCAAAGCGCCCTTCCGTGTGCATGCGCAGCCGATCAATGTCGTCGATTTGGACCGCCGGTTCACGGACGGTGATACGGTCGATGCAGACGCGCTCGTCGCCGCGGGTCTCCTGCGGCGTGCGACCCAGCGGTTCAAGGTGCTCGCCGGTGGCGAGATCACCGGCGCCCTGCACCTGCGCGTGGAACGAATCTCTCCGGCCGCGCAAGCGAAGATCGTTGCCGCCGGCGGCAGTGTTGAGGTCATCAATGCAGAGAACGCAGACAGCAGCGGGGCCGACGAGGCCTAAGCTGCTGCAGGCGCTGGTCGACGCCTGGCGCCAGCCGGACGTCCGCCAGAAGGTCGCGTTCACGCTGGCCATGCTGGTCGTGTTCCGGCTGGTTGCGCACGTTCCGATTCCCGACATCAACAAGACCCAGCTCGAAAACGCGCTGGACAACAACCCGGTCCTCGGCTTCCTCAACCTGTTCTCCGGCGGCGGCCTCGACAACCTGTCGATCGTCGCGCTCGGCGTCTATCCCTACATCACGGCCTCGATCGTGATGAACCTGATGCAGCCGATGATTCCCAAGCTGCAGGCGCTGGCCCAGGAGGGTGAGTCGGGCCGCAACCGCATCCAGCTCTACACCTACTGGCTGGCCGTGCCGATGTCGCTCGTCCAGGGCTACGGACAGTTGTTGCTGCTGGAAAACGCCCGAGCCATCACGGGCATCGGCTTCGGCGCCGAGGAATGGCTGCCCACCATCTCCGCCCTGATGACCATGACCGCCGGCACCATGTTCCTGATCTGGCTGGGCGAGCTGATCACCGAAAAGGGCGTCGGCAACGGCATCTCGCTGATCATCTTCGCCGGCATCGTGGCCAGTTTCCCCACCCTGTTCAACTCGGTCCGACTCTCCGACATCGGCTGGTCGGGCATCGCCGTCGTGATCGCAATCGCGATTGCCCTGGTGGCGCTGATCGTGTTCTTCCAGGAGGCGCAGCGGAGGATTCCCGTTCAATATGCCCGATCGGTGTTCAGAGGCGGGAGGATGTACCGCCAGAGCGGTCAGTCCTACGTCCCCTTACGCGTCAACTCGGCAGGCATGATCCCGCTGATCTTCGCCTTCTCGATCATCATCTTCCCCTCGGTCCTGGCAGGCTGGATCACCGGGGCCGCTGGCGAAGAGTCACAAACACAGGTCGCAGTCGAACTGCCCTTCACCCGCGAAGACGCTGACACCTCGTTGGCAACACTGCTCCCCGCTCTCGACGCGTCGGGTGAGTTTGTCGTCAACGACGGCATCATCGAGTGGAACCGGGAAGAGGACACCTTCCAGACCGTGCTCGACCGGATCAACTCCAACTCCGACTCCAACGTCCTCACGCAGGTCGAGACCACTTCTGACCCAGTTTCCGGTGAGACCTTGTATGCGTGGCGGATCGACGCGAATGAAATCTCCGAGGAACCGATTCGGCTGGCCGACCGCGAAGGCAACTTCATTGCGGTGTCCGAGATCAAGACTCACCTGCATGAGCCAGACGACCCCCTGACCCCCGCCATCGCCGAGGGCCAGACGCTCGGTGAACGTCCCGGCTGGATCATCCGAGCGGCGGATTGGGTCCAGCTCAATCTCTCACCCGGACGTCCGGCCTATTGGGGACTCTCATTTCTCCTCGTGGTCGGCTTCACCTTCTTCTACACCTTCGTCACCTTCCAGCAGCAGAACCTCGCCGAAAACCTGCAGAAACAGGGTGGATTCATCCCCGGGATCCGACCAGGCCGTCCGACGCAGGACTACATCAACCGCGTGCTGGCGCGGATCACCTGGGCGGGAGCGTTGTTCCTCGGCTTTGTCGCCGTCGTGCCCTTCCTCGCGACCGAGTTCATCCCCGATTCCACAGCGCTCACGATCTCGTCGACGGGTCTCTTGATCGTCGTCGGCGTTGCGCTCGACACAATGAGACAGATTGAGGCGCAACTCCTGATGCGCAACTACGAAGGGTTCATCCGCTAATCATGTCCGACCAGAGAAACTTTGTCATCCTGCTCGGCCCTCCGGGTGCCGGTAAAGGAACGCAGGCGACGCGAGCCTCCTTGCGTACTGGCTTGCTTCACGTGTCCACAGGCGACCTCTTTAGGGAACACTTGCGCAATGGCACCGAGTTAGGCAATCTGGCCAAGAGTTACATGGACAAGGGTGAACTTGTCCCTGACGATGTCACCATTCGCATGCTCCTGGAACGGATTGATCGCGACGATGCCAGTGCCGGATGCCTGCTCGATGGGTTCCCCCGTACGCGAGAACAAGCCGAAGCATTGGACGAAGCACTGACCAGCCGCAGTGGTGCGGTTGCTGCGACAGTGTTGATCGACGTTTCAGATGAAGTTGTCAACAACAGACTCGGCGCCCGGATCAGCTGCTCCAGCTGTGGCACAGTCTTCCACAAGCATTTCAATCCACCTGACGACGCGAATCCGTGTTGTGACAATGTAGATCTGGTGCAGCGGGATGATGACCAACCCGAGGCCATCGCGCTCAGGCTGCAGGTTTATTCAGACCAAACTGCTCCTCTAATCGCGTACTACGGGACCGCTGGGAAGCTGAGGAGGGTGAATGGCGACCAGTCTCCTGGGGAAGTCGAAGACGACGT
Organism: Chloroflexota bacterium; assembly: GCA_028875225.1. Lineage (GTDB taxonomy): Bacteria > Chloroflexota > Dehalococcoidia > Bin125 > Bin125 > Bin125. The sequence goes on along the minus strand of JAPPFB010000011.1, from coordinate 137,007 downwards.
TTACGCGAGTCTGCGGGAACTGATCGAATAGTGTCGGAAGCGTCGATGTCCACCTCCCAGCGCCCCCGCCAGGTCATTCTCAAGAGCGAAGCCGAAATCGAGCAGATGCGGCCCGCCGGCCAGATGGTGGGCGAAACCCTGGCTGAACTGTCCGAGATGGTCAAACCTGGGCGCAAGCTCTCGGAACTCGACCAGTACGTGCTGGACAAGTTCGCCCGTCTCAATGTGATCCCCACCTTCCTCGGCTATCAGGGGTTCCCGCACACGATCTGTGCCTCGCTCAACGAGCAGATCGTGCACGGCTTCGCGACGGAACGCCGACTGGAAGAGGGCGACATCCTCTCGATCGATCTCGGCGCCACGATCAATGGCTGGGTCGGAGACTCGGCGATCACACTCGGCGTCGGATCGATCTCGGCCGAGGCGCAGCGGTTGCTTGATGTCACAGCGGAGTCGCTACAGGCCGGTATCTCGGTAGCCAGCATCGGCGTGCGTAAAGGCGACATCGGAGCAGCGATCCAGGAAGTGATAGAATCAGCGGGTTACGGAGTCGTACGCGGCTACGTTGGGCACGGCGTGGGACGGGACATGCACGAACCGCCCAGTATGCCCAACTATGGTCGCCGCGATTCCGGCATGACCATGCGTCGTGGGATGGTCGTTGCCTTGGAGCCCATGGCGACGATCGGTGATCCGGCGACCGCCGTCCTTGACGATGGCTGGACCGTCGTCACCGCCGACGGAAGCCTGTCGGCCCATTTCGAACACACCGTCGCGCTACGCGAACGCGGGCCGGCGGACATTCTGACTCAGGCCTGAGTAGGCAAGCAACGGAGGCTTGGTGGCGAGAAATCGAAACACCGGATCGGGACGGCGACCCAGGCGCGCACCGGCGCCCTCGCCGCCGCCGAAGCAGGACAAGATCGAGGTCGAGGGCGTCGTCAAGGAACTGCTGCCCAACGCCACATTCAGGGTCGAGCTACCCAACGGCCACGAGGTGTTGGCCCACCTGGCCGGAAAAATGAGGCAACACCACATTCGAGTGCTACGCGGTGACCGTGTCCTCGTCGAACTGTCCGAGTACGACCTGACCCGTGGGCGCGTCGTCTATCGATTCAAGAGCTAGTCGAATCCGGGAGTCGAGCGCTCCCTCCCAAGACTGAAGCCGCAGGCGAGAGGAACCGGAGAATGGCGAGAATCTCTGGCGTTGATGTCCCTGACAACAAGAAGGCGCCCTATGCGCTGCGCTACATCTACGGCATCGGAGCCACGCGCGCCAGGGAGATCGTCGACAAAGCCAACATCGATCCCGACCAACGCATTCGTGATCTGTCCGACGCCGAACTGGCGCGAATCCGTGAGGTGGTTGACCGCGACTACCTCGTGGAAGGAGATCTGCGCCGGGTCGTTCGAGGCAATGTCCAGCGCCTGATCGACATCAACTGCTACCGAGGTCAACGTCATCGTCGCAATCTACCCATGCGCGGCCAGCGCACCAGAACCAATGCCCGCACGCGACGCGGCGCCAAGAAGACCGTCGCCGGCCGCCGTCGCGCGGTGAAGCGCTAGGTCAGAGGAGGGGAACGGCATGAGCAGTCAACGACGAGAGCGCAGCCGACGCCGACGCGAACGCAAGAGCGTGCCGCACGGCCGGGCATACATTCAGTCGACCTACAACAACACCATCATCACGATGACCGACCTGGCCGGCAATCCCGTTGCCTGGGCCTCGGCGGGCAGCACCTCGGCCACCCGAGGCTCGCGCAAGGGCACGCCATTTGCCGCCCAGCTTGCCGCCGAAGACGCGGCGCAAAAGGCGATGGGGCACGGCATGCGCCAGGTCGACGTCTACGTCAAAGGGCCCGGACAGGGTCGTGAGTCGGCCGTCCGCGCGCTCCAGGCTCAAGGACTCACACTGCTCTCCATTCGCGACGTCACTCCGATCCCGCACAACGGCTGTCGACCGCGCAAGCGGCGACGCGTATAGCGAGTCAATCACTTCCCAGATACGAGCAACGACACCCAACCACTCCGACGGACAGAGAGAAGCGCCAATGGCTCGATACACCGGACCCGTCTGCCGAATCTGCCGACGCGCCGGCGAAAAACTGATGCTCAAGGGTGAACGCTGCGTTGGTCCGAAATGCGCCATCGACCGGCGTAATCAACCTCCGGGCCAGCGGTCGCCGCGCCGGCGCAAGATCTCCGACTACGGCGATCGCCTCAAGGAAAAGCAGAAGGTGCGCAAGAGTTACGGCGTCCTCGAGCGTCAGTTCCAGCGCATGTTCGCCGAGGCCAACCGACGCCCGGGCGCAACCGGTGAAAACCTGCTGCAGATGCTGGAACTGCGTCTCGATAACGTGGTCTACCGACTCGGCATTGCCGAATCGCGGGCCCAGGCCCGGCAGCTCGTCAACCATGGCCACATCGCGTTGAACGAGCGCAAGGCCAGCGTCCCGTCGATCGAAACCCGCATCGGCGACAAAATCGGCTGGACCGAGCGCGGCCGCAAGAGCAAGTTCTACGAAATGGCGCGGACCTGGCAGGGCTCCCGCGAAGTGCCCGGTTGGCTGCGCATCGACCCGATTCAGCTGGAGGGCGAGCTCACCGCTGTCCCCGCCCGCGAAGACATCGATATGCGGGTCGATGAAAACGCCATCGTCGAGTACTACTCGCGCTAAGTCCGGCAACCGACCTCAAACCACAGTCCCAGGGAGGGACACGACAACGTGATCCTGGCTACCGATACTCCCAATCTCTCGATCGAAGAAGAGCGCGACGACTACGTCCGCATCGCGGTCGAGCCGCTCAGACGCGGGTTCGCGCACACCGTGGGCAATGCCATGCGGCGCGTCCTGCTCAGCGGAATCCGCGGCGCTGCCATCACTTCCGTGCGGATTGACCAGGTCCAGCACGAATTCTCCACCATCCCCGAGATGAAAGAGGACACCACCGAGTTCCTCCTCAATCTGCGTGAGATTCGCATTCACGCCATCGCCGACCGTCCGGCCGAGATGCACCTGAACGTCACCGGCGCCTCGCGCATCACCGCCGGCGATATCGAGGTTCCCGGCGACTACAAGATCGTCAACCCCGATCTCTATCTGGCAACCCTCGACGGCGACGATGGACGCCTTGATGTGGTCATGGATGTTGAAACCGGATTCGGTTTCCAGCCTTCCGAACGCAGCCAGAACGGCGAGCATCTGCTCGGTGTGATTCCGCTCGACGCAGTCTTCACGCCGGTGCGCAAAGTCTCCTACGAAGTGCTTCCGGCATCCGGGGGACGCGGCAGCGAGTATGAACAGCTGCTGATCGAAACCTGGACCGATGGCACGATCACCGGCATGGACGCCGTTCAGTCGGCGGCGCGTTCGTTGCGTACCGAACTCGAACTGTTCGAGACGATGGGACAGCCAATCACCGCTCGACAACTGCCCGCGCACGCCCGCGTGGGGCTGACCGCCGAGCAGTACGACATGCCGATTGAGGAGCTGGCGCTCTCCGTGCGGGCGCACAACTGCCTCAAACGGAGCGGGCTGATGCTGGTCGGCCAGATTCTCGAGAAGAGCGACGACGAACTGCTCACCCTCCGCAACTTCGGCGAGAAGTCCTACATCGAGCTGATTGACAAGCTGCTCGAGCTCAACCTGATTGACGAAGACGATCCACGGGTTCGACGAGCCCGCGACGGCGTGTTTGCCCCGAGCAGCGAGGAGACCCTGACCACCCTGCCGCCGGTGCCCGAAGAACCATCTGCAGTGCCATCACTTGCTGCCGCCTCAACGGACGAAGCAGAGCCGGCCGTCGGCGGTGAGGAGGATCCGGAGATCACCGGATCGCTGGGCGCCGCATTGCTCGAGGCGTTGCGTGAGGCAGGCAGCAGTGTTGACGAATAACCAGGCAGGCGGGCAGCAGCATTCACTGTTGCCCGACAGCGACCGCAGGAGTCGACGATGAGGCATCGAAAAAGCGGGCGCGGCCTGAGTCGCAGCCGATCGCATCGTTCCGCACTCGTACGCAACCAGGTCACTGATCTGTTGCGCCACGAGGCAATCGTGACGACCGAGGCCAAGGCGAAGACGATCCGCCCGGTGGCCGAAAAAATGATTACCCTGGGCAAGCGCGGCGATCTGCACGCACGGCGCCAGGCCGGAGCGGTGCTCACCGATCGCAAGGTGCTGCGCACCCTGTTCGACGACATCGCCCCACGCTTTGCCGAGCGAAACGGCGGATACACCCGGATCATCAAGCTCGGACCACGCCGCGGCGATGGCGCGCAGATGGCTCACATCGAGCTCGTCGAACGCGCTGCCCCTGAAGCTGCAGAAGAATCCGCTGACGAGCCACAGGACGAATAGGTCGAGATCAGGGCAGTGAGCCAGCGGTGGGCGCTTCTGCTCCAATACGACGGTACGGAGTTCGCAGGGTCGCAATGGCAGCCAAATCAGTTGACGGTCCAGGGTGCGCTGCAATCGGCCATCCAGTCATTGACTGGTTGCTCCGTACAGGTCTCGATGGCCGGCCGCACCGACGCCGGCGTCCACGCCGCCGGCCAGGTCGCCTCGTTCGTCACGAGCAGATCGGCCGAGTCGATGCCGGCTCACCGCTGGATCAGCGGCCTGAATCACTTTCTGCCGCAATCAGCCGCGGTGCAGGACGCAGTTCCGACCAACGACGCGTTCGACCCGCGCCGGGATGCCCTGTCTCGGACCTACACCTACGTACTCCGAGTCTCGAACCGGCGCCAGCCGTTGTGGGTACGCCGAGCTTGGATCGTGCCGCCTCCCTTCGACCACGAGATGGCAAGAGCCGCGCTGTCGATCCTGGTCGGCGACCACGACTTCGCGGCGTTCACGCCGCCGACGGAAGCGCGAAGCACCAGCCGGACGTTGCACGAAGCAACACTGGCCATCGGCGACCATTCCTGTCACATCAGCGTGCGGGCCGATTCGTTCCTGCAACACCAGGTACGTCGGATGGTCGGAGCGGTCGTCGAGGTCGCTCGCGGCCGGGTTGGCCTGGAGGAACTCATGCGGCAATTCGAACGCGCCAGACCTGGCTCAATGGGGCCGACCGCTCCTGCCTGCGGTCTCAGTCTGACCGCCGTCGAATACCAGCCGCCCCTGTTCGACACACACATGTTCAACCACCACCATTGCCCCTGAACCGACCAGCGGGCCAACCAGAGGGACGTTGAGGGAGATCGCAGGATGTCAACCACTGTTCTCGGATCACACCAGGTGCCCCGCGCGTGGCATCTGATCGACGCAGCCGACAGACCACTGGGCCGCCTGGCGACTGAAGTCGCCACCTTGCTGCGCGGCAAGCACAAGCCGGCCTTCCATCCTTCCCAGGACATCGGCGACTACGTCGTCGTCGTCAATGCGGGCAAAGTCGCGGTCAGTGGCCGCAAGCTCGAACAGAAGATGTACTACCGGCATTCCGGACACCTGGGCAATCTCAAGGAGACCACGCTCAAGGACATGCTGGCCAAGCGACCGGAGCGCGTGATCGAGCACGCCGTGCGCGGCATGCTGCCCAAGAACCGCCTGGGACGGACGCAGTACCGGCACCTCCGCGTCTATGCCGGCGCCGATCATCCCCACGCCGGACAGTTCGCTGGCGCGGTTGCGCCGGAAGCGGAGTAACCGATGACCACTGCAGGACACTACTACTACGGATTGGGACGCCGAAAGACCTCCATCGCCCGCGTCCGCCTCTACCCCGGCAACGGCCAGATCACGATTAATGGCAAAGACGCCAACGATCTCTTCCGGCGACCGGAGCAACGCCGCATGATCGAAGAGCCGCTGCGGCACACCGGCATGCAGAACAGCTTCTCGGCGGTGGTCCGCTGTTCCGGCGGTGGCATCAACGGCTGGGCCGGTGCGATCCGCCTGGGAATTGCCCGGGCGCTCCTCGCCAGCGACGAGACGCTGCGCCGCCCGCTGCGTCAGGCAGGAATGCTGACCCGCGATCCGAGGGCCAAGGAACGCAAGAAGCCGGGCCTCAAACGAGCTCGCAAGGCACCCCAGTACACCAAGCGCTAAGGTCCCGCTAGTCCGCCAGACCGGCGGCTTCGCGCAGCAGATCCACGTGATGGTTCTGCTCCCAGGGCAGGTCGAGATCGTTGCGGCCAAAGTGTCCGTAGGCAGCCGTGGGCTGGTAGATCGGACGCTTGAGGTCGAGGTGATGGATGATCGCGCCAGGACGCAGGTCGAAGCACTGCGTCACCAGTGACGTCAGCCTGGCGTCGGAAACCCTACCCGTGCCGAACGAGTGAACGGCCAGGCTGGTTGGCTCGGCCTTGCCGATCGCATAGCTCAGCTGCAGCTCGACCCGTTCGGCGAGACCAGCCGCAACGACGTTCCGGGCCACATGCCGCGCCGCGTACGCGGCGCTGCGGTCGACTTTGCTCGGATCCTTGCCCGAGAACGCACCGCCTCCGTGCCGGGCCATGCCGCCGTACGTGTCAACGATGATCTTCCGGCCGGTCAGGCCCGCGTCGGCCAGCGGACCGCCTCTGATGAACTGCCCCGACGGATTGACGTAAATGTCTGTCTGCTCGTCGATCAACTCGCTGGGAATGACGCGATCGATGACTAACCGGCGGATCTCTTCGGCGATCTGGTCCTGTCCGACTTGCTCGCTGTGCTGCGTGCTGACGACAATCGTGTCGATCCGACTGGGGCGGCCGTGTGCGTACTCGACAGTCACCTGGGACTTGCCGTCCGGCCGGAGCCAGTCGGCCAACCTATCGCGCCGCACCTGGCTCAGTTGCCTGGTCAGGAGGTGGGACAACTCAATCGGCAGCGGCATCAGGCTCTCGGTCTCGTCGCAGGCGAACCCGATCATCATGCCCTGGTCGCCCGCGCCGTGCCGATCAAACGGATCATCGCTCCCGTGGGACGCCTCGCCCGCCAATCCGCGAACTCCTGCGTCGATGTCGGGCGACTGGCGGTTGATGGACAGCAACACCTTGCAGGTCTCCGCGTCGATTCCCCAGGCGCGATCCGTGTAGCCGATCTGCAACAGCGTGCGGCGGACAATCTGTTCGATGTCGATCTCGGCTGACGTGGTGATCTCTCCGAAAACCATGACAAGATCCGACGAGACGGCGGTCTCGCAAGCCACATGCGATTCGGGATCGCCGGCCAGGCATGCGTCGAGAACCGCGTCGGAGATCTGATCGCAGACCTTGTCCGGATGCCCCTCGGTAACTGACTCTGAGGTCCAGAACCCGCTGATCCCCTGTCCGGGTGTCGACCGTTCGCTGTTGGTCATGTGCCTTCATCCCAGGAACTGAGATATCGCTGCTGTTCGTCCGTCAATGAGTCGAGCTCCACGCCCATACTGGCGAGCTTGAGTCGGGCAACGTGCTGATCAATCTCCCCGGGGACATCGTGGACGCCCGGCTCCAGCGGTGGGTCCGCCTGCAACAGGTGCTCCACGGCCAGCGCCTGATTGGCGAACGACATGTCCATCACGCTGGCCGGATGCCCCTCGGCCGCCGACAGGTTGACCAGGCGACCGTCAGCCAGGACGAGCAGTTCGCGGCCGTCGGCGGTGGCGTGCGCGGTCACGTAGGGCTTCAACTCACGTTGTTGCTCGGTGATTTCGGCCAGCGCGTCCAGATTGATCTCGTGGTTGAAATGTCCGGCATTGGCCATGATGGCGCCGGACTTCATTGCGGCGAAGTGAGGCTCATCAATGACATGAATGTCGCCCGTGGTGGTGACGAAGATGTCTCCCTCGGCCGCTGCATCGCTCATGGGCATCACCCGAAAGCCGTCCATCACCGCTTCCAGCGCGCGCAACGGGTCGACCTCGGTCACGATCACGTGTGCGCCCAGGCCATCGGCCCGCGAGGCCACTCCGCGGCCGCACCAGCCGTAGCCGGCCACGACGATCGTCTTGCCGGCCAGCAGTACGTTCGTTGCCCGAATGATCCCGTCCAGGGCGCTCTGACCCGTGCCATAGCGATTGTCGAAGTAGTGCTTGGTTGCCGCGTCGTTGACCGCCATGATCGGATACGCCAGCGCGCCGTCGGCGGCCATGGCGCGCAGCCGAATCACGCCGGTGGTCGTCTCCTCGCAGCCCCCGGCGACGCCATCGAGCGCGTCCCGTCTGTCGCTGTGTAGGGTCGAGACGAGGTCGGCGCCGTCGTCGATCGTGACCTGCGGTCGAGTGTCGATCACTCGATGAATGTGTTCGTAGTAGGTCTCGTTCGACTCGCCCTTGATCGCGAACACGCTGATCCCCGCACGCTCCACCAACGCCGCCGCCACGTCGTCCTGGGTCGAAAGCGGATTGCTCGCACAGAGCGTCACGTCCGCGCCACCCGCCTGCAGAGCCAATGCAAGATTCGCCGTCTCCGAGGTGATATGCAGGCAGCCCGCCAGTCTGAGTCCGGCGAACGGACGCTCGGCAGCGAATCGCTCCCGGATCTGCGCCGTGACCGGCATTTCGCGGGCCGCCCACGCAATCCGTTGTTCGCCGTACTCGGCCAGCCGGCGGTCGGCGATGTCGCAGGCTGATGGGATCACGTGTTGACAACCTCCTGCTCGCCGTCCGGACCGCGCCGTCTCGCCGCCCATCGACGCATCGCGGTCATCAGCGTACTGGCATGCCGCGTGGCGGACGCCTCGATGATGTCGCCTACATATCGATACCCCAACTTGCGATACGCGTGAATGGCCGGGGCATTCTCCGGATCGACGGAGAGGACCACCTCGTCCACCTGCTCCAACAGGGCCGCCGTCACGGCTGAAGTTGCCGTTGTTGCGTGCCCGCGGCCCCGAAACCGGGGATGGGTGAAGACGTTGCCAAGGATCGCAATGCTGTGCGACCTGCCAATGGCGTGTGTCCCCGCGACAGCGACCAGCCGCTCTTCGTCGACAACGCCCCAGTAGCAGCCATCGGCAATGTGTTCACGCCGGTAATGGGTCGGATCGCCTTCGGCGTTGTAGAGACGATTGAGCAGATCGACATGAGCGCCCAGCATCGGTTGTGCTTCCCGATGGTTGGGCTGGAAAGTCTCACGAGTGACCAGCATGCGCATCATCCGCGTGATGTGCCGGAAGCTGTAGACACGTTCCAATGCATCAACATGTTCAGGTTCGGCAATGGCAAAGGTACTTGGAAAGCCCGGGTGAAGCTGCAGGATCGCCTCGACGCCGTCCGCAGGTCCGGCCAGGGTCGTCGCATTGCCCAGGCCGCCGCTTGAATGGCACACAATCGACTCGCGGGTTCCGATGCGACAGCGATAGAACTCCGCCTCCGGCCATGCGTCCTCGTCCAACTGAGCCAGCGCATACGCGGCGCTGTATCGGTCGGCCTGGAGACGATCGCCCAGGGCTTCCCGATCCAGTGACCGGGTAATCTCGGCCGTTGTTCGCGCATCGCCGAGTCGGATTGAAAGGGCCATGGCGGAAACGTTAGCGGCTCGACAGGAATGGCGTCGCGGCGGGAGCATCGTCAATCGTGATCAACGATATTCTGTCGGCCACTGATTCGCGGGTCGCCAAACAGATGCCGTCGATGCCGAACTGCTCAATCGCGAATGACGCCGCGGCACAGCCCCAGACCGCGCCTTCGACCAGATCGCACCCTCTCGAGACGGCGCTCAGCAATGCGCCGATGAACGCGTCGCCGGCCCCGGTCGGGTCGATCACATTGATGTCCGGCACGGCGCTGACTTTCGTCAGCAGATCTCCCTGGAAGATCTCGACGCCCTGCGATGCCTTCTTGTGAATGAACACCGACGGCCCCAACGAACGAATCTCGCTCCAGGCGGCCGCCGGCAGTCCGGGATCAGTTTGCTCACCCTGCCACTGGACCAGGTGAGCGGCTTCCAGCGTGTTGATGGAAACGATGTCCGCGTAGCGAAGCTGTTCGCGAAACTCCTCACGGCGCTCGGCCACCTCACGTTCGATCGTGTCAATGGCGACCAGCGTCGGCTCGATCATCTGCGTCATCGCCCGATGATTCTGACTCGGGTTACCGGCGGTCAGCAACACGTACGGGGCGCGCCGTATCGACTGCTCAACGACGATCGGATGCGTATCGTAGACGCCCGCCCGCGTGTACAGCGTTTCACGAACGTCGCCGTCAGACGAGTATCGACAGCCCCAGCGGAAGTTGGGACCAACGGTATGTTCAATCCCGTCGAGACTCACTCCACGATCAATCAGTGGATCCAGGAGTCCCATCTCGAAATCGTCGCCAACAACCGAGATTGGCGCCGCGCGGGACAACATCGATGCAGCCAGACTGGCGTACACCGCCGAGCCGCCCAGCAGTTGGTCAATGTCCCCGGCCTGGCTGTGGATCTCATCGAGCGCAATCGCCCCGACGACCGCCAGATCGACGGTCACGTCAATCGACCTTCGATCAGCAAGGCATATCGTTCCAGCGTTGCTTCCGGGATCCGCCGAGGATCGGTCATGATCGCGCCGAACAGCGCTCCATTTGCGCTTGATGTCCAGTCATCCGGCAGGCGCTCGGTGAGATCGGCGATGATCCGCTGGGCCGACTGAACGTTCTGGGCCACGATCTCCGCGACCGCGGCAGCCGTCACGTCGGCTTCCGACTCGTGCCAGACGTCGTAGTCGGTGGCTGTGGCCAGCATCGCGTACGCAATCTCCGCCTCTCGCGCCAGTTTGGCTTCGGGAACGGCGGTCATGCCGATGATTGACGCGTCCCACGAGCGATACAGGTGCGACTCCGCTCTGGTGCTGAACAGCGGCCCTTCCATCGCGATGTACGCGCCGCCCGAGTGGACTGTCTGGCCCACGCGGCCGGCACTCTCGACCAGTCGATTGCTCAGATCGGCGCAGAACGGGTCGGCAAAGCCCACGTGCACCACGATGCCGTCGCCAAAGAACGTGGTCGGCCGGCCGCCTCGCGTGCGATCGATGATTTGATCCGGCACCACCATGTGCCCGGGAACAATCTCCTGCCTGAGCGAACCGACGGCTGAAACAGCGATGATGCCCTGAACGCCAAGCGCCTTCAGCGCCCAGATGTTCGCCCGCACCGGGATCTCGTGGGGCATCAACCGGTGTCCCACGCCGTGTCGCGGCACAAAAGCGACCCGCCGGCCATGCAATGTGCCAATGACGATCTCATCCGAGGTGTCTCCGAACGGGGTGGATGGAGTCCAACCTTCAACATCACTCAGGCCGGGCATCCGGTAGAACCCCGAGCCGCCGATCACGGCCAGTTGTGCGCTCGGATGTGGGTTCGTCATTGGCGCGTCCTCACGGTTTCAATAGACCAGCAAAGAGACGATGTCCTGCGGATGCAGGCGTTCACGCCCGTTGAGCGCTTCGAGTTCAATCAAGAATGCGACGGTGGCAATCTCTGCGCCCGTCTGGAGCACCAGTTGCAACGATGCCTCGGCAGTCCCGCCCGTCGCGAGCAGATCGTCGACCAGCGCGATCCGCGCGCCGTCACCCAGCGCGTCGGCGTGCATTTCAATCGTGGCGGATCCGTACTCGAGATCGTACGAACGCGCGATCGTGTCAGCCGGCAGCTTGCCCGCCTTGCGGATCGGTACGAACGGACAGCTCAGGCGTTGCGCGATCGGCGCGCCGAGGATGAAGCCCCGGGACTCGATGCCGACGATCGCATCGGCGCCCTCGCAATGTTCGGTCAGCCAGTCCAGCGCCTGCGAAAATGCCTCGGGTTCAGCCAGGAGCGGAGTAATGTCGCGAAACAGGATTCCCGGCTCCGGGAAGTCCGGAATCGCGCGAATGTATTGCGCGACAAGGTCGCGCGCCGTTGGCGTATCGGTCATGTGGTCAGCGTACTAGCGGTCGTGGATTCGAGTCGCAGTCGAGCCGCATTTCGCTGGTAGGCTGGCCCTCAGGTGCCGAGGGCGAGCGGAGGCCGCGTGGACGATCCACTCAACTGGTCGGCGGACGATCAGGAACGGGCGCTGCGTGCGATCGCGCCCTGGTATCAGCTCGATTTTGGCCGATTGACCGACGACGCAGACATGCTGCTTGAACTCTGTGCGCCGGGGCAGCGAGTCCTCGAGCTCGGCTCGGGCAACGGACGCTTGGCCATCCCTCTCGCCGAACACGGATGCGATGTGACAGCCGTCGATTCCTCGGATGCGATGCTGGCCGCCGGACAGCGGCAAATGCAGCAGGCCGGGGTCCGCGTCTTCCGCGCAGACATGCGCTGCCTGGAGCTGTCGCAGGACTTCGATCTCATCGTCTTCGGCCTGTCGACATTTCAGCATCTGCTCCGACGAAGAGATCAGCTTGGTGCGTTGCGCACCGCGCAACGACATCTGGCCTCCGGCGGACGGCTGCTGATCGACTGGACCGCGCCTCGACCCGATGACATCGAGCCGGCGCCCCAGGTCATGCAGGTGGAGTGGTCGCGCCGCTCGGAGTCGGGAGCGCTGGTCACCAAGAGCGCCGGCCAGGAACTGGCTCTGGATCGCCGTTGCGGCGATGCGCTCGACCGCGCCCTGCCGATTGCCTGGATCACCTATCAGTACGACGCCCTCGAAGAGGACGGACTCGTCCGTCGCTCGGTCGCGCGATTTCCGCTTCGAGTCAATCTCGGCGCCGGCGAGATGACCGGTCTGCTGGCCGAGGCGGGCCTACGTGCAGTTGACTGGTTTGGCTCCTGGGATCTGGATCCGGTTGGCGATGGAGACCGCCTGATCGTGATCGCCGAGGCGGCGCCGTGACGATCCGCCGGATGTTCGCTGCCGCCCCGGTGCTCCTGCTGGCCGTGTCGCTCTTCGCTTGCGGTTCATCCAATCCCAATCAGCATGTGCAGTCGAACGAGTTCTTCCGTCCGGCAGCCGCGGAGTCCGCGCAACAGTCCGCAGCCCAGGCGCAGGGGCAATCCGAACAGGGCCAGCGGCAAGCGGCGGATCAGACAGGCGAAGGCGACCAATCGCAGCAGTCGGACTCCGCGGGCGAAGATCGCGGGCAGGATTCAGCGCAACAGGCGGCAACCGACGACGAGCCGGGACAGGACCAGGACCAGTCCTCAACGCCCGCGAGCGAAGACGCTCCGATCGACACGTCCGACGACATCGTCCGCCGCTACACCAATCCCAGCTACGGCTACTCGTTCGAGTTGGTCTGTTCGCCCTTCTGCGATCCGAACTCGAATGGCATCGATCGGGTGTCCTTCCTGTCGGAAACAGGCAGAGCGCTGATTGGTGTGGATGTACACGAGGACGATGGATCTGAAGGGGAGGCCTTCCTCAGGTCGACGCTCGCCTTGCCTGAAAACGTGGAGTTCTCATCCATCGAGGAGTCCACGATCGTCACCGGTGAGTCGGCCCAACGTTTCAACTGGGACGAAGATCGCCGCGCCACCGGCGGGTTCCAGGTGCGCTGGCACGCCCTACTGGTTCGCGTTCAGGACGTGGCCATCATCTTGCGCGCCGGAGCGGTGCTCGACGACTACGAAGGAGTCGCGCCAGCGCTCGAGCGCGCCATCTCGTCGTTCATCCTGCCGCTGGAGATTGCCGCGCGCCCTGGTCGCTACGACCGGTTCGATTTCGTCATCGACTATGACACCGATGACGTATCACAGGAGTTTGGTCAGCCCACCAACAGTCCGCCGAGCACGGAGGCGGGAATCTTCGTCCTGCAATCGACCACCGCATTGAAGGCCGTATTGACCTGGCAAGTGCTGGGTGAGGCGTTCTTCGACGGCGACACCGCCATTCAACAGTCGTTGAGTGACGCATTGGGCATCGAGAACATCACCGGACTGCGGGACTGGGGGCCGGTGGACGGCCAACCGGCCCGGACCGGAGACACGGAAACGCAGTTCGGTGAAGGCACAATGAAAATCCAGTCGTTCGCCTGGTACTGCCGAGAAGGCGGACGCGAATTCTCGCTCCACGTGCTCGACCCGGACGACCCGGAATCCGTAGCATTACCGTTGATTGAAAGCTTCCGCTGCAGCGCCGCAATTGACGACGATGCTCCGGAAGCGGGCGAAGACCAATAGCAGACGCAACCCCGGAGCAGCTGGTGACGCAACGATCATCCACGCGTGCTCACCCCCGGCCGGTCACGGTCGCGCTCGATGCGATGGGCGGCGACAACGCGCCGGCCAATATCGTTCGCGGCGCACTGAGCGCGGCGCGGGATGGCGATGTCGACATCATCCTCGTTGGTCGCGGCCGAGAGATTCGCAGCCACTTGCCAGCGGCTCAGCGCAATCTTCGCATTCAGGAGGCCTCCGAAGCGATCGCCATGGACGCGCCTCCCACCGCGGTTCGGCGGATGCGCGACTCATCGATCATGGTCGGCCTCGAGCTATTGAAGGACGGAGAGGCGGACGCATTTCTCTCTTTCGGAAACACGGGAGCGGTGATGGCCGGCGCACTGTTCACGCTGGGTCGCGTCTCCGGAGTCGGCCGGCCGGCGCTCGGTGCGCTCTTCCGCAATGGACGCGGAACTACGTCGCTGTTGCTTGATGTCGGCGCCAACGTCGAGGCCCGGCCCCAGCACCTGGCACAGTTCGCCACCATGGGACGCGCGTATGTCGAACGCGTCCTCCGCCACCGAAATCCAAGCGTGGGCTTGCTCAACGTGGGCGAGGAAGAGGTCAAGGGCACCAGTCTGCACCAGGAGACCTACCAGCTGCTGGCGCGGCAGGAAGCAAACTTCGTCGGCAACATCGAAGGCAACCAGATGGTCGCGGGAGTGGCCGACGTGATCGTCTCCGACGGCTTTACCGGCAATGTTGCCGTCAAGCTGACCGAAGGTCTGGCCGAGCAGCTCTTCGGAGAGCTGAAGCGCAGCATCCAGGCCAGCCCAGTCCACATGGCCGGCGCCTGGCTCATGCGCGGCGCGTTCCAGCGCCTCCGCGCCCACTGGGACTATGCCAAGGTCGGTTCGGCTCCACTCTTCGGCATCGACGGCGCGGTGCTGGTCGGACACGGTCGCGCCAATACCGAGGCCGTCGCCAGCGGCATCCGCTCCGCCCGCAGCGTCGTCGAGGCCGGCATGGTCGACGCCATCCGAGACGCCGTGGCCGGAACCGCCCCGGTCGACGACGACGATCTCAACGAACCGCCGCGTAGTTCGCAGCGCGATGGTCAGGTGAGTGACACTTGGCGCTATGAGCGCCGCTGAATCTTGACGTGCCGCGCGAACGATGCGATACATTTGTCTCGTCAGCGCCCCAGATTTCGTGATTCGCTTGGAGGATTGATATGGCAAAGCCGCAGGAAGTGACCGACGCGAGCTTCCAGGCAGACGTCAAAGACAACGATCTGCCGGTCCTGGTCGACTTCTGGGCGCCTTGGTGCGGACCCTGCCGCATGGTTGCCCCCATCGTTGACGAGCTCTCCGACGAGTACGATGGCCGAGTCGCGTTCTACAAGCTCAACACCGACGAAAACCCCGGGATCGCCACCGAGTACGGCATCCGCAGCATCCCCACGCTGCTCGTCTTCAAGGGTGGCGAAGTGGCCGGCCAGATTGTCGGCTTCCGGCCCAAGAGCGACCTCGCCAAGCGACTTGACGAAGTCCTCACCTGAGCGACAATCCACATAAGCGCCCTCTCGAACGGGTCCGACGGCGCCCCTGGCGGCGCTGTCCGACCGTTTCCCGTATCCTGCCCCCATTCCCACCCGGCGCGGCCACTCCGCGCCCCGTCTAATCTGGCGTGTGAACCGCGCCATCCCGAAACGAGGCATTCCTGATGAAGGTCGGCGTTCACTTCAACTACCAGAACTACAGCGACTGGGACCGATTCGAGGCGCAAGCGGTTTCGGAACAACCGCAGATCAGCGACCAGCAGGTCTACGAGGAAGAAATCCATCTCGGCGGCCTGGTTGAGCCCCTCGGCTTCGACTCCTACTGGTGCATCGACCACCACTTCTCGCCCTACATCATGACCTCGGGCGCGATGCAGAACCTGACCTACTTCGCCGGCAAGACCGAGCGAATCGACTTCGGCACGATGGTCATCGTGCTGCCCTGGTACGACCCGGTGGCGATCACCGAGCAAATCACGGTGCTCGACAATATGCTCCAGGGCCGCAAGCTGACACTCGGCCTCGGCCGCGGCGCGGCCAAGCGCGAGTTCGAAGCCTTCCGCTCGCCGATGGGCGAGTCCCGCGACCGTTTCATGGAGTCTCTCGAAGTCGTTCGCAAGGGCCTGACCCAGGAGTTCTTCTCTCACGAGGGCGACTTCTACACGATTCCCGAGACCACGATCCGCCCGAGGCCGCGCAACCCGGAGGAACTGCTCAGTTCGATGCGCGTCGCCTGGATCTCTCCCGAGACGCTGGAGATCGCCGCAAATGCCGGACTGGGCATGCTCTTCACCAACTCGAAGAAGTGGGAGGAGTACCAGGCCGACGTCCTGCACTTCAACCAGATCCGCGTCGCCAATGGCTGGGAACCCAAGCAGCCAACAGTGGTCGCCAACGTCGCCTGCTTCGACACCGAGGAAGAGGCCTGGGACGTCATGCTGGAACACACCGGCAAGTTCCAGGAGAGCGTTGAGCGCCATTACCACTTCTCCGAGTCGGCTCGCTTCGCCGCGACCAAGGGGTACAAGTACTACGCCGAGTTCGGCAAGACCAACGAGAGAACCACCCCCGAACAGCGCGCCCAGTTCGCGGCCATGCCGCAGGCCTGGGGCACGCCCGACCAGGTGATCGAGAAGCTCAAGCACATCCAGCAGATGACCGCCGCGGAAGAGATGATCATGAACTTCCGCATCTCCGGCGGGATGCCGGCCGAGACCGCCGAGCGCAGCATGCGCCTCTTCGCCTCCGACGTGCTGCCGGCGATCCACGAGCTCGAAGGCACCATGCCGGAAGAGCTGTCGGGCCGCCCGGCGGCAGAAGCCGTCCCGGCCGACTAAGCGCATGACTCAGGTTGAGCTGCACGGCACCTGCGAACCGCGCTTCGGCGCGGTTCGCGACGCGTTTGCCGCCAACTGGACCGACCACGATGAAGTCGGCGCCTCGCTCTGCGTGATCGTCGGCGGCGAGACGGTTGTCGACCTCTGGGGCGGACACGCCGACGCCGAGCGTTCCCAAGCCTGGGAACGCGACACGATCGCCAATGTCTATTCCTCGACCAAGGGCGTCGCCGCCGCCGCCGCCGCGATGCTGGTTGACCGAGGCCGGCTCGACGTGGAGCGGCCGGTGGTCGACTACTGGCCTGAGTTCGCTCAGTCCGGCAAGTCGGAGATCAAGGTTCGCCACCTCCTCACGCATGAGGCCGGTCTGGCCGGCGTGGACGAAGATCTGCCCGACGGCGCGGCGCTGGACTGGAAGCTCATGGTCGGCGCGCTGGAGCGCCAGGCGCCGCTGTGGACGCCGGGCGAGGGCATGGGATACCACGCCATTACCTATGGCTGGCTGGTGGGTGAAGTGATCCGCCGGGTTGATGGCCGCACCTGCGGCGAGTTCGTGCGCGATGAGATTGCCGGACCACTGGGCGTCGACTTCTACATTGGCCTGCCAGAGTCTGAGGATGGACGCACGGCCGAACTGATCGCTGCGCCGGGTGCGCCTCCGATTGGTGTGAGCGCAGTGGACAACCTCGCGGCGAAGGCGCTGGGACTGGCCGCTCCGCGGCTGGCGGGGACGGTGAACTCGCGCGAGTGGCGCGCCGCGGAGTTTCCGGCAGCCAACGGGCACGGCAATGGACGCTCTCTCGCGGCGATGTACTCGGCACTCGCGCAGGGTGGCGGCGGACTGCTGTCCGGCGAGGCCGTCGAGACCTGTGGTCCGACCGAGTATGCCGCACGCGAGGATATGGTGCTCGGCTTTCTCGTCCGCCGGTCGCTGGGTTTCATTCTCAGCACGGCTGGGGGTCGCTATGAGTGGGGACCGAATCCGCGGACGTTCGGACACTCGGGGGCGGGCGGTTCGCTCGGCTTCGCCGACCCGGACGCGGGGATCGGTTTTGGCTACGTGATGAACCAGATGTCGGCTGGACTGGGCGCCGACCCTCGCTGGAAGCCGATGATCGACGCGGTGTACTCAAGCCTGTAGCGTTCTGAACCTCAGGCCGCCAGCCGACGGCCGTCGCGGTTCAGGTACCCGCGCAGCTCCGCCAACACCTGCTCGCGACGCGCCTCGGTCCAGCCCATTTCCCTTGCGATTGCGAGCGCCGGTTGCCGCGTCCCCGACGCGAACGGGCCTGACGCCTCATGGAATGTGTTGATGTGGACCCGCGACACGCCGGTCTCCAGAATCCGCTCGGCAAACGCCCGAGCATCCTGCAGCGGCAGCAACGGCGAGACGTTGACTCGCGTCCGGAATCCGGCATCGGTCAACTGGCGGAGGGCTTCGAAGCGGCGATCGATGCTGGCGCATTGCGGCTCGAACCGCTTGCGGATCTCGTCCGAGTCCGTCGTGATGCTCATCGTGACGTTGAAGTGTTCGAAGGTCTTGAACAGATCGATGTCGCGTGTGACCAGTGGGCTGCGGGTGAGCACCGCCAGGTGCGCTCCTCGTTGCTCGAGGATCGGCAATAGCGACCGGGTCAGCTCCAGCTTCGCCTCGATCGGTTGATACGGGTCGGTCGCGCTGCTCATCAGGACCGTCTTGCCGTGCAGGTTCTGGCGAGAGTTGCGCAGTTTGGCGATTGCGTTGGTCTTCACCCGGACCCACTGGCCCCAGCGCTCGCGCTGTTCATCCTCGGGGACGAAGAAGGCGGCGTAGCAGTAGGTGCAGGCGAAGGTGCAGCCCTGGTAGGGATTGATCACGAAGTCGAGATCAGCCAGCCGACCGGTCGGCCTGGCGAGGATGGCCGAGGAGTCGGCGTAGATGACCTCGGCATTGCCCTGGTTGGAGGGTCGGGATGGAGCGGGGTTGGGGTCGAATAGGGAAAGTTGCAGCATGTACCGATAGTACATGTGTTCTTATGGGGCGTCAAGCTCCTACGTGAAGGGACCTCCCCTCCGGAGGAGGTGCCCCAAAGGGGCCGAAGGTGCCCGCAGCGCGTCGCCCAATCGACGGTTGTTGGACTCGCGAAGGCCGGGCCCCCTCAGTCGCTTCGCGACAGCTCCCCCGGAGGGGGAGCTCTTGGTTAGCGGGCGCCGCGGATGAGTTGGCCGGGGCGGGCTCCGGTTTCCTCGCCGTGGCGGGAGATGACCTCTCCGCTGACGATGGTGGCGACGTAGCCGCGCGACTTCTGGATCAGGCGCATGGCCTCGGTCGGGAGGTCGTGGACGGCTTGCGGCGGCTCGAGCTGCAGGGCGTCGTAGTCGATGACGTTGACGTCGCCCTTCTTGCCGACTTCGAGCGTGCCACGGTCGCCGAGACCGTAGAGCTCGGCCGTGTCGTTGGTCATGCGCTTGACGACCCACTCGAGCGGCAGCTTCTCGCCGCGGCTGCGGTCGCGCGACCAGTGAGTGAGCATGAAGGTCGGCATTCCGGCGTCGCAGATTACGCCGCAGTGAGCGCCGCCGTCGGACAGTCCCATCGCGACGCGCGGGTGCATCATCATCTCGCGGGTGGCGTCGAGGTTGTTGTGGGCGTAGTTGAACAGCGGCGCGAAGAGCACGTTCTGGCCGTCGCCCTGACTGAGGAAGTCGTAGGCGAACTCCAGCGGTGTCTGACCGGCGGCCTCGGCCCGAGCCGCGACCGATTCGTCGGCGGTCGGCTCGTAGTTGGGCGGGTCGGACATCGGGTAGAGCTTGTTCCACATGACGAAGCCGAGCGCGGCGTCGGGCGCTTCAACCTCGGCGAGGATCTTCTCCTTGCGCTGCGGGTCGCGCATCGCCTCGGCGCGTTCGGCCCAGTCGAGTTCGTCCAGCTCGCGGTAGCTGGCGGAGTGGATGAACGGGTGGCGTCCGCGCAGGGTCAGCAAAATCGAAATGCCGCGCGCGGCGACCTGCGGATAGAGCTCGGCGCCGTCCTCGAGCGCTTCGAGCGAGCGGTCGAGCGCGTCGCGCCAGGCCTCGGGCTCGTTGTCGAACTGGACCATGGCGAAGCTGACCGGTCGCTCAATCTCGGCCGAGAGCTTGCGCATCCAGGCGATCTCCAACTCAGGCGCGTTGGCGTCGTCGCCGGTCACGCCGGCCGGGGCGACCTCGTAGATGCCCGTGCCCAGTTCCTTGAGCGCCTGGCCGATGCCGAACAGCTCGTCCTCGGCGGCGAAGGTGCCGGGCACCGGTTCGCCGTCGATCGCGCGGTGCGCCAGCGTGCGCGAGGTGGTGAAGCCGAGCGCCCCAGCCTTGAGGCCCTCCTTGACGATCGCGGCCATCTCCTGGATGTCCTCGGGGTTGGCGTCCTCATTGCGCGCGCCGCGGTCGCCCATCACGTAGGCGCGGACGGCGCCGTGCGGGACCTGCGTGCCGATGTCGATCGCCTTGGGCAGCGTGTCGAGGAAGTCGAGGTACTCGGGGAACGATTCCCAGCCCCATTGCATGCCTTCGGCCAGGGCCGAGCCGGGGATGTCCTCGACGCCTTCCATCAGGCCGATCAGCCAGTCGCGGCGATTCGGAGCGGCTGGCGCGAAGCCGACGCCGCAGTTGCCGAAGACTACGGTCGTCACGCCGTGCCAGAAGGACGGCGTGAGCACCGGGTCCCAGGTGATCTGGCCGTCGAAGTGCGTGTGGATGTCGACGAAGCCGGGCGTGACCAGCAGGCCATCGGCGTCGATTTCCTCGCGGCCAAGGTCGTTGACTTCACCGATGGCGGCGACGACGCCGTCGTCGATGGCGACGTCGGCGTGGCGGGCGGGCGCGCCGGTGCCGTCGACGACGAGTCCGTTGCGGATGACGAGATCGTGCATGGTTGTTCCTTCAGGTCGGTGCTGATGCTTGAGCGCAGTATGCCAGATGCTGCGGCGAGGCAACCAGAGAACTTTGACGGGCATGGCGAGGCTGAGGTGGATGGGGATCGGGAAAGAAAAAAAACGCGGGGTTGAGGTTGGGGTTCGACTACAAGGGGTCGTCGTCCTCGTCGGGGGATTCTTCCTCAGGGAGGGCAGCCCCCGCCTGCGCGGGGGCGACTTCGAAGAGCTGAGGAGCGTCGAGGTCGTATTCGAAGTGCTGAGGAATGTCGAGGTCGGCTTCGACGTGTTGAGGAGCGGCGTGGTCGTAGAGGTCGCGGAGTTTGTGGCGGGCGACGTCGAATGGGTCGGTGGCGAGGTAGCGCTGGTAGTTGAGTCGGGCGCGTTCGGTGGGGGCGAAGAGTTCTCGCACAATGGCGTCCAGGGCGTTGAGCCGACGGTAGGCCGGGGCGTTGCCGTTGGCGCGGCGCCAGAGGTTGTCGATGGCGGCTCGGTATTGGAATGGATTGGGCATGGCGGTTCCTTTGCGACTGGATGTAGTGATACATATGTTCTATTCATAGTGCCCCGCCGGAGGCGTCTTCGTCAAGCGGTGATGTGTGGCTTCAGACTCCCTGACTCGCCATAGGGAGCCACGCAGGCTTCCACGACGACCGAGCCCACACAGAGGAACCGAAGTCGCACTAGCGTCGTTCGAGCTTGAGCACTTCCGAGCGGGCGATCTCGTATGCCGCTTCCGTTGTATCGGCGAGCTGGACGTCCGGCCCCTGGTTGTGGCTGAGCATCGCTCGAAGCAGCCTGCCGACATCGGGCGCCAGGGACGTCATAATCACGAAGAGGCGTCCGTCCAGTTGTCCCACCCGGATCAGCTCGGCGATCATCGTGGCGCCGGAATCGTCAATGATCTTCGTCTTCGAGCCATCCAGGATCACGATCCGGTGGCCCTCGATATCAGGAAGCAGCGAGCGCTTGATCCGCCTCGCCGAGGCGGTCGTGACCCGTTCCGGCAACACGATCAGACCGCAGTGAGCCGCGAACGGATCCCGTTCCGACGCATCCGAATCCGGGAACAGCACGCGATCCAGGAGCGGCACAGAAATCAGCCCGTCGAGTTCCCGATCCTCGTCGCGCCTGGAATTCAGCACGAGCGTCAGAATCGCGCCGACCAATACGGCGTCGGCGAAGCCGACGAATACCGTACACAGCATCGTCGCGACCATGCAGACGGCGTACGACATTTCCATCTGTGGAATGGAGCGAAGGAATCGCCAGTCGATCATCTGCCACGCCGTGACGATCATGATGAACGCGATGATGGCCAGCGGGATCTGCTGGATCACTCCCTCGAGCACGGTCACGGCCGCGACCACCACCAACAGGACCGCGAGGCAACCAATCGCGGTGCGTCCGCCGTTGTAGGTGAAGACGAGGCTGGCGGGCCCGATCGCTCCCGGCAGGCCGCCGATGGACGAAGTGACGACGGTTCCGAGCCCCAGCCCGAAGGTGAGCCGGTTTGGCTGGTGATCCGATCCGCTGACCAGGTCGCAGTTGATCGCGCCCACCAGCGTGGCGAGGCTGTTGAGCAGGGCGACCAGGATGGCCGGCTCGATGACGTCGACGAACAGACCAAGCGACAGCCCGGAGAGCTCGAAGCCCGGAGACTCGATGCTGAGCGCCGGCACGGGCGGCGCCGCGTCCAACCAGAGCACGCCCAGGATCGTGCCGATGACGAGCACGATCAACGACCTCGGCAGCTTGAGGGCCACCCGACCCCGCCAGATCAGGGCAACGGCGAGACAGATCGCGATCAGCGTGAGGGCGTCGCCGTTGCGGCTGCCGAAGCGGTCGATTGCCTCATTGACGACCGGCACGACGCCGGACGCCGCCGGTTCGATCCCGATCGCGTGTCCGATCTGACTGAAGCACAGCAGGATTCCGAGCCCGGACCAGAATCCGGCGAGCACCGAGTGGGGCAGATACGCGATGTATCGCCCCAGGCCGAGGGCGGCGAACACGATCTGCGCCGCGCCTGCCAGGACGCCAATGGCCACGGCCTCTGTCAGCGAGTTGCTGTATTGGGCGAAGATCATCGAGACGACCAGCGCCGGTGAGATCAGGATGCCCCGACCGCCGCCGACGATGGCGGAGTTCAGCGCCAGCGCGATTGAGCCGTACATGCCGGCGACCGGTCCCAGACCGGAGAGCATGCCGAAGCCGATTGCGAATGGTATTGAAGTGACGCCGGCGAGCAGACCACCGATCAGGTCTCCGCGCAGATCGTCCAGGCCGTATCCCCGAGGTCGCAGGCGCAACGCAGGCCTCATCGGTTACCCGCTCGAAGCCGCGCCTATGCGCGCTCGATGTCCGCTTCGGAACGAGGATGTCTCACTCGAAGGAGACGCGGGATGGAACGGTTGTCGAGGTCGGGCAGCCTGCTGTGACTGCCGGTGATGTTCTCGTGGTGCGCGCACGCGACCTGGGGAACGCCGATCATCGCTTCTACCTCGGTCCGTGGTGCAATCGTGCCAATAGGGGCGTCGTCAGGCCCACGGTGCAATGTATTGCATGGATATGTTGAAACAGAGGTTGATGTCTATGTGCTCAGAGTGCGCATAGAGACAGAACTGCGTGTGTGTTCTGTAGCAAACCCGACTGGCCTGGCCGGGGTCAGCGGCGCGTCACTCGATTGAGGTCAGGCTGGCGGAATGGAGGGCGGAACCGTGTTGACTTGTCA
The DNA here is from genome assembly GCA_028875225.1 of Chloroflexota bacterium. Classification (GTDB taxonomy): domain Bacteria; phylum Chloroflexota; class Dehalococcoidia; order Bin125; family Bin125; genus Bin125. The sequence goes on along the minus strand of JAPPFB010000011.1, from coordinate 113,508 downwards.
GTTCCGGCGCTCTGGCGCCACCGCCAGGAACGGGAACAGCGCGATGAAGGTGAGGAGGCTGGCCAGGCCCCAACGAACTGGGTCGCGGCCCTTGATCCGGGCGAGCCAGGCGGCCAGTGCGGCGTATCCGACCCAGAGCACGCCCCAGGTCCAACCGACGGTTTCGGCGAAGTCGTCGGGTTCGTCCTCTTCGGTCCTCACCTCGCTCGTCGCGTTGGAGTCCTCGTTGTCGTTGACGTAGACGACCAACATGACGATGAACGGGATCCAGATCGCGTAGAGGAGGATCGCAATGGCGAGGCGGTCGCGGGGCCAGAGGCGCTGTCGCATGCTCAGTATCCGTGAATGCGAGGACGGTGCTGTTCGCGACGAGATACCCGCGGCAAGCGCGGGTATGACGAGACCAGAGGCTACCGCTGGTGGACCAGGCGCTCGCCGGGGATGGGGGAGCGGGCGTGGACGACGTAGTCGCTGCGGATTGAGCCGATGTAGAGGTCGCACATGTCGTCGCCGCCCCAGCTCACGTTGGTTGGCGCCTGCATGATCTCGCCTTCGAGGTCTTCGATCATCGTGACGACCTCGAACTGCGGCGTGATCGCGACGACCTTGTTCGACATCGGCAGGGTGACCCAGAGGTTGCCCTCCTGGTCGAAGCCGCAGCCGTCGGTGAGGCCCAGTTCGCCGCGCTGTTCGGCGCTCAGCGGGCGCATCGCTGCGAGGTCCGCAACCGACTTGCCAAGCTGGGGACCGTAGACTTCGGGCTCGCCCAGCGAGCCGTCGTCGTTGATCGGATAGCGCAGGACGTGGCAGCCCGTGGTTGAGCAGACGTAGGCGTTCTCCTCGCGCGGGTCGAGCGTGATCCCGTTGGCGAACTCAATCTCGGTGGCGAGCATCGTCAGCGAGCCGTCGGTCTCGATCCGGAAGAGGAAGCCGTCCGGGTCGCCGGAGAAGGCGTCGCCGCCCGAGCGTGAGGTCGAGTGCGTCACCCAGATCCGGCCCTGGGAGTCGACGTGCGGATAGTTGGAGGCAACGAGCGGGATGCCGTCGATTTGGTCGGCGAGGACTTCGATCTCGCCGGTGTCGACGTCGAGGCGCTGGACGGGACCGGTTCCGCTGTCGTCGGAACCCTGGCCGTCGAGTCCGCCGACGTTGGCGATGATGATCCGTCCCTCGGTGTCCATGTTGTTGCCGTTGGGCGCTCCACCGGCGTTGCCGACCCGGTTGAGCGTGCCGTCGGGCAGTGCTTCGGCCGCGGCGGAGGCCTGGTCGGACATCCAGACGCGGCCGTCGCGGGAGACGACGACATCCTCGGGTCGCTGGACGCCGAGTCCGACTTTGCTGAGTTGGTCTTTGCGGATTGGGGTGAGGGGCATGGTTGGTTCCTCTCTAGGAGATGACTTCGTCCCAGACGCCGACTTCAGGTCCGCGCCAGTCGTGCTCGACTCTTGGGTTGTCGCCGAGCACCTGGATCGGCTTGGAGTTTGCGTCCCAGGCTGGGGCGTCGACGCCGTCGCCGGCGGGGTTGCCGGTCCTGGCGAAGTTGAGCCAGGTATCCATCGTCAGTTCCGAGAAGGCGTCGGCGACGGGACCGCTGCCGCAAAACTCGGGCGCCGCGGCATGGGTTCCGAAGACGAAGGGCAGTTCGAGCGCGTGGCAGGAACCCAGCGCGCCGTTCATGCCGGGCGACTTCCAGTCGAAGAGATAAGCGTAGGTCGGCGCGCGCGAGGTCTGGGCGTCGGCGAGCCGGAGGCCAGGGACGCGGAGCATGACGTCTCCGATCGCGGCGACGAAGATTTCGTCGGGCGAGTCGTCCTCGCCGCGCTCGCGTCTCGCCGCTCGATAGGTGCCGTAGGCGGAGGCTGCATCGGGGTGCATCATGCCGAACATGGCGGTGACGGCCTCTTCGCTCATTGGCTCACCCGGTCCGGCGGCAGCCAGCAGCTTCATTTCTTCGTCGAGCGATCCGACCAGCGTGGCGATGCCGTCGGCGGAACCGGCGCGGATGTGCTCGATCGGCATTGACGAAAGAAACGCGCCATCAATCACCGGTTGGAAGGGCATCTGCGGCGTGGCCGATGCGCCGGCGTCGGCCATGTCGCTGGCGGTTTCGGCGCTGGCGATTGGGTCGACCGCGACCGAAGCGGCGAGGATGTCTGCCGGATCGGCGGCCATCAGCGCGTCAACATCCTCCGGGTCGACGCCCAATGCCTGGCAGAACCTGAAGGCTGTGGCGTTGGTCTCCTCGACGCTGAGCGCGTTGTGCGCGGCGCCGCTCTGCGGGATTGCCTTCTGGAAGAGTCCGGCCGCCTCGGGCGAGGCCATCAGCGAGGCGACGCTCATCCCGCCGGCGGATTCGCCGAAGATGGTCACGTTCCCCGGGTCGCCGCCGAAGTTGGCGATGTTGGCCTGCACCCACTTCAGCGCCGCGACCTGGTCGCGCATGCCAAAGTTGGTCTCGCCCAGCGCCGGCAGGTTGAGGAAGCCGAGCGCGCCGAGCCGGTAGTTGATCGTGACGATCACCACGTCGCCACGGCTGGCGAGCGATGCTCCGTCGTAGTAATCCTCGCTGCCCGAGCCGATTGTGAATGCGCCACCGTGGATCCAGACCATCACTGGCCGTGCGCCCTCCAGGCCCGGTGTCCAGACGTTGAGGTAGAGGCAGTCCTCGCTCTGCGGCTGCGGCGGGTCGGACGCCGGCAGCAGCGCCTCCAGCATCTCGTTGGGCGCCTGTAGCGAGATTGGGCCGAACGACTTGGCCTCGCGGACGCCGTCCCAGGACTCGACCGGTCGCGGCGCCTTGAAGCGGAGGTCGCCGACCGGAGGCGCGGCGAATGGCACGCCGCGGAAGATGCAGAGGCCGTTCTCTTCGGTGCCTTCGATGATTCCTGCGGTCGTCTGTGCGATGGCGCTCATGCTTCGTCTCCTTCATCACGGTTGAAACGAAATGAGGCTACATCTTTGAGAGTCAGCCGTAGATGAAGTCATCGGCGCCCGGACAGCGGTCGAGCAGGACGCACTCTCCGCACTTTGGTCGTTGCTTGTGACACACGCGCCGACCGTGACGGATCAGCGTGACATGGAAGTCGTAGTACTTGTCGGGCGGGATCTGCGCCTCGAGCATGTCGTGGGCCGGGACGGCCGCGACTTTCGAGCCAATCAGTCCAAGACGCTGGGCGACGCGGTGGACGTGCGTGTCGACCGGCAGGGCGGGACGACCGAGCGAAAAGAGCAGCACGCAGGCGGCCGTCTTGGGTCCGACGCCGGGCAGCTCGGTGAGCCAGGTCTTGGCTTCGTCGATTGGCATGTCCTCAAGCCGCGAGGCGTCCCAGTCAGGACCGAGTCGTTCGCGCACCATCGCCAGCAACGCCTGCATCCGCGGAGCCTTCGTCCGAGCGAGGCCGCCGGGGCGGATGGTTTCTTCCAGCTCCTCGACCGGCGCCTCGAGCACGGCGTCCCAGTCGGGATAGCGCTTCAGCAGTTGTTGGAACGCGCGCCCAGAGTTGGTGTCGGACGTGTTCTGCGAGAGCAGGGTCAGGACAAGTTCGGTCACCGGATCATTCGTCGCCCGCCAGGGCGTGAGCGGCGCCTCGCGGATCAGCCGATTGATGATCGCGGTCGGTCGGAGTGGTTTGGGAGTGCGTCTTCGGCGAGGCATCAGGCGTCTCCGCTCAACGCCTGTGTCAGGCGCTCGTCAAATGGCAATATCGACAACTCGTCCGTGTATGTGCTGTCCCCGCGCATGACTCGGAAGAAGGCTCTCCAGAGGTAGTTGATGTGCCTGGAGGCGGTCAGCGCGAGCCAGGGCCAGGTGGTGACGCACCAGTAGTAGAGGCGGGAGATGGTTCGGGCGGCGTTGAGCTCGGGTTGGATGCGTTGGTTGACTGATTCCGTGTATACAGCGGCTGGATTGTTGCTGTTGAGAACGGCGTCGGCGGCGAGATTGGCGGAGTGGACGGCGTAGGCGATGCCCTCGGCAGTGAACTCGTCCGCGAGGCCCGCCGCGTCGCCGAGGAGCAGCGCTCGGCCCCTGGCGACCGGTTCACCGATCGAGCGGCGATAGCGAATCGGGTGTCCCTGGACGTTGAGCACGTCGGCGTCTGCGAGTCCGAGGCGGCCCAGATACCGGTCCGTCTGCTTGCGAATTGTGCGGCCTCGATTGGGCGCGGTCACCACGCCCACAGAGAGCTTGCCGTCCTTGGGAAACACCCAGCCATAGCCCCATGGTCGGTATCCAATATCGACGTTGGCTGCCTGATGCCAGTGATCCAGGGCATCGCGGGGCGCAACGACCTCAACCTCATACGCGGCGCTGCGAGTTGGGGCGGAATCGATTCCCAGCCAGCGAGCCGTCGGACCGGTGGCGCCGTCTGCGGCGAGAAGATGGCGCGCCCGGACTGCTCCCGTGGACGTTTCGACTTCGTAGCAGCCATCACCCTCGATGATTGATTGGACGGGCGTCGCATCCCGCACCGACGCGCCTGACTCGGCGGCCAGGTCGGTGAGGAACTGGTCGAATCGGTCGCGCATCACCATCCAGGCGAGCGGTCGGTTGGATGCCTTGCGGAATTGGCGCCGTCCGAAACGCGAGACGTCGATGGTGTCGACGTAGCCCTCGCTGACCGGAGCAATGTCGAGATTGTTCAAGAGTCGGAGCGTTCGGGCCGGGACGCCTCCGCCGCATGCCTTGTAGCGGGGGAGAGACTGTTTCTCCAGTAGCAAAGTCGACGCTCCGGCGAGGCTGAGTCTGCGCGCCGCCGTCGCGCCGGCGGGGCCGGCTCCGACCACCAGCGCATCCCAGATCCGAGAACTCGTCACGGTCATGGCTAATCAGCGTATCGGGAGGGTTGGCTATACTTTGTGCGCCTGCGAGCAGGTCGCGGGATGGTGCGCAGAGACCCGAGGAGCCAAGCATGGACTATCAATTCACCGAAGCAGACAATGCGTTCCGCAGCGAAGTCGTGGACTTCATCGACAACAATTGGGAGCCGGCGTCCGGTCCGGAGGTCGAGGGCGATGACTCGCACTTCATCGCCGAGCGCGCCTTCGAGAAGCGCGCTGCGTCCAAGGGCTGGCTGACGATGGCCTGGCCGGAGGAGTACGGCGGCCGCGGCGCGAGCCACATCCAGCAGATGATCTACCGCGAGGAAGCCGCCTACCGCGGCGCGCCAGGTTCCGGCGGTCAGGGCATCTCGATGGTCGGCCCCTGTCTGATGCTGCACGGCACCGAGGAACAGCGCCAGGAGCACTTGCCGCGGATCGCCAACGCCGAGTCCTACTGGGCGCAGGGCTTCTCCGAGCCGGGCAATGGCTCCGACCTCGCCGGTCTGCAGACTCGCGCCGTCCGCGACGGCGACGATTTCGTCATCAACGGCCAGAAGATCTGGACCTCCGGCGCGCACTACGCCGATTGGATCCACGTGCTCACCCGCACCGACCCCGAGGCGCCCAAGCACCGCGGTATCTCCTACTTCCTGCTCGACATGAACACGCCCGGCATCGAAGTGCGGCCGCTGATCAATATGCTCGGCGAGCACGGCTTCAACGAGGTCTACTTCACCGACGTACGCGTACCTGCGGCGAACATGATGGGCGAGTACAACCGTGGCTGGTACGTCGCCGCGACGCTCCTCGACTTCGAGCGCTCCGGCGTGGCCTGGTCGGCGACCTCGCGCAAAAGCGTCGAGTTGATGTCCGAGTATGCAGCCGAGAAGCCGGGCCGCCGCGGCGGCGCCAAGTTGATCGACGACCCGGGCGTCCGCAACGGCCTCGCCAACCTGATGATCGAGTCTGAGATTGCCAAGCTGATCTCATACCGGGTGGTCTGGATGCAGTCGCAAGAACTCGTCCCGAATCACGAAGCGTCGATGTCCAAGATGTTCGGCTCGGAGCTGGGACAGCGAGTTGCCCGCTTCGGAGTCAACATGATGGGTCTGCACAGCCAGCGGATCCACCCCGACGACCCGGACGCTCCCCTCGCCGCCCGGATCGGCCGCGCCTACATGTCGACGGTGCCCAGCACCATCGCAGCCGGCACGTCCGAGATCCAGCGCAACATCATCGCGACGAGGGGCCTGCAGCTTCCGCGCCAGTAGCGGCTTGTGCGCCATTTCCGGGGTACAGTCAAGGCAGGGAGAGAGCAGTGGCTGAACGACCTACAGGCCCAACGAGGGCGCCAGCACGGGCGCCAAGTCTCAGTGACTCCTTCTGGAGAAAGCAAATCGCACCGCAGTTGCGCAAGAGTCGGCTGGAGAACGACCGACGGCGCAAGGAGAAGAAGCAGAAGGCCGCGTGAGTGGCTCCGACTGCGCTGACAAGAATGACGAACTTGAAGCGGGAGAAGTCGGTGACGAAGAGGAAGAAGCCTTAGACAGTCGACAGGCGGCGCTGGAGGAATATGAGCGCCGTTACCACTGTCGCGCGATTGTGCTAGATGCTGAGATACTCACTCTCAGCGCCGTCAATCTCGAGGACATACTGCTTGAGATCGGCGACTGTAAGTCTCTGCATTTGTTCCTGAACACCTTAGGCGGCGAAGGCGGTGCGGCGATTCGCCTTGTCCGGCAAATGCGAACGAGATGCGAGAATCTGACCGTAGTCGTGCCGTGGGAGGCAAAGAGCGCTGGGACCTTACTTCTGCTTGGTGCGGACCAGATTGTCACGGGACCGACCAGCGACTTGGGTCCTATCGATCCGCAGATGTGGTTGGAGCACTACGGCCGCAAGCCCGCCAAGACGATCCTCGGGGCTTTCGAAAGGGCTGAGTCAGCGGCTGCTGCAGATGGAGTGCTTGCATCGTTTCACGCAATGGTCTTGGAAAACCGAAGCGCATTCGAGGCTCAGGAAGCCCGGGAGTCGCTCAGCCACACGAAACTGGAGTTGGAGCAATCGCTTGCCAACCGTCCTGGACGGAGTCGCGAAGACGTACTCCAGATGACCGACCAGCTGCAGGAGATTCTGATTGATGTTCCACAGGTCCACGAAGCGTCGATTTCGCCGGACCAGTTGAACGGAGCCGGCCTACCCATGGTGCAGCTACGTCCTCAGGATCAGACATGGATTGATATCTGGGAGCTTTGGAGCATGTACACCCAGATTCCAGAGAACCAGGTGTACGAGAGCGCGGATCTTTCGATTCGCTTCTACTTGGATCCCAGCCCATAGTGCGCGAAAGACCGGCCTCGGATCGGTGAGCTTTCAGGCCGGGCGTGCACCCCTGAGCAGATCATCGACGTGTTCACGCACGTGACCCACGGCGACGCCCTCCAGCACATCCAACAGCGTCCCCTCGACACCGCCAGCCGAGCGCGTCGGTTGGGTGAGCAATTCTTCATCTGCGGCTCGGATCGCGTCGATCGTCTCGGCCCGGTTCCGCCGAAACTCGGTCAGTAGTTGTTCAACCGGTTGATCGTCTCGACGCGCGACCTGTTTGGCGTTGTAGGCGTCCATATCGAAACCGGCGCCGCCGCCCTGGGGGACATCTGCTCCTGAAGCGCGTTGCTCGGCTCGCTCGATCAGGCGGGGATAGGTCCATTCGATCGCGGCGATGTGGGCGAGCAGTTGACGGGTGTTCCAGCCCTGCTCGTAGACACCCCGTTCGAATGCCTCGGCGGGGAGTCGCGCGACTGCCTCTTGGAACTCTTCGCTGTCCTGCTGCAGTTCGGCGATCAGTTCTTCGCGGCTGGAGATCGTCATGAGGCCGGCCACTCCGCTCCGATGATCTCGTTGGTCAGCTCCCAGAGGCGTTCGGCCGCCTGACGGTCGCTCGCCTGTGGTTGCTGCTGCGTGCGGGTGTGACGGTCGAAGTATTCGCCGGCGTCGGAGCGACGCGCCGACTCGGTGACCAGCTCGACCACCGGCGCGGCGCCCTGCTCGGGATTGCGCAGCAATGGCCGCAGGAGCTTGAGGCCCGCCCGAAGGGGCGCGGGGAAGTTTCGCATGAAGCTGGTTGCTACCACGCCGGGGTGGACGGAAAAGGTTGCCAGTCCGAGGTCGTGTGTGCGTCGGTGCAGTTCGTTGGTGAAGAGGATGTTGGCCAGCTTCGTCGCGCAATACGGTCGGATCCCACCCCAGTAGTGCTCGAAGTTGAGGTCGTCGAGCGGCATTGCCTCGACGCGCTCGTAGACGCGCGAGCTGACATTGACGACGCGGGCATCGTCCGACTCGAGCAGCTTTGGCAGCAGTAGCGAGGTGAGGAGGACGGGTGAGAGGTGATTCGTCTGCATCATCGTCTCGTGGCCGTCGACGGTGATTCGCCGATCATTGAGGGTGAGGCCGGCGTTGTTGACCAGGACATCGAGCCGCTCGGAGCGCTCCAGCAGTCCGTCTGCGGCGCGCCGAACGGATGCAAACGAGGTAAGGTCCATTTCCAATAGCTCGACGGCGATTGAACCACTCTCCTTCTGGATCTGAGAGACCGCCGCCTGTCCTCGCTCAACCGATCGGGAAGCCGCGAACACTTGCCAGCCGCGACGTGCCAGCTCGGTCGCGGCGGCCTTGCCGATGCCGCTGTTGGCTCCGGTGATCAGGACAACTGGTGGTGTTGATGATGTGCTCATTGGCCGACTTTCTGAAACCAGTTCACCGCGTCGTTGAATGCCTCGTCCAGATTGGTCTGCGGCAATTGCAGTTCTTCGATGGCCTTGCGGCAATCGAAAAACTGCCGTTGCCGAGCGAGCCGGACTCCCGCAATAGTCGCCCGTGGCTGTTGTCTGGTCAAAGCGCTGATCAGAAACTCGTCGATCAGGGCAACCGCCAAGGCGATCGTTGACGGGATTGATGTCCGTGGAGGCGAGGCGCCGCTCGACGATGCTGCGTGTTCGATGATTTCCCGCAACGTCAAGTTTCCGTCCTGGTGTCCGAGGATGTAACGCTCTCCGATTCGCCCGATGGTTGCCGCCTTGATGTGTCCAATCGCAACGTCCCGTACATGAACGATGTTCAGCCCTGCCGTGCGGATGTAGGCGGGCATGGCGCCATTCGCCGCGTCGCGGATCAACCGACCGGTCGGCGTGGGCTTCATGTCGAGTGGTCCAATTGGGGCGGTGGGCAAGACGCAGACCGCGGGCAGCGATTCGGTCCGAACCAGCTCGTGGACGAGCTGCTCGCTGAGGATCTTGGTCTCCTCGTACGGTCCTGGCGCCTGTTCGACCGCGGCCCACTGAGTCTCATCGGCGAGACGTGAACGATCGGACGGCGGACCGATCGCGGCGACTGATGAGGTGTGGACGATTCGGTCAACCTGCGCTCGCAGCGCGGCCAACATCAGCGCTCGCGTGCCATCGACGTTCGCGCGATATGCATCTCTCCTGGCGCGTCGACTCAGGTCGTAACGCGCGGCGACATTGAATAGTGTGTCGACCCCCGCAGCGGCGTCCGCGAGTGACGCGGCGTCGGTCAGATCGCCATGCACAATCTCAATCGGCAACCCATCCAGACTGCGCTGGTCGCTGCCCTGACGCACCATGGCACGGACCTCGGCGCCAGCGTCGAGCGCGGCGCGCGTGACATGCGCGCCAATGAATCCATTGGCGCCGGTGACCAAAACGCGGTTCACGTGCCAACCGTGAGCGGACCTAGCCGCCGTCTTCGTCCACCAGAGCGGGAATGATCAACGTCATCGCCCGCTCCAACTCCCGGATCGCCGACTCTCGCTGGATCCCCAGCGAGAGCAGCTCGGGCAGCAATCCCGGCCGCCGGATCGCGCCGACCGCGATGTCCAGCGCCGACGGCTTGCCCCGCCACTGGACGACTTCGTTGGGAATGTCGTCGTCGAGCGCGTCCATGACCACGCGCACACTGGCGAAGGGAACGTCCGCTTCCGCGCAGACCTCGGCCCATTCGGCGTCTTCCATCTGAACGATCTCGGCGCCCGAGTCTGCGGCGGCGCGCTTTTCCGGCTTGGTGAACAGGATCTCAGGGGTCGTGATGCTGGTCACCGATTGCCAGTAGATGTCGGCCTTGTTCAGCAAACGAATCGCCTGCTTGCGCAATTGGTCGTCCGCCTCAAAGACGGCGCCGTCGGTCTGTCGGATGGTGGTGATCGGAAGTGTGATCGACGGTCGGCGCAGCGTATTGGTCAGTCCACCGGCGACGCCGATGCTGATCACGCAGTCGGGATACTCCTCCAACGCCTCTTCAGCCGCCTCCCGAGCGCGTTGTGGGCCAACGCCTGAGGTGATGATCCGCACTCGGCCGCGACCGGCAATCGCCTGCCCGGCTCGAGCGGCTTTGGCCTCCCAGGGCAACGCGGCAGTGATCGTGAGCATGCGAGTCAGTTTAGGCCAGAGCAGCGCGGTGGAAGCGTCGTGAACGATGCTTATGGCGTGGCGCTTGCCATCCTGTGGCGCAGCGGCCTCCCAATCGGGTGCCTCCGTTCTGCTGAGTAAACTGAACAGCAAGCAACCACTGGGAACTTGTGAGCCGTAAGGATCATTGATGTACGAAACGCTCCTGTACGAGATTGAAGACGGCATCTGCACCATCACGTTGAACCGGCCCGAGTCGCTTAACGCACTCAACGGAACGATGTTGAATGAGCTGCCGCTGGCTTGCGAGCAGGCCGCTGCCGACAACGATGTTCGTGTGGTCATCCTGACCGGAGCGGGTCGGCTGTTCTGCGCAGGCGGCGACCTCAAGGACACCGGCCGCGGCGACATTCGCAACCTCGAGCAGAGCATCTACTCGCTGACCTACCAGGAGCGCGCCTCGGTGCTGTTGCACCAGATGCCGAAACCGACGATCGCCGCGATCAACGGCGGCGCGGCGGGCGCCGGCTGTTCACTCACGCTGGCCTGCGATCTGCGCTACATGTCGACGACGGCGTATCTCTACACCGCGTTCCTCAAGGTCGGCTTCTCCGGAGACTTCGGCGGGACCTGGACCCTGCCGCGCCTGGTTGGCATGGGCAAGGCGCGTGAAATGTACCTGCTGCCCGACCGCGTGCATCCGGAAGAGGCGCTGTCGCTCGGCCTGGCCAATGGCGTCTACGACCCCGAGGAACTGATGCCAAACGTCTTGCAAGTCGCGGCCCAGCTACGCGACTCGCATCCCGGCGCAATCGCGCAGATCAAGAACAACCTCAACGACGCCTTCACGATCCCGCTCTCGGAGGCTGTCCGGCGCGAGGCGGATCGGATGCGGCGCGTGGGCGAGACGGAAGACTCGATCGAAGCACGACGGGCGTTCGTCGAAAAGCGGCGTCCCGTGTTCAAAGGACGGTGAGTTGAACGGTCCACTGAGGCCGACAGTCTGAGAGAGGTGCGCCATGTTGCGAATGCGGCAGATCTGCCTGGTCGCTGAAGATCTCGACATGATTGAGGCGCATCTTCGGGGCGTCTTCGGGCTGGAGGTCTGTCACCGCGATCCCGGCGTCGGCCGCTTCGGCCTGCACAACTTCCTCATGCCCGTCGGCAATGCATTCCTCGAAGTCGTCTCTCCGATGACGCCCGGCACAGCCGGCGGACGCTACCTGCGACGGCGCGGCGGCGACGGCGGCTACATGGTGATCATGCAGTGCGGCGATATCGCTGAACGGCGAGCGCATGTCGCCGATCTGGGAATCCGACTGATCACCGATTCGGCAAACGATCAGACCGATGGAATCCAGCTCCACCCCAAGGACCTGCCAGGAGCGATCGCCGAATTGCGCTGGAACACCGGCGACGACCAGCTTGACGGACCCTGGAGTCCGGCCGGCGATCATTGGCTGCCGGCGAAGCGCGAACACGTGGTCACCGCGATGACCGCGGCCGAGTTGCAAAGCGATGACCCGAACGGCATGGCGGCGCGATGGTCGGAAGTCCTGGAGATTCCAGTTGGCTCAGACAGCGACGGTCACCCGACCGTCTCCCTGGACGACGCGACGCTGCGCTTCGTCGAGGCCGCCGACGGGCGCGGAGAAGGTCTGGGCGGATTGGACGTGGCAACCGTCGATCGTGGGCACGTCGTGACGACGGCGCGGCATCATGAACTCGAAGTCTCAGAGGACGAGTCGATGGTGACGCTCTGCGGGGTTCGCTTTCGGCTGGTCTAAACGAGCAGGCTGATCGCTGCCTGGGCAATGCCGAGAAAGAGCAGGAAGCCGAAGACGTCGGTGAACGTCGTGACGACCACGGCGGACGCGACCGCCGGGTCGATGCCCACGCGTCGCATGAGCAGCGGCACCCCTGCACCGACCGTCCCCGCAATCAGCATGTTGCCCATCATGGCGATCCCGAGGACCAGCGCGAGTCCATAGTTGCCTTGCCAGATGATCGCGATCGCGGCCACCAGCAGGCCGAGCCAGATGCCGTGAATGACGCCGAGCGTGGCCTCTCGGACCAGCAACCGCTTCGCCCGGATACCGACCAACTCTCCGAGGGCAATCGCGCGGACAATCAGGGTGAGCGTTTGGGTTCCGCCAATGCCGCCCTGCCCGGCGACTACCGGCAGAAACGCTGCCAGCACAACGAGCTGCGTCAATGTGGACTCGAAGAGCGAGATGGTGGCGGCCGCCAGGAATGTGGTCGCCAGGTTGATCGTCAGCCAGGGCAGGCGCGTGCAGATCGAGAGCGCCATGGGGCCGTCGGCCCGTTCGCCCGGGACGTTGGCCACCTGGAGCATCTGCCGAGTGTCCTCCTCGACCGTGACTCCGAGCAGCGCATCGGGCAGCACGACTCCGATCAGTGTGTTGCCTTCGACCACGGGAAGCTGGGTGAGGTTGTAGTGGCGCCGCAGTCGCGCGCATTCCTGGGCCGGCGTGTCGACGGAGACGACGGCAGTCAGTGGAGCGGCGACCGAGGAAGCCGCCGCATCTGCGGGCGCCAGCGCCAGGTCGACCATGGAGATCTGACCATCGGGCAGGCCCTGCGGGTTGAGAACGTAGAGGTACGTAAGTTGACCACGATCCTCCTGTAGCGCTTCCAGTGCCGTTCGCAAGTCGGCGATGTCGGCGTCGGCGTCGACCGCGACGAAGCGATCGGTCATCAGCGCGCCGGCCGTGTTCGGATCCTGGCTGAGCAGCTCGCTCTCGGCGATCGGTTGCTCCAGCTGCTCCGCGACTTCCTGCGCCCGTCGGATCGGCAGCCGCTGCAGGGCGGTGAGCGCGTGACGGGGATTGACCTGATCGAGCACAAAGGAGAGGGTCTGAATGCTCAGCCGAGCGCCGAGGCGGCTGGCCTCGACTGGATTCATGTGTTGCAGCAACGCCTCGCTGCTGGTGCGCGGCAGGCCGGCGAGGATCAGACCGACGTCGGCGGGATGCAGTTGATTGAGCCGTTGCCACGCCTCGCGCGGATCGCCGGCGGCGATCAACTCCTGCACGCGTTCGGCGATCCGTCCGACTTCCTCCAGTGGGATTGCCGGAGCCAGCTCTGTCGGTGGCTGTGCCTCCGCGATCGGCTCAGTGCCTGGTTCGTGTCTTGACATAGCGAGGCCTTCTCATTCGTCGAGATCGCGACGCCGAGCCGCACGGGCGCAGCGCGGCAGGTTCGCGGGGTCAGAGGGGCGGGGTGCTTAGCGGATCGAGCCGACGAAGCTGCGCAGACCGGCCTTGATGTTCGTCGTCGCGTCGATCACCGCCGACGCCTCGTAGCCCGAGTGCACCATGCAGTCGACGCACTTCGGATTGCCCGACGCGACGCCATAGTTCTCCCACTCGGTCTCATCGATCAGTTCCTGCCAGCTCTCCGCGTAGCCCTCGTCCATCAGGTAACAGGGTCGCTGCCAGCCGAAGACGGTGTACGTGGGATTCCCCCACGGGGTGCAGTCGTACTCGATCTCACCCTTGAGGAAGTCGAGGAACAGCTCCGAATGGTTGAACTTCCAGTGCCGCGGCGGATCGTTGAGGATGTCGCGGAAGAGTTCTTTGGTCTGGTTGCGGGCGAGGAAGTGCTCCTGGTCGGGCGCCTTCTCGTACGGGTAGCCCGGCGAGATCATCAGTCCGTCCACGCCGATCTCCATCAGCTTGTCGAACATCATTCGGATCCGGTCCGGTTGGGCGCCCAGGAAGAACGTGCTGTTCGTGGTCACGCGGAAGCCGCGCTCCTTGGCCGCCTCGATCGCGCGAATAGCCACATCCCAGATCCCGTCGCGGCAAACCGAATCGTCGTGATCCTGTTCATATCCGTCGACGTGGACGGAAAACGTCAGGTACGGATTCGGCTCGAAATCCTGCAGCTTGCGCTCCAAGAGGATGGCGTTGGTGCAGAGGTAGACGAACTTCTTGCGCTCGGTGAAGCCGTTGGCGATCTCGACGATGTCCTTGTGGATCAGCGGTTCGCCGCCGGCGATCGCGACGACCGGCGCGCCGCACTCCTCCACCGCTTCCCAGCACTGTTGCGGCGTCAGACGGCGGCGCAGAATGTCGGTCGGATGCTGGATTTTGCCGCAGCCCGCGCACTCGAGGTTGCACTGCAGCAACGGCTCGAGCATCAGCACCAGCGGATAGCGCTCTGTCCGGCGCAACTGCTGGCCGACGACATACTTGCCGACCTGGATCGTCTGTCTCAGCGGTGTGGCCATTGGTTGTCCACTCTATCTGGTGAGAGTTCCGTCAATCCCGCTTGAGCCGGAACCTCACTCCACAGCATCAGCTCCACGGAGTGTGCTGGATTCTTGCACCTGTTGCAGTTTAGAGGAGTTCGAGCGCACGTCGGTACTCCTCCGGAGTGTTGAGGTTGAGCGTCACGATCGGGTTGTCCACCTCCACGAAGATAGTTCGCTCCGCATGCCGCCGCCTGACCTGTCGAAGACCTTCCTGACGTTCACTCACGGAACGCAGCTCGGACAGCAACTCAGCACGAAACATCGGCGGATGTCCGTTGCGTCCGTTGTGTCGGGGGACCGCGATGAGCGCATCGCGAGCTGCGGTCAGCGCATGATGGAGCCGCTCAATCACCGAGGCCTCGGTCGGTTGATCGACCGAAGTGATCACCACCGCTTCGGCGGCAGTCGGGACGGCGCGCGCCCCCGTCCGAATTGAGGATGCTCGCCCCGCTCGCCAGTTGCGATTGGTCGTCAACTGCACTTCTGCTCGTGACGGCAGGATCGGCCGGATGCTGTTCGCGTGCGCGCCGAGCACCACAACCACGGGCCGACAGCCCGCACTGAGCAATGTCTCAATCTGGGCGGCGACCAGCGGCCGACCATGCCAGTCGAGCAATTGCTTCGGACGACCCATCCGGGTCGACTCACCGGCGGCGAGGAGGATGGCGGCGATCATTGGGTTGGACCTGCAACTGGTCAGCGTCGAAGCGATCGCGAAGACGCCGGAACAGCCGGCGTACCGCGTCTTCGACATCGTCGACGTCGGCTGAATTGGTCAGATCGCCAACGCCGTAGGGCTGCGCTTCCGACCTGGCCGTCTGTGCGGCCAGGTCGATGACTTGATCGTTCAGCGTCCGGCCTCGCACGACCGACTCGATCTGTCGCGCCCGGATCGGGTGCGGCGCGACGCCGACCAGCATGACCGCAGCATCGCCGTTGAGCGACAGTCGGGCAGCGGCGCTCACCCCCGGATTCGCTTTGGCCGCCGCCATCGCAGTCTGCGCTCCTCTGGGCAGCCGTGGAATGCAGAGCTGTTCGGCCGACGTCGCTCCATCTCGTCCGTCAACGTCAACGCCGCCCTCAGCGAGCAGCCGCTCATCGACTCGCGCTGTGTCCCCATCGCCAAGTGTGAGATAGGAGTCCAGCACGATCAGCGCCGCGGCCAGGGCGTTGTGCTGGGGATCCTCCAGGCAGATCCGAATGGTCGAGACTGAGTTGCCGATCGAGAACCAGTCGTTGAGCGTGTTCTCACCAGCGGTCTGCAGGTCAAGCACCGTCTGGTGCAGCGGCAAGCGGCGCTCGCTCACTTGGGTCGACCTGCGGATATCTGCTCCCGGTAGTGGTCCAGTGCTTTCTTCAGTGCCGCAGCGGCCAGCACCGAGCAGTGAACCTTCGCTTTCGGTAATCCCCCGACCGCGTCGACAAAATCCTGACGCTTCAGCCCCGCCGCGTCATCGATGTGCATGTCGGTCAGGACCACGGTCGCCATACTGCTCGTCGCGATCGCGGCGGGACACCCGCGTGTCTGAAACCGCGCTTCCACGATCGCCTCATCCTCGATCCGCAGCATCAGCTTCATGTGATCGCCGCAGACTGGATTGCGGTCCTCGCCGATCGCATTGGCGTCGTCCAACGGCCCCGCATTCCGCGGGTGCTGGAAGTGGTCGATCACGATGTCGCTGTAGGCGCGTAGATCTTCGCTCGGCATGGCTTCAGTTTAGACAGCCCCCCGCTGAGCCAGGTCCAGCAGCATGCGAGTGATCACCCGCAGCGAGCGGCTCCGATCCGTCGGGTCGAACCACTCGCGGACGCTGTGCTGGTTGTCCGATCGGCCGCCCCAGCTCATCGCGACGGCTGGCACGCCGGCGGCCATGGCCGCGTTCGCATCGGTCGAGGCGGCGATCGTGCGGGGCGCCAGGCCTTCAGCCTGGAGAGCCCGGCAGGCCGCTCGCACGAGGGCCGAATCGGCCGGTGTCACGCCCGCGGGCCGGTCGCCAATCCTGCTGACCACGGGCTCCATTGCTCCCTCGCCGCGGCGTCGCAGCTCGCGCGAGTGTCCGCGACGGATGATCTCCTGGACATCCTCGTCCAGCCGTTCGAGTTGCTCAGGCGATTCGCTGCGCAGGTCGATGTCCATCTCGGCGAACTCGGGAATCGCATTCACCGTCTCGCCGCCTTGCACGACGCCGACGTTGTAGGACGTGCGCGGACTGCGCGGCACCCGAACCTCAGCCAGCCGGTCGGCCGCCGCGGCGAGCGCAAACGCCGGATTGTAGCGGCCAAAGTGCGCCCAGCTATGACCGCCGATGCCGCGGTACTGCACGTTGTAGCGACGCGACCCAATCCCCGCGTTGACCACCGCAGCCGCGTCGGAATGGTCGATAGTGATGAATGCGCGAGCTCGACGACCACGGTCGGTCTCAAACAAGTGACGGGCGCCGCGCAAGTCGCCACGCCCCTCCTCGCCGACCGTTGCCACGAACATCAGCTCCGACGCCCAGGGCGTTCGCCGAATCGTACGCGCGATCGACAGCATGGCAACCAGTCCGGCCGCGGCATCGGATATCCCTGGAGCGTGATACTCGCCTTCCGGCACTGTCTCGCCGTCGCGGTATGGATTGGACTCGCCAGGCCGGGCGACCGAAACTGGTTGATCCGCGCCAAACACCGTATCCAGATGAGCGCTCAACACCACAGGATCGTCTACGACGGATTCCAGCCGCCCAATCACATTGCCGACCTCGTCCTGAACGACGACCAGACCCAGTTGCTCGAATTGCTCCGCCAGATATGCGGCGCGAGCCGCCTCCAGTCCGGTCGGCGCCGGGATCTCGCAAATCCTGATCTGTTCTTCCAGGATGAAATCCGCCTCGGCGTCGAAGTGGTCGAACATCAGATGTCCAGGCCAAGCGCCGAAAAGATTTCCTGGTAGTCATCGAGATTGTTCGGCTGATAGAACGGAATCGCAAGCCGTATATCGCCTGCGGCGTCGGCGACGAATGCCGCCCGTTGGGCCCGCTTGCCGGATTCATCGACGACCCCGAATGTCCCGGCCGCCTCAAGCGCCGGGTCGGAAAGCAGCGGGAACGGGAAGCGATGTTCGGCGTCAAATCGCTCAAGTTCCCAGGGCGGGTCCGAAGAGACTGCGACCACCGACGCGCCCAGCTCGTTGATCATCTCCTCGTCGTCGCGGAATGCGCACAACTGCTGAGTACACAGCGGGGTACTGGCTTCCGCGTAGAACAGGATCAGCAACGGACCATCGGACAGGTATTCGCGCAGGTTGAGTTCGGTGTCCGGCAGTTGGTCGCCGACGCCAATCATGGCCCGCTCCAACCGGGCAAGGAGCCCACCGCACCTCGGCTGAATCCCATCACCGCGATTCGTCCCAGTCCCGCAGGATCGGTGAGCGTTTCGATCGCACGCCTCGCCGCCAGGTAGCGGCCGGTCTCCATCTCAGCGTCCGCCACAGCCGGCATCACGGCGGCGCCCATTTGTTGCAACCACTGGGCCTGAGACAACGCCGGCAACGGCGACATGCCTGCCGACTGCGCCGCCTCTCGCACCTGGTCAACATCGATATGCGCCGTGATGTCCTGTTCCCCCGGATGGACGTACAGATCGTCGCCCGGAACGTGATTGCGAAAGGTCATCAACGTTCCGTCGCGCCGCCAGGAAGCGTAGAGACGCTCCCGCGCGTAGCCATAGTCCAGCAACAGCAGCAATCCCCGTTCGCCCACTGCGACGGCCAACCGGGTCACCACGGATCCCCGCTCCGACGAGACTTCGACAGTCTGTTGCTCGGCCGCCGTCACCCTGCTCAGAGGCTGCAGCAACTGTGGAGTGCTCAGATCGACTGCGAGATCGTGAAATCCCAGCGCTGGCGAGCAGTCGACGTGTAGCTCGCGCCAGACGCCTCCAGTGAATCTCAGACGGTGAACCGGCAACGCATCCAACAACTCGTTGGCGACGACCAGGTGATATCCCTCCGGAAGTTCGTCGAGATGCGGGAGGAACTCGATCTGGTCTGGCCGTAGAACTGCCCGTAACCTCTCGGCCTGCTGTGCAGCGGCCGCGGCGTCAGGCTCAACCAGGGAGAGTCGGCAGGCGGCAGCCAACTCTGGAGCGGACGAATGCAGATGTCGGAGCATGGACTCCGCCAGCGCCCCGGTTCCCGGCCCGACCTCAACCATCTCGAATCGCCCGGGGCGGTCAAGATTGTTCCACAGTTCGAGCGCAATGTGCCCGACGGCCGCTCCGAAGATCGGATGCACCTCGGGGCTGGTCAGGAAGTCGCCATCCCGTCCGACCGTTGGTCTGCCCGATCGGTAGTAGCCGAACTGTGGATGGTAGAGGCAGGCCTCCATCCATTCGGCGAAGCTGATCGGACCGTCACATTGGATGCGGTCGGCAAGGATCCGGGAAAGCGGCGTGTCGAGGTTCTGTCCGGCCACGGCCGTCGGATCGAACGTGCTCGGGCCGCGCTGCGTCATGGCCCGAGTATAGAAACGACCGCCCCGGCGGGCGCCGGAGCGGTCGTTGGTTGGGACCGATTGAGTCGCCGAGCTACTCGCCCGGAACTCCCAGCACGGTCACGCTGACGCGTCGATTGCGCGACTCGTCAAGCTCGACCAGGAAGATGGACTGAAACTCGCCGATATGCAACTCGCCGCTCAGCACCGGAATGGTCTCCGACGTGCCCAGCATCATGTGCTGGACATGCGAGTGACCATTCTCAGGCTCGTTCTCGTGCATGTTGACTGTGCGGATCTCGAAGTCATTGTGCCGGTAGTAGGTCTCCGGCGGACCGAACGCGATCAATCGATCACGCAGGTCGTCCAGGAGCAGTGGTTCGTGCTCCTGCAGAATGATGGCAGCGGTCGTGTGCTGTGAGAAGACGGAAACCTGTCCGAATCCGACACCGGAGCGGTGGACGATCGCTCGTACCTCTTCGGTGATGTCACGGAACGACGGACCGTCCTCGGTGCGATACCGAAGTTCGTCGTGTACGTGACGGAAGGCGTTGGCAGGCACCGCGCTATTCGTCACAGCCCCGTTGACACTGCGCAGGGCTGTCGCGTTGGCCATTCCCCTTTGGTTTCTCAAGCTGCGAGATGATGGAATCAGAAAATGAGTTCCGCGGCGTCGGTTGCAGCATTCCCGGCGGCCGCTTCAACTGAATATAGCGGAAAACAATCTGCCGTTGCCGACGAAGCGCGCCAACGTCGTACCTGGACGGTGGATCAGCCGCTCTCCTCGGCGATCCGCAGGCGCACCCGCTCGATGAAGTCGGCGACCCGGTCCGCGTCCGGCGCCCCGGAGGAATGCTCGTGATACTGCTGCAAGTCGTCGAGCGCCTCGATGTATTGGCCGGTCTGGTAACAGAGCAGGCCCCGATCACGCCGATCCTCCAGCGACCAGGGCGTCAGCGCCAACAAGAAATCGGTCGCGGTGATCGCCGCGAAGTAGTCCCGCTGGCGCACCGCCGCGCCCTTGAGGTTGGTCAGGATCCGCTGCAGAATCTGCCGTTTGGTGACCGATGCGAGGAACGACTCCGGATTCGGCCCGGCGCCGCGGTCATTGGCCCGGAGACGTTCGCTCAGCGCGTCCCGGTCGATCTCGCGTCCCCCACGAAACGGATCGAGGAAACGCTCGGAATCGGCGTCCGGATCGTGGTACTTGACCAGGAAATGGAACGGAGCGCCAACCCCGTGCAACTCCAGTCCTGCCCGACGTGCCACCTCGATCATCAAGACCGCAAGCGTGATTGGCATGCCGCGTCCCGTCTCCAGCGCGGAATGCAGACAGCAGTTGGCCGGATCGTAGTAGGTCTCGGTGTCGCCTTGAAACTGATGCTCCTCGAACAACACCTGTCGGAGCCGCTCGACCTGCTCAGCGGGCGTCGGGCTGCCGCCGCCTCGCACTTCTTCGGCCAGTTCGTCCAGCTTGACCAGGGCGGCCAGCTGGTTGAACTCCGGCTCGATGATTCGGCCGATCAGGAAGCAGCACAGGTCGAGACGGACCGCGTGCTCACTGCCTCTGGCGAGCGCGCCGAATTGCCGTGCCAGCCGAAGATCGTCATGTTTTACAGAATGTTGCCTGACATCGTCGCCCATGAATCGAGGCTATCAGGCAGACCGAGGACCGACAGAACTATGATGAACTCAAGTCGCACGGTTCGGAGCGAGGAGCGTGTGAGCTGAGATGCTGAACGAAACGACAGATTCCAGTTTCGACGAGCCAGAGGAACCGCCTGATCGGCGGGCGAATACGAAGCGCCAGAAGCAGCCCCAACTCACCCGCGCCGGCCAGCCGATCGATCGCCGGCAGCGCCTGAGGATTCCACCTCACCACGTCACCAAGCAGACGCCTCACGACCGCATCCATAACTGGCAAGAGGTCTACTACGGCTACACCGCCGGCCCGGCGATGTTCGAGGCGCAGCGCTGCATTCAATGTCCCGCAGCCCCCTGTACCCGAGCCTGCCCCATTGACAACGACATCCCCGGGGCCCTGGCCTTCCTCGAGATCGGCAAACTGGCCGACGCCGCAGCCGTCTTCCGCCAAACATCCGAGATGCCCGAACTCTGTGGCCGGCTCTGTCCCCAGGAAGCCCTGTGCGAGGGCGTCTGCGTCGTCGGCAAGAACGCCAAACCGGTCGCCATTGGCAAGCTGGAAGCGTTTCTCGGCGACTGGGACCGCGAACGACGCGGCGGCTTCCCCGTTCCTCATCCAGAGATCGAAACTGGACAGCGGGTCGCCGTCGTCGGAGCTGGACCCGCCGGACTGGCTGTCGCCGAGCAGATGCGCGCCGCCGGCCACGACGTGACGGTCTTCGAGGCCTGGCCTGCGGCCGGAGGCGTCCTGCGCTACGGCATCCCCAACTTCAAGACGGCCAAGGACATCGTCGACGAGAAGGCCGAGGCGCTGATGGCCGCCGGTGTTGAGTTCCGATTCGATACTCGGGTCGGCTCCGACGTCGGCTGGGACGAACTGTCGCGCTGGGACGCGGTGTTCCTCGCCCATGGCGCCAGTATGGGCAAGCAGCTCGGACTCGAAGGCGAACGCCTCGCCGGCGTCTACAGCGCCACCGAATTCCTGGTCCGCGCCAACCTCGACGACGCATTCCTGCCCACCGCATTACGTAGCCGCCCCCACGTCGGACGCAACGTCGTAGTCGTCGGCGGTGGCGACACCTCGATGGACTGCGTCCGCTCAGCGATCCGACTGGGCGCCAACAACGTCACACTGCTCTATCGCCGGACCGAGAACGAGATGATCGGCCGCGAAGAGGAGCGACGCCACGCGCGTGAAGAGGGCGTCACGTTCGAGTACCTCACCACTCCGGTTCGCCTGATTGGCAAGGATGGCGCAGTGGTCGGGATTGAATGCGTCCGCATGAGTCTCGGCGAACCCGACGACAGTGGACGCCGCCGCCCGCAACCAGTGCCCGGCTCCGAGTTCGTGATTGACTGCGATTCGTTCGTCGTCGCGGTCGGCTACGACGTGGGCCGCGATGTCTACGGCGACTCGGGCATCGACGTCAACGACTGGGGCGAGGTTATTGTCGACGAACAGGGCAGAACATCGCGCCCCGGCGTATTCGCCGGCGGCGACAACGTGATCGGCGCCGATCTCGTTGTCACCGCGCTGCGCGGCGCCCACCAGGCGATCCCGGCAATGTTGAACTATCTCGAAGAACTGCAGGCCGAGCGCGCCTTCGCAATGGCGGCCGGCTGACCGCTGCTGATCACTTGGCCGGCGAACAACCGGGCGCGCCGGGAATGTCCACCTCGGCCACGATCTCCTCGGCCGCGTTGCGGCAGAGCACCACTTCCGCGTCACGGTCGTTGCGCGGATTGCCGATCTGATGGATCGCTCGCGGCGGCACGTAGAGGAAGTCTCCGGTCTCCACCTCGTGGACATGCTCCAGCTGCTCCCCATACGACATCACGATCGGCCCCTGGAGGATGTACATCGCGGTCTCGCAGTTGACGTGCCAGTGCGGCGTTGAGTACATCCCCGGCGGAATCTTCTGCCGGGTCATGAACACCTCTTCCGACCCGGACAGGTCGCCTGAGACTCCAAACTGAATGGCCATCCCCGAGCGGTGATTCGACCAATCGGCCTCTTGGCCATTGGTCATCACAATCACCCCGTCCAGCGGACCGTCCGAATCAGAGCGTTGTTCCGACATGCAATGCTCCCCACGCGCGCTGCGCTGACAACCGAATCGAACACGACGATATCAGCAGGCCGCGATGAGTCCGTTCGCAGAATCCGGAGACTCAGGAATCAGCTCGGAGGGCCGACGCTGTGCGCCCAGTCATCGACCAGCCAGTGGCCGCCCAATTGAATCAGCTCCACCCGCATCCAGTCGCTCTCTGAGAACTGGAAGTAAACGCGTCCGCGGGCCGAGTGCAACACGTCGCCGTACGACACCGACTGCAGGATCTCGCCGCCCAGGTCGATCGACTGGATCTTCTGGATGTCGCGGCCGATGTCGCCCACGTCGTCCCAACCCCAGATGGTCAACGCCTCAGGTCCGGCCAGCGCCAGAATCGTGGCCGCATCGCCGTCGCGCAGCGCCTGCAGGAACGTCAGCGCAGCCCCGGCCAGGTCCGATGCGACCGCTTCGTTGACCGCGCTGGTCGGCAGGCCCTCCTGCACGGTGATCCGGTAGGCGCCGATCAACTGCCGCTGCCCGGCCTTGTTCGATGCCGGCCACACTTCGACGCGCCAGAGTCCGGCCGACTCCGCGGTGAAGTAGATCTCCGAATCCAGTCCATGCCCGCCATCGTCATCGATCTGCAGCAAGTTGCCATCGGGCTGGAACAGCTGGGCGAAGACGTCAACACCGGTGTCGCCGTCGACCAGCACGAACAGTTGCTGTCCAATCTCCGCCTGGAACTCAAACACATCGACGTCGCCCGGAGTGTTCAGTCGGCCGTCATTGCTCGTGCCCACGGCCATGATCGCGTTGTCGTCGTCGGCGCCGATGGTCAGCGTCTGTACCTGGATGATGAAGTCGCCAATCCCGTTGGAATCGAACGGCTGCACGCGGATCAGTTGCAAACCCTCGACCGGCACCTGTGCGATGAGCAAGGAGTCGCGGTTCGTCGTCGACAAGTCGTCATTGACCGCCACTTCGACGCCGTCCGGTTGCAGGAGGGTGACGACAGGATCCATGCCGCCCTTGCCATCGACGAAGATCCGCAGCCAGGCGCTCGTCGACGCCTGGAACTTGAACAGTTTCTCCGTCTCGTCGGGGGTGATCGAAGAACTGAAGAGTTCTCCGTCGTTGAGCGTGTCGCGGTTCGGATCGCTGACCGATTGCTCCGTCTCGGTGTCTGGCTCGGCGGCCTCATCCTCGGACGAAGCTTGCTCGGCCTCCGTCTGCTCAGGCTCGGGATCAGATTCAGCCTCAGTCGCCGCCTGCTGGGCTTCCGGCTCGGTCGCCTGTTGCTGTTGCGCAGCGTCGATCGGCTCAGCTTGTTGTTGCTGCTGCTGGGCCTGAGTCGCGGCCTCTTCCTGAGCCTGCTGCGCCACCTCTTCCGGCGCGTCGTCACCGCAGGCGACGATCGCCACCGCCAGGAGCGAAACACCCGCCACCAATCCCACTACGGCGCGAGGAACACGCTCAGAAATTTCCAACATAGGAGCACCTAATCCCGGCCGCCACATCCTCACTATACGAGCAATACTTGCTGATCGGCGCAAGTGGCCCTCTTGATTGGATGCGACAACCGGTCGGAGATATAATCGTTGAAGCGCCGTCGGGAACGCAGAGGAGTTGGTCGTGGCCTACGAAATCGTGGAAACGTGCATTGGCTGCACCGCCTGCACCAACCGATGTCCGACCAACGCCATCTGGGGCGAGCGCAACACCATTCACTACATCGACCCGGCGCTCTGCATTGATTGCGGAGCATGTGGCGCCGTCTGCCCGGTCGAATGCATCCTCGACGACGATGGAGACATCTGCCGAAAGTTTGCCAAGAAGGAATGGCCCAAGGCCGAAGTCGACCCCGACAAGTGCATCGGCTCCGGCTGCGAAATCTGCATCAACGTCTGCCCCTTCGACGCGCTGGAGCTGGACTTCACCAGCGAGGCGTCAGACTTCTTCGGGCAGGCCGTCGTCATCGAGAAAAACTGCACCGGCTGCAGACTCTGCGAGCAATCGTGCGGTTGGGATGCTGTCCACATCTTCCCTCGCCGGCCCATGCTCAAGAAGCTCCACTACCCGGGCGACAAGCCGACCCCCGGCCAGGAAAAGTTCCTCCGCACCCGCGCCTAGAGCTTCGGGTTCGCCACCCACCTCCAACCACACTCGTCATACCCGCGCTTGCCGCGGGTATCTCGCAGCGCTCGATAGGCCTAGGGAACTCTGGAACACGACGGCGTCTCAGCACGCAACCAACGGAGACTGGCGGGCACGAGCTGGCTGATCGCTCCTACTGGTGAATGTCCTCGAGGAATGAGCGATCCAGCGCCGCCTCAAGATCAATGTCGTTGTCCAGCGCGCCATACTCGAGCAACACGTCGGTCAGTGCGCGGAACTGCTGCTGGGTGAACCAGCCGACCCCATTCGCGCGGGTCAGATCGCTGAGCGCGTTTTCGATCTCGGTGTCCAGGATGAACCGCTCGTGTTCGAGATCCGGCTCCGGATCCTCGGCGAGGAACTTGGCTGTGGACTCAATCGCGGCTGCCGGATCATCGACTGCGAACTCGAATGCGCGGACCGTGGCCCGCAAGAACCGCTCCAGCTTCTCGCGGTTCGTCTCGTCCTCCAGGAACTCCTCGCCTACCAGGTAGACCACACCAAGCGTCGGCACGCCGTCGTCAGCCGCCTCAAAGACCGTGATCTCCTGGTTTAGCTTGCGGGTCAGCGTGTCCGGCTCGTTCGACAGGAACACCGGATAGACCTCGACCTGTTGCTCGACCAGCACGACCGGATTGAAGCCGACGTCGATCATGTTCATGTCGTCCGTCGTCAGGCCGTGCGCGGCGAGCATCGCGTGGAACTCGGCCTGGACGATGCCCTTGAACCCGACGTCGCGGCCGACAAAGTCGGAGGGCGAGGAAATGCCGGATGAGTTGAGTACCGCGTAGCCGAAATCTCCCCGTTGACCGAAGAGCATCACGGCCACGTACGGCGCGCCGGTGTTGGCGCGAATCTGAAGCATTTCCGATGCAGGCAGCGTCGTGATGTCGACTTCGCCGGAGAGCACGAGACCCTTGTGCGCGCCGGTGAACCCGGCATGTTGGATCTCGACCTCCAGGTTCTCGTCGGCGAAGAAACCCTGGTCCTCGGCCACGTAGACCGCGACGAAGGGCAGGTTGGCCTGGGCGACGAAGCCGGCCATGTAGGTCATCGTCAGCACGTCGTCGGATTCATCATCGGAACAGGCGACGCTCAGTGATGCCGCCAGCGCAGCGAGCATCGAGCACAGGATCAACAGTTGGGTACGGACGGAAATGGACGACTTGAACACAGGCGCGTGGCTCCTCTGGCTGCTCGGGCGCCGGGCGCATTCTCTTGCCGGGCCGGCGAGCCGGAGCCGCTTCCATGGGGTTGCCACGGCGATAGCGACCGCTCTCAGATTATGAACGCCGCCGGTATCGGGCAAGTGGACGTGTGCAGGCGCGTCACGCTTCGTGATGAAGGGAACGCGGTTCGCTGATCACCGAGGACTTGAACCACCAACCATCCACCGCATCTCGCCGAAACTCGGCGATCAACCGGTGTTCGTTGCGGACCTTCAGGTCAGTGCCCAGGTCGACGTCGTCGCCTTCGAGCTCCAGGACGAGGCCGTCGTTCGAGAACTTGATCACAACCGAGTCGGCGGCGCGGGGCTCCTGTTGTTGCGGCAGGCGGTGGTCCGTGTGTTCGGCATCCTCAGGCGTTGCATCAGGCGTAGTCATATCTGCTCCAGCATTTGAGCTTACGAGGCGGTCACGGGCTGGTCGAGCCGCCAGGAGAAAAGCCGTTCGGCCACAACCACCGCGGTCGACAGGGTGACGCCGATCAACGTCAGCATCAGTACCGCCGCGAAGACCTGTTCGAGCCGCAGGTTGTTCTGCTCAATCCAGATCACCGCGCCGAGTCCGCCCTGCCCCGAGAGGAAGAACTCCGCCACGACGGCGCCAATCAGCGACAGCGTGACGGAGATCTTCAGTGAAGCGAACAGGTACGGCACTGCCGCCGGTAATCGCAGGTGGCGGAAGATCTCCCAGGTCGAAGCGTCGACCGAACGAAAGTAGTCGTGCATCCGCGGATCGACGTCGCGAAAGCCGGCGATCGCGTTGATCAGCACCGGAAAATAAGTGATCAACGCCGCAATCGCGATCTTGGGGTTCCAGCCATGGCCCATCCAGATGATGAACAGCGGGATCAGCGCCACGACCGGCGTCACCTTGACCATGATCGCAATCGGCAACACGGCCCGCTCCAGCACCTGGGAATGTGCCACGCCAGCAGCCAGTAGCGTGGCCGCCGCCGTGCCGATCGCCAGTCCGCCCAGCGACACCCCCAACGTCTTCAGGCCCTCATGGAAGTAGCGGCCGAAGTCCGTGAAGAAGTTCTCGATCACTCCGGTTGGCCGCGGCATCACCCAGACGGAGACATCGGCCAGACGCACCCAGACCTCGATCGCGACAGCCGCGATCAGCAGCGCAATCAGCGGCGGCACAATCCAGCCCAACAGAGGCCGGACATCCGGCGCGGTCAGTGGGATTCGGCCGGCAGTCGGTTCGAGATGTTCCAGGTCGTGGATTGGCTCTGAAATCATTGCGGACTCAGGCAGCGTCGAGCGGCACCGCAGGCGTCGTCGGCGAGCGCAGCGCCGCGCGCACGATCGCGGTGTCGTTGATAAATCGGTCCGAGTGTTCGTGCTCGGGCCGGCGAGGCCTCGGCGTCACAATCGGGATGTCGGCGATGATCCGTCCCGGCCGCGGCGACATCACCAGCACCCGATCCGCGATCGCCACGGCCTCGGCCACCGAGTGCGTCACGAACACCGCCGAACGAGGCGGGTCTCGAGGATCGTGCGACACGCTCCACAATCTCTGCAGTTCGTAACGCATCTGCTCACGCGTGATCTCGTCGAGCGCCGCGAACGGCTCGTCCAGCAGCAACAACGGCGGATCGATCGCCAGTGCCCGGGCCAGCGCCGCGCGCTGCTGCATGCCGCCCGACAACTCGGCCGGCCGATATCGTTCGAACCCACTCAACCCGACAATCTCGATCAGTTCACCCACGTTCGTCGATGAGTGGGTCTCACGCGGATTCAGTTGCAACCCCAGGCGAACGTTGTCCTCCACGCTGCGCCAGGCCAAGAGCGCTGGTTCCTGGAAGACGAGTCCCAACCGTTTGTGTCGCTGAGCCTCCTTCGGCGTCTGGCCGAAAATCGATACCGCGCCGCCGGACGGCGGAGTCAGTCCCGCGATCATCCGCAACAGCGACGTCTTGCCACAGCCCGAGGGGCCGACCAGGGCCGTGAACTCTCCCGCCCGGATCGTCAGGCTGGTCGGATGCACCGCTTCGAGCAGTGCGCCCTGCTTCGTCTCATACGTCAGCCGGATATCCGCCAACCGCACCGCCGGTTCGGCATCCGGTTCAATCGGATGCTTGATCACGAGCGGGCTCGCGGAAGCTGGGCTGATGGTCGGGCTGGTCACGGCGTTCGCAAGGATTGGCGTTAGCCTGTTTCTTGTGCGTCCTGCGCAAGCAATCCTCAGTTTAGGCGTAGATCGGGAGCGGGTATGGCGACCATTGGCTTTATCGGCGGCACGGGTCCGGAGGGGCTGGGACTGGCGATGCGGCTGGCCATGGCCGGAGAACGGGTCCTGATCGGTTCCAGAAGGATCGAACGAGCCGAAGACGCCGCGCAAACCGTCAGCGACGCCGTCAGCGAGGCCGGTGGAACTCCCGACGCCGGCGGCGGCGTGAATCGCGACGTCGTCGAACAATCCGACGTGGTCATCATCGTCGTCCCCTTCGACGGGCACGAAGCAACACTCAACGACCTCCGTGACTCCATCGGCAACAAGCTCGTCATCGACGCCGCGGTGCCGCTGACCATGGAAAACCGGGTGCCCGGAATCTCGGACGTCGAACAGGGCTCCGCCACCGAACAGGCCCAGGCCCTGCTGCCCGACGCCCGTGTCGTTGGCGCCTTCCACAACCTCAGCGCCCGCAAGCTGCAGAAACTCTCCGATCCGATGGAGGGCGACGTCCTGATCACCGCCGACGACGATGACGCCAAACAGGAAGTCATCGACCTGGTCGGCAAGATGCCCGATCTACGTCCAATCGACGCCGGACCGCTCTCGATGTCGAAGTTCGTCGAGGATCTGACTGCGCTGATCATCGGCATGAACATGCGCTACAAGACCCAGGCCGCCGTGCGCATGGTCGGCATCGACGACTAGCCTTCTCTCCCCAAAGGAGAGGATTGGAGTGAGGGAGGACAGCTGTGGCCCCTCCGTCCGAATACCGCGTCTTCGCCGTCGGGGGCATTCCCGAAGTCGTCGAGGGCGACGATCTGGCAGGGCTGATCCACTCCGCGCTGATCGAACAGGAGACGCCGCTTGAATCCGGCGATGTCCTGCTCGTCACCCAGAAGATCGTCTCCAAGGCCGAGGGCCGCGTCATCCAATTGGACGACGTCAGCGCCGGCGGGTTTGCCCAGGACTGGGCCGACGACTGGGAAAAGGACGCGCGAGCAGTGGAGCTCGTACTGAGTGAGTCCAAGCGCATCGTCCGCATGACCCGCGGTCTCATCCTCTCCGAGACCCGCCACGGCTGGGTCTGCGCCAATGCCGGCGTCGACCAGTCCAACGTCGGCGGCGGCGACGCCGTCACACTCCTGCCCGTAGATTCCTCCGCGTCGGCCCTCGCCATTCGCCGGGGACTGGTTGCGCGTGGCCAGGTCGATGTCCCGGTCATCGTCACCGACACCTTCGGACGCCCCTGGCGCAATGGACTGACCAACGTCGCCATCGGCGTGAGCGGAATGAACCCCATCCGTTCCTATGTCGGAGAGGTCGACGCCGAGGGCTACGACCTGCGCGTGACCGAGATGGCAATCGTCGACGAGCTCGCCTCGGCCGCCGAACCCGTGATGAACAAGCTCGACAAGGTCCCGGTCGCCGTGGTCCGTGGCCTCAATGTGCCCGTCGAGGAGTACGACCACACGCCGCTCGTCCGCCCGGCCGAGATGGACCTCTTCCGCTAGGCAAACCAATGGCCGCCGCATTCAGCATTGAAGCCGACTTTGAATGCTCCCTGGATCACTTGTGGTCGTACGTGTCGCATGTGCCAAATCAGGATCACTGGGTCTTCGGCATGTCCGACTCTGAAGTGGTCGGCAGCGGCGAAATCAGAGTCGGCTCCGAAATCGTGGGCACCTCGACCGAGCAGGGCAAGGCGCTGCGAGTCACCATGACGGTCAAGGAATTCGACCCGCCGTCAAGAATCTCCTGGGAAAACACCGACGGCCACACGCCCTTCATCACGGTGATCACCTGCTCCGGGAACCAGACCAGCTCGAGGATGAGCTATCACGTCACGCTCTATCCGACCGCGCTCCTGATGAAGATCGTCATGGGCCCGCTGCGCCCCCTGGGAACGATCATCGCCAACAGGATGCTCCGGCAAGAGATCGTCCACCTACGCCGGGCCCTCGGAGAACAAGCCTGATGGTCAATCTCAACGTAACCGCACAGATCACGATTGATCGCGACCCTGCCGATGTCTGGGCCTACGTCTCCGATGTCACCAATCAGGACCACTGGGTCGACGGAATGTCCGACTCCGTGGTGGTCGGCGACGGTCCAATAGGTCGCGGAACGCAGATCCGCGGGGTCTACACCTATGGTGGCAACGACGGCCCGGTCGAAATGACTATCACCGAATATCGAGAGGGCCGAGAACTCGCAATCGAAACGACGCAAGGACCCTTCCCCTTCACCGGCCGCCTGACCCTCGAGCGATCTGGTCCGTCAACCATGGTGACCAACACGATGACCGCCGGCAGCGATCACATCGTCACCTCGATCATGTTCACCGTACTCCGCCCGTTGATGAAAATCATGATGGGCCGTCAGATGCGCAAGGAACTGGGCCAGCTCAAAGCAATCCTCGAAGCGGCATAGAGCAGTTACCGGCATGGCTACGACCCCGCATGTCGTGAACGGCATGCAACAAGACAGCGCAGGGCGGCTGCCAGCCATAGCACGCTAGCCGTGCTATTGTGCCATCATGATCGTCTCGTTCCGGGGAGACGGCACTGAGGACGTGTTCAACGGGCGGGACACGCGACGCGCACGCAGCACTTGTCCGGCCTCCATTTGGAATGTCGCCCGCAGAAAACTGGACCTGCTAGACGCTGCCGCTGTCCTTGAAGATCTGGCCGCCCCGCCAGGCAACCGACTGGAACGATTAGTCGGCGATCGCAGTGGGCAACACAGCATTCGGATCAACAATCGGTTCCGCGTCTGTTTCATCTGGACCGATGCCGGCCCCGACCAGGTGGAGATCACCGACTACCACTAGGGAAGAGGACAATCATGGTGCGCATTCCGTCCGAACGCGAGCCGACCCATCCAGGAGAGATGCTGCGGCAGGAGTTTTTGATTCCGCTCGGTTTGACCCAGCGCGAGTTGGCCGACTCGATCCACGTGCCATTCCAGCGGGTCAATGAAGTGGTCCGCGGACGCCGCGGCGTGACGCCCAGCACGGCGCTGCGGCTCTCCCGATTCCTGGGAACGTCGCCTGACCTCTGGCTGAACCTGCAGCTTCGCTGGGACCTGTATCACGCACAACGCTCAGAAGCAGATCAGATTGAGCGCATCCGGCCGCTCGAACCGGCCAGAGCCACTCGCTAGGGCGCTCGCTCGTCCGTAAACGCGATCTGGAAGTCCTCGAACAGTATCCCGGCTTCCGACGCGGCCACCATCGTGCGCTCATGCGCCTCCAGAAACGCCTCCCGATCCCCGTTCTGCAGCGCCACGAACTGCGCGTTGTAGCCGCTGTGCAACAGCGAAACGCCCGTCAGATAGCGATTGTGCCAGTCCTCCGCCTTCTCCGGAGGCTCGAGGTCGAACAACGCGTCCCTGAAGCGTTCGGTCGTCGGCAGACCGCGCCGAAGGTTCTCGCGATGGACCCGGCAATCGACCTGCTCCTCGGCGCATCGAGTCGCCGTTTCAGGTTCGATCACCGTCTGAATCTCAAGCGTCGCCCGAGCGACCAGGTTGCAGAGCTGGTCGTAATAGCTGCCTGGCGGATACGTACAGTCGGCGTTGACCGCCGGCTCCGGAGGCGGAGGGTCGCCTTCGAAGATGTCCAGCTCTCGCAAGAGGAACAGCGCTGCGACAAAGCCAATGATCCCACCGATGATCGGAAACAGCAGCGACGTTGATTGGCGCCGGCGCCCCGAGCGCCCCGTGCGTCTGGGCGCCTGGCTAGAGGACATCGTCAAGAAAATCGCGCACCGCTTCGACGAACGCCTCCGGCTGATCGCCCGCCACTGAGTGGCCGGCCTCGGGAATCGTGACCAGCCGTACGACTGGAACCTGGTCGGCGAATTCCTTCGCCTGTTCCCGCTTCAGCACTGGGCTCTTCTCCCCGTGCAGTAACAGCGTCGGAACAGTCAGCGCTCTGGCCGTCTCCCAGATCCCGGCTCGTGCGTCGGCGACGCCTCGGAAATCCGCCTGGCGGAATCGCTCGTCAAACATTTTCGCCATCTTGCCCTCGGGCGTTTCGCGGAGCGAGACCTCAAGCCGCTTTCTGATCCCTTCCTTGGAGCGGAACGGATAGTACTGGTGCGTCATCTCGACCCACGCATCGAGCGAGTCCAGCTCGTACGGCCCGGCGACAAACTGCCGCACCTGCTGCACACCATCGACGCTGACTCCCGGACCGACATCGATCAACACCAGCGCGCGAAGCATCTCAGGGTGACGCGCGGCAAACGTCATCGCGTTCATCCCGCCCATCGAGTGCCCCAGAACCACCGGACGATCCAGCCCTCGGCGTTCGACGAACCCGCGAATGTCGTCTGCCATGTGGTCTCGGGAATACTCCTCCAGCTCCGCGGCCCGATCGGAATGCCCGTGCCCGCGCTGGTCCAGCGCGTACCAGTGCAGCCGGTCCGACAGCGCCGGTCCCACCTCGTCAAACGAGTGACAGTTCAGCGCAAATCCGTGCAACGCGACAGCGCTCACCGCAGCGTCACCGCCGTGATCCACGTAATGCAGTTCAAGTCCATTGACCGTCGCAGTCCGTCCAGCTGTCAAGACGACGCCTCACTTCCTGCCGCCTGGCATTGGGGCTGGTTATAGACTACGCGCGCGATGCGCCAACGCGGACCGACCCTGCGCTACGAGGTCAATGAGCGACCGCCGCTGTTCATCGCCGCTGGTCTGGGTCTGCAAAACGCCCTGTTTGTCATCTCCGGCGCAATCCTGCTGCCGATTCTGCTGCGCGCCGCAGATCTGATCACCGCCGGCGAGGCTGCCTTCCTGATCTCGGCGTCTCTGCTCACGGCCGGTCTGTCGACCGCAGTGCAGGCGCTACGCTTCGGCGCCGTGGGTTCCGGCTTCATGCTCTTCATGGGCACCTCGGGCACCTTTTTCGCCGCGACGTTCGATGCCATCGCGCTGGCGGGCATCGGCTTTGTCGCCGCATTGGCACTGATCGCAGCGCCAACCGAGATTCTCATCGCGCAGTTCTTCCGGTTCTTCCGTAACGTTCTCACCCCCACGGTCGGCGGCGTCGTGGTGATGTGCGTGGCGGTGACCGTCGTGCCCCTGACCATCAAGCAATGGAATGGCGTCGGCACCGACCAGGCCGGGTCGCTGGAATACATGCTGATCGGTGGTGCGGCCGTCTTCGCAATGGTCGCGATGATCGTCCTGGCGCCGGCGCGCTATCGGCTCTGGTCGCCAATCGTTGGACTCGCCGCTGGTTGTATCGCGGCGGCGATTACGGGTCACTGGTCCTTCAACCATGCCAGCGACGCGGCAATCCTGGGCTTCCCGATTGGCGAGTGGGAAGCGCCAACCTTCCCCACCTCCGGCGCCGCGTTCGCCGTCCTCGGCGCCTTCGTCATCGCCACCCTCGCCGGTACGTTCGAGACCGTCGGCGACGCCATCGCGATCCAGAAGGTGTCGCTACGCAACTTCCGGCGCATCGACTACGATTCCGTGCGCGGCGCGTTGAATGCCGACGGTGTGGGTAATGCGCTGGCCGGCATCTTCTGCACGACGCCCAATACGACCTATTCCTCACCCATTGGCATGGTGCCCGTAGTCGGCGTCGCTTCCCGCTGGGTCGGGCTCTGGGGCGCCGGACTGATGATCGTGATGGCATTTTTCCCCATCTTGGGCGGCTTCGTGCTCGATCTGCCGGGTCCTGCAGTCGGCGGCGTGTCCTTCGTCGCGCTGTTGCTGCTGTTCATCGTCGGCATGCAGACCGTTGTCGATGCCGGCATCAACACGAGAACGGCGCTGATCGTCTCACTCGGCTTCTGGGGCGGATTCACGGGTGAGTTCGCGGACGAACTGGGATTGCCGTTCCTGGAACACATCCCCGAAGCGCTGGCGCCAATCACGGGCAACGCGATCGCGCTTGGTTCCGTCATCGCCGTGCTGATCTCAACCATCTTCGTCCTGATGCCAAAGCGCCGGTACCGCTGGCAAGGAGCCGCATCGACGGATTCCCTGGACCAGGTGATCGCATTCGGCAATGACGTGTCAAACGGGTTGAGCCTGGAGACCGGTCCCGCGAATCGCCTCGGACTGTGCCTCGAGGAACTGTTCACACACGTCGTCGACAGCGGCGACGCCGACCGCACGGTTCGCATCGAAGCCACAGCCAACGAGGACGAGGTCGAAGTCGTCGTCACCGACCGCTCCGACGTGCGCGACGTAGACATGCCCAACGTCCCGCCCGATCTGCTGGCGGCCGACGCCGACGAACTGCAGGACCTCGGACTCGTCCTGCTGACCCGCCTGGCAACTAGTGTGAACCACACATCGATTGCTGGATGGCAATATGTCTCATTCGTCATCGCGCGGCAGCACTCAGAGATCCGGGTCGTTCAGCAACAGTGACGCCTGGCTCTCACTGTCCGACGACGCACTGCTGGCCCAGTGCCGGCTCGAGCGCTTCCGTGCATCGGGACCGGGCGGTCAGCACCGCAACAAGACCGACTCCGCCGTCCGCCTCACCCACCGGCCGACCGGCGCCGTCGGCTACGCCTCGGAACGCCGCTCACAACACCAGAATCGGGCCACCGCGCTCGCCAGGTTGCGACGCGCCATCGCGCTGGAAGTCAGAGCCGAGCTGCAACTGGACATGTACCATCCGCCGACGGCCTTGCAGCGGATCCTCCCCCGATCGGTCCCGACCGAGATACCGCGCAAGGAGCGGGTCGGCCCAAAACACCGCGAGTTCTGGACCGGAGTCGCGCCTTTGCTCGATATGTTTGACGCCGTGGAAGCGTCGACCGCAGACTGCGCCTCAATGCTCGGTTGCTCCTCAAGCCAGCTGACAAAACTGTTCGCGTCGGAATCGCACCTCTGGGCGGCCGCCAATGCGATCCGCGACCGACACGGCCTCAATCCGCTGCGTCAATGACCGCATCGACCTCAATCTCGACCAACATCTCAGGATCGATCAATCCACTCACCTCGACCATCGTGGCCGCAGGCGGATGATCGCCGAAGGCGGCCCTCAGGTGCGCGCCGGTGGCCTCATACTGACTGATGTCGGTGACGTAGATCCGCACGCGAACGACATCCGCCAGCGACCCGCCCAGGTTCACAATCGCATCGCCGATGATCGCCAGGCATCGTGCCGTCTGAGGACCCATGCCGCCCTGCGTCACCCGGCCGTCCGCCTCGACCGCCGCCGTCCCGCTCACATGGACCTGATTGCCGACTCGGATGGCCCGGCAATAGCCGAATCGCTCCTCGAACGGTCCGCTCGATGATGTCCGCCGTCGTTCGCTCATGATGCGTGGGCCTCGTCTTCCAGCAAAACCTGCGCGGCCGCCCGACCGCTCCGGACCGCCGACTCCATCGTCGCAGGCCAGCCGGTCGCGGTCCACGCGCCGGCCAACACCAGATTCCTGATCGATGTCCGCGGCCGCACCCGATGCGCATTCATGCCGGGCCTGGGCCGGAACGTCGCCTCCGCCTCTTTGACCACACGCGCGGCCAGCAGGTTCGCGCCGGTGGTCTTGCGCAGCGACCGCCGCACGGCGCGTTCGACGCGCGAGACGATTTCCGCCTGCGGCAAATCGATCAGCTCGTGAGCGCCGCTCAACGACACCGAGATCCAGTACGGCGGCGTCGGCCAGCCGTGAATCTGGGAACGCTGGAAGATGAACTGCGCGTCAGGATCCAGAACGCCGACGAAGTCGCGCTCCATCACCTGGCGATCCCACTGCATATGGACGTTGATGATTGGACTGACTTCGTGTTGGCTCAGCCGCCAGAATGGCTCGCGCCGTCGCCACTGAGGCGGAATCAGGCTGAAGGCGGACTGCGGCGGCAGCGACAGAATCACCGCGCTGACGTCCATCCGCTCCCCTCGCCCGAAGCGAATCCCCGAGACCTCGGCGTCCCTGGCCATGAGCTCCACGACAGCGCCGTTGAGATGCACCTCCGCCCCGCGTTGGCGCAGCCGGTCGATCGCGGCCTCCGCAACCTGCCCGAGACCCCTCGTGAACAAACCGATGTCCGCCGCGCTGGAATCGTTGCTGAACCCCTCCTGGAAGACCTGGATGCCCTGCGTCGCCGAGACGTCGGAGCAACGATCGTTGCAGGTCGGCAGGATGATTAGATCCCAGAACCGCTCGATCACCCGCTCGCTCTGGTGATGCTCGCTCAACCAGCGCGCAAACGATTGCCGATCGAGCGCCAGCCGCTCAAACTCGCTTATCCGGCGTATCGACCAGAACGCAAATCCCAGCCGCGCCTTCTCGCCAATGCTGAGATGCTCATAGGTCGCAATTGAAGGCAACATGTGCAGCGGAGCCGGTAGCAGATATGGTCCCAGCCCGCCGAGCGCTCGAGGCCGCTGACTCGAGATCACGCTGACACGGCGACCGTCCGACTCGGGGTCAATAACTGCAACCTCCATTTGTTCTTGATAGCGAACGATGTCGGCGCAGCCGATCCGTTCGAGAAACGCCTGAAACTCGGTGCAGCAACGCATCGTGATGTGCTGACCGTTATCGAGCACGACATCGTGATTGGGGTCGTCGAACGAATACGCCTTGCCGCCGGCAAACGGTCGTCGTTCGAACAACGCAACCGAACGGCCCGCGTCCGCGAGATCCAGGGCAGCGCTCAGACCGGCGAGTCCGCCTCCAACAACGGCGATCGGAGCCTCCGCGCCGTAGTCAGTCACTGTCCGACTAGCCAACTCGAGCGACGTTGGGCATTGCGCCCCTGAGCCAAAGTTCCAGCATCCTCACCACCCGACCCGCTTTGGACGGCGAGACCCGCTGGCTGTAGACGTCGTACTCCCGCGCCACAATCGCATCGAGGATCATGCGGTACACGCCCTGCAGGCCATTGCAGCAGGCTCGGCTGCGAGGCCCATCGAGCAGCGGGATCAGACGTTCACCCTCGCGGTAGAAGTCGTAGGCTCGCTGCGCGTAGTCGGCCATCAGCCGGCGGAAGCGGTCGTTGTACTCGCTGCCAAGAATCTCGTCCTCAGTCACGCCATGCAATGCCAGATCTTCCTGCGCGATGTAGATCCGGCCCCGTTCGGCGTCTTCCTTGACGTCGCGCATGATGTTCGTGATCTGTAGCGCCTTACCCATCGAAACGGCAGAACTGATTGCCAGGTCAGTCCGACGGCGGTCGTAGCCAAAGATGCAGATGCAGATCAGACCAATCACCGAAGCGGCCCGGTAACAGTACTGTTCCAGGTCGGCCCAGCGCTCGTATCGCGTGTACGTCAGGTCATGTTCCATCCCCAGTACGAGCTCCTCAAAATGCTCGCGAGGGATGTCGTAGCGCTGGATCGCGTCGGCCAGACCAGCGGTCAGCCAACCCGGCTCGGCATCGCCCCCGCTGTACGCGGCATTGAGCAACTCCTGCGCCTGACTCAACGCAGCCGCGCGTTCCTCCTGCGTGCCGGCGTCATCCACCGCGTCGTCAACCGTTCCGGCATACGCGTACGCGGCATAGATCGCCTGACGCTTGTCTCCCGGCAAGGCCGAGAAGGCGATGTAGAAGTTGGTCGCCCGCCGGCGAGTGAATGCCTGGCACTCGCGGTAGGCGTCGGCAATCTGCGGGTCGATACCTCGTGCCATGGTCCGGTCAGGGTAGTTTCAGTTGAATCGCGGCGCGCAACGCGAGCCAGGCTCGCGTGCCCTTGCCCACTCTGGGCCGGCGGGTCAGCGTGTCGTAGTCCTGATGTTCGATCGCCTTCAGCACCGCTCGACCCCCATCCGTGAACAGCCGCAGGTCAATCGCCAACTCGGGTGGCACTTCGTCGATCAACCGCTCCCCTTTGCGGAACCAGACCTCCGCCCGGTCGACCTGGAAACGCATCATCGTCCGGTAGGCGTCGGGACACTGCCGCCGTCGAATTCCCTCCGCGATGTCCTCCTCAGACAGCCCAAATCCGTTCAGCTCATCGATCGGCAAGTACAGCCGGCCGGCATCCAGGTAGTCCCGCCGCACATCCTGCCAGTGATTCGCAATCTGCAAAGCGGTGCAGGTGGCGTCGGACAGGTCGAGCCGGTACCGCCCCTCATCGCTCGTCGTCTCGATGTCCCAGATGCCCAGCACCATTTCGCCAACCGGATTCGCCGACAGCTCGCAATAGCGCAGCACATCCTGGAACGTCTCATAGCGGGATTTGCGCTGATCCAGTCGGTTGGCCTCGATCAGCCGGCGAAACGGATCGGCGCGCAGCGGCTTCGATTCGGCAACGTGCTGCAGTGCGACGTTGATCGGATGCTGCGGCCGACTGCCATCGAAGGCCCGCTCCAGGTCCGCCTGCCAGCTGTCGAGCCGCTCAAGACGCACCGACGGGTCGGCGTCGGGATCGTCGCCCAGGTTGTCGGTGAATCGGCAGAACGCATACACCGCGAACATCGGCGCTCGCAGCTCCCGTGGCAGAAACCAGCTAACGACGGTGAAGTTCTCGCCGTGCCGGCGGCTGTATCGCCCGCACCAGCGCAGCGCGTCGGCCGAGTCGCCGGCAAATGCGCTGCCTTCGCTGATAACGCTCATCGGCGCTCGATGCCTGCCGAGTCCTAGTCCTGCTCGAGGTCGGCCGGGTCGAGAATGCGGAAGCCAACTCCCAGCTTCACCTGGAACCAGCCAATCTCCCCGTTCTGAATCGGACCGCGGATCTCACGGACCTCGAACCAGTCCAGGTTGTGCAGCGTTTCCCCGGCGCGCTCAATCGCATTGCGAATCGCCTGGTCAACGCCATCCGGCGACGAGCCAACCAGTTCAATGATCTTGTACGTGTGATCGCGATGTTCCGCCATGTCGTCCTCCATTTCCTTCTACTTCTGGATTTACCCCGCTCCCAGTTCGAGATCAAGGATTTCGTAACAGGCCCAACACAGCTGCTTGCCCTGCAGCGGTATCAGAGTCAACACTGCCTGACCGCATTCCAGGCAAATCAACCGCTGTTTCGTGTCGAAGCGCATCACGACCAGGTCGTGCAACTCACCGTCCGCCGACGCCACGTGACGCGTCAGCACAGCATCCTCGACGAACCCCAGGCGCTCGAAGATCTTCCGCGCACCCACCTGATCGGGCGTCATCTGCGCAATGATCTTGGCCACATCGTCATTCAGCGCGCTCTCGAACGCGAGCCCAAGCAACACGTGACCCAGACCAACTCGCCGCGCGCCAACGTCGACCATCACCCGGATCTCAGCCACGTGCCGAGTCCAGCGCAGCCGCCCGCGCTCGATTGTTGCGTAGCCGATGATCTCACCGTGTTCCTCCGCCACCACCGAACGGATCCGCCCGGCCTCGGTCTCGTGAATCCAGTCGCCGATGTCGGCAACGTTGGTAATGTCTCGCTCCTGGAACAGCAAATCTTCATTTGGTTGCCGCCGGCCGAAGTCGAGCAGTGCGTTGCCGTCGTCGCTGGCCAGATGGCGCAACCGAATCGTGCGTTCACCGCTCCGCAGATCGCGAGGCAGCTGGTGCATCTCAATGTCAACGTTGGTCTCTGATGACGTAGTCATGCCGCCCCCTCCCTGGCCATGCAACGCGCGGGACGACGCGCATTCGATGATCTGTCATGCTAGCCGTTCCGTATGACGGAGAGCCGGCCGGGGGGATCGTTCTGTCGCCGATAGGTCTGCGGCGACCTATCGCGCCGCGATGGCGCGCTCATAGCGGCCGAGCGCCATCAGCGGGAAGTAGTGTCGGTAGAGGTGATAGTTGATCATGAAGTCGCTGGGGAAGCCCGTGCCGGTGAACTCCGGCTCGTCCCAGGTTCCGTCCTCGCGCTGCCGCTCGACGAGATAGCGAATCCCCCGAGCCACCGACTCATGCTCCGCCTCCCCCGCCGCAATCAGCGCCATCAGCGCCCACGCCGTCTGCGACGGCGTCGACGGTCCCAGACCGCGCAGCGACGGATCGGCATACGTGTCGCACGACTCGCCCCAGCCGCCGTCCTCCAGCTGGTGACGGAACAGCCACTCGACCGCAGTGCGAACCGCCGGCGCCGACATCGGCTCGCCCAGCGCCTGCAGCGCCGGCAAGGCCGCTCCCAGGCCATAGATGTAGTTGACCCCCCAGCGACCCCACCACGACCCGTCGGGCTCCTGCACGTCATACAGGAATCGCAATCCCCGGCTGGCCGGCGGATACTGCCCGCTGTAGCCCAGCTGGCCGATGTACTCCAGCGCGTGCGCCGTCACATCCGCCGTCGGCGGATCGAGCAGCTCGCCAAAGTCGGCGAACGGCATCTCGGCCAGGAATGTTTTCTCATTGTCCACATCGAACGCGCCCCAACCCCCGCCCGACGACTGCATCGACAGCATCCAGTGCAGTCCGCGATCCAACGCAAGTTGCCGCTCCGACTCCAGCCCGGGCATCGGAATCCGTTCCAGCGCCATCAACACGACCGCCGTGTCGTCTACGTCAGGATACACGTCGTTGTCAAACTCAAAGGCCCAGCCCCCCGGCGGCGTATCCGGATTCTTGACCTGCCAGTCGCCCCCGCTCAGCACCTGCTCACGCAGCATCCAGCGAGCCGCACTCTGCAGCGCCGAATGCTGAGGATCCAGCCCGGCGTCCAGCAGCCCAACCGCTGCCAGGCACGTATCCCAGACGGGAGACTGGCAGCTCTCGGTCCAGATCTCTTCGCCGCCGGGGCCGGCCTGTCTCCACGTGAATCGCTCGAAGCCAGCCAATGCCCGGCGCATCACCGGATGCTCGAGCGAATAACCCATCGCTCGCAGCGCCAGGATCGCATACACCCATGGCGGCTGAATCCCGCCCCAACACCCGTCCGCCTCCTGCCGATCCAGCAGCCACCGCTCCGAGAACGCCAGCGCGCGATGTTCAAACGGGCGGATCCGGTTCCGATCCAGCAACCGAAGCAGCGAATCCACGACATAAAACGCCCCCGCCGCCGAGAACGGATTCTTCGGCGGCGCAACAGCGAACCGGCGCCGGTCCGACGGTCGCACCCAGAGCTCCGGCACACCGGCCCCGGCCGGCAGCGCGGCCGTCGGCCGCAGCGTCATGATCACCGTGATCCCCACGATCGTCGCTCTCGCCCAGCTCGCGAACTCGTACAGATTGACCGGCAGCCAGCTCGGCAGCAGGTTGATCCACGGCGGCATCGCCGGCAGCCGGTCCCAGTCGAACTCGCCGAACATCGCCAGCCAGATCTTCGTGAACACCCGGGCCCGGACAATGCCGCCCTGCTCGAGAATCCACTCACGGGCCCGAGTCATGTGGGGTGAGTCGGGATCGTCCCCGGCCAGCTTCAGCGCGAAGTACGCCTCAACCGACGTGGACACATCCCCCGGACCATCCAGATACTGAGCCCAGAATCCATCCGGTCGCTGTTGCGCCCGGATGTAGCGGGCAATCCCGTCCCACTGCTGTCGATCGCCGATCCCCAGGTGATGCGTCAGCAGCAGGTACTCAGCGGTGATCGAAGGGTTCGACTCCAGCTCGCCCCACCAGAACCCGGCCGGATCCTGTTGCTCAAGCAACCAGTTCGTCGCCCGGGCAATCGTGCTCGAAAGAGCGTCATCCGTGACCGGCGAGGGAGCAGCCGTCGTCATGCGCGTACGCTAGCGGTCCCGCTCGAGCGTGAAGAGCGCCAGCGCCTCCAGGTCTGCCACCGCCTCCCGGCGAGGATGCGCCGACTCCAGCTCACCGCGAAATGCCTCGTACTCCGTACGCGCCGCCTCATTGGTCGCCCCATCCGCGCCAATCTCCCCCAGCAGGCTGTGCACCCAGTCGACCTGGTCGTCGGGCATGTCCGCGCCGTCGCCCGCCAACTCCGGCCGGTACAGCTCCACCAGCTCACGCCTCGCGGCCAACGGCGAGTGATCCAGCGCAAACAGGATCGGGTACGACTTCTTCCGCCGGCGAATATCCGCATCGGTCGGCTTGCCCAGCGCGTCGGGGTCTGCCCAGATCCCCAGCCAATCGTCGCGCATCTGGAAACAACGACCCAGCCGCTTGCCCGCCCGATCCAGCGCATCGGCCTGCGCGCTCGATGCCCCCGCCAGCGTCGCCCCAATCGAGAGCGACACGCCCATCATCGCCCCCGTCTTGCGCTCCACCATGGCCAGGTACTCGTCGACGCTCACATCCGTTCGCTGCTCAAAGGTCAAATCCAGGTACTGTCCTTCGATCATCAGCATCGTCGCCTGGTTCAGACGACGCACCGCCTCCAGCACCGACTCAGCCTTGGCGCCATAGTCGAGGGCCCGGCGCAGCGCGGCGTCGGCCAACTCGCGCATCAGGTCGCCCGTATTGATCGCCTGGGCCACGCCCCAGACCTTCCACACCGTGGGACGCCCGCGACGCTCGACGTCCCCGTCCTGCACATCGTCGTGTACCAGCGAGAAGTTGTGAACGATCTCCACCGCCGCCGCGCCGCACGCCGCTCGACTCAGGATTGTTGGATCCTCGCTGATCGCTTCAGCGCCCAGCATCGTCAGCGCCGCGCGCGCCCCTTTGCCCGACGCGTTCGCCGGGCGTCCCTGTTCGTCGAGCCAGCCCAGACCGTACCGGGCCATGTCGTAGATCGGCAGGTCGACATCGGGAAACGCGGCGCGCATCTCCGACTGCACAAGCTCGTGATAGCGAGTCAACGCGGCCGGTGTCGCAATCACGTTCGCCGCCCCGATTCCACGCATTCCCGGCACCGTCCGTACACGGCCCAGTGATCGAGATCCGTCTCGAAGCCGAACTCGGAACCCAGCCGCGACGAGAACTCCGCCAGCAGATCGTGCGGCAACTCGCTCATGCTGCCGCAGGACGAGCAGACCAGGTGGTGATGCGGCCGCTCCGTCCGCCAGCTGTAGGTGCGTTCACCGCCGCCGAGATCCGTCTGCGAGACCAGCCCCAGGTCCCGAAGCTGCGTCAGTGTGCGATACACGGTCGACGGGTTGAGTTCGGGCGCGTCTCCGCGAGCGCGCTCGTAGACGTCCGCCGCCGTGATGTGCTGTCCCGAGTGACGAAGCACGCTCAGCACCGCCAGCCGTTGCCGGGTCACCCGCAACTCCTTGCTGCGCAGCAAATCCTGGGATTCAACGGTGCAAGCCATGTGCTCCTCAGCCTGACTGCTCGGGCACGGCAGGGGGGAAAAACGAGATGCTGCCCGCTGAGACGCGTCGCGCTGGAGCCGAGCCGTCGGTCGGCACGACGTAGCAGCCGTTCTGCGGACCAAACCCGCGACGACCAGAACCGCCGTTGCCCAGCGCCAGCCCGGCAAACGTGATCCAGCTTCCGCAGGGGCTCACGATCTCGTGGGAATGCGCAAACTGATCATGGAAGTTGAGCATCGTCGCAAACTCCGCCGACGGCTGGAACCGGGCCAGTCGCATGCTGCCGGTGTATTCCCCGTCGCGGTTCAGGTCGTAGCGGGTCAGTGAGATCATCGTGCTCGATGGTTGCGGCTCGAACGCGAACACTGCCCGACCGTCCGGCGCCCAGAAGATCCCGTTGATTGTCCGGTCGATAACTGGTTGCTGCACGCCGGTCACCGGATCGAGAATCGTCAGGTTGCGCCCCTCGGCGTCACCCTGCGACAACGTCAACACGGCCAGTCGGTCGTCGCTGCGCGACGCCACAAACGATGCCGGCCCCGTCAACTCCATCAACTCTTCGTGCTCCGCGCCCGACCCAACCTCGCTGCGCCGCGCTCCGACGATAATCGAACCGCCTCCCGGCCGTGGCTTCGCGAAGTAGAACGACGACCCGTCCGGCGACCAGGCGGGCGAACGGAAGCTGGGTCGCACTCGCTGAATCTGGATCGGCCCTTCCGACTCGGCGCTGAGGTCAAACAGGACCAGTTGCGCGGCTCGGTGCACAATCACCGCTCGACCGTCGGGCGCCCAGGCGAAGTACAGCGGCGCGCCGTCCACGAGACGACGCGCTCGACCCTGCCCGCTGGCCGCCACCAGGTTGACCGCGAGCCCGCTGCCCACGTTGCCGACCACCGCCAGCGCGCGACCCGACGGCGCCCAGTTGACGTAGTGCGCCAGGCCCGCGGCGATCACCTGGCGGCCGTCCCTCGGATTCGTGAAAATCGGCGCGGTCGGTCCCTCGTGGTAGGGCCCGCACCACAGCTCCAGCCGAGGATCCTCGCGTCGCTGCG
This sequence comes from Chloroflexota bacterium, assembly GCA_028875225.1. Taxonomy (GTDB): domain Bacteria; phylum Chloroflexota; class Dehalococcoidia; order Bin125; family Bin125; genus Bin125. The sequence continues at coordinate 69,134 of JAPPFB010000011.1, read as the reverse complement.
AGGACGCGGACACGGCGATCCGATCCCCGCTCGGCGACCACGACGGCCACATGAAGACCATCCCTTCGGCCTTCATGTCCAGCCGCGTCACCAGGTCGGCGCTCCAATCCCCTCCCGACCCCTGGATCTGGGCAATCCGCAGCGAGGCGTCTTCGGAAATCAGTGCCAGCGGCGTCGGCGTCATGTCACTCACTGAGCCGCCACGTCGCTGGGCGTCGCTGACCGCGACCGAATCGCATCCACCCCCGCCTGTTGCTCTTCGTAGCGCGCCAGGTCGAACAGCACCGAAGACGCACGGTTGAGATAGCGGATCGTCTCGTCGTTGACCGGATGACCGTGCCCGCGCAGCCGCACGGCTTCGCGCTCCGCGCGCCGGATCGTGGTCCGCGCCAGGTCCAGCGCCGCCGAACCCGGCGAACCGCCCGGCAACACGAACTCATTCGGCGGAGGCGCCAGATCCTCCAATTCGGCCGCCCAGGCTTCGAGTCGATCGACATCGTCTGCACGAGTCGCAAAATCTTCCGGGATCGGCTTCCCCGGCGCGACCGCCAACTCGGCCATGATCAGGTACAACCGTCGTTGGATCTCAATCGCGATCTCGCGCGTACGCGAATCCGTCGACAACGCTCGACCCAGGCCCAGCGCCGACGACGCCTCGTCGATCGCGCCGTACGCCTCCGGCTGAGGATGGTCCTTGGCAATCCGCCCCCCGCCCCACAGGGTCGTGGAGCCGTCGTCGCCAGAGCGCGTGTAGTGCGGCATGGTCCAATGGTATCCGCGAGCGGTCTCGAATCAGTCAACCACCGCCGGTTGCAGCTCGGACCACGCGCCCAGCAATTCTGGAGTCGTACTGATCCCCAAGATGATGAATCCCCGCTTGCGAGGCCGCCGATCATCCACGTAGCCCACGAACTCGAACAGCGGCTCCCCGTCGGAATCCAACAATCGCCAGATCCGGTCAGGCGCGTCCGGATCCAGCAAGCCGGAGTCGGCGTCATCGGGCAACGCGATCACCCGCCCCTGGTCAACCCCGCAGCCGGCCGGGGCGAAACCCGTCCATTCGGCCTCGCTCAGCCCGGTCACTCGCGTCCATTCGTCGGAGCCCGGTGTCAGCTGCACCTCAAGGGCGCAATGGTCGATGCGACGGGACATGGCAGTCTCCTGTTGGTCAATCTCGATTACTGAACCTCGGCAGCGGCCTCGAGGTTCTGCCAGACCTGCTCAAACGCCTCGTAGGCGCGCTGGTCAAACAGCACGAAGCGAATCGTACGCACGCTGCGGTCGCCGCCGGAGTGTTCGTAGCACACCGTCAGCATGATCTCCGCCGCCTGCGTGTAGTCGAAGCCGCCCACGCCGGTTCCCAGCGCGGGAAATGCGACCGATGAAAGACCCAGTTCCTCCGCCCGCTTGAGCGCATTGTCGGTCGAGGCGCGAATCTTCTCAGCCGACGTGTACAGATCCTGTCCCATCGCCGCAGCATGGATCACGTGCTTGCACGACAGATCCCCCGAACCCGTAACGATCGCTTCGCCCACCTCAATCGGACCCTGCCGAATCGCCTCATCCTCGATCTCCCGACCGCCCGCCCGCACGATCGCCCCCGCCGTCCCCGCGCCCATCCAGAGATGGTTGTTCGCCGCGTTGACGATGGCGTCCACCTCCTGCTGGGTGATGTCGCCCTGGACAACTTCGATCGTCGAATCCGTCATGTCCTCAGCCCTCGTCCATGGATTCCGCTCTCCCCCCGCTTAAGCGGGGTAAGATGCCGCTCCACCTGTTTGCTCTCCCCCCGCGTAAGCGGGGGGAGATGCCGTGGGCAGAGGGGGGACTCCCAACAGACTCCACGCACCTAGGCTACGACCTATTTGATCGCCAGACCATTCGGTGGACTACCCGTGCCGCCGGTCACGTTCAGCGGCGCAGCCGCGAAGAAGCTCTCGTACACGCCGTCCTCGGCGCAGTCGTCGGCCAGCGCGTCGAGCGTGAACATCTCCCCGATCGCCATCCCGAACCGACCGATGATCCAGTGATGCAGGAATCCGTCCGGATCGGCAAAGTTCGGCGGCGGCCACGCCTCCAGCGCCGGATTGTCCGAGCACACCGCCGACGGATGGTGGTCGAAGAGGTACGCCGCCATCTCCTCCGAGCAGCCCAGTCCCGGAAACGCCAGGTTCGGCATCTGCGAGAGCGACTGTCGAACCATGAAGTCCGTCTGCTCGTACCAGCCGATCCAGCCAATCCGGATCAACAGCACGTCGCCGTCCCGCAGCTCAACCCCCTGAGCCGCCCGGCACGCCTCAAGCTCATCCGCCGTGATCGGCCGGTACTCGTCCATCGGCAGCGGCGACCCCTGCGACTCGAACCAGCGTCCCAGGTCGAGCAGCACCGCCCGACCCGCAATCCCGCGCTGCGCCCAGTGCTCAATCCCCAGCTTGGGAGCGTCCTGGTGCTCCAGCAGCCACTCGTTCGTCACGCCGCCCCAGAACCCATGCTCGAAATCGCCCACATGCGTCAGCGCGTCCCACTGCGAGGACTGCTGCGTGTAGAAATTGTCCAGCACGTCATCCCCGTGGTGACCAAACCCCGCCCGACGCATCACCGTGTGCCGAACCGCCCCGCGGTTGTACAGCGGAGGGCTCGGCAACGACTGATCCCAGTTCATCGGGAACATCTTGCCCTTGTTGATCAAAGACGCCGCCTGCACAATCCGCTCCGGAGTCTGCAGGTTGAACATCCCCACCTCGTCGTCATCGCCAAACAACCCCCACGCCGTCTTGGCGGGATTCCCAGCCTTGTACGGCAGCTGGTCATAGGTCGGAAGAGTCTCAGGAATGTCGGCCATGCTTGTTCCAGATTCAATCAGATCGAACGTGGAAGAAGTCTAGCTGTTGAGCAGCCTGGCCTTCAGCTCGTCTTGGGACACTCCGTGGAACGCTCATCCGAATCCTCTACGACTTGAGTCCACCAATGCGCAACATCCCAAGAGAACGGGAGCGAGAAGACAGACCTCAGAATATGTCGATTGTCGAAATCGACTGCGATACGGAAGAGGTGGAAATGGTGTCGCCCGGCAGATCCGCTGCGCTCTCGTCGATCTGTGTCGGGAGGGCAAGGCTGTACACTTCATCAGGCAAGGTGGTATGTGGCGCGATGAGGGACGGTGCAGCCATGACGATGGGAAAGCGGCGCGAGCTTGAGCAACGCATTCCCTCTCACACCACTGGTTCCGAGCGTCGAATATGCGAGATTCTGATCGGCGTAATGGCCCCAGAATTCTCCCGGACCGACAGTCGGCTTGAACGGATCGAAGCGAACCTACTCGCCCTGAATGGTAAGACCGATCAAATTGAAGCAGATGTCGCGACGCTGAACGACAAGACCGACCAGATCGTGCAGACGCTGGATCAGGTCGTCCGAACGCTCAACCAGATCCAAACTGGGCAAAACGGCAACGCCTGACCTGTTCCCTGTATCCCGCGTCACCCCACCAGACCCGGATACAGGATCTGCTTGATCTGACCGCGGAAATTGAACGTCCCCGACGGCATGAACTGCGTCAGGAAGATCACGATCATCTCCTCCGCCGGATCAATCCAGAAGATCGTGCTCGCCGCGCCGCCCCAGTAGTACTCGCCAATCGAGCCCACGTTCTGAGTCCGCGGGAGATCCACGATCATCGCAAACCCCAGACCAAACCCCACCCCGTCATTCGCCGTCTCCGAGAAGCTGCCCAGCGCCCGCTCCGACAGATCCTGCCCGTCCGGCAGGTGATTCATTGTCATTAGCTCGATCGTCTTTGGACCCAGCAGCCGAGCTCCGTCCAGCTCGCCGCCGTTCAGCAGCATCTGACAGAACCGGTGATAGTCATGCGCCGTCGACACCAGCCCGCCCCCGCCCGAGAAAAACGTCTGCGGCTCCGCGTAGTGGCTCGTCGCTGGATCGTCCAGCAGCCGTAACCGCCGGTCCGGACCCCGCTCGTAGTTGGCCGCAAACCGCTCAATCTTCTCAGCCGGCACGTCGAACCCCGTATCCACCATCCCCAGCGGCTCAAAGATGTGCTCCGCCAGGTACTCGTCGAATCGCTGGCCCGAGATCGTCTGCACGAGGTAGCCGCAGACGTCCGTGGAGACGCTGTAGTTCCAGTTCTCGCCCGGCGAGAACTTCAGCGGCAGCTCCGCCAGCCGGTCGATCATCGATTGCAGGTCACGGCCCCTCATCGTCCCGGCCGAGTACACCTCGGCCTCGTTGTAGGCCCGTTCCAGCCCTGCCCCCGCAACCTCCATGAACCCGTAGGTCAGACCGCTCTGATGCGAAAGCACGTCGCGCATCGACATCGGACGCGCCGGCGGACAGGTGTCCGTGACCGGACCGCCGGGATCGGACATCACCTGTAGATCGCGCCATTGAGGGATAAACCGGCTCACCGGATCGGTCAGTTGGAACATTCCCCGCTCATGCAGCTGCATCAGCGCCACCGATGTGATCGGCTTCGTCATCGAGTAAAACCGGAAGATCGTATCCGTCGCCATCGGCTTCCCGCGCTCGCGGTCCATGCTCCCCATCGCCGAGAAGTGCGCAATCTCTCCCCGCCGCGAAATCAGCGTCAGACAACCCGCAATCTTCTCCGGCTCGATGTACCGAGCCAGCAGGTGCCGGTCCAGACGAGCCAGCGATTCAATCGAGATCCCGGTATTGCCAACGGTCGCTGTCATGCTTGTTGTCGCTTTCATTTCAACTCGCGGCGCCGTCAAACCAGCCCCGCGTACAGCACCTGCTTGAGTTCACCTCGAAAGTCGAAGGTATCCGACGGCATCAACTGAGTCATGAAGACCACCACCAACTCCTCGACCGGATCGATCCAGAACGTCGTGCTCGCCGACCCTTCCCAGTAGTACTCGCCCACGCTCCCCGCCGACGGCGTCCGGACCGGGTCCAGCACCACCGCAAACCCCAGCCCGAAGCCAATCCCGTCATACTTCCGATCAGCCCACGTCCCCAGAGCGCACGCGCTGAGCTCGGCCCCGTCGGGCAAGTGATTCATCGTCATTAGCTCAACCGTCTTCGGACCAAGCACGCGAACCCCATCAAGCGCACCGCCGTTCAGCATCATCTGGCAGAACCGCCAGTAGTCCTCAGCCGTCGAGACCAACCCGCCCCCGCCCGACAGGAACGTCGGCGGCTCCAGGAACTCATCCGCCCCGAACAGATCGCTCTGGCGCAGCTCGCCGTCCGTCCCCATCTCATAGCTCGCCGCCAGACGATCGTGCTGCTCGGTCGGCACATGGAAGCCCGTGTCGACCATCCCCAACGGCTCGAAGATCTCGGTCCGCAGGTACTCATCGAACCTCCGTCCCGTGATCACCTCCACCAGGTACCCGCACACATCCGTGGACAGCCCATAGTTCCAGCGCTCGCCCGGAGAAAACTTCAACGGCAACTCACCCAACCGCTCCACCATCGACCGCAATTCCCGACCCCGCATCGTTCCCGCCCGATACACCTCACGCGCGAAGTATCCCTCCTCGACCGGTCCCCCCTGGAACCCGTACGTCAACCCCGACTGATGCGACAGCAAATCCCGCATCGTCATCTCCCGCTCCGGCGCATTCGACTCATAGTCCGGGTACGCACCACCCGCAAACACCCGCAAACCCCGCCACTCAGGAATGAACCGCGACACCGGATCGCCCAGCTGGAACAATCCCCGCTCATGCAGCTGCATCATCGCCACCGACGTAATCGGCTTCGACATCGAATAGATCCGAAACAACGAATCCCGCTGAATCGGAGCCTGCCGCTCCCGGTCCATCATCCCCAGAGCCGACAGGTGAACCACCTCCCCCCGATGAGCCACCAGGACCACACACCCCGAAATCCTCCCCGCGTCGACGTACTGCGACAGCAAATGTCCATCAAGCCGCGCGAGTGCCTTCCGCTCAAACCCCAACCCACCCGCGACCAGACTCATCAATCAAATCCATCCACGAACCTCAAGCCAACCCTAGCCGACTATCGGACCCCCAGCCTCGTTCCCATCATTCCTGTTCTCCCCCCCGCGGCGGGGGGAGATGCCGAAGGCAGAGGGGGGCTCCCGGCAGACCACAGTCGTCTACCAATCGCCTCTACCCAAACAGCCCTACCCTGCGCCACGCAATACCCAGAGCCACAGGAACCCCAGATGCCCTCCATCGCCCAGACCACCACCGGACGAATCCAGGGCGCCATCGAAGGCGACCTCGCCGTCTTCCGAGGCGTGCCCTACGCCGCCCCACCAATCAAGGACCTGCGCTTCCGCGCCCCCCAGCCCCATCCCGGCTGGGACGGCGTCCGCGACGCCACCGAATTAGCCCCCATCGCTCCCCAGGCGGGCATGGACGCCCTCGACGCACTCCTCCCCTCGCCTCCGCAACCCCAGAGCGAGGACTGCCTCTACCTCAACCTCTGGACCCCAGCCCTCGACGCCGCCTCACGCCCCGTCATGCTTTGGATCCACGGCGGAGCATTCACCCTCGGCTCCGGCAGCGAGCCGCTCTACTCCGGCGCGAACCTCGCCCGACGCGGAGACGTCGTCGTCGTCACCATCAACTACCGCCTCGGCGCCCTCGGATTCCTGCACGAGCCCGCACTCGGACAAGCCAATTTCGGCATGCGCGACATGATCGTCGCCCTGCGATGGGTCCAGGACAACATCGCCAACTTCGGCGGCGACCCCGGCAACGTCACCATCTTCGGCGAATCCGCCGGCGGAGCCGCCGTCGCCTGCCTGCTCGTCTCGCCCGAGGCCCAGGGACTGTTCCACCGAGCCATCGGCATGAGCACCGCCGGCGACCACGGCATCCTCTTCGACGGCACCCAACCAACGACCGATCAGTTCTACGCCCAGCTCGGCCTCGACCAACAATCCGCCGAACAACTTCGCAGCCTGCCCCTGGACGATCTGATCGCTGCCCAGGCAGCCGTCGAGGCCGCAGCCTTCGAGGACCTGAACGAAATGTGGTCCGTCCGCCTCCCCTTCGGACCCACAATCGACGGATCACTCCTCACCGAGCCGCCCCTCGCGACCGCCGCCGCAGCCAGCGCCGACCGCGGCACCCCCTTCCTCTCCGGCAACCCCGACGAAGAGATGAAGCTCATCCGCGCCATGATGCCCCCGGAAGTGCTCAGCCGGGACGATGTCATGCTCCGGCTCGCGGCCATCCCCGGCGGCGCCGACCGCGTCTACGCCGCCTATCGCAACGCCCGAGCCGACCGCGGCGAACCCGCCGCGCCCGACGACATCTTCGACGCCGTCGCCAGCGACTTCCTCGAGATCATGCCCTCCCTTCGCTTCGCCGACGCCTGGGCCCGCGGAGGAGCGCCGACATTCAGCTACATGCTCGACTGGAAATCGCCCATGAACGACGGCGCGCTCGGTTCCTGCCACGCGCTCGACATCCCCTTCTCCTTCGGTACCTACCGAGATGCGCCCGATTTCGCCGGGACTGGACCCGAGGCCGACGCGCTGGCCGACGCCATGCTCGACATCTGGACCACTTTCGCCCGCACCGGCAATCCCGCCATCGAGGGCCTCGACTGGCCGCCGTACAACGCCGACTCGCGCCCGCAGATGATGCTCGGACCCAATCTCCGCGTCGAAACTGCATGGCGCGCGACAGAACGTGCAGTCTGGGATGGCGTCTTCTAAACCCAATGGGTTTGCAACAGGCGTAGGTTGGTCCCTAAGCCCATTCGCTCCAGGACCATTGACCCGAGCGGAAGGAGAACGCGATGAGGCAGCCAATCAACTTGCTCAGACGAATCCTCACCTGGCTCTGGACCACCAGGAACGGACGCATCACCCTGGCCGGCATGATCGCCGCCGCGATCCCGCTGTTGCTCCTAGTCGGTTGGCTCATCCGCCCCCTCTTCGTCGACACCGTCGTCGATGAAGCCTTCCCCCTCGGCGCCGACGCCACCATCCCCGCAGAACTGACCGAGGACGAGGCCACCGTCATGATGTCGGCCGCATCCAAGCTCGAAATCGAAGTCCAGGAATCGATGACCGACGCCATGTCCGAAGCCGCCGTCCTCAAGTCCGGCGCATTCGTCGACGGCGACGCCTTCCACAAGGGCGAAGGAACCGCCACCATCTACCAGCTCGAAGACGGCTCCCACGTCCTCCGCTTCGAGGACTTCCGCGTGACCAACGGACCCGCCCTCTTCGTCCTCGTCAGTCCCCACCCCGACCCACAGGGCCGAGGCGACATCTCCGACGCCGGCTACACCGAGCTCGCCCGCCTCAAAGGCAACGTCGGAAACCAGAACTACCTCCTCCCCGCCAATCTCTCCCCCGACGACATCAACTCCGTCATCATCTACTGCAAACCCTTCCGGGTCGTCTTCAGCACCGCCCCCCTCACCACCAACTAACCCAACTCTTCCCAAGACCTCCCCCTCCGGGGGAGGTGCCCCGAAGGGGCGGAGGGGGCCCACAGTCACAACCGCGAAAGCCACTCCATCACCGACCAAGCCCGTCCAACCACAACCCAATCCCGTCCACCATTCGACCAGATCCGCACAAAATCGTCCAAAGTCGAACAAGACCAAACACGATCGCCCTCGTTCTCCCGCAAATCACGACAGATCGAGTCCAACAACCCCGTCTTCCCGCCAACCCCCGGCTAATCTGCATTCCGAACAACAACCAACAGAGCTGGGAGCACCAACATGGCAGCCATCGTCCAGACAGAATCCGGCCGAGTCCACGGATCCTCCGAGGACGGCCTCAGCGTTTACCGGGGCATCCCCTACGCCGCGCCGCCGGTCGACAGCCTGCGCTTCCGCGTCGCGCGGCCTCATCCTGGCTGGGACGACGTGCTGGACTGCGAGTCCTTCCGCCCGATGGCGCCCCAGATTCCCAACGAGGCGCTCGACGCCATGATCGGCGCCGCCCCGCAAGAACAGTCCGAGGACTGTCTCTTCCTCAATATCTGGACCCCCGGTACCGACGATGCCGCCCGCCCGGTCATGGTCTGGATCCACGGCGGCGCGTTCACCATCGGTTCCGGCAGCGAGGGCCTCTACAACGGCGCCATGCTCGCTTCCCGCGGCGATGTCGTCGTCGTCACGATCAACTACCGCCTCGGAGCCCTCGGTTTCCTCCACCTGCCAGCCCTCGAGGAGTCAAACTTCGGCATGCGCGACCAGGTCGCCGCATTGCGCTGGGTCCGCGACAACATCGCCGCGTTCGGCGGTGATCCCGCCAACATCACCATCTTCGGCGAGTCCGCCGGCGGCATGTCCGTCGCCTCCCTGATGGGCTCCCCGGAGGCGACCGGACTCTTCCACAAGGCCATCCCTCAGTCCGGCGCCGGCCACCACGGCATCGAAGATGTCCAGGCAGTCGAACACGGTCGCATGTTCTGCGACCACCTCGGCGTCAAACCCGACGATGCCGAAGCGCTGCAGGCCGCGTCAGTGGAGGACATCGTCGCCGCCCAGGCCAAGCTCGAGGAGCAGATGCTTTACGTCGCCATGGAAGCCGGCAAACAGCCAGAGATGCCCTTCCGCCCGGTCATCGACGGCGAGTTCCTCACTGAGATGCCGATCGACGCGGTCCGCGCCGGACAGGCCGCCGGCGTCTCGGCGCTGATCGGCTGCCTCGACGAGGAGAGCAAACTCTTCGCCGCCATGGTCCCGACCGAACCACCGAATGAGGAAGACGCGGTCGCCGTCATGGACGGTCTCCATGGTGACGGCCGACGACTGTACGACATCTACCGCGCCGCCCGTGAAGCCCGGGGCGAATCAATCACTGCCTACGAGATCCAGACCGCCGCCTCGGGCGACGAACTCTTCCGGGTTCCCGCGATGCGACTGCTCGACGCCCAGGCGCAACACAGCGACCAGACCTGGTGCTACCTCTTCGACTGGAAGTCGCCCATGCTCGACGGCGCCCTCGGCTCCTGCCACGCCCTCGACATCCCCTTCGTCTTCGGCACCCACCAGGTCGCCTCAGCCTTCGCCGGCGAAGGCGTGGCCGCCAACGCCCTGGCCGAACTCACCATGGACTCCTGGCTCGCCTTCGCCAAAACCGGAGACCCCTCGACCGGCAACCTCCCCTGGCCCCGCTGGGATCCCAAAACCCGCCAGACCGTCGTCCTCGGAGAATCCGCCCGAACCGAAAACAACTTCCGAGGAGAAGAAATCGCCGCCTGGGACGGCGTCTTGTAGGCGGCAAAGAGCTCCCCCTCTGGGGGAGCTGTCGCGAAGCGACTGAGGGGGCCCGGCGATCCGACGTCGACAACGACCTGCGTCTGCTCGCCGGCCTGGTTGCCTGATCCCGGCGGATCACCGTCACGTCAGGCTTCCAATTCCACCGTAACCCGAGCACGCTCCCCCTCTCTCAAAGGGACTTGCGCGCAAACCAACCAGAGTCGGCCCCGCGTAGGCGGGGCCTTCGTTGCCATCCGCCCACAGCGCCCCCGCCTCCGCGGGGGCGACTTCATAGAGGGATTGCGCGCGACCCTGCTCTGGGAGAAGCCTGCCCCGCACCTGATGCGGGGGGCTGGGGTGAGGGTCTGCTGGCCTACGCAATGATCCCTCGCTTGCGCAGGTCCGCGATCTCCTCCGGGCCGAAGCCCGCGCTGGCGACGATGTCGTCGGTGTCACGACCAAGCGGCGGTGACGATCCCTGCGCCGCCGTCGGCGTGGCGCTCATCTTCAGCAGCGGACCCACCTGGCGTTGCGGACCGGACAGGTCGTGGTCCAGGTCGACCACCATCTCGTTCGCCTCGATCTGCGGGTCGTCGGCCAGTTCTTCCGGAAACTGGATCGGCCCGCTGGGCACCCCGTGCGCCTCGAATCGAGCCAGCCAGTGCTCGGTGCTCTGTGAGCGCACATGCGCCTCGATCTCTCGCACGCGGGCGGTGGCCTCGGCCAATTGCGCCGGGTCGGTCGGATCCAGATTCGGGTCGGCGAAACCGAGGAAATCCGTCTCCAGCGCGGCCCGGACCTTGGCCCAGAGCGAAGCCGACAGCGCCCCAATCGCCACCGCCCCGTCCCGGGTTTCGAAGCAGCGATAGTAGATGTTCAACGCCCCCTGCGCCCCGCGATCCTTGTAGACCTCCTGCAGCTCCGCGTACGGAGCCCCCGCTGACCGCAGCTCGTTGATCCGAGCCATCTTCGCCGCTGGCAACTCATCGGCGAGCGGCAACTGCATCACGCTGCTGCCCTGCATCGCCAACGCAGTGTTGAGCAAGGTCGTCTCCACCATCTGACCCTCGCCCGTCTGCTGACGATGAAACAGCGCCGCGCAGACCCCCAGCGCAATCACGATCCCCGTCCCATAGTCGGCGACCGGCGCCGACACCGGCGACGGCGCCGTCCCGTTGTCGTCCAGCTTCCCGTCCAGCGCCATCAGACCCGTCACCGCCTGAGCGACGATGTCGTAGCCGGGCCGTTGCGCCCACGGACCCTGCCGCCCAAATGCCGTGTTGTCCACGTAGATCAGGTCCGGCCGGATCGCCCGCAATGTCTCGTAGTCGAGCCCCAGCCGAGCCGCCACATCGGGCCGATAGTTGATCACCACGACATCGATCTCCGGAACCAGACGATGCACAATCGCCTGCGCCTCGGGATCGCGCAGGGCCAGCACGAGCGATCGCTTGCCCCGATTGAGCGACTGGAACCACTTCGACTCGCCCGGCATGAACTGCGAGAACTGACGCCACGCCTCGCCCTCCGGCGGCTCGACCTTGATCACCTCGGCGCCCATGTCCGACAGATTCTGACAGCCGAACGGCCCCGCGATAATCTGCGAGAACTCCAGCACGCGAATGCCGCTCAACGGGCCCCGGTGCGGCGAACCGTCGTGGGTCGTGGTCATGTTCGTTACCCTTTCGCACTGACACCCCGCCGCGGCAGAGTTCGTTGCCGTCGAACGCCGCCACTGAATCGAGATGGTCCGGTGCAGCCAGTATCAGCCAGGTTCGCGTTACGAGTTGCTGCGATAGTCGCAGTCGGGCTGTCAATCATCTTGACCTCGGCTGCCTGTGCGGACGATATCCCTGAACGATCGCAGGTACCAGTGCGAGAAGTCCAACCAGCCGCCACGCTGTTCACCGAAGACAGCGAAGCCGCCGGCTTGGTCTACATGCAGCACCAGGCCCGAGTGCCCGGCGACTGCCTCTTCGACAACATCACCCGTGAGACCGAGGAGGAACGCAGCGGCACGCTCTGCGACGCCGAGCGCATGACAGGCGGCGCGGCTGCCGGAGATTTCGATGGCGACGGCGCCACCGACCTGCTCGTCACCAGGCTCGACGGCCACGACCTGCTCTTCCGCAACCGCGGCGACGGCACCTTCGAGGAGGTCTCCGGACAGACCGGACTGGCCGGCTGGGAGCTGCCCTCCAACGGCGCCGCCTGGGGCGATGTCGACAACGACGGCGACCTCGACCTGTTCATCACCACGATTGGCGACACCAGGCATTACCTGTTTATCAACGACGACGGCCTGTTCACCGAGCAGGGCATGGAGCGCGGCGTCGCAGTAGCCACCGGCGACCGCAGGATCGGATTCTCCGCATCCTTCGGCGACTACGACCGCGATGGATACCTCGACCTGCACGTGACCGAGTGGCGCCCGTCCCAGCTGGTCGGCGAGGCGGTCGCCGGCGTTCGCCTGCTGCGAAACCTCGGCGCGGACGCGCCCGGATTCTTCGAGGACGTCACCGAATCCGCCGGCGTGCAGATGGAGGGCGTGATCTCCCAGACCCAGGCCGAGCTCACCGAAGGCACATTCGCCTTCGGATCGACCTTCGTCGACCTCGACGGCGACGGCTGGCCCGAACTGGCGGTCGCCTCGGACTTCGGCACCAGCCGGCTGTTCTGGAACAACGGCGACGGCACCTTCAGCGACGGCACGCTGGCGGCGGAGGTCGGCACGGCGCAGAACGCGATGGGCACCACCTTCGGCGACTACGATGCCGACGGCGACCTCGACTGGTTCGTCACCTCGATCTATTCCTTCCAGCGCGGCAGTCCGGGCGGAGACGAGGAAGGAACCAAGAACGGCAACCGGCTGTTCCGCAATGACGGCGCGCGCCGCTTCTCGGACGCGACCGACGACGCCAACGTGCGCGACGGCTCCTGGGGTTGGGGCGCGGCGTTCTTCGATGCGGACAACGACGGCGACCTCGACCTGACCATGACCAACGGCATGCTGATGATGCCCGGCTACGGCTCTGACGCCACACGCTATTGGGAGAACGACGGGACGGGTCGGTTCCGCAGCCGCAGCACAGACGTGGGATTGGACGATATCGAGGATGGCAAAGGCCTGCTGATCTTCGATGCCGACAATGACGGCGACCTGGATGTGTTCGTGGTCAACAACGCGTCAGTACCTCTGTTCTATCGTAACGAGTCTCGCGGCGCTGGGGGATGGTTGCGGGTGACGCTTGAGGGAGTGACAAGCAATCGACAGGGTCTCGGCGCGCGGGTCTCGGTCTTTGCCAGCGGCCTGCCCGAGCAGATACGCGAGGTGGGCGTCTCGAGCCACTTCCTCGGCCAGAGCGAGGACGCCTTGCACTTCGGCCTGCGCGAGGCCGGCAGCGCCGACGTCATCATTCGCTGGCCGGCCAGCGGCCTGGTCACGACCTTGAACGACGTGCCGGCCGACAGCTGGATTCGGGTGACCGAGGGCGAGGCGGGCTACGTGCTGGTCACTCCTCGGAGTTGAGCTCGCCGACCAGGTGCATGAAGCGCTCGAGGTTGGCGATCCGGTCGTTGACGGTGTCGCCCGCGATCCCGGCGCGGATCGTGTCGACGCCGGCGTCGCGGTAGACGCGAAGCCGCTCGAGCACGTCGGCGTCGTTGCCGATCATGTTGACCTTGAGCGCGAGTTCGACCGGCACCCGTTCGCGGGCCAGATCGCGCTCTCCGGCAATCCAGAGCCGCTGGACCTCTTTGGCCGCGTCGGCCCAGCCCTGGCGGCAGAAGGCGTCGTTGTAGAAGTTGGTCTTGGCCGAGCCCATCGCGCCGAGCGTGAACGCGATCCCGCGCGCGTGCCGCGTGGCGGCCTCCTCCACATCGTCGGTGAACTCGATCCCCGCGGCGGCCTCAAGGTCGATCTCGTCCAGGCTGCGCCCGGCCGATTCCGCGCCGGCGCGGATGTCGTCGAGGAAGACGTCGGCGGTCTCGGGGATGAACGAGGTGCCCAGCCAGCCGTCGCCGACCTCGCCGCACATGCGCAGGCTGTTCGGTCCGAGCGAGGCGAAGTAGATGTTGGGTGGTTCGGTCGGCGGCGCGCCCGAGCGAATCGCCTTGCCCTCGCCGCCGGGCAGCGGCAGCGTGTAGTGGCGACCGTTGTAGACCAGGCGCTCGCCGCTGCAAACCATGCGCACGATCTCGGCGGTCTCCTTGAGCCGCGACACCGCGCCGGCGAAGGGGACGCCGTGCCAGCCTTCCACCACCTGCGGACCCGAGGTGCCGAGGCCAAGCATGAACCGCCCGCCGGACATCGACTGCAGCGTCATCGCCGTCATCCCGACCAGCGCCGGCGAGCGCGTGCCGCCCTGGATGATCCCGGTGCCCAGCTTGATCGTTTCGGTCTTGCCGGCCAGGTAGGCGAGCGGCGTGATCCCGTCGTGGCCCCAGGCCTCAGCCGACCAGAAGGAGTAGACGCCCAGCCGCTCCGCCGCCTGGGCGTAGCGAACCGCCGAGTCCCAGTCGTGAATCCCGTCGCGGTGCATCCCAATGGCAACGCGCATCGTTGCTCCTCTCATCGCAGCAAAGTCGTTTCCACTTCAATCCCGTCATTCCCAGCTCTGCTGGGAATCTCGTTCCCTCCCTACTGCTGCCGGCCCAGGCGAGATTCCCAGCAGAGCTGGGAATGACGTTGACACGGGTGAAGCGGGGCTAGGCGGGGTAGCCCTCGGTCTCCTTGATCGCGTTGACCTGGTTGACGTGGTCGAGGTCATGGACGCGCTGGAACATGAACCAGGCGCGGCCGTGCAACTCGCCGAAGAATGGATGCGGCCGGGTCGGCTCGAAGGCGGGCGGCTCGGGCAGACCTTCGATCACATTGCCGAAGTCGCGCGAGTCGACCAGCAAATCCCGGACCAACTGCGGGAACGGGCGGTCGGCGGGCCGTTGGGCCGGGTCGATTGCGCCGATCTCCTGGGGCGTGAGCGTGGGGTCCTTGCCGAGCGAAAGCTGCGCGACCAGGTCGGCGCAGCGCTTCGAGCCGTCGAGCACGTGCTGGGCGACCTCCTCGATGCTCCAATGGTCCGGTCCCGGCTTCCAGGCGGCCTGCTCGGACGAGACCCGGTTCAGGGTGTTGAGGAAGTCGATCCGCGCGTCGACGACGCGGGGCCAGAGTTCAATCCAGGTGTATTTCTCGCCCTGCGCGAGCAGGTAGCTCGAGACCCGCTGGCGTTCGTCGTCGGCGACTGGTCGTTGTGGCACGTTGGTTGCCTTTCGGTGGGTTGCGGCGGGCCCCCTCAGTCGCTTCGCGACAGCTCCCCCGGAGGGGGAGCTCTTACCGCCCCTGGAAGTTCGGCTCCCGCTTCTCCATGAACGAGCGGACGCCTTCTTTGAAGTCGTCGGACTGGAAGAGGGGCAGGAGCTGCAGGTAGATGTGGTCGACGGCGGCCTCGAACGGTTCGTCCATGCCGAGGCGCATCATCCGCTTGGTCGCCTGGACCGAGAGCGGGGCGTTGGCGGCGATCTCGTCGGCCAGTTCGAGCGCGCGGGTCATCAGGTCGTCGTGGGGGACGATCTCGTTGACCAGGCCGACGTCGAGCGATTCCTGGGCGTCGAGCACGCGGCCGCGGAAGGCGACCTCGGCGGCGCGTGCCCAGCCGAGCAGTCGGGGCAGGATCCAGGTGCCGCCCGATTCGGGCAGCACGCCGCGCCGGGCGAAGACGGCGCCCATCTTCGCGCGGTCGGACGCGATCCGGATGTCGGCCAGCAGGGCCATGTCCATGCCGTATCCGGCGGCCGCGCCGTTGAGCGCGCAGATGACGGGCTTGTCCATGCGCTGCAGTACGACCGGCGGCGCGTCGCGCAGGTCGAACAGGCTGTAGCCGGGCCGTCCGTCGCCGGCCGACATGCGCTGCTGCTGGTCGACGAGGTCCAGGCCGGAGCAGAAGCCGCGACCGGCGCCGGTCAGGACGATGACGCGGATCTCGGGCTCGCGCTGGCAGGCGATCAGCTGCGCGGAGAGCGCTTCGAGCATCTCGCCGGAGATGGCGTTGAGGCGTTCGGGCCGGTTGAGGGTGATGATCGCGACGTGGCCGCGCTCCTCGTAGAGCAAGGTCTCGGTCGCGGGAGCGGTCAAGGTGGTCATGCTGCCTCCAGGTGGTTGGTCTCGAACAGAGTGTATATGCGCCGCACTCCCCCTCCGACGCCCTGCATTGGCCTCCGATGCCCCGCACTTGATGCGGGGCCCAGACTTCGGCCGTTGTGCGACGCTCCGCCGGACGCCGCGGCCGAGCTCTCGCGCACGGGATCCGCAAGCCGCAGCCGAGGTGGGAGCGACGTCGTCTTGTGAGTGTTGTGTTCTGCCCTGGCCCCCGCGTCGAGCGCGGGGGATCGGAAGATGGAATCGACGCGCCGCACTCCCCCTCCGATGCCCCGCACTTGATGCGGGGCCCAGACCTCGGCCGTTGTGCGACGCTCCGCCGGGAGCGGCGGCCGAACTGTCGCGCGCGGGATCCGCAAGCCGCAGCCGAGGTGGGAGCGACGTCGTCTCCTGAGCGTTGTGCTCTGCCCTGGCCCCCGCGTCAAGCGCGGGGGATCGGGAGGGGAGAGAGCGCCTACTTGGGGCAATGAGGGTGTGTCTCACGGCTCTCGCCAGCGGGCGTCTCGGCCGAGGGGCGGTTGGACGATCTGGACGCGGCGTCTCCGGAAGGGCCTGGGGACCTGCTGGAGCAGTTCGTGCATGTAGCGGTCGGCGTCGATCAGGTCGTCGTTCTGCTTGCGCGGTTTGGGATCGGGGTCGTCGCCCGATTGCCAGACGTACTCGCTCATGCGCCGCGGGAACTGGGTCAGTTCCGGTAGGTAGAAGGACCTGGGCGGGTCCGAGGCCAGTCGCTCATGGACGAGGTTGACGCCGTAGAGGATGGAGCCGGGCGCTCCGGAGGCGGGCACGACGTCGATGCCCTGTCGGCGCTGGTGGTCGATCCAGGCCGACTGCGAGCGGTCGGCGGCCCAGCGGATCCGGCCGTGCCGGCGCTGGCAGGCCTGCTGCCACTGTTCGAGGCGCTGGATCACGCCCGGGCCACGGTCCTCGAACTCGGCCAGCCGGATCAGGGTGTAGGGGTGGGTTGGGTGTTGCGGGGCAGCGAGGTTGGGGGACTTCCCTCTGTATCTGGCGAAATCTTCGGCGGCCCTCACCCTAGCCCTCTCCCTCGGGGAGAGGGGACCGGAAGGGGGTCGGGACGGAGAGACGAGCCCGGCGACGATGGCGGCGGTGTGGTGGGCGGACTCGGTCTGGCCGCCGAAGTCGAGGCCGCCGATGAGATACGTGAATTGGGGCAGCGGCTGTTCCCAGCGGTGCATGTTGGGGTCGAAGTCGGGGTAGACCCGGCCCAGCAGCGCGTCGAAGCGGCCTTCGATGAAGCGCTCGCGCCAGGCCGGCGGCATCAGGGCGTGGTTGACCTCGGCGTAGTTCTCGGGCAGGTGGGGGTTGTCCTCAATCCTGGCGGGGATGAAGGTGACCTGGCCCTGGGCGGCGCGGAGGGCGTCCTCGGGCAGTTCGCGCTGGACGAACCAGCGCTGGAACCAGCCCGGCCAGGGGTTGGAGGCGGCCACGAACCAGCGCTGGTGCTGGGCCGGATGCCGCAGCCGGGTCAGCAGCATCAGGGCGGCGTCCTCCTCGACCTGTCCCGCTTCGTCGATCAGGACCGCCCCGTACTGCTGCGAGCCGAGTCCGCGCCAGTCGGAGAGGTGGCGGAAGTTGACGGTCGAGGTCTGGCCCTCGGGCCACTCGGGGAGTCTGAGCTGGACGAGCTGGGTCGGAGCTTGCTGGCGGCGGTCGATCAGCTCGGTCGGGCAGTGAGCGAAGAACTCTTTCATCGTGGTTGAGGAGAGGTCGGAGAGGTGGTGCCGGGCGACGAGCACGTTGTTGCCGGGGAAAGCGAGCGCAGCGTCGATGGCGAGTTCGGCGATCGCCCGCGTCTTGCCCCCGCCCATCGCACCGCCATAGCCGAGCAAGGTCAGGCGGTCCGCGCCGGAATCGTGGCCGTCGGGCGGGCAGGAGGTGCTGAGGAGCGAGTCGTAGAGCTGTTCCTGGCGATTGGTCAGAGAGAACTTCCGATGCTTGTGCAACCCGGTGATTCGCCGCCAGGTCCGCCGTTCTGCGAAATCAACCATCCTCAAAGACTCTCTTCCTTGCCCTCGATCACACCCCTAGCGCAACCGCAGCTTGTCGTTCGTTGCAACACAGTACATGAGTTCTCAATAGGTGGGCATCTTGACTGCGTCCGCGATCTGCAACCTTCGCCACGCTGTCCGGAGCCGCCAGCCAACGGGTGCGCAACAACAGAACCTGCGTTCGTATACCATCAACTGCAAACGCACGTTCTGAGATAGGGCCCGACATGAGCAACCCACAACCAGGTCAGCAGGACATCCAGGATCGTTACTGGGCGATCGCAAACGACCCCAAGGAACGCGGTTACGCGCAGGTCCGGGCGCTCGACTCGCTCGCCCGGCTGCTCGACCTCTTTCCGCGTCCCCAGCAGCCCGACCTGTCCGCCCCCCAACCCGAATCGGAACCGCCCGATCCGAACCTCGCCATCGCCGCCATGAGCGACGCCGAGCTCGACGCGCTGATGGCCAGGGAAGAGGCCGCGGCCAGGGCCAAGGCCGAATCCGAGCAGGACGACGAAGCTGACGAGGAATCCACTCAGGATGAGGACGAGCCTCCCTAATACCCCCAGACCGCGGTTTTTTTTCGCACCAGCTTCCGCACGCCGCCTCCCTTCGGAGATCGGCCCCGCACACCCGAATTCCACCCCCGCCCGAGAGCGAGGTGCAGCCACCCACGTCCGACTCGAACTCTGGGGCCAGAACCCGCATCTTGAGCGGAACATCCACCAAACAGAGCAGGTTGCAGAGTTCGCGCCGAAGGAATCGAGATTCCCGCGGCAAGCGCGGGAATGACGGGAGTGGGTGGTGTCCCTGCCACAAGAGGATGATCGTCTGAGCTTGGACCAGGGACTTGGTTCGATCAGGTGGCGGCGGCGACGGGCTCCCGGGCTGCGGGGGTGGCGCTGGTGAAGGTGAAGTCGTCGTCCTGGAAGTCGACCTGGATGGTGTCGCCCTCGGCGAAGTCTCCGGCGATCAGGAGCTTGCTGAGGGGGTTCTCGATCCGGCGCTGGAAGACGCGGCGCAGAGGGCGGGCGCCGAAGGCGGGATCGTAGCCGTCGCTGGCGAGCTGGCGGCGGGCGGCGTCGGTCAACTCGAAGCTGCGGCCCATGTCGGACAGGCGGCCGCGCTCCTCGTTCGCGATCAGGTCGACGATCTCCAGGAGCTCCTCTTCGGTCAGCGGATCGAAGCAGACGATCTCGTCGACGCGGTTGAGGAACTCGGGGCGGAAGAAGTCCTTAAGCGCGCGTTCGCAGTCGCGGGCGCGTTCGTCGTGCGAACCGGCGAAGCCCATCCGCGAGTCCATCCGGGCCGTGGTGCCGAGATTGCTGGTCATGATCACGACGGTGTTGCGGAAGTCGACCGTGCGACCCTGGCCGTCGGTGATCCGGCCGTCGTCGAGCACCTGGAGGAGGAGGTTGAAGACGTCCGGGTGGGCCTTCTCGATCTCGTCGAGCAGGACGACGCGGAAGGGCCGGCGGCGGACCAGTTCGGTCAGCCCGCCGCCGTCGTCGTAGCCGACGTAGCCGGGAGGCGCGCCGACGATCCGGCTGACGGTGTGGCGCTCCTGGTACTCGGACATGTCGAGCCGGACGAGGGCGTCCTCGGAATCGAAGAGGTACTCGGCCAGCGCCTTGGCCAGCTCGGTCTTGCCGACGCCGGTGGGTCCGACGAAGATGAACGAGCCGATCGGGCGGGTGGGATCCTTGAGTCCGGCGCGGGCGCGGCGGATGGCGTCGGAGACGACGGTGACCGCTTCGGCCTGGCCGATCACGCGCTCGTGCAGGTCCTCCTCGATGTGCAGCAGGCGCGCCTCGTCGTCTTCGAGCATGCGGCTGACGGGGATGCCGGTGATCTCGCCGATCAGTTCGGCGATGTCGCGCTCGTGGACGGTGTCGCGCACGGCGTGTTGGGCGTCCCAGTCGTCGCGGCTGGCCTGGACCTCGTCCTGGATGGCGAGCAGTTCCTGCTTGATCCGGGCGGCGGTCTCATAGTCCTCGCGCTGGGCGGCGGCTTCCTGCTCCTGCTTGAGCTCGTCGACCCGGCGTCGCAGCTCGACCACGCGGGCCGGCGGCGACTGGTTGTCGATCACGAGCCGGGAGGCGGCTTCGTCGATCAGGTCGATCGCCTTGTCGGGCAGGCGGCGCTCGGTCAGGTAGCGGTGGGAGAGGCGGACGGCGGACTCGATCGCCTCTGCGCTGATCTGGACGCCGTGGTGGGCCTCGTAGCGGGACTTGAGGGCGGTCAGGATCTCGATCGTGTCTTCGGTCGAGGGTTCGTCGAGATAGACGGGCGCGAAGCGGCGCTCGAGCGCGGCGTCCTTCTCGATGTGCTTGCGGTACTCGTCCAGCGTGGTCGCGCCGACGACGCGCAGTTCGCCCCGGGCGAGGGGCGGCTTGAGCATGTTGGCGGCGTCGATCGCGCCCTCGGCGGCGCCCGCGCCGACGACGGTATGGAGTTCGTCGATGAAGAGGATGACCTGGCCTTCGGACTCGCGGACCTCGTCGATCACGGACTTGAGGCGCTCCTCGAACTCGCCGCGGAACTTGGCGCCGGCGAGGAGGACGCCCATGTCGAGCGACATGAGTCGCTTGCCGCGCAGGTTGTCCGGGACGTCGTCGGCGGCCATGCGCTGGGCGAGGGCCTCGGCGATGGCGGTCTTGCCGACGCCGGCCTCGCCGATGATCACAGGGTTGTTCTTGGTCCGCCGGTTGAGGATCTGCAGCACGCGGCGCAGCTCGACGTCGCGGCCGATGACGGGGTCGAGCTTGCCTTCAGAGGCGAGGCGGGTGATGTCGGTGGCGTAGCGGTTGAGCGAATCGTAGTGCGACTCGGCGTCGGGCTGGTCGACGCGGCGGGATCCGCGGATCTGCTGGAGGGCGGCGTAGAGCCGCTCGGCGGTGATGCCGTGGGCGCGGGTGATCTGCGCGGCGGGGCCGCCGGAGTCGCCGGTGAGGGCGATCAACAGGTGCTCGACGCCGACGTATTCGTCGTTAAGGCGCTCGGCCTCGACGTTGGCGCGCTCGAGCAGTTGCACGACGCGCGGCGTGACGGTGAGCTGGACCACGTCGTAGCTGAGCCTGGGCGCGGCGTCGATCGCGGTGTCGGCGTCGGCGCGCAGTCGGGCGCGGTCGACGTTGAGGGCGTTGAGCAGGTCGTTGGCCAGCCCGTCTTCAACGCGGGCGATGCTGGCCAGCAGGTGCTCGACGTCCCACTGGGCGTGGCGCTTCTCGCGCACGAGCTGCTGCGAGGCCTCGAGCAGTTGCTGGGCCTGGTTGGTGAATCGGTCTCGTCGCATCATCGTCGTCGCTCCTGTCGGTCGAACTGCGGGCGTCGGACGGCCGGCAGTTGTTGGTCTCGCTGTCGCTGGAGTTCGTCCTTAAGTTGCTGGTTCTCTTGTTCCAGTTCGTTGATCCGGTTGCGCAGGCGGAGGATGATGTCGGCGCCGGCGAGGTTGACGCCGAGTTCGTCGATCAGGCGGCGGATCAGTCTGAGTCGCTCGATGTCTTGCTCGCTGTAGAGCCGCTGTCGTCCGGCCGAGCGGGCCGGGGTGAGCAGGCCTTCGCGCTCGTAGGTGCGCAGGGTCTGTTGGTGAACGCCGACCAACTGCGCGGCGATGCGGATGGTGTAGACGGGTTGGTTGCTCATTCGGGTCCGTCTTCCAGGTCTCGGAGCTGGCGGAACAGCACGGTCTGCTCGGGCGTCAGCGGGTCGGGCATGCGCAGGCGGACCTCGGCGAGGATGTCGCCGCGGCCGTCGCGCTTGAACCGGGGCATGCCCTGGCCGGCGAGTCGGAAGACGCGACCGTTCTGGGTGCCGGCCGGGATGCGCAGGGCCAGCCTTCCGCTGCCGCTCAGCGAGCGGACGGCGACTTCGCCGCCCAGCGCCGCCGTGGTGAGCGAGACGTCGACCGGCACATGCAGGTCGTCGCCGCGGCGCTCGAAGACGGGGTCGTCGTCGACGTGGACGGTGATGAAGAGGTCGCCGTCCTGTCCGCCGTGCGCATCCTCGCCCTTGCCGGTGAACTTGATTCGCTGTCCGTCGCCGACGCCGGGGGGGATGGTGACTTCGAGGCGCGAGCCGGCCGCGCCGCGCTGCAGGGTTCGGGTGGTGCCGTGAAAGGCCTCGCGCAGGGAGACGGTGATGTCGTGCTCGATGTCGCGGCCGCGTGCGGGTTGACGGGGCATCGTGCCGGGGCCGCCGGAGCGGCCGCCGAACAGGTTGCCGAAGAGGTCGCCCAGATCGGCGGCATCGCCGAACTGCTCGCCGAAGTCGAACTGGATATTGCCCTGCCCGCCGTGTTGGCCGCCGAAGGGTTGCCCGCCGCCAAATCCGAAGCCGCCGAAGCCGCCCATACCGCCTCGCTGCCGTTGCATCTCTTCGAGCTGCTCGGCGTGCTCCCACTGGTCGCCCCACCTGTTGTAGGCGGCGCGCTTGTCGGGGTCGCCGAGCACATCGTGGGCGGCGTTGACTTCCTTGAAGCGGGCTTCGGCGTCGCGGTCGCCGCCGTTGACGTCTGGGTGATACTGGCGGGCCAGTTTGCGATACGCTGAACTAATGTCCTTATCGGAGGCGTCGCGGGACACGCCGAGGATTTGATAGAAGTCTCCGGGCATGGGTTTCCTTGTCCTTGATAGTCATGCTATCAGGTATTTGTCCATGGAAGTCATCATGTGTCCAGTATTACAGTCAGACAGTTGAAAAAGCTGAGTCGAGAGCTATAAGGTTTGTGCAAGAGGTCGGGACAGCAATGGGGCTGAACCGACGCGGAACGCTCAGAGAGGAACAATGATGAGCAAGATCCTGATTCGCGACCCGTTTGCCGAGTTCGACAGCCTGTTCTCTGGTCAGTGGCCGAGCGCCTTTGCGCGGCGCCCCCGCCGGGTCGCCTCGACGGCCGGCGCCAAGCTGCCGACGTCGTCCTGGCAGCTTCCGGTGAACGTCTACGAGAACGATGAGGGGATCGGCATCGAGGCCTGGGTGCCCGGCTTCGACGAGGATGAGATCTCGGTGACCGTGGACGACGGCCAGTTGACGATTCACGCCGAGCACGCGAGCGACGAGAGTTCGGAGAACGGGTCGGGCGAGGATCGCAAGTACCGCCGCCGCGAAGTGACGCGCACGGTGCTGAGCCGCAGCTTCAAGCTGGATCCCTCGTACGACGTCTCGAAGATCTCGGCGCACCTGGCCAACGGCGTGCTGGAGCTGTCGCTGCCCAAGGGCGAAGAGCCAGAGCCGCAGAAGATCGCGATCAACACCGGCGCGGTCAGCGAGGCGGTCGCGGAGGTCGTTGACGAGAACTAGGCGACGAGGCCGGACCCCCCTCTGTCACTCCGTGACATCTCCCCCCGCGGAGCGGGGGGAGAGGGGAACAGCAGATGGCTCCACCCGTCGGTGGAGCCGTCGTGGTTTAACCTGATCTCATGGTGCAACGGATGCTGGCGCTGGTTCCGGATGAGCAGGCGCGGGCTCAGATCGACCTGGTGCGGGCGCTGTACGACCGCGAGCAGGTCGACGCGACGCCGCCGCACATTCCGGTCACCGACCAGTTCGACGATCACTACGGCCTGGAGGATCTGCAGCAGATGCTGGAGGTCATCCTCGGTCTGTTCCATCCGTTCATGCTCGAACTCGGGGCGCCGCAGTCGTGGTACGACGACGGCGAGCACCTGCTGCAGATGGTGGCCGAACAAGGGGCTGAGGACGCGCAGCGGATCTCTTCGATCGTGTACCGGGATCTCTACCCGGAACAGGCGCCCAATGCGCTGATCCGGTCGCGCTCGCCACTGGAGCGAACGGCGCTGACCGTGGGCCGGTTTCGGCGCGAGGCGGAGGCGATGAGCGCGGCCGAGTCGCTGTCGGCGCAGAAGTACTTCCTGGTCGTGACGCATGTCGGCGTGTTCGACCAGGTTGAGCAGGCCGAAGGGCCAACGGGTTGGTCGTTGCGGCGCTCGTTGCCGCTCGGTTCGATGATGGCCGAGCTCTAACCGGTTGCGCATCGCCGCTTCTTCCGTTGGAGTACTCTGAGCGTGCTGCCCCCGGACTTGAATCGGGGGCGGGCGTCAGTCCGGGAGGTGTGCGATGCCGGTCGTGACTGTATCGAGTCAGTACGGCGCGGGCGCGCGCGATGTCGCGCGGCGTCTGAGCCGGGATCTTGGTCTTGAGTACATTGACCAGACCGTCTTGGTCGACGCCTCGCGTCAACTCGGGCGGACGGTGTCGGAGGTGGCCGAGAAGGACGAGCGGACCGACTCACTGCGGGCCCGCCTGGGTCATTTCCTGCAGCGGGCGCTGGAACGCTCGGCGGCGGGCGGGGCGATTGATCCGATGCTGGGCTCGGGCAACCTGGAGCTGATGCTCTCGCAGAGCTACCAGGAGCTGTCGGACAGCGGTTCGGGCGTGGTGGACGACCGCGCGATCCTGGCGACGACCTCGCAGATCATGGAATCGATCGCCCAGCGCGGCAATGTGGTGATCATCGGCCGGGGCAGCCAGATGGTGCTGCGCGAGATGCCGGACACGACGCATGTGCAGCTGGTGGCCGAACCGGCCGTGGCGCTCGCGCGTGTGCAGGAGTGGGAAGGCGTGGACGAGATCCAGGCGGCGCGCTCGATCGAGGAGTTCAACAAGGGCCGGGCGGCCTTCCACGAGAAGTTCTGGAAGGTCGATGTGTGGTCGCCGTTGCTCTACGACGTGGTGATCAACACGACGCACCTGACCTACGTGCAGGCGGCGCAACTAGTCGCCGAGGTGGTGGAGAAGAAGGCCGCGGCGACGGTTTGATGGAGGCGTCGAGTGTCGTGAGCAGTCCCTCGGCAGACAGAGGGCAACCTGGGCGCTCGCGAGCTTCTCGACAGCATTTGCCGATTGCGGGCGGGACCCCCTCAGCCTTCGGCAGCTCCCCCTGCAAGGGGGAGCGCGTGGCATAGCAGATGTTTCGAGGGCAAAAGCGAGCGACGCCTAGGTGACGAGGGTGCGGAGGATGTCTTCGGCGGCGAGGAGGCGGGGGGCCATGCCGTAGGGGCCGTGGATCTGGAGGCCTTCGGCGTCGAGCGACTCCCGGGGACCGATCGCATCGCGGTAGCTGGCCATGACGGGGTGTTCCTCGCCGACGGCGTCGGCCAGCAGTTCTTCGGTGGAGTCGCGCCAACGCATGAAGTCTTCGGTGGTGGGACCGATGGCGCGGATGTAGCGGGATCGCTCGAGCAGGGACTCGATCTGTTCGTTGAGGTCCATGGCGGGAAGTGTATCGCAGCTCCGTCAGCTATCGGTCAGCCGACCGGCCAGCGCTCCTCCGTCTGTCCGCCGCGATCGTCCCAGTGAAGCAGCAGGCCTCCTGTCCGGCGGTCGCCAGCCCGGCGCCAGGATGAGTCGTCCAGCTGTTGAGGCGTTGGCATGCCCATCAGGACGCCGTCTTCGCGCGGATTCGAGTAGAGGTTGGGGCGGATGGCGTCGTCGTGGAAGCCGCGACTGCGGTAGAGCGACCGGGCGACGGCGTTGGACTCGCGCACTTCGAGCTGAATGAGCTGGCACTCCAGTCGCTGGGCGAGGCGGATGACACAGTTGAGCAGCAACGCGCCCAATCCCTGTCCCTGTTGGTCGGGATCGACGGCGAACGTGCAGAGGTGCAGCTGGTCGACCACGTGCCAGGTCCCGAAGTAGCCGAGGAGCCTGCGCTGGGGGTCGGCGAGCACGTAGAAGATGCTGATCGGCGAGTCGGTCAATTCTCCCTCGAAGTAGCGACGGCTCCAGCCCGATGCGCCGAAGGCGCGGCCATCAAGGCCGGTGACGTCGTCGAGATCGTCGAGCGTCATCGGCCGGAGGAGCAGTTGTTGGGTCATGCGGTTCCACCTGGCCGGCGACTTGCCGGGCCGGCGTTGGTTGAGTCAGAGTAGGGCCGTGCAACGCGGACAACTGTGCGCCAGGGGAGGCGAGACTATACTGCGGTTGAGTTATGAGTGAGTTCCAGCGGCGTGCCGACGCCAGGGCGATGCAGGTCAGCCGCCCGGTCGGGAGCCGAAATTGACCACCCTGAGCAGCCAGGTTGCGCCGCAGCGACGGTATCAGTTGCCGACCTCGATTCTGATCCTGGGTCGGGTGATGCGCTTCGCGCTGCCCTACTGGAAGGGTCTGACGGTCACCGCCGTCGCGATCCTGGCGGCGGCCGGGTTCGCGATCGCGACGCCGGTGCTGCTGCGATGGGCGATTGACATCGCGATCTCGACCGAGATCGTGGAGGGCGAGACCGTGATCGCGATCACGGGCTGGCTGGTGCTCGTGGCCGGGCTGGCGCTGGTCGGCGCGGCGGTGCTGCGCGGCACCTCGATGTTCGTGCAGCGTTACCTGGCCGAGTGGGTGGGTCAGACGGTCGCCTACGACCTGCGCAACGCGATCTACCAGCGCCTGCAGACGCTGTCGTTCCGCTACCACGACGGGGCGGAGACGGGCCAGATCATGGTCCGGGCGACGCAGGATGTCGAAGTGGTGCGAATGTTCATCAACTTCGGCGGCGTGCAACTGACGTTCACGCTGGTGCTGGGGATCGGCACCCTGGTGATCATGCTCTTGATCAACTGGCCGCTGGCGCTGATGGTCTGGGGAATCATGATCCTGATTGCGGCGCGTTCGGCGTTCGTCGCGCGGCGCCTGCGCCCGATCTGGAACGATGTGCAGGAATCGCAAGCGCAGCTGGGCACGGTGCTGCAGGAGGCGTTGTCGGGGATTCGGGTGGTCAAGGCGTTCGGCCGATCGGAGTTCGAGGGACTGAAGTTCGGCCGCGCGGCCGGCTGGCTGCAGCAGCGTTCGTACGACGCATCGATGGTGCAGGCGGTGAACATGCCGCTGATGACGATGCTGGGCGCAGCGGCGATCGTGCTGACGATCTGGTACGGGGGCCGCGAGGTCGTGAACGGCAACTTCACGGTGGGCGAACTGACGATGTTCCTGATGTTCCTGACGGTCCTGCAGATGCCGATTCGGGGTCTGGGCTGGATGGTGATGATGGTGCCGCGCGCGGCGACGGCGGGGGTGCGGATCTTCGAGATCCTGGACCAGGAATCGGAAGTGCAGGACAACCCGGAGGCAGTCGCTCCGGAGCATCCGCAGGGACATATCAAGTTCGAACAGGTCGGGTTTGCGTACGATCCGCGCTCGCCGGTGTTGGGCAACATCGACTTTGAGGCGAAGCCGGGCGAGCTGATTGCGCTGCTGGGTCTGACCGGCAGCGGCAAGACGACGGTGGTCAACCTGATCCCGCGCTTCTACGACGTCAGCACGGGTCGGGTCACGTTCGACGACCAGGACGTGCGCGAGTGGCCGCTGGAGGCGCTGCGGCAGCAGGTCGCGATCGTGCAGCAGGAGGTCTTCCTGTTCGCGGCGACGTTGAAAGAGAACATCGCCTACGGGCGACCCGACGCGACGGATGAGGAGATCGAGGCGGCGGCGAAGCTGGCCCGGATCCACAACTTCATCAACCGATTGCCGGAGCAGTACGACACCTGGGTCGGCGAGCGCGGGGCGAACTTCTCGGGCGGCCAGAAGCAGCGGATCGCGATTGCGCGGGCGTTGCTGATGGATCCGCGGGTGCTGATCTTCGACGACTCGACCTCGTCGGTGGACGCCGCGACGGAGTTCGAGATCCAGCAGGCGATGGCGGCGCTGATGCGGGGTCGGACCACGTTTGTGATCGCGCACCGGCTGCGTTCGCTGCGCGAGGCGGACCAGATCCTGGTCCTGGACCAGGGACGGATCGTGCAGCGCGGGAAGCACGACGAGCTGTTGGCTGAGGGCGGGCTCTACCGCGAGATTTACGAACTGGAGCTGCGCGACCAGGAGTCGGCGCAGGCTCAGGCTGACGAGTCGGGGGAGTTGGCTGAGACAGCGGGGCCGACCGAAGCGGCGGCCGCGGCGGGCGGGAGCGGCTAGATGGGCATGATGGGCGGCGGGATGGCCGGCGGCTGGAGCTCCAACCTGGGCGGCGGGGGGCACGGTCCGCGCAGCGGCTGGGCGAGTTCGGCGTCGATGGCGGATGGCTGGGACAAGGAATACGGATCGCTGTACAACCCGAGGCTGGTGCGGCGATTTGGACGCTACATCGGACCGCACAAGAAGGCGCTGGGCGCAGCGATTCTCGCGAACGCGATCTTTGCGGTGGCGCAGAGCGTCCAGGTGTTGGTGGTGTACGAGGCGCTGCAGGGCGCGCTGGACAACGGGGTGATTGCGACGCTGGATCGGATTGCGATCCTGTTCGGGATCGTGGTGCTGGTGTCGTGGGGCAGCGAGTTTGTGCGTCAGTGGTTGATGGCCAATGTTGGCCATCCGATCCTGCGGCGGATGCGGCAGGAGGTGTTCGATCACCTGATGAAGCTGGAGCATCGGTTCTACGACCGGGGCGAGGTCGGGGCGATCATGTCGCGGGTCACGTCGGACGTGCAGGTGCTGCAGGAGATGCTGACCTCGGGCGTGTTGACCGTGATTGGCGACATTTTCGGTCTGCTGATCATGATCGGCGTGTTCCTCTACATCGACTGGCAGATGGCGCTGGGCACGTTCACGATCCTGCCGATCCTGGTGGTCTGCATGGCGTTCTGGAGCCGTCGGGCGCGGAAGGCGTTCCTGGAGACGCGGGTCGCGATTGCGGCGGTCAACTCGACGTTGAATGAAGATCTCAACGGCGTGCGGGTGGTGCAGAGTCTGAACCGGGAGTCGGAGAACGCGCGACGGTTCGACCGGATCAACAACTGGAATCTGCGCGCGACCCGGCGCGCGGGTCTCCTCTCTGCGGCGATCATGCCGCTGGTGGAGATCCTGATTGCGGTCGCGACGGCAATTGTGATCGCGATTGCGGTGGCTCGATTGACCAACGGCAGCCTGGAAGAGGCGGCCGGCGTGGCCGGGATCGTGGCGTTTGCGATCGGGATCCAGCGGTTCCTCGACCCGGTGCGCGACCTGGTGCTGCAGTACACGATGTTCCAGCGGGCGATGGCCGGCGCCGAGCGGGTGTTTGAAGTCCTGGACACGGACCCGGAGATCGAGGACTCGGCCGACGCGCGGGACCTGCCGGATATTGCCGGCCACGTGCATTTCGACAATGTGTCGCTGGAGTACGTCGATGGGGTTCGGGTGCTGTTCGACCTCGACCTGGAAGTACAGCCGGGTGAGACGGTGGCGCTGGTCGGGGAGACCGGGGCGGGCAAGACGTCGATCACGTCGTTGATCACGCGGAACTACGAGGTGACCGAGGGCGCGGTCCGGATCGACGGGCACGACGTGCGCGAGGTGACGCGGGCGTCGTTGGTGCAGCGCGTCGGCGTGGTGCTGCAGGATCCGTTCCTGTTCTCGGGGACGGTGCTGGACAACATCCTGTACGGCAACCTCGAGGCGACGCGGGAGCAGGCGATTGCGGCGGCCAAGGTGGTCGGCGCGGATGAGTGGATCGAGCGGCTGCCGCAGAGCTACGACACGGCGCTGGCGGAGCGGGCGCAGAACCTGTCGATTGGACAGCGCCAGTTGGTCGCGTTCGCGCGGGCGATCCTGAGCGATCCGCGGATCCTGGTGCTCGACGAGGCGACGGCGAATGTCGATTCGCAGACGGAGGCGATGATCCAGCAGGCGATTGCGCGGGTGTTGAAGGGTCGCACGGCGTTTGTGATCGCGCACCGGTTGTCGACGATTCGCTCGGTCGACCGGATTATCGTGCTGGAGTACGGGCGGATCCTGGAGCAGGGATCGCACGATGATCTGCTGGCCCAGGACGGTCACTACGCCAGGCTGTACCGGATGATGTACGCGGACCAGGAGTCGGTCGAGTTCGACGAGGACGCGGCGCTGGCGGTGCTGGACCGGATGCGGGAACGGACGACTTCGAACGGGCGTAATGGGACGGCGTCATCGCCGGAGCCGGCCGCCGCGCTCGACTGACCTCACTGTCGTTGGAACGCGGTCCGAGCTAGCGCACGTTGCGGAGGCGCGGGTCGAAGGCGTCGCGGATGCCGTCGCCGACGAAGTTGAAGGCGATGACCATCAGGATGATGGCGGCGGCGGGGCCGATCATCGGCCAGCCATTTCTACGGATCAGGGTCTTGTAGGCCTCGGAGACCATGCCGCCCCAGGCCGGCGTCGGCGGTTGGACGCCCGCGCCGATGAAGCTCAACCCGGCCTCGACCAGGATGATGCCGGCGGCCGAGAGCGAGGCGAGCACCATGATCGGGGCGACCGCGTTGGGCAAGAGGTGTCGCCACATGATCCGCCAGGGCGTCGCGCCCAGCGCTCGGGCGGCGTCAACGTAGACGTCGTTGCGGATCGAGACGATGATCCCACGGGTGAGGCGGGCGTAGCCGGGCGACCAGACGATCCCGATCACGATCATCGAGTTGGTGATCGAGGGTCCCAGCGCCCCGGTCACGGCGAGGATCAGGATCAGGCCGGGCATGGCCATCAGGGCATCGACGATGCGCATAATGATCAGCTCGTCGAGCTTGCCGCCGATGTAGCCGGAGATCAGGCCCAGCGGCACGCCGAGCACGATCGCCACGCCGATCGCGGCCAGCACGATCTGCCAAGCGATTCGCGCGCCGTAGAGTGTGCGGCTGAGCACGTCGCGGCCCTGGGCGTCAGTGCCGAGGATGTGGTCCCAACTCGGCGGTTGGAAGACCGACTCGAGCCGCAGGTTGGTCGTCAGCGGATCGGCGGGGGCAATCAGCGGCGCAAACGCGGCGCAGATGCCGAATCCGAACAGCAGGAATGCGCCCACGACGGCCGGCCGATTGCGCATGAAGACGCGGAGGATCGGCGCCGCTTCCTGGAACACGCCCAGGTTGCGGAATCGTTGCAGCATGCCTTGCGGTGCGCCGGGGGACTCGAGGATTGCGGTCATTCGCTGGCCTCCGCGCCCATGCGGATGCGTGGGTCGAAGAGCGGGTAGGAGAGATCGACGAGCAGGTTGACCAGGATCACGGAGACGGCGAAGAACATCGTGACGTTCTGGGTGACGGCGTAGTCGCGCTCCTGGACGACGGCCTCGACGAAGAGCCGGCCCATGCCGGGGATTGAGAAGACGGTCTCGGTGATGACGGCGCCGGAGAAGATTAGGCCGGCCTGGAAGCCGAACACGGTGACGATGGGAATCAGTGCGTTGCGCAAGCCGTGGCGGACGATCACGATTCGTTCGCGCAGCCCCTTCGCGCGGGCGGTGCGGATGTAGTCGTCGGTGAGGACGTTGATCATGGCGGATCGGGTCTGGCGCATCAGCAGCGTGGTGGCGGTCAACGAGACCGCGATCACGGGCAGCGCCATGTGCTTCATGTTCTCGGCCGGATCCTCCCAGAAAGGGACATAGCCGAAGATCGGGAACCAGCCGAACTCCAGGCCGAGCACGATCACCAGCGCAATTCCGGTCAGGAACTCGGGGATCGAGTTTCCAATGATCATCAGCGTGCTGGCGCCGACCTCCTTCTTGGAACCGGGGCGCAGGGCCGACAGGACGCCGACCGGGATGGCGATCGCGATGACGACAATCAGGCTGAGAATGCCCAATTGCATGGTCGCCGGGACGCGGCGCTCGAAGTACTGATTGATCGAGACTTCGCCGATCAACGAGGTGCCGAGGTCACCCTGCAGGGCGTTCCAGATCCAGCGGCCGTAGCGCTCGACCAGCGGTTTGTCGAGTCCGAGCCGCCGCTTGGTTGCTTCGATCAGTTCCGGCGTCGCTTCCACGCCGAGGATGCCGGCAGCGGGGTCGCCGGGCAGGATATTCATCAGCGCGAAGACGAGCACGCTGATCACCCAGAGGACGAACAGCGAGGAGACGATTCGCGTCGTGACGTAGCGCAGCATCGCCGATCAGCCCCTCAGATCAGACCTCCCCCCTGGGGGGAGGTGCCCCGAAGGGGCGGAGGGGGCCGCCCGGAGCGTTGCGCAAGCACCCTGCGACGGGAGCCCCCTCTGTCGCTCCGCGACATCTCCCCCAGAGGGGGAGATCTTTGGCGGACCTTCTCCCGCCTCCAATCAGACGTTGTTGAACCAGATGCCCTTGAAGCTCATTCCCTTGGGGAAGCCGAAGAAGGGGATGATCTCGAAGTTCTCAACATGCGGTTGGGCCACCCAGTTGGCCGGCCACTGGGCGATATAGGGGAACCACATGTGTTCCTCTTCGGCCTCCCAGACCTTCTCATAGAGCGGCACCCGGTCATCCTGGCTGGCCGGGACCGCGGCGTCCCAGACCAACTGCTCGGTCGCGCTGAGGTTGGCCAGCACCTGGTCGTTGGGATAGTCCGCCGTGCTGGCTCGGCCGGTGCGCGGGCCGCCTTCGGGCGATCCGTACATCCAGTTCTGCAGACCTTCAAAGGAAGGACGCAAAACCGGGTCGGGATCGAACGGCGACTCCCAGGACAGCGTGCCGATTGTCCAGTCCTGCGTGGCCAGGAGGCGGGGGATGATCTCGGCCTCGGTGCCCTTGATGTACTCCATCTCCATGCCGGCATTGCGCATCTGCGAGTTGACCGGCTCGGTGACGACGGTCTGGAACTCGGCGATGTAGCTGAGGTGGATGCCCTCGATTCCGTCGCCGTAGCCGGCGGCGTCCATCAGTTCGTGGGCTACCTGGAGGTCGTGGCCGGGGTAGTAGTTCGCGTCCTTGGCCAGCGCCCAGCTCTCGACCGAGACCGGCGCGCGCGAGGGCGCTCCGAGACCTTCCCAGGCGACCTCGTTGATCGCCTGTCGATCCAGGGCCCGGTTGTAGGCGTGGCGCATGCGCGGATCGCGGAAGGCATTGAAGGGCAGGCCGTCGGACGGTGCGTTCGGGTTGAGGTTGAACCAGGTCTGGGTCCAGGTCTGGGCCGTGCCGCGAATCACCTTCATGCCGTCGGCTTCAAGCTCGGCCTGGAGTTCGGAGTTGACGCCGCCGGTCGGGGCGTCGATGTCGATGTCTCCGTTGAGGAAGGCGTTCCAGGCCGTGTTCTGGTCGGGGATGATGTTCTGGACGAAGCCGTCCAGATGCACGTTGTCGTTGTCCCAGTAACCGTCCCAGCGCTCGCCGACCCAGCGCTCGCCGGGCTCGTGCACGACGTGCTTGAGGTGTCCGGCGCCAACCGGGTTGGTCACCGCCGTGTCGAAGTGCTCGGGCGAGATCAGCAGCCCGGTGCCGGGGAACTGCTGGAAGAAGGCCAGGGTCGGGCCGAACGGCTCGCCGTTGACCAGCTTCCATGTGGAATCGTCGGTCGCCTCGAAGAAGTCGGCGTACTGGATGCCGCCGCGGTTTCGGGTCCCGCCGGCGAGGTCCTTGACATCGCGGATGCGCTCCATGTTGAGCTGCACCGCGTTGGCGTCGACCGGCGCGCCGTCCTGGAAGATCGCCCCCTCACGCATGGTGAAGAGGTAGGTGACGTCGTCGGGAATTTCGAGTGCGCTCGCCAGCTCCGGCCTCACCGCCCCCGAGTCGTCAAAGCCGAGCATCCGGTCGAAGATGTGGCTGTGGTGGTGCCACGCATGGCCGGAGGTTACCTGGTGCGGGTCCCAGCCAACGCCGCTTGTCGCGGGATCAGTGTGAAAGTTCGACCGCACTGTGCCGCCGGGCCTCGGTCCGCCAGTGGCCTGAGCCGTCAGCTCCTCGAAGCGGTAGCGACGGCTCCGTTCTAGCCGGACTTGGTCTCGAAGAGACTTCCCTGGTCTGGCGTTGTTGAATGGGGAGTGAGACCGAGGTGGGTCCAGGCGGCGGGCATGGCGACGCGGCCGCGAGGTGTGCGGGCGAGGAAGCCGAGCTGGATCAGGTAGGGCTCGTAGACGTCCATGACGGTGTCGGCGTCCTCGGCGACGGCGGCGGCGAGTGTGTCGAGGCCGACGGGGCCGCCGTTGAAGCCCTCGATCAAGGCGCGCAGCAGGCCGCGGTCGTGCTCGTCGAGACCGAGCTGGTCGACGCGCAGACCGCGCAGCGCCTCGTCGGCGACCGAGTCCGTGATGACACCGTCGGCTCGCACCTCGGCGAAGTCGCGGACCCGCCTCAGCAGCCGGTTGGCGATTCGCGGGGTGCCTCGGGCGCGCTCGGCGAGGTTGCGGGCGCCCGCCGGCTCCAGCTCGATTTCGAGCGCCTCGGCCGAGCGGACGATGACCTGCTCGAGTTCGCTGGTGCTGTAGAAGTCGAGTCGCTGGACCATGCCGAAGCGGTCTCGGAGCGGGGGCGAGATCATGGCGTAGCGCGTGGTGGCGCCGACTAACGTGAAGGGCTTGACCGAGAGCTGGACGCTGCGGGCGGCCGGTCCGCTGCCGATCATCATGAAGAGCTGGAAGTCCTCCATGGCCGAATAGAGCACCTCTTCGGCTGAGCGCGGGACGCGGTGAATCTCGTCGATGAAGAGCACGTCGTGGGTCTGCATCGTGGTCAGGATGGCGGCGATGTCGCCGGCGCGTTGGATTGCCGGGCCGCTGGTCGGCCGCAGGTTGACGCCGAGTTCTCGGGCGACGATTCGGGCGAGCGTGGTCTTGCCCAGACCGGGCGGTCCGTAGAGCAGCAGGTGGTCGAGCGCTTCATCGCGCTGTTTGGCGGCGTCGACGGCGATACGGATTGCCTCGTGGACGGTCGACTGACCGACGAAGTCGTCCAGTCGGGTGGGACGCAGGGCGCGGTCGTGACTGTCGGGATCGGGCTGGGCGGCGTCGATGATTCGTCCGGCGGCCACGCCTTCCTCGTCTGCGCCGTCCGGGTTGGCCGGGGTCGTCATATGGCTCGTCGCAGGAAAGCGTTGCGGCTGGCGACCGCGAGCGGGTGGAGCGGCTGGCCGCTGTTGAGCTGACTGGTCAGACGGCGCTCGAGGAACATCGCGGCTGCCGCGTGGAGGTCTTGCTCTGCCGCCGCGGCCACGGCAGCGAGGCCTGGGTCGCTGCGGACCTTGCGGGGGTCGATCTTGTCGGCGAGAAAGACGGCCAGCGCCTCGAAGGAGTAGTCGGGGTGCGCGGTCGTGTGGTGAGCGATGGCCGAGAGGATCTCGTCGTGTTCGATGTTCATGGTCTGGCGCGCGTACGCGGCGGCGAGGGGACCGTGGAGCACGATCGGTGCCGCCAATTCGTCTTCGCTGATCGGGACTCGGTAGTGGCGTGACAAGGCAACCAGTTCCGGTCCCTTGCAGTGGCGAAAGAGGTCGTGCCCGGCGGCGGCTGCGGCGCAGACGTCGCGGTCGAGTTCATGGATTGCGGCGAGACGCAATGCGCCGCGCTCGACGCGCTTGACGTGCTTCCGTAGCTTGTCCGGTCGGTCGGCCATTGCCTCGCTGAAGCGTGCGCGGATCGCTTCGGGTTCGGTCAGCGCCGTCGTCATTTGCGGCCTCGGCGACGGTTGCGTTCTTCGTCGGGCTGCTCGAGCTGAACGCCGATGAAGTCGGAGACGGCGTTGCCGACGTCGAGCGCCTCCTGATGCGTGGGGAAGCGGCCAATGCGCATCATTTGTCCGTCGGCGAATGAGATATGGGCGCTGTGCGAGCCGCTGAACTGGAGCAACAACGGGCGGGAGCGTTGTTGGGTCATGATGATCGTCTCGACGTCGTAGAGGTCGAAGTTCCACTGTCGGTTGACGACCCAGAGCATGGATTGATGCACGCGGCCGATGTCCTCCTGGAGGTCGAAGTCGACTTCGAGCACATCGCCGCCGATCACGCCGAGCACGGCCCAGAGAATGCCGCCGCCGAAGTATCCGGCGGCGGCCCCGATGATCGCCGCGCCGAGGGGATCGGAGCCGCCGAACAGGCCGACCGCGATCAACGCCGCGATCGCCGCCGGGATGGCGCCATAGGTCCAGTTGGGCAGCGGCGACCAGAAGGTGCGGAGGCGCATCGTATCCTGATCGGGATAGGAGAGGCGGACGATGGAGGAGCGGGTCCTCGGCGCAACCGGCTCGGGCGCGTCGGCTGGTCGTCGGCGTCGTCTCCGTGCCATAAGCAGAGGCTATCGGATGCGCGGGCTGGCGGGACTGGCCTTGGCGGCCGCACTCTGGTCGGTCTCGCTGGGGCCGGCGCTGGCCCAGGAGATGGTCATGTCCGGCAGTCGCTACTCGGCGCCTCTGTGGACCTGGATCGCGGCGATCGCGGTGGCGGGCGGCTTGAGTGTGGTGGGTCTGGCGATCGGGTTCTGGTTCCTGCGCAAGCGGTCGCGGATCGAGTCGTCGGAATAAGACGACGAGGCGCGGGGAACCGAGCGGGGGCCGCTTGCGGGCGGCCCCCTCAGTCCCCGCATCAAGTGCGGGGCAGGCTGCTGCGCGACAGCTCCCCCGAGGGGGGAGCTCTTAGATCTCAAGGAGTTCGGCGACCTTTTCGCGGTGGTGGTCGGCGTCGCCCCACATCAGCTCGGCCATCTTCTGGCGGCGGAAGTAGAGCTGGATGATGTACTCCTTGGTGAAGCCGATGCCGCCGTGGATCTGCTGGCCGTGGGCGACGACGCGGCGGGTGGCGTCGGAGCACCAGGCCTTGGCCATGGCGACCTGGAGGTCGGCGTCGTCTTCGCCTTCGGTGACGGCCCAGGCGGCGCGGTACATGATGAAGCGCGAGCCGTCGACGTCGGTGATCATGTCGGCGGCCTTGTGCTGGATCGCCTGGAACGAGCCGATCGGGCGGCCGAACTGGATGCGCTCCTTGGCGTAGTCGACCGAGATTTCGAAGTCGCGCTGGGCCAGACCAACCATGTAGGCGCAGTAGGCGACGGTGAAGTAGCGCTTGGCGACCTCGATGATCGGCCAGGCGCCGCCCTCGGGACCGAGCAATGCATCCCCGCTGACGCGGACGTTGTCCAGCGTGACCTCGCACTGCTTGTCGGCGGCGATGGTCTGCAGGACGGTGGTCGAGAGGCCCTCGGCGTTGCCGGGCACGAGGAACATCGAGACGCCCTCATCGCCTTCGGAGCCCGCGGCGCGGGCGACCACGACGATGGTGTCGCTGACGTGCGCGTCGGGGATGAACAGCTTGGTGCCGTTGAGCACATAGCCGTCGCCGTCGGGCGCACAGGTGGTGTCAATGCCGTCGCTGTCGAAGCGGGCCGACGGCTCGGTCAGCGCGAACGTCATCACATGCTGACCGGCGGCGACGGCGGAGCAGTACTGTTGCTTCTGCGCGTCGTTGCCGACCGCCTCGACGAGGCCGGAGGCGAGCACGGTGTTGATGAACGGTCCGGGCACGAGCGCGCGGCCGAACTCTTCGAGCAGGACGCAGAGGTCGAGGAAGGAGAGGCCGGCGCCGCCGAGTTCCTCAGCGGTGATCAGGCCCATCCAACCCTGGTTGGCCATGCCGTTCCAGAGGTCGTCGGTGTAGCCGCGCTCATCCTCTTCCATGTCGCGCACGAGCTTCTCCGTGCACTCGTTGGTGAGGAAGTCGCGGGCGAAGTTCTTCAGCAGTTCCTGTTCTTCGGTCAGTCCGAGGTCCATGTCATCCTCCGTCGCGGCCCAGGTTGAATCGGATGGGTCCGCCGATGTGCGTCTGGAATGGGCACGCCGAAGCGCGCAACGCGTTTGAGGCTATCGGAAGACTGCCTATCGCGCCAGATAGCAGCGGCGACATGTCAGCGGTTGGCGTTGACACCCGGATATCCTCGTCGCGTGAGTGCGGGGACGATCGCGCGAGGCCTGCGCCGAATCCGGTTGGCGCGTCTGAGCGTCGCCGTCGCGGCGCTGACGATGATGCTGGCTGTGCTGGGGCCGTGGGGAATCGGTTCGTCGTCTGCGGAATCGTTTGACCCCGTCCTGCACGAGGGGTCGATCAGCGACCCGCTCGACGTCGACTGGTATCCATTCTTCGCGCTGGCAGGCGAGCGCTATGTCGTCGCGCTTGAGCGTGTCGGGCTGGCCGCGGGCCGGATAGAGATCTGGAAGCCGGCCGTCGATGGCGACGAGCCGATGCGCGTCTCCGAGTCGTTGGGTACCTATCCGCGGTTGACCTGGATGGCGCCGGCGAGCGGCGCCTGGCGCGTGCGCGTCTCCGGATCCGATCTGGCGACTGGCTCGTACCGGCTGTGGATTCGGAGCGACAACGACGCCGTCGGTTCGGAGTTGAGTACGGCCCGGTTGAGCGCGTTCGACGACGAAGGGGTTCTGACGGAACGATCGTGGTTGGAGGTCTCCGGCGACGTTGACTGGTACGCCTTCCCCGTTGCGGCCGGCAACCGCTACGCGGTCTGGTCGGTGCTGGGGTCGGTTGACGGATTGTCGGGCGCCGTTCTGCTGCCGGACGCGGACAGCTTCCAGGAACTGCACCACCAGCAGAACGCGATTAGCGGGGTGATGGTCCCGACATCCGGCGGGCTTGCGGTTCTGGAGGTTCGGGGAGCCCAGCCGTGGTCGGTGGGCAGCTACGCGGTCGGCGTGACGCGCTGGGGCGAGGCGCCGGAGCCAGTAGTCAGTTTGCCCCCGCGGCCAACGTCGAGCTTGCAGATCGACGCGATCGAGGCCTCCAGCGAGGGCAGCGAAGCACACTTCGCATTTCGCGGCGAGTGGGGTCCGATCCGGGAGACTAGCGGGCTTCGGGTCTGGATTGATACCGATCCCGGCACCGACGATGAGGATGAGTGGGAGTATCTGTTGCGCTCCAACGACGGTCGCCGGGCGCGTCTGTGGTCGTTTGAGCGGGAGGCCTGGGTTGCGAGCGGCCGCGTCGGCGCGCGAGGCTTTGACGCGCTGGTCATGCGTTGGAGCGGGCGCACGGCGAATGAACAGATTCGCTGGCAGGCGAGCGTCAAGAACGCCGACGAGAGCTGGACGCTGTCACGTC
The DNA here is from genome assembly GCA_028875225.1 of Chloroflexota bacterium. Lineage (GTDB taxonomy): Bacteria > Chloroflexota > Dehalococcoidia > Bin125 > Bin125 > Bin125. The sequence continues at coordinate 30,042 of JAPPFB010000011.1, read as the reverse complement.
CACGATTGCTGGATCTGCCACATCCTCGACCATCGACGCCCGAACTCTGGCACGCGCGAGATCGGACGGGCGCGGAGGATCCTCGCTGGCAGGCCGAGTTGGACGAGGCCGGCGTAGTACGCGATCTGCCAGATGATGCGCTCGTGGTCGTGCTGGACGCCGGACACGGCGTCGACACCGGTCCCTGGATGCATGGCGTGATGGAGGCGGAGTCCAACCTGGCCTTCGCCCTGCGGATCGAGGAGCTGCTGGAGGCGGAGGGCGTCACGGTGGTTCTGACGCGGCGATCGGCGGGTCGCCCGTACCTGAACCTGGACGAAGCGCTCTGGCGCGCCGACTACCAGGTTCGCGCCGAGCTGGCGCACCTGGCCATGGCCGACGTGTTCGTCTCGATTCACTCGAATGCGAACTTCAACGAGCCGAACAGCGGTCTTGAGGCCTGGTACCTGCCTCGCTGGAACGGCGACGGTCTGAACTTCACCCTCTCGGAGACCTTGCTGACATACGTGTCGCGGGCATTGGCGGAGTTCGGCTATCCCACCTCGACGCTGACCTACGACACCTCGTGCTGGGAACTGGTCAACGGTGTCTGCGATCCGATCTACGTCCTGGCGCCGTTTCTGCTGGTCGACGCCGACGTGGCCCGTCGCTGGGGTCTGGACCCCGGATCACTCGGACTGTCGGATGATCCGTGGGGCGCGGCGATCAACCAGTGGCTGTGGAGCAGCGATCTGACTGAGGACGAGCCGCCGATCAATCTGATCGATCCGAAGACGCAGACGGGTCCGGGCCGAATTGTGCGGGGGAATCTCATGCCCACGACGCTGTTGGAGCTGCTCTACATCACGAACGAAGCAGACGCGGCGATCCTGAGGAACCCGCACGCTCGCGAAGTCATCGCCAGGGCAATCGCCGACGGCATCCTCGAGTTTCTGGGCGTCGATGCCCGATTGAACTGAACGGTTGTGCATCGTTGGTGACTCGCTGAGTGTCGCCGCGGATGCAGACTTGCGCTGTGGGCCAGGTGCGCAACAGTCCGATTGTGGCGCCTGCGACTTGTGATTTCGGTCACCGTTCTGCGTGTCGGACGCCGGGCATATGGTCGGTTCCAGACGGAACACACGGTGTGTTTCGACAGGCATCCGGGAGGTAGACGGCATGACTCGCGCGACTGTGACCGACGTGACCAATGTGCCAGACGTGGTTGTCGATCGGCAGCAAATCTTCCCGTACCTGACGTACGCCGACGCACCGGCGGCGATCGACTGGCTCTGCCGGGTGTTCGGATTCGAGCTGGCCAACTCGTACGCGGCCGCGGACGGCCGGATTGCGCACGCATCGCTTTGCCACGACGGCGTCTACGTGATGTTGTCGTCGGAGTTCGAGCAGCTCGACAACCATGCGCCCACGGGCGATCAGGTGGCGACGTCACGGGTTCACATGCACGTCGGTGACGTTGAGGAGCACTATCAGCACGCCATGGCGGAGGGGGCCAGGATTGTCCAGGGGCTGCAGGATCGGTTCTGGGGCTTGCGCTCGTACCACGCGCTCGACCTCGAGGGTCACCGCTGGAGTTTCTGCCAGCGGATACGCGAAGCGCCTCGTGCAGAAGTGGAGCAGCGACTGCAGACCTGGTAGCGCTCGCGCTGCGAGATATGTCTAGTTGTCTTGCGTCACGCGATGGCGCTTGCTATTCAGAACATATATGCGCTATCGTCTGTTGCATGCGCTCGCGACGCTGTGGATTGGACGCTCGGTATGGCGGACACAGGACAACTCGACCACCAGCGGATCGTTCCCTACCTGACCTATGCGGACGCGCCGGCGGCGATTGACTGGCTCTGCCGCGTGTTCGGTTTCGAGGAGGTCCGGCGCATGGAGACCGGAGACGGCCGGATTGGGCATGCGGCGCTGAGACTCCTGGGCGAGCAGGTCATGATTGCGTCGGCATTCGACGAAGCCGGCACCAGGTCGCCGCGCGATCTGCCGGCGTTGCACCAACAGATCACGGTGTACGTCGATGACGTCGATGCGCATTTCGCCCACGCGCAGGCCGAAGGCGCGAGCATCCTGTCGGGGCCCGAGGACCAGTTCTGGGGCGACCGGACCTATTGGGTTCAGGACGTGGAGGGTCATCGCTGGTCCTTCCAGCAGCACTTGCGCGCCGTCCCGGACGAGGAGTCGGCGGCGGAGATGCGCAAGATCGCGAGCGAACAGGCATGACGGCGGCAGAGACGCAGCGTGTGTTTCCTTACCTGGCCTACGAGGATGCTCCGGCGGCGGTCGATTGGCTCTGCCGCGTGTTCGGTTTCGAGCCGGTAGACATCCAGAAGATCCCGGACGGCCGAATCGTGCACGCGGCGCTGTCGCTCGAAGGCGCTCAGGTCATGCTCGCCTCGCTGTTCGATGGCGGCGGGTACCGCTCGCCGAGGGGACTCGACGCCTTGCCCAGTCACATCCTGTTGCACGTGGACGACGTCGAGGCGCACCATCGCCAGTCTCGGTCGGAGGGGGCGAACATTCTCTACGGACCGATCGATCAGCCCTGGGGCGCCAGACTCTACGAGGCGACCGACCCCGAGGGACACCGCTGGTCGTTCATGCAACCCAGCAACCACAACGCGGACTGAAAGGCACCACCATGGTTCAGAACCCACCGGAAGGCAATCAGCGGGTGATTCCGTATCTGGCGTACGCCGATGCGCCGGCGGCGATCGAGTTTCTCTGCGGCACGTACGGTTTCGAAGCCGGAACGCAGATGGACATGGGCAACGGCGTGCTCGGGCACGCGGAGTTGCATCTGCAGGACAATGTGGTCTTCCTCTCCACCGCCTTCGATGAGATGGGCCACGCCAGCCCCAGCAGCCTGAGCGCCGTCCACAGCCAGGTGATGGTCTACGTCGACAATGTCGACGCGCACTACGAGCACGCCAGGGCGGCAGGCGCCGAGATCGTCGAGGAGATTGCCGATCAGTTCTATGGCGACCGCAGCTATCGCACCGTTGATCCTGAGGGTCACCAATGGATCTTCACGCAGCACATCCGCGACGTGACGCCGGAAGAACTGATGGCGGCGGTGGAGCAGATGAGCGAAGGCGAGGGCTGACGCCCTCCCGACCGCAGCAGCGACAGACGCGAAAGGCGCGAACATGGTTCAGAATCCACCTGATGGCAGTCAGCGCATTCTGCCTTATCTCAACTACTCCGATCCCAAAGCGGCGATCGCGTTCCTGAAGGGCGCGTTTGGATTCGAGCAGGGATTACTGCTGGAGATGCCGGACGGCAACATCGGGCATTGCGAGCTGCAGATGGGCGGCGAGACGCTGATGCTGGCGGGCGAGTTCGCCGAGGGCGGCCTGAGCAGCCCGAAGTCGCTGGGCGGCGTCCACGCGTCCGTCGTGGTCTACGTCGATGATCTGGATGCGCATTGCGAGCGGGCCAGGGCGGCCGGAGCGCAGATCGTGCAGGAGCCGGCGGACCAGTTCTACGGCGACCGCACCTATCGGGCGCTCGATCCGGAAGGCGTCGGCTGGGACTTCCACCAGCACGTGCGCGACGTGACGCCGGAAGAGATGATGGCGGCGATGAGTGAGTCGCCAGCCGGGGAGTAGTTCAATGACCGAACAGGGAGATCTCGCAGCAGGACGCAGACAACGGATCGTTCCCGCGCTGTCGTACGACGATGCGCCGGCCATGATCGAGTTCCTCTGCCGTGCGTTCGGGTTCGAAGAGCGCTTCCGCCTCAACATGCCGGACGGCAGCATTGGCCATGCCTCGCTGCTCAGTGACGAGGATGAGGTGACGTTGGCGTCGGCCTATCCGGAGGGCGGACTCGGCGGTCCGAGCGGTCTGCCTCACCTGCACGCCAGCGTGATGGTGTATGTCGACGATGTCGACGCGCACTACGCGCGGGCGGTAGCGGAAGGCGCGACCATTCTGCAGGAGCCGGAGGATCAGTTCTTCGGCGACCGGACCTATCGCGCAGAGGATCCCGAGGGCGGGCGCTGGTGGTTTCACCAGGAACTGCAGACGTTCACTGGCGAAGAGGTGCAGGCGACGATCGACGCGATGTCCGAGGAGTAGTCGGCTACTCCCCGTAGCGCACTCGATGGGTCGTCTCGACACGAATGACGACGCCCTCCGACAGGTCGTCGTCGCCCTCGGGGTAGCGGTCCTGCTTCCAGTAGAGCGGCGTGAGTTCGTGCAGTAGCTGATGGCCGAGCACGGGCGTGAGCGTGGCGAGACCGCGGAGCTCGGTGTAGCGGTAGGGATTGGCTTCGTCGTGGATGCTGACGGCGATGGCCGGGTTGCGGCGCAGATGACTGACCTTGAGGGTCGACGGCGTGGTCCAGAACTCGATGTCGTCTTCGCCGCCACCTGCGGCTCGGCGGTGCCAGACCACCGAAGAACGCGGCTGACCGGTCGAGCTGACCGTCGCGACGTGGGCGAAGTGCGGCGGATTCAGGAGATCCGTACCAGGTTCGGGAGGATCGAGGACATCTCCGGGCGTGAAGTCAAGCGTGACGACTCGCTCGATGCCGACGGTGACGCCCCAACCGTCGCCGCTGCCCTCGCCCTTGCCGGGATAGTCCCGGCCGATGTAGCTAAGCGAGATTTCGTCCACGTCGTCCCAGTCGGTCCGGGCGTCGAGCGATGCCGTGCCCACAATCTCAATCATGCGATAGGGATTGTTGGCGTCGTGGACGGAGATCGCCACGCGAGGCTCGCGCAGCATGTTGAGCGACTTGCGGAATCGCTTGCCGGTACTGAAGTAGACCGATTCGACCGAGCCGTCGGGATTGACGCGCTCGGGACGGAACCAGACCGGGGAGGATTGCGGTGAGCCGTCTCGGTTGACGGTGACGACGTGGGCATAATGAGGCGCGCCGCAGAGATCGGCGAAATCTGCCGGGACCGATGCCATGCTGTGCTCCCTGACTCCATGGCAGGATTGGACGACCGGACGCTGCTCAGCCGACGCGGTGAGTGGTCTCGACCCGGATCGCGACGCTGTTCATATCGCTCACGTCCATCGGGAACTGGTCCAGCTTCCAGTAGAGCCGGGTGAGCTCGTCGGCCATCTGACGTCCGTCGATCGATGTGATCTGAGCGCTGCCGCGCAGCTCGGTGTAACGGTACGGGTCGGCCTCGTCGTGGATGCTGACGGCGACGGCCGGATTGTTGCGCAGGTGGCGAGTTTTCAGCGTCTCCGCGCCGGTCCAGAACTCGATGTCGTTCTCGCCGCCGCCGGCGGGCCGTCGGTGCCAGACCACGGACGAGCGCGGCTGTCCGGTCGAGCTGACGGTCGCCACGTGGGCGAAATGCGGCGGGCTGAGCAGGTCGGAGCCGGCGGCCGGCAGGTCGACCGACGGCGGCTGTTCGCCGTCATTGGGCACGGTGACGCGGTCGATCTCGACGGTCACGTGCCAGCCGGCAGGGTCGTCGCCCTTGTAGGGGTAGTCGGTGCCGAGATAGGTGTTGGAAATGGCGTCAAGCTCGTCCCACGACGTGCGCGGTTCCATCGACACCGTGCCGACGATCTCGAGCATTCGGTAGGGCTGATCGGCGCCGTGGATTGAGAGGGCAACGCGCGGCTCGCGCTGCATGTTCAGGGTCTTGCGGTAACGCAAGCCGGTGACGAAGAAGATTGACTCGACGGCGCCGTCGGCGGAGACACGGTCGGGACGGATCCAGATCGGTGATGACTGCGGCGAGCCGTCGCGATTGACGGTGACCAGGTGGGCGAAGTGCGGCGCGCCGACGAGGTCGGCGTGTTCGGCGGGGACTGAGGCCATAGAGAACTCCTGTGGCTGTGCATCATTCGGATGGCCGGGGCAGAGTGGTTGTCCGGGATCCCCCCCCTCTGCCTTCGGCATCTCCCCCCGCAGAGCGGGGGGAGAAGGGAAGTGTTCGGCGTCTCCCCTTCCAGAGGAGGGGGGAGACAGGCATGTGGCATCCATCCCCGACGGAGCGTGGATGACGATGCGTGAGCTAGCGGCTCAGCGTCGCCGAGTAGCCGCCGAAGCGGGCCTGACCCGGCATGGCGTGCTGCTCGACCTCGACGTTGACGACGGCGGGCAGGCCGGACTCCATCGCCCGCTCGATCGCGGGGCCGATCTCCTCGGGCTTGGTCACGTGCTCGCCGTGTCCGCCGAGGGCGACAGCGATGTCCTCGTAGCGCTGGCCGTAGCCGAGCGGTCGGCCCGGCGTGTCGTTCGTGCCCGCGGTCCAGCCGGCGTTGTTGGAGATCACAATCGTGCCCGGCAGGTTGTGCCGGACCATCGTGTCGATCTCCTGGACGTTCATCAGGAACGAGCCGTCGCCGACGAAGCCGATCACCTGTCGCTCGGGCGCGGCGGCCTTGGCGCCGAGCACGTAGGGCAGACCCACGCCCATACAGCCGTTGGGACCGGGGTTGAGCCGGCCGCCCTCGGCGTAGGAGGGGATGTACTGCCGGGCGAAGGCGAGCGTGGCGTTGCCGTCGACGCAGACGACGGCGTCGCGGTCCATGCGCTGGACGACTTCGTCGGCCAGACGCAGCGGGTGAATCGGCACGGTCGAGGAATGCGCCTGCTCAAGCGACTGCTGACGGCGATTGTCGTCCGACTCGCGCAGGTCGGCGATCCAGTCGGTCGGACCCTTGAGTCCGGCCTCCTTGGCAGCGGCGGTCAAGGCCACCAGAGCGCGCTTGGCGTCGGCGACCATGCCGACGGTCGCTTCCTTGTTGTGGCCAATCTCGGTGGGGTCGGTGTCGACGTGGATGACCTTGAGGTCGGGCGCCCAGCGCGGGGGCAGACCGGAACCGACGACGAAATTGAGCCGCGTGCCCACGACGAGCGCCACGTCGGCCTCGCGGAAGGCCTTGGAGCGGGCAGCGATGAAGCAGAGGTCGTGGTCCTCAGGGACGACGCCGCGACCCTGTGGCGTGGTGTAGAACGGAATGCCCGACGTTTCGACGAACTCGCGCAGCTCGGCCGAGGCGTCGGACCAGAAAATGCCGGTGCCGGTCAGGATGATCGGCCGCTCGGCCCTGGACAGCAGCTCGATCGCTTCCTTGACCTGGTCGGGGTCGGCGCCCGGTCGCGAGCGGGCTGCCGCGGCGTCGGGGAACCAGACGGTCTCGTCGTCCGACTGCTGGTAGAGCGTGTCGCCGGGCAGGTCGAGGTAGGTCGGGCCGGGCTTGGGACCCTGGGCCTCGCGGTAGGCGAGGTTGAAGAACTCGGGCATCCGCGCCGAATGGGTGACGCGGCTGGCCCAGCGCGTGACCGGCACGGCCATCGCGAGTTGGTCGTACTCCTGGAAGTCGTCGCGCTCGAACGACGAGAACGCCGCCGCTCCACCCAGGGCGACCATCGGCACGCCGTCGAGGTAGGCGTTGGCGACGCCGGTCAGCAGGTTGGTCGTTGCCGGTCCGGACGCTGCCATGCAGACGCCGGGCAGTCGCTTGACCCGGGCATACCCATGGGCGGCCATGGCCGCGCCCTGCTCATGCCGGCAGTCGATCGTGCGGATGCCGTGCTCGGCGGCGAATCCAGCCGCTTCGATGATCGGTCCGCCCATGATGTAGAAGAGGTCCTCGACCCCCTCGTTGACCATCTGTCGGGCAAGAAGTTCAGAGCCCATCTGGTCTGGCATGTCGTTGTCCTTTCGAGCGTGGCGACCGGGAGTGCCCCCTCAGTCGCTTCGCGACAGCTCCCCCGCAGGGGAGCTCTAGTTCTGGTTAGTCCGGCACTTCGTAGCGGTGGAGGACCGGTCGCCCGGTGGTGAACTCACGGATCCCGGCCATGCCGGCCATCGCTTCCGATGTGCCGTGGGCGGTCAGGTCCTCTTCGGTCGCCCAGTTTTCGAAGAGCAGGTACTTTGTATCGTCGTCGACCGAGCGGAACAGGTCGTAGTTGTTGCAGCCGGCGTCTTCCGCCTTGACCTTGGCCGTGGCCCCGGCCATGAACGCTTCAAAGGCATCGTTCTGGCCCTCGCCGATGGTGAATTCCACGGTCAATCCGATTGCCATACTTCACTCCATTCAGGTCGTTGCACGGCGCGGCGCATGCCGCATCCGGTGTGGGTTCGTACGGGCAACATGTTAGCGCTCGCTCGGCCGGGAGCCGGACAGGAGCAGGTTGAGGCAGGCCGTAGACTGCCCGAATGCTTGAATCGCTGCGCATGGACGGCAAGCGGGTGATCGTCACCGGCGCCGGACGAGGGCTGGGCCGTCAGATGGCGCTGCACCTGGCCGACGCCGGAGCAGACATCGTTTGCGCGGCGCGAACGCGTTCCCAGATCGCCGCAGTCGCCGCCGAGATCGAGGCGAAGGGCCGTCGGGTGTTGGTCATTCCCACCGACGTGAGCGACTCATCGCAGGTCGACGCGATGGTCCAGCACACGATCGACGAATGGGGCGGCTTCGAGGTGATGCTGGCCAATGCGGGCGGCGGCGGCGCGGCCTCGCTCAAGCACGTAACCGAAGTCTCGGACGAGGACTGGCGCGACACGGTCGATCTGAACTTCTCCAGCGCGTTCTATTGCGCGCGAGCGGCGGCGCGGCATTTTCGCGCCGCGGAGAAGCCGGGCAACATCATCACCGTCGCTTCGGGCACGGCGCTGCGCGGAGACGCCCGACTGTTCGTGTACGGGGCGGCCAAGGCGGGCGTGATCACGCTGACCCAGGCGTTGGCGACCCAGCTGGCGCGGGAGCAGATTCGCGTGAATTGCATTGTGCCGGGCTTCGTCGCCCAGAAGACGCTCGAGAGCACGGACGAGATCGAGCGCGCCCGCAACCAGGGATCGCGGATTCCGGCGGGTCGCATCGGCGAGGCCTGGGAACTGGGTCCGCTAGCCGTCTATCTGGCGTCCGACGCCTCGGCATACATGACCGGTGAAGCCTTCATCATCGACGGCGGCGGACTGGCCGGCGGTCTGGCCCCGACCGGCTGGGACGTGCAATCCGGAATCGGAGGGTTGCCGTCGTGAGCCTGCAGAACCCCGTGACTCCGCCGGAAGTGAGCGAGGGCCGCCTCCAGGGGTTCGACCTGGCCGGCCGGCGGGTGATCGTGTACGGCGCCGAGAAGCCGGTAGCGTCGGCGATCGTCGACGCGCTGCGAGAGGCGGGCGCCAATGTCGGCGTGACCAGCGCCAACACCGACGGCACATCGCTGTTCCGGCTGAAGAAGGCTGCCGCCGGCGGACCGAACGAGTCGGTCGACCTGTCCAACGGCACCAACGTCCAGGTGGCGACGCGCAAGATCAGCAAGGAGTTGGGCGGGGTTAACGTGGCGATCGTGGCGCCGAACCTCTATCACGCCGCGCCGATTCGCAAGACGCTCGACGCCGACATCCAGCGTGTGCTGATGGGCAATCTGGGCGGGACCTATGCGGCGTTTCGCAGCGCGACGCGAGAGCTGCGCGGCCGCCCGGGACGCTTAATCGCGGTGCTGGACGCGACGGCGGTCCGGGGTCTGACCAATCTGAGCATCTACAGCGCGGCGCAGTCGGGTGTGATCGGGCTGGTGCGGTCGCTGAGCCAGGAACTGGCCCCGACCGGCACGACGGTGAATGCGATCGTGGTCGGCTGGACCGACTCGACGCCGGGTCGCGGACCGTCGAATGTGGACGAGAACCTGCTGCTGCGCTTCATCCCGATGCGCCGCTTCGGCGAGGCCGCGGACGCCGCCCCGCTGGCGGTGTACCTCGCCTCGGAGGCGAGCGGCTACATCACGGGTCAGACCATCCAGGTCGACGGTGGGGTGCTGAAGCACCTGTAGCGGCTAGCGGCGCCGATCGTGTGCTGATCCTTGCACTGTGCTAGGCAGAATGCATAGGATGGCTCGTAAACTTCCACTCCTTCAGAGATGAGTAGAAGGATATGTACTATCCTTCGCTTTGAGAGGAAACTCATCAACGGATCGACGTGTCAATGCGGGGACAGCTTGTCACCAGAACCTGGGAGCCGCGCAGCGAGCCCATGGGCGCTCGGCGGTTTCGACATCCCTGCAGCTACGACGCGTTCGTTCCTGCCCGTCTCGCGAACGAGCAGTTCAGCCTGGCGGTCGACGTGGCGGCCGACTTCGATGACGCCGCGGCCGCGCTGAACGATCTGCAGCGCAGCGATGTGAGCCTGTTGCGGCCCCTGACCCACTTACTGATGCGCACCGAGTCGATCGCCTCATCGCGCATCGAGGAAGTCAACGTTGACGCCCGCGGGCTGGCGCAGGCGGAGGCCCGCCAGCGGATCGGCAGAAGCGTGGGGTCGCGAGCCAGGGAAGTGATTGGCAACGTCGAAGCGATGCAGTTCGCCATCGACCGCGCAGTCCGCGTTCCTGCACTCGGTCTCACTGAGCTGCTGGAGGTACACAGTCGGCTCATGCGCGGGCGGTTGACTTCGGCGGGACGCGTGCGGAGTTCGCAGAACTGGATCGGAGGAAACGATCACAACCCGTGCGGCGCGGACTTCGTTCCACCGCCGCCTGAACATGTCGACGAACTGATGGATGACCTGCTGGCATTCTGCAACTCAGACGAGACCCCGGCCATGTTTCAGGCGGCTATGGCGCATGCGCAGTTCGAGACGATTCACCCGTTCGAGGACGGCAACGGGCGGACCGGTCGCGCGCTGATCCACGTTGTGTTGCGGCGTCGGCGAGTCGCAGAGCAGATGATCATGCCGATTAGCCTGGCGTTCTCACGCAACCGCCGAGCGTATGTCGGCGGATTGGTCGCGTTTCGTTCGGGTGACATCGACGAGTGGCTCGCCACGTTCGCCAACGCCGTGCTTCAGAGTGTGCACGTTGCGATGCGGTACGTAGACCACGTATCGGAGCTTCTGAACAGCTGGCGTGATCGCCTTCGCGATAGGGACAACCCTCGTGCTGACGCAGTGGCCTGGCAGATCCTGGCTGAGTTGCCTGCGTTCCCGGTCTTCAACCGCGCTGACGCGATTGCCTTGAGCGAGCGCAGCGCGCGCGCGATCGACCAGGGTCTGCGACAGCTTGAGGCCGCGGGAGTACTGGTTCCGGTTGGCGATCAGCCTCCCGGTCGTCGAAGCTGGGAACCGGCTGGTCTTCTTGATCTCATCAGCGCGCTGGAGTCAGGTGCTGATCCACCGCTCGGCTAGACTGGCGTCGCTGACTACTAGCCCAACACCGAATCGCTGGAGAGCCTCCATGACCGACTTTGAAAACATCCTCTACCGCGTCGAAGACCGCAAGGCCTATGTGACGCTCAACCGTCCGGAGAAGTTGAACGCGCTATCCATTGCGCTGCAGGACGAGTTGTCGCAAGCGATGTGGGAGGCCGACAACGACACCGGCGTCCACTGCGTGATCCTGAGCGGCGCGGGTCGCGCGTTCTCGGCCGGCTACGACCTGACCGGCTCGACCCGCGACTCGCAGGAAACCTACGACAAGGTCTATCGCGGCCGGGTCACCTTCGACGACGACACCTGGGGCATGGAGAAGGCGCAGCGCGCGCGGATGGCGATCTTCGACATGCACAAGCCGGTGATCGGCAAGGTGCACGGCTACTGCCTCGCGGGCGGCACCGACCTGGTGCTGCTCTCGGACATCATCATCGCCGCCGAGGACGCCGTGATCGGCTTCCCGCCCGTGCGCGCGATGGGCGCGCCGCCGGCGCACATGTGGCTCTACCACGGCGGCCCGCAGTTCGCGAAGCGGATGCTGCTGACCGGCGACAGCATCTCCGGGGCCGAGGCCGCGCAGCGCGGCCTGGTCTACGACGCCGTGCCGGCCGACAAGCTCGACGAGGAAGTCGAAGCCCTGGCCAACAAGATGGCGATGATCGACCACGAACTGCTCTCAGCGAACAAGCGAATCGTGAACCTGGGCCTCGAGATCATGGGCGCCCGCACCTTGCAGCGGCTCGCGTCCGAGAATGACGCTCGCGCGCATCTCGCGCCGGCGGTCCAGGAGTTCGGCAAGATGTCGCGGGAGAAGGGACTCAAGGCGGCGCTCGAGTGGCGCGACAACCGCTTCGGCGATGGCCGCGGCTCAGCCGCTGCCCAGCAGCGCAAAGCGGCGGCGACCTGATCCAGATCTCCCCCTCCGGGGGAGATGTCACGAAGTGACAGAGGGGGCCTGATGGCCACGCCAGATCGATTTCGCCTCGACGGTCAGGTCGTCCTGCTCACGGGAGCGGGACGCGGCCTTGGCCGCGCGATGGCGCTCTCATACGCCGACGCGGGCGCGAAGGTCGCCGGCTCGTCACGGACGTTGTCGCAGCTGGAGGAGACCGCCGAACTCGTCGCCGAGCGCGGCGGTGAGGCCATTTCCATCGCCACCGACGTCACCGACCCCGCGGCGGTCGAGGCCATGGTCGCCGAGACCATCGATCGGTTCGGTCGCGTCGACATCCTGATGAACAACGCGGGCGGAGGCGCGGACGGCGACGGTTCGCCGCTGGAGCAGCTGACCGACGAGCAGTGGCGCTGGGGCATCGACATGAACCTGACATCGCAGATGCTCTGCGCTCGGGCGGTGCTGCCCCACATGACCGAGCGCGGCTCGGGCGTGATCATCAACGTGGCCAGCGGATTCGGTCTGCGCGGCGGGCGCGACAACTGGATGTACGTCTCGGCCAAGGCCGGGGTGGTCAACTTCACCCGCTCGCTGGCCGTGACCTACGGCCCGGCCGGCGTGCGGACCAACTGCATCGCGCCGGGCATCTTCCCGCACACGCCGCAGGCGCTCGAGCGCTGGCGCGGGGGACGCTACATCCCGATCGGCCGTGTCGGCCTGGCCTGGGAAATGGGACCGCTGGCCGTCTTCCTCTCGTCCGATGCGGCAGCCGGGATCAGCGGTGAGACGATCGCCCAGGACGGCGGCGGGCTGGCCGCGATCGGACCGACCGGCTGGGCGCCGCGCGTGCGCCTGACCGAACCGACCTGAGGGAGCCAACGATGTCCGACTTCGTCCCGACTCCCAATCCCGAGGAACCTCAAGATCCATTCTTGCTCAAGGGCCGGGTCGCGCTGGTCGTTGGCGCGGGCGATCCACTGGGCCGCGCCGCTGCAGTCGCGTTGGCCGAGGCCGGGGCCGACGTGGCCGTGGCCAGCTTGCGCGCGGGACCACAGGAAGTGGTGCGCGTCAACTCGGTCGCCAACGAGATCTGGTCGCTGGGCCGGGCCAACGTCGCGATCACGCTCGACGCATCGGACGCGAACAGCGTCGACGCGGCCGTCGCGCGGACCAGCTCGGAGCTGGGCCGACTCGACATCTTGGTCAATGCGGCCGACCTGCCGGTCGCGGCGCCGCTGGATGAACTGACGCCCGATGATTGGCACGCGATCCTGGACGCCAATCTGCTCGCCCCGGCCATGACGGCGCGCGCGGCGGCGCGAGTGATGAAGGTCAACGGCTACGGCCGGATCGTCAATCTGGTCTCAGTGCTCGCGGCTCGCGGAGTCGCCAATACGTCGTCCTACGCAGCCGCGCACGCAGGGGTGCTGGCGCTGACACGGGCACTGTCACAGGAGTGGGCCCGTTCGGGGATCACGGTCAATGCGCTGCAGGTCGGCATCTACGAGGGCCAGCACGGCTTCGGCGACGACCCCGAGACGGTCCAACAGGTGGCGCGCATGCTGCCGGCCAAGGCGCTGGTCAAGCCCGAGGATGTCGGCCCGGCGGTGGTTGCGCTGGCTGCCGACTCCGGGTTCATTACCGGCGAGATCATCGCCGTCGACGGCGCGGCGACCGCCCGGGTCTGAACCTCACCCACTACGAGCGCTTTAGCAGCGACCTGGTCGCCGCCTCGATCCGCTCGCGTTCGGGGATGCAGTCCAGCCAGCGTTGGGGAATGGCCGACGCGCCGAAGCGCGCGCCCAGCACCGCGCCGGCGACGGCCGCGTTGGTGTCGGTGTCGCCCCCGCCGCTGACAATGCGGACCAGCGCCTGCTCGATGCTGTCATTCGTGTCCAGGCACCAGAGCGCCGCCTGCATGCAGAGGTAGGTATGGCCGCTGACTCGCTCTTCGGCGATCCGTTCGTCGATTGCGTCGGGGATCGCCAGCGTCCAGGCGATCAGTTCGGCTGGCGCGCCGTTCTGCGCGGCGGCGAAGATCAGGTCGTCGCGGCTCGGTACATATCCTCGGAGCAGCATGGCAATGGCGGCATTGACCAGGATGCACGACCATTGCGCGCCGGGCGCGAAGTGGGTCACGGCGCAGGAGGCCGCAGTCTGCTCGATCAGCGTTGACGGCTCCAGCGCGTGCCACAGCGCTACGGGAGCGCAGCGCATCAGCGCGCCGTTGGGCTGGGTCTCGGGGCTGCCGCGCTCCTGCCAGAAAGCTCTGGACGCGCCGGGTACGCCAAGCCCGACCTCCAGGTAGTCGATCACGGTTGACGTCATGATTCCGATACCGCGCCCGTTGTCTGAGCGCCATTTGACGAGGCGGTCGGCAAAGCCTGCAAGCGGTTCCGGATCGTGCGCCAGCGCTTCGGCCAGGTCGACCGCCTGCGCCAGGTCATCGTCCATCGGCCGATGGCGCTCACGCGGATCAATCTCGCGCAGGCCATCCGGGTAGGCGCGTCGAATGGTCGAGCGGCTCGCGCCCTCGACGGGCAGGCCGAGCAGGTTGCCGACCGCCAGTCCGAGCAGCACGCCGCGGGCGCGGTCCTGATCGATGGTCTGCGGCGGAATCGAACCGATCAGCTCCGCGAGATGCGGCGCTTGACTGATGATTCCCGGTTCCTCGAGGGTGGGCATCGCCCTCGCAGCCTATCCAGTTGTCCCGGCAGTGGAGTGGGACTGGCAGTTACGCTTAGCGCGACACCGGGATGCCGAGGAGCGATTGATGAGCCTGCCCAATGACGCCTGGGGACTGCCCCTGACGACCTCCGACGAAGCCGCCGAAGCCTACCGGCTGGGCGTGGATCGGATGCTCTCCTACACGCTCGGCGTCGAAGAGGCGCTGGAACGCGCGATCGAACTCGACCCCGGCTTCGCCCTGGCTCACTCACAGCTCGGTCTGTTCTATCTGTTTCGCGGCCAGGGCAAACGAGCGGCCGAGCTGGCCAACCAGGCGCATGAACTGGCCGACGGGACAACTCCTCGAGAACAACGTCACGTTGCCATCCTCGGCGCGACCGCCCGAGGCAAGGCGTCGCAGGCGCCGGCGCTGATCGATGAGCATCTGGGCGAGACGCCGCGCGACGCTCCGATCCTGATGCAGTGGTTCGGCGCCAACTTTTACGGCGGCGGCGTCGAGAAACGCGAGCGAATGCTGGAC
This sequence comes from Chloroflexota bacterium, assembly GCA_028875225.1. Taxonomy (GTDB): domain Bacteria; phylum Chloroflexota; class Dehalococcoidia; order Bin125; family Bin125; genus Bin125. The sequence continues at coordinate 14,805 of JAPPFB010000011.1, read as the reverse complement.
CAGTTCGACCGCCTGGCGTCCGCCTACGGCGACGACTGGTGGTTCCTGAGCTGGCACGCCTTCGCTAATCATGAGATGGACCAGCTTGAGCGGGCGCGCGGGCTGGTTCAGCGATCACTCGATCTCCGACGCCAGAACGGTCAGGCCGCCCACGCGATGTCGCACGTCTTCTTCGAGGATCACGACCTGCACGGCGGCGCCGGATTCCTCGGCGGCTGGCTCGCCGAGTTCCCCGAGCGGGCCGGCTTCTATCGTCATCTGACCTGGCACCAGGCGCTCTTCCTGCTGGCCAACGGCAAGCGCTCGGAGGCGCTGGCGCTGCACGACGAGACGATCCGGCCCGGCGCCGACGTGCAGGGCGACGCGTTGGGCGGCGTCGCCGATGCCGCCTCCCTGCTCTGGCGCTGCCGGCTGCACGACTCGATCGGGGGCAATGGCGCCGACCATCCCGACTGGCGCGCGATCGCCGATCTGGCCGAGTCGGCCTTCCCACGTCCCGGTACGGCTTGGGTCGACGTCCACCGCGCGATGGCGTTGGCCGCGCTCGGCGACGCGGTTGGCCTGGGCAACCTGCTGGACGGTCTGAATGAGGCAGCCGAACGTGGTCACACGACGGCCGGCACGGTCGTCGCCCCGGTCGTGCAGGCGCTGTCGTCCTTTGCCGAGGGCGACTACGACTCCGCCGCCCGCGGCCTCTCGGATGTCCGCGACCTGTTGGTCACACTGGGCGGCTCCAACGCGCAGCGCGACGTGTTTGAAGAGACGCTGGTCGAAGCGCGGCTGCGAGCCGGTCAGACCGAGGAAGCGATGGAGTTGCTCCGGGAGCGGCTCGATCGCGGCGCCACGCCTCGCGACCTCTTCCGCTGGGGCCGCCTGCAGACCGCGAAGGGGGACCTGGAGGAGGCGAAGGCGTCGTTCCGACGAGCCAGGGACTTGTGGGCCGACGGCGACATCGACGCTCCGGAGATGAGGGCGTTGCGGGAGGCCGCCGCGTGACCTCACAGCCGTCCGTTCCGCGACCTGATGTTGTCGTCGAGGACGACGTCGACGCCGAACGCGGCAGCGAACTGGAGAAGCGCTACCACCTCTTCCTGCACGACTCGGACGATCACACATATGAGTACGTGATCGACATGCTCGGCGCGGTGTTTGGCTACTCCAAGGAGAAGGCCTTCGCCATCGCGTCGATGATCGACGGTCACGGGCGGGGGATCGTCGAGACCGCCGACTATGAAGCGGTCAAGAAACACCAGGATCAAATCCACGGCTGGGGCCCCGATCCGAGAATTCCGCATTGCCGAGGCTCGCTCTCTGCGACGATCGAGGAAGCGCCGTAGCAAACTCGTCATACCCGCGCCCTGATCCGTCATTCCCGCCTGCGCGGGAATGACGAAGTGGATTCTCCGTCACGATGAGATCCAGTGCGGCCGGGTCGCGCTTCGGTTCTTCGACTAGCATCCCGGCAGGAGGTGCGCGCCCATGGTCCGACTGAGCGATCTGCATCCCGAGGAAGCCGAGCACATGCTCCAGCGCGCGGAGCAACTGCGGCGGCGCAACTTCGACCACGGGGCGACGCCCTGGATTGTTCCGCCGCCGCTGTCCGAATCGAGGATCGCGCTGATCACGACTGCCGCGCTGCACCGGCGCGACGATCCGCCGTTTCGCTTCGCCGATTCGGGATACCGGACGATCCCCGACGACATTGATCCGAACGAGCTGGTTCAATCGCACATCAGCGTCAATTTCGACCGCACTCACTACCAACGCGACATCAATGTCGTCCTGCCAATCGAGCGGATGCATGAACTCGCTGACACCGGCGAAATCGGCGGGGTCTCACCGACGCACTACTCGATTCTCGGCGCGACCGAGGCGTTCTTGCTCGAACCCTCGGCGGCCGAGATGGCTCAACGGATGCGCGATGAGGGCGTCGATGCGGCGCTGCTGGTGCCCGTTTGACCGGTCTGCACGGCCGCCGTCGGCGTGCTCTCGCACTTCCTCCAACGACATGGCATTGCGACGTCCAGCATCAGCCTGATTCGCGAGCAATCAGAGGCGGTCCATCCGCCCCGCGCCCTGTGGGTTCCCTTCCCGCTGGGACGGCCGCTTGGTGTGGCGGACGATCCCGAGTTCCAGACCGACGTCCTGCGCAGCGCGCTCGGTTTGCTGGAGACAGCCACCGAGCCGATGATCGCCGACTATCCGCACGACGCCCCGGACGGCGGCGGCGACGGCGTCTGGGCCTGCGCCATCGAGCTGCCCGCTCCCGAGGTGAGCGAACTGGAATCGTCGCTCCGCGCAGAGATCGACTTGCTCATGCCTCGCTACCTGGAAGCGCGGCGCAAGCGCGGCCGAACCACCTTCGGGATGAGCGGCGCCACGCTCGAGCAGATGGACCAGCTGGTGACGTATGCGGTCGCGGTCGCTGAAGGCTGCGGCTTCAACCGGATCCCGGCCTCGGCAACAGGTCCTGACTGGATTCATCCAACACCGATGCTGGTGCGGTTCGTCGTCGAGGACCTGCGCGCCTTCTACCAGGAGGCGGTGACTTCCGACGAGGAAGCGGGACCGCCCTCGCAACATGACATGCATTCCTGGATCTTCGAGGCAACAGCGCTGGGACGCTTGATCAAACGGATCGCGCAGCTCATCACCGATGACGACGATCCCCGGTTGCTATTCGTCCGAGGCCTGTTGATTCCCGAGGGCTTCTGGCAAGGCGGACCCACCTTCGGCGGCCCCCCGCCCGGTGAAGACCCGCGCGAGTTCCTGATTCGCAGCCGACGCTACCTGCAAGGGGTCGAAGCCTAGCAACAGCCGTTCGACGATGCAGACGACCCGGCTTCACACTCTCGATCCCGGCTGCCGACCGGGCTGCCGACCCGGCTGCCGTCCTGGCTGCGATTGCCCTTATCGCTTGCTAGCTTGAATCGAGGGAGACGGTCGAGATGCGGAGTACGTTACGCAAGCGGGTGACGGTTCAGTCCGGTGGCAGACTGGAAATCATGGATCCCGAGCTGGAGGCCGGTGAACACGTGGTCGTGTTGATATCACCGGTGAAGCCTGCTGGATCGCGTTCGGTCTGGCAGATGATTTCGGAAGGATTGACTGACCGCCTCTTTCAGACCGCTCGTGACGTTGATGACTATCTTGCCGAAGAACGGTCGTCGTGGAATCACTGATCCTGCCTCATGGTGGATCGATCTATCTCGACACTTCGGCGATCATCTACAGCGTTGAGCAACACGAGCCCTGCTTTTCACTGTTGGCTCCAGCATGGCAACGCGCCGAACATGGCCAGTTCGTCATCGTCTGTAGTGAATTGGTCTTGGCGGAGGCGCTGGTGCAACCAATCCGCCGAGGCAACCGCAGTCTCGAAGAGCTGATGCGCAATGTGTTAAGCGCTCCTGAGGTGCATCTCGCACCCACCACCCGCCAGCTCTGGGAAGATGCTGCTCGCCTGCGAGCGAATACGGGACTCATGACCCCCGACGCGCTTCACGCAGCCACAGCTCTGCATGCGGATTGCGCGTTGTTCGTGACGAACGACTCGGATTTCCGCCGCGTAGAAGGCCTCCCGGTCGTGATCCTGGGCGATCTGCTCTGAAGGTCCACGATCTACGACGCCCGACCGGCACTTCAGGGTCGTGTGCCCAGTTAGCCGATTGGCTAATCTGATTTCGATTCGAGCGGGAAAATTGCCATGGTCCGACTCAGCGATCTGCACCCCGAAGAAGCAGCGGGCATGCTCGCCGCCGCTCCTCGCTTCGGCGACATCGATCATGAGGCCACGCCCTGGATTGCTCCTCCGCGGTTGGTCGAGTCGACAATCTGCCTGGTCACCTCGGCGGCGCTGCATCGACGAGACGACGTCCCGTTTCGGTTTGGCGATTCCGGATACCGGTTGATTCCCGATGACGTCGATCCAAACGACCTGGTCCAGACGCAGGTCAGCGTCAACTTCGACCGCACCCACTACCAGCGCGACATGAATGTCGTCCTGCCGATCGACCGGCTGCACGAGCTCCAGGAGGCGGGAGAAATCGGCGGCGTTTCCGAGATGCACTTTTCGGTGCAGGGCGCGAGCCCCGATGCGAAGACCTTCGAGGCCTCGGCGGCCGACATGGCGAACCGGATGCGCGAGCTCGGCGTCGACGCGGCCCTGCTCGCGCCCGTTTGACCGGCGTGCACGTCCACCGTCGGTGTGATCTCGCACTTCCTCCAGCGCAACGGCATCCCCACCACGACGATCAGCCTGATTCGCGAGCACACGGAGTACACGCGTCAGCCACGCGCGCTCTGGGTGCCGTTCCCGCTCGGCCGGCCGTTTGGCGTCGCCGAAGATCCCGACTTCCAGCGCGATGTCCTGCGCAGTGCCCTGCGACTGCTGGAGACCGCCACCGAACCGACGATCGAGGACTACTCGCACGATGCGCCAGACGGCGGCGGCGACGGAGTCTGGTCCTGCTCGATCCGGCTGCCGGAGCCAGAGGTCAGCGACCTTGAAGCGGCGCTCCGCGCGGAAGTCGACTTGCTCACTCCCTGGTACGAGGAGGCGCGCCGTCGACGCGGACGCACCACGGTCGGCATCAGCGGCGCGAAGCCGGAGGAGATCGACAAGGTGGTGTCGTTCATCGTCGCCATCGCCGAGGGCTCGGGATTCAAGGAGATTCCGGCGTCGGCCGAGGGACCGAACTGGAACCATCCCTTCCCGATGCTGGTCCGGTTTGTGGTCGAGGATCTGCGCGCCTTCTACCAGGAGGCCGTCACCTCGCAAGAGGGCACGAAGCCTCCGTCGCAGCACGACATGCACTCCTGGATCTTCGACCAGACCGCCCTGGGTCAGGCCATCATTCAGATCGGACACCAGATCGCCGCGGACGAAGAACCACGACTGAAGATGATCCGCGGACTGATCGTGCCCGAGGGGTTCTGGACGGGCGACGTCAGCTGGGGCGCCGTGCCGCCGGGGATGCAGCGACTCGACTTCATCAAAAGTTCGCGAGCATACCTGGCCGGTGAGGAGGCCGAGACCCGATAGCCTGTCGCGTGAGCGTGACGACCCGGCGGTCGGTCAGGGACGTAGAGGTCAGCGATGGTCCGCCTAAGCGAGTTGCATCCCGAGGAAGCCGAGCACATGCTTGGACGGGCGGCGCTGCTCAAGCGGAGCTCGTTCGACTTCGACGCCACGCCCTGGATTGCGCCGAAGCCGCTGCGCGAATCGACGATCGCCCTGATCTCGACCGCCGCGCTTCATCGCCGCGACGATCCGGCGTTCCGCTTCGGCGACATCGGCTATCGGGAGATCCCAGACGACGTCGACCCGGCGGAGCTAGTCCAGTCTCACATCAGCGTCAACTTCGACCGAACGCATTACCAGCGTGATCTCAATGTGGTCTTACCAATCGATCGAATGCGTGAGTTGGCAGAGGCAGGGGAGATCGGCGGGGTGTCGCCGATCCACTTCTCCATCCTGGGGGCGACGGAATCGTTCCTGTTTGAACGGACGGGCGCAGAGATCGCCCGGCGCCTGCACGATCTGGGGGTCGATACCGCCATGCTGGTGCCGGTTTGACCGGTCTGTACGGCCGCCGTCGGCGTCCTCTCGCACTTCCTCCAGCGCAACGGCATTGCAACGACCAGCATCAGCCTGGTCCGCGAGCACTCTGAGGCCGTCCGTCCGCCGCGGGCGCTCTGGGTGCCGTTCCCCCTCGGCCGGCCGCTCGGCGTGGCCGACAATCCCGAGTTCCAGCGCGATGTCCTGCGCAGCGCGTTGCAGCTCCTGGAATCCGCCACCGAACCGACCATCGCCGACTATCCGCACGAAGCGCCCGACGGAAACGGCGAAGGCGTCTGGGCCTGCGCGATCGAGTTGCCCACCCCCGAAGTGAGCGAGCTTGAGAGCTCGGTTCGCAGCGAGGTTGATCTGCTCATGCCTCGCTACCAGGAAGCGCGACGCCAGCGAGGCCGCTCGACGTTCGGTATGAGCGGCGCCGTTGTTGACGAGCTGGACCAGGTCGTGTCCTTCGCCATCGCGGTCGCGGAAGGGTCGGGCTTCGCGGAAGTACCCGATGCGGCATCGGGACCAAACTGGAGACATCCGATGCCGATCCTCGTGCGGTTTGTCGCCGAGGATCTGCGCGCGTTCTATCAGGAGGCGGTGACCTCGGAGGCCGGCTCGCGACCGCCGTCGCAGCGCGAGATGCACACCTGGATCTTCCAGGAGACCGCGCTAGGCCGCCTGCTCAAGCAAATCGCTCAGCGGATCACGGAACACGACGATCCGCGGCTCAGATTGATGCGCGGCTTCATCATTCCCGAGGGATTCTGGGAGGGCGATCGTGCATTCGGAGGCGTGCCCGCCAGCATGAGCCCGGACGAGTACGTCCGCAGCGTGCGTCCCTACCTGATCGGCGAGGAGGCCTGAACTCGCCTCGGTTGACGGCTGCCGCTACGCTCCCCCTACTTGCCGACGGACCAAACCTGGTGGAATCCTCGTGAGCGAAGCCTCTCCGGTGGAGATTGATCCTCTCCTCGCCGCGCTCAGCGATTCTTACGGCTACGACTCCTTCCGACCGCAGCAGCGGGAGACGATTGAGCACGTGCTCGGCGGTGGCGATGCGCTGGTCCTGATGCCGACCGGCGGGGGCAAGTCGCTCTGCTACCAGTTGCCGGCCATTCTCTCGGATGGTCTGACCGTCGTGGTCTCGCCGCTGATCGCGCTGATGCACGACCAGGTGATGGCGCTGCAGCGAGCCGGCGCCAACGCGCAGTATCTGAACAGCACCCTCTCGCCGATGGAAACCGCGCAGGTTGAGCGGGAGGTGGTGGACGGAGCAGTCAAGCTGCTCTACGTCGCGCCAGAGCGCGTCAACACCGACCGCTTCCGCAATCTGCTCGAACGCCGCAATCCGAACCTGATCGCGATCGACGAGGCGCACTGCATCTCGGAGTGGGGGCACGAGTTTCGTCCCGACTACCGGGTACTGCGTCGGCTGACCGAGCGATTCGTCGACGTGCCGACCGTCGCCTGCACGGCCACGGCGACGCCCCAGGTCCAGCGCGACATCGTGGAGCAGCTTGATCGTCCGCGCATGCGGACCTTCATCACCAGTTTCATGCGCGACAACCTCACGCTGCGTGTGCTCCCCAAGCGCAAGGCAGTGGATCGGCTGGCGGCGCGGCTGAAGCGAATAGACACGGGTGCGGCGATCATCTACAGCCAGTCGCGTCGCAGCACCGAGAAGACCGCAGAAGGTCTGCGCCAGCGCGGGATCAGGGCCGAGTACTACCACGCCGGGATGAATGGCCAGGACCGGCACGGGGTCCAGGATCGGTTCCTGAACGGCGAGACGCCGGTGATCTGCGCCACGATCGCGTTTGGCATGGGGATTGACAAACCGGATATCCGCCTGGTCGCGCACCTCGATATGCCGCCATCGATCGAGTCCTACTACCAGGAGACCGGCCGTGCGGGCCGCGACGGGCAGCCGTCGGAGTGCCTGCTGTTCTACACCAAGGGCGTCTGGCATCAGCAGATGTTCTTCATCAACCAGCTCACCGACGACGGCGAGCGGCAGCAGCGAATCAATCGCCTGCGCACGATGATGAACTTCAGCGAACAGTCGCCGTGCCGCTGGTCGACGATCCTGCAGTACTTCGGCGAGCAGCCAGCCGCGGCGCAATGCGGACATTGCGACAACTGCCTCGGCGAGGAGACGACAGACGTGGAAGCAGAGAGTCCTCGACTCGTTGACCCCGATGATCCGCCCGCTCCTCCGGGCGACGGCGATTCCAGACCCCTGAATCCAGATGAAGAGCGCTTGTACGAGGCGCTGCGCCAGGAGCGGTCACGGCTGGCGAGCAACGAGGGCGTGTCGGCCTACATCGTCGCCAGCAATCGCGAGCTGGCGGACATCGCCCGCCGCCGACCCCGTTCGATTCCCGAACTGATCGAGATCAAAGGCATCCGTCATCGCAAGGCGGCCAGGTTCGGTCAAGAGCTGCTCAACGTGGTTGCGCAACATGCCCCGGGAGAGTCGATGGCCGCTTCGGACAGCGCTCCCGAGGAAACCCAGTTGGCTCTTGACGCGCCGCCCGAGGGTTGGCAACAGCGCTTCAACGCCCTGGCCGAGTGGCGAACCATGACCACCGCCAACGAGCACTGCGATCCATCCGAGCTCCTGACCTTCGCGGCGATGCGCCAACTGGCGCAGCAGACGCCGGCATCGACACAGGAACTGTCAACCGTCGAGGGCGTCGGCTCGCTCGCGAGCGAGCGCTACGCCGAAGAGCTGGCGCTGATCGTCGGCGTTCCCGATTCGGCGGCACAGCCTTCTGTGGATGTCCAGGTGAGCGGGGAGCCGGCTCTGCAGAGCTGGGCAACCACGCTGGATCTGTATCAGTCCGGTCACACCTTGCTGGCCATCGCCGAGCGCAGGATGCTGTCGCCGGGCACGGTCGCATCGCACCTCGTGACGGCGATGCGCAATGGCGCGGAGTTAGACCTGGGTCCGGCGTTGCCGTCGACGGAGATGGTGCAGATGGTGCGTCGTCTCCTATCTGCCGATCCCGACGCGAGCATGTCGGTGCTGCACGAGCGGCTCGAGTACCGCTTGTCGCGGGCCGAGTTGCGGATCGTCGAGGCGCACCTGCGACCGCCAGAGCTCGTTGACGATTAGGGCCTGATCGGAACGGCCGAAGAGATAGCCGACGCTCCGACATACCCGCGCTTGCCGCTGGTATCTCGCCGCGTCCACCACGGACGTCAGTGCGCAGCACAGCGAGATTGCCGCGGCAGGCGCGGCAATGACGGCACTTTGGTCTGATGTCTGTACAAGTGAGCAGGCCCTAGTCAGCAGCTGCTGCCGCCTGAGGGGTTGGCTCCAGCGGTACTCCGTCGACCAGCGTGAGCTTCGCTCCCAGTCTCGACGGCACCTTTTGACCCGGCAGCAGGATGCCCACCAGGTTGCAAGGATCGCTCGCCGCGAGCGTGATCTGCTCGTCGGTCGTCGCGGCGCGGCGGACGGCGCGTAACTGGTCGAGCGCGGCGGGCAGCGCGAACTGTTCGCCCAGCAGACCCTGGATGAACCGTCCGCCGCGGATTTCCCCGCGCGCCTCCAGACGCCGCAGTGCGCGCAGCACGTCCCGCCACTGGATGGTCAGACTCTCGCGGGTCGCGAGTTCCCTGGAGACGACGCCGTAGCGCCGGAGCAGGATATCGGCGATTCGCTCGGCCAGCTCGTCGGCCTCGATCGGATCGGTGGGACCGTCCATCGTCGGCGGCAGCGCCGCCCAGCGGCCAGCCGGCCCTTCGCCGATGAACACGCCGCCGCCTCCGTAACGCGGACGCCGTGAGCGTCGATTCGGCCTGATCAGTTGACGCAGGCCCTGAAAGCCGTCGGCGTGCGCGAGTCCGGTGGCGACGAGTTCCCGCAATCCGCTCTCGACGTCGGTCGCGAGTCGGCGCGTGCCGTCGACCAGCTCATCGAAAAACAGAGCGCCGCGTTCCTCCAGCAGTCGCAGGATCTGGCTGGCTGCGCCGCCGTCGGAGTGAACCTGTTCGGCGACATCGCGTTGCGGTTCGGGCGCGGAGCGTCCGCGAGCGGCCGGCAAGGGAGCTGGCCGACGGACGGCCATGAGCAGCGACCGGAAGTCCCGCCGCAACGCGAGGGCGATCGGGGTCGTCTTGGTCGGCGCTCGACGGGCCGAACGAGCGGTCAACCGCGCCCAGGCGACATCGCCGGCCAGGCAGAGTTCATCCAGCCAGGCTTCGCGGTAGTCGGCGACACGAGGCGCGATCAGTTCGCGCTCCCAGGCGGCGGCGGGCGCTTCGAATCCCTGCAGTTGTTCGATTACGGCCCGCACGCCGGCCTTGCCGGAGAGCCGCGTGTCGGGCGTGAGGTGCTGCCAGCGCAGGAGGAAGCGCAGGTAATGCTGGACGGTGACCGGCTCAATCTCGGCTCGCAACCGGGCGATCGTGTAGCGGTGGATGCGGGCCAACAGGCGGCGGTCGCAGAACTCTTCAACATCGTTCGAACCCAGCGTCGGCGTGAACTGTCCCCGCATGACCTCGCCATAGGCCTCGAGTTGAGCCAACCCGTATCCGCAGTCCGGCGCCGACAGTCCGCAGCACCGCGACAACTCCTCCGCCGTGATGGGACCGGAGATCTCCAGGTGTCCACGAGCCAGTTTGAGCCGGGCGTCCTCGCGGTCGGCGGGCAGGATCAGCGCCGACTCTGGCACCGAGAAGCCAGGTTCGACCGCGTGGTCGGGGAACAGCTGGCGGATCGACTCGAGGTGTTCGGCAGCGAACCAGACGGCTCGGTCGGGGCCTTCGGCGCGGGCGGCGCGACCGGCCTCTCGAAGCTCGGACAACATCAAGGAAGTTCCCGGATCGGCCAGCACCGGTGAGCCGTGCGTCAGTTCCCGCTCGTTCAGCGCGACGACGGAAAGCAGCAGTTCGTGCAGTTCGTCGGCGTCGCGGATCGGTGGGAAGGCCTCGTCCTGGACGCGCTCGATCGCGTCGATGTCGAGCTTGCCGAGGTCGCGCTGCTCGTTGGGCAGCGTGCGCCGTGTCATGACGGCGCGGGCGCGGCGTTCCTCCAGCGGCGCGTCGTCGAGGAAGCCGAACGGGTTGATGTTGATGATGCTCTGCGCCATGCCCGACGGCGTCACCGTGTCGCGAGCGTGGAGGCGGATTTCTCCCCGTTCGATCCGTTCCAGCACGCCGATCAGCGCGTCGGTATCGACCGCTTCGTGCAGGCAGTCGTCCATCGTCTGGGCGATGAGCGGGTGGTCGGGCACCTCGAGCGGTCCGGCCAGGTTCTCCTGGCAGCCGACCTGGGCCGGGAAGACGGCGGCGAGCAGGTCGTCGGCGATCATTCGCTGCAGATAGGGCGGCACTTCCTTGGCGCCGCGGCGTCGTGGGACGGCCAGTGCGCGGGTGGCGGCCCAGCGCCAGCGCGTGTTCCAGAACGGCGCGTAGAGCACGGCCTGGCGCAGCGACTGTTCAGCGTTGTCCGACTTGAGATACTCGAACGCCTCCTCCAGTGGGAACGACTGGGTCGGGCCGAGCGAGAGCAGGATGCCCTCCTCGTTGGCCGCCGCCTGCAACTCGAAATCGAAGCGCACGCAGAAGCGCTTGCGCAGCGCCAGTCCCCAGGCGCGGTTGACGCCCGAGCCGAACGGCGCGTGCACCACCAACTGCTGACCGCCGCCCTCGTCGAAAAACCGCTCGAAGACGACGTCCGTGTCCGAGGGCATCACCTGCAGCGATTCCTGCGCCTCGGCCAGGTACTCGACCATCTGCTCGGCGGCGATCGCCTGCAAGTGGCATTCGCGTTGCAGGTAGCGCGAGGCCGACTCCGGGTCGTTGGCCATCCCGCCGATGTCGCGGCGCAACTCCCCGACCGCCGCTGACAGCTCGATGCTGCGGCCCGGCGCTTCGCCCAGCCAGAAGGGGATCGTCGGCGGCGCGCCGTGCGCGTCCTCGACCCGGACGATGCCCTTGTTCTCGACGCGGCGAATCTTCCACGAGGTGCTGCCCAGAAGGAAGATGTCGCCGGCGGCAGTCTCGATCGCGAAGTCCTCGTTGACCGTGCCGATGAACGCGCCCTCGGGCTCCTTGATCACGCGGTAGTCGCCGGTTTCGGGGATCGTGCCGCCGTTGAGGATCGCCGTCATCCGCGCCGCGCGGCGCGGCTTGACGACGCTGTTGATCCGGTCGCGGTGCAGCAGCGGATTCGAGCGCCCGCCGCCCTCGCCGATGCCTGTGGCGAGCATCTCGACCGTCTCGTCAAAGGCAGAGCGTTCAAGTTCACCGTATGGCGCGGCGCGGCGCATCATCGCGTAGAGATCGTCTTCCCGCCATTCCTCTTCCGACGCGGTCTCAGCGACGATCTGCTGCGCCAACACCTCGATTGGGGCCCTGGGCTGGGAGATTCGGTCGAGGTCGCCCTGCTCGACCGCGCGGACCATCGCCGCGCATTCGATCAATTCATCCAGGGCGGTGGGGAAGAGCGCGCCGTGCGGAATCAGGCCCAGCGCATGGCCCGAGCGTCCCACGCGCTGGAGGAACGTGGCGATCCGCCGCGGCGAACCGATCTGGCAGACCAGGTCGACCGAGCCGATGTCGATGCCGAGTTCCAGCGAGGCCGTCGCCACGACGGCCTTCAGGTCGCCCGACTTGAGCCGCTGCTCCATCACATGCCGGCGCTCCTTGGAGAGCGATCCGTGATGTCCGGAGACGTGCTCCTTGCCCACGCGAATACCCAGTTCGTGCGCCACCCGTTCGGCCAGCGAGCGCCGGTTGACGAAGATCAGCGTCGTCCGATGCTGCAGAATCAGCTCGGCCAAGCGGTCGTAGACCGCGCCCCAGTGTTCGTGCGTGGCCAGCGCCTGCAGCGGCGCGTCGGTGGTCTCGATCCAGAGCTTCAGTTCGCGTCGATGCCCGAGGTCGAGGATGCGGCAGGGCAGCGGCTGCGCCGACTCGTCCAGTCCGGTCAGGAACGAAGCGATCTCGCTCATCGGTTTCTGTGTGGCCGAGAGACCGATCCGCGTTGGCCGCTGCTCCGCGACGTGATCCAGCCGCGCCAGCGTCAACGACAGGTGAGAGCCGCGCTTGTCGCGCACCACGGCATGGATCTCGTCCACGATCACGGTGCGCACCGTGCGCAGGATCTCGCGCGACCGCTTCGCCGTCAGCATCAGATAGAGCGACTCTGGCGTAGTAATCAGGATCTGCGGAGGCCGCTTGACGATCGCCTGACGCTCGGCCTGCGTTGTGTCGCCGGTGCGCAGACCCATGCGAATCCGGGGCAGCTCGACGCCGCGCTCATCGGCTAGCTGGCGGATCTCGGTCAGCGGCTCCTCGAGGTTGCGGCGAATGTCGTTGGACAGCGCCTTGAGCGGCGAGATGTAGAGAATCCGCACCTCGTCCGGAAGCTCACCGCCTTCGCCCTCGCGGATCAGCTCGTCAATCCCGGCCAGGAACGCGGTCAGAGTCTTGCCCGACCCGGTCGGCGCCGCAATCAGACAGTCCTCCCCCGTCCGAATCGCCGGCCAGCCGTCCTCCTGCGCAAATGTCGGCGCGCCAAACCGCCCGACAAACCAGTCCCGCACCATCGGGTGGAAATCGTCGAGCACGGATGTCGAGGTAACGGTCTGGCTCATATGTTCCGTATCTTAGCGGAGGAATGTGACCGAGGCTCGCAAAAGTCCGTCATTCCCGCGACAAGCGCGGGTATGACAGTTGGCTGGTGGTTGTGTCCTGCTGGCTCGAGGGCAGCGAGGGCGGTCCACAAGCGACGGCTAACCTGACCGTCAGGTAGGACGCGGCGATGGAGGTTCGCACATGACCACGAACGGCACAATCAACTGGCAACCGATCTTTGACGAAGCCCTCGACCACTTCGTCAACTATCTGCAGATCAACACGACCAATCCTCCGGGCAATGAGAAGCCGGCGGCTCGGTGGATGGGCAAGATCCTCTCCGACGCCGGGATGGAGGTTGAATACGTCGAAATCCAGCCGGAGCGGGAAGCGGTCTTCGCCTGGCTGCGCGGCGACGGCTCGAAGCGGCCGATGATGCTCTGCAACCATCTCGACGTCGTGCCGGTCGAGGAGGAGTACTGGACCAAGCCGGCGTTCGAGGGCCACATCGAGGACGGCAAGATCTACGGGCGCGGCGCGGTCGACATGAAGGGCTGCGGGATCATGCACCTGATGACGATGCTGCTGCTCCAGCGAACCGAAGCGCCCTTAACCCGCGACCTCGTCTTCTGCGGCGTGCCCGATGAGGAGGCCGGCTCGGTCTGGGGTATGGAATGGCTTTGCAAGAATCGCCCTGACCTGGTCGACGTCGAGTTCGAGCTCTCCGAGGGCGGCTCCGGTTCCACCCAGTTGATGGGCCAGGAGGCGAACATCTTCTCGGTCGCGACCAACGAGAAGGACATCTGCTGGCTCAAGCTGACCTCGATCGGCACGCCCGGCCACGGATCGCGACCGCACTACGACAACTCTGCCGTGCACCTGGTCAACGCGCTGCAGAAGCTCGCCGCCTGGGAGCGTCCCGTCACGATCACGCCATCCACCCAGGTCTGGCTGGATCGGCTGATCGAAGAGGGACACATCCCGCCAATCAAGGACGCCGAGGAACTTTCGCAGCACGTCGTCGATCATCCCGCCACGCACGCGATGTTCATCAACACGCTGAACGTGACGATGATCAATAGCGGGATCAAGGCCAACGTGATCCCGGCCAGGTCGGAGGCCGTGATCGACTGCCGCCTGCTGCCCGGCCAGGACCGCGAGGACTGGCGCCAACAGGTGATCGACGTGATCGACGACGATAGGATCGAGGTTGAATTCTCAGGCTGGGACCAGGAGCAGCCGGTCGAGGTCGACTGGGACACCGAGCTCTACCGGACGATCGAGGCCGTCGTCAACGACGCGGTCGAGGACGCCACCGTGGTGCCGTCCACTTGCGTCGGCGGCACCGACAACCGCTTCCTGCGCCAGCAGGGCATCCCCGCCTACGGCTTCATTCCCGTCCTGCTCAGCCCCGAAGAAGCCGCCGGCTTCCACGGCAACGACGAGCATATGACGATCGAGAACTTCAACATGGGCGTCGAGTTGACCTACGAGATCGTGCGTCGGATGGTGACCTAGGCTCCAGACCTCCCCCTCCGGGGGAGGTGCCCCGAAGGGGCGGAGGGGGCCGCGCATCGTTTGCGGTGCTCTCTGCGGCCGGGGGGGGGGGGGGGGGGGGGGGGGGGGGGGGGGGGGGGCGGGCGGGGGGGGGG
>JAPPFB010000023.1:39974-88900 GCA_028875225.1 Chloroflexota bacterium | reverse complement strand
TCCCAAGTCGCCACAGCCAAAAGGGACAACTTCACGGCGTTACGCAAAGGTCTCCGCAGGCGGGGGCCGCGCCGCTAGATGACGAATCCTCCGACGAAGACGATGACCCGTTGTAACCACCCCCAACCTGGCCCCGTTTTTTCTTTTTCCCAGAGGACCATCCCCCTCCTGCCCCGCCGTGCCCACCAACACCGATGCCCGGCACTTGCCTGCCCCCGGCTCGACCAGCGGTTGCGGGGCCCACTCCACCAGACCACTCCCGAACAGGACCGAACAGAGCCGAACGCATCGGACCCGTCCGACCACCGAGAATCCCGAAAACGCGACAGCGGCGGAGAGAATCAATCCTCGAGAATGCGTGGCCGCGAAGCGCCTCGTTGCATCCCTTAGACTGCCCAGCGCAACGACACATCGGCGTGCGTTGCCCAGAAAGGATGTCGCGATGAAAGCCGCCGTCTTCCACGGCCCCCATCAGGATCTGACAATCGAAGACGTTGACGTTTCCAGGCCCGGCCCGCGTGAGGTACTGGTCAAGACGGCCGCCTCGGGCGTCTGCCACTCCGACCTCCACTTCGTCGAAGGTCTCTACCCCTTCCAGGCGCCCGGCATCCTGGGACACGAAGCAGCCGGCGTCGTCGAGGAAGTTGGAGAACTGGTCCAACAGTTCAAGTCCGGCGACCACGTGATCATGTGCCTCTCGGTCTTCTGCGGCAACTGCTCCTACTGCCTCAGCGGCCGGCCCAACCTCTGCCGCAGCCCGGAAACCCAGCGGCGTCCGGACGAGGACCCGCGCCTCTCCTGGAACGGCAACCCGGTCGCGCAGTTCGCCAACCTCTCGACCTACGCCGAGTACACCCTGGTCCACGAAAACGCGCTGGTCTACGTCGACGACGACATGCCGTTGGACAAGGCCGCCTTGATCGGTTGCGGCGTGATGACCGGCGCCGGCGCGGCGATGAATACCGCCAAGGTGCATCACGGCAGCACCGTGGCCGTCTTTGGCGCCGGCGGCGTGGGACTGTCGGCGATCCAGGGCGCGCGGATCGCCGGGGCGAAGCAGATCATCGCCGTTGACCTGCACGAGCACAAGCTGGCCCTGGCCCGTGAGCTCGGCGCCACCCACTCGGTCGACGCCTCCAGCGGCGACCCGGTCGCCCAGATCCAGGACATGACCGACGGCGAGGGCGTCGACTTCAGCTTCGAGGCAATCGGGCTTAAGTCCGTCGCCGAGCAATGCTTCGCGGCGATCAAGCGCGGCGGCGTCGCCACGATCATCGGCATGGTCCCGCTCGGACAGACGCTGGAGATTCCGGCCCACGAACTGCTCTCCGAGAAGGTCCTGCAGGGATCGAGCATGGGCAGCAACCGCTTCCGCACCGACATGCCGAACCTGGTCGACTACTACCGCCAGGGCCGCCTGATGCTCGACGAGATGGTCACCGTGACCGCGCCGCTCGAGGACATCAACGAAGCCTTCCGCGCCATGAAAGCCGGCGAAGTCGCCCGCACCGTCCTGACCAGCTTCTAGTCGACGAAGGCCCTCACCCCCCGCCTTCGCGGGAGCAGGCTCTAACCCTCTCCCTCGGGGAGAGGGGACGGGAAACTCCCTCTCCCTCTGGGAGAGGGCGGGGGTGAGGGCACCCCGCCGTGGCGCAACGTTGATAAGCTCAACTCCTGCGGAGGGGTGGCCGAGCGGACGAAGGCGGCGGTCTTGAAAACCGTTAGGCGTGCAAGCGTCTCGGGGGTTCGAATCCCTCCCCCTCCGCCAGCAATCTGATCAGGTCAGACCTCAACGCCGGCGACCGCGCGGGCAATCCCAAGCACTGCTTCCAGCATCGTCGGCGGCGGCAATTCGCCCCCCGTGTGATGCGCCGCCACCCGCACGATCGAGTCAGACGGCGCAATCTCCACCTGCAGCGTCTGCGGCTCGTTCAGTATCACGCTGACCAATCGCGCGATCCGATCACTCGCCGACAACATGGCCACCGCATCTGATGCGCCGGCCGATGTCGCATCCAGCGGCCGCCATGCAAACGAGCCGCGGTCTTCGGGTTGCGCCAGCAACACCGACGACCAATCGGAAGGCCACTCCGCCGGCAACGCCGACCGATCCAGCGTCACGTGGATGCCGGTCACCACAATCTTGCCCATGTGGCCGGCGGCGTCGCCGCCGATCCTGGACGCCACGACATGGCGCAACGGAGCGGCCTCGGAATCCAGCGCCACGACGGCGATCGCGCGCGTGCCGCGAGGCAGGCGCAGTGCCCTCGCCACGGCCTCCGCATCCTCGGCCGCTCGACCGACCACACGTCGCGCGGCCAGCATCTCGATCAACGCGTCCGTCGACGCCGTGTCGGGACCCCGACGGAGCAGTCGCCTGAAGATGCTCACGTACCCTGCCGATCACTCTCGCGCACAAGGGTATCTCTCCAGGAGGCACACACATGCTTGTCGTCATGCGCAGGTTCTGGATTCAGAAAGGCTCGTTCGACGAGTTCGAACGACTCAGCCGTGAAGAGATCTGGCCGCCGATCGAAGCCGCCGGCGCCCGCATCCTGGGCATGTTCCGGGCCGAGGAGCCCCATCCGAACGATGAAGTCACGGAACCCTGCGACATGGTCATCCTGCTGACGCAGTACACCGATCGCGATCACTGGCACGCTACTCGCGCTCGCCAGGACACCTGGCGCGGACCCGATGATGTACGAGCCAGACTCGCTCAGGGCGGTCGCGCCCGGCACGAGCTCACTCTGGCCACACATCCCACCTTCACCGAGCCGGTTCACGTGAAGATCGGCGGCCCCTTCTTCACCTGGAAGGAAGAGCCGATGGGGAGCGTCGAGTAGCGTCCCTGGTCGCGCGGAGCGAAAACATCAACGGCAACCGCTGGTCCGGCTTGCCTTCAACATCGGGCAGACGCCAGACGCCCCGCTCGGTCTCAACCAGCCAGGGAAGCGCCGGATAGACGGTCCAATCCTGCTCGTGCAGGAAATCGATCTGCAATCCTGCCGCCAGCACGGCGGTCACAATCTGGCCCAGGCCGTGATTCCACTCGTACGATTCCTGGTGCTCGAACGTGGCTGTCGAATCGGTGTAATCGCCGTCGCCGCTCCAGTGCAGCGGTTGCTCGGTCTCGAAGTAGGGATAACGCAGAGGCAACTCACCTACGGGCGCGTCGTCGTCGACCGAAAACGTGATTGGATGTACGTCCCGGACGTACAACTGGCCGCCGTCCTTCAGGAATCCGGCGCAGACGTTCGCCCAACCGGCGATGTCCGGCAACCAGCACAACGCACCAATGTTCACGTAGACCAGATCGAACGTCCCCAGCCGGTCAGCCAGGACTTCTGGCGATGCGTACAACTCCGATTCAACAAATTCGGCGTTCAAACCTGCCCGATCGGCAATCTCGCGGGCAGTATCGACCGCTGACGGAGCGAAGTCGACGCCGACGACCTCGGCCCCTGCTCGAGCCCACGACAGCGTGTCCAACCCAAAATGGCACTGCAGATGCAGCAGCGACTTTCCTGCAACGTCGCCGACTTCATTCAGGTCAAGTGGCAGAAGCGTCGATTCACCCGCCAGGAACCGGTCGACCCCGTAGAAGTCGGAGGCAGCGTGAACTGCAACCGACTCGTCCCAGCGAGCGCGATTCGCTGCTCGGTACGGATCAAGCGATGACACGAGAACCCATCCGCGAGGCCAGTACTTCAGGGAGGATGACGGAGCCGTCGGACTGCTGACCGTTCTCAAGCAGGGCGGCGATCGTCCTGGGCAAGGCCAATCCAGAGCCGTTCAACGTGTGAACGAACCGCGTGCCCTTCTTCTCGTCCGGTCGAAAGCGAATGTTCGCTCGCCGAGCCTGGAAGTCGGTGCAATTCGAGACGCTGGACACTTCCAACCACTCCTGCGCTCCGGGCGCCCAGATTTCGAGGTCGTAGCTGACCGAGGCGCTGAATCCAATATCGCCGCTGCAAATCTGTAGGACCCGATACTCCAATTCCAGGCCCTGCAACAACGCCTCCGCGGAGGCGAGCATCTCGTCCAACGCCGACGCTGAGTCTTCCGGCGTCGTGAACTGATACATCTCAACTTTCTCAAACTGATGCACTCGTTTGATCCCACGTACGTCTCTTCCGGCGCTCGTCTTCTCTCGCCGGAAACATGGGGTGTGCGCCGCATAGCGAATCGGTAGCTGACTTTCCGCGAGGATCTCGTCGGCGTGCATGTTGGTCAGCGGCACCTCGGCCGTCGGGACGAAGTAGTAGTCCTCTTCTTCGTCGCGGTAGAGGTTGTCGCGGAACTTGGGCAACTGGCCCGAAGCGCGCATGGCGTCCTCGCGCACCATCGCGGGGACGTAGCACTCTTCGTAGCCGGACTCGCCGTGGCAATCGAGGAACCAGCCGATCAGCGCGCGCTGCAGGCGCGCGCCCGCGCCCCGCAGCGCGTACATGCGGGATCCGGACATCGCGGCGGCGCGCTCAATGTCGATGATGCCGAGGTGTTCGCCGATCTCCCAGTGCGGCTTCGGCTCGAAGTCGAACGCCCGACGTTCGCCCCACTCGCGTACCACGACATTTGATTCCTCATCGTCGCCGTCCGGGGTTTCTTCGCCGACCAGGTTGGGAATCTCGGAGAGGAGGGCATTCATCGACGATTCAGTTGCTCGAAGCTGTTCTTCAAGCTCGTCGATCCGCGCCGCGGAGTCTCGCTGAGCGGCAATCAATCGCTGGCGCTCATCGTTGTCTTTCGCTTTGCCGATGGCTCGGCCGGCGTTGTTGCGTTCGGCCCGAAGCTCTTCCAGTTCGACCAGCACGCCGCGGCGCCGCTCGTCGGCCTCGATTGCCTCGTCGAGCGGAGCCTCCGCCCGGCGACGGGCCAACGAGCGGCGAATTGCTTCCGCTCCCTCCCGAATCATTTGCGCTGAGATCACGCTTCGGTCTCCTCGAATGTTGCTACATGGTCGATTGCCGCCATCCCCAGAATCCGCACGTCCTCCGAGATGCGCGCCGAGACGCCGTCGAGCGTCATCGGCGCGTCATCCTCAAGTTGTTGGCGGCTGACCCATCGCCAGGTCTCGCCTAGCGGCGTGGGTCGTTCGCGGGTCATCGGTCGAGTGAAGTAGATCATGTCGATGTGGTGGTGGGCGTCTTCGCCGCCGAAGGACCGGATCGGCTCGACCATGATCGTCGCCGGCGGCGACAACTGTGGTGGATCGTCATATGCGAACCGCGTTGAGGTCGGGAGGATCTGCACCGAAAACCCGGTCTCTTCCAACGCCTCGCGAGAGGCGGCCTGCATTGGATCTTCGTTCGGTTCGATATGGCCGCCGGGCGGCAGCCATAGGCCAACTTTACGATGCCAGTGCAGCAAGGTCGCGCCATCCATCGACACAAACGTCGTCACCGTGAAGTGTCGGATACCGTCCACGGCACGTACCGTATCGCACATGGAACTGATCTCCGCCGCGAACGGCATGTCGCCGACCTGGTCGCCCGACGGCGAACAGATCGCCTTCCTCAGCAATCGCGCCGAAGGCTGGGATCTGTACACGATGCCCGCGTCCGGAGGCGAGGCGACCCGATTGACGAGCGGGGCCACGGCAGACAGCCCCGCCTGGTCGCCGGACGGTCGCTGGATCGCCGTCGAGCGCAATCATGGGATCGAGGCGATCTCGCCGGACGGCAGCGAACGCCGGGTGCTGGTCGAGGATGCCAGTCAGCCGACATGGTCGCCAAACCAACAGCTTGCCTTTGTGCGCGATCGGGACCTGTACGTTCTGGAGGTAGACGGCACGGAGCGCCCCATCTTGCGAGATGCCGATCAGCCTCATTGGTCGGCGGATGGGAAAACCATTGTCTTTGCGAGGCGCGGGATCTGGGAGTTGGACGTCGACAGCGGCAGGCTCAGGCAGCGAACGCAGAATCCGACGGATGAGGCGCCCTGCATCCAGTTCGACGGCGACATCGTCTTTATTCGCAACGCGCAACTCATGATCATCCACCCGGATGGCGCCATGACCGATATCTCCTATCACCCATCGCCGGCCGGCGCGCCGGCGCCGCATCCGCTGGAGATCGACACCGTCGCCTATCAGCTTCACGACGGTGGGAACTGGGACATCGTCACCGCCTCGCTTGAGCATGGCAACGTGCGCAAACTGACGCGGGCGACCTGGACGTCATGGAATGCGCGCGCCTGAACGCGTCCTCTTGCCGGCGAGACTTTCCCCTCACTTCAATTGAGTCGCGCCCGCGCAGGCTGGGGGCCACGCAGCCTTGAGCGACCTGGCCCGTTGGGCGCAACCCGGCCCCGCCTGCGCGGGGCCGACATTGATTCGTGTATCCGCCGGGCTCCGCGCGATGTGCGTCCTGCTGAAACGGTCTGAGAGGATCGGCACCTTCGAGACGATATCGTTGCACCATGTCCCACTTTCTGATCCGGCAAGCCGCGCGGGTGATTGCCGGCTCGGCTGCGCCGCAGGTTGCTTCTCAACTGGCACAACGGCTGACCGCGCAGCAGACGCGAGACGAGGACCGCCGCCGCTTTCTGATCTGGTTGGCCGGGCCGTTCAAGCTGACTCAGCCCGAGGCGTATGAGCGACTCTGGCCTCGGTTGAGCGGCAACGATCAGACGATCAACGCGCTGACGGGGGTTTTCCTCGAACTTCAGTCGGCGGGCCCCAGCGCGTTGGCAGCCTGGTTTACTCAGCTGGCGGAATCGGACCAGCAGCATTTCGACGAGCTGATTGCCGCCATGCAGCCGAAGCAGCCGGACACGCAGCAGTTGATGAAGCAGGCCTCGAAGGAGGCCGAATCCACCTTCAGAGGCGCGGCCCGGTTCCTCGGCCGCACCTACCGCAAGACCAGCCAGACCCAACAGGAACGACGCAACCGAAAGCGATAACCACGATGCCGATGATCGATCACATCACCGACGAGCAAGCCGACCTGATCCGCAACGCCAAGGTCTTCTTTGTCGCCTCGGCCGATCCCACGTTCGGCGACGGTCCAAATGGCGAGGGTCCGGTCAACCTGTCGCCCAAGGGCGCGGCCGACCTGCAGGTCATCGACTCGCACACCATCGCCTACTTCGACTATCGCGGCAGCGGCAATGAGACGGCCCGGCACACCGCGGCTGGCGGTCCGATCACCGTGATGGTGACCTCGTTCGACGAGGACGCCGCGATTGTGCGGCTCTACGGCCACGCGGTCGCGAAGCCGCTGGAGGAGTCGGTGCTGGCCGAGCAGGCAGAGGCGCTGCGCGCGGTCGAGATGCCGACGCCTGAACGGCAGGTGATCGAGATCAGCGTCGACTGCACCCAGACCTCATGCGGCTACGGGGTGCCGCTCTACGAGTACCAGGGCGAGCGATCTCAGGAGGAGCGCGGCCGCCGGTACAAGTAGGAGCAGACCTCCCCCGCTGGGGGAGGTGCCCCGAAGGGGCGGAGGGGGCTGCGAACTCACGCCGCTGTCCCGAGAGCCCCCTCAGTCGCTCTGCGACAGCTCCCCCGGAGGGTGAGCTCTAACGATCACTACGCGATCAGCTTCGCCAATCGATCCAGCTCCGGCACGACCTCGTCGGCGCCGGCGTGGGGCAGGCCGAAGACCACGCGGTCGACGCCGAGTCGCTCGTACTCGGGCAGCGCGTCCTCGATCGCCGGGAAGACGTTGATCGAGATCGAATCGAAGTCGCGTCCGGCCAGTTCGGCGCGCGATTTGATGTCCTGCATTGCGCGCTCGACGAAGCCGGGCGCGGGAATGTTCGGCAGCCAGCCGTCGCACCAGTCGACCACGCGCTGACGCGCCCACTTGCTTCCGGCGCCCATCAGGATCGGTGGATGCGGGTTCTGCACCGGCTTTGGGATCACATGCGTGCGCGGGATATCGACGAATTCGGAGTGATACTCGGCGATCTCCTCCGTCCACATCACTTTCATCGCTTCGATCCGCTGCTGGGTTACCTTCCAACGATCCTTGAAGGCGACGCCGAGCGGCTCCATTTCCTCGGCCAGCCAGCCGGCGCCGATACCGAACTCGAAGCGGCCGCCGGAGATGAAGTCGAGCGAGGCGACCTGCTTGGCCAGCGCGATCGGTTCATGCTCCGTGACCAAGCAGATGCTGGTGCCGAGCCGAATCTCAGAGGTCGCTCCGGCCGCCGCGCCCAGCGCCACGAACGGGTCGTGCAGTCGGTAGTACTGCTCGGGGAGCGAGCCATCCTCCGAGCGAGGGAACTGAGTCTCACGGTCGGCGGGCATGTGAACATGCTCCGGCACCCAGAACGACTCAAATCCCCGCTCCTCCGCTGCGGCCGCCAACGCCCCGGGATCCATCGCTTGATCGGTCGCAAAGATCATCACGCCGTACTTCATCGAGAGTTCCTTTCGAATGTGGTCGCTCAATCGCCCACAGGTTACGACCTCAAGAGCACAACTAGGCTGCCAGCATGCAACACGACATCCTTACTCCTCCAACTCCTCCGAATCGTGTGCCGATGGTGCTGGACACCGACACGGCCAACGAGATCGACGACCAGTTTGCGGTCGTGCATGCCCTGCTGTCGCGGGACCGGCTGCGGCTGGAGGCGATCTACGCCACGCTGTTCCTGCGCCAGGGTGACTCGCCTGCACGAGGGCTGGATGAGTCCGAGGCGGAGATTCATCGGCTGCTGGACCGGCTGGGTGTTGACGGCGGCGGTCGGGTGCATCGCGGCGCGGATCGATTCCTTTCGGACGACGTGAGCTCCGTTGGCAATGCGGCTTCGGACGATCTGATTCGCCGGGCGATGGAACCGAGGGATGGTCCGCTCTGGGTGGTGGCGATTGGGGCGCTGACCAACATCGCGTCGGCGCTCAATGCGGCGCCGCAGATTGGCAGCCGGATCGTGATCGTCTGGCTAGGCGGGCAGCCGCAGCATCGCGAGGACGCCCGGGAGTTCAATCTGTACCAGGACCCGGTGGCGGCGCGAACCGTCTTCGCCAGCGGCGCGCCGTTGGTCCACATCCCCTGTTATGGGGCGGCATCCCACCTGCTGACCAGCACAGCGGAACTTGACGCGTATGTCCGGCCGCAAGGGGCGATCGGCGAGTATCTGAGCGACATCTTCCGCGATCACAGCGAGCAGTATCCGGGGCGCTCGAAGGAGATCTGGGATCTGTCGGCGACCGGCTACGTGGTCAGTCACTCGTGGGTGCCGACGCGCAGCGTGGCACGGCCGATGCTCTCGCAGGCGATGAGGTGGGTTGCGTCTCCGGACGACGCGCCGCTGGCTGCGTTCGCCGAAGCGCATTATGTCCAGCGAGATCCAATCTTCCACGACCTGTTCACCAAGCTGGCTGAGTTTCATGCCGGTGAGCGGCTGGCCGGATTCGCCGACTAGCAACTTCAGAGCGGTACCGTCACCGGTCGGGTCATGCCGCCGAAGGTGGGCATCCAGCAGGAGTGCTTGCCGGGGCCTCCGGCGACGATGATGTGGATTTCATCGGGCTTGTCCGTGATCGGCAGCCACTCGTCGGGGTCGTGCGGATCGAGCACTCCGCCGGCCATGCGGATGTTGACCGACTCGAGGAATTCCTCGCTTAGCTTGCTCGCCGGGTAGCGGGCATGCTCCCAGAGGTACTCCTGCACCGACTCGCGGGTCCAGCCTTCGGCGGCGACCGTTTCGGCGTGCTCGGGTCCGAAGGCGAGGACGGGCTCGCCTTTGCCCAGGATGTTGTTGGAGCCGGCCTGACCCATCGCGCCGGCGACGGTCTGGAGGATGCCGGCGGCGGTGTTGCTGCCGTGATCCTGGATGTTGTGCGGGCCCTCGCAGGCCCAGGTCGTGACGCAGCTGTCCTCGGCGTTGAGTCCGCGCGTGGTCTGGAAGGGCGGCCAGGGCGAGGCGTCCTCGCGCTCGGTGGCGCAGAAGGCGAACTTGGCCGGCGTGCCCTGGGTGGCTCGGTCGCCGCGGCCGGGGGTCGCGCCGGCGACGTTGAGCTGGACTAGTCGGACGGCGCGGCCGATCGTCGCATTTGAGGGAAAGGTCGGACCGAAGCAGCCGGATCCGCCGTGGATGCCGGCCGCTCGCGCAGCGGGACCGGAGGCGAGGATGAAGACGGCGCAGGGATGCGTGGTGGCGTTGATGCCGTCGAGGTTGAAGGGCGGCTGGGCGATCGCCTCGACGGCTGCGAGGACGACCGGGAACTGCTGCGGCCGGCAACCGGCCATGACTGCGTTGATGGCGATGGCCTCGACCGTCGCCTCGCCCTGGCGCGGAGACAGAACGCCGAGCACTTCCAGAGGATCGCGGCCCGAAGATTCCAGCATTGCTTCGACCCGCTCAGGCGTTGGCGGGATCAGCGGCAATCCGTCGGACCAGCCGCGGCGCTGGCACTCCTGGGAGAAGTCGAAGGGATCGGACGGCAGGCTGAATCGGTCGGCCGCCCGGCCGCTCGCTGCGGTCACGAGTTCTCCTGGCCGAGCAACGCCGCTTCGAGACGGTCGAGGACGCCGTCGTCGACGCGGGCGCGGACGCGCTCGGGGCGCAGGCCGCCCAGCGGATGCGGGACGATCAGGCGGTCGAGCTCGGGCAGGCCGCGCTGCTCGGCTTCGAGCTGGAGCAGGTCGGTGAAGGCGGAGGTGCCGACCGTGACGGTGGGGATTCCCATGTCTTCGAAGAGGACCGAGGCGTGGACACTCCACGTCGTGCAGCTGCCTCAATCACAGCTGCCGATCAGGAGGAAGTCGGCGCCGTTGCGTAGGGCGTCGATGGTGGAGTCGGAGGGCGGGCCGCCGACGGGTTTGCTGCCGACAACGAGGTCGCCGAGGTCGTGACGTTCGCCGAGGCGCTCGACCATGGTCTCCATCAGCAGGCGAGCGTTGGCCTTGCGGTTCTCGAGGATGCCTGGTCGGAGGCCGTCGAGGGAGAGCGGTCGGGGGGCGGCGGTCGCCTCGTGGACAGCGACGTGGGCCAGTGGGCTGAGGACTTCGATGGTTTCAGCCATGGTTGAGTCTCCAGTGCTCGGTTTCAGGACGTTTAGCTGGCGACAGGGTATCCGCTCGCGCAATTTGGGAGGCTGAGCCGGTTTGCTTGTTTCTCTGTGCGGCGTCGATGACGAGTTCGGCGATGGCGCGCTTCTTGCCGGTGGGCAGGTTGATGCGGTCAGCGCCGGAATCATCGTCGTCGGGCGGACAGGGGGCGCTCAGGAGCGCGTCATAGAGCTCTTGCTGGCGGTCGGTGGGGGAAAAACCGCGCAGCGGGTGCAGCGTCGCGAGCGCGGCGCGCACCGAGGCATCCTGGGGATTAGGGAGGTTCATCGTCCGGCTCCGTTTCGTGTGGTTCGTCGTCGAGCGGCTGTTCGGTCTTGCAATAGGCGAGTTCTTCGGCGGTGGGCTCGGCGCCGTTCATGAGCTCGGCGACGCGCCGGTAGCCGGCGGCGAGCTTGTCAGAGAGGTCTGGTCGGTGGTCTGGTGGACGGCCTGTGCCGCGTCGCGAGCGAGTTGTTTGCCGAGCTGCTTGCCCTGTTCGAAGAGGCCGGTGATGCGGGCCATCATGCCGAGCGCTTTGATGCGGACGTGGGAGGGTCCGTTGGCGGCTTCGTGGGCGATGCCGGCTTTGATGGCGGCGTCGGTGTAGGGGACGGGGGGCTTGATGGTCTGAGCGGCGGCGTGCATGGTTGTGGCCTTTCGGGTGCAGTAGGGGATTCATGGTAGGTACATCTGTTCTGTGTTGGGCGGTGGGGATGTGTTGGGGTTGTCGGAGGAGGTTGAGGTGGGGATCAGGGTGTGGTCGTGGATGGGGGCGGAGGTCTGGGCCCCGCATCCCCTGTTCAAGCCAGGGGCAGGCAAGTGCGGGGCATCGGGAAGGGAGGTTGGGGCATTGGAAGGGAATAGGGGTTCATCGGAAGGGGAGGCAGCAGAAGGAGGTGCGGGTTCAAATGCCATTTGTCCGATCCCCCGCGCTTGACGCGGGGGCCAGGGCTCGATCGTTGAGTGCGGTGGGTTGGTGGAGCTGAGCTCGGTTGTGGATTGGGGATCCGCTGGCGGCGGCTTTGGCGAGAGGGGCTTCTACTCGTGTGCGGGGTTGGGAGGTCTGGGCCCCGCATCAAGTTCGGGGCATCGGAGGAGAGTGCGGGGCATCGGGAAGGGAGTTTGGGGCATTGGAAGGGAATAGGGGTTCATCGGAAAGGGAGGCAGCAGACGGAGGTGCGGGTTCAAATGCCATTTGTCCGATCCCCCGCGCTTGACGCGGGGGCCAGGGCTCGATCGTTGAGTGCGGTGGGTTGGTGGAGCTGAGCTCGGTTGTGGATTGGGGATCCGCTGGCGGCGGCTTTGGCGAGAGGGGCTTCTACTCGTGTGCGGGGTTGGGAGGTCTGGGCCCCGCATCAAGTTCGGGGCATCGGAGGAGAGTGCGGGGTGTCGGGAAGAGGAGTGCGGGGCATCGGAGGTGGTGTGCCGGTGGCGAAGGTCGTGCCGGACGGAGCGAGATTCCCGCGGCGAGCGCGGGAATGACGGGGGTGGGGCGGGAATGACGGAATCTGGGGGGGTCAGTCGAGGTGGGCGTAGACGAGTTCTCGGAGTTCGTCCATGTCGGGGAAGCGGCCCATGGCGGCTTTGCTGAAGACGAGGTCTCCGTTGACGGACCATTCAAAGAGGCCCCTGGTGTCGGGGATGAGTTTGACGTCGGAGACGAGGTGCTGGATGTCGGTCATCAGCTCACCGAGCATCCAGGATGTGCGCGGCCAGTAGCCGCAGTCGGCGCAGTAGACGACTTCGATGGTGATCTGCTTGTCGGACATGGTCGGACCCTCAGGGAGTGGCCCTCACCCTAGCCCTCTCCCTTGGGGAGAGGGAACCGGAAGGGAGAGGGGGCTAGCTGCCGAGGTATTGCTCGAGGCGGCGGCCGACGTCCATGGTGTCGCCGGACGGCAAGGGGATCATCTGCAGGTCGGCGCCGGCGTCGGAGCGGGCCTGGAGTTGCTCGGGGACCGATTCGATGGGGCCGATCACCTGGATCTCGCGGACCATGCTCTCGGAGAAGGCCATCAGCGCGCCTTCCGAGTCGCGGTCGGCCCAGGCGGCGCGGGAGTCCTTGATTTCGGACTCGAAGCCGGAACGGGAGAGCATCTGCCAGTAGAAGGAGCCCATCCGGTTGGTGTAGTGGAAGAGCGGCTGTCGGGCGTTGCGCCAGACCTGCTCGTCGTCGCCCTCGCCGGTGACAAAGACGTTGGTGAAGGGGGCGACGGTGACCGAGTCCTCGGGCCGGTTGGCGTCGCGCGAGGCGCCGGCGAGCTGGCGCTTGAGCGGCTCAAAGCCCCGCCGGGGCCAGTGGATGGGGTAGATGCCGTCGGCGATCTCGCCGGTCTGCTGGATCGAACGCGGCGTAATGGCGGCGATCCAGACGGGCATGTCCTCGCGCACGGGCTCGTAGCCGAGCAGGCGGAATCCGCGCTGGAGCGTGTAGATCTCGCCTTCGTACTGGAGACGCTGGCCGCTGAGCAGCATCTTGATGATCTCGGTGTACTCGCGGATCCGGCGCAGCGGGCGGTCGAAGTCGACGCCGTGGAAGCCTTCGATGACGAGGTTGCCGGACGATCCGAGTCCGCAGACCATGCGGCCGCCGGAGATCGTCTCGAGCGTGGCGAACTCCTGGGCGATTGCGGCGGGCGAACGGGAGAAGGTGTTGAGGATGCCGGTGCCGATCTGCATCTTCTCGGTGTTGGCGGCGATCACAGTGAGCCAGGGGAGGACGGAGTGTCCCCAGGCTTCGCCGGTGGAGATCATTTCGTAGCCGAGGTCTTCGGCGATCTTGACTTTCTCGAGGGTGTCTCGCCAGTTGGCGTCGAATCCGGCCAGGATGCCGAGTCGCATGGGGAGTGCCTTTCGCGTGGTCGGTCTGTGCTCGAATCGTCGAGATACCCGCGGCAAGCGCGGGTATGACGAACTCCTTGGTTACTCGATTTCGACGATCATTTCGATCTCGACGGACATGCCCATGGGGAGAGATTGCATGCCGACGGCGGAGCGGGCGTGGCGGCCGCTTTCGCCGAAGAGTTCGACGAGGAGGTCGGAGGCTCCGTTGGCGACGCCGGGATGGTTACCGAAGTCGGGCGTGCAGTTGACCATGCAGAGCAGCTTGACGATCCGCGAAACGCGGTCGAGCGAGCCGATTTCGGCTCGGAGCGAGCCGAGCAGTTGGACCATGACCGCGCGGGCGGCCTGGTAGCCGGCGTCGACATCGAGGTCGGCGCCGAGTTTGCCGCGGATTAACTCGCCGTCCTGGAAGGGTCCATGTCCGGACAGGTAGACGAGGTTGCCCGTGCGGACCGCCGGCACATAGTTGGCCAGCGGCGGGTTGGTGGAGAGATCGAGCCCCATCTCCTGGGCTTTGGCGTCGGCGTTGTGTGCTGACATCGCACGCTCCTAGCGCTTCGCAGATCGAATCTCAGGCTATCGCAGCATCGGCTATTCGCCGGGATAGGCTCGCAACTCAATCTCGTTGCCGTCCGGATCGCGGATATAGAGGCCGTCGGCCATGCCGCGCGCGCCGAAGAGGTCGAAGTCGGGGTCTCGGACGATATCGAAGTCTCCGGAGCGGCGGATCTCGTCCATGCTGTCCGCGCTGACGACCATGCAGAAGTGATCGAGGTTGCGTCTGTCGTGATCGACGTCGCCGTCGATGAGGTCGATGATCGTGTCGGCGGAGATCCGGACTGAGGGGAACGGACAATCACCTGCGCGCCATTCCGCTTCGCGGACCGGCTCGAGGCCAAGCCTGGAGGTGTACCAGGCAAGTGAGCGCTCGACATCGGAGACGCGGAGCACGATGTGGTCCATCGCCGTGACCTGAATCATGTTTGGCCTACTTCCATTACGTCGAGCGTGGCGTTCGCGCTTCGGATTGTTCGACTCGCAGTATAAATCTCAAACACTCGTGCTACGCTGACACGGTTGGCAGGAGGAGCGATGAGCGTTGAGATTCGCATGGCCCGCGGACTCCGGGTGCATGTCGACGTACCCGAACGGGTCAACGTGGACGGTGGAACGGCTCGCGAGGCGCTCGATGACCTGATTGCGATCCATCCGCCGTTGCGTCGATTCGTCCTCGACGACGCTCATCGGCTGCGAGAGCACGTCAACATCTACATCAACGACGAACTGATTGTCGATCGCCAGGAACTCTCCGATGCGGTCAAGGCAGGCGACAAGCTCTACATCCTGCCGGCCGTATCCGGCGGAGCGGGAACAGAACCGGAACGGTCGAAGGTGAACTCATGAGTGAAGCAGGGCTGTTGGTCAGCACGCGCAAAGGACTTCTGATCGGCAGAAGTTCCGCCGATCGCACGAGCTGGGAGTGGTCCGAGCTGCAGCGCGCCGGTTGGATCGTCGACTACACGATGCTCGACGCGCGGAGCGGCAAGATCTGGTGCTCGGCGAGTCACTGGCAATGGGGACCGCGACTGCATTACTCAACCGACTGGGGTGAGAGCTGGGTCGAGGCGGGGACGCCCGCATTCGACGACGGGGAACGCTCGGTGGAAGCGATCTGGATGATCGAACCGGGCGGTCGCGACGGGCTGCTCTACGCCGGGATCATGCCCGGCGCCATGTTCAGGTCGGAGGACGACGGCGAATCCTGGCAGGAAATGACGTCCCTCAGCCAACATCCCTACCGCAAGTACTGGGAGCCGGGCGCGGCGGGACTGGTGATTCACCACATCGCGGTTGACGCCGACAATCCCGACCGGGTCATCGTGGGCGGTTCGGCGACCGGGATCTACGCCTCATACGACGGCGGACAAACCTGGGAGGCGCGAAACAGCGGAATCGTGTCGGACCATCTGCCACCCGACATGCAGGACACCGCGCCCTGCGTGCATTCGCTGTTCGCCCATCCGATGCAGCAGGGACGGCTCTGGCAGCAGAATCATTTCGGCCAGTACCGATCGGATGACGACGGCCGGAACTGGATCAAGGTCAGCGACGGCCTGCCCGGCGAGTTTGGCTTTCCCACCGCGATCGACCCGACCGATCCCGACGTCTGCTACTTCATCCCGCACGATTCCGATCAGGCGCGGATGCCGTATGGCGGCGAACTCGCCGTGTTTCGCACCCGAGACGCCGGTGAGCACTGGGAGCGCCTGGACCAGGGACTCCCGCAATCCGACTTCTTCCACACGGTCTACCGGCACGCGCTGGGACAGGACTCCTGCGATCCGCTGGGGCTGTACTTCGGATCGAGCGGCGGTGAGTTGTACGGCTCGATCGATGGCGGCGACAGCTGGTCGCTGCTGAGAGAGCACCTGGCTCCGATCACCGCCGTGCGAGCCTGGCAACTCGACAACAGCGACTGACGCAACCCTGCGCGTATCTTCGGAGCGTGTCCACACAGCCGTCGGTTCCTCAGGATGAAGCGCCGAGAGGCGTCGCGGCTCCGCTGGAAGTTCGACGCCCGCTGACGCTGCGCGCCGGTGCGCTGGCGATGCTGCTGGTCCTGCTCTGGGGCGGCCAGCCGGCGGCGATCAAGGCCGGTCTGGAAGAGGGCGTGGGACCGCTGCGGCTGAGCGCCATCCGGATGGCGCTGGGCGGCGTCGTCGTGATCGGCTACGCGATCGTCACCAGGACCCCGCTGAGGCCGACGCGCAGCGAGTTAAGACCGCTGTACGGGCTGGGCGTGTTGTTTGTCGTGCAGACGATGCTGATGTACGTCGGCGCCGACAACACCAGTTCGGGTCACGCCTCGGTGCTGATCTTCTCCTTCCCGCTCTGGACGGCGGTGCTGGGACACCTGTTCGTTCCGGGCGACCGGATGTCGACTCGGCGCACGGGCGGCTTGCTGGTCGCGTATGCGGGGGTGGTCGTTGTGTTTGTTGGAGGATTCAGCGCGCCGGGCGCGAGCGTCTGGGGCGACTTGATGACGGTCGGCTCAGCGGCGTTGCTGGCGGCGCGGCAGGTCTATCTGTCGCACTTTTCGCAGAGCATTCACCCGGCCCGGCTGCTGATGACGCAGTCGGTCGCGGCGGTACTGATCTTCGGCCTGGCCGGCCTGTTCATCGAGTCGGGCGGCATTGCCTGGACGAACGAGTTCATCATCGCGCTGCTTTACCAAGGGGTCGTGATTGGCGGGTTCGGATTCATCGGCAACACCTGGCTGGTCAAGCGCTACTTCCCCTCGCAGGTGTCGGCGACGATGCTGTTCGCGCCGATCTTCGGGGTGATTTTCAGCTGGGCCATTCTGGGCGAGTCGCTCGGCTACGAGGTGCTGGTCGGTGTCGTGCTGCTGGTGATTGGCAGTTCGTTCGTGCAGCTGCGGCGGCAGCCGGCTGTCGAGTTCGCAGAGTGAAGCATTGGTAACCCTTTGATGCCCCGCGCCTGACGCAGGGTCCAGACCTCGATCGTCGAGCGAGGCATGGCGGAAACACCCGAGTCGATGTCTGATCGCAGGAGAACTCGTTATGGACGTATCGAAGCGGACTGCGACTTCCTTAGTCCGCGAACTGCCCTGGGCCCCGCATCAAGTGCGGGGCATCGGAGGCGGGAGAACTAGCTCCAGTCGTCCAAACCGAGCAGCTTGCGTCCGAGCGGCGTCAACTCGGCCGGCGGCGACTGCGATTCTTTGCGGCGAGGATCACCCGGGAATGCGCGCGGGTTCTGGAACGCCGGATGCGCGCTCTCGCGCCAGGAGACGATTCGCGCCTCGCGCAACTCTTCGTCGGCAGGATCGGCCGGGAACATGCGAACGTACTGGGCCAGACGCGGCCTGTCCGAGAAGTTGCGGCTGTTGCCGTGGGGCAGGGCCGAGTGCCAGATGATGAAGTCGCCGGCCTCAGCCTCCACCTCGATCGGCGGCCCGATCTGCTCGGGAAATCGTTCGTGCAGTTGCTGGTGACGCAGATCCTCGTCGGAGATGCCGGCCGACACCTGGGCCGCACGACGATGTAGCCCGGGCACGCACTGAAAGCCGCCCTCGCCCTGCTTCGTGTCGACGAGATACAGCACACCCTGGACCAGGAACGGCGTCGGCGTCTCGCGGACATCGATGTCCCAGTGGACCATGCCGTGATGGTCGTACTCGGGACGTTCCTCGTTCGGAGGTGGTTTCAGATTGGCGCGGTCGATGAAGACCCACAGATCGTCGCGGCCGAACAGTTCCCGAAACAGCTCGTGTACCGCCGGATTCTGACGCACATCCCAGAGCGCCTGGTCGTGATACATCTCGACCATCCCGTTGGCGCGGTGCGGGTCGCGGTACCAGTCCGACGGATCGTCGCGGTCGAACTCGAGGAAGTTCCAAATTGAGTCGACGACTGCGTCCACTTGCTCGGCAGGAATCAGGTTCCTGACAACGAGATAGCCGTTCTGATCGAAGAACGCGCGATCGGCGTCGGTGAGGATTGGCGACATGTTGGTCAGTCCGCGAAGGGCGCATCGACGCCCGGCGGCATGGCCACGTTGAAGCTGTTCAGGCCAATCGAGACCAGGGCGTAGTAACCCATCACAGAGGCGACCTCGAAGACGCCGCTCTCCCCGATCATGCCCTTGAGCGCCTCGTAGGTCTCATCCGAGACGCGCTGACTCTCGATCAACTCGCGGCCGAACTGGTAGACGGCCTGCTGACGATCGTCGCCGAAGAACGGTCGCTCGCCGTCACGGATGGCGTCAATCGCTCCTTCGGACACGCCCGCGTTCTTGGCCAGGCGCGCGTGGGCCCAGAACTCGAAGTTGGCCCGCCAGTGCCCGCCCATCGTGCAGATCGCGACCTCGAGCAGATCGGGCGGCAGCGAGGTCTGGTATCTGATCGCCGCGCCCAGCTTCTGGATCGCGTCGCCGAGCCCGGGCGAGAGGAAGAGCGCATTGAATGGCCCAATCAGCGCGCCGTCCGCTCCGGCCAGACCGCCGTGCTCGCGTTCCGGATTGCCTCGAGGTCCGGTGGTGATGTTCTCCCAGAGCACTCGCTGAGCGTCGTCGAGCGTGTCGAATGTCTGTGGTCCGAGTCGGGGCATGATCACTCCTTCGGATGGTCGGTGCTTGCGGTATCGGCTCGAAACTGTGCGGGCAGAAGTTCGTCGGGATATGCGGTTCCGACGAGGCCCTTCGCCTCTAACTCTGCGACCTCGTCGTCTGAGTAGCCCAACAGGTCGCAATAGATCTCTCGGTTGTGCTCGCCCAGCTTTGGCGGCGGCGTGCGCAATTGATTCGGCGTGCGGTTCATGGTGAAGGTCAGACCGGGGTAGCGATGCGTGCCGACGCCGTCGATCGTCATCTGTTCGAAGAAGCCCACTTCGCGCAGGTGCCGATCCGAGAGCGCGTCGAACGGGTCGTTCAACGGCCCCGCACAGATGCCGGCGGCCTGAAGTTTGTGGAACAGGTCCTCCTTGTTCCAGACCTTCGTCTCCTGCGCGATCAGTTCATCCAGCGCGTCAGAGTTGGCCAGCCGCGCATTCGCGTGTGCGAATCGGGTGTCCAGCGGCGCGTGGGCCAGTTCGGATTGCACTGAGGATTCCCCCGGACCAGCGGCGAGAGAATCGCAAAGGGTCACGAACTCGGCGTCGGAACCGACGTCAATCGCGATCCACTGATCGTCGCCGCGGCAGGGGTACACGCCGTAGGGAGCACGGATGGGGTGGCTGTTGCCCTGCGGCGGCGGATTGACGCCGTTCATCGAGTACTCGAAGAGATACTCGGCGAGCGTTGGGATGAACCCTTCGTTGAGCGGCATCTCGATCTGTTGTCCGAGACCCGTCTGCTCTCGGTGCCGTAGCGCCATGAGCACGGCGACAGCGCCCTGCACGCCTGAGAGTCCGTCGCTGGCCAGGGTCTCGCCGATTCCTTCAGGTCCGCGATCGGGATATCCGCGCAAGTGCGTGTGTCCAACCATCGCCTCGACGTGCAGGCCGAATGCGCGGTAGGAGGAATATGGACCCTCCAGCCCGAACGCCGGCATGCGCAGCATGATCAGCCGGGGATTGATCTCGCGGAGCACATCCCAGGAGATGCCCGCCTTGTCCATGGTGGTCGGCACGTTGTTTTCGACCAGCACATCGCAATGCCTGATCAGTTTGAAGAGCGCCTCACGGCCCTCCGGCGACATGATGTCGCAGGTCATCGAACGCTTGTTACGGGCATGCGAGTTGAAGGATGCAAACCGGTTCCAGGGATCGTCTCCCGGATCGGCGTCCGGATACTGAGGCTGAACGCCAATCTCCGCGCCGCGCAGCAAGGTCTCGCGAGACTGGACGTTGTCCGCGCCACGCGTGTACGGCTGGATCCGGTTGACCGGTTCGACGTTGATCACGTCCGCGCCCCACTCGCCGAGCAACTGAGCGACGTGCGGCCCAGCCCAGACGACGGTGATCGCCGCGACCCGAATCCCTTCCAGGGGCAAGTGCAATGAACTCGACGGCCCTTCGGGCAGGGGATGTCGTTGATCTTCAAGCGGATCGGGCGGGGTCAGGTCGAGCACGACCCGGGAATGTTCTCCAAGCCTGGGCGAACGCTTCGGGCGAGGCGGATGCGATTCACTCATCCGGAACGGGAAACCGGGATAGGGCAGCGGCGAGCCATGCCAATGGGTGATCTGATGCCACCAGTCTCGAGATTCCAGCTGCGGATCGCTGAGCACGTCGCGGACAGTCATCACGGCTCCGGCCAGCAGACCGGCCGCCTGCGCCGAGGCGACCGCCTCGACCTTGCCGAGTTCCGACAGGTGCGCCCCCACAGCTTCGTCGACTTTGGCGCCAAATCCCGATCCCGAGCGCGGCCCGGCCAGGAAATCCTCGTCCTCAAGCAGGTCTTCTCGCCCGATCCAGCGCAGCAGCCGAGGCATCCGGTTACCCGAACCAACGATGTTGACGAATCCGTCGGCGCAGGGATACATCCCGAAGCCGACCAGTCGCCTGGCGGGCATTGCGCGACCCGGCGATACGCCGCTGTACTCAGCTGCAACCAATTGAATGGTTCGCCGATCTCGGCACCCGGCCTGACAGCGGTAGACCGAGATATCGATCCAGTCGCCGGCGAGCTCATCGCTATTGACGCGCTTCAGCGCCAGCAGGATTGCGAAGGCGGCGGTTGCGCCGGCGTGATAGCCAGCGTAGTGGCCGGCCACCTTGATTGGCTCTCGATCGGCCGCGCCGGTGGCGTGCAAGGGTCCGCCGATTGCCTGCATCGTGATTTCAGAGCCGCGGTAGTTGCGGTATGGACCTGTCTGCCCGAACGGCGTGATCGAGCAGAGAACCAGCTTTGGATTGATCGAGTGGAGAGTCTGCCAGCCCCAGCCGGCCGCTTCGGCCTCACCGGGGGGCAAGGCCTCGACCACGACGTCGACCATCTGGGCCAGCCGACGAACCGTGGCCGCGCCGTCGTCCGTATGCGGATCGAGCACGATTGACTGCTTGTTGGTGTTGAGGTGCATGAAGAGGCCGGAGGCCTCGGGATTCGATTTGTTGTCTGGGAACGGGCCGGAGCCGCGCGACGGGTCGCCGCCACGGGGCTCGGCCTTGATCACTCTCGCTCCGTAGTCGGCGAGCAGCTTCGTCGCGTAGGGACCAGCGGTGCCGCTGGTCAGATCCAGAACAGTGATTCCCTCCAACGGACCGGCCATACGTCTCCCACGCGAATCGGCTGGAACTCAAACGAGCATGCGCACCCGTCCAGCCGCTCTGATGGGGCCATGCTAAGCCACAACACCAAATTTGTACGAATCCTGCACGGATCCTGCCGGACCGTCGACCTAGCGGGCGCGCCGGGCAGGCAATCCGAGCGTCGGACGAATGCCGGCGTCGAAGTTCCAATCCAGCGCCGCGCCATGCTGCCGCGCCGTCTGCAGGTCGCGCCAGCGCCGCTCCAGGGTCCAGCTTCTGCGCGCGGCGTTCGTGCCGCTGGCGCGGAACAGACGCTCGACCGCGGCGGCGCAGGCGTGCACCGCGTGAACGTTGGCCAAGCGGCACCTGGCCAGCAGGCTCGGATCAGGTTCGCCCGATTCCACGGTCGGCCAGGCGCGTGTCCAGGCTTCCTGGACAAACGCGCGGGCCGCGGCCACTTCCGCCTGGGCACGGGCGAACTCAAGCCGGAATGGCTCCCGGTCACGCAAGGCCGAGCTGTCGCCCGTCGTCGCCTCGGATGCGGCCACGGCAAGATCATCCAACGCGCCCTGGGCCGTGCCGACGGCGTGCCCGGCGTTGGCGATCCAGGCGACGAGCGACCGATCGGGAACGCGCCAGTGCGGACCTTCGGCGGCCGGAGGATCGAGCGCCGCCCAGGTGTGTCCCCGTTGGACGAACGCATCATCCAACTCCCAGTCGTGGCTGCCGGTGCCCTGCAGACCCATCGCGTCCCAGGTGTCGATGACTGTGCCGGCACGGCGAGGCAGGAGCGCGAAACGCACTTGGTCCTCAAAGTCAATGAACGTCGCCACCACATGAGTGGCATGTTCAACGCCGCTGACGAAGTTGAGCCGGCCGCTGAGCCGGAAACCGGACACATCGGGTTCCGCCGTCGTCATCACCCGCGACGAGCCCACAATGCGACATCTCGGCCCGCCGGGCTCCTCGCCACCGATCATCTGGCTGAGCACCGCATTGGGCAGCCAGGCGGCGAGCAATGAAACCTCACTGGCGATCATCACGACCCACGCGGTCGAGGCGTCGGCGTGGGCCAGCGCTTCGATCGCGTGGAATACCACCAATGGATGGGCCTGCTCGCCATAGCTGCGAGCGGGAATATTCATGCGAAACAGTCCGCGGTCGGTAACTGCGTCGATTAGCTCGGCGGGCACGTTGCCCAGACGCTCGATTTCGTCTGCGCACGCGCGAATCGACGGCTCCAGTTCCCGCGCCGCCTCGACCAGCGGATGCGACTCGTACTCGGAAAACGGATGGGCGGGAATGGACATGAATGCAGGGTAAGGGCGGGCCTAGACTGAGCCGGAGGACAGGACCGAGGGATTGAGGGACCGCATGACCACCGAGCGCCGGCGATCGAACGACATGGCACTGCGCGAGCGAGCGCGATCCGTGATTCCCAACGGCATGTACGGGCATCAGAACGCCGCGATCCTGCCCAAGAACTTCCCCCAGTTCTTCGCGCGCGGCGAAGGATCTCACCTGTGGGACGTTGATGGCAACGAGTACATCGACTACATGTGCGCCTACGGTCCGATCCTGCTTGGCTACCGCCACTCCGCCGTCGACCGCGCGGTCGCCGAGGTTCAGGACTCTGGCGACTGCATGAACGGACCCTCCGAGAAGATGGTTGAGCTGGCGGAGTTGCTCGTCGACATCACGCCCTGGGCCGACTGGGCCTGGTTCGCCAAGAACGGGACCGACGCCACGGTCTACGCCGCGTCGGTCGCGCGCACCGCGACCGGCAAGGGCACGATTCTCCGTGCTCGCGGCGCGTACCACGGGGCCGCTCCAACGTGGATCAGCGGCGGCGACATGACCAAACAGGCCGACGGCACCGTGGAGTACGAGTTCAACGATCTCGCCTCGGTCCGAACGGCGCTCGACGAGGCGGAAGGCGACGCTGCCGCGATCATCGTCTCCGCCTTCCGCCACGACGTCGGATACGACCAGGAACTGCCGACAGTCGAGTTCGCGCAAGGCGTCCGCGACCTCTGCGACGCCAACGGCATCCCGTTGATCCTCGATGACGTGCGCGGCGGCTTCCGGATCGACATGGCCGGGAGCTGGGCGCCGCTGGGCGTGGACCCGGATCTGAGCATCTACTGCAAGGCGATCGGCAACGGCCAGCCCATCTCAGCCGTGATGGGACGCGAGAGCCTGGCCGAGGCGGTCGCGGCGACCTTCGCCACCGGTTCCTACTGGTTCACGGGCGCTCCGATGGCTGCCGCCTACACGACGATCACCACGATGCAGGAAACCGACGGCATTGCTCGCCTTGAGCAGGTCGGCAACACATTGCGCACCGGCTGGCAGCAGGCGGCCGACGGTCACGGCGTCGGCATCCGCCAGACCGGTCCGGTCACGATCCCATTGATGCTGTTCGACGGCGACGATTTCTCGAACCGTGAAGTGCCGCGCGCGTACCGATTCTCGGCTGAACTTGCCGACCGTGGCGTCTACCTGCATCCGGTCCACAACGGCTTCCTCTCGACCGCGCTCAGCGAGGATGACATCGCACACACGCTCGAAGCCTCGGACGAAGCGTTCGCAGTGGTCGCCAGCGAGTTCGGCGACTAGCGGGCTCGGGTTCGCGGATAGAGCAACGACAGCGCGAGGTCCACGCCGGCGCCGATCATCGCGGCGGCAACCACGGAACGCCTCAGCGATCCTGGGTGGTCGCCCCCAGGAGGCGGTCTGCCCGGCGGCGACTGAGGAACATACTGCTCCCTCATCCTGATTCCGATGATGTCTGTCAGACCGTTGAGTGGCCTCACCGGTCTCGGTTCCAGGATGGGAAACTCAATCACGCGCTCCACTGGCGATGCGGCCGGTTCGGGATCCGGGCGTTCGACGTTCACTGCGGGCGGTAACTCGGCGCTGCGCAGGCGAATCTCCTTCATTCTCAGAATCGCCAGGACGGAGATCAGCACGATGCCCGCCGCGAGCAGGAAGTTATCCGTGATCGCCGTGGCCACCGCCGTCTGCACTTGCGGCTCGGCGACGGCCCAGATCTCGGGTCCGAGATCCTCCACCAGTCCGTCCCGGAACAGCGGATCGACCAGCTTCTCCGGCTGGATCCTCTCGACCAGGTCGGGGCTCAGACGCTCCATTAGTCCGCTCGCCAGGCGAGCGTTGAACAGCGCGCCGATCACGCCGATCCCGATCACGCCGCCGACTTGCTGGAAGAACTGGTTGAAGGCCGAGACGATGCCGAGGAACTTCTGCGGCGCCGCATTCTGCGACGCGATCGACATGACGGGCATCATCAGACCCATACCCGCGCCGAACAGGAACATGCGCCCCAGGACGCCGAGAATCGTGGTCTCCCGCGTCATCGTCGACAGCAACAGCATTGAGCCGAACATCATCAACGACCCGCTTGCCGCCAGGATCTTGTAGCGACCGGTGCGGGACATGACCTGCCCGGAGGCGATCGATGCCGCGACCGAGACGAGGATCATCGGCCCCATGACCAGACCCGCTGTCGCCGCGTCGACGCCGATCCCCACCTGCAGATAGAACTGCAGATAGACGAACACGCCCATCATCCCCACGCCGATGAAGAAGTTGACGACGGCTGCCGTCGCGATCGTGTGGATGCGGAACAGTTGCAAGGGAACGATTGGCTGGTCGGCGCGTCGCTCGACCCTGATGAAGAGGAACAGGGCCAACGCCGAGATCAGGAACAACGTCAGCGTCTGCGGCGCCAGCCAGCCCCACTGGGAAGCCAGGCTGAGCGCGATCAACGCGGGGATTAAGGTGACCGAGAGCGTCAACACACCGGCCACGTCGATGTTGAACTCGCGCTTCGGCGGTCGCAGCCACGGCACTCGGAGCGCGACCACGGCGATCACGACCGGTCCCAGGATCAGCATGATCCAGAAGACCCAGCGCCAGGAGAGCGTCTCGGTCAGCACCCCGCCGATCGGCGCGCCGATCAGGCTGGAGAGCGCGAAGACACCGCCGAACAGCCCGATGAACCGTCCCCGCTCGGCCGGCGCATAGAGGTCGCCGACAACCGAGAACGAAGAGGTCATCAGGATCGCCGCGCCGACGCCCTGGACGGCGCGGAAGGCGATCAACTCATAGATGCCGGGCGCGAACCCGCACAGCGCAGAGCCAATCAGGAACGTGGTCATACCGATCAGCAACAGCGGCTTGCGCCCGAACATGTCGCCGAGCGTGCCCGCAATCGGGATCGTCACGACCTGGGCCATGATGAACGACTGCACCAACCACGGGTACAGCTCGAGGCCGCCCAGATCGGACACGATCTGCGGCATCGCCGGGCTGACCACGCTCTGTTCGAGCGCGGCCAGGAACATACCCAGCAGCGCGCCGAAGATGATCAGCCGTTTGGTGCGTTTGGGCAGGTCAATGCCCAGCGGACGCTGTTCGTCGAGCGCCGCGTCGGCTTCGGTGGAGGTTGTTCGATGGGCCACGTCTACCCACGTCTACATGGTCGTCGATATGGTTCGGATGCTCGAACTAAGCGTCAATGTAGGTTCGCCGCCAACCTGGCTCAACGCTGTAACGTGTCCGGATCGACTGCTAACCTGATTACATCTCACACGTGCTCGCCGGCAGGAAGGAACCGCCATGGCCGAGATGATCTGCGATCGAATCAAGGTGATCGACTCCGACACCCACGTCTCTGAACCGGAGACGCTGTGGACCGATCGAATCTCCACGAAGAAGTGGGGTGATCTCGTTCCCCACGTGATCTTCGACCCGGAGATCAACGAGGACCGCTGGGTCATGGGCGGCAAAAAGTTCATGCCCACCGCCGGCGCGGCGATGGCCGGCTGGAAGTCGCCGCCGCCGAACCACCCGCCCAGCCTCAAGGAAGCCGACCACGGCTCCTGGGAGATCCGCGAGCGCCTGCAGCGCATGGACGAGTACGGCATGTACGCCCAGGTCGTCTACCCCAACGTCGGTGGCTTCGGCTCGGGCAACTTCCTCCAGCTCACCGATGACGATCTGCGACTCGACTGCGTCCGCGCCTACAACGACTTCCTCGTCGAGTGGACCTCGGTCGATCCCAAGCGCTTCATCCCGATCATGGCGATGCCGTTCTGGGACGTGCAGGCCTGCGTCGACGAGATGCAGCGCGCCTACGACCGCGGCCACAAGGGCGTGCTGATGACCAACCAGCCCGACACCTTCGGCCTGCCGCGGATCACCGACCGGCACTGGGACCCGCTCTGGAACCAGGCGCAGGACATGGGCCTGTCGATCAACTTCCACATCGGCTCCGGCGACCTCACCCAGGTCCGCAACGCCGACGTCGACAACGGACGCCAGGCCGCCTACGCCAAGATCACGGTCAAGCTCTTCCTTGACAACTCCAACGCGATCCTCGACATCATCCTCGGGGGTATGTGCCACCGCTTCCCCGACCTCAAGTTCGTCTCGGTCGAGTCGGGCGTCGGCTGGATCCCCTACCTGCTCGAAGCGATGGACTGGCAGTGGCTCAACTCCGGTTGTCGCGAAGAGCACCCGGAGATGGACATGCTGCCCTCCGAGTACTTCCGCCGCCAGTGCTACGGCTGCTTCTGGTTCGAAGAGGACTCGGTCGTCAAGGCGATCGAACAGTTCGGCTCCGAGAACTTCATGTTCGAGACCGACTTCCCGCACCCGACCTCGATGTCGCCGGGACCGAACAGCATCGCCCGCAACCCCAAGCAGCACGTCGAGGAAGTCCTCAGCGTCCTGCCCGAGGAAGACCTCCTCAACGTCCTCCAGCGCAACGCCGCCAAGGTCTACAACTTCGAGGTGTAGACCGCCAGCACAAGCCGTCATTCCTGCGCAGGCAGGAACCAACCACCGCGCCGGATCCCTGAGGGGTCCGGCGCGGTTGCGTGCGGCGACTCACGCCGAGAGATAGTCTGACCGTGGAGAGTACGCGACAGCGATGACCACTGAGACCAGGCT
The DNA here is from genome assembly GCA_028875225.1 of Chloroflexota bacterium. GTDB lineage: Bacteria > Chloroflexota > Dehalococcoidia > Bin125 > Bin125 > Bin125. Next base: position 61,365 of record JAPPFB010000023.1, on the reverse strand, counting down.
CCTGACCGCTGAAGATCTGTTGCGCTTGCACAGCAAGGGCGTTCGCGGCGAGCTGACATTAGGGGTGCTGCACAGGACGATGCCAACCGGTCGTGAGCAGGGCGAGATTGCCGCCAAAATGTCCTTTGAGCTTCTGTCCTTCGTCAAGCCGTCAAGACTTGGGATCGTTACCACGTCCGACTCCGGGGTTCGGCTTCAGAGAGATCCCGACACTGTGCGCGAAGCGGATGTCGCGTACTTCGCGTCCGAGCGAGTTGGACGGCAAAGGGAAACGGGCTACTCGGAGATTGTTCCTGACTTGGTCGTCGAGATTGAGTCTCCGTCAGATGATCACCACGATCTCTACAACAAGGCCCGGATGTGGCTCAGCTACGGAGTTCAACTGGTCTGGGTGGTTCATCCCGATGCTCGGACCGTTGACGTTCATCGAGGCGATTCTCTCGTCGAGACAGTCTCAGAAGACGATGATCTGAGCGGCCAAGACATCCTGCCAGGCTACAGTTGCCCCGTAGCCTCAATATTCAACTCCTGAACTCCGGCATCCCTGCATCTCACCGCGAGGCCTCTCCGGCCCGGTCTCCGCTGGGCGTCGTGCGTCGCTGAGCATCCAGCCAGATCGCCAAGTGACTGCCCCCCTTATCGGGCGATCTGGAACGTGCTGCTCACACTCCAGCCTGTTCTCCCGCCAGGAAGCAGGAAACGTTCGGTCGGTAGGATGCGCTCGCTGCCATCCGCGGGTAGAAAGCTGAGCTCGGTGCGCTCGTCGGCCAGCCGTCGAGCTGAGATCCGGCCCAGCACCTCGCCGTCGAGGATGACGATTGACGACTGCAGCCAGCGATCGATTGTCGGTTCGGCGGGAATCAGCCGGGATGCCGGCAGTACCCGGGCGAATCCGTCGGCCCGGAGAGCAAACTCCACCCGTCCATCGGGGTGGCGGCGAACCGCCAGCCTGGCCCTGATTGGCTCCGGAGCGAGGAACGCGGCCGGCTCATACACCTGTGCTGCGCTCAAGCGGACCGCCTGATGGTTGCTCCAGCATTCGACCGCGCCGGATGAGCGCAGTCCGCAGCTACTGAACCGACCGGCACTGACGTGAATGAACGTTCCGTCCGGATGGTTTGACTGGCCTGAATCGTTCCGGCCCCAACAATCGATCGTCCCGTCGATTCGCAGTCCGCAACCGTGACTCCAGCCGGCGGAAATCTGCCGGAACAGACCCGGAGGCGTTTCTTCAACGCCGGCATAGTCGCTCCCCCAGCAGCGAATCTCGCCCGCCCCGGTCAAGCCGCAGCTATGGAACAGGCCGGCGCTCACTTGCGTGAATCGGTCGCCCGGCGGAGCGGCGCGACCATCCTCGTTCTCGCCCCAACACTCCGCGGCGCCGCTCTCACGCAGTCCGCAGCTGTGCCAGACGCCGGCGCTGACCTGAACGAAGCGACCACCCGGCGGACTGGACTGGCCCGCCTCGTCAAACCCCCAGCACACCGCCGTACCGAACAGGTCGAGGCCGCAGCTATGGCTTCCGCCGGCGCTCACCTGTGTGAACCGGCCCTCTGGAGCAGCGGCGCGGCCGCCATCGTTCGAACCCCAGCACACAACGGATTCATCTGGTCTGATTGCGCAGCCGTGCTCCTCTCCGGAGCTGACCATCGCATAGATTCCGGGCGGTGGATTCGCACGATCGCCGCCGGCTTCGCCCCAGCACTCAATCAATCCCGCATTGGTCAGCCCGCAGCTATGGCCCCAGTCGCTGCTGACCTCGATGTACCGTCCGCCGGGTGGACTCGCTTGCCCGTACCGGTCATATCCCCAGCACTGCACCGCCCCGTCAGCCGTCAATCCACAGCCATGCCAGGATCCGGCGCTCAGCGAAGCGAATGCAATGTCGGGTGGATCGAGTCGGCCAGACCACTCACTTCCCCAGCACTCGGCGACGCCGTCGCTCGTCAATCCGCACGTGAAGGCAGCGCCCGCGCTGATCTGGTCGTAATGAGTACTCGGCGGATCGGTGATTCCCTCCTCGTCCCAACCCCAGCATGCGATCTGGTTGTCGGTTGTCAGAGCACAGCTGTGCACCGAACCGACTTCGATCTGCATGAAGCGCCCGACGGACGGTCCCGTTGGCCCGTATCGGCGGAGTCCCCAGCATTCAATCGATTGCGACTCGGTCAACCCGCAACTGTGACGCTCCGCCGCGCTGACCGCCAGGAACCGACCATCTGGAGGATCGGCTCGTCCGTCTTCGTTCGAACCCCAACAGACGACGCCACCGTCTTCGTTCAGCCCACAAGCATGCCTCGAACCGACGCTGACCTGTTGGAACGTTCCGGCGGGAGGCTCGGTCTCCCCATCAACGTCAAACCCCCAGCACTCGATTTCTCCGGCGTCGGTGAGGGCGCAGTTGAATGCGCCGCCGGCGCTGACTTGCAGGAACCGACCAGCTGGCGGGAGCGACTGCCCGTAATCATTCGCGCCCCAGCACTCGATCGTTCCCGTGTCAGTCAGTCCACAGGTATGGGACGACCCTGCGCTGATCTCAGTAAATCGGACCAATCCATCGTCGGCCCGAACGGCGTTGGAGCTCAACAACAACAGGCACACACCAGCGATCAGCGCCGCAGCCAATGCAACGGCTACCGAACGTCCCAAACCACGGCCCGCTTGTCCAATAGCCATCGCCGCTCGCCAGAGAATGTGAAAGACAGACGCCAGATTACTGCGACCAATGAACTGTCTTCCTGCTTCGACGACGCTCTCTCACTGACGAGGCGCTCGAACCACTTGTTCCCTGAAGCGCCGCAACGACGCCTCCGCAGCGACTCCTCAAAGGGCTCTTCCGTCCTCAACCCAACCGCTACACTGCGAACGCCTGCCCCGCACGCGATGCGGGGTGACCAAGACGACAGGTCGCCCGCCAAGGATGGGCGCCTCACAGAGAGGAAATTGAACGATGGAAATGCAGAATGTCGTCATCGTTGACGGCGCGCGTTCCGCCTTCACTCGCGGCGGACGCGGCGCCTTCACGGCGACCCGACTGGACACGATTGGCGTCCAGGTGCTGCAGGAACTGCTTGGCCGTTACCCGCAGCTCTCCCCGCACGACATCGAGGACGTCGGCATGGGCTGTGTCGGCGGCGTGGCCGAACTCGCCGGCATCGGCGCCAACCACATCGTCCGACTGGCCGGCCTGCCCGAGTCAGTCTGCACCTTCGACTCCAACCGCCAGTGCGGCTCCTCGATGGAGACCATGCACCGCGTGGCGCAGGAGATCATGGTCGGCGCGATTGACGTCGGCGTGGCGCTCGGCGTCGAGCGCATGGGCCGACAGCTCGGCGGCGGCGGCGGCGCGGAACCGAACCGGATCACCGAGTTCAACCAGGACCGCCACCAGATGACCGAGTCGCAGCGCAACCTCGCGCCCGACCACGGCCTCGACTTCTCGGTGCCGATTCCCGACGAGATCCTCGACTCCTCGCCCGTCTGCTCCATGCTGCAGACCGCCCAGAACGTCGCCGAGATGTACGACATCTCGCGCGAGACGCTGGACGAGTTCGCGGTCGAGTCGCACCGCAAGTACGGCGAAGCGCTGGCCAACGGCTTCTACGACGGCGAAATCGTCCCGATCGAGGTCCAGCGACCGGTCTTCGACGAAGAGGGCAACCTGCTGCTCGACGAAGAGGGCGAAACCGTCACTGTGACCGTTGACGAGGGCTACCGTCCGGGCACGAACTTTGAGGGCCTCAGCGGCCTGCGCACCGTGCGCGGCACCGTCTCGCACACGCAGAGCGAGATCCGCATCACGGCCGGCAACAGCTGCCCGACCAACGACGGCTTCACCGCCGCGCTGCTGATGAGCGAGCGCAAGGCCGACGAGCTCGGTCTCGAACCGCTCGCCCGCATCGCCGGCTTCGGCGTCGGCGGCGTCAAGCCGCAGGTCATGGGCCTCGGTCCGATCCCCGCGACCCGCAAGGCGCTCGCCCACGCAGGCGTCGACGCCTCCCAGATCGACCGCGTCGAGTTCAACGAAGCCTTCGCCGCTCAGGTGATTCCGTCGGTCCAGGAACTGGGCATCCCGATGGAGAACGTGAACGTCAACGGCGGATCGCTGGCCATCGGTCACCCGCTGGGCGCCACCGGCACCCGCCTGGTCACCACCGTCGCCCGCGAGCTCAAGCGCTCCGGCGGCCAGTACGGTCTGGCCACCCAGTGCATCGGCGCCGGCATGGGCATCAGCACGATCATCGAGGCCGTCTAGGGGTTCTTCGACCCGACTGACCTCCTCAGCCGACCCGACGGGGGATACGGACCGCAATCCGTATCCCCCGTTTCGTCTTTGCACTTCCGTTCGCTGGAACATAATCTGTTTGCGATTGCAAACTGCAACTATTGACGGCAATCATCCGAAGGAGCCGACATGTCCCAACACAGATGGAAACTGGCCACGCTGGCCCTGATCGCCATCATCGGCGTCATCGCCGGAGCGGTCTACGCCGCTCACCACGGCGACGCCGAAGTCCGCGTCGCGACGATGCGCCACAGCGACGGCAGCGTCGAAGTCGCCGTCCAACAACGCGACGCCGACGGCAGCTGGGGAGAGCGTCAACTTCCCGCAGCGCGCTACCTGGAGCCCGGGGTAGTCGGCGAGTGGCGAGTGTCATCGCCGGTCGGCGTCGCTGTCGCCACGGCCATGGCCGACGACGCCATGCAAGACGACGCCATGCAGGATGACTCGATGCCTGACGTGTCCATGCCGGACGCTCCGGCCGAGCTCTACTGCGTCATCCACCACGGCGCCGATACCGATCCATTCTGGTTCGCGTTCAATCAGGCGGCGGTCGGCAGCGCCGCAGCGCTCGGACTGACCAACGTCGAGGTGAAGGGCGAGCCGGACGTCGCCGCGCACGCGGCCGCGATCGACGACTGCGTCGAGCGCGGCGCGCTGGGCATCGCCTCGACGATTCCTGACCTGGACGGTTTGCAGGGTTCGCTGATGGCGGCGCGCAGCAGCGCCTTCCTGATCACCTTCAACTCCGGCGCGGAAGTCGCCGGACTGGTCGGCTCCACGGTCCACTACGGTCTGAATGACCGAGCCGCCGGTTCGTCGGCCGGCGCCGAGTTCAATGCTGCCGGAGTGACCGGCACCGTCCTCTGCGTACTGCACGAGCCGATCAACATCGGGCTCAGCGACCGCTGCGATGGTCTTGAGGACAGCTACGCCGGCGCCGTGGAGCGCATTCATCTTCCCGACGGCGATTTGACCGATCAGGCGTATCAGGTCACAGCAGGTACGGCGATTGCCACCGCCATCGGAGCAAACCAGGCCGCCGGCGTCCTGGTTCTCAACGGCGCGCTGGCCCAAACGGCGACTGGCACTGTGGCCTTCATCGGCAGCGACGCCAGGGTCGGAGTCATCGGCGCTTCGGTGGCAGCGCCGTTCCTCGTGGACGACGGCGCCCTGCTGTTCGCCATCGCCGACGGCTCCCAGGAGCAGGCGACGCATGTGCTGCTGGCGCTGAAGAACGTGGATGCAAACCCCGCCGCCCGCGCGCTGCTGGCCCTGTCGGCGAGTCAGGCCCAGGCGACGACGACCATGCTGATTCGGCCGGTGGTCCTCAACCAGGCCTACATCAGCAACTTCCCGCCCGGCTGGAGGGACCAGGCCTGCGCCCTGGCCCAACAGTTCGCCGCCCAACTGGTCTCAGAGTTCTGCCCCGAGTAACCAACAACCGGCAAATCAACCCCAGAGGGCGGGCCGATTGGCCCGCCCTCTTGCATTGCCGTCATCGGTCCAGCTGGCGCGCTCATCCGAGACGAGCTGAGGCAAGGCGAGTCCTACGCATTGGTAACCCACACATCCTCACCGAACATCTGTCCGCATATCATTACCAGAGACCACGATGAACGGCCAGGCGAATCACAATGAAGGACCCATGACGACAACCGACTACCTCCCAGAATCTCCTGCACGCTCGTGGAGCCACGCAGACGAATCATCATGAAATCGAGAACAATCTGGACAGATCTGGACAAACCTGCACACCTCACGCCACAATTCCCAGCCAAAATCAGCAATTCCTGTCCAATCGACCGAGATTTCTCCGCTTCAACAGTCCATCCAGCTTCGGATACCCTCCATTCAAGACCGAGTAACAGGAGACACAACGACATGGTCACCGAGACACGACCCACCACGCCGGTTGGCGTGACGCACCCGCTTGACCCTTTGACCGCCGACGAGATTTCGGCGGCTTCTCAGATTGCGACGGCGCACGAACCTCGCGATGGCTGGCGATTCCCGCTCGTCGCGCTGGACGAGCCTGCCAAGGACGTCGTCCGCGGATTCTCCGACGGCGACGCGATCGAGCGGCTGGCGCTGGTCCTGCTGCATGACATCACGACCGGCGACTCCGTCGAGTGCGTGGTCGACCTCGGCTCGGAGTCGGTGGTTCGCTGGACTCCGCTGGAGGGGCAACAGCCGTTTCCGCTGATGGAGGAGTTTGGCCGCGCCATCGAGGCCGTCAAGTCGGACGACCGCTGGCTCGCGGCGATGAAGAAGCGCGGCTACTCGGACGAACAGATCGAGCTGATCCAGATCGACCCCTGGCCGGGCGGCAACTTCGGCACGGCCTGGGAGAACGAGCACCGCACGCTCAAGGCGATCTCCTACCTGCGCGACTCGGAGGAGTCGAACGGTTACGGACGGCCGATCGAGCACGTGATGGCCGTCGTCGACCTGGTCGAAAACCGGGTGCTCGACGTGGTTGACGAGCCCGGTCCGCCACCGCCTGAGACGTCGCTCGACTACCGCTACAACGACATCACCCCACGCGAAGATCTCAAGGCGCTCGATATCGTTCAGCCCGACGGCGTCTCATTCACGCTCGACGGCCATCTGCTCTCCTGGCAGAAGTGGCAGATGCGCGTCTCGCTGCACCCGCGCGAGGGTCTGGTCCTGCACCAGATCGCCTACAACGACGATGGCGAGTTGCGGCCGATCTGCTATCGCGCCTCGATGACCGAGATGGTCGTGCCCTACGGCGACCCGTCACCGACGCAGTACTTCAAGAACGCGTTCGACTCCGGCGAGGTCGGCGGCCTCGGCCGGCTGAGCAACTCGCTCGAGCTGGGCTGCGACTGCCTGGGCGAGATCGTCTACCTCGACGGGCACGTGACCAACGAGTTCGGCGGCTCCCGCACGATCAAGAACGCGATCTGTATCCACGAAGAAGATTTCGGCATCAACTGGAAGCACACCCGAACCGAGAACGACATCCCGGTCTCCGAGGTGCGGCGCACGCGGCGGCTGGTCGTTTCGGCGATCGCCACGGTCGGCAACTACGATTACGGCTTCTATTGGATGTTCTACCCGGACGGCTCCTGGGAGCAGGAGGTCAAGGCGACCGGCATCGTGCAGACGATCGCCGCCGACCCAAACGACCCGCAGATCACCCGCCACATGATCGCGCCCGGCCTGGCCGCGCCGATTCACCAGCACTTCCTCTGCTTCCGCATGGACATGGAAGTCGACGGCGGCACCAACACGGTCTACCAGGTCGACACCCAGCCGTTGCCGGCGGGTCCCGAGAATCCCCACAACAACGCGTTTACCGCGGTCGCGAAACCGCTGCTCAGCGAGACCGACGGCGAGGGCGTGGTCAACGCCGCCTCGGCGCGGCACTGGCGGATCGCCAACACCAACAAGGTCAACCACGTCGGCCACGCGCCGGCCTACCTGCTGGTTCCCGGCGAGACGGTCGCCCTGATGGCCGGCGCCGACGCGGCGGTCCGCGGTCGCGCCGGATTCACGCACAAGCAGCTCTGGGTGACGCCGTACGACGATTCCGAGTTCTACCCGGCCGGCGACTACCCCAACCAGAGTCTGCCCGGCCAGGGCATCCCGGCCTGGACCGCTGCCGATCGCGAGATCGCCGATGAGGACGTGGTGCTCTGGTACACGGTCGGGATGAACCACATCGTCGTGCCCGAGGACTGGCCCGTCGCGCCGGTGCATCGCAGCGGATTCAAACTGCGGCCCGCCGGCTTCTTCAGCCACAACCCGGCGCTCGACCTGCCGGCCCCCGACCACTGTGCTCACGACATGGATCACGAGAGCCACGACCACTCCAACCACGTCGGCCACAACGGTCACAGCTAGGCGCGCAGCGAGGAGCGTCGGTGGTCACGGAAGCTGCAACGCGGACTCATCCGCTCGACCCGCTGTCGGCGGACGAGATCGTTCGCGCATCAACGATCATCAGCGGGCGATTCGGCTCGCCCGATTCCTTGCGCTTCCTGCTGGTCGCCGCGCTCGAGCCGCCGAAAGGCGCCGCGAATCCGCCGCGCTGCGCGGAGGCGGTCTGCATTGACATCGATGCGGGCCTGACGACCGAAGTCATCGTGGACCTCGATGCCGGCATGGTCACATCGGTCACCGAGCGTCCTGGCGTCCAGCCTCCGGCGCTGTTCGAGGAGTACGAACGAGCCGAAGCAACAATCCGCACCGATGTGGGTTGGCGTTCGGCGATGCGCGGCCGCGGACTCAGCGACGACCAGATCGACCTGTCCTTCATTCACCTCTGGCCGACCGGCAACTTCGGCTCCACCTGGGAGACGGAACACCGCATCCTCAAGGGCATTGTCTACCTACGGGATGAACCGGACGACAACGCCTACGGACGGCCGGTCGAGGGATTGATCGCGATCGTCGATCTCGCGGAAGACCGAGTCCTGGAAGTCATCGACGAACCCTCACCTTTGCCGCCAACCTCGTCGCTGCGCTTCGACCACGATCACGGCGGGCCGCACCGCGAAGATCTGAGACCGCTCGATATCGTCCAGCCGGAAGGAACGTCATTCAGCCTCGAGGGCCATCTGCTGCGCTGGCAGAAATGGCAGATGCGGGTCTCGCTGCATCCGCGCGAAGGCCTGGTACTGCACCAGATTGGCTATGAGGACAACGGACAGCTGCGTCCCATCTGCTATCGCGCGTCGCTGGCAGAGATGGTCGTGCCCTACGGCGACGCGTCGGTGGGACACTACTTCAAGAACGCGTTCGATTCGGGTGAGTGCGGAATCGGGCGGCTGGTCAACTCGTTGGAACTGGGCTGCGACTGTCTCGGCGAGATTGTCTATCTCGACGGGGTCGTCACGGATGAGCGCGGTGGAGCCCGGACCATCGAGAACGCGATCTGCATTCACGAGGAGGACGCCGGGCTGCTTTGGAAGCACACCTATCGGCATCCCGACCAGCGGGGCACACAATCCTGGTTGCGGCGTTCTCGGCGTCTGGTCATCTCGACGATCGCGACCGTCGACAACTACGACTACGGCTTCTACTGGTACTTCTACCAGGACGGCTCGTGGGAGCACGAGGTGAAGGCGACAGGGATCGTACAGACGATGGCGATCGAGGACGATGATCCACAGGTCACGAGGCACAAGATCGGTTCGCGGCTGGCTGGCGTGCATCACCAGCACTTCCTCAGCTTTCGGCTGGACATGGAGGTCGACGGTCCCGAGAACACGGTCTACGAAATCGACACGGTGCCGCTCCCGCTCGGACCGGAGAATCCCTACCACAACACGTTCACTGCATTGGCGACGCCTATTGCCGACGAGTCATCAAGCGGACGAGAGGTCAACTCGTCTGCGGCGAGACATTGGCGGATCGCGAATGACGGGGTCAGCAACCCGATCGGCGAGCCGCCGGCCTACGTCCTGATGCCGGGCGCGACGGTCTCGATGATGGCCGACGAGCGGTCGATGATTGCGCAGCGCGCTGCGTTCGCGCGCAAGCAGCTCTGGGTCACCTCATACGATCCCATGCAGCGCTATCCGGCTGGCGACTATCCGGCGCAGAGCGAGCCCGGACTGGGACTACCAGAATGGATCGATGCCAAGCGTCCCCTGCAACAGGCCGATGTCGTGCTCTGGTACACCGTGGGAATGAATCATCTCGTGCGTCCGGAAGACTGGCCCGTGATGCCGGTCCAACGGGCCAGTTTCAGCCTGAAGCCGTGGGGATTCTTCGACCGCAATCCCGGCCTCGACGTACCGCCACCTGATCACTGCGAGCCCGACGCCGAGCACGGACAGGACCGTCACGCGCATCACTCGCACAACAGTCACAGCTAGGCATCAATGACCAGCTCAGACGAGACTTCGACCTGGAAATCGGGCATAGTGGAGGCAGTGGCCTCTGGCGGGGCGCCTGATTGTGAGGGTGGTGGATGGTCTCCGGTGTCTCGGCGATGAGCGGACTTGAGGCGTTCGAGGAACTGGAATCCGATGTCCGGTCCTACGTCCGGAGCTGGCCCACCGTCTGGTCGCGCGCGCACGGCGCGTCGCTGTGGGACGAACGCGGACGCGAATACCTCGACTTTTTTTCCGGCGCGGGCGGCCTCAACTACGGACACAATCCGGACGAGATGATAGCCGCCCTGACTCAGTATCTCCAGTTGCAAGGGATCATCCACTCGCTCGACATGGCGACCACGGCCAAACGCGACTTCCTGCAGCGATTCAACGACGTCATCCTCAAACCGCGCGGCATGTCCTACAAGGTGATGTTTCCCGGCCCGACCGGCACCAACGCGGTCGAAGCGGCGCTCAAACTGGCGCGCAAGGTGACCGGGCGCCGAGACATCGTCTCATTCACGAATGCGTTTCACGGGATGACGCTGGGCGCGCTGGCGCTGAGCGGCAATGTGGTCAAGCGCGAATCGGCCGGGATCCCGCTGGAGCACCAGCTGACCGCGCCATACGACGGCGAACTCGGCGATGATGTCGACACCGTATCCGTGCTGGACGGGATGCTGGCCGACGACAGCACCTCAGTCGCCGGGGTGATCGTGGAGTCGGTCCAGGGTGAAGGCGGTCTGTACACCGCCGATTTCGCCTGGCTGCGGCGTTTGTCGGAATGCTGCAACCGCCACGACGTGCTGTTGATCGTCGACGACATCCAGGCCGGCTGCGGCCGCACCGGCACGTTTTTTTCCTTCGAGCCCGCCGGAATCAACCCCGATATCGTCTGCCTGTCCAAGTCGATCTCCGGCAGCGGCCTGCCGATGTCGCTGACACTGATCCGCCCCGAACTTGACATCTGGTCGCCCGGCGAACACAACGGAACGTTCCGCGGCAACAACGCGGCGTTCGTCACCGCCACCGAGGCGCTGAACTGGTGGGTCGATGACTCCCTCTCGAACGAAGTACATCGCAAGTCCGAGATGATTCGGGCAGAGCTGGAGTCAATCGCGACAGAGCACGAATCGATGCGAGCCGCCGTTCGCGGACGTGGATTCCTGCAGGGGCTTCACACGCCGATCGCCGGCCTGGCGTCTCAAATTTGCGCGGCAGCCTTCGAACGCGGCCTCTTGATGGAAACGTCGGGAGGCGCTGCCTCCGACGTCGTCAAGCTGATGCCGCCGCTCACGATCAAAGACACGCAACTCGAGAACGGCCTGGCCATCCTCCGCGCCAGCGTCGAGGCTGCCGTCCCCTAGGCCGGCGTGAGTGTGAGGCTGCCTTCGCTGTTGGCCTCGATGTCGTTCCACTCGATGTAGAGCGGGAAGTACTCCATCTCGAGCCACTTGTGGATGTGGTCGCTGTAGTGCGGGCTATCGGGCCGGCCCGAGTTGCCCGGCGGCAGCACGATCCGCGCTCCGTTGAGATTGGACAGATCGAAGATCTGCCGATAACTCACTCCGTGGTCGGCCGGCTGATTGATCAGGCCGGTCGCGTTGTTCGGCGTGTTGCCGTCGCCACCCTTGGGAAAGTCGCCGACATTGAAGCGAGCGGCGCGCTCCGGATCGCGGCCCAGGTTGTGGCGCCAGGTCACCGGATGGGCATCGCCGTATCGCCACTGGCTGCGGTCGTCGCCATGACGCTCGGTCAGCACGCTCGCGGTCGTCGCCAGCGCCTCGCCGATGACGCCATCCCAGGTCTTGCCGTCGGGCAAGGTGAGCGCGCTGTCCGCCTGGAGCTGCTCGTGCAGGATGCGCATCTCTTCGTAGGAGCTCGCCGCCAACCGCGATGGTGAATCGAAGTACGGACGGACGGTCAAGGAGATCAGCTGCTCACAGAACTCGTAGTACGCCAGCGCGGCGGCCGAGTCGACAGCCATATGTCCGTCCCAACCCGAGATCATCGAGTGAAGTTCGCTGGCTCCGTTCGCGGTGACGGTTGCCCGGCCCACGCGCTCGACCATGAAGCGGGCGTGGAGGCTGGTCTGATCGGACTGCACCTCCGGCATGTCTTCCGGCGACCAGTCGTCTCTGCCCTGCAGCAGCTCACGCAACCGATCCGCGCGATACGGAGTCTGGCTGAAGCTCAGGTAGTACGGGTAGTCGTCTGTTGTCGTCCTGTTGTTGGCGGTGATGATCACGCCATTGGCTGGGTTCAGATCCTGCGGCAGTTCGTCGGCCGGGATGTCGCCGTCCCACTCATGCTCGCCGTCCCAACCGCTGACGGGTGTGAGCTTCACCTCACGAATCGGAATCCGGCCGGTGTACTGGTAGCCGATGTCTCCCTGCTGGTCGGCGAAGCAGAAATTGCCGGAGATTGAGTCGTAGCGGCGGAATCCCTGACGGGCGTCGTGGATGTTGTCGGCCGTGAAGATGGTCATCATCCCGTCGAAGTCGTGGCAAGGGTCAGCCAGTCCGAACCGAGCCGTCAGCACCTCATCATCGGTTTCCGGATCGCCGTGGACAACCGGTCCGTGCCGCGTCGACCAAACGGTCTGGGTGACGGAGTCTTCATCGCGGATCTCGATCACTTCTTCGCGTTGTTGCAACGGTTCGCTCCCGCCGAGCCATTCGGCCTCCGGACCCGAACCATTGCGGACGATCCGCTCCCGATAGACGTCCCAGCGATCGCCCTGGGCGTGGGTCATCGTCCAACCGATCTGGGTGTTATGTCCGTAGTAGACCGGTCCCGGATAGCCGGGGCTGCAGGGACCGGCAACGGTGAACTCCGGACACTGCAGGTGCATCACATACCACTGCGGCGGCACGCTGAATGCGAGGTGCGGGTCGCCCACGACAAGCGGTTTGCCACTGGAGGTGTGCGCGCCGTCGATCACCCAGCAGTTTGAGCCGTCGAGTCCTCCGCGACGCGTGCCGGGCTCCGACTCAAGGTCGGCGAGCGCGCCGGCGAATGCGTGCGCCCCGTTCGTCCAGGATGCGCCGGCCGGCGCGATCAAGGCAGCGTCGGCGGGAACGTCGGGAATCAGCGCCTGCAGCGCGTCGATGCCCAGACGAGCGGCGACCTCGCCATTGCCGATCTTGGTCGCCCAGTGCACGTTGGCCGAGACCATCTTCAGAATCGCCAGCGAATCGACCGGCGACCAGGGTTGCATCTCGTGGCCCAGCAGACCGAATTCGACCGGGGCCGGTCCAGCCGCGATCGCCGCATTGATCCCGTCCGCGTACGCCTGCAGGATCATTCGCGCCTCGTCCGACTGTTCTTCCCACTCGCGAGCCGCATCACGACCGAACCCAAGCGTGCGATTCATCCTGTCGATCCGCAACAACCCCTTGTTCAACAGCGACGCGGCGCGCCCGTGGGCCATGTGCCGATAGAGCTCAAGTTGCCAGCCCCGGTCCTGGCCGAGACAGAAACCTTGCGCGAAGAACGCGTCGCGCGCCGATTGCGCCTCGACGTGGGGCACGCCCCAGCGGTCGCGAACAATGCGAACGGGAGCCCCAAGACCTTCCGTCCGCAGTTCGCCATCAATCCGGGGGAGTACTGCTTGTTCGGTCATCGCTCATGCTCCATTATCCAGAGTTGGTCGTCGTCGGGCATGGTAGACCTGCACGGTGGGATCGCGGCCCAAGACCGTCCACGAGGGTTTCAGTTCCGCACAGGCTTTCGATTTTCACTTATGTGTAACAAGCACTCGCCGTTATGCTCAGTGGGAATCCCATCATTAGTGGGAATCCCATCAATTGAAAAGATCGAAAGGAGGCGGCATGAACCGCTTGGGTAAATCTCATCTGCTGATGTTGCTTATTGGCTTAGTGATCGGTGCGGTCGCCCTGGGCGCCATCCAGGCGGCAATGCACTCGACCACCGATGTCCGCGTTGGGGTCAAGAGGCTCGCCGATGGCAGAGTTGAGGTCAAAGTTCAACAACTCGACGACGAGCAGGCGTGGCAGGATCTTGAACTTCCCCCGGCCAGATTCCTCGAACTGAATGTGCCCGTCGACGCCTGGCGTTACACGAACCCGATCCCCGTCTCGGTCGCCGAAGAAGAGGCTGAAGTCATCATCCTGCGCGAGCCGCCGCTGATGTGTGTGCTTGGTCACGCGTATCCCGAGGATGACCGATTCTGGCGTTGGACCCTTGCCGGCGCCGGCGTGGCGGCGTACCAGTACGGCGTGCAGATTGTCCGCTACGGCGCGATCGATAGCGAAGAACACGCAGCCGACCTGCGCGACTGCATTAGCCGCGGTCCCATCACGATCGCGACGTCGCTGCCCTATGCCGATGATCTGCGCGAACCGCTCGCGGAGGCCCAGGCGGCCGGCATCCAGGTCGTGACCTTCAACTCCGGCGCCGAAGACGCCGACAGCGTGGGATCCTTGATGCACATCGGCCTGGATGACTTCGCGGGTGGCGTCAAGGCTGGCGAACAGTTCGTCGCAGCCGAGGTCACGGGAACGATGCTCTGCGTCATCCATGAGACCGACAACGTCGGGCTCGAGGACAGGTGCAACGGTCTGGAAAGCAGCTACGGCGCTGGACACGTCGAACGAATCTGGGTCGACCTGACTCGTGTCTCGCCTGACGATGAGGCCTACGGGGGACACAGGACGCCCGAGCACGTTCAGGACCTGCTCACCGAGCGGATCGCCGCTGGTGGCGTGGGCGGCATCCTGACTCTGAACCATGACACCGGGATCGCGGCGATCGGCGCGGTTCAGGAATCTGGCGCGGATATCGCGCTGGGCAGCTTCGGCTTCAGCGACGAGCTGGCCGACGCCGTCCGCGACGGCGAGATGCTCTTCCTGGTCTGGGACCACCCGGTCGCACAAGGCTACCTGGCGGTCTCGGCAATGGCGCTGGCATTCACGCTCGAGTTGAGCGATCTCAATGCTGAGGTCTTCCTCAACGGCGCGGAAATCCTGATCGAGCCGACACTGGCCGACCAGGAGCGAGCCGAGAACCTGAAATCCATGTTCGCCGGACCGCCGCCGACACCGCAGACGGAGGATGACGAGTAACAGCCCACATCAGGCAATCTCGGCCGGCCAGGAACCTGGCCGGCCGTCTGCGCTAACACTGAAGCGCGGCCGATCAGCTTGATCGGTCGCGCTTCGCATTTCAGACTGGGCAAACTGCAGACGCCAGTGAGCCGGTCAGCAGCATGATCCGGTCGCGAGGAAGTCGAAATGAGATACATCATCTACGGCGCCGGAGGCATTGGGGGCGGCATCGGCGTGTTGCTCCAACTCGCCGGTTGCGATGTCGTGCTTATCGCGCGCGGAGCTCACCTGCAGGCGATGCAGCAACACGGGCTCCTGGTCCGGCGACCGAGCGGCGAGCAGCGGGTCCCGGTCTCCGCAGTCGGACATCCATCGGAGCTGACTTTCGCCGACGGAGACGTCGTCATCTTCACCATGAAGGGTCAAGACACCTCCGACGCGCTGGACGACCTCGAACGATGCGTCGGACCAGAAATCCCCATTGTCTGCGGACAGAACGGCGTCGGCAACGAGCGCAGCGTCGCTCGCCGATTCCTCAACGTGTACGGCATGCTCGTGGTGATGCCGGCGACCTTCCTCGTGCCCGGCGAGATCGCGCTGTTCGGAGAACCCAGGGCAGGACTGCTGGACAGTGGACGTTACCCTCGCGGCGTTGACGCGACCGTCACGCAGTTGTGCGCCGATCTCAGTTCCGCCGGTTTCAACGCCCAGGCCGACCCGGATGTGATGAGGCTGAAGTACGGCAAACTGCTCGACAACCTGGGCAACGCCGTCGGCGCGCTGTGCGGCGAAGAGGCCCTGCGTCGATCCGGCGACGACGTCCGAGCGTTCATGCGTCGAATGCGTGACGAGGCGATCGCCTGCTATAACGCAGCGCGGATCGAGTATGCGCCGCGGTCTGAAGTCGGAGAGCGTCGGGCGGCGACGTTCACATCCGGCGAGATCGCGGGCGTCGAACGAGGCGGAAGTTCTACCTGGCAATCCTTCCGCCGCGGGCTTCCGGCAATCGAAACCGATTGGCTCAACGGCGAAATCGTCCTGCTGGGGCTGGAGCACGATGTCCCCACGCCGGCGAACCGAGCATTGCAATTGATGGCGAAACGCGCGCTGAGGGACGGATCGAGTGTGGGCTCGGTGCCGATCGAAGCGATCGTCGCGCTTGAGGAGCAGCTGGCCGCGGGCTAGCCGAACGTGAACCGTCGATCACTGGGCCGGCGATTACTAGGCGACGGATTACTAGGCGACGATCGCTAGCCGGCGAGGCCCTCAACCACGCGGGCGTTCGGCAGGCGGGCAAGATCGTCCGCCCTGACCCCGACTTTGAGGGAACGGCTGCCGCCGCCCAGCCACATGATCTCCTCACCGCTGATCCTGGAATCAATCAGAATCGGAATCTCCGGCGGCAAGTCGAACGGGGTCACACCTCCCGAGAGCATCCCGGTCACTCGCTCGGTCTCTTCGAAAGACGCGAACGAGCATTTGCGCACGCCCATCTCTTTGCGCACGCTGCGGTTCACGTCCAGTCGATAGTTTGCCAGCACCAGGCACGCGGCATAGCGCTTCGGCTCCTTCTTCGAGGCGACCAGAATCGTGTTGACCGACGCCTCGGGCGCGATGCCGAACACTTCGCAGAAGACAGCGGTATCGGCCTGATCCGGCCGGCAGACGATGGTCTCGTACGCGATTTCTCGCTGAGCCAGGAATCCCCGCACGCGCGCCTCGATCGCTTCGGATTCCGTCATTTGACATCCATGTGTGCAAGTTCGCTGTTGAGGGGTTATATTACGCGCACCCGAATGTTCGACGCGGCGCGGACGCGCGTGGCCCGAACGACGCCAGGATGCAAGGAGCAAGCAATGAGAGAGCGCAATTACTGGAAGAGGATGCAGCGAAAGCGGTTGAGCCGCCGTACGTTGATGAGCGCTTCCGCGCGAGCCGGCGTGGGCGCCGCGGGAATTGCCCTGGTTGGTTGTGGCGACGATGACGATGATGGCCAGCAGCAAGCGGCGGCCCAGGTGCAGCAGCAACAGCAGCAGGCGCAACCTCAGCCCGCTCAACAGCAGCAGGCACAGCAGCAGGCGCAGCAAGTGGCCGCACAACAGGCTGCAACAACTCAAGAGGCGCAGGAAGAAGAGGCAGTGGCGCTGCTTCCCGGTCAGTTGACCGCCGAAGAAGAAGCCATGTCGCTGACCGCCGAGGAAGAGTGGCGGCTCCGTTTCCACTGGACCAAGCTGCAGAACCTGCCCGGGCAGGCCGACGGTCCCCGCTACGGCGGCAGCTGGACGCTGGCTCACCTGCCGGTGGCCAACTGGAACGTGCTCGGCCCGCAAGCCAACATCATGGCCGCGTTCGCGCCCATGTTCTACAACCAGCTCGTCGTGTTCCCCATGGACGACTGGGCCAACGCCCACTACTACGAGCTGGAAGGCGATGTGGCGAAGGGATGGGAAATTCCCGACGACACAACCATCGTCTTTACGATTCACGACGGTGTGCAGTGGCAGGACAAGCCGCCGCTGAACGGCCGCACGCTGACCGCGGAAGACGTCAAGATCGCCTATGACGCCTTGCGCGATGGATCCTTCCTGGCCCACGAGGGCGAGGTTGACCCCGTCCCCGTTCAGGCGTCGTCGTACACCGCAGTCAAGGACATCGACTTCGACAACGCGTCGAACACGGTCCGCTTCAACCTGTTGGAGCCGGCGGCATACCTGCTCAACAACATGATGAACCCCTTCCACCAGATCGCGGCGCCGGAGTTCATTACCTCGGACTACACGGTGCTCGACGACTGGCGCAACACCGTGGGCACCGGGCCGTTCATTCTCGACTTCGTCGAGCAGGGCGCGGAATGGAAGGCGTCAAGGAACCCCAACTACTTCAAGCTGGACCCGCGCAACGGCAAACAGCTGCCGTACCTGGACGCGCTGCACGGACCCGACTTCGTCAACCAGCGCGAATCGGAGTGGGCGGCCTGGGAATCTGGCGTCATCGACCGTCTGACCATCCAGGACATCGCCGACTACGAGCGCGCGCTCGACACGCAGCCCGACACCGTTGTCCAGGTCACGGCGCCGCCTCCCGGCTGGCAGCCGTACCTGTCCTTCCACGACCTCGACGTCGAGCCATTCAACGACGTTCGCGTCCGCCAGGCGCTTGCGCTGGGCTTGAACCGCGAAGAGCAGAAGATCGGCGTTTACGACGGCCTCGCCGCTGCCGGCTACGGTCAGAACTGGACCTTCTTCCGCGACGACGAATCGCCCTGGGGCTTCCGCGAGTGGCCCTGGACGCCCGCCGAGTTGGGTGAGTTCGGCGACTTCGACGCCACCAAGGGTCGACAGCTGCTTGACGCCGCCGGCTACAACGAGGACAACCCGCTCGAGTTCGAAGCGACCTTCCACGCCGTTGCCGGCGTCTATCTGAACCTGTTCGAGCTCTGCCGCCAGCAGTGGATCACCAACCTGG
Organism: Chloroflexota bacterium; assembly: GCA_028875225.1. Lineage (GTDB taxonomy): Bacteria > Chloroflexota > Dehalococcoidia > Bin125 > Bin125 > Bin125. Next base: position 42,697 of record JAPPFB010000023.1, on the reverse strand, counting down.
GCATCCAGGTCAACCACTTCCAGGTCGACCTCGAGACCTGGCTCGGCCGGCTCATCACCCGCGACTTCAAGGACTCGCTGTTCACCTGGCTGATTGGCGCGGAGATGGACGCCGACGGATTGGCCTACGGCAAGCTGCACAGCGAGAGCCCCGGAAACTTCTACGGCATCTCGGAGCCCGACGTTGACGACTGGTGCATTCAGCAGCGCCAGGAACTCGACGTCGACAAGCGCTCAGAGATTCTCGAGAAGATTCGCATCCGAGAGCTCGAGAACATGTGGCGCATCTTTGCCGTCAACCCGTACCGCATCGCCGGGCGACGTGGCTACCTGTTCAACGAGATGGACACCTACAACGCCTGGAATCCGGGCTGGGGCGCCACCAACACCGAGCGCATCTGGGAAAACAACCCCGACTTCCCGCGAGCCTAGACGCAGTACCAGCCCGACGGCCTGACACTCGTTGTCAGGTCGTCGGGTTCTGTGACCGGTGCGAGAGCGTTAGCGAGAGGTAGTGCTGCATGACCGGCTACATCGTTCGCCGATTGATTGGCGTGGTCATCGTTGTATTCCTGCTTTCGATTATCTCGTTCATGCTGGTCAACGCGTTTCCCGGGAGCACCGCCGAGCGGCTGTTGTCCGAAAGCCCACAGGGCGGCGCGCTCACGCAGGAGTTGATTGATCGCTTCAACCGCGAGTTGGGGCTCGACCGCCCGGTGATCGAACGCTACGGCGACTGGCTCTGGAACGCCTTGCAGGGAGACCTCGGCACGTCCTTCGCGACATCCGAGCCGGTGCTGCGGGAGTTGAAGATCCGCTTACCTCGCAGTATCGAGCTGGTGATTATCGCCAGCTTGCTCTCGTTCATCATTGCCATTCCGGTCGGCATCATCTCGGCCGTCAAGCAGAATTCACCGGCCGACTACGGTGGACGCATCTTCACCATTCTGGGACTGGCCATCCCCAACTTCCTGCTCGGCATCCTGGTGGTGTCATTCGTCGCCAAGTGGATCGGTGTGTCCCTCGCGACCTTACCCTCGCCGTACATCTGGGATGATCCGATCACCAATCTGGAGGCGTTCATCGCGCCCTCGCTGGTGCTGGCCGCGTCCCTGATGGCGACGCTGATGCGGATGCAGCGTTCGCAGCTATTGGAAGTCGTCCACGAGGACTATGTCCGCACGGCGCGCGCCAAGGGTCTGTCCGAACGCGTCGTGGTGATGCGCCACGCCCTGCGCAATTCGTTCATCCCGGTGCTGACCATTTTCGCGAACCAGTTTGCCTTCCTCATCTCCGGAGCCGTGATCGTCGAGTACATCTTCAGGATCAATGGCGTCGGCGCACTGCTGGTCACCTCGATCCGGCGGGCGGACTTCCCGCTTGTCGTGGGTGTCGTCGTCGTGATTGGCTTCGGTGTGGTCCTGATCAACCTGATCACTGATCTGAGCTACGCGTGGATCGACCCGCGGATTCGGTACGGCTAGGAGTAACGCACCATGGCTTCAGCTGTTGGCACCGCGGACGAGATCGTCGAAGCTCTGCCCAGCCGCGGCAGAGATCGACTCCGCCGGCTCGGGCATTTGGCGCGTCAGCGGCCGTTGGGCGCGCTCGGCGCGGTTATCATCTTCATCCTGATTGTCGCCGCGCTCTTCGGCCAGGACATCTCCGCATACGGCAACACGATCGTTCCCGGGTTCGCCCCGCATCCTGCAGAGCAAGCAGACCCAATCAACAAACTGCAGGGTCCCACCTGGCCCGACCACATCGCGGGGACCGACGTCATCGGCCGCGACCTGTTCAGCCGGATCATTTTCGGCGCTCGCACTGCGATGATCATCGGCATCGCCGCGACCGGCATCGGGATCGCCATCGGCACGCTGATCGGCACGGTATCCGCCTACGGCGGCGGGTTTGTCGACCTGTTCATTCAGCGCGTCTCCGATTCGATGCAGGCACTACCGCCATTGGTCTTGATGATGGTGCTCGTGACAATGATGTCTCCGGGCATTGGGACGGTGGTGTTTGTCATTGTGATCTTCCTGGTCCCGGGGACTCAACGTGTCATTCGCGGCACGGTGTTATCGATCAAGGAGTTCACCTACATCGAGGCAGCGCGTTCAGTCGGCGCGACCGCGCCCAGAATCGTGCTGCGCCACATTGTGCCCAACATCGTGGCGCCGATCATGGTCCTGGCCACGATCACCATTGGCGGCACCATCCTCGCTGAAGCGGCGCTCTCGTTCCTCGCGCTCGGCGCGAACTCGGCAGAGAACCCAACCTGGGGATTCGTGCTCTATGAGGCGACGCAACGAGGAAACCTCACTCGCTGGCCGTGGCTCGCCCTCACTCCGGGAGCTGCGATCACACTGGTCGTCTTCGCCTTCAACGTGTTCGGCGACGCGATTCGCGACATCCTCGACCCGCGGCTGCGCGGAACGGGCGCCGGCGCGTAAGAGCATTCGGACCCTCGGGAACTTTTGCAGCCTGGCCGTCGTCTGATCTATCGGAGGGTCAGTGAGGTCAGACGGTAGAAACTGTCACCCCGCCCGCCCGCCGATGTCCGCATGTGAGACATCGGTTGTCTCTCCGACTGGCCACCCTCCAGTTGCCTGTGTCGCGGGCCCCCCCCCCCCCCCCGCGGGGGCGGGGGTGGGGGTGCTCAGGGCGAACGGCCAGAGAGTGTGTGCGCAAGCAAAAAAAAAAGTTCGTCCCCCCGCGCCGCCC
>JAPPFB010000023.1:33606-39964 GCA_028875225.1 Chloroflexota bacterium | reverse complement strand
TTGTGCGGACACAGTTTAAAAACTCCCCCCCCCCCCCCCCCCCTTTGGCCGATTGTTACACTTGGGTTGCCCCCCCCCCCCCCCCCCCCCCGGTTGCGGGGGCCCCCCCCCCCCCCACCGGGGGGGCCGCTTCCAATTGTTCCCTGTTCCCTGTTCCCTGAGGAGAGTTGCGCGCAGACCAACCTAAGTCGGCCCCGCGCAGGCGGGGCCCCGCGACTTCTGTCTGGTCACGGCGCCTCCGCCTACGCGGGGGCGACTTCATTGAGGGATTGAGCGCAGGTCTTCTGAGGGTGAGGGTGAGGGCCTGCCGGCCGTCGCCAGCGTCTATGCGCCGATCTTGTTGAGCAGGCGATTCGTGTCAACGACGTGGCGCGTGAGGCCCAGCGTCTCCGGCTCCAGACCCATGGCCAGACCGAGCAGCTGTGGCACGTGGAGGATGGGCAGGTTGAGATTGCGGTCGATCACCTTGGCTGCGTCGGGCTGCTGCGCGTCGAGATTGAGGTGGCAGAGCGGACAGGGAGTGACCAGCGCGTCGGCGCCCTTGGACTGCGCCTCGTCCAGGTGCGTCCCCGCCATCGTCAGTGAATTTTTCTTGTTCATCGTCAGGATCGGGAAGCCGCAGCACTTGGTCATGCCGTCATATGTGACGCTGGTCGCGCCGAGGATCTCGATCAACTGCTCCAGGCTGTCTCGCCGGGTCGGATTGGCATCGAAGTCGAGCGTACGCTCAGGACGGACGAGATAGCAGCCGTAGAACGGCCCCAGGTTGAGTTCCTCGAGCGGCCGCTTGACCATCGAATTGATCTTGTCGATGCCGACATCCTCGAGCAGGATCCAGAGCAGGTGGCGGGGGTCGACGGTGCCGCGGTATTCCAGACCCTCCGGCGCGAGATGATGGTTGATCCGGATGCGGTAGTCGACGTCGCGGAACTTCTCGGCCGCGAGTCGGTGGACGCCGACGCAGGTGGAACAGATATCCATCAACGGCAGGTCCATCTGCTCCGACATCGCCAGCGTACGGGCGTTGAGCACGTCCTGGAGGTACGGTTCACCGTCGGAGATGATGCCAGCGCCGGTACACGCGGCGGCCTCGAGCTCGACCAGGTCCATGCCCAGATGCTCGGCGACGGCGAGCGTCGAGGTGTACAGCTCCGGCGCCGCGCCCTGCGCGACACAACCGGGCCAGAATGCGTACTTGCTCATGATGGTCCGCTCTCCCGCTCGTGAATCCCGATCCGGATCTGGTCGATCGCTTCGTGACCGGGCCTAGTGGCCGCCAATGGCGGTCTCGAACTCGGCCCCGAATGCCTCGGCGTCGACGTCGTGGTGGTGCTTCTCGGCCTCGACCTCTTCGAAGATGCGCTCGATCTGCTCGCGTCCTTCAGCGTTGGCCCCGTGCCGCTGCGCGATGGTCAGCAGCTTGCGCGACTTCAACAGCCGGATCGCGCCCGGCGTGTAGTCCATCATTTCCTTGTGCGCGGCGAGGTTGCCCGTCAGGAGGCGCCCGATGCCGACCGATTGCACCGGCAGCATCATTTCGTCGAGACGGCCGCGCTTGCGCACGCCGGACATGAATCCCTTGTGGTGGCGGACGCCGTGGTTGTTGACGTGACCGGCCTCGATCGCGAGTGTGCGCAACTCCATGATCGCGTCCATCGGCAGAACGTCCTTTGGGCACGCCTGCACGCACATGTAGCAGCGGGTGCAGTCCCAGATGCCGCCCTGCTCCTCGGAGAGGAATTGGAGCCGCTCTTCGCGTTTCGAGTCTCGGCTGTCCATGACGAAGCGGTAGGCCTTGGCCAGCGCGGCCGGACCGAGGAAGTTCTCGTCAACGGCGGCGACGGTGCAGTCGGAGTAGCAGGCGCCGCAGTGGATGCAGGTCGAGGCGTGCGACCAGTGGTCGAACTCCTCGACCTTCTGGCGGTACTCACGCTCGGGCGGGTCCTGATCCTCGTACGGTTCCAGCCAGGTCTCGGCCCGCTCGAACTGGAGCAGAAACTTCTCGACATCGACGACGAGGTCTTTGATCACGTGCTGGTTGCCCTGCGGTCCGACGCGGATCGGGTCGCCTCGCTCGGCGGCGGCATCGACCTGGGTCTGGCAGGAGAGCATCGACTGCCCATTGACCTTCATCGCGCACGAGCCGCAAATGGCGTGGCGGCAGGACATGCGAAAGGAGAGCGTGCCGTCTTGCTCCCACTTAATCGCGTTGAGGCTGTCGAGCACCGTCTGACCGGGCTGGACATCGACGTTGAACGATTCCTCGTAGGATTCGTCCGTGTCGGGGTTGTAGCGCTGAATGATGAATTCCTGCTGGGCCATGGGGTCTCGCCTGTTCTGCGCTGGGTTTCGTGGTTCCAGGTGTTCAGACTCGTCCAGATTTGTCCAGATCTGTCCAGATTCGTCCGGATGGTTCTAGTAGGTTCGCTCCTGGAGCGGGAATGGTTCGCGGAATTTCGGTTCCATATTGACCGCGCAGTACTCGAGCCGCGGTCCGTCCTCGCCGTCCTGCGGTCGGTAGGCGAGGGTGTGGCGATGCCAGTTCTCGTCGTCGCGGTCGGGGAAGTCTCGACGGGCGTGTCCGCCGCGAGATTCTTGCCGGGCGATGGCTCCGACCGTGATTACCTCCGAGTACTCGAGCATGTGACCCAGCTCGATGGCGTCGAGCAGGTCGGTGTTGAAGGTCGAGCCGTGGTCGTCGATTGAGACGTTCTTGAAGCGCTCCTGGTAATCCTTGACCTCGGAGAGACACTCCTTGAGTTCGGCGTCGTCGCGGAAGACGCCGCACTTGTCCATCATCGTGTCGCGCAGCTCGGCCCGGATCTGGCCGACCTTTTCGGTGCCGCTCGCGCTGAGGAAGTGATCGACCTCGCCGACGGCGTTGGCCATGTCACCTTCGTCGATGCTGGTCGGTTCGAGGTCGTGAACGACATCGAGAATGCCGCGACCGGCGCGGCGTCCCATGACGACGGCTTCGAGCAGCGAGTTGGTGCCGAGACGGTTGGCTCCGTGGACCGAGACGCAGGAGGCCTCGCCGGCGGCGAAGAACCCGGTGATCTCCGGCGCGCCGTCCAGATCCTTGATCCGCACCTGGCCGTTGATGTCGCAGGGAATGCCGCCCATCGAGTAGTGCGCGGTGGGCTGAATCGGGACCGGCGCCTCGAGCGGGTCGATGCCGGCGAAGTCGCGGGCGAGATGCAGCACCGACGGCAACGCATAGCGAATCCGTTCCTCGCCGATCGGGCGGAGGTCCATGAAGACCGAATCCCGCAGCGCGGTGACGCCGCGGCCTGCCTCGATCTCCGACTGCTCGGCCCGCGCGACGATGTCACGCGGCGCGAGCTCCATTCGGCCCGGCGCGTAGTTTTCCATGAAGCGGAAGCCGTCGGAGTTGACGATGTGCGCGCCCTCGCCGCGCGCGGCCTCGGAGAGCAGGATGCCGGAGCCCTGCAGGCCCGTCGGGTGGAACTGAACGAACTCCATGTCCTCCAGCGGAATCCCCGCCCGGTACGCCATCACGACGCCGTCGCCGGTCGAGGCGAAGGCGTTGGTCGTGACGCGGAAGGCGCGGCCGTAGCCGCCCGTGCCAAACATCACGGCCTTGGCCGAGATGGCTTCAATCTGTCCTGAGAGAATGTCGTAGGCGACGAGGCCCTGGCAGACGTTGTCCTTGACGACCAGGTCGAGCGCGTACCACTCGGAGTAGACCTTGACGCCCCGTCGGAGGAGTTGTTCGAACAGCACGGTCAATACGGCGTGACCGGTGCGGTCGGCGGCGTAGCAGGCGCGCGGCGCGGTGTGTCCGCCGAACCGCCGCTGCGCGACGCGGCCTTCATCATCTCGGGAGAAGGCACAGCCCATGTGCTCAAGTTCGAAGATGTTCTCCGGTCCCTCACGGGTCAGGACCTCGGCCGCGTCCTGGTCGACGAGGTAGTCGCCGCCCTTGACGGTGTCAAACATGTGCAGGTCCCAGGAGTCCTCCGCCGAGTTGCCCAGCGAAGCGGCGATCCCGCCCTGGGCCGCGCCGGAGTGCGAGCGCAACGGATGGACCTTGGAGAGGATCGCCACGTCGAGCGTGGGATCGCTTGAGACCTCCAGCGCGGCGCGCATGCCCGCCAGACCTGAACCGACAATCAGTACATCATGCTGCAACATCGTGCTGTCTCCCCGTCACAAGAGCATGGCGGATGCAACGCTCAGTTTCGCACCAAACGACACTGGGCGGTAGTCATCCGAGCGGCAAGCTCACTCCTGCCCTCGATAGTGGCGGACGATCTTGCGTCCCAGCGGCCCCACCGCCTCGAGCGCCAGGTATTGGATCAGGATGACCGACTTGGCGTCGATGATCTCGCCGGCTTCGACCAGGTCGATCGCCTCACCGAGCGGCTTCCACTCCACAATCAGTTCTTCGTCCTCATCAGCTTCGAGCGGCGCTTCGACGCAATCGCGGGCGATGAAGCCGTGTAGAAACTCGTCAGCGAAACCCGGGGCGACGTAGAAGCCTCGGGCGAAGTCGAGGCGGCCGGGATCCAGGCCGACCTCCTCCCTGAGTTCACGTCTCGCAGTCTCGGCGGGCGACTCACCCGGGTCGACGCGGCCGGCCGGGAGCTCCAGCAGCGGGCGACCAGTCGGGTGACGCCATTGGCGGACGAAGGCGATGTTGCCGTCGTCACGGATCGCGAGGATCACGACGGCGTCAGGATGCTCGACGATTTCGCGTCTGGCGCGGCGGCCGTCGGCCATCGCGACTTCGTCGACGCGGACGTTGATCCTGGCTCCGCTGAAGACTTGCTCGGTTGAAAGCACTGTTTCGATCAACTGATCATGCACAACTGCCAGTGTCCTCATCCTCTTCTCATGGCGACGTCCGAAGATAGGTGGCGTTTCGGAACCCCCCTCTGCCTTCGGCATCTCCCCCCGCTTCGCGGGGGGAGAAAGGAGTGGTGGATGCCCGACTCTGGCTGACGTGATGGAGTCGCGCTCATCCCCCGAGCCGGTCGCGGAGGTCGATGGTGACGGCGATTTCGTCGCAGGCGTTGTACTTGGGACAGCGGAAGCACTCGTTCCAGACCTTGCGTGGGAAGGCGGAAACGCCGGAGATGCGAAACCCGAGACGTTCGAAAAAGGCGGGCGTCGTGGTCAGCGCAAAGACGGTCTTGAGGCCCATGCCGACCGCCTCGTCGAGGCAGGCGTCGACGACGATCCGTCCCAGCCCTTTGCCCTGAGTGCTCGGATCGACGACCAGCGACTTGATTTCGGCCAGATCGCGCCATTCCACGTGCAATGCGCCTGCTGCCAGCAATCGATCGCCGCTCGGATCGCGGACGACGACGAAGTCGCGAATCGTCTCGTAAATTTCTCCCTCGGTGCGCGGCAACACATCGCCCGTTGCCTCGAACCAGTACTGGATCAGCCGGTGGATTTCGGAGGCGTCACCGACGACGGCCTTCTCGGCTGCGAGCGGCGCGGCAACCGGCGTCCGGGCGTCGACGCCGATGTCCTCAAGCGCGTGAACCTCTGAGGCTCGCTGGCGCAGCGTGGCGGCAGGCGTTGGGCCGATGGCTTCAGATGTCATGACGCGACCGCCGCGTGCAGGAGTTCGCTGGCGCTGGCCCGGTTGGCGTCGGTGGTTCCACCAAGCATCTCGGCCAACTCAACAATGCGTTCCGGTTGCCTGAGCATTCGGACGGTCACGCTGGTTCTGCCATCCTCCGCGGCCTTGCTCACCGTGATGTGCTCTTGCGCCCGTGCGGCGACCTGCGGCAGATGGGTGATGCAGATCACTTGCCGAAGTGTTCCTAGCCGCGCCAGGCGTTCACCGATCATCCCACCGCTGCGTCCGCCCAGACCGACATCGATCTCGTCGAAGACCATGAGCGGCACAACATCACTTTCGCCCAGGACCGCCTTGATTGCCAGTGTCAGGCGGGCGGTCTCGCCTCCCGACGCAACCCGCTGCAATGGACGCGGCGGCGACTCGGGATTGAATGAGACCAGCAGCTCAACCTCGTCGATACCGTTCTGGTCGAAGCCAAGATTCTGATCATCGATCAGAAGCGCTCGTTCTCCCGGAGTCGGCTCAATCGATTCGAACCGGAACTCGATGTTGGCGCCGGGAAGTCGCAGACCCTCGCACTCGCGCGTGACCGCCTCGCACAGGCGCAGCGCCGCTTCTCTGCGGCGCTGACTGAGGTCGGCAGCCGCGGCTGCCAGATCGTCCGCCAGACATTCGGCCTCGGGCCCCCCCCCCCCCCGGGGGGGCCCCCCCGGCGGGGGTAGGGGGGGGGGGCGCGGGGGCCCCCCCCCCAAAGGGCGGCCCCCCCCAAAAGTTTTGCCCCCCCCGGGCGTGAATTGGGCC
>JAPPFB010000023.1:0-33596 GCA_028875225.1 Chloroflexota bacterium | reverse complement strand
GGTCCCCCCCTCCCACTGGCGCTGGGCGGTTTCTCTGGGGGGTTTATTTTGGGGGGCCGCGGGGGTTGCATTTGCGCCCCCAATAATTTGGCCCGGGGCCTACAGCTCCTCGCTGTGGGCCGACTCCTGCTCGAGTCGATCGGCTTCGCTCGTGGCCCGCTCGCCATAGGCGATGACTTCCTCAATCGTGTCGCCCCAGCGGCGCTTCATGTCGCCCAGCAGCGCGATTCGGGCCTCAACTTCTGACAGCTTCTGAGGGTCGATCTCGACCTCGTCGGCGTACAGGCGCAGCGAGCGGAGCGCCTCTGCGGACTGTTCGGCGGCGCTCTCAATCATTTCGGATATCGGCGAAGCCGTATCGTCCAACTCTGCGATGCGGCGGATTGCGCCGAGACCTCGGCCCAGCGAGTCGTCTTCCAACGATGCAATCGCGTCGGCAGCTTCAAACGCCAGGCTCTGTGCATTGACCAGACGCCGATGTTGATTCGACAACTCCGCCTCTTCATCGGCTTGCAAACCTGCGGAGGCGATTTCGGCCGCCTCGTGCCGCAAGAGCGCCATGCGCCTTATGCGCTCACGCTCATTCTGCGAGCGCTCGCTGAGCTGACGGTCTACCGCCCGAAGCCGCCTGGCCAACGCCGAAACGGCGTCTCGCTGGTGCTCGACGCCGGCAAACCGGTCGAGCAGCTCGAGTTGCTCCTGGGGACGGAGCAGCGAGAGGTGCTCTCGTTGCCCGTGGATGTCGGCGAGCATGGGCGACAGCTCGCGCAGCATGCCGACCGTCGCTGCTCGATCGTTCACGCGGAGGCGTCCTCCCAGGCGCTGAGAGCCGTCTCGCGGACGAGTCAACGTTCGCCGGACGATCAATTCACCTTCAAAGGGAATATCCGCGTCGGAGAGCAGCCGCGCGACCGGTCCGTATGCGTCACGGCCGGAGAGATCGAACGTCGCCTCGACCTCAGCCGCCTCCGCGCCCGGGCGGATCATCTCGGCGTCGGCCTGCGAACCCAGCGCAAACGTGAGCGCCTGGATCAGCACGCTCTTGCCGGCGCCAGTCTCGCCGGTGATCACCGTAAAGCCGGGCTGCAGGTCGAGGTCGACCCGCTCGGCCAGCGCGAAGTCACGCAGATGCAGGCCGGTCAGCAACGTGGATCTCCTGATGCCGATAACGAAAGATGTGCTCGTTGGAGCACATGTTCATCTTATCGGAATCCCCGGTGTCTGCGATTGAGAACTACGACGGGTCGGCCGTCTTCTGGTCGAACGCTTCGACGCCGGTACGCGAGACAGCCTCGATCCGGCGTTCATCGAGCCAGGCGAGGCGTCGGCCGAGTTGCGCGAAGAAGGGTCGTTCGCCGAAGCGAACCAGGCGGGCCAGCGACTCGCTGCGCCGAACCTCGACGCCGCCGCCGGGATGCAGCGCGAACGGACGCTGCCCGTCCACGGACAGCGAACCGGGGTGTTCCCGGCCCAGACGCAGTTCGATCACCGCGTCGCCGGGCAGGACCATCGGAGCGGCCTGTGCGAGGTGCGGCGCAACCGGGGTCAACACGACGTTTCGCGCCTGCGGATGCAGGATCGGTCCACCCGCCGAGAGGGAGTAGCCGGTGCTGCCGGTCGCCGAGGCGACCACGACCGCGTCGGCGCGCACGACGCCAACCAGGTCGCCGCCGACCCAGACGGCGATGTACGCGGGCTGACCCAGACTGCCGCGCCCGATCATGACGTCGTTGAGCGCCGGCAGCCTGCCGGGCGCTTCTCCATCGACTCCGATCGGACGAGCTTCGAGCATGGTCCGATCCTCGATCATGAAGTTGCCGTTGAACAGATCGGGAATGTGCTCATCAAGCTGTTCCGGCAACAGCTCCGTCAGGAATGCCTGGCGCCCGAGGTCGACGCCCAGGATCAGACAATCGTGCCCGGCGCTCGCACGCGCCGCCCGGAGAATGGTGCCGTCGCCGCCGAGGCAAATCAGCAGGTCCGTCCGGGGCAGATGCTCGGTTGATTGCTCCGGCTCCCAGGGCATCGACGTCCAGACGTCGACGCCGCGCTGGCTCAGGTAGGCGGCCAGATCATCGGCGGCGGCTCGCGCCTCGTCGAGGCGCGGATGGTAGTAGATGCCGACGCACTTGATTTCAGTCACGGTGTACGAAGCCAGACGAACCACTCGACGTTTCCGGCCGGACCAGGCAGCGGAGATTTGAGCACGCCGCCAACGCGCCAGTGATGCTCGAAGGCCCAGGACAACACGCCGCTCAACGCCCGTCCTTGCGCGAGCCGGTCGCGGACCACGCCGCGCTCGTCGACGTCGGCCGGCGGGGCCTCGAATTGCGGCTTGACCAGGGCAACCACGTCCGCGCCGTGGGAGACCGCCTCGGCGACGCAGGGCAGAACCTGTTGCAGTCCGATGAAGGAGACATCAATGGTTGCGAGCGTCGGCAAATCGGGCAGCGCCGGCAGTTCACAGATGTGCGTGCGTTCGAGCGAGGTGACCCGTGGGTCGTGTCGCAATGCGTCGGCGAGCTGTCCGTAGCCGACATCGACCGCGAAGACGTGTCTCGCATACCGCCTGAGCAGGACATCGGTAAATCCGCCGGTGGAGGCGCCGACGTCCAGACAGATTCGATCCTTCACAGCCATCGGCCACTCATCGAGCGCGGCGGCCAGCTTCTCGCCGCCGCGAGACACGTACTCACGAGTGCTTTTGACGTGCAGTTCGATATCGGCTGGTACCTGCAGTCCCGCCTGCGTGTAGCGACGGCCGTCGCCATGCACGCGACCGGCCATCACCAGTGCTCGGGCTTGCGTCAGGTCTGGGGCGTCGCCTCGCTGGACCAGAAGTTCATCAACCCGCACGCGGCGGCGTCCGACCGGCGCGGCGGTTCGTGCCATCAGGCGCTTTCCTGGCGTGTCGCCAATCGTCCGTCGCGGCGACGGATTGCCTCGTACTCGACCGCCAGCCCCTGATCGTTGAGCAGCAGAGGACGTTCCCCGCGCCGAACGGTGTCGGCGTTGACTACACACTTCTTCACCTCGGGCCGGCCCGGGACTTCGAACATGACATCCAGCAGCAGGTCCTCGACCACGGTGCGCAGGCCGCGCGCGCCGGTCGCCTCGGCGATGGCCTGCTCGGCAATCGACTCCAGCGCCTCTGGCGTGAAGCTGAGTTCGACGCCGTCCATGTCGAAGAAGCGCTCGTACTGGCGCACCAGGGCGTTCTTGGGCTCGGTCAGGATGCGGACCAGTGAGGCCTGGTCGAGCTGGTCGAGCGTGACCACGACAGGAAGTCTGCCAACAAATTCTGGGATCAGGCCGTACTTCTGCAAATCGTCGTGGCTGAGATGGTGCAGCAGGTGGTCGCGGTCTTCGGCCGTGCGTTTGGCCGAGCCGAAGCCGATGTTGCGGATTCCGGTCGTGACGCGACGGTCGATGACCTGATCAAGTCCCTCGAACGCGCCGCCGCAGATGAAGAGAATCTTGCTCGTGTCGATCTGCAGGAATTCCTGGTGCGGATGCTTGCGGCCGCCCTGCGGAGGCACGGACGCGACGGTGCCTTCAACAATCTTGAGCAGCGCCTGCTGCACTCCCTCACCTGAGACGTCGCGGGTGATCGACGGGTTGTCCGCCTTGCGGGCAATCTTGTCAATCTCGTCGATGTAGATGATGCCCCGTTCGGCACGGGCGATGTCGAAATCCGCCGCCTGGATCAGGTGGAGCAGGATGTTCTCGACGTCTTCGCCAACATAGCCGGCCTCCGTCAGCGCGGTGGCGTCGGCGATCGAGAAGGGGACATCGAGAATTCGGGCCAGCGTTGAGGCGAGCAGGGTCTTGCCCGAGCCGGTCGGACCGACCAGGAGGATGTTGCTTTTCTCGAGCTCGACCTCGTCGTCCGGGTCAACGACGGTGTTGATTCGCTTGTAGTGGTTGTAGACGGCGACCGCGAGGACGCGCTTTGCCTCGTCCTGGCCGACCACGTGCTCGCAGAGTCGGTCGTAGATGCCCAGCGGCGGCAGCGTCTGCGGCGGACTGGCTGCGGCCTGCGGTTGGGGTGGACCGGAGTTGAGTTGCTCGTCCTGGATGACCGCGCGGCAGGCTTCGACGCATTCGTTGCAGATGTAGACGCCGCCCGGTCCAGCGACAAGGCGGCGCACCTGGGCCTGGTCTTTCATGCAGAACGAACAGTGATACTGACTGCGACCGCCACCGTGTGCACTGCTCATCAGCTCAAGCCCTTCGCTTGCACGTCAGCCACTTACGCCGGCCGGTTGTCCAGATGCTACGCGCCTGCGGCTGCGGCTGCATCTCCGGCGACCTCGCTGGAGAGGACCGAGTCCACGAGTCCGTATTCCTGGGCCTGTTCGGCATCGAGGTAGAAGTCGCGGTCGGTGTCGGCCGCGATACGGTCAAGCGGCTGACCGGTGTGCCTGGCGAGGATCTGACGGATCGTCTCGTTATTGCGCAGAATCTCGCGGGCGGCGATCTCGATGTCCGAGGCCTGACCGCGCGCGCCGCCGAGCGCCTGGTGCATGTGAATCGTGGCGTGCGGCAGCGCGAAGCGCTTGCCGTCTGCCCCAGCAGACAGCAGCACCGTGCCCATCGAGGCGGACATCCCCACGCAGATCGTGGATACATCGGCCTTGATCAGCTGCATCGTGTCGTAGATCGCGAGGCCAGCCGTGATCACGCCGCCGGGCGAGTTGACGTACAACTGGATGTCGCGGTCCGGGTCCTCGCGGTCGAGGTACAGCAACTGCGCCACGATCACGTTTGCGATCTGGTCGTCGATCGGCGTGCCGAGGAAAATGATTCGCTCACGCAGGAGCAGGGAGTAGATGTCGTATGCGCGTTCGCCGCGGTTGGTCGTCTCGACCACCATGGGGATGATGTCGCTGGGTCGGGTCAGGGTCATGGAACCCTCCTTCGCGGGTTAAGTGTAGTCACGATTCGTAAACGCACGATTACGCAGCGCACAGCAGCGGACAGAACTCGCTGGCATATCGACTGCGATTATTCGTCTGTTGGCTCCGTTTCCTCTGCAGCCTCCGCCGCGCCCTCCTCAACGTCGCCGTCGTCGCCTTCGGGCTGATCGTCATCCTCGTCGGTTACGTCATCAGAGACGCCCGCCGCGTGGTTGGTCAGGGCAATCTGCTGGAGGCGCTCGATCGTGCGCTCGCGCACGAGCCGGGCCTGGACGTTCGCCCGAACGCCCTCGTCCTCAAGCAGGCGAGCGGTTTCGTCGACGTCCTGGGTCGGCATCCCGGCCAGCATCTGCTCGAGGTCGGCGGTGATTTCTTCGTCCAGCACCTCGATCTCTTCAGCCTCGCTGATGTTCTGCAACACCAGCGTGTTGATCACCCGCTCGTTGGCCTGGGTGCGGAAGCTGGCCATCAGCTGTTCGCCCTGTTCGCCGCCGTCGCGCAGGAACGTCGCAGGATCCTGTCCCATCTGACGCGCGAAATCCTGCCGCATGTGCTCAATCTCGTGCTCGACCAGGGCCGGCGGATACTCGAGCGTGGCGCGGTCCACGACGGCCTGCATCACGGCCTGGCTGAACTGCTCGTCTGCCTGCCGCTCAGTCTGCTCCCGAAGTCCCGACTCGACACGCTCGCGCAGCTCAGAGAACGTCTCGAACTCCTCCGAGACCTCCATCGCGAAATCGTCATCAGCCTCGGGTAGCTCCTCCGACTTGACGTCGTGAATGGTGACGGTGAAGGTCACGGTCTTGCCCGCGACCTCTTCGTCGTCCCAGTCTTCGTCCACGTCGATCGGGATCGTGTGTTCTTCACCAACCGCCACGCCGACCAGTTGCTCGCTCAATCCGGGAACGCCGATGACGGCGCCTTCGCGGAGATGAAACTCTGCGCCGGGCTGATCAAGGATCTGTTCGCCATCGACCTCAGCTCGCACGTCGGCGGTGACGCGATCGTTGAGTTCGGGCTCGCGCTCAACCGGTTCCAGCAGCGCATGTTGCCGGCGCAGTTCCAGCAGCCGCTCTTCAACCATCTCCTCGGAGAATTCGCTCTCGGGCTTGGCGATTGAGATGCTGCGGTAGTCGCCCAGCTCCACCTCTGGCGTCAGCGGGACGGTTGCGGTGAACGTGACCGGTTCGCGTCCGGTGATTTCGATGCTGGGCTGCGCGACCGGATCGAGTTCCTCCTGCTCGAGCGCTTCGGTTAGCGCCTGCGGAATCAACCGCTCGGCCGCCTCTTCAAAGACCATGTCGGCGCCGAGCGCGCTCTCGACGACGCGGCGCGGGGCCTTGCCCTGTCGAAAACCGGGGATGCGGAAGCGCTGCGAGAGACGCCGTGCAGCCTGGTCGAGCGACTTCTTGACACGGGCGTCGTCGAGCTCGATTTCGAGCAGCATCTGCGCCTCGGGGATGCGTTCGGAGGAAACTTTCATCGGTCAACCTTCACGGACCAGGAACTCGGGCATAGCTGCGGGTGAGCATATCAGCGGTTCAAGCTATCGCCCGCGCGGATTGAGCACGTCGTTGATCGCGTCGCCGAGCAGGTTGAACGCGAGCATCAGTGCCAGGAGAAAAAAGAACGGGGCGAGCAGCAACCATGGGTAAAGCAGGAATGTTGTTCGTCCTCCCGCATTCTCGACCATGATCCCGAACGACGGAGTCGGTGGCGTGATGCCGATGCCGAGCCAGGTCAGAACGACCTCAGCGCCGGCAATCTCACCGAGCGAGGCACTGAAGCCGACAATGAACCAGGGCAGAATTCCCGGAAACAGATGCCTGACCAACACTCGGGGCGTGCGTGCGCCAATCGTCTCGGCCGCCAGGATGTAGTCCGACTCTCGAAGCGCCAGCACCTGGGCGCGGTAGAACCGCGCCGATCCGGCCCAGCCAACGAGCGAAGTGGCAAAGACGATCAACACATAGTCGTCAACACCCTGGTCAATCAGCCAGCCCATGCCGGTCGCATCCTCAATCGATCGGAACCACTCCTCCCACTGATCCCGGAACACCGCGACGATCACGATCAGGAACAAGAGGCCGGGCATGGCCAGCATGACATCGCCGATGCGCATGATGATCTGATCGACCAGTCCACCCCGATAACCGGCCAACAGACCTAATCCCAGACCGAGAAAGAGATTCCCAAAGACAACGGATATCACGCTGATGATCAGCGTCGTGCGAAGCGAGAACATCGCTCGCGCGAAGGCGTCGCGCCCATTTCGATCCGTTCCAAAC
This sequence comes from Chloroflexota bacterium, assembly GCA_028875225.1. Lineage (GTDB taxonomy): Bacteria > Chloroflexota > Dehalococcoidia > Bin125 > Bin125 > Bin125. The sequence continues at coordinate 26,389 of JAPPFB010000023.1, read as the reverse complement.
CAGTGTCGACTGGACGGCCCTTGCAGGGTCTCGTCCTCGCTCAGGACCAGTTCTGTTCGAGCGGGCAAGATCGTCTCGGCCGTCAGGGGTCCGTACTCGTCGACAATCTCGGGATTCAGCTGCGAAATCGTCGCGATCTCGACATCGAGTCGTTGCGTGAATGCGCCGAGAGTTTCCGGCGCTCCGTCCACCGCCCTGATCGAGCGCCGCTGACTCAGATTGGACTGGGTGGGATCCTGCAACCCGATGTCGATACCGAACGCGTCCAGCATCGTGTAAGCGCCTGCGCCGTAGAGCACGATGATCACGGCAATGCAGACGACCGCGATCTTCTTGCGCAGGATCGCGCGCAACGCGCGGGCCCATGGTGTCTCCGACTTCTCGGGCATTGCCCACTGCGGCTGAACCTCAGCTCTGGTCGTCATGAGAACCGGGCCGTGAAGCGGATGCGCGGATCGATAAAGATGTAGAGCACATCAATTAGCGCATTGACCACGATGAATAACGTGGCGGTCAACAGGGTGAATCCGAGGATGACATTGAAATCCCGCTGGGTGATCGACTGGAACATGAACTGTCCGACCCCCGGCACGCCATAGGCGGTCTCGATGATGATCGAGCCGCCGATGATTCCCACGATCGACAGGCCGAACACGGTGGACAGCGGCAACATGGCGTTGCGCAGCACGTGGCCGTACAGGATGCGCCGCTCGGTCAGTCCTTTGGCCCTGGCAGTCCGGACGTAGTCGTCATCCATCGTGGACAGCGCACTGACTCGGACAAACCGCGCCATGCCTCCGATCGACGGCAGCGTCAACGCCAGCACGGGAATGATGTACGACGCCGGGTCGCCCGGCGTCCACACGTTGGGCACATTGAAACCCAGGAAATTGAAGAATCCGGCCAACCCATTAACCATCAGCACGGCGATCAGCACGATGAAGATCGGCGACGGGATTGAATCGAAGATCTTGAGGCCGCCGATCAGCGCGGGATCTTGCCAACGTCCTCGGTGAACGGCTGCATACACACCTAATGGGATTCCCAGGCCGAAGACCAGGCCCATGACAATCAGATTGATCTGCGCCGAGACCCAGATTCGTTCGCCAAGCAGCTCCTGCACCGAGCGCACCGGAGACCGGTAGTAGTACGAGGGCCCGAGGTCTCCTCGAGACACCACGCCCCAGACGTAGCGGGCAAAGCGTTCGACGTAGTTGCCTTCGAGTCCGAACTCTTCCCGAATCTGCTGAGCGCGTTCAGGCTCAATGTCGCGCGCGCCGGCGATGATTTTGACTGGGTCGCCCGGCGCAGCGTGGGTCAGCGCGTACGACAGCGCCATCACCGCGAACACCAGAATCGGCACCAGGAGCATTCGCCGAATCAGGAGCGGGATAGCGCCTGATGCCATGAGTTGCCACCGCTAACGATTGAGTGGGCGCCGAGGCCGCCGCCGACCCTATTCCTCGATGCTGACGAAGCGCAGGTGGGGAATCACCATCCTCGTCGGTTCGTAGTTCTTCACGTACGGCTTGACCAGCTCGTGGGCCACCGAGTAGTACAGCGGAATCCAGATCGCCTGCTCGACCAGCATGTTGTCGACCTGCCGGTAGATGCTCGTCCGCACTTCCTGGTCGAACGAGTAGCGGGCCTCCTCCAACAGCGCGTCGATCGCCTCGTCGTCGAGCTGCACATCGTTGCCCAGCGAGGCGCTGTAGAACTTGTAATCAAGCACGTTGTGCGGATCGGGATAGTCGAGGCTCCAGCCCAACGAGAAGAATCCGTACAGGCCTCGGTCGATATCGGAGATGAAGCTGGCGAACTCCACCTGCTGGATGTCGACCTCCAGGCCCAGATGCTGCCGCCACATGTCCTGAATCGCCTCGATGCTGGGCCCCGGCGTGGCGCCGGCGCCGGAGATCGTCAGGCGAATGTCCTCCAGTGTGGTCGAGCCGGCATAGCGCGACGCCGCCAGGTACTCCTGCGCCAGCTCCGGATCAAACACCAGCCCCGGATAATCGGTGTCGTGAGCTGCGAGCCCCGGCGGAACAATCTGCCGCGCCTGGATCAATAGGTCGGCCTGGACCTCCTGTGTGATCGTGGTCTTGTCAATGGCGTGGGCCAGGGCCAGGCGGACATTCACGTCGTCAAACGGTGGCGTGGACACGTTGAACGCGAGGTAGAAGATGGAGAGCTCGGATCGCGTCACATACTGGGAGTTCAATTCGTTCGCCGGATCGCGGACTCGTTCAATGTCGTTGATCCCGACGAATGCCTGGTCGAGTTCGTCGTTCTCAAACTGTTCAACCGATCCGCCGGCAAACCGAACGGAAACCTTCGCCACCTGGGCCGGTTCCAGGTGGTAGTCGTCAAAGCGCTCCAGCGTGAGCCCTTCGCCGAGCTGCCACTCCGTCAGCCTGAACGGTCCGCTTCCGTTCGGATTGAGCGCCCAGCGTTCCGGATCCGCCTCGACCTGCTCCCGATCCAGCACATACGCCGTGGGATAGGTGAGCTTGTACAGGAACACCGGAGTCGCCTGGAGAATCGTGATGTCGAGCGTGTAGTCGTCGACCACCTGAATGCCGACGACCTCGTCGACCCGCTCGCGAACGTATTCCGCCGCGCCCACGATGTCGCCCAGGAAGTCAGGCGCCGTCGGCGACAGCGTCTCCGGATGCAGGTTGCGCTCGAGCGTCCACTTGAAGTCCTGAGCCCTGATCGGCTTGCCGTCGTGGAACGTGGCGTTGCGCCGGATCGTGAATCGGTAGGTCACGGTGCCGTCGTCATTGACGGTCGGACTGGGAACCGATTCCGCCAGGTCGGGAGCGATCCGCAAGTCTCGGTCGAGCACGACCAGGCCGCCGAAGATCTCGACCGCGATCACGGCCGAACTGACATCCGTGATCTGCGCCGGATCGAGGTTGATCGGCTCCGCTCGCGCGATCCGGAATTCGCCGCGCTCGCGCGGCGCCACGGTCGCGGCTTCGCCTGCTTCAGCCTGCGCCGCGCCCGCTTGCTGCTGTTGTTGCTGCTGGATCGTGGCCTGACGTTCCTCCCGCGTGACTTCTTCTTGTCCGTCCTGATCGTCCTGTTCGCGGTCCTGGCGTTGGGCCGCCTGCGATGCTGCTTCCTGTTCCGGCTGCCCATCGTCTCCACCGCACGCCGCCAACGCCATCACTGCCGCCAGCAGCGCGGCGACCAACAGGAATCTCAGGCTGGTCATGCTTGTCAGCGCTCGCTCGATTCGATCAGCCTTCACTGCTGCGGCCTGCAACTTCCTGTTATCACCCACAGAGCCCGTTCCCCGTTATATCAATCGAAGATTATCACTGGGCGGCGGGTGTGGCGGCCTCACGGACGGTCAGATGCAGCTCCTCCAGCTGTTCGTCTGGAATCAACATGGGCGCGCCGGTCATCGGGTCCGACGCCGACATCGTCTTGGGAAACGCGATCACCTCACGAATGTTCTCGGTCCCGGCCAGCAGCATCGCCACCCGGTCGATCCCGAAGGCAAACCCGCCGTGCGGAGGCGCGCCGTACTCGAACGCGTTGAGCATGTGACCGAACCGCTCCAGCGCCTCCTCCGCCCCAACGCCGAGCAGCTCAAACACTGTCATCTGCAAATCCCGCTCGTGGATCCGGATTGATCCGGAGCCCAGCTCGAATCCGTTGCAGATCGTGTCGTAGGCGCGCGCACGCACGCTTGCCGGATCTGTCTCTAAGCGGTGGATATCCCCAGAGTGGGGAGCCGTGAACGGATGATGCAGCGCATCCCAGCGCTGGCCGTCTTCGTCCCACTCCACCAGCGGGAAATCAGTGATGAACCCGAAGTTGAGAATCGAGTCATCGACCAGATCGAGCCGCCGCGCCAGCTCCCGCCGTACTCCGTCGAGCACCGTCGAAACCATCCCCGAGTCACCGGCTGCGAGCAACACCAGGTCACCGCTCGAAGCACCGCAACGCTCACCGATCCGGCGAGCATCGTCGATCCCCAGGTGGCGCAGGACCGGCGAACGGACATCGTCCTCCGTCGCCTCGGCCGGATCGGCGCTGAACTGCAACGAGACCAGTCCGGGCGCGCCCATCGTCTTGGCCAGCGCCGTGAAGCCGTCGACCTCGCGCCGCGACAGCGACGCGCCGCCGGGCATGACAATGCCCCGCACCCGCCCGCCATTGGCAATCGTCGAGGAAAACACGCCAAAGCCCGAAGTCGAGGCAATGTCGGAGCAGTCGGATAGCTCAAGTCCGTAACGCAAATCCGGCTTGTCCGATCCGTAGCGCTCCATCGCCTCGTGCCAGGTCAGCCGGGGAAACGGTCGCGGCACCGTCAGGTCGGGGCGAAGCGCGGCCGCCAGGCCGGCGAACAGCTCTTCCAGTAGACCCAGGATGTCTTCTTCCTCGCAGAACGACCACTCGAGGTCGAGCTGCACGAATTCCGGCTGCCGGTCGGCACGCAGATCCTCGTCGCGGAAACAGCGCGCGATCTGGAAGTAGCGCTCGACACCCGCAACCATCAGCAGTTGCTTGAACTGCTGCGGAGCCTGAGGCAGGGCATAGAACGCGCCCGGCGTCAACCGGCTGGGCACGACGTAGTCGCGCGCCCCCTCTGGAGTGGCCGCCACGAGGATCGGCGTCTCGACCTCGAGAAACCCCTGCTCGGTCATGAAGTCGCGAATGTACTGGTTGAGCCGATGCCGCAGTTCGAGCGCCGAGATCATCGCCGGCCGGCGCAGATCGATGTAGCGGTGCTGCAGTCGGACGAGTTCATTGACGTCGTCGTCCTCGCTGATCGAGAACGGTGGCGTCTTGGCAGCATTCAGCACCTCGACCGATGTCGCCACGACCTCGATGTCGCCCGTGCCGAGATTGGGATTGCGCGTCGCCTCGGAGCGCGCGATCACCTCGCCAGCCACTCGCAGCACGTACTCGCCCCGCACGTTGTTGGCGGTCGCGTAGGCCTCGGGATAATCGTCGGGTCGAACGACGACCTGGACGATCCCGTCGCGGTCGCGCAGGTCGATGAAGATCAGCTGTCCATGATCGCGTCGTCGGTGTACCCAGCCGGCCAGCACGACCGACTCGGCGGCATGCGCCGCCCGCAATGTTCCGCAACCGTGTGTCTTGAGCACCACGCCCTCCAAGCATCTAATCCAATCCACTGTGTCACCAAGTCCGCACGCGGGCAATCAGTTCCAACACTCAGACAGACTCATAGACTCGACGTATGCAAGACACGCCGCTCGGGCTCTACATCCATGTCCCGTTTTGCACGGTCAAGTGCTCGTATTGCGACTTCAACTCGTACGCCGGTATCGACGACATGCAGGCCGAGTGGGAGGCAGCGGCGCTAACCGAACTGTCGCTCTGGGCCCCGCGATTGCGTGGACGTGAGGTCTCGACCGTTTTCATCGGAGGAGGCACGCCGAGCCTGTTGCCGGGCGAGTCGATCGAACGCATCCTCGACGCGGTCAGGTCCGGCCTCAACCTCTCCTCAGACGCTGAGATCACGCTGGAAGCCAATCCCGAGAGTGTGCATCCCGAACGCCTGCAACTGTATCGGGCCGCCGGAGTCAATCGAATCTCGATGGGCGTGCAGTCGCTCGACTCCGATGAGTTGGTCTTCCTCGACAGGATCCACAGCGCCGAACGGGCCGAAGCGGCGTTCGCCGAGATTCGTTCCGCGGGATTCGACAACGTCAACCTCGACCTGATCTACGGCTTGCCCGGCCAGTCGCTGGCGTCCTGGCGATCGACGCTCGATCAAGTCCTGAAATGGTCCGGCAATGGACCCGACCACATCTCCTGCTACGCCCTGACCGTCGAGGAAGGAACGCCCCTGGCGACCAGAGTCGCCGCAGGCCGAGTCGTCGAAGCGAACCCGGACCATGTCGCGGAGATTGCCGACTGGACCGCAGACAGACTCGCAGCAGCCGGATACCAGCAGTACGAGACCAGCAACTACGCCCGCGACGGCCTCAGCTGCCGGCACAACCTGATCTACTGGCGCAACCAGGAGTACGCAGCCATCGGACCAGGCGCCCACGGCTTCTTCAACGGTGTCCGCTACCACGTCGTCCGCAGCCCGAAGGCCTATGTCGACCGATTGCGCGACCCCGAACAGGACGTTCTTGGAGTCCAGGGCCTTCCCTCGCCGGCCATCGCGGGCGCCGAGCGGGTCAGTGAACTCGAAAACGTCATCGACACACTGACCTCTGGTCTACGGCTAATGGAAGGCGTCGACGAATCTGGCTTGCCCGTCGCGTACCAGCAAATCCGCCCCATCCTCGACTGGGCCGTCGAGAGCGCCCTGGCTCAACGAGCCAACGGCCGCCTCAGCCTCACCAAGCGGGGCCACGAAGTCGCCAACGAGGTGTTTGTGCGGTTGCTCCAACCAATCTCGCAGTAGACCGCAGCACGCGATGAGAGTCCTTCATCCACCATCTTCACTCCGTCATTGCCGCGCTTGCCGCGGCAATCTCGCCCTGGTCCGCACAGACCGGGATCGCGTGAAGCTCCGACTCGCACTTCCCACACTCCATGCGGCAACGTCGCGACGCTAAGTCGGCCAAGGGCGATTCACCCACTCTGCAGCAGGCTGCGAGATACCCGCGACAAGCGCGGGTATGACGAAATATCAATCACTCGATATCAATGCAATCGAGCAGAATCTTGCCGAAGTTCCGGTTTTCGGCCATGTATTGATGCGCATCGGCGGCCTGGCTCAGCGGAAACACCGAATCGATCACCGGCTTCATCTCGCCGTTGACAATCGCCGGTTCCAGGTGCTGCTGGAAGTCGCGTGTGATCTCAGCCCGGTCGATGAGTGGTCGAGAGCGCATCACCGTGCCATGCACCCGCAGCCGTTTCTGCATCAGCAGTCCCAGGTTCGTCTCCGCGACCGCGCCCCCCATCAGCCCAACCAGGACCAGCCGGCCCGCCATCGACAGCGAGCGCAGATTCTTCTCCCAATAGTCGCGGCCGATCACATCGAGGATGACGTGGACCCCCTGGCCGTTGGTCTGCTCCTGCACCACCTCGGCGAAATCCTGCTCGCGGTAGTTGATCGTCATGTCGGCGCCCAGATCGCGAGCGCGTTCACACTTTTCCTCCGAACCGGCCGTGATCCAGACCTCCGCGCCGATCAACCGCGCAATCTGAATCGCGGCAATACCGACGCCGCTGCCGCCGGCGTGGATCAGGATCCGCTCGCCCGGCAATGTCTCTCCCAGCGTGCGCACGGCGGTGTTCGCCGTGAAGAACACCTCGGGTATCGACGCGGCCTCGTGATAGGTCAGCTTATCCGGGATCGGCATCGCCAACGACTGGTGCAAGGTCGCCAGTTCGGCGTAGCCGCCGCCCCCGGACAGCCCATACACGCGATCGCCGACCGACAGCCCCCGAACCTGTGATCCGGTCTCAACCACCTCGCCGGCCAGTTCGAGTCCAAGAATCTCAGAAGCGCCATGTTGCGCCGGATAGTTGCCCATCCGCTGCATCATGTCCGCCCGGTTCAGCGCCGTCGCGTGTACTCGCAGCAGCACTTCCTCATCGCTCGGGGTCGGATCGGGCACGTCTGCGAGCCGAAGAGAATCGGCCGTCTTGCCGGGCGGATCGACAACGATCGCTTTCATCGCACATATCCTCAATCGATAGCGAGTAGCTGCGAGTAACTGCAGGTCAGGGTAATCGCGTGTATGTGATTGGCACCGCCGGACATGTCGACCATGGCAAGAGCGCCCTCGTCCAGGCGCTCTCCGGCATCGATCCCGATCGCTGGGCCGAGGAGAAGGCGCGCGGTCTGACCATTGACCTCGGCTTCGCCTGGTGCGAACTGCCGTCCGGCCGCGCCGTCAGTATCGTCGACGTGCCCGGCCACGAACGCTTCATCAAGAACATGCTCGCCGGCGTCGGCGGAATCAACCTGGCCCTGCTGGTGATCGCGGCGGACGAGAGCGTCATGCCCCAGACCCGAGAACACCTCGACATCCTCGACCTCCTGGACATCGACCGCGGACTCGTCGCCCTGACCAAGACAGACCTCGTCGACGAAGAATGGCTCGCACTGGTTGAAGAAGAGATTGTCGAACTGCTGAACGACACGGCGTTGGCTGGTTCGCCGATTGCGCCAGTCTCCGCGCTGACCGGTGACGGGATCGAGGAACTGCGCACCCTGATCGATTCTCTGATCGACGACCTGCCGCCGATTCCCGACCAGGGACGTCCGAGAATGCCGGTCGACCGCGCCTTCTCCATCTCCGGGTTCGGCGCGGTGGTCACCGGCACGCTGCTCGATGGTGATATCTCGGTCGGTGATCCGGTCGTGATCGAGCCTGGTCGGATCGAGTGCCGCGTTCGAGGGCTGCAGTCACATGAAGAATCGCTGGACACTGCTCCGCCGGGTGCTCGCACGGCCGTCAACCTCAGCGGTGTGTCGGCTAACGACATCGAGCGAGGCATGGTCCTCACCTCGCCGGGCTGGCTGGAGCCGACTTCCGCCATCGACATCCGTCTGCGCGCCGTAGCCGGCGCGTCGAGGCCGTTGCCGCACAACGCGACCCGCACGCTGCATGTCGGCGCCGACGAGGTACAGGCGCGGATCCGGCTGCTCGAGGGTGATCTGCTGGCGCCCGGCGATTCGACCTGGGCGCAGCTGCGACTGGAACGGCCCATCGCTGCCGCCCGCGGCGATCACTTCGTGCTTCGATCCGCCGAAGCAACCGTCGCAGGCGGCCGCATCGTCGACACGCGACCGCGCCGTCACCATCGCAACGACCAGTCTACGCTCCAGGCCCTGCAGCGACTGCTCGATGGGTCCCCAGACGACACCCTGTTGACCGTCCTACAACGAATGGAGCCGGTCCGCTGGAGCGACCTGCTCGCGCGGAGCGAATTGGCCGTCGAAGAAGCAACGGCCGCGATTGAACGCCAGATCTCGGGCGGCTCCGTCGTCGTCCTCGACGAGGCAGTCATGTCCGACTCCGCGGTATTGATCTCGGACACGGGCCTTGGAGCCTTGAGCGCGCGAGCCGAAGCGATAGTGAAAGATTATGTCAATTCAAATCCGCTTCGAGCCGGACTGCCACGCGAAGATCTGCGCAGCCGCCTCAACCTGCCTCAACGGGCGTTCTCGTTCCTGCAGGAACTAATGACCGAATCTGGACAACTCATCGTTCGCGACGGTGCGTTCGATCTGCCCGGTCGCAGCGTCGCCCTCTCCGACGTACAACAGGCGCAGGTTGATGCGCTCCTGACGCGGCTCAAGGATCAGGGCGTGCGGCCCGACACCGACGCCGCGTTCGACGGCGACCTGTTGGAGTATCTCGAGGCGCAAGGCAAGATCGTCAGGCTCAAGGGCGGCGTCAACCTTGACCGCCGGACGTTCGACGACATGGTGGCCACAACGCGGGTGCTGCTCGAGGCCCAGGAGCGGGCGACACTGGCGGAAGTGCGCGATCGCCTGGGTACCAGCCGCAAGATCGCCCAGGCCTTCCTCGAACACCTGGATACAAACCGGATCACCAGGCGGGTGGGTGACGCAAGAGTCCTCTGGAGAGGCTAGACCCGGCGCTCGACCCGCCGAACGACCCGGCGCTCTCCGCCCAGGCGCAGCAAGCGCGGCAGCGTGCCGTCCTGCCAGAGGAAGACGATCTGGCTGGCCACTGCGATCGACGAGTAGGTGCCGGCCACGGTACCGATGAACAGCACGACGACGAATGGCCGAATCGTGACGCCGCCGATCAGCAAGAGGGCGAGCAGCGCCAGGACCACGGTGATCGAGGTGTTGAGCGAACGACCGAGCGACTGGGTGATGGCCGCGTTGACGACCCGGCGGAAGTCCTCGCGCGGATCGAGCAGCAGGTTCTCGCGGATCCGGTCGAAGACGACGATGGTGTCGTTGACGCTGTAGCCGATAATCGCTAGCAGCGCAGTGACGAACATCGCGTTGACCTCGAGGCCGGCGAGTTGTCCGCCGATCGCGAACGCGCCGGCGACGATCGTCACGTCGTGCAACAACGCGACGATGGCCGCCGATCCATAGAGCACGGGATTAGGCAGTCGGCGGAAGGCGAGCGAGATGTAGATCAGGATCGCGACGGCGGCGACGGCGAGCGCGACGCCCGCGTCTCTTGCGATCTCGACTGAGAGCGTCCCCGAGACCGAAGAGCTTTGCAGGACCACGATTGGGCCGATCTCGCTGCGCAGCGAATCGTTGATTCGCTGCCGAAGGCGCTCGAGGTCGCCATCGGACGGCTGCTCCACGCGCATGCGGAAGGCTGAATCGGCGGTTGCCTGGATCCTGGCGCCGCCCAGTCCGACCGTCTCCAATGCGTCTCGGACCTCGTCCTGACTCACCTGGCCGGGGAACCAGAGCTCGGTGCGGACATCCGATTCATCGACGTCCAGTCCGAGGCTGACACTCGCCGGCAACTCGGCGCCCAGTCGGGTGCCGATCAGATCGGCGATGGCGAAGCCGTCGTCGAGGGATCCGGTGTCGTACGTGGCGCTGACGACGAACGCACCGTCTTCGCCCTCGCTCGCCGAGAACCGGGTACCTTCCGGAGCTCCTTCGATTCCGGCGATTGCATCGTTCACATCTTCCAGATCCGTCTCGCCAAGGAAGCGGACTTCCGTCTCGAGTCCGCCGGCGAAGTCGAGACCCGCCTCGAACTGCCACAGGGCGAGCCCGATCAGGGAGGGAATGATCATCAACAATGAGACCACGGCGTAGACGCGGCGGCGGCCGACGAAGTCGATCATGCTGGGCTGCCCCCTTCACCGCTTCCCGCCTCGCCGGCGCGCGGGCGGACGGTCATCTGGCGGACACCGAACGGCCGCAATCCTCGTATCCAACCTGTGCTGACGGCGATGGTCATGAAGTTGCGCGTGACGAAGATCACTGTGACGAAGCTGAATCCCGTCCCGACCAGCAGCGCCAGGGCGAAGGACTTGATCAGGTTCTGGTTGAGGGCGTCGGCGAACAGCCAGAGGATCGCGACCGTGATGATCGTCGAGACGTTGCCGTCACGGATCGCCGGCCAGGCTCGAGCCCAGGCGGTGTCGACCGCGCCCGACAGGCTGCGTCCCAGCCGCAGCTCCTCCTTGAGCCGCTCAAAGATCAGCACGTTACCGTCGACGGCGAACCCGATCGAGAGCACGAGACCGGCCACACCCGCGAGTGTGAGGGTGATCGGCACCAGCTTGAACGTGGCCATCACTCCGGCGGCGTAGACGATTAGCGCCAGTGCCGCGACGACGCCCGGCACCCGGTAGTAGATCATCATGAAGACGACGATCGCGACGAAGGCGACCACCCCGGCCTGAACGGTGTCGATCACCGAGTCTTCGCCCAGCGTTGCGGCGACCTCGGTGCTCTGCAGGACGCGGAGATTGATCGGCAAGGCGCCGGCGCGGAGCTGACGGCGCAGCGTGATCGCGTCTTCCTCGGAGAGGCCGTTGATGATCCCGCTGTCGGAGATCACCGCGTTGACCGACGGACTGGAAATCAGGCGGCCGTCGACGAAGATGCCGAGCAGGCCGCGACTCTCGAACAGCCGGCGGGTGATCTGCTCCATCAGCCGTGCGCCTTCGTCGTCCAGCTCGAACAGCAGTGCCGGTGATCCACCCTGGTCGATGGTGCGCGAAATCGACTCGGCAATCAGGTGTCGACCGGAGAGCTGAATGGTCAGGCCTTCAGCATTGATTCCCGTGGCCGGCATCCAGCGCACGCCGTTGGCGACGATCACATCCTCATCCGGCGGGGGAATGAAGTATGGATCTGCACGGCGAACGAAGCGACTGTCGTTCTGCGGCAAGGTTGAATCCCAGACGTCGTCGATCGCCGCGCCGACCTGGAGACGGTCGAGCGGCGGTTGTGGTTGCGGCTGGGCCGGATCGATGGAGCGGAACTCGAGCAAGGCGGTGGAGCCGACCAGGTCGGACGCCTCATCCGCGTCGACCCCTGGAATCTGTGCGTTGATCCGATCTGCGCCGACGACCGTCACTTCGGCCTCGGAGATGCCGAAGCCGTTGACTCGCTCCTCAATCACCCGGCGCGATTCTTCGACCGCCTCCTCGATTGAGGCGTCGTCGACGTTGAGCGGGAGGACAATTTCGGCGATGCGCTCGGGCAAGGGCAGATCGAAGGACTCAGACTCCAACTCAGCCAGCGCGGGGTTGAGACTGAGAATCTGGTCCAGCGAGACACCCTCGCGATCGAGGAACTGATTGAGCGACTCGCCGCGGCGGACCGGCGCCGCCTCGCCCGCGACCTCAAGCGTGATCGAGACGCCGCCGGCGAGGTCCAGGCCGAGACGGAACTCGTTGCGTTCCCAATCGCCGACCGAGACGCCGCCGCCTTCGGGCCAGGGAATGAAGCTGGGCAGATATCGATCGGGATTGCCCGGCCAGGCCGATGCAATTGCGAAGGCGGTCAGGATCAGGATCACCGCAAAGATGTAGGCGTCGCGGAATTTGAAGCGTCGGAAAAAGTTGATTGCCGGCTGCATTGCCGATCGTGCCGCCCATCACCCGCTGGCGCGCGCCGGCGAATCCGGCCGGCGCGTCGAGAGCGCTCTGCGCACTCTATCCCGCTTATGTCGGTTCAGCATAAGTAGCGGGACGGTTGTGTTCAGCCAACCCGCATGCCGCCGGTCAGGCGTCGTCCTCCTCATCGGCGTCGTCGATCAAGCTGCTGCTGATCCGCTCCTCCACCGCTCCGGTTCGCGCCCGCACGACGACGTTCTCGGACAGCCGCAAGAGGACGACCATGGGTCCGTCCTCGGGCGTTTCAACGCCCTCGACCTCAGCGATCAGGCCGCCGCGAGTCAGCACCGTGTCGCCGACGCGCAACTCGTTCAGGTCACGTTGACGCCGACGCTCCTCCGAGCGCGTCGGCCGGATGAAGAAGAGGTAGAACAGCGCCACGACGAGCAGCGTGATCAGGATGACTTCGGTCATGCGGCGTTCCTCCAGGCGGCCGATCGGGCTGCCGTATGGCTTGAGGCAGGGTGTTCGGTCTTCTGTTCGTTATGTCGAGTACTCAGGTGGTCAGGATCGAATTGTTCCTCGGGGCCAACACGCGCAAATGCCAGTGTTTTACGGGAGATCAGGTGGTTGGCGTGGTGAGGTTTGGAAGATCCTGGAAGGCTCAACGTGTTCGGGTTTGTTCGGATTTGTTCGGATTTATTCGGAAATGGACGGCCGTTGGTCGATGCCGTTCGACGAAGTTCATTGTCTGTTCGGCCGTTGTTCGGTGACTCAACAGGAGCGGGCATGGCGGGTTTCGTTTGCGGCGAATGGTTGCAGTACAGGCGTACTATGTTAGTAGCCGGTGGTCAAGTGAGTGGTGGGCGCGGCAGCGTCGCGCGCGAGGCGGCAGGCCAATTCGCAGGCCTGTTCAACGGTCGCGATCTCTCCGACCGCCGCCGCCTCGTCAATCTTCGCACGGAGCTGTCCGACCAGCGGCCCGGGTTCCAGTCCGGTCGCCTCCATGATCGCATTGCCGTCGAGCAGGCGTCCGGTCTGTGCGGGCCGCCTCGGTTGCCAGGCGAGAATGCGCGCCACGTGCGCTGCGTAGGCGGGCCAACGGGGGAGCAACGCCTCGGCGCCGGCCGTGGCGAGCGAATCGGCCAGGAACAGCCAGCAGAGCGGCACCGCTGCATCGCCGAGCGCATTGTGAAATCGGTGCAACGCCCGATCCGTCGGCGCCCGTCCCGGCGAGTTGACCTGTCCCGGACGGAGGTGTTGAGCGATCAGGAGTTCAACCCGATTGATGGTCCTCACCGGGACTCTCAATCCGGTCAGTCGGTCGCGGGCCATCTCAGCACCGAGTTCCGAATGGCCGAAGAAGTGCGTTGCGCCATCGGCGTCGACGCTGCGGGTCTGCGGCTTGCCGATGTCGTGCAACAGCGTCGCCAGGCGCAGCGGCAGGCGCCACTCGTCGAGCGTGGCGCGGATCGCCGGCGCTTCCAGCAACGGCCGCAACTCGCGCCAGATCGCCGACGCCCGCAATCCCAGCGGAGCGCTCGGAGATGTCAGCCGGACAATCCAGCGCACGGCGTCGATCTGGTGCCAGAAGACGTCGCGCCGATGCACGGGACGCTGGTCCACGCCGCGCCCCAGGGCAAGCTCCGGCAAGATGCGATCGAGCAGACCAGACTGTTCCATCCGTCGCAATGCCCACGGCAGCCGATCACCGAGGAGGATGCGCTGGAGCTCTTCCCATTGCCGCTCGGCCGCCGACTCGACGATCAGCGCGGCATCCCGATTGAGCGCCGAGCGCAACTCGGCGTCGGGACGCCACCCGGCCTCAGCTTCGAGCCGCACCGCACGCAGCATGCGCAGCGGATCATCCCTGAGCGCATCGTCGCTGACGAGTCGAAGTGAGCGCCGTGGTACGTCGAAGCGCCCGCCCATTGGATCGAGCAGCGAGGCGTCGAGTTCTCCACCACGGAAATCTGCGAGCGGAACGGCCATGGCGTTGACCGTGAAATCGCGACGGCGCAAGTCACGTTCGATGTCGTTGTCGGGGAGATCCCAGACGTCGATCCGGCCGCCGTCGAGGGGAATCCGCCAGATGTTGAAGTGGGTGCTGATCTTGACCGCGGGCGCGTTGAGTGCATTTCCGGCACGGCGAGCCCAATCTTCGCCATTGGCGACCGCGATATCGATGTCGAACCGCTCGCTCTGAATGCCGGCCAGGGCATCGCGAACCGCGCCGCCGACCACCCAGACGTCGTCCGCCTCCAACTCAGCGAGTGGGGTCAGCGCTGCAGCCGCGTCACTCGACATCGACGTCTTCGTCGACTTCATCGCCCACGTCAACCTCATCATCGTCATCAGCGATCATCTCGTCCAGCGTCCAGAGCTGTTCGATTGAGGGGACGTGGTCGATGTAGACGCGGCCGTTGATGTGATCGATCTCGTGCTCCAGACACTGCGCCAGCAGATCGTCTTCCGCCCGTACGCGGATCTCGCGTCCCGAGAGGTCCTGTGCCTTGGCCAGGACGCGAGTCGAGCGCGTCACGCGGCCGCGATATCCGGGCACGCTGAGGCAGCCCTCGATCAGCTCGCGCTCACCGCTGCGCTTGACCACCTCGGGATTGACCATGACAAAGGGCCGTTCGCCCGGCATGCCGATCACCACGACGCGCAGACCAATACCAATCTGCGGCGCGGCGATGCCGACGCCGTGGGCCGCGTTCATCGAGTCGATCATGTCGGCGACCAGCGATCGCAGCGAGGCGTCGAAGTTGCGCACCCGCCGGGCCGGCGTGCGCAGGACAGCGGCGTCTCGGGGCAGCGTCGTGATCGGGTGGACGGCCATCGGCCTCGGGTTCAGTCCAGCGTGGGATGCGGTTGGCTCAGCTGTTCTTCGGCGCGTTGCGCGCGATCGCGATTGACCGCGTCGGCGATCTCCGGATGAGACAGCGCCAGGATGCGTCCGGCGAGCAGGGCGGCATTGACGGCCCCGGTGCGGCCAATGGCCACGGTCGCGACGGGCACGCCGCGCGGCATCTGGGCCATCGAGAGCAGCGAGTCGAGACCGTCGGTGGCCCAGCCCTTGACGGGCACGCCGATCACCGGGATTGGCGTCTTGGCCGCCACCGCGCCGGGCAGCGCCGCCGCGCCGCCGGCGGCGGCGATGATCACCTTGATTCCTCGACCCTGCGCCTCGGCCGCATACTCGGCCGTTTCGTCGGGCGTGCGGTGCGCCGAGAGCACCCGCGCCTCCCAGGAGATCCCCAGCGACTCCAGCGTCGAGGCGGTGTTTTTGATCGTGTCCCAGTCCGAGTGCGAACCCATCATCACACCAACCAGCGGTCCGTCGGTCATAGGGCAACCACTCCTGTTCTCTGTGATCTCAGTCATACCCGCGCTTGCCGCGGGTATCTCGCCGCGTCGAGCACTGAGGTCGGTGCGGCGACGGCGAGATTGCCGGGACCAGCGCGGCAATGACGGCACTGCAGTGATCCAGCCGCACGCAGATCACAAGATACCCCCGTGTAATCTGGCGCTATGACCACCGTGACGCAGATTCCCGCCTATGACCCGTCCGAGATTGAGCCGCGCTGGCGCGAGCGCTGGGAGATCGACGGTCTCTACCGGGTCGACGACGACGATCCGCGACCGCCGTACTACTTCCTCACGATGCTTCCGTACACGAGCGGCGATCTGCACATCGGCCACTGGTACGCGATGGCGCCGTCGGATGTCGCGGCGCGCTGGCATCGGATGCAGGGCAAGAATGTGCTCTTCCCGCTCGGCTTCGACGCGTTCGGTCTGCCGGCCGAGAACGCGGCGATCAACAACAACACGCACCCGAAGAAATGGACCTACGCCAACGTCGAGAACATGACGGCGCAGCTCAAGACGATGGGCGCCTCATTCGACTGGAAGCGCGAGTTCTCCACGTCGGATCCCGAGTACTACCGCTGGACGCAGTGGTGGTTCCTCAAGCTCTACGAGCACGGTCTGGCCTATCGCAACCTGGCCGACTGCAACTACTGTCCCGGCTGCGCCACGATCCTGGCCAACGAACAGGTCAACCGCAACGACGAGGGCGTCGGCATCTGTGAACGCTGCGAGTCGATCGTCGAGGCCAAGCAGATGGAACAGTGGATGTTCCGGATCACTGACTACGCGGACGAGCTGCTCGAGTTCGACGGGATCGACTGGCCGGAACCGATCAAGCTGATGCAGCGCAACTGGATCGGCCGCTCGGAGGGCGCGGAGATCTCATTCCCGCTCGGCCGCGAGGTCAACGGCGAGGATCGGATCACGGTCTTTACGACGCGTCCCGACACGCTGTTCGGCTGCACCTTCATGGTGCTGGCGCCGGAACATCCGCTGGTCGCGGAGTTGACCACGGAGGAATGCCGCGCCGATGTCGAGGCGTACATCGAGCAGGCGCGTCGGCAGAACGAGATCGAACGGCAGTCGACGACTCGGGAGAAGACGGGCGTCTTCACCGGGGCCTACACGAAGCATCCGTTTACGGGCGAGGACATCCAGATCTGGATCGCCGATTACGTGCTGCTCAGCTACGGCACCGGCGCGGTGATGGGCGTGCCCGCACACGACGAGCGTGACTTCGCCTTTGCATCGGAGCGCGGGATTCCGATTCCGGTCGTGATCGCACCGCCCGACTGGGACGGCAACGACCTCGATGAGGCGTACACGGGTCCTGGTGTGATGGTGAACTCGGGTCGATTCGACAGGACCGACTGGGAAGAGGGCAAGCTGGCCGTCGCCGATGCGCTCAATGAGATGGACCTCGGCGGTCGGACGGTGTCCTATCGGCTGCGCGACTGGCTGATCTCTCGGCAGCGCTACTGGGGCGCGCCGATTCCGATGATCTATTGCGAGTCGTGCGGGATCGTCCCCGTGCCCGAGTCGGATTTGCCTGTATTGCTGCCCGACGACGCCGAGTTCCTGCCGACCGGCGCGTCACCGCTGGAGCGGCACGAAGGATTCGTCAACGCCGACTGTCCGCAGTGCGGCGAAGCGGCGCGTCGCGAGACCGACACAATGGACACCTTCATGTGCTCCAACTGGTACATGTACCGCTACGTCGATCCGCACAATCACTACGCGCCGATTGATGCGGAGCTGGCTCGTCAGTGGCTGCCGATTGACACCTATACCGGCGGCGCCGAGCACGCGGTCATGCACCTGTTCTACGCCCGCTTCTTCGCCAAGGCGGCGCGCGACATGGGCATTCTCGAGATCGACGAACCCTTCGCCCGACTGTTCAACCAGGGCACGATCACCAAAGACGGCCACAAGATGTCGAAGTCGCGCGGCAACGTGGTCAATCCGGACGAGTGGGTCGAGCGTTACGGCGCCGACACCGTCCGGCTCTACCTGATGTTCCTGGGCCCCTGGGAAGCCGGCGGCGACTGGGACGACAGCGGGATTTCCGGTCAGTGGCGCTGGCTCAACCGGGTCTGGAACCTGGTGCTCGGCGATGTCGAGACGGGCGGCGGCCAGGCCGATGCGATCCGCCGCGCCACGCACTTGATGATCGGCAAGGTCACCGGCGACATCGGGCGTTTCCGCTTCAACACGATGATCGCCGCGATGATGGAGTTCACCAACGAACTGCAGGACATGCGCGAACAGGGAGCGGTCGACTCCGACGCCTGGCGCGAGGCGATCGATGCCTTGCTGCTCTGCCTGGCGCCCTCGGCCCCGCACATCACGGAAGAACTCTGGCAGCGAACCGGGCACGACGGTTCAATCCACGATCAGGCCTGGCCGGAGTACGACGAATCGCTGGCCCAGGCGGAGACGGTCACCGTGGTCGTGCAGGTCAACGGCAAGCTGCGAGAGAAACTGGCTCTGGCTCCCGGCTCATCGCAGGATGACGCGGAGTCTGCTGCACGCGCCTCATCGCGTGTGGCGGACCAACTCGACGGCAAGACCTTGCGCCGAGTGATCTGGGTGCCGGACAAGCTGCTCAATTTCGTCGCGAACTGACATTCACGGTGGTCTGGATTGGCTCATGGTCCAGCTCCGACTCCCGGCCTATGAGGGTCCACTCGACCTCCTGCTCGAGCTGATCGAATCTCGCAAACTCGACATCTCCGAGCTGTCGCTGGCGCAGGTTGCCGACCAATACCTGGCCAAGGTTGCTGCGATGTCTTCCCCGGAGGGATCGATTAGCCGGGAACAGGCAGACGCCCTGGCCGCGTTCATCAGCATCGGCGGACGCCTGGTGCTGCTCAAGGCGCGACAGTTGCTTCCCTCGACCGAAGAGCCTGCTGAAGATGAGGAAACAGCGAATGACGCTCGCGAACTGGTTGAGATGGCACGCGCGTACAAGATGTACCGCGACGGCATCCTGCAACTGAGTGAGCGAGACCGCGAACAGTTGCGTTCGTACACACCGATCTCGGCTCCGCCGATTGAACAGACGCTGCCGGTCGGGATGTCGGAAGATCTCACGCTGGACGCCCTGGCCCGGATCGCGCAGGAGGTCCTCGACCGCGCCGCAGAGCGGGAGGCCCAGCGGGAAGTCGCCCACGACGCCGCGATCGAGCGCCAGCGAATCACCGTGCGCGAGCGCGCGGGCGATCTTCGCGCTCGGTTGATGAGCAGTCATGTCGTGTCATTCCGCCTCTGGATCGAGTCGGCCGAGTCGCGGCTCGAGTTGATCGTCTCATTCATGGCCGTGTTGGAGCTGCACAAATCGCTCGCGATCGAGTTCGAGCAGCAGGGCGAGTTCGAGGACATTTTGATCACAGCCCTGCCCGACGCGCCCGATTCCGCCTGGGCGGCAGCGGACGCGTCGTCATTGGAAGAATGAAGCCTGCGCGCTCGGAGCGGTTCGTGCTTTCAGGCTTCAAGTGGCTGATACGCTGGGCTTCCGTTCGACGGTTGGCCGACTGCGTGAAGGGCTCGTCCTCGTGGTGACAGAGCTGGCTCGGTCTGAGCTGCGTCGGGCCTCGCCGGGCCGGCCAACGGCGCTGACGATCGGGGTGTTCGACGGCGTCCATCGCGGTCACCAGATCGTGCTCAAGCACGTCGTCGAAAGCGCCAGGCAGCACGATCTGGCCGCGGCCGCGATCACCTTCCACCCGCATCCCCGACAGGTGCTGCGGCCCGACTTGCCCACCGAGTACGTCACATCGCTGGAGGATCGTCTCTCGCTGATCCTCGAGACCGGCCTCGACAGCGTCGCAACGGTTTCGTTCACCTCGGACTTTTCGCTCACCGACGCCGGCGACTTCGTCCGCATGCTGGTGGAGGAATTCCACCTCGCCCGGCTGATCATCGGCGAAGACTTCGCCCTCGGCCGCCAGCGCGGCGGCGACCCGGACACGCTCAAGGCACTGGGGCAGGAGCTCGGCTACGAGGTTGAAGTGATCGAGCTGCTGACCAGCGATTCGACGGACAAGGTCTCGTCAACCGAAATCCGCAACGCGCTTGCCGAGGGAGACGTAACCCAGGTCGGTGACCTGCTGGGACGCCGCTATTCGCTTCACGGCCCGGTGGTGGTCGGATTCAAGCGGGGACGCTCGATCGGCTTCGCAACGGCCAACGTGGCAATCGGCAACGACCGCGCGATCCCGGCGCCCGGCGTCTACGCGACCATCGCGCATCTGGAAGCGGGTCCGACGCCATCCGTCACCAACATCGGCATGCGCCCGACCTTTGACGACGGCGGCGGACTGTCGATCGAGTGTCACATCATCGACTTCGACGAGGACATCTACGGAACCGACCTGCGCGTAGAATTTGTGCAGCGGCTGCGCGGTGAGCGAAAATTCGGCGGCGTCGACGAACTCGTCGAACAGATCGGCAGGGATCGCGACGCGGCCCGCGAACTCCTCGCCGCCATGTCAACCGGATCGTAGGAATGAACCAGCAAGTCCCAACCGAGATCGCTGCCGAAGTCGAGCGCCAGCACGCATTGATCATGCGCGGGACTGCCTACGGCGACGAAGGCACGCGACGCGTCATGGACCGCGAACTGCGAACCCGCCTGACCGAGTCGCTGATGGAAGATCGGCCGCTACGCGTCTATCTCGGCGTTGATCCGACGTCCCCCGACTTGCACATCGGTCATTGCGTCACGCTGCGCAAGCTGGCACTGTTCCAGCAGCTGGGACACCAGTCGATCCTGCTGATTGGCGACTTCACCGGTCTCGTCGGCGACCCGTCGGACAAGGACTCGCTGCGCCCGATGCAGGCCGCGGAAATCCTCAATCGCAACGCCGAGACCTACCAGGATCAGGCTTTCAAACTTCTTGATCCCGACCGCACCGAAGTGCGCCGCAACAGCGAGTGGCTCGGCGAAATGTCATTCGGCGACGTCATCCACCTGGCCTCGAACTTCACGGTGCAGCAATTCGCGGAACGCGACACGTTTAGCAACCGCATCGACGCCGGCCAGCCGGTGTACGTCCACGAATTCATGTACGGCCTGATGCAGGGCTACGACGCCGTCGCCCTCGAGGCCGACGTCCAGCTCGGCGGCACCGACCAGACCTTCAACATCATGTGCGGCCGTACCCTCCAGGAGCGGCAGGAACAGTCGGCGCAGGTCGCCGTGCTCACGCCGATCCTGGTCGGCACCGACGGCAACCTTCGCATGTCCAAGAGCACCGGCAACTACATCGGCATCGACGAGCCGGCCAACATGCAGTACGGCAAGGCGATGTCGATCCCCGACGAGGTCATCGTCCGCTTCTTCGACTACGGCACCAACGTCTCCGACGACGAGGTCGACCGGATCGAATCCGACCTGAACTCTGGCGCCCTCAAGCCGATGGACGCCAAGCGCCAGCTGGCCCGCTCGATTGTCGCCGAGTGGCACGGCGACGAAGCCGCCCAGGCCGCCGAGGAGCACTGGACCCGAACCTTCTCCCAGCGAGCAGTCCCCGAGGACATTCCCGACGCCCCAGTCGACTTCGCCGGCGCCGACGCCGTCGAAGTCGCCCTCCCGGTCCTGCTCCACGACATCGGAGCCGCCGCCAGCCGAGCCGAGGCCAAGCGTCTCGTCTCCCAGGGAGCCGTCCGCATCGACGACGAAGTCATCAAGGACCAGAGCACACGGATTTCCAGCGGCGCAGTGCTCCGCGTGGGCCGTCGCAAGTGGTATCGGATTGTGAGGGGCACGTAAGCGCCATGGGCCTGTTCACTCAACGGATCACTATTGCCGACCTCTCAGGGGAGAACTCGGTCGAGATAGACGCAGTGGTCGACACCGGCTCCTTCTACTCGGTCATCCCCAAGTACATGCTCCACCAGCTGGATGTCGAGCCGATCGACCGCATTTCGTTCAGACTGGTAAACGATGAGCCAATCGAAATGGACATCGGGTACGCATGGATCACCCTTGATGGTCGTCGCCGAATCACAACCGTTGCGTTCGGGAGCGATACGGGGCCCTTCTTGCTCGGCGCGTTCACGTTGGAAGGGCTCGAGATGGCGGTCGATCCTCACGGCAAGCGCCTCGTCCATATCGACTATCTGCCCGCCTAGTCCACCCACTACCCTCCGACCACAACCATCGGAGGCCCTCATGACCGTCACCCACGACTGGCTCGGCGGCGCAATCTGACGTCACGCCTCCTCACCCCGGGGCCAGGATCCGCTCAGGCTCTTGATCGCCCTCGATAGACTTCTGACATGGGCACCTTCACCTACCCGATCGAAATCACCGATCTCGATGAGCGTTCCTCCGGGGAGATCGAGGCTCTCGTCGACACGGGCGCGTCCTACACAGTGCTTCCCGGTCGATTCCTCAGAGAGCTAGGCGTCGAAACGATTGGCACCAGACGCTTGCTCCTCGCGGACGGAAGCCGAGTCGACATGGACTATGGCCGAGCCTGGGCGACGATCGACGGTGAGCGCGAGGTGACGATCGTGTTCTTCGGCCGGGACGATGGGCCCGCCTTGCTTGGTGCCTACACGCTTGAGGGTCTGGCGCTCGCCGTCGATCCGGGCGCGAAGCAGCTGGTCCCCGCAGCCATGATCATGTACTGAACTCCACCCACTACCCTCCGACCACAACCATCGGAGGCTCCCATGACCGTCACCCTTGACTGGCTCGGCTGCGCGACCTTCAGACTTCAGGTCGACGACACCGTGATCATGCTCGACGCCTACATCGACCGCGTGCCGCTTGCGCCCGACGTCGGTCTGACCGCCGCCGACATCTCCCGCGCCGACGCCGTCCTGGTCGGACATTCACACTTCGACCACATCGCCGGCGCCGAGGTGATCGCGGCCAATACCGGCGCGCCTGTGATCGGCTCTAACGAGTCCGCCCGCGTCCTGCTCGAGGCTGGCATCTCCGAGGGCCAACTGCTCCGCTCGCAGGGCGGCGAGCGCCACCGCATCTCCAAAGACATCACCATCGAGGTCTTCCCCAGCCTGCACTCCTGCATCTGGACCACCGGCTCCTGGGATCCCGGCAAAGTCGTCCTCGGACAGTACGGCCTGACCGAGGAGGAACGCTGGGGCAACCGAGGCTCGATCGACATCGGCGGCTCGCTCGGCGAACGCTCGCAGGACCTGGGACCCGACGCGCAAACGCAGATGATGGACCACGTCGCCACCTGCCTCGGTTCCAACGACACCGGCGGCGCGCTCGCCTACCTGATCGACACGCCCTACGGCTCGATCTTCTACCACGACACCTCGGGCTGCTGGACAGGCGTCGTCCAGAACATGCGACCCGACGTCGCCATCGTCGCCATGGCCGGCCGACCCAACATCGACGGCGAGCCGATCCAGGGCTCGCTGGCGCAGTTCGTCGGCCGCATGTCGGACATGCTCCGCGCCCCGCGCATTGTCCTCGGCCATCACGACGACTGGATGCCGCCGATGACGCACGACATGACCGGCCCCGACGCGCTCGCGCCGGTCAAGAACGAGCTCAATCACGTCGCCCCGCGCTCGGAGCTGCTCGATATCCCGCTCGGTGGACGGATTGGCCTCTACTGATGCCCACGCGCCATCCAAAGTTCGGCCTGATCTACGACTTCCGCAATCCGCCCCAATGGCGCAAGCCCTGGGCGCAGTTCTACAACGAGATCCTCGACGAGATCGTCTACGCCGAACAACTTGGCTACGACCACATCTGGATCACCGAGCACCACTTTATCGACGACGGCTACACGCCCTCCGTCCTGCCCATCGCCGCCGCCATCGCCCGCCTGACCACGCGAGTCCGGATCGGCACCTGGGTCCTGCTCCTCCCGCTCCACAACGCGATCCGCGTCGCTGAGGACGCTGCCACAGTCGACGTCCTCTCCAACGGCCGACTCGACCTCGGCGTCGGGCTCGGCTACCGGATCGAGGAGTTCGACGGCTTCGGCGTCAACCGACGCCACCGCGCCTCGATCATGGACGAGTCGCTCGAGATCATCACCCGCACCATGGCCGGCGAGTCGGTCAGCCTCGACGGCCGCCACTACCAGGTCAAGGACGTCCAGGTTACGCCGCCGCCGATCCAGCAACCCTTCCCGCTCTGGGTCGGCGCGCGCTCCGTGGCCGCCGCCCGCCGAGCCGCCCGCTTCAAGGCCAACCTGATGATCGTCGCCGACCGCCCCGTCTACGACGCCTGGGCCGACGCCCTGCGCGAACAGGGCGACGATCCCGACGACTTTGAAGTGCTGCTGTCGGCCGGCGGCTACGTCTCGGACAACCCTGAGGCGCTCTGGGAAGAGCTCAAGCCGCATCAGCGCTACCTGCGCGACACCTACGGCAAGTGGTACAACGACGCCTCTGACCTCGGCGAGCAGGACCCGCTCGGACAGTTCCTGCACCAGACCGACGAGGACCTCCGCGCCCGCTTCGTCGCCGGTACGCCCGACGAGGTCGCGGCCGCCATCGAGCGCACCCTCGACTGGATCCCCGCCGACCACATCATCACCTCACCCGTCCCGCCCGGCGCCTCCCGCGACCTCGCCCGCCGCAGCATCGAGCTGTTCGCTCAGGAGGTCATCCCCAGGTTCCGCTAGCGCGGAACGGACATCAAGATTCGGTAGTATGGCGATGCAATCCAGAGCGACGGAATGACGGGGAGGGCGAGATGAAGGTCAAGATCGACACCAGCCTCTGCGAGGGCCACGCCAAGTGCATGGAAGCCACCGAAGTCGTCTTCGATGTCCGCGACGACGACCTCTCCCACGTCCTCGTCGACACCGTCCCCACCGAAGAAGAAGCCAACGTCCTCCGAGCTGTCCGAACCTGCCCCCGAGCCGCGATCTCGGTGGAGGACTAAGTCGAGTAAGGTGCCAGCCAATTCCTGAGTGAGACTCGGGCTCGGCAGCCTGAAACTATCGTTATCTCTGTCGTTGCTGCCGGTGTTCCGCGACTGCACCAATAACTTCTTCTTCGGTCTCTCCACGGTCTCGCAGGTTGAACGCCCACTCGCGGCCCGGGTGGAGCGTGTCCCACTGAGACCGCCGCTGATTCCAGCGTCCCCTCCCTGGATCATTGTTGCCAAATCCGTCAACGACAACGTTCCAGATCGGTTGATACTCGGCGATGAGCACTTGTTCCGTCAGTCCGATCCAAACCGGATCGAGAACCAACCAGCGACAAGAGAACTCGCTGAGGAGCAGGTTTTGCGCCGCTTCGATTGACCGCGCGTGATGCGCGAGCCTCTGGAAGAGCACTGACGACTCCTGTGATACCTGTCTTCTCCCTTGTCGTCGGCCAGGCGGATCGGCCTTCCCGACATAGATCGGCTCGTCACCCAAGTCGAGGTATGCCGGGTAGAAACCCTGGTAGTGCAATGTGTAGACACCTGCTCCATCGAAGGAGTCGGACGGTGGGAGTGCGTCAGTCGTGTATGCCATCAGTGCTCGAACGGCATTGCGCCCGAGTTCGTCAAGGCTGAGCGGGTTGTACTCCCGCATCGGCTACCGCTCGCACCGATGGTCGTTACGACAGACGATCCAGAAACAGTGGCGCTTGCGAGCGTGGTGCGCGGTCTTCCACTTCGTGGAGACCATTGGTCCCGTACGGACCTTGATGATCAAGTCACAGACGGTGAACCCTGCTTCGTCCGCCATCTGCATGAAGTCGCAGTGCGCCCATTGTGAGCGGTGAGAGTTCACCATGTCGGTGATCTTCGCGAGCAGCAGGCCACGCGGCTTAAGCACCCGTCGGGCCTGTTCAAGAAATGGCGGATACAGATAGCTGAGTGTCCAGCCCTGCTCCTTGCCACATTCAACGGTCGCGCCAAAGTCCACATCGAACTTCTTGCTGCTTTTGTCTCGTCCTTGCGGTCCGACATGCGGTGGGTCATAGACGACAACGCCAAAGGCGTCGTCGGGGACGCCATCCATCTTGCGATTGTCTCCTAAAATCATCGGTTCGAACTTCGGGTTGATGTCCATGGAGACCACGTCGCGGCTGGATCCCCGCCAGAATCGTCCCCGGTTGTAGGTTGCGTCTAGGATGGGCTCCGGCGTGATCGACGGGTAAAACTCGAGCATTTGCTCGATCAGCTCTGCGTCGCTCCCTTCCCACACACTGCTCAGTGGCCGATACTGCTCCTCTTCCATTGGAAGCCGAGGCTCAACAACGTTTCTCAGAAGGCCACTCACGGGCATCATCCTTCCCTAAGTCTGATGCTAAGACGCCTCTTGCTCTCTGATCATCGCAATCAGCGACCTGCCCACATGCTACACCAACTAAGAACGAATGTCCGGCACCTAATCTCCCTGACGAGCTCCATTGACCTTATCCGCCGCAAGCTCGCCCGCGAACCACAGATCCATGGCGGCAAGAAGTCCCGCGTCGTCTTCACCGACGATGGGGAGAAATCAGTCCCCCGCGACGATCGCTCCTGAACCCAACCCCTCTCGGATCCCCTCTCCCTGAGGAGACCTGCGCGTAAACCGGTGGATATGCGATCATGGCCGGT
>JAPPFB010000016.1 GCA_028875225.1 Chloroflexota bacterium | reverse complement strand
GCAGCTGGCGGACTCGCTCAACCGTCACGTGACGGTCGAGACCTACGGCGTGGAACTGCACACCGAGCGGGCGCAAGAGGCCGCGGAGCAGCTGGACCACGCGCTCTCCAGCGACCTCTTCCGCTGCTCGATCGCCAACCGCACGTACAACCTCTTGTGGCTCAACCCGCCCTACGACTGGGACCGGGAGGACAAGCGGGTGGAGCAGGCGTTCCTGACCCATTGTTCGCGGTACCTGGAGCCGGACGGGGTGCTGGTCTACATCATCCCGCGCTCGCAGCTCCCGACCTCGGCCCGCTTCCTGACGACCAACTACCGGCGCGTCCGGGCCTGGTCGTTCCCTGAGCCCGAGGTCGAGGCGTTCGACCAGGTCGTCGTCATCGGCGTACGCAAGCCGCAGCCGCGGCCCGACGCGCGGGCGATGCGCGACCTTGTCGCCGGCATCGACGACTTGCCGTCGCTGAGTCGCGCCCTGACGCCTGAATACGACATCGGTATGTCGCCGCCCGGCCCCGTGATGTTCACGACCCGGGTGATCGATTTCGCGAAGGCGGTCGCCGAGGCGCGTACGCGCGGGCTCTGGACCCAGGACGAGATCACGGAAGCGTTCTGGCCGCCCACCGACCTGACCGCGCGCCCCTTGATGCCGCTGCGCAAGGGGCACCTGGCGATGCTGGTTGCGGCCGGCTTCCTCGACAACCTCGAACTCGAGACGCCGGAGTCGCGCGTCCTGGTCAAGGGTCAGACCAAGAAGGAGATGGTCCTGGTCGAGGAGGGCGAGACGCACGACGTCTACCGCGAGCAGCTGCGCACCAGCGTGGTCACGCTCGACCTCGACTCGGGCCGGATCGAACGGATTGAGGCCTAGCAGGGCCTTACCCAACCCCGCAACCGCGCGGCCCATCGCCGCAGAGACAGAACCGGAGAGGAACCCATGACTGCTAACCGACCCGACTATAGGCCCTACACCGACTGGCACTGCCAGCACCACAAGGACGAGACCTACGCGGGCCCCCTCCTTTACGTCCTGGTCGACGAGACCGAGACCACCGCGACCCCGCTCTGCACGGAGTGCGTCCAGCACCTGCTGCTCGGGTTCGCCGCGCAGCAGGAGGCCGAGGCCGACCGCCGACCTCGTTCGTTCGAGGTCATCACCATCGCCGCCTACATCCAGGCCTTGAGGGGCCTGCCGCCGATCGGCTGCCCCTGGCCCGGCTACGGCGATGACGAGACGGGAGCGCTCGCGCCCTCGGGAGACGATGAGTGCGAGCACCACTTCTACCTCCCCATGCGCCCGACCCACGAGCAGCTGACCTCGCTCGTCGAGGACGCCATGGGCCACGCCTGCGCGCACCCGCGCGAACACCGCGAGTTCTAACCATCCGCCCGGACACGACCGGGCACGAAACGGAGACCACCATGCCCCGACTCAGAGTCCACTACGCCTGCAACCGCTGCGGGCATACGTCCACGGCCGAGTACTTCGACTACCGCTACCACGAGACCGAGGTCGTGCGCATGCCCTGCGGCGGCTGCGGCTTCATGACCGAGCACACGCCCCAGAAGGCGGAGCGGATCAAGGACGACGACCGCTGAACGAACCCGCTTCGAGCAGAACCAAGCGAGCGGGCGAGGGATGGAGCCCCTCGCCCGCTCTAGTCAGATACGGAGACCTGACATGACCCAGACTACCCAGTGCGGCTTCTGCCGCGAGACCTACGAGGTCGGAGACCAGACCTACACACCCGACGCGCTAGCCGCGCCGCTCAACCAGTGCGCGACCTGCGCCCGGCAGGAGGCCCGCGGCGCCCACGAGCGCGAGTACCCGATGTTCGAGGCACGCGCCATCGACCGTGCTGAGGTCGAGCGCCGGGTGCTGGCTGAGAGCACGGCCCCGGACGGCCGCTACGTCGAGCACTGGCGGCCGGACGACCGGGTCGAGCTGCTCGACTGGCAGCCCGACGACCTGGTCTGGCTGGCGAGCGATGCCTGAGCCAGTCCGAACCCTGCCCGACCTGGACGCCTACGTCAGGCTCGGCGATGTCGTCACTGAGCTGTTCGAGCTCGAACTGCTGCACATGGACGACGTGATCGACCGCAACACCGCGCGGCTGCTGGCCGAGCGGCTCACGGGCGCCGCCCCCGAGCGCCAGCTGCCGCTCCGGCTCACCGCCTAAACGACCAGATCGCCCGACCCGTCATATGAGCAGGTCGGGCTGGAACGGATCCCGACCCATGAACCCCTGGCTGAACAGCGTCGGCTGCCACATCTACTTCGACCGGATCACGCCGATCGACGAGCACGGCAACACCGCCGCGGAACCCACCTACCGCTACTGGTGCGCCAGCTGCGGCCGCGACCACGACGAGTACGAAGAGCTGGCCGACTGCGTCAGAGACGCGCGGCGGCACATCGAGGAGTGACGAGCGATGCCTGAATGGAGCAACGAACACGGCTGCGAGATCTTCTTCGAGGAGCTCGTCGCCATCGACGAACACGGCGAGCGGACCGCCGGCAGCACCTTCAGCTGGTGGTGCCGCTGCGGCCTGCACCGAGACGAGTACGAACGACTACCCGACTGCGTGCAAGTGGCGCGGTCCCACATCGAGGAGCAACCACAGACATGAACCTGTCCGAGTTCATCGACACCTACCGCGAGGCGATCACGAAGCGGATCGTCCACAGCTATCCACCCAAGTACCGGCCCCAGGCCGACCAACGCCCGATGCCGCAACTCAAGCGCCCGCCGATGGGCGCCCAGGAGACCGCGATCCGCGGCGCCGCCCTGAGCCTCTCGGAGCAGCGCGGCACGACCGTTGTCGGCGAGATGGGCGTGGGCAAGACGTTCATCGCCATCGCCGCCGCCCAACTGGCCGGCTTCCGCCGCATCTTGGTTTTGTGTCCGCCGCATTTGGTCGGCAAGTGGCAGCGCGAGATCGAGGAGACGATCCCGCTGGTCCGCACCGGCATCGCCGATTCGATCACCGACCTGGAGCAGCTGCGGCGGCAGGAGGGCTCCGGGCCGCAGTACGTGGTCATGTCGCACTCGCGGGCCAAGCTGGGCCACCGCTTCCGGCCCGCCTACTGGAAACGCCCGCTCAAGGACGAGGACGGCCTGCCCGTCCGCGACGAGGAGACCGGCGAGTTCATCATGACCCCGGCCTGTCCCGACTGCACCCAGCAGATCGTGGACCCCGAAGGCGTTCCCGTCACGCATAAGCAGCTGGACAGGAAGCGCCACAGCTGCCCCAGGTGCGGCACGCCGCTGTGGACGGCCGAGGCGCGGCCCATAGAGACCGAAACGGCCGGCTACAACTCTGGCCTCATGGCGCGCCGCACGCCCGGCCAGGGGCCGCGCAAGTACCCCCTGGCCGACTACGTCAAGCAGCACATGCGCGGCTACTTCGACCTCCTGATCGTGGACGAGGTCCATGAGCACAAAGGAAAGGGTTCTGCCCAGGGCCTCTCGGCCGGCATCCTGGCCGACGCCTGCGGCAAGTCGCTGGCGCTGTCCGGAACGCTCATGGGTGGATATGCTTCCACGCTCTTCCACCTGCTCTACCGCTTCTCGCCCGAGATCCGCGCGGAGTTCGGCCGCTCGGACGAGCGCAAGTGGGTCGAGCGCTACGGCTTCCTTGAACAGCGCGTGCGCCACGACCGCGACGACGACCCGACCGAGGACGGCTCTGTCTCGCGGCGGCGCAGCTACCGCAAGCAGGAGAAGGAGCGGCCTGGGATGGCGCCGGCGGCGCTGTTCCACATCATCGGCCATTCGCTCTTCCTCAGGCTCGCCGATGTCGCCTCGGAACTGCCGCCGTACGAGGAGCAGATCCAGGTCGCCAGCATGGACACGGAGGAGGGCATCCACGGGCTCTCGCAGGCCTCGGCCTACCGCATGCTCGCCAGCGACCTCAAGCGGGCCCTGCTCCAGGCGATCGAGCGCGGCTCGGCCCGGCTGCTCTCGACTTACCTGCAGGCGCTGCTGGCTTATCCCGAGGGCTGCACCCGGGCCGAGTCGGTGTTCGATCCCGATTCGGGCGATCTGATCGTGCAGCTGCCGCCGCTCGACCCGGAGCGCATCTACCCCAAGGAACAGCAGCTGGTCGACCTGGTCGCCCAAGAGCGCCTGGCCGGGCGGCGAGTGTTGGTCTACGCCACCCACACCGGCACGCGCGACATCACGGGACGCCTGGAGCAGCTGCTCACGCGGCACGGGTTCAAGACGGCGGTGATGAAGGCCGACCGGGTTCAGCCGAAGCAACGCGAGGCCTGGGTCGCGAAACGGGTCGAAGAGGGCGTCGATGTGCTCATCTGCCACCCGCGCCTGGTCCAGACCGGACTCGACCTGATCGCCTTTGCGACACTCTGCTGGTACGAGACTGACTACTCGGTCTACACCATGCGCCAGGCCTCGCGCCGCTCATGGCGGATCGGCCAGCACCGGCCGGTCAAGGTCGTGTTCATGGCCTACCGGAACACGCTCCAGGCCGACGCGCTCAAACTGGTCGCGCAGAAGCTGCAAAGCTCACTGGCGGTCGAGGGCGACCTTCCCGAGGACGGCCTGGCCGCCTACGGCGACACTGGCGACGACCTGATGATGGCCCTGGCCCGCAAGCTGGTCTCGGGCGAGACCGACGACGCCGAGGTCGAGGACATCTTCAATCAGGCGCAGCAGGTCGCCGCTGAGGCCGATCACCTGCTGGTCGAGGCCGATTGGGAGCGGCCGATGCCAGAGCCGATCCCGGTCGCCGCGCTCCCTTCCGGAGGTGACGACCCGGTCATCGAACTGATTCCCTGTGGAGGGCATCACGGTTCATCCGAGCAGCAGTCGTCGCTGTTCACATGGGCCGAGTTCCTGGCCGAGGCGCCGGACGAGCCGA
Organism: Chloroflexota bacterium; assembly: GCA_028875225.1. GTDB lineage: Bacteria > Chloroflexota > Dehalococcoidia > Bin125 > Bin125 > Bin125. The sequence goes on along the minus strand of JAPPFB010000016.1, from coordinate 10,785 downwards.
AGCCTCGCGGCCGCCACTCGCGACCCTCGGGACCGTCGCTGTTTGATTGGGCGCTGGAACGCGAACAGGAGCTTGGACTCGTGGCGGCAGGCGGCTAACTGGCCGCGGCGACGGAGGAGGTCACCGTCATGACGGTGACCTCCTCCGCCTGCAAATGTGTGGTCGCTTTCTGCGTTAACCGGACTGCTCGGAACGGTCTGTCCGCCATCGGTCGGCTCCGCGTTCAACCGCCAGTAGAGAGTGGCCGCACCGCCAGGTATGGACTCGCGAGCGGGCTCACGATCTCTATGTAGATGTCATGTAGTCATGAGGACATGGTCGAGTAGTGATACGTCAGTCACATATTGTCTGATACCTTACCATCCCCGGTCATCATCGATGTGTTTGGAGACAAAACGTCAATGCGTGTTGAACCAGACCTTGACCGATTGCTTGACCGTCTCCTCGGGGTGGGTTTAGCCGCGCTCCCTGCGCTTCGCACGCTCGTCCTGATCGCGCACTCTCGTATAGAACCACGACACTTCGGAGACGTTGTCTCACCATACGAAAATTTCCAGAAGATCCGAGAACTGAGTGAATCCAGAGACGACGAAGCGCGGATGGCGGAACTCCCCCGGTTGGTCAGCAGCTATTACGACGCGGTTACTCGGTTCTACGAATTCGGCTGGGGAACGAGCTTTCACTTCTCGCCGCGCCAGCCCGGGGAGAGCCTGCATGAGTCTCATCGGCGGCACGAAGTCGGGATCGGCGAGCTCCTGGGGCTCAAGCCAGGCATGCAAGTCGTCGACCTCGGTTGCGGCGTAGCTGGGCCGATGATGACCATCGCCAAAGCGTCCGGCGCGAACATCACCGGCATCAACATCAGCAGCTACCAGATCGGGCGTGGCCAACGACTGTTGTCAAGTGCGGGCCTCGATGACCAGTGCGGGTTTCTGCTCGCAGACTTCATGGACATTCCCATCGAGGATGAAGCGCTCGATGCCATCTATTCGTTCGAGGCTCTCTGTCACGCGCCCGACAACCTGCTGCTTTTCCTGGAGCTGTACCGGCTGCTCAAGCCCGGCGGCGAGATAGCCATCGTCGATTGGTGTTGGACGGATCGCTTCGATCGGAACAATGCCCGGCACAACGAGCTTCGGGAACGCCTTGAATTCATCAACGCCACGCTCGACCTGCTGACAACGAGCGAAAAGGCTGCCGCAGCGCAAGCAGCGGGATTCGAGATCATCCAGGCGATCGACCAGCAGGCGGAGAACGGCAACCGCGATACTCCTTGGTACATGGCGCTGCAGGGCCGCGATCTCTCGTTCGCCTCGTGGGCTCGGACCCCCAAGGGGCGCCAACTCACGGCCGCTGTCACGAGATTTCTGGAGCTGGTGCGACTCGCCCCACAAGGAGCCAGCGAAGCGGCAGCGGTCTTGAACGTCGCTGCCGATACGCTGGTCGAAGCAGGTGAACTGGAGATTTTCACGCCCAGCTTCTTGGTGCATGCCCGAAAACCCGTGGTTGGCCTAGAAGCATCGTATTGATGCTCAGATCCCGAGAGCCCGACAGCTCTCCGATTCTCGAAGCACGCCGCGCCGAGGGCTAGCCCTTTCCCTACCTCGCAGGCTGGTACCGGCTGGCATCGACCGACTCCCTGCGCCGGCGAGGAATGTTGAGCGGGCCCGGATCGCCGTGCGCGGCCGGCTCAACCGCGACTGGACGATTCTCGAAACGAGGCCAACCGACGAAGGACAACTCTGCGCCGAGACGACACGGGTGTCGTGGTTCGTGATCGTGCTGGAGGCTGAGCCAGAGTCGGAGGAATCGGCGGCTTGGTGATATGTCTCCCGGCCATCGCCCCGTCCGCCGAGCGATGCGAATCACGGCCCGCAGTCGCTCAGAGCACGTCGCGCAGCGGCTTGAGCGGACGTAGCCTGACCTTGCCGCGCTCCCTCGCCGGCCGAGCTGCGATCGTGATCGTCGCGCCGGTGGCCGGGTTGCGGCCCGTCCGCTCGCTGCGCGCCGGTTGCGCCACCACCTCCGCTCGGATCAGGCCGGCCACTGTAACCGCGCCCGGCCCGCCTGCCGAGAGCTCGTCCAAAACCTGCTCGGACAACGCGTCCCGGACCTTGCCCACCTCGCCGGCCGAGAGATCAATTCGCGCCGCGATTGCTCGAATCAGTTCGGTCTTTGTCTTCGCTCGCACCTTGTTCATTGATAACCCTCCTTCTGCCCTCTTGAAAGTCATGCACTCCATTCGACGACACGATTCATGTCGTACACGCCATCAGCATTCAGGCTAAAGGCGGATGCTGGTCGGGAACATCACTCCAACGTGATGTTCTTCGAAGGGGTTTGTGATCTCCTATCACCCCAGTGGAGCTCGCGACGACGGTTCCCCGCTCGCAGCCATCGGCCCGAATTCCTGCGGCTACCATCCTCGCCCGTACGGCGAGCGCGACCCAGCGGTTCGGTGCGCTTGAGCGTCAGGAATCTGCTGCCGGCGCTGGCCCTTCAGCTTGGCCGCTCACCTCACCCTTCGGCATTCGAAAGCCGACCCGGGGTTCGGTGAAGATGTATCGAGGCTGTACCGTGTCCTCGCCCAGCTTGCGACGTAGTTTGCCCATCATCGTCCGCATCGGCCGCAGGTCGTCGCCGCTGCGATTCCTCCAAGCCCGGCTCATCAGGCGTTCGTAGGTGACCAGTTGCCCGCCGTTGGCCGAAAGCTCGGCCAACATTCGATACTCGGTTGGCGTCAACTGCACGGGTTCTCCGGCCAGCGTGACCCGTCGCGTTGCATAGTCAACGGTGAGATCCCCGAGGACGTAGGGCGGCAGCGGTACGGACACCTCGCGTCGGCGCAGGGCCGCCTTGATCCTCGCTGAGAGCTCAGTCGGCGAAAACGGCTTGACCACATAGTCCGACGCGCCCTGCTCGAAGGCTCGGGCGATCAGTTCATCGCGTCCGTAGGCGGAGAGGAAGATCACCGGCACATCCTCATTCTCGCGCATTTCTCCCATCAACTCGATGCCGTCGACATCCGGCAACACCAAGTCCAACAGGACGAGGTGCGGCAACTCGTCCGTCATCAACCGCAACGCCTCCTCCGGGTCGCCTGTGACCGCCACCTCGTAACCGTCCGCGAGCAGCACCTCGCGGATGTATCGCAAGGCTTGAGGGTCGTCGTCCACGGCCAGGACGCGGATCACTTCCTGCGCTTCGGCCGGCTCCGTTCGTTCGTCTGCCAAGGGCGACGGCTCCTGGACACCGAGGCCGGCCGCTTCCACCGTCGGCAGGGTGAAAATGAAACGGGCGCCCAGTCCCGGTCCGTCGCTCTCAGCCCAGATGCGTCCGCCGTGAGCCTCAACGATTCCCTTGCAGATCGCCAGCCCCAAGCCCGTGTCTCCTCCCTGGTCCTCGGGCTGTGCGCGCGAGAACTTACGGAAGAGATGCGGCAAGCTGTCAGCCGGAATGCCGCGCCCTCGATCGAGGACCGAGATGGCCAGATGCACGTCGTCGCGAGCGGCGCTGACCGCGACCACGGACCCTTCCGGCGAGTTGCGTCCGGCGTTGTTCAGAAGGTTGACCAGCACCTGGACGACTCGGCGCCGATCCGCCATCACGAGCGGCAGGTTCGGCTCGATGTCGATCTGGAGCGGGTTGTTTCCACCGGCGTTCGCAAACGCGGTCCGGGCGCGGTCGACCAGCACAGCCGCCTCGGCCGGCTCGGGGAACACCGGTAGCTCGCCGGTCTGGATACGGGCCACGTCGAGCAGGTCGGAGACCAGGCCGTTCAGGTGGTCAGCCTGCTCACCGATGATCCGGACGAACTGTCGCACGACGGCCGGGTCGAGGTCGACGGCCGAATCCAGCACGGTCATCGCCGAGCCCTTAATCGTCGACAGCGGCGCTCGCAGCTCGTGGCTGACCATGGCCAGGAACTCGGCTCGCAGGTGCTCGAGCTCCTCGACCTCCGCCATGTCCTGGAGGGTCACGACGACCGATTCGACGACTCCCTGTTCGGAGACGATCGGCGTGGCGTTGAGCAGCACCGTGACACTGCGTCCATCGTCCACTCGCAACACGATCTCTTCCGCCCGGACGGTCTCGCCGATGCTCAATAGCTGGGTCATTTGGAACTCGCGAAGCGAGATCTCTCGACCGTCGGCCCGCTTGCAGATCACCACCTCCAACAGTTCGGCCGCCGTCTGGCCGGGGTCGCGCAGCCGATCGACAATCCTCAATGTCTCTCGATTGAAGGATTTGGGCGCGCCTGTCCTGGCGTCCAGAACTGCCACGCCGACCGGCGAGGTCTCAATCACGGTCTCCAGGTCTGCCCGAGCCTGCTGCTCTTGCCGGTGGCGCCGCGCGTTGGTGATCACCATCGTCGCCTGTGCGGCGAACATGACCAGCGTCTCTTCGTCGTCGGAGCCGAACTTTTGCTCCTCGTGATCATGCCCCACGCAGATAACGCCCAACGGCCCGCCTCGGTGTCGAATCGGCGCCGACAGGCCGGCCCAGACCGGCATGGGCAAGAACCCGTTCAAACCCACCGACGCGGCGTACTCGTCCCAGCGATCGACACGAATGGGATCGGGAACGGCTATGAGGTGAGAGAAGATCTCGGCGCCGCCCTGCAGGGACGCGACTTGCTGGTGGGCCTCATCGGTCGTTCCCGAGGTCAGCACCGCCTCTAGCCCACCCTGTCCGTCGCTGGTCGCCATCACGCCATATCGGGCGCCTACCAGATCCCTCGCCGAGTCGAGCACCTGCTGCAACACGGTGTCGAAATCGAGGCTCTCGGAGATTCGTAGGCTGGCTTCACTCAGGCGCGCGAGGCGCTCCTCCGGCTGGGCGATCCGTCGTTCGTGCTCACTCTGTTCGTCCATGCGTCTGTCCGTGACCTTTCGATGGCGCAGGCTCGACCGGTCGTCGGCCTGTCTCACCCTCGGAACTGGGTCCTGTAGCTTCTGTCAACCATTCACAAAGTGGCAAGATGTCATGTCGAGCATCTCCAAAGGTTACATCAAAGTCACTGACGCTGCATACCCTCTGGTTCTGACCTGAATCTATTCCATTCGGCCGGCGACCTGCACAGTCGACCGGTCGACATCACGGCGGGTCGTTCAGGGTCATCCCCGTGCCTCGCCCGTGATCCTGCCAAAGGCGGACGATGCAGACACTTGCCAGAATCGCATCTCCTCGGTCGCGTTGCACACGTCCCATTCACCGAACCCGAAGCATGAAACGCGCCGCGCTGGTGCTGATGCTGGCGGCCCTCTGCCTCATCGGAACTGAAGCACTTGCGCCGTCTCAGGCCCGCTCCGAGGCGGGCGGCAGCGAGATGCAGTTCTGGAGGGAGGCGAGCGAGTTCTTGGCGCTAGCGCGCCCGGCCTACAAGCCCACGGGAGGCTCGCTCGACGCTCCCTTCGAGCTGCTCAAAGAGAACAACCCGACCGGTCCGTTCCGCGTGCGCGTCTTCAACAAGACCAGCATCGTCCGATTCGACATCACGGCGAGCGACCTGTCGGTCACCAACGGCTCCATCAGCGGCCTGACCAAGATCGAGACCAGTCGATTCGGCTGGTACTTCACGGTCACCCCCGACAGCAGCGCCAGCCAGGTCTCGGTCACGATTGCCGAGGATGCGTTCGTCCATAACCTGAAAGGCAATCAATCTGCGACGATGCAGTGGTCGGTGCGGGACTCTGACGCGCCGCTCGTCATGGCCATGGTCTTCACGTCGGACAACGCGAAACGGTTCTCCACTTCCGGCTACAACGCCGGCGAACACATCGACCTCACCCTGGTCTACAGCGAACAGGTGACGGTCGCTCACGGCGCGGCGGATGCCGACAAGCCCTACGTCACGTTCGATGTCAACGGGGTCGAGAAGAACGCGGTCTATCTCGACGGCAGCGGCACCGAGATGCTTCGCTTCCGCTACACCATTGAGTCAGGTTTCCCATCGAACGGCTATGCGGCTCCGGTCTCGGCCAGCGTCCAGATGCCGACAGGCTCGTCAATCAAAGAGACCAAGAGCGTCAATCCCCGGGAGGCCATCAGCGACCTGCCGCCGGCCCCGATCCATGTGACGGACCCGCGGACAACGACCTCGACCGATGTCGATACGGCGCCCACCGTCTCGCCCGGCCGCAAGTACGAGTTCATCGTGCGCTTCAATCAGCCTGTCACGGTCAGGGGCCGGCCCGGCGTCGCGATCGAGTTCACCCTGGCCGGAATGGGGTTCCTCTCCTCGGTCGTCTGCGCGGGTTACGTCGGCCGCCTCAGCACCACAGAGTTGGCCTTCCGCTACGTCGTCCCGCAGAACCACCCCCACAATCCCGAGCATGCGGGGTCAGTCAAACACGGCATGTGCGCGGACAACTCGAATCGGATCACGAATACCGCGAGCACCCAGGACGCCACTCACTACCTGTTCAGTCACCGGGATCGCAGCCTGCGTCTCGACATCGGCACAGCCACGCGCGTCTGGATCGCATTGCCTTCGGTACCGCAGAACAACCTCACCTTCACGTTCCGGACCGATCCGACCGGACGGATCAGCCTCAATCCGACCACTCTCACCTTCACGCCTCAGAACGCGCTGATCGGTCAGTATCTGGATATCACCGCTGCCAACGACGAGACGCTGAGAGGACAGAGCGCGCGCATCCTCTACAACGTCGCCACCATCGTCGATCGCGAGTTCGGAGTGATCATCCTCGACACGCCGATCGCGTTCCCGTCGCTGCCGAGCGGGACGAGCGGAACGAGCGACGAACCGTCCACGCGGTCGCCCGATCCGCCCAACCTGGCTCGCAATCCCGTCTCGTGGAGTCCGCAGGGTGGGACGCAAGCGCTGCCCACGCGGCAGTCCGAAGTCAGCGCCAACAAGCCTGATGGCGCCTCCGGCTCGGTTGACCTGGGCGCAATCGCCGCCTCTGTGCGCGAGCAATTGCAGTCGCGCACGCGCGGCTTCTACCTCACCACCCAAATCTTCGGACCCGGCGCAAGGCCGGGGCTGATCAGAAGCGTGCCCGGTGGGGGCTACGCCATCTTCGTCGATGGCGTTCGCTACACGTTGCCGGCTGGCAGTCCGCTTCTGCTGGTCAAGATCTGGCACATCTATAAGCGGCCTCAGACGGGCATCAACACCATCGAGCTGCTTGGCGACGTTTTCGTCGGTCGCCCGGGCGACCGGCTCACTGAGCCGGTTGAGATCTGTCTGCCTGCACCCGCGCAGGACGCCGAGCGAGCCCGACTCGCAGTCAAGGGTCGCCTGGACCCCTCCTGGACGATCCTGGATACGACGGTCGAGGACGGTCAGATCTGCGCCCAGACGACTCGAGTCGCATGGTTCACGATCGTGCTCGAACCGGAGCTGGCACCGGAGCGGGAGGAAGTCTGACGCTCCAGCTACGCCTCTGTCCAGGCAGCGACTTCGGCAAGCGTATTCGTCATCTGCACAGATTGTCCGATAGACGCATGTCGTGACCAGCTGGGTCACATCAGGCGGCACTAACGTCATGGACAACGGTTAAGACCATGACCAACTTCTGCGCGAGGGCAGGAATGCTCACCGAGCGCAACACGAGAGTGGAAATGACTGGGATGAAACTCGCACTGTTGGCTGTCCTCACCGCGGTCTTGACCGCGAGCGCGTTGCTCGCCATCCAGCCGAGCCGCAGGATGATGGCAGATTTCGACGCGACCGATCCCGAGGACGCTCAGTAGTCCTCGAACTAGGAGCCACGAGGCCCCCCTCCCGTCGCGCCGCACATGGGCGCTTCGTATCGCCATTGGTCGGCAGCAACAGCCGATCGGTGTTCGCACTGCTTCGCAAGTGTTCTGGGCGACGCGTTCCTCCCGCTGGGCGATCCGTCGGTCGTGCTCCTCCTGTGTGTCCATGCATCCCTTCGTGACCGCTCGAAGGCCCAGGCTTGCTCGGTCGTGTGCTTGCCTCGCCCTCTGACCTGATTCGTGCCCGTTCTGTGTATCACACAACAGGTGACAAGAGGTCACAAGAGATTGCGCAAAAGATGACACTTCAGTCATTGACGGCTCGTCAAACTACACACAGGTAGGGATAGGGAGTGATCGTGTGGAGCGATTGAAATCGACCGCGGACGCGCGCCTGCGAAACCGGTTGTCGGAGCTTGGTACCTACCTGGCGTCGCCCGTGAATCGGCGAAGGTGGACGGTAATGGCATCCGTCAAGGATGGAGCCCCTTCTCCCGCACAAAAGGGCTTTGTTTCACGCTTGGTCTATGGCATGAGACGGCCTGCGTTCGTGCTGCTCCGCAAGTGTTCGACCCCTCACCTCGCCGCGCTGTTCCTCGCCGCTACCGCCGCGCTGATCGCATCCACCCTTCTGCTCTCCGAGATTGATCGGACGGACGCGCGGACGGCGGCACCGGCACGGTCCGACGCCCCGCTCGGCGCGAAGGCCGAAGAGCCGGAATCGCCCACCGATCCACCCGCCCGGCCGACCGGACTGAGCGTCGCCACCGAGCCCGGCTCCCTCGAGGTCTCGCTCGACTGGGATGATGTCGACGGGGCCAGCCAGTACCTCGTGCGCTGGCGCGAAGCCGGAGCGGCCAACGAACTCAACGCGGGTTACAGCACTGCGATCTCCCGGGTCGACTTCAGCGTGGGTGACTACGGCCAGTGGGTTGCGCGCGTGCAGGCCTGCAACGACGCCGGCTGCGGCAAGCCCCTGACCAGGAAGTTCACGGTCAACCCGGCTCCCTCGAGGTCTCCCTCAACCACCACGCCCGTCGAGTCCAAGCCCGCACCGGACTCGGAATCGACTCCCCCGCCCGCCCTCGACGTATCCATCTCGGCCAGCCCGGCCCAGCCCGAAGTCAACCAGGCGGCGAGCCTGAGCCCGGTCATCCGCAACCTGCCCTTCGATTCCGGAGTGGCCAGCTACAGCTGGCAGATCCAACAAGGCGACGAATGGGACTCCGTCTGGACCGGTTCGACCTTCTCGTACAGTTCCAACAGCCCGAAGTCGATCGTCTTCCGCCTGACCGTCGCCTACGAGTCCGGCATCTCCGATACCTCGGAACCGCTGACCGTCACCTGGATCGGCGATCCGCCGCCGGTCGCCGAGGACCCCCTCCCCGAACCGTTGATCCATACCATCGAGGTTGCCACGTCGGACTGTGAGCTGGCTCCGCCCGAGGATGTATCTGTGCTGGGCGTCGCTCGCGCCGCCGTCGCGTTCTGGCAGGCTCCCACTGACGAGGACGCCTGCGAGCCGGTTGGTTACCTGTTCGAGGCGCGCAGCGTCGATGGCGGCGCCTGGCGCGCCGAGTTCGCTCCGCCGGAGGCCAGGTCGCACGTGCTCGACGGCCTCGCGCCCGGCCTGGTCGAGTACCACGTGACGACCATCTACCCCCGGGGAGGGTCCGATCGACCGCGGGCCCTGCCCCAGCTCAACGTACCCGAAGCCTGCAACATCACCCTGACCGTCGAGGCCAACGTCGACCGGGGCATCAGCGGGACCTGGGCCAACGTCACCGGTATGCCCAACGGCTGCGTCTACGGCCCCGAGATTGAGTACGAATTCAAGGAGTCGACCTGGGACTACTTCCGGAACTATGGCAGGTTCAACAACCACGGGCAGTCAAACCCGACCCAGGACAGCTTCATCGCCTATGACCTCAAGCCTGGCGTCACCTACGACTTCCGGATCGTGGCCGTCGACGCCGCCGGCAGGAAGAACCCGAGCAACGTCGCCAGCGCCAAGGTCGTCTACGACGTCGATGGGGCGGACGAGCACAGCCCCCGCGACGTACGCGTGGGGGTCCACAACCGCGGCGACGCGTATGTCGAGTGGTCCGAGCCGGCGTCGACGGCTCCGGGACGGACCTTGAGCGGCTTCATCGTGGAGTGGAAGACCGCCTCCGGGGCCGCGATGACAGCCGAGGTCGGCTCCGCGTCCACCGTGCATCACATCACCGGGCTCACGCACGGGAGCGTCTACAGCGTGCGCGTCGCCGCCCGCACCACAGCCGCAGGCGATGTGCAGGACGCCTGGTCGTCCCCCTCGCCGCCGTTCACGGCGGTGTCGGAGCCAATCCAGGTCTGGTTCGCCTCGAACACCCCCCTCATCATCGCCTCAACTGGCATCCTGTTTGTGTACGTGGACCGCAACACACCCGCGGGACTCATAGTTTGCCGCATCAACGATGACGGCACCGTCAAGGAAATCAACTGCCCGAAGAACACTCTCGCCACCAAAGATGTCACCGGCAACGTGTCCGTACTAGCCAGAAACAGCGAAGAAGACAGCGAAGTCCGAACCGATTCGTCGACGCATAACGGCGAGTTTGGCGGCCCACGAGCCGTTCCCGCGTATGCCTCAGGCGGCAACGGCAGGCTCGTCATCGCCTGGGGAGCCGTCGATTCAGGGCCAGGGCATGCCGGGATAGGAAACATGGATGCCTGGATCGTCTCGCGCCGCCAGCAGAACGCGGACGGGACCTGGCCCAACTGGGGCTTCGGCCACGAGCACACAATCACCGACACGACCGCCCGCAGCCATACCTTCACGGGACTCGCCAACGGAACCTGGCAGGTACAGGTCCGGGCGCGGACCGACGGCGACGACGGAGACGCCAACACCACGGACACGCCCCGCCTCGGGTTCACCTCCGAAGTCCGGACCGTCACCCTGGCCGGGGGGGGGCCCCGCCCCCCCCGCCGCCGGGGGGGCGCGGCGCCCCCCCCCCCCCCCCCCCGCCCCCGGCGAAAAAAAAAAAAAAACCCCCCCGGCGGGCCGGGGGGGGG
>JAPPFB010000029.1 GCA_028875225.1 Chloroflexota bacterium | reverse complement strand
CCCCCCCCCCCCCCCCCCCCCCCCCCCCCCCCCCCCCCCCCCCCCCCCCCTCCCGCGCCACTTGGTAAGAACCACAGCGGGCCCCCTCAGTCGCTCCGCGACAGCTCCCCCGGAGGGGGAGCTCCAAGAAAGCGAGCAATCGATGGTCACAATCACCAATGTCAAGGTCGACGTCTTCGACTGGGAGACTCCCAACTGGCGGGTCGGATCGGGGATGCGCTTTGGCGGGCGGAATCAGCTGTCGGTTGTCAGCATCGAGACCGACGCCGGCGTCACGGGGAATGCGTTTCTGTCGCGTCCGGAGTATCACGCGCAGCCGCTGATTGACCTGCTCAAGCCTCGCGTGATGGGCAAGAACGCGCAGGACATCGGTCGGATCTGGGCGGACTGCTACAAGCAGAATCGGGGCGTGTCGTACGCGGCGATCGGCGCGATCGACATCGCGCTCTGGGACATCAACGGCAAGCTGGCCGACCAGCCAATCCACCGGCTGCTCGGCACCTGCAAGGACGAGGTGCCGGTTTACTCCTCAACCGCGTGGTGGGAGTCGCCAGAGGAGTACGTCCAGGAGGCGTTGGAGTTTCAGTCGGACGGCTGGATCGCGCACAAGCTCCACCCGCACGGCGAGCCCAAGGCCGACATCCGGATCTGCCAGGCGGTGCGGGAGGCGGTCGGCGACGACATGATCCTGATGCTCGACAGCATGTGGTCGTACCAGTACGAGGACGCCGTCCGCGTCGGCCGGGCGATCGAGGATCTGGACTTCTACTGGTACGAGGATCCGCTGGCCGAGGAAGACCTCTACAGCTACGTCAAGCTGCACCAGAAGCTCGACATCCCGATCATGTCGACCGAGTTCGCGCCCGGCCGCTACTACGGCATGACCCAGTGGATCACGCAGTACGCGACCGACATCCTGCGCGGAGACGTCGCCGTGACCGGCGGGATCACGCCGCTCGTCCGCCTCTGCCACCTCGCCGAGGGCTTCGGGATGAAGTGCGAGATCCACCACGGCGGCAACAGCCTCAACAACGTCGCCAACCTGCACGTCACGATGGCCGTGCCCAACTGCGAGTTCTTCGAGTACTTCCCCAGCACCGGAGGCTTCCTCTACGGCCTCGTCGAAGACATCGACATGTCCGGCGGTACCGTCTCAGCCCCGACCAACCCCGGCCTCGGCTTCGAGATCGATTGGGACCTCATCAAGAACAAGCACATCGCCACGCTGGAGTAGCGCTCCAGACCATCTTGGAGACACAGCGAGAGTCGGGCCCCCCCCCGCGGGGCCCCCCCGCCGGGGGGGGGGGCAGGGCCCCCCCCCCCGCCGGGGGGCCGGGCCGGCCCCCCCGCCGGGGGAAACAAAAAAAACCCCCTCCCCCCGGTTGTTTTCGCCCCCATAAAATTTTCTCACCCCCGCTGTGCGGGGCCCCGGCGGGGGGGGCCCCCCGCTGCATGGCTCGGTCGCATCGCCCCAGCCTTCGCGGGGGCGACTGAACGCAAGCGAGTCAGTCGTACACAATCACGCCGCGGCCGTCTTCGCCGCGTTCGAGCGCTTCGAAGGCCTCGTTGATCTCGTCCAGCGGGTACCTGCGCTGAACGATGTGATCGATCTCGATCCGCCCGCTGACGTAGGCGTCGACGAGCACCTCGAAGGTCCGATGAGGCGAGGCTGAGCCGTAGTACGAACCGACCATCGTCTTCTGCTTGCGCACCATGTCGACGAGGTCGAACGAGCCGACCGCCTCGGTCGGCGCCAGTCCGACGATCACGCCGGTGCCGCCTTTACCCAGGGACTCGAAGACCTGGTTGGCAGTGACGTCGGATCCGAACGTATCGAAGGCGAAATCGACGCCGCCGTTGGAGAGCTCCACTACAGCCGCAGCGGCATTGACGTTGCGTGCGTTGACCGTGTCGGTCGCGCCGAACTTCCGGGCGAATTCCAGCTTGTGGTCATGGATGTCGACCGCGATGATCTTGCTCGCATTGAGCATTTTCGCGCCCTGGATCGCGTTCAGACCCACGCCGCCGGCGCCGATCACGGCGACCGTCATCCCGGCCCGTGCCGTCGGCTGGTTAATCACCGCGCCGACGCCGGTCGTCACCGAGCATCCAATCAGGGCCGCGACTTCCATCGGCACCTGGTCGGGAATCGGGAAGCAGGCCTGCTGGGCCGTGACCACGTGCTCGCCGAAGACGCCCAGCTTGCCCATCTGGTAGATCTCGCGTCCGGCGTCGTCGTGCAGGCGCACCGTGCCGTCAAGCAGCCGCGAGCCGGTCGCCTGATGCAGATCGCACAGCTGGGGTTGGCCGCCGCGGCAGGTCGGGCACTGACCGCAAGGAGTCACGAAGGAGAGAATGCAGCGGTCGCCGGGCTTGAGACTGGTCACGCCGGGTCCGACTTCCTCGACCGTGCCCGCGCCCTCGTGGCCCAGCACCGACGGCAGGGGAAACGCCGCCGTGCCTTCCATGATGTGATGGTCCGAGGCGCAAATCCCCGCCGCCCCCATCTTCACTCGGACTTCGCCGTATTGCGGCTCGTCCTGCACCAGATCTTTCACTTGCAACGGAGTGTTCGGAGCCTCAAGTACGGCAGCGCGCATCGCAGTCCCTCCCAGGGTTCGTGGTTCGGGCAAGGGTAACGCAGGCGAACGGGCGTCAAGTCACTTGAATCGGATGCGGCAACGGCTGGTTGAACAGGTAGCCCTTCTCATTGAACGGCACCGAAGCAGGCTGCGTGTTGCCGGCGATATCCGTCGCTCGAGTCATGATCGTGTGCTCTCCTGCCGACGCTGCCCATTCGAAGCGGAACTGCGACCAGCCGTATTCCTCCACCGGACCCTCCAACTCTGCTCGCTGCCAGTTCGCTCCGTCGTTGTCGCTCCACTCAACAAGGACGACTTCGCCGTGGGGCGAATGCGCGTATCCACGCAGCCGATGTTGCTCGCCGCTCAATCGAGCCGGCCAGGGCAGCGACAACGCGCTCTTGATCGATTGCACGGTGACAACCTGTCCTTCAGCCTCGCCTTCGGACTGATACTCATCGCCGATCAGCACATAGGACGTCGTGTTGTTGCGCGTCCACTGAGCCTCAGCCGAAACCACGATCCGACCCAACCACTTGATCTGCGACGATCCGACCCACCCAGGCACGATTGCTCGCAAGGGAAATCCGTGGTCCCTGGGCAGCGGCTCGCCGTTCATTCGATGCACGAGCAGCGTGTCGGGGTGCATCGCCTTCTCGATCGGCATCACGCGACGGAAGCCACCTTCAGGGGACTCGGGATCGAGCCCGATCAACAACGCACTGACGGCCGATTCCTGTACACCGGCCAGGGTCAGCACATCTGCCAGCGAAACGCCCGTCCACTCGGCGTTGCCGATTGCGCCGCGACCCCACTGCGTCCCCTGGGCCGCGCGACCCTGCAGCAGATCGAACATCACCCGATGGTTCCCCGCGCACTCCAGGTAGGAGGTCATCGTGCGCTGCGGCAACCGCATGATCTCCTCGAATCTCAGCTCCGTCGCTTCGTCGACGGCATCGCCCTCAATCGTCAGCGACCAGCGCTCGATGTCGAGGTCAACGCTGCGTGAGTTGTTGCGCACGAAGAACAGTTCATTACGAGTGATGGACCCGGTCAGGAGTTCCAGGCGGGCTTCGAGACCGGCCCCTCCATGATCGATGAACGGTGTCGAATCCTTGAACACCAGCGGCCGCTCGCCAGGCGCAACCGACTGGTCAGCGCCGCCCGGCCACTCAGGAATCTCATCGCCGCAGGCCGCCAACACCGCTGCCGTCCCGCCAGCTACCAGGAGCGTCAGAAATCGACGCCGGCTGAGCCCTCGGCTACTGGCCAAACGCCACAGCAGATCATCGGATACCGCTCTCGCCCGTTGAGACACGAACTACACCTCTACCGGTTCTGTTGCCCGTCAGCATATGGAGCATGACTCGCTAGCCTGACTCGCGACCACCAGATGCAACAGGAGCAGACCATGTCCCTGCAACGCGCCGACTTCGAATCCATCACACGGGCCGCAGGCGTCGAGCCGACCACCTCCGACATCCGATTCATCGGCGACGGCGATCCCATCTATCCGTCGCCGCTCCGCCTGGCCTCGGGAGTGGCGTCGATCCTGGGCAACATCGCCGGCGTCGTCGACGACATCCGCTGCCAGCAGACCGGTCAGCGGCAGTCGGCCGAGATCAATATGGGACAGGCTGCCGTCGGCATCTCCTCGATGTGGGTGCTGAAGATTGACGGTCAGAACGCACTTGAGTCGATGCCCGACTCGATGGCGCCCGGTCAGGGAATCTTCCCGACCCGCGACGGTCGCTATCTGTACCTGCTAAGCGGGTTCCCGCACATCGCCGAACGCACCCTGGAAGTCCTGGGTTGCAGCTATCACAACATTGCCGAATATGTGGCCGCCCACGACGCAGACGAGATGGAAACTAGACTCAACGCGGCCCAGCTTCCCGGCGTCGTGGTCAAGACGCCCGAGGAATGGAACGCGCACCCGCAGGGCAAGCTGCTGGCCGACTGCCCGGCTGTGATTATCGAGCGGATCGGCGACGCGCCGCCAAGACCAATCCCCGGCGGCGAACTGCCGCTCAACGGCGTCCGCGTGATCGACAACACGAAGGTGCTGGCCGGACCAACGATCTCACGCACCCTGGCGGCGCTCGGCGCAGACGCGCTGCACATTGGCGCGCCGGATGTCGCCGACATACAGGCAGCGCAAGCCGATACCGGGCACGGCAAACGTCGCGCCCACGTCGATTTCGACACCGCCGATGGGCGCGAAGCCCTCTGGAACCTGCTTGAGGACGCCGACATCTTCAGCCAGTCGTATCGCGCCAGGTCGCTGGCCCGCCGAGGCCTCAGTCCGGAGGACCTGGCTGAGCGCCGTCCGGGGATCATCTACATCTCCGAGAACGCCTACGGACAGTTCGGTCCTTGGCAGGAGAAGCGAGGATTCGACGGCAACGTCCAGGCCGCATCGGGCATTCATCACGTTCAGCAGAAGGACATGTCCAGCATGATGGGCGTCGGCCCCGCCATCGCCCTCAACGACTACGGCACCGGCTACTGGGGCGCCTACGGAGCCCTCGAAGCTCTCCGCCGCCGCGCCGTCGAAGGAGGAAGCTGGCACGTCCGGGTCGCCCTCGGCCAGACCGCCTCCTGGTTCCTCCGACTCGGAACGCCCCACCAGATAGAAGACGCCGATCCCGACGAGGGCTGGCGTCTCGCAGACCAGCACAGCGAAGACGTCGACTCCGACTACGGAACCCTCACCCGCCTCAGCTTCCCCATCCACTTCAGCGATATCACTCCGAAGTGGGGTCAGACGGTGAAGCCTGGATCGCACGAGGCGGTGTGGCTCTGACCTACAGACTCGTCATTGCCGCGCTCGCCGCGGCAATCTCGTAGCGTTACCCGCTGACGTCCGAACTGAACTCGGCGAGATACCCGCGACAAGCGCGGGCATGACGGAGATTTCAGGCACCTCGCGTTGCGTTATCGCATCGCGACTTCAGGATCCGTTGGACGTGGAATCTCGTACCAGGGTTGATCGCAGAACTCGAGGTCATCCTCGCTCAACTCAACCTCCGAATACTTGAGGGAATCCACAATCTGCTCGGCTCGCGAGGCTCCGACGATTGCTGAGGTGATTCCGTCCTGCGCCAACACCCAGGCGATGGCGGCGTGGGTGATGCTGACGCCTCGGTCGGCGAAATAGGTTTGCAGGCGCGCGACCTGTTCGAACTGGATCTCGTGCCAGTAACGGGCTCGATAGCGCGGGCCGGCGCTGCCGAGCGTGAAGCGGGTGTCGTCGCGCAGGTCTTCGGTGTTCCGGTACTTGCCGGTCAGGAAACCGCCCGCGAGCGGGTTGTAGGCGATGATCCCGACGCCCTGATCGCGGCAGAGCGGGACCAGATCGGACTCGATGTCCCGCCAGAGGATGTTATAGCGCGGCTGGTCGCAGTCGAAGCGAGTGATGCCTGCCTTATCTGAGGCTCCCAACGACAACGCCAGCTGCCATGCGCGATAGTTCGACGAACCGACGTAGCGCACCTTCCCCCAGCGCACGAGATCGTCGAGCGCCTGCATCGTCTCCTCCACCGGCACCGACCAGTCGGGCGAGTGCAACTGGTACAGGTCGATGTAGTCGGTCCCCAACCGCCGCAGCGATTCGTCAACGGCCGACAGAATATGTTGCCGTGACGCCCCGCGCTGGTTCGGCGACGGACCCATCGCTCCGACGCACTTGGTCGCCAACACGACCTGATCGCGAGGCCGTCCGGCCAGCCAGCGACCGACGATCGACTCGGTCGTACCGACGTCATCCGAGCCAAGCGGATAGACGTCAGCCGTGTCGATGAAGTTGACGCCTCCATCGAATGCGGCGTCCATGATCCGGAATGCCTCGTCGGCCTCGGTTTGATACCCGAAGGTCATCGTGCCCAGGCAGATCTCCGATACACGTAAGCCGGTGCGTCCCATACGTCGAACCTTCATCGTCATTCCCTTCGTGTGCAGTTTGTCAGTTACAACTGTGCATCGGTCCTATCGGAACTGAGCGATGACTTCGTCATCCAGACGCTGGAAGTACTCAGGATCGTTGTCGCCGCGTCTTCCAAACATGATCTCGTCGATTCCAAAGTCGATGAACTCTCCGATACGTTGCGCGATCTTGTCCGCACTTCCGTTTAACGTGCCGGGGCCGATCCGTTCTTCCCACTCTTTCGCGGCCGCTTCATCATCCGTCAGCAGACATGGCATCAACGCCGTGATCTTAATCTCCGATGGATCCCTGCCGACGACCTCGCAATGCGCATGAAGAATGTCAACCTTCTCCTTCAGTAATTCCACTGACATGCCGCGGCCGGCCCAGCCGTCAAGGTTCATGATGTCACCGTACAACGCGAGCGTTCTTAACGTTCTCTTTGGTCCGGTGCCGCCGACGAGGATCGGTATCGGGCTGTTGTAGCTTCCCGGCGACAGCGGCGCGTCGTCGAGCGAATAGTATTGCCCGTTGAATGTCACCCTGGCGCCGTCGTTATGGATGATGCTGCGCAGCATCTTGCACGCTTCTTCGAACCGATCCTGGCGTTCCTTCATCGGCGGGAAGTCCCAGCCGTAGGCCTGGTGCTCGCGCAGGAACCATGACGCGCCGATGCCGAGCGTAAAGCGTCCATGCGAGATGTGGTCCACCGATCCCGCGATCTTCGCTACCAGGCCGGGATTTCGGTAGGTGTTGCCCAGCACCAGGTGACCAATCCGCAGCGTCTCCGTGGCCACCGCGACGGCCGCCGCGAGCGAGAACGATTCGAACGCCTCCCGTCCCTCGACCTCTTTGCCGCGGTTCGGCGGGACGAAGTGATCGGCGAACCAGATCGAGTCGTAGCGCCCCGCGTCCATCGTCTGCGCGACTGCGCGGATTTCGTCCCACGAGGTCAGATACGCCGAGACCTGCGCCCCAAACTGCACGTCAGCCATGCTCAGTCCCCTTTTGCGGTAGCCGGATTCGCGAGCCAGTCTACGACCGCCTTGGCGAGCCACCGCCGGTGGTAGTCTGACCGCTGGCGCTCACCGGTCGCGCCCCAGCTGGACTCAGGAGCGGACAACCCATGCGCGTACTCGTGATGCCCGGACTCACCTTGCCCGAAGTCTCCGAGGCGCAACTCGAGATGATTCGCGCCGCCGCCGGACCTGAGGCCGACGTCGTGGTGGCCAACAACCGCGAAGATGCGATGGAGATGATCGCAGACGCCGAGGTGCTGCTCGGCTACCTCACTCCGGACCTGTTTGCCGAGGCCAAGCAGCTCAAGTGGGTCCACGCCACCGCTTCCGGCGTCGACGGCTACCTGTTTGACGAGTTCAAGAATGCCGACATTCCTCTGACCGGCGAGAAGGGCCTCGTCGGACCTCACCTGGCCGATCACGCCTTTGCGCTCCTGCTCGCGCTGGCTCGGTCGCTCAAGCCGGCGATGACGCTCAAGGGGGAGGCCTGGGGCGGCCGTGTGCCGATGCGCCGCGCGGCCTTCGAGCTCTCTGGACTGACGATGGGCATCGTCGGCTTCGGCGGCACCGGACGGGCCATTTCCGAGCGGGCCAACGGCTTCGGCATGAACGTCCGCGCCGTTGACGCCGTCGCCGTGCGCGGCACGCCGATCGTTCCGGTCGTGGGGCACATGAACCAGCTCGACACGCTGCTGGAGAAGTCGGACATCGTCGCCGTCTGCACGCCTCTGACCGCCGAGACGCGACACCTGTTCAACGCCGACACGTTCGCCAGGATGAAGCCCGGATCGGTGGTGGTGAACGTCACGCGGGGCGAGATCATCGAGCTGGAGGCGTTGATTGACGCCGTTGAATCGGGGCACCTGCGCGGGGCGGCGCTCGATGTGGTCGAAGGCGAACCGCTGCCGAGCGACCACCGAGTCTTCGACATTGAGAGCATCGTGATGACGCCGCACACGGCCGGCGCCTCGCAGCTGCGTGCCGGTCGCAACCTGGAGCGCTTCTGCGAGAACCTGCGGCGCTACCGAGGCAACCGGGAACTCGTCGGCGAGGTCGACAAGCAAGCGGGCTTCTAATCAATTCTTTATCTGCACCTGACCTGACTGCAGAGCTTGAGGCCGCCCAGGAGGCTGCCCGGCGCGGCGGCGAGATTCTGCAGCGCTTCCAGCAGTCGGGCGCCCGCTACGGCTGGAAGCAGAGCGAGCCGCTTCGCGGCCGCGCTTACGAAATCGTCTCTGAGGCGGACATCGAGGTGGACGCCGCTATTCGCGACACCATCTTGACGGCATTCCCCGAGGACGCCTGGCTCTCGGAGGAGGCGCACGACGACCGCGAACGGCTGCTGCACCGACGAGTCTGGATCGTGGATCCGCTCGACGGCACGCGCGAGTTCCTCCAGGGCGTCCCAGAATATGCCGTTTCGATTGCGCTGGCGCTCAACGGTCAGGCGGTGTTGGGCGTGGTCTACAACCCGGATGCGGATGAGATGTTCGCGGCGACCGTGGACTCCGCCGACGAGCGTTTCCAGCTTGAGGACGCGCAGGCCCTGGAGGAGAGTTACATGCTGGTTGGGCGGGGCGAGTGGCACTA
Source organism: Chloroflexota bacterium (assembly GCA_028875225.1). Classification (GTDB taxonomy): domain Bacteria; phylum Chloroflexota; class Dehalococcoidia; order Bin125; family Bin125; genus Bin125. The sequence goes on along the minus strand of JAPPFB010000029.1, from coordinate 86,866 downwards.
CGGCGACTTGCCGCCGGTGCCCGACGGGACCAAGGTGATGCCGGTTGGGTCGATTGCATACCGGATGGCGCTGCTGGCGACGGGCAAGGGGTGCCTGGTGTTCACGCCGGGTCGGCGCAGTGAGTGGGACCTGGCCGCCGGCGCGGCGCTGCTCGGTGCGGCCGGCGCGACGGTGACCGACATCGACGGTCGGCCGTTGCAGTTCAACCAGGCGGAGCCGTCGGTGAAGGGGTTGATTGCGGCTCGACCCAACATCCACGGAGAGGCTCGGCGGATGTGGCAGCACTCGGGCTGGCAGATTCACTAGCCGGACGAGTAAAGCTCCAGTTCGCCGCGCTGGAGGTCGTCGCCGACGAGCTTGAGGATTTTCTCGAGCTGATCGAAGTCCCATTCGCCGACGAAGGAGATGGCGGAGCCCTCGGCGCCGGCGCGGCCGGTGCGGCCGACGCGGTGGACGTAGTCCTCGGCGGTCTGGGGGAGGTCGAAGTTGACGACGTGCTGGACGTCGGGAATGTCGAGTCCGCGGGCGGCGACATCGGTCGCGATCAGGAACTGCAGGTCGCCTGAACGGAACTGGCCCATGACCCGGTCGCGCTTGCGCTGGTCTCGATCTCCGTGGATCGCGTCGGCGTTGAGGCCCCGATCCAGGAGCCGGCGGACGAGGCGGTCGACGGTGACCTTCATGTTGCAGAACACCAGGGTTCGGCCCGAGAGTTCGGGCAACAGCTCCTCGACGGCGCGGATCTTGTCGCGGTCGGCGACCTCGTAGTAGCGCTGGTAGATGCCCTCGGCGGTTGCGACTTCCGGTGCGATGTGGACGTGCTCCGGGTCGTGCATGAACTGATGGATGAGCGATTTGATCGGCGTCGGAATGGTGGCGGAGAAGAGGGCGGTCTGGCGGTCATCGGGACAGCGGCGGAGGATGCGGCGCATGTCGGGGTAGAAGCCGATGTCGAGCATCCGGTCGGCCTCGTCGAGCACCGCCATGCGCGCGCGGTTCAGACGCAGGGTTCGGCGTTCGAGGTGGTCGATGACTCGTCCCGGCGTGCCAACGACGATCTGCGGTTGGCGCTCGAGGTTGGCGAAGTCGTCCGACAGACGGCGGCCGCCCATCAAGACGGTCGCCTCAAGCCCGGCGGCCCGCGCGAAGAAGTCGAGGACCGATCCGACCTGCTGGGCCAACTCCCTGGTTGGGGTGAGCACAATGGCCTGGCATTCACCCAACTCGGGATCGCAGACTTCGACCGCCGGTAGGCCGAAGGCGACGGTCTTGCCGGTGCCGGTCTGCGCCTGGCCGACCACGTCGTGGCCGTTCATGAGCAGAGGGATTGACTGCTCCTGAATCGGCGTCGGCTCTTCGAACCTGAGCGCGGTCAGGGCGGAGAGCATTCGATCCGAGAGGTTCAACGCCGAGAATGACGGCGGCCAGTCATCGGACGAGACCTGGTCCAGTTCATCCAGCGCGGGCAGCTTGTAGCCGCCGGAGAGCAGCGCCTTCTGCGTGGCGCTCTGCGGCGCGGGCGGTCCTCCGCCGGCTCCACTTGAACGGCGCCGCCGATTGCGCCGCCGCTTCTGTTGTCGAGGTGCGTCGTGGGCCGGTGCGTGATTCGATACAGCAGCGGTTGGCGATGCTGAACCGCTCGCCGAGCTCGAGGCTTGCGCTGCAGTAGCCGCGCTTGAGGTTTGCGCTGCAGTAGCCGCGCTAGAGGTCTGCGCTGCAGTTGCCGCGCTCGAGGTTTGCGCTGCAGTAGCCGCGCGTGGCTTGCGCTTGCGCCGCCGCCGGCGCGGCCGGCCGTCGGGCGGCGCTGTGCGATTTGGGCCATTCGCGCCGTTGGAGGAACTCGAAGGGGGTGATGGAGCAGGAGGTGGTGATGGAGTGACGGGGGCTGCCGTCGATTCGGAGGAGTTGCCCAACAGTCGTCGAAAGAAACTCAAACGGTCCACCACACTATGCGCCGCCGGCGCAACTTCGATCCACAGTTATGACAAGCGTACCAGCAGGACTCACTCCGCCGGACTCAGGGCCACGAGCGGAATCCGGCGGGTCGTCTTCTCCTGGTAGCCGGCGTAGGGCGAGTACATCGAGATCAGGCGCTCCCAGAGCGCTTCGCGCTCGTCGCCCTCCAGCTCGGAGGCGACCATCGACTCGGCGCCGCGTTTCGCCGACCAGATTCGGCACGAGGGCTCGGCCAGCAGGTTTTTCCACCACTCAGGGTGGTCGGAGTGTCCGCCGAATGAGGCCACGATGATGACCCGAGGACCGTCATCCAGGTAGAGCAGCAAGACCGATCGCTCGCGCCCCGACTTGCGTCCGGTGGTCCAGAGCCGGAGCGTGGGCGGCCCCTGCATCCGGCCTCGCATCAGCGTGAACACCGGCTGCTGGAATCGGGTCAGCGCCTTGATCAGTCGGGGTCCCATGAGCGAAGTCTAACGGGGATGACCCGGCACGGGGGTCTGTGAACTGTTCCAGCGCGTTGAGAATCTGCTGATCGGATTGGCCCTTGAGATGTGGGAACAGTTCAAGGGTTTCGCTGATCAAGCTGTCGAGCGGTTCGGGCGGGGCGGATTTTCGGTTGGCTGTGGGCGATCTGCCGTTGTGGGCAGGGGTTGAGGCGATTTCCTGTTCGGATGCGTTCGGCTGTGTTCGGGCGGGTTGGGATGTGTAGGCGGAGGGCTGCGGGGTTTGGGGTGTGGGGACTGAGGCGCCGTTGCTTGCGGTGGGCGGCCTGGGCCCCGCGTCGGGGCGCGGGGCGTCGGGGTGGGGGAATGCGGGGGCTTCCTGTTCGGATGCGTTCGGAGTTGTTCGGTCAGGTTCGGAGCGATCGGCGGAGGGCAGCGGGGTTTGGGGTGTGGGGACTGAGGCGCCGTTGCTTGCGGTGGGCGGCCTGGGCCCCGCGTCGGGGCGCGGGGCGTCGGGGTGGGGGAATGCGGGGGCTTCCTGTTCGGATGCGTTCGGAGTTGTTCGGTCAGGTTCGGAGCGATCGGCGGAGGGCAGCGGGGTCTGGGGTGTGGGGACTGAGGCGCCGTTGGCTGCGGTGGGCGGCCTGGGCCCCGCGTCGGGGCGCGGGGCGTCGGAGTGTGGGGGTTCGGGTGCGATCGGCTGTGTTCGGGCGGGTTGGGTTATGTGGGCGGAGGGCAGCGGGGTTTGGGGTGTGGGGACTGAGGCGCCGTTGCTTGCGGAGGGCGGCCTGGGCCCCGCGTCGGGGCGCGGGGCGTCGGGTTGTGGGGGTTCGGGTGCGTTCGGCTGTGTTCGGGCGGGTTGGGTTATGTGGGCGGAGGGCAGCGGGGTTTGGGGTGTGGGGACTGAGGCGCCGTTGCTTGCGGAGGGCGGCCTGGGCCCCGCGTCGGGGCGCGGGGCGTCGGGTTGTGGGGGTTCGGGTGCGTTCGGCTGTGTTCGGGCGGGTTGGGTTATGCGGGCGGAGGGCAGCGGGGTTTGGGATGTGGAGGCTGAGGCGCCGTTGGTTGCGGTGGGCGGTCTGGGCCCCGCGTCGGGGCGCGGGGCGGCGGGTTGTGGGGGTTCGGATGCGTTCGGCTGTGTTCGGGCGGGTTCGGGCAGGTAGGCGAGTGGTTGGTCCGGTTGTAGGCGGTCCGACGGGCGTGGGGCCTGTTCGGCCTGGGCGAGTTCTTCCGGGGTAGCCGGGTACCTGCGATCGGGTTTGGGGAAGCGATTGCCGTAGCGGTCGATTGTCACTCCCGACTGGAGTATTTCCATCGTGCGCACCATCTCACCGTGGCGGATCGTGGGGAGCGCGGTCAGCAGCAGACGCAGTTCGCGGATGTCGAGGAGACGGCGGTCGTGATGCGGGTCGTCGAGATCGGCGAGGTGGACCAGGTGGGCGACGATCTGGTCGGCGGCCAGTTCGGCGATGACGTCGGTCCGGAACTGTTCGAAATCGTGCACGTAGCTGTGCACCGTGGAGACGGAGCGGTCCATGCGCTGGCCGATCTGGCGATAGGTGAGACCCTGTAATCGGAGCAGGTGCGCCTCGAGCATGAGGGCGCGCTGGGCCGGGTCGGGATAGTTGGGGAACGGCATGTGACCTCCTGGGCGTGAAATGGCATTGCAGATACAGTACATATGTTCTCTCGATGAGATGCCCAGGTCGGAGTGTCGTGGGTGGCAGAGGGGTGTGAGAGCGGAATGACGGGACTAGGAGGCGCTGCTGGTTGTGAGATAGCGATCCAGCACCTCGGTCGGTGAGCGCGGATCGTCGGCAGCGGTGTGCGCGGCGACGACGCCGTCGGGTCGGACGACGACGGCCTGCGAGTCGGCGTAGGGCGTGTTGGCGGCGTGTCGCATCGGCTCGACGCGGATTGGGAAGCCGCGGGCTCGACGGGCGTCGACGGCCGAACGCCAATCCGCCTGCACGGCCTGGTCGCCGGGGCAGAGCATGACGACGTAGTCGGCGCCGAACCAGTCCAGCGTCGAGACGGTTCGGTGCGGATCGAGCCAGGCGTGGGGGGCGCGGCGGCCGCCTCGGACGACCGGAACGAAGTCGCGGTGTTCGTTCTCGACCGCCGGCGGCGGCTCAGTCTCGGCCTGGCAGAGGGGCGACTCGTACTCGTAGGCCATGATCATGCCTTCGTAGCTGCCGTACTGATGGCAGTTGCGTTCGGCTTCGGCCATGTCGCCGCCGCTCATGTAGGTGCGGACGATGTTTGCGGCCAACTGTCCGTTCTCGATGCTGAGCGCGACCCGGTGTTCGGCGACCGGGCGGTGCTCCTGCTCATAGGTGTCAAGCAGCGTGGCGGGCGCGTGCCCCTGCAGCGTGTAGGCCAGCTTCCAGATCAGATTGTGGGCGCCGGAGAATCCGGTGTTGCTGCCCATGCCACCCGTGGGGATGAAGGCATGGGCCGCGTCGCCGGCGAGGAAAATGCGTCCGTTGGAGAAGTGCTTGGAGAGGCCGGCGATGAAGCGCCAGGGCCTGATGCTCTGGATCTCGAGGTCGAGCTCGGAGGCGTCCACGCCGACCGCCTCGACGATGTAGTCGCGCGCCGTCTCGACGGGCAGGTCGCCGCGCTCGGGATCCCAGTTGGGCAGCTGGACGCGCCAGCGCAGCGCGCCGTCCATCGGCTGGTACACACCCATGCCGTAGCGGGTCAGCATGAACAGCAGTCCGCCGACGCGGTTGCCGACCCAGCGCGAGAGATCGGCCTGAAAGAGGATGTCCTGCATGTAGACATCGAACGTCGGCCCGTCGAGCGGGCAGCCGATCAGCTCGCGCGTGGCGCTGTTCACGCCGTCGGCGGCGACGACGTATCGGGCGCGGATTTGCTCAACCTGGTCGGTGTCGCGATCGCGCAGATTGGCGCTGCAGCCGTCGGCGTCCTGCTCCAGGTCTTCGGCGATGGTGTGAAAGCGCACATCCGCCGTCGGTTGCACGCGCGCGGCCTTCCAGAGCGTTTCCTCGATCAGGTCCTGCGCGCCCATGACCGGCATGCTGGGGCTGTAGTCGACCGACGCCATCTGGAACGACTCGGTCGGCACCTTGGCGATCTGAGGTCCGGTGAGACTGTGAATCCAGCGGTTCTGGCGGGTCCAGAGGTCGCCGATGCCGGTCGCCTCAACCTCACGGTGGACGCCGAAACGGCGTAGCAGCTCCATCGTGCGGCGGTCGTAGAGGCGGGCGCGCGGATGGTCGCTGGTGTGCGGTCGGCGGTCGACGAGGACGTGCTCGATGCCGAGGCTGGAGAGCAGCAAGGATGAGGTGAGGCCGATCAGGCTGCCGCCGATGACGAGGACCTGGGTCTCGCGGGGTTGGGTCATGGGGGGGCTCCGCTCTGTGCGGGATCGTATCGAAGTGTCAGATCAGCGAGCAGGACGCCGGATGAACTCCTGTCATTGCCGCGCCTGTCACGGCAATCTCGCCGTACTCAGCACGAACGTCATTACTGAACGCGGCGAGATTCCCGCCTTCGCGGGAATGACGGGATGTTGTTGATGGCGGGTATGACGGTGAATTGGCTACGAAACATCGCCGAAATCTACGCGCAATCGAACTGACACATGGGCGCAACGCTTGTGAAACCATTCACTCGCCTTCCCTTCGTAGGTTCTGAACAGACCGGAACTCGGGAAGGGAGGCTTTTGTGACATTAGCCCGATTGGTCAGGACTTCGTCCCCAAGGACCTTTGTGTCGTTTGGTGCGGTCCGCAAACCTGGACTGGGGTTGTTCCTCGGTATCCTCACCGGCCTGTTGGCCACCTTCGGCATTGCGTACGGACAGAGCGTTGAAGAGAACGCCGCCGCGCTGGCCGACATCATCCTCGCCGTCGACACGATCTGGTTCGTGATTGCCGGCATCCTGGTGTTCTTCATGCAGGCGGGCTTCGGATTGCTCGAGGCCGGTTTTGTCCGTGTCAAGAACACCGCCAACATCCTGATGAAGAACGTGCTTGACGCCTCGCTGGGCGCGGTCGTCTGGTGGGCGGTCGGTTTCGGCTTCGCCTTCGGCGGCTCGCAGGGCGGCTTCATCGGCGGCGACTCGTTCTTCCCTGCGCTGGGCGGACTGACCGAGACTGACGGCGTCTCCGAGGCGGCCGTCTTCTTCTTCCAGTGGGCGTTCGCTGCGACCGCTGCGACGATCGTCTCCGGCGCGTTGGCCGAGCGGACCAAGTTCTCGGCCTACCTGTTCTACACGGTGTTCGTGACCGGGATCATCTACCCGATCGTGATTCACTGGGGTTGGGGCGGCGGTTGGCTCGGCGAGCGCGGCTTCATGGACTACGCAGGTTCGACGCTTGTGCACTCGGTCGGCGCGTGGGCCGGCATGATGGGCGCGATCCTGGTCGGACCGCGAATCGGCAAGTACGTCGGCTCGGAGATTCGCGCGATTCCCGGCCACAACATGACGCTGGCCACGCTGGGCATGTTCATCCTCTGGTTCGGCTGGTACGGATTCAACCCGGGCTCGACCCTCGGACTGTCCGGCGGACTCGCCACCGAGGCCGCCTGGATCGCGATCAACACCACGCTCTCCGCGGGCGCCGGCGCGATCGTCGCCGTGGCCGTGGCCAAGTTCCGCTACGGCAAGGCCGACCTCGGTCTGACGCTCAACGGGGCGCTCGCCGGACTCGTCTCGATCACCGCGGGCTGCGGCTTCGTCGAGCCCTGGGCGGCGCTGATCATCGGCGCGATTGGCGGCGGACTGGTCGTCTTCTCGGTCGAGTTCTTCGACAAGGTCAAGATCGACGACCCGGTCGGCGCGATCTCGGTGCACGGCACCTGCGGCGTCTGGGGCACGATGGCGGTCGGCCTGTTCGCGACCGCCGGCGCGGCCGAGGCCTGGGGCGCTCCCGGCTACGGCCTGTTCATGGGCGGCGGCTTCCGCGCCCTGCTCGAGCAGCTGATCGGCGTGCTGGCCATCCTCGGTTGGGTTGTCGTGACCGCCGGCATCCTGTTCTTCGTCATCAAGAACACCATCGGACTCCGCGTACCGGAGAACGAGGAGCTGGCCGGCCTCGACGTGCAGGAGCACGGCATCGGCGCCTACCCCGAGTTCCCGACAGTTGCGCCTGGCGTGGCGGTCGAAGTCTCGGCGGGCGAGGAGCTGCCTGCGGCGAGTCCCGCCGGTGGCGGCGGTGGAGCTGCCGGCGGCGGCGACTGAGCCAACGTCGGCGTGCCCCCCTCTGTCACTCCGTGACATCTCCCCCCGCTCGCGCGGGGGGAGAACGGGAATCGGCACAATGGAGAGAAACAGTTGAGGAAGGAACACGATCATGAAAATGGTGATCGCCATTATCCGCCCCGAACGGCTGTCGGTTGTTCGGACGGCGCTCGAGGCCATCGGGATCGTCTCGATGACCATCTCCGAAGTCCGCGGACGCGGCGCTCAGAAGGGCGTGGTGCAGGAGTTTCGCGGACAGCAGGTGCAGGTTGACTACCTGCCCAAGATCAAGATCGAAATCGTGATCAACACGACGCCGTTGGACGACGTGATTGACGCGATTGTCGAGAACGCGGCCAGCGGCCAGATCGGCGACGGCAAGATCTTCGTGCTGGACGTCGAGGACGCCGTCCGCGTGCGTACCCGTGAACGGGGACCGGCCGCCGTCTAGAGACCGACGGCCCATCCCCCTCCGCGGGGACCGGTTGGGGCGGGGGATGCTCTTCGGAGCGTCCCCCGCTTCATGCGTTCAGGCCGGAGCCTCCTCCGTCACTTCGTGACACCTCCCCCACAGGGGGAGGTGTGTTGCGGTCTACCCTGACCTCCTTATGTCCCTGACGATTGAAGTGCTGCCTGATCCGGCCGCCAACGACCTGCGACTGACCCAAATCGCGGCCGAACGCAGGTCGCCGCTGGAGCGGCTCAACATCCTCCACGGTTCCGCCTTGCAACGACTGGCCGCTCAGCGCATGCTGGCGGAGGCCAATGGCGGGGCGCTGGCCGCGGTCTATGGATTCACTCCGGTCGATCTCGCTCAGTCAGCGGCGCAGCTTGGCGATGCTCCGCAGCGCCAGGCCTGGCCGCCCGGGGCCGATCTGGCGACGCTGCAGGCTGTGCTCGGCTCCATTCCCCTCAGTCGGCTTGATCCTCAAGCGCCCGGAGTTTCCTCGGCGCTGTTGCGCACCCTGACGGATCTGCGGGAGGCGGCGCTCTCGCCCGACGATTTGCCCGACGGCGACCTCAGGACCATCCACCGTGCCTGGCTCGAGGCGGTATCGACCGCTGCCGATCGTACCTCACGGTATGAGGATGCGATCAACCCGGACACGCCGGAATCCGCATTTCGCCAGGCGCTCGGAGATGCTCCGCTCGTGGTCTCCGGCATTTACGACCTGACCCGCGTCCAGCGACTCCTGCTGGCTCGATTGGCGGAGGCCGTTGACGTGCGCATGTTGCTGGTCGCCCCATCGGACGAACCCGGGTCTCCGCCGAGACGGACGCTGACTGCATTGCGCCGCGAGCTGAACGCCACGGTGATTGAGTCGGACCTCGCCGCGGCGCCGCTTGCGCACGACTTCTACTTCAGCGTCGGCGATCCGAGCGCCGAGGCCGACGAGATCGCGGCACGGATCCTTGACCTGGGGCGCGAAGGGATCGCCGTTCACCGCATTGCCGTTCTCCATCAACAGGGCGCTCCCGCCGACGACCGCATTTGCGCAGCGCTGGAGCGTAGCGGGATGCCGTCGTGGAGAATCGGCGGTCGACAGCTGGACCAGACACCGATCGGGCATGCGGCCCTTGCGTTGATTCGATTCCTGCTTGACCCGGCTGACGTCGAACGCGGCGCACTGTTCGACCTGCTGGCTCATCGCGCGATCAGGGAGCGTCCGATTGACATCGTTCGCCGGCCCGCTCAATGGGAGCGGATTGCACAGGACGCCGGCCTCACGCGAGGACTGCACGACATGCGCGAACGCCTCGAATCGTGGCTTGAGTCCGTCGACACCGCCGAAGTGTCCGACCTGGCAGCACTGGTCGCCGACCTTTCGGAGCGCAGCCGCGAGCTGGAAGCATCCGAATCCTGGACCTCGGCGACGAAGTCGCTGCGCGCTGCCATTGAGGACTACTTCGACGACGAATCCGCTGAACCGGACGTCTGGGAGGCCTTGCAGGACACGATCGCGCAACTGAAGACGTCCGAGGCGCTGGGCGACACCTGGACACCTTCGCGTGGCCTGACCATGCTCGGTCGAGCATTCGGCTCACGGGTTGTTCGCGATCCGCGGCGGCTGATCGGCGGCGTCAATGTCGGAGCCGTCACCGGTCCAGCTCGGGGGATTCGCTACGAGGCCGTGTTTGTCGCCGGTGTGGCCGAGCGCGTGTTCCCGGCTGTTGGCCGGCAGGATCCCCTGCTCACCGATGACGAACGAGTGGCAATCAACGAGCGCGTCCCGGAGGCGCTCGCCTTGCAACGTGATCGCGCCGACACCGATCGTCACGCGTGGGCGCTGGCCCGCCGCGCCGCTGGACAACGATTCACGGCAAGCTGGAGCCGCAGGAGTAGCGCCGTCGGCGGTCCCGCCCGGCCGTCGTCGTTGATCCTCGAGTCGGCGGCCACGACGCAGAGTGAGGCGCAGGAAGCCAGGCTCGTAGGCAGCGGCCGCATCCAGAGAGTCGTCGCACCGACTGCCACGCCGACCTCAAGCCTGCAGGCGTCGGACGCGCCCGTTTGGTCATTCGCACTCGACGCACCAGATGAGGGCAGCTTCGAGCTCGCGTTGCTCAACGGCCACAACACTGACACCTCGGCTCTGCTTCCCTTGATCTGGCCGCCGTCGGAACCGGCCGAGTTGGCCAGGAGGCAGCGCAATGCGAGTTCATTCACGGAGTTCGACGGACTGATCGATGCGGCCGGGGTCTCCGGAGACTGGCGTCCCCTGGAGCGCACCTGGTCGGCCGCAGCGCTGGAGACGTACGTGACCTGTCCCTACCGGTTCTTCCTGCGCCACATCATCGGCGCGCGCGGAGAGCCGATGAGCGATCGACCCGATCGAGCACAGCGGCAGGCGCAGGGACGCGTGATGCGCCGCATCCTCTCGAGCTGGGTCCGCGAGTACGAGCACTTCAAAGAGGATCACACCTGGTTCGAGTACGCCAGCAGTCCCGGATACATGAACACCGCCGCGCGGCGCATTCTCGACGCGGCCGAACGCTCCGGCGCGCTTGGACCTCCGGTCGGCCGACCGGCGATCCGCAAGGACGTCCTGCGCGACCTCGACCGCGTCCGCCGACGTGAAGCTGCCGATGCTCGCGACGGATGGCGGCCGCTGGAAGTCAATGTTGCCTTCCACGATGCACCGCTTCGGGTACGCGGCGACCGAACACTACGACTCCGCGGACTCATTGACCGGATCGATAGCCACGCCGGTGGACGACAACGGGCGCTCTCCTGGTTCACCGGTCGAACGGTTGCCGACGTCCGCGGACTCGTCAACGGTTCCTCGTTTCTCGCCGTCGCCAACCTGGCAGCCCTCGCACAGCGCGGCGTTCCTATCTCGGATGCCGAAGTCGTACATCGATCGATCACCGAGCGGGGCAGTTTCGTATCCCAGACCCTGACCGGCGAATCGCTGACGACACGTGGCAGCCGTTCCGCGCCCAGCGACGGCGAGCGCCTGCGCGACGCACTCGCGCTCATTGCCGACCAACTGGAAGCTGGCAACTTCATTCCGTATCCCGGTCATCCTCCTCGGGATCGTCCGCACTGCACGCACTGCCCATACGAGTCGTCATGCACGGCCGACGTCGGCCGGCGCTACGAGCACAAGTCTCGCTGGCACCAGGACGCAATCCGCTCCATTGAGACGTTGCGCAGGCAGCGCACATGACCGGCACTGAGCGCCAACCGGCCGACCACGCCGTCCGCCGACGTTTCATCGAGGAACTGGACACCTCATTCTTCCTCGAAGCCGGCGCGGGCTCGGGCAAGACCTCGGTGATCGTCGACAGAGTCGTCAACCTGGTCCGACATGGCCGCCGCCTGCCCGAAATCGTCGCGATCACCTTCACCGAAAAGGCGGCTGGCGAACTGCGGGAGAAGATCCGCGACGAACTCGCGAAGTCGGGACTGCGAAACGCGCTGCGCGAGGTTGACGCCGCGCCGATCCAGACGATTCATGCCTTCGCAGCCGGCATCCTTCGCGAGCGCGCGCTCGACGCCGGACTCGATCCGGACTTTCGCGTGCTCGACCAGCTGCAGGCCGATCTGCGCTTCGCCCAGTCGTGGCGTTCGTGGCTCTGGAGCGGCGATGCGCCCCAGGCAGCGATGCAGCGTGTGATCGACCTGGGGTTGCCGTTGAACCAGTTGCAGCTCGCCGCGGATCAGATGTCCCGCAACCGAGACCTCACCGGCGACTACGCCGCCGTTGACCATGGCGAGGAACGCTCCGAAGATCAGATTGAACGCGACGAGGCCCTGGCCGCCGTCACCGACGCGCTGCGCCAGTTCATCGCCGACGACGCGGCTCGTCGCCGACGCGAAGGAGTTTTGACCTACGATGATTTGCTGCTCGAGGCGCGCGACCTGCTGGTCGAGTCGGAGATTGCCCGCCGCGATCTCCGGACTCGCTATCGCGCCTTCCTGATTGACGAGTTCCAGGACACCGACCCGCTGCAAGCCCAGATCGCCCTGCTGCTGGCCGCTGATTCGGATACGGACGACTGGACCCAGGCCACTCCCGGTCCCGGCCGGCTCGTCATGGCCGGCGATCCCAAGCAGTCGATTTACCGATTCCGCCGCGCCGATATCGACATCTACGAACAGGTCAGGGAGATCTTTGCGGCGTCGTCCGATACGGCGTCGATTGCCAGTCTGACCGTCAACTTTCGCGCCCGGCCGCAGCTTTGCCGCTGGCACAACCGCGTGCTCGAACGAGTTCTCCCACCGGACCCGGACTATCCCAGAGCCCAGGCTCGTTGGGAGTCGACGGTCGCCTTCCGCGAGGACGCTGGGCCCGCCGTGGCCGTAATCCCCAGTCAACGCCAGTTTGATCGCGCTCCCGAAGCGCGGGACGCCGAAGCGGAGCTGATCGCCAATCTAATCGTCCACATGCGTGAGCCGGACGCCAAGCTCGGCGCGCTCGACAGCGAAGGCCGCGCGCGACCTCCCGAGTTCCGCGATATCGCCATCCTGGTTCGCACTCGCACCGCGATGGACCGCTACACCGGAGCGCTGGACCGTGCTGGCATTCCATACCACTTCGACAGCGGTCAGGGCTTCTACCAACAGCCCGAGATCCGGGCGGTCGCTCACCTGCTCCAGGCGCTGGACGATCCAACCGACGAAGCGGCGGCCATTGCCGCGCTCAAGTCGCCGATTGGCTCAGCCTCCGACGGGGAGTTGTACGAACTGCGCAGGGCCCTGGGCGACCGCCCGCTCGTACTTGCGGCCGCTGGTCTGCCCGACTCCTACGACGGGAGGCTGCGAGGCCCGATCTCCTCGCTGGCCGAACTCAGAAGTCAACTCGACCGGTTCCGACTGCCGGAGTTGGTCGAGCATGTCGTTCGAGCCTCGGGGCTGCTCCAGGCGCAGGCCGTTGGCGTCCGCCCGGCGGTCATGCGCCAGCGACAGGCAAATCTGCGCATGTTGGTGCAACGTGCATCGCACTTCGCCGACAACAACCAGGACAGCCTGCGCCCCTTCGTCCGTTGGCTGTCGCGACGCGGAGTTCGCCACCTTCCCGAGTCCGAATCGGCCACCACGGAAGCCGACGACGACGCCGTCCGCATCCTGACGATTCATCAAGCCAAGGGTCTCGAGTTTCCGATCGTGGTCCTGCCCAAACTCCAGGATCAACCGGCGTCGGGCGCGGACTTCATCGTCGATCGCCAGAACAACCGGGTCGAGTTCAAGCTGGGCGACGACCGCGCGCCGTTCCGCTCGCCCGGATACCTATCCGCTCTTCGCCGTGATCGCGCGTACGGCGATGCGGAGGCTCGGCGGATGCTCTATGTCGCCGCGACCCGCGCCCGTGATTGGTTAATCCTGCCGTCGTTTCCGTCGGACAGCCTGTCGCGACGGGACTCTTTTCACACTTACCTCGACGAGGCCGCGCCGGACTGGCTCACGCGCGATTCCGACGCAGACGTGATGGTCTTCCCACCACGTGCCTTCGATGCCGCGTCGGCACATCCGCTAACGCTCCAGCTTCCTCCGGTGGAGGAACTGAGAGACGAATGGCGCGGCCGCCATGAGCAATCCGTCACGGGCGGCCAACCTGAAATCGAAGCCTTGACGCCTTCCGGCCTGGGAACACGGGAGCATGACCAATGGAAGGATGTCGGCGTCAAGCAGGGCGAGGGCGACGCGGTTGCGATCGACCCGCTCGACTTCGGCCAGGCCGTTCACGAGGCGCTCGAACTTGCCGACTTCAACGACCTCGAGCTGACACTTCGGCGAGCTGTTGGCATCTGCCGCAAACATCACATCGAGCCCAAACCCGTGACCGAGCATGTCGCGCGCGCCTTCGAGTCCGGATTGCTTCGACGCGCAGCCCGGTCCAACCATGTCCTTCGCGAACTGCCGCTCGCGTCAGTGGCATCGCACGAGGATCGCACCACCATCACAGAAGGAGTTGCGGACTTGTTGTTTCGCGAGGGGGAAGGTTGGATCCTCGTCGACTACAAGTCGGACGCGGTCATCCCGGACGAACGCCGCGAGGTCTACAACCGTCAACTCCAGCTCTATGCGTCCATGCTGCAGGGCGCCGGCGTCGAGGTCAGCGAAGCGCACGTGCTGCTCACGTCCAGCGGCGATTCGATCGCTGTCCCGCTCGAGGACGCGTCTGCTTCCTAATCCCGGCAGCAAGTATCGTCAGTCGGAAGATCAGACCCTCCGACCCGTTACTTGCAGGAGCCGCATATGGCCGCCAATCCGTTGACCCCCCAGCAGATTCGCGAGGATCTGCTCATGCGCCGACAGAAGATTGTGACGGAAATGGGATCCGTCGAACGCATCGCCCGTCAGCACGCGAAGGGGCGGTTGACGATCAGGGAACGGCTGGACAAACTCTTCGACGCCGGCAGCTTTCGGGAAATCGGCACCTTCGCCCACTCCGAGATGCATGACGTGCGGGACCGCACATCGGGCGACGGCAAGATCGGCGGCTGGGGTACGATCGACGGTCGCCCGGCGACCGGCTGCGGCGACGATGTCACGGTGTTGCACGGCTCATCCTCGGTCGTCGGCGGCAAACGGATGAAGCGCATCTACGACCAGTCGCTCAAACAGGGTGTGCCTTACGTCTACTTCGGCGAGACCGGCGGCGCGCGGTTGCCGGACGCCCTTGGCTCCGAGGGATTCAGCAAGATTCCGCCCGGGATCGAGTCCGCTCGACGGCGGCGGCGCATCCCGATGGCCACGGCGATTGTCGGAGAGTCCTTCGGCGGCTCCAGCTTCCACAGCGCCTACTCCGACTTCACGACGCAGGTCAGGGGTTCAGCGCTCAACGTCTCTTCACCCCGTGTGATCGAGATCGCGACGGGCGAGCTGATCACCTTGCAGGACCTGGGCGGCGTCGACATTCACCTCGACCTCACCGGCCAGATCGATCAGTCGGCCGAGACGGAAGAAGAGGCGATCGACCAGATCAAGCAGTTTCTGTCCTATCTACCCTCCAACTGCTGGGAACTCCCTCCAGTTCTGGACGGGTACGACCACGCAGAGCCGGACCCGGCCATCGCCGACCTCGTGCCCACGCGTCGTCAGCGGGCCTATGACATGCACCGGGTGATTCAGCGCATTGTCGACGACGGCGAGATGCTCGAGTTCAAGCCCCGGTTCGGCCGCTCGCTGATTACCGCGCTCGCCCGGATCGGTGGCCACTCGGTCGGGATCATGGCCAGCAATCCGATGTTCAACGCGGGAGCGCTCGATCCCAACACCTGCGACAAGGGCACGCAGTTCGTCTGCATGTGCGAGTCCTTCAACATTCCCACCGTCTGGCTGCAAGACGTACCCGGCTTCATCGTCGGGTCGCAACCCGAGCACGCGCGTCTCCTGCACAAGGCGATCATGTTCATGGAGGCGCTCGGGTTGATGACGGTCCCGCGCATGACCGTCGTGTTGCGCAAGGCGTTCGGCCTGGCCTACTTCTCGCTCTCGGGCAACAGCATGGACAACTCGCTGATCACGGCGTGGCCCGGTGCCGAGATTTCATTCATGGACCCGGGCGTCGGGGTCAATGTCGTCCACGCCCGTGACATCGCCGAGGCATCCGATCCCGATGCGGAGCGCCAGCGCCTGATCGACGAATGGACCCTGGGCCATGAACCCTGGGGAGCGGCCGGCATCATGAATCTCGATGAGGTCATCGATCCGGCGGACACCCGCCGCTGGCTCCTCGAGAGCCTGCAGCGCTTCCCGGTCACGCCGCCCAGACGAGGCGAGATCAAGGAACTCGCCAGTTGGCCGACCTGCGTCTGATCTCGGTAGGCTGAGTACAGAGGAGCACGTCATGGTCACCGAGGAAGACACTCTCCCATTCGACATCCGAATGGTCACACCAGGCACTCCGGAGAACGAGGCGCTGCAAGCCGAGTCCGCGGCGTTTCAACGTAACTCGGCCTACTACGAAGAACACGCCGATGAGTTGATCGAGCGCTATCCCGGGCCATGCATCGTTGTCGTGTACAACGACGACCAGGTTCGCAGCTTCCAACAGGATTTGGAGCTTGAGTCG
Source organism: Chloroflexota bacterium (assembly GCA_028875225.1). GTDB lineage: Bacteria > Chloroflexota > Dehalococcoidia > Bin125 > Bin125 > Bin125. The sequence continues at coordinate 70,739 of JAPPFB010000029.1, read as the reverse complement.
TTCCTGGAGTCGTTGAGCGAGTTTGAGCGCGCGTCAGCCTTCGAGATTGACCATCAGGACCCCAGCGCAATCGTGATCCCCACGCTCGTCGTCCTTCAGTGACCAGACGGTTCTCCGGCTGGTTCAGCAGAAGCGGACTGCGTCCCCACCCAGAACTTGATCAGGTCGGACGACCCATGGTCAACCTCGTGGTGGCATTCGGGCAGCGCCGCGAACAGGTCCCATTCATGATCGACACCGGCGCTGATTTCACGATTGTGGCTCCGCGCCGTACCAGGGCGCTCTTTGGGCCCGAGTTTGACTACAACGCAGTGCCGCCCAGTCGACGGCTCCCCATTGCCGGCGTCGGGCCGGGGACAGTGGATACCGTCATCCAGCCGGTCGGCATGCTGATGACCGACGACGACGGAGCGGCGCTTCGACTCTCACAAACCATGCTGTTCGCGGTCCCAAGAACAGGTGCGGGCGGAAACTGGCGGGTTCCGTCGGTCCTGGGTCGAGATGTGCTCCGCAGGTTTGAGCTGCGCCTCTCCTACGACCCTCCGAACGTTTCGCTGACTCTCAACGAGTAGCTCGGCGCTCCCGCATCCGGCGCACCATTGCCTCGGATGGCTTGGCTTGCTTGTGACCCGTCTCGATCTTGTTGCGGACCTCGCGGAGGACTCTGGGCGCCAACCGGTCTTCACGATCGATGACGTACTCGATCACGGCATCGGGATCTCGAAGCGCCAGCTCCCGCAAGGCCCAACTCAGCGCTTTGACGTGCAGGTCTGCTCGTTCGTCGACGAACAGCTCGCAAATTTCCAGGGTCCGCCCGGCGTCTCCCTTGCCCAGATGACGTTCGTTGAGGGCAATCGTCGACACCAGTCCGGCCCGTCGCCACCAGAAGTCCGACGACGTCGCCCAGCGTCGCACGCGTGCATCGGTGATCTGTCCCCGCTGCCAGGCCGGACCGCTGAGCTTGCGCGCAAAGTGATCGACACTGGCCCAGCCATCGAGTGTCCGCCCCAGTCGCTCAAGTTCCTGCCAGTTCAGGAGCGCGAAGGCCGGCTTGTGCATCCAGGCCAGATCGAACGCCACCATCCGCGATTCATACGCCGGACCGTGTTCCGCTCGACGAACTCGGCCACTACCGCCGTGCTCGACCAACAGATTGCAGATTTCCAGGACATCTTCCCCGGGCGCCGACTTGAGCTCCCGAGCTTCCCGCCGGGCGATCCGGCGCAGGTCCGGAGTCATCAGCACCTCCGGCGAATCGAGAATCTCTCGCAACAGCGACTCGGCGCGTTCAACGACTTGCATTCGCCGCGCTCCGTCCTGCGATCCGACCGAAGACGCTGCCGGCCATCAGCCCAGAGCCGCCCGCGTAGTTGTTGTAGAACAACCCGCCGACCAGCTCGCCAGCTGCATAGAGGCCGGTCATCGGCCGATCCTCTGTGTCCAGCACCTGGCCGCTGCTCGGATCGATCTTCAGTCCGCCAAACGTGAACGTGATCCCGCACGTCACCGCGTAGCCCAGATACGGTGGCGAGTCGAATGGCAATGCCCAGTTCGACTTCGGCGGTGAGACCCCGCGCGTGGCGACTCCGTCCAGCATTGAGGGATTGAAGTCGTCGACACCATGTTCCGGGCACGATTGGTTGTACGCATCAATCGTCCGTTGCAATCCGTCAACGTCGACACCCAGCGATTCCGCCAGTTCCCCGATCGTGTCGGCCTGGGCCATCGTCACCTGTCGGACGTGATACTCGTCCCGCAACAGATGCGCGGTTCGCTGATCGAAGAGCTGGAACGCCGCCCGTTCCGGTTGCGAGAGGATCGCGCGGCCGTACTTGGCGTACGTGTAGTTGCGGATATCGGCGCCTTCATCGACGAATCGCTCGCCGTCCACGTTGACGATCAGCCCATACGGATACGAGTGCTTCTGGTAGAGGTCGGCCACAATCCGGTTGCCCGTCGGCGGCGCGTTCAAGTCCCAGGCAACCGCGTGCGCGCCCGACCAATTGCCGAACGGCTGCGCGCCGGCGTCGATTGCCGCCTGGATGGCGTCGCCGGTGTTGAACCGCGATCCTCGAACTTTGGCCATGTCCCAGCCTGGACCGAGATATCGAGTGCGCATCTCGATGTTCGCTTCAAATCCGCCCGCCGCCAGTACGACCGCATCCGCTTGAAGCTCTTCGATCTCGTCCTCGGTCCATAGCTCGACGCCGCAGATGCGCCGCCTGTCCCGCAACAGATTCACAACTTTGGCCCCATAGCGGAGATTGACGCCAACCCGCTCGGCGGCCTCAAACTCCTGATCCGAGAGCCCCTTGCCTGCCCCGACCGCCTCAACGGTCAGTCCGCCATAGAAGACCAGCTTGCCGTCGACCTCATTCGCCTGTCGACCCGTCATCAATGTGAACTTCACGCCCTGACCGTGAAGCCATTCGATTGTTGGCGCCGCCTCGCGGACCAGGGTTGAGGCCATGCCGTCGTCGATCAGACCGTCGGTCACGCGGGCCAGGTCGTCGCGAAACTGCGCTGCCGGATACGCCCCGACATCGACCCGTTCGATCTCTGCAGCACTCAAATCCGGAATGATCCGCCGGATGTCGTCCATGCCTTCGTAGGGAAAGCGAAACCCGCCGCCGGTGAAGTATGTATTGCCGCCGCGCTCACCCTCAGGGGCTTTCTCCAGGACTGTCACCTCGGCGCCGTGCTCCCGCGCCGACAACGCCGCGCAGAGCGCCGCGTTTCCTGCGCCAACGACAATCACATGGGTCACGTGGTTTCCTCCTCCACCGTCACCGGAGCATTCGGACGCTGCTCCGGCGCGCTGTTCAAGCCATTGTCACGGTGCATCATGGACTTCTGGCCGCGGAACAGCGGCACCATTGCCGAAATCTCAGTCTCAATTGCCTCACGCATGACCTGCACGCCTTCCGCCGCCTTCTCCGCCACGACCCGGACGCCCCGCTGTCCGCCCAGCAGCGAGAGCAGGATGGCCGGCGAAGCTGCGACCGTGGCCACCACCAGCGCCGTGCGGAAGCCTTGCATGATCGCCTCGCCGCTCTCCGCCGCAATCCCCTGGTTGAGCGCAAAGCTGGCCGCCACCGACGACATCACAGCGACTCCGACCGATGTGCCGAAGGCGTTGCCAAAGGTTCGCGCGGTCGTCTGCGATGCCGACGCCGTGCCCAAGCGTTCCGGAGGCACCGCAGACATGATCACCGAGGTGTTCGGCGAGCTGAACGTGGACGTGCCAATCCCCAACAACAGCATCCGCATGGCGAAATCGACCGGCGACGTGTCCGCCGTGGTGCGGGACAAGAGGAACAAGGATGCGCAGACCATGACCATGCCGGCCGTCGTTAACGGTCGCGAACCGAAACGGTCCGATAAGCGTCCCGAGATCGGCGACCAGAGCAGCATCATCAAGGACAACGGCATCATCATCATCGCCGTCTCGGTCGCGGTAAAGCCGCGTCCGTCCTGCAACAGCGTCGGCACGAGATAGAACGTGAAACTCATGCCAAAGAACTGCAGAATCGCGGCCAGAATGCCGAACGAAAAGCCCCGCCCCCTGAACAGACCCAGATCGACCACCGGCGACGGCGAGCGCCGCTCGACGATGATGAACCAGACCATGAACAGCAAGCCCGCCGCGAGCACCACGGTCACCATGGTCGAACTGATGCCGAGATCCCGCGCTCGATTGATGCCAAACGTCAGGCAGGCCAGCATCCCAAAGAGCAGTACCGCGCCGGGAATGTCGAGGCCCTTTGGACGCTGGTGGCTGGGCGCGTCGGTCAGGTAGCGCCAGGCCAGGAACGCCGCGAGCAGACCGAACGGCACACGCGTCCAGAAAATCGCCCGCCAGTCGAGCAAGTCGATCAGCAAGCCGCCGAGAATCGGCCCCGCGGCCGCACCAGCTCCCACGGTCGAGACGATCAGTCCCAGGCCGGTGCCGCGTTTCGAGGGGGGGAAGGCAGCCGTGATAATCGCCGCGCCGTTCGCCATCGTCATCGAGGCGCCAATCGCCTGCAGAATCCGCGAGCCCACCAGCTCCTCCAGCGAGCCGGAGATTGAAGAAAGGAGCGTGGCGACCGTGAACACGACGAAGCCCCAGGCGTAGAGCTTCTTGCGTCCGTACAGGTCGCCCAGTCGCCCCATCGTGAGTGAGAGCCCGGTGCTGACCACGATGAACGCGAGCGCCACCCAGATCACGTCATCCAGCGGTCGATTGAACTCGTCCTTCATCGTCGGCAGGGCGATGTTCGTGATCGTGTTGTCCATCACACCGAGGAAGGTGCCCACACACACCACGATCGCCGCGACCCAGTGATACGGAATCGAACCGACGGATGGCCCGGTCACCAGTGGTCGGTCGTCACTTGCCCCCCGAGCGTTGGCTCCACTTCCGCGCTCCCCCCTCTGGGGGGAGCTGCCGAAGGCTGAGGGGGGCTCCCCGTTCCTCTGCGCCATCGCCGCCTCTTCACCGACCCGCTGGTTGCCGCTCCGCGCGCGCCGCAGGCTCAGTTTAGATGCTCAGTTCGTGCGGACGAACTAACTGCACTGGGCCAGTTTGGGACAGCAACGGGACACTTCGGCAACCCTCTAGACTCACCCGCATGACCAGCGAGACCCACACCCTCGACGACGAACTCTCCGCCATCGACTACTGCTACGAACAGGGTTGGACCGACGGGTTGCCGGTCGTCCCGCCGGCCCGCGAGCGCGTTGAACGCTTCCTCATGGCGGCCGGGCGTCCGCCCGAGGAGATCGTCGCCCGGCACCCGGCCACTGGACGCGAATGCAGCGTGCAGTCGGCAGCTGTCAACGCCGTCATGGCGGGCTGTCTGCCTCAATACTTTCCCACTGTGCTGGCCGCGCTCGAAGGCCTCAACGAGGACGCGTACAACTTCCACGGATCAACCGCGAGCACCGGTGGTTCGGCGCCCGTGGTGATCGTGTCCGGAGACATCCGCGACGAAATCGGCATGAACGCCAGCGTCAACGTCTTCGGACCGGGTTACCGAGCCAACGCCACGATCGGACGGGCGATCCGGCTGGTCATCATGAACATCTTCCAGATGATCCCCGGCGTCTCCGATCGCTCCACGACCGGCTGGCCGGGCAAGTATTCCTGCTGCATTGCCGAGAACGTCCTCAACAGTCCCTGGGAGCCGCTGCACGAGTCGCTGGGCTTCCCGCCCGAGGTTTCCACGGCGACCGTCTTCGCCGCCTCAGGCTTCTACAACGTGGAGAATCACTACACCAGTGAACCGGAGCGCCTGCTCGACACATTTGCCGACGCGATGGGCTCATTGGGCGCCCTGACCGACGGCCAGTCCCTCGTCGTGATGTCGCCCGAGCATGCGCAGATTGCGGCCTCCGGCGGGATGTCGAAGCAGGACGTGCAGGCCTATCTCTTCGAGCACGCCAGCCGCGATCCCGACGAGATGCTGAGCAGAGGCAAATGGCCCGCCGGACGAGACCGCGATGGACTGTCCGAGGGCGAACGCGGCCACGACCGCACCATGGGCCGGTTCCATCGCGGGCGCAGCCCGGACGACATCCTGCTGGTCGTCGCCGGCGGCGAGGCCGGCGGGCATTCCGCCTTCCTACCCTCCTGGAGCCGCGGCCGCAACTCGATCTACCAGACCAAGGCGATCGGTGTCTGCCTCGACTGCTGACGTTCGTCAGTCCCCGCTTCACGCGGGGACCCGCTTGGTTCCCCGGCCGCTATCGTGCAAGCGCGGAACGAGTTCCTCCACATTAGGGGAACTGACAGATTTGACTTGTGAGACCACAATGCCGCTGGAACTCCTCGACCCCACTGGAGAACCGACGCCCACGGGCTTCACCGCGGCGCCACGCCTGGCAACCCTTGACGGCCTGAAGATCGGTCTGTTCTCCAACGGCAAGGTCAATGCGGAAAAGCTGCTGCGTTTCACCGGAGAGGTCTTCGAGCGCGAGGCCGGCTGCACGATCTCGATTGACTCAGGCAAGCGCAACGCCAGCCGGATCGCCGATCCGCAGGTCCTGGAGCGGATTGCGAACGACGTCGATTTCCTGATCACGGCGGTCGGCGATTGAGGTTCCTGTTCAACGTGCAGTGTGCACGACGGGATCACGTTTGAGCAGTACGGCAAGCCGGGCCTCGTCCTCTGCACCCATCCCTTCGATCCCACTGGCCGAATGATCGCCAGGACCCTCGGCATGCCCGACTTCCGCTACGCCCTCGTCGATCATCCGATCGGCAGCACGGGAATTGAGGGTCTACAGGCACGAGCGCTGGACGCGTTTGAACAGGGTCGCTCGATCCTGCTGGGTGACTAGCAAAGAGCTCCCCCACTGGGGGAGCTGTCCCGTAGGGACTGAGGGGGCTCCCGGCAATCCGTTGGGTCAGGGACGCCCCCCTCCGCCGCTGCGCGGCACCTCCTCCAAGGGGGAGGTCATTGATCACTCTGGACCGATCAGCTCCCGACCGATCAGCATCCGCCGGATCTCCGACGTCCCCGCCCCAATCTCCAGCAGCTTCGCGTCCCTGACGAAGCGCGCCACTCGGCTCTCGCTCATGTAGCCGTAACCGCCGTGGATTTGAACGGCCTTGTCTGCCACCCGGCTGGACATTTCCGCCGAGTAGAGGATTGCCGCGGCCGCCTCCTTGTTGCTACGGATACCGCGTGTGGCGGCTTCTTCCACAACATGCGCCGTCCGATAGACCAGCCAGCGCGCCGCCTCGAGTTCTGTATACATGTCGGCGAGCATTGCCTGGATCAGCTGGAAGTCACCGATCCGCTGTCCGAACTGCCTGCGATTGCGCGCATACTCGACGGCTTCGTCCAGTGCCGCCTGGGCGATGCCCAGCGGCTCTCCGGCCAGGAAGGCGCGCTCGACCGCCAGGCCTTGCATCATCACGCCCGCGCCCGCGCCCTCGCCGCGCAACACATTCGACGCCGGCACAATGCAGTCCTCCAGGATCAACTCCGCCGTGGGCGATCCGCGGTGACCGACTTTGTCCAGCACCTGACCAACGCTGAAGCCTTCGAATCCGGATTCGACGATGAATGCGGTGACGCCTTTCGAGCCGGCCTCTGGATCGGTCTTGGCGTACAACACCAACGTATCGGCGACCGATCCGTTGGTGATGAACATCTTTGAGCCGTTGAGCCGATACACATCGCCGTCACGGACCGCTGTTGTTCGGATACCCATCGCATCGGAGCCGGCTTCGGGTTCGGTCAGCGCCAGCGCGCCAATTTGCGTACCGTCGCAGAGTCCGGGAAGATACTGTTCTTTCTGTGCTTCGCTCGCGTTGGCCGCAATGTTGTTGGCGCACAGGTTGGCGTGTGCACCGTATGACAATGCTACTGATGCGCTGGCGCGCGCGATCTCTTCCGTAGCAATCACACCGGCCAACAGACCGGCGTTCGAACCGCCATACTGTTCGTCGATCGTGACGCCTAACAGACCGAGTTCTCCCAGCATCGGCCACAGGTGTCGAGGGAATCGATCTTCGCGATCAATATCGTCCGCAATTGGATCAATCTCGGCGCGAGCGAATTCACGTACCGTCTGTTGAATCAACCGTTGCGATTCCGACAGTTCAATCATCGCTCGCACTCCATCCCGCTCGGTTCGCACAGTCGGTCCGTCCTGAGCATACAGTCCCAGACCGGGTCGGCTGCTAGACTCGGCGCATGATCACCCTCGGCGACCGCATCGCCCTCTTCGCTGACGGCCTGCAGGCGGCCCAGGGCGATCTGGTTCAGTGCACGTCGTGGGATGACGTCTGGGAGCACGCCGTCGGGCTCAGCGACGAGACGCCTGTCGTCTCTCCAATTGCGTATGAACAGTTACAACGCGGGGAGCTGCCGGATGATTCGGAACCGTTACGTTCGATTGCTGATCGATCAGTCGGTATCACAGTCGCAACCCTGGCAGTCGCCGAGACCGGATCAGTACTACTAATCGAGCCAACTCCGCGTGATCGGGCGGTCTCGCTGCTGACCAGGCATCTGATTGTCGCCGTGTCGGAAGCGGACATCGTGGAAGAACTGGCCGACGGATTTCGCTGGCTCGCCCAGCAACCGCGAGCGGCCGCCTACGCAACGTTTGTCACCGGACCGTCTCGTACGGCCGACATTGAACGCTCGCTCACGATCGGTGTGCAAGGACCATGTCGCATGACCGTGGCGGTGCTCGCGTGAGCGCGTCGACCGCTCCCTTCAAGACGCGATACCGACGCTCGCTGAGCGATCCGGATCTCAAACCGCGACTGCTCGACTTCCAACGTTCCTGGCGAGAGAGCCGCGATGCGCAGGTCCGGCGGCTGGAGCAGCGCACTGAACAGTCCTTCGACGAACTGCGACGAGACTTTGCCGCAGTCAAGGACTCGGTGCTCGAGCGGTTGGACGAGTACATCGCCGAGTTTCGTAGCAACGCTGAAGCTGCCGGCGCGACCGTGGTCGAGCTGTCAACGGCCCAGGAGGCGGTCGACTACATCGCTGGTGTGTGCAAGTCGCGCGGCATCGACCTGGTTGTCAAGAGCAAGTCGATGGTCTCCGAGGAGATCGAGCTTAATCACGAATTGGAGCAACGAGGGATTACGGCGATCGAGACCGACCTCGGCGAATGGCTGCTCCAACTCGCCGAAGAGCGGCCATCGCACCTGGTCATGCCGGCAATCCACCAGAAACGGCAATACGTCGCCGAGATCCTGGGCGAGGAACTGGGCCGCGAGTTTGATCCCGACGACATCCCGGCGATGGTCGCCAGCGCTCGCGACGGCCTGCGCCGTCACTACCTCTCGGCCGGCGCCGGACTGACCGGCGCCAATGCCCTCGTCGCCGAGACCGGCAGCATCATGGTCGTGACCAACGAGGGCAATATGCGCCTGGCGACTTCGTTGCCCGACGTGCACTTCGTTACCGCCGGGATCGAGAAGCTGATTCCCACCTGGGCCGACGCCGAGCGCCAGCTGCAGCTGCTGCCTCGCTCGGCCACCGCGCAAACATTGAGCACCTACACGACCTGCATTACGGGAGCGCAGCCGGGCAAGGAGATGCACATCATCCTGCTCGACAACGGCCGCCGCGCCATGCGCGACAGCGACGTCATCGGAGATGCCCTGCGCTGCATCCGCTGCGGAGCCTGCGCCAATGTCTGTCCGCCCTACCAGATCGTCGGGGGACACACCTTTGGCCACATCTATACCGGCGCCATTGGACTGGTGAACACCACCTTCCACCACAGCATCGAGGAGGCCGCCGGACCCCAGGGTCTCTGCGTCTCCTGCGGCGCCTGTCAGACCGTGTGCCCGGTCGACATCCCGCTGCCGAAGCAAATCCTCGAAGTACGCCACCGGGCCCACGAGTCGGGACACGCGCCACTCTGGGAACGGGTCGCGCTGAGACTGTGGGCCAGGCCGCGGCTGTTCCACAACCTGATGGGAATTGCCGCTGCCGGGTCGGGTCTGGCGAGGCTGGTCGGCCTCGTCCATCGCGACCACCTCCGCCTGCCGTTGCCGGGTCGCCTGCGCTGGCGGTCAGTGCCTGCCTTGCCGCTGCGCAGCGGTCAGACGCTGATCAAGAGCCGTCCGCCCGTGAATCCCCTGTCAGAGTCGCCTTCCGCGGGTCGAACCGTCGACCTGTTTGCGCAATGTCTCGCCGACCGGTTGCTGCCCTCCGCCGTGGACTCCGCTGCCAGGCTGATCGAGGCCGGCGGGGCTGCTGTCAACCTGCCTCAATCGCAGCATTGCTGCGGACTCCCCGCCTTCGACGCTGGCGACTGGGCGACCGCCCGGCGCATGGCTCGACAGACGATCGAAACGCTCGAAGGTAGCGAGCATCAGATTGTCACTCCAGCGCCAAGCTGCGTCATCTCCATGCAGGAGCACTGGCCGCGTCTGTTCAGTGACGATCCGGAGTGGCTGGAACGTGCCGCAGCAGTCAGTGAGCGCGTCCATGACCTCGCTGACTGGCTCGATGGTCCGGGGCGACTCCCCGACGCTTGCCTCAGCAACGGCGGCAGCAACTCCTGGTCGGCGCATCGATTCTGCCAGGCGTCAAATCGCAATGATGCGGGCGCTCGGATTGATCAGCTCGTTGAGCGCCTGACTGGTGAGACCGCGAAACCGCTTGAGGAACCGGACGTCTGTTGTGGCTTCGGTGGGCTGACGTCGCTCGCCGCGCCTGAGGTTGGGGCGGGCATTCTCGAGCGCAAACTGGCTTGCGTGGCCGAATCGGGATGCGACAAGTTGATCACCAACAATCCGGGTTGCGTCATCCATCTCCGGGCCGGCGCCAATGCCGGCGGCGCCAGCCATCAGACCCTGCACTACGCCGACTTCCTTGCCGCCCGACTGCCGAAGAATCTATGAGGTGAACCTATGCCGAAAGTGATCGATGTCCACGTCCACCTCTGCCGAACGCCTGAGCAGGAGGCAATCGTCTTTCCCAGACGCGGCCTGCCGCTGGAATGGCGCTGGGCCAACGGCGACGCCTGCGGCGAGTACATGACCCGCAACAACGTCGAAGCGATCGTCGGGCTGAACTACATGGTCGTGCCGGAGATGTTCGAGCAGCAACGGCAGCGTCGGCCAGAGGCGACGGCCGAAGAACTGCTGGCGATGCTGCACGATCGGGTGCGCAGCTTCAATTCATGGACTCTTGGCCGGCAAGCTGAAGATCCCCGCATTCGGACGTTCCTCTGCTGCGACATCGGCACCTGGGTCGAGACCGACCTGCTGATGGAAGAGCTCGAGCGCGGCGTCGCCCTGGGCGCGCGAGGCGTCAAGATGCATCCCGGTCTGGGTCGATACTTCCCTGCCGACGAGCGCATGATGCCTCTCTACGCGCGTCTGGAAGAGCTGGGTCTGCCGATTCTGAGCGACACCGGAGCGTTGCGCGGCGGCCCCGGCGAAGACGTCTACGGGATGCCCGACCACTTCATCCCCGTGTTCGAACGCTTTCCCCGGCTGCAGTTCATCATGGCTCATATGCCGGGCGCGTACTGGGACCAGCGGATCGACATCGCCAAGCGGTTCCCTCAGGTCATCTTTGACACCGCGGGCGGTTTCGACGACGGGCACTTCACCTGCCGTGACGGACGCCGAGCGTGCGCCCTGGAAGATGCCGCGCGGCTGATTCGAACGCTGGGCGTGGAGCGGGTACTGTTCGGCTCGGACGCTCCGGGCGCCGATCAGAAGCCGCAGGTGCTGCAACTCCTGCGCAGCGGCCTGACTGATCGTGAACTGGACCAGGTGCTGGCTGAGAACGCCCGCCCGGTTCTGGGGTTGAACTGACACCCTAGACTCGCCGCATGGCCAACCAACCCGACCGCAGCGATCTTCGCAACCTCCGGGACAAGACGGCAATCGTCGGCGTCGGCACGACCGAGTTTGGCGCCATCTACCGCGACCTGGACCCGGAGCGATCGGCATACGAGTTGGGACTGATCGCGTTCCGCGAAGCACTCAGAGACGCCGGGCTCAAGCGCACCGACGTCGATGGCGTGATCGTCTCGCGGCTCCCGCACTATGGCCGCATGTGCGAGATGATCGGTCTGCGCCATCCTCGGTTCGTCAACGTGTTGCCGGGCGAGGGGCGTCAGTCAGGGATTGCCTTGCAGTACGCAGCGCTGGCCGTGGCCAACGGCATGGCCGACGTAGTGGCCTGCATCTACGGCAACAACGGACGCTCAGCGGGGGCCAGGTACGGCGGTGAGAGCCGCGGCATTTCGACGCAGGCGATGTTCGAGGCGCCTTACGGGATGACATCGCCCGGCGCGGTGACGTCGTTGATGTTCCGCCGCCATCAGTACCGCTACGGCACCACGACCGAGCCGCTGGCGCACCTCGCTATCTCCAACCGCGCCAATGCGGCGCTCAATCCCAACGCGGTCATGCAGCGGCCGATCACGATGGACGATTACCATGGCGCGCGCTACATCGCCGAACCGCTCTGCCTGTTCGACTACTGCCTGATCAACGACGGCGGCGTCTGCTTCATCGTGACGTCGGCCGAGCGCGCCCGCGACCTCCAGCACACGCCAGTGCTGATCCACGCGACCTCGCAGGCGTCGGACATCACGCCGGTCTATGTTGCCGACGACTTTTGGCACGAGCCGATGTCGCAGATCGCGGACGACCTCTTCGCGCACTCGGAGGCTCAACGCGAGGACCTGGCATTCGCACAGCTCTACGACAATTTCACCCCGACGATGCTGTTCACGCTCGAGGGCATGGGCTTCTGCGAACCGGGCGAGGGCGGCGACTGGATTACGCCTGAGCGGATCGGACTGCATGGCGAGCTCCCGCTCAACACCGGCGGCGGGCACACCAGCGAGTCCTATATGCAGGGCTGGGCGCTACACGTCGAAGCCGTGCGACAACTGAGGCAGGATTGCGGTGAGCGCCAGGTGGACGACGCGCAGTACGGCCTGTACGCCTGCGCCGCGCCGCTGGCGACCGGACACATATTGAAGCGGGACAACTGATGACGACCGAGTCACCAACTCCGGAACTCAGTTACGAGAAGCCGCTGCCGCCGGTGCTCGAGTTGACCAAGCCCTTCTGGGACGGCTGCCGCGAGGGCGTGCTGCAGATCCAGTTCTGCAACATCTGCGATCTGCCCTGGTTCCCGCCGGCCGAGGCCTGCCCGCGCTGTCTCCAGGACGACTGGGAGTGGCGGCCGATCTCCGGGCACGGCACCGTCTGGTCCTGGATCCGCATGTGGCAGAAGTACTTCCCCGGCTGGTCGCCCGATGAGTACCCCTACACGGTCGCGCTGATCAAGCTCGAAGAGGGTCCATACATGTACTCCACCCTGGTCGAGATCGAGGACCAGGACGTCAGTTGCGACCTGGCAGTCGAGGTCGATTTCCGCAAGGTCAATGACGAGATCACGCTGCCGGTCTTTCGCCCGGCGAGCACATAGCTTCTCGTGCCCGACCAACTGCCGCTCGAGTCAGGTTGGCCAGCACGCGACTTCGAAGCGGAAGCGCGAGCATTCTTACTTCAGGAAGCACGTCAGCGTGTTCAGGAGCAACTCGCGCAGGTAAGGAACTACGACGTCAAGATCGCCGCCCTCTTCACCGCGAGCGCTGGTGTGTTCGCTCTGAGCGGCTTTCTTGGAAACCTCAGGCTTGAAGCTTCCCCAGCCGCGCTTCTGACTCTGATGGCAGTTTCTGCTTCGCTGGTCGCCTGGATTCTGCTGGGATTCGCCTACTGGCTCAGAGAGACCGGCACGGGACTGGAAATGCAAGCCATCCGTGAGAACTATGCGGGCACGTCAAGACAAGAATTGGAAGACGCCGCGCTGGAGTCGCATGTTGAAGACTTCATACTCAATGAACGCACGATACGTGCAAAGGCACGTTGGCTCACGAGATCCTTATTTGCGGTGGCAGCACAACTCATCCTCCTGTTCGCCGCAACCATTGCGAGCTCGTAGGGGTACCAACTGGATTCAGCGTCTCGAATCTACCTTCTTGGAACAGATATAGGTCATGCACCATTTTTGTGGATGGTGCGTGGAAGGGGACGACGACGAGGTTGGGTTGCTTGGGTTGGTGGCTTCTCACGCCCGGCTTTCGCGGACTTGTCAACAGTTCCTTTGTGGTCCTTTGCAGTCGCCATCTCAATCCTCGCTGCTCTCGGCGGTCCTCATTTCCCTGATGATTTCATCCTAGCGACTCCAACTCGGTTAGCACCTCTTCCTGATGCTCGCCGAGTCCCGGCGAAGGGCGGGTGGGGGTGGAGACGGGGGTTCCCTCGAAGTCCCAGGGTGGGGCGACCTGGCGCATGATGGGGCCGTCGGACTGTTCGAGGTCGATGATGGCTTCGACCGCTGCGACCTGTGGATCCTGGCTCAGGCGCTCGTAGTCGTGCATGGGGAAGGCCCAGCCTCCGTGGCGCTCGACGATTTCCATTACCTGGTCGGCGTCGAAGTTGGCGAAGCCTCGTTCCCAGAGCGGTTTGAGTTCGGCGGCGTAGCGACCGGCGCCGCCTGCGCCGTCGGTGCGGAGCATGTCGTAGTCGGGATGATCGCGCGCCCAGGCCATGTCCAGTTCATCGATCAACGACTCAAATGCCTCGCCTCGGATCCGGGCCAGGGAGAAGTAGATCGGCAGGTCACGGCACTGGTAGCCGTGATCAGGCGGCTTGACGTAGCTGTCGAGGTGGAAGCCCCACCATTCGTCGGGGTTTGAGAGCGCCACCCACAACGTTGAGCGCATCGCGATCAGGCTGCCGAAGAGGGAAACCTCGACTCGCTGGCCGCCAGTGGGGTTTGACGGATCGCTGTCGTCGCGAGCGTAGAGGGCGCCGCAGATCGCTTGGATGGCGTTGTTGGCCGCGAAGACGGAGCCGATGTCGCTACCATGCCGCACCGGCGGCTCGCCCAGGTTGCCGAGCGACGATGTGGCCTCGCTGGCCATCTGGGTTCCAATCTCCGAAATCGGATGATCAGCCCAAGGTCCCCTGGGTCCGAAGCCGGAGATGGCGCAGTAGACGAGCCCGGGGGCATTGAGTTGTTCCCAGCCCAGTTCCGGGGGCAAGCCGTACTTGTCGACGACGGCGACGTCGGCCTGCGTGAGGAGGCGGCGGGCAGTCTCGATGTCTTGCTCGGACGACCAGTCGAGCACGATTCCGCGCTTGCTCCGATTGAGGGTTCGGAAGACGGGCGAATCACCGTTAAGAGACGGGGCCCAGCCGCGCGACCGGTCTCCCTGCGGCGGCTCGATTTTGATCACGTCCGCTCCGGCGTCGCCCAGCGACATGGCGGTGTGCGGCCCAGCGACTCCTTCGGCGATTTCGATGACGCGATATCCGTCGAGTGGACCGGGCACACTAGTCGCCGATCACCGGCGTGGGTTCGTCGGCTGTCGCTCTCTGCGCGGCCAGCTCGTCGAGGATCTCGCCGGTGTGCTCGCCGGGCAGACAGGCGCCAAACCATCTAGCAGGGGTGGTTGAAAACTCCCAGGGCGCGCCGCCGGTCCAGACATTGCCCCAGCCTGAGGTCTCGACCTCGCGCAGGTACTGATTCTCTATGGCCTGGGCGTGGTGCTGCAGCGTCTCGAACGAGATCGGGTAGCCGCAGGGGATGCCCGCCGCGCTGAGGCGCAGCATCCAGTAATGCCTGGGACGCTGGAGGAATCCGGCCTGGAGGATGTCCGCCAATTCGATGCGCCGGGCGACGCGGTCGCGGTTGGTGCTCCAACGCGGATCGGTTGCCAGTTCGTCGATCCCGTCAACCTCCGCCTCCGACGCGCGCATGACGGCGGCGAAGCGCTGCCATTCGTCCTCGCTGGTAACTGAGATACCAATCCAGTCGCCCCACTGACACTGAAGGGCCTGATCGGGCGCGGTGGCGAACGCGGCCGAGCCCTGCGGCTGATGCAGTGCTCCGGTGCTGAGATTCTCGGCGATACGGCCGCTTTGCAGGGCCATGCCGGCGCGCAACATGCCGACGTGGATTCGCTGTCCCTGGCCGGTCCGCTTGCGCGCCAATAGTCCCATGAGCACGGCCTGTGCGGCGACGTTGCCGGTGGTGGCGTCGATCTGGGCCATGTGCCGGTAGACCTCGGGACGGCCGCCTTCCGCTCCGCTGACCGACCAGAAGCCGGTGAAGTACTGCGCCTGGACGTCGGCGCCGGGCTTGTCGCGCATCGGCCCCACTTCGCCCCAACCGGTGATCGCGGTGTAGATGATGTCGGGATTGACCGCCTTGACCTGTTCGTAGCCGACGCCCATGCGCTCAGCCGCGCCGGGACGCATGTTGATCAGAAACACGTCGCAGGTTTGCAGCAGCTCGTATGCGGTCTGCCGGTCGGCGGCCGACTTGAGATCGAGGAACAGCCCGCGCTTGTTCTGGTTCCAGGTCATGTAGCCGATCGAAGTGCCATTGATGGTCGGCGGCACGCCGGCTCCGAGGGTGCGGGGATCGATTGACGGCTGCTCGATGTGGATCACATCCGCGCCGAGGGCGCCGAGCTGAGTGGACGCCCAGGGGCCGACCATCCAGAGGGTCAGATCAAAAACTCGTACGCCGTCAAGCGGTCCAGGCATGGCTGCCTCCAGGAGCTGTGGCTATCAGCGCCATGATAGGTCTGCCGGCCGACGGTTATTCCGAGCGATTGCCACAGCCTAGCCGACGCCGTTCAGGGTGGTCGGATGTTTCGGAGATTCTGGACGTTCAGGTTTTCGAGAGAAATTTTTTCCGCGGCGGAAACGGGAACGATGTTCAGCAATAGCCTGAAGAACGTGATCCAGGAGTTTCGGGTTTTTTCAGGTTTTTTCGGGTTGGACTGAAGAATTCCGTTCGGACCTGTTCGGTCCTGTTCGGCGCCCGAATGGCGTTGGCGTGCCGGGATTCCGAGATCTGAGAGGCGAACAGGCGGATGATGAGCGATCGATGTCATTGTGAGCCCCTCCTGACTGTTCATGCACATACGTTCTGAGCATATGCCGAACCGGGCGTGTTGGCATGTTCGGGTCGAAGCAAGACTCGATCGATATGAGGCGATTCACGGAGATGCCGGGGGGCGGTGTGTCGCGAGCTTGCCAGTGTCGACCTGTACCTGTTCGTTGCGCAGCCCCGCCATCGCGAGGCCAACTCTGATTGGTGGTCTCCCCCGGGAGTGCAGTCTCATGGAGCAAAGTCGAACGCGATGCTAAATCGTGATGTGGAGGCAAGTGCGCGCTAGCCGCCGCCGCGCTGGGCTTTGAGCATGAAGCGGTCGATCAGTGTTTCGAGCGCCTCCTCCGTCTCGGCGGTGAAGACGAAGTAGTGCTCGTCCATTTTGGTCGGCAGGCGCGGATGCATGGGGCGCTGCTCGGTGCGCCAGAGGACGGTCCAGTCGTCGCCGGCCATTGCGCCGTCGGGGGTGACGACGCCGTCGGGATCGGTCGGACCGGGTGGAGGCGGCTCCACGTCGACGGCGCCGAGCTGTTCCAGGTACTGACGCAGCAACCAGATCGGCACGGCGCGCAGGGTCAGTTCTCTCACTGCTCTGGGCATCGAGACAATCCTTCGGATGCGCGTGACAACTGCGTTACGGTAGCCCGGTTCTCATGTATCGTTGCGCGGTACCAGCAAATCCGTCGGCGGGGCGGAGGCTGAGCACAGGAGGACAACGATGAGCGAGCGTTCCTACTGGCAACGCATGGGCCGGAAACGGATGAGTCGGCGCGGGATTCTGCGCGCATCGGCTCGGGCCGGCGTTGGCGCGGCCGGACTGGCGCTGGTCGGTTGCGGCGACGATGACGACGACGGCCAGCAGGCCGCGGCGCAGGTCCAGCAACAGCAGCAGGCCATGCAGCAGCAGGCCGAACAGCAGGCCATGCAGCAGCAACAGCAGCAGGCCATGCAGCAACAGGATCAGCAGCAGGCTGCGCAACAGGCCGCCCAACAGGAGGCCCAGGAACAGACGGCCGACGAACAGGCCGAACAGCAGGCGGCGCAACAGCAGGCGGCGGTCGCGTCGACCAAGAAGTACGGCGGCTGGATCGTAGAACAATCGGCCAACGTGTACGAGACCTACGACGCGCAGCGCACGGTCGCATCGCCGGTTCTTCAGGTGCTGGCGCGGGTGCAGTCCAAGATCCTGCGTTTCGCGAATCCCGACACCGGTGATCTCGTGGGCGACCTCGCGGAGACCTGGGAGCTGCCCGATTCGACGACCGTCGTGCTGAACCTGCGCGATGGCGTGTCGTGGCACTCCGAGGGTCCCGGCGCGAGTCACCCGGCGGCTGCGCCCGGTCGTGCATTGACCACCCAGGACATCGTCTGGAACATCGACCGGCAGCGCAACAAGCTGCTCGAGAGCGGTGAAGAGGCGGGCAACTTTGGGCGCTCCGCCTACTGGGGCGGCGTGTCCACGATCGATCAGGCCGACAACAGCGTCACGCTAAACCTGGTCGAGCCGGACGCCACCTTCGTCCAGGGGTTTGCCAACGAGTTCAACCTGATCAATCAGCCGGAACTGGTGGGCGGGACCGAGGATCAGTACACCGAGGTCGACGCGTCCAAGGTGATTGGCACCGGACCCAACATCCTGACCCGCTGGGACCCGGGCGAGGGCATCGCGGCTCTGCGCAATCCCGACTTCTACGGGAATCCAGACAAGCCGTACCTGGATGGCTGGGTCTGGGTGCAGACCTTCCAGGACCCCAACGCCTACCGGATCGCGTTCGAGCAGAAGCAGGTCGACTCGATGACCGACCCGGATCCGAACACGATCCTGGCGATTCACGACGACCTGATCGACGAGACCTACCTGACCTTCCAGGGCGTGGCCAACACGGTGGCGATCTTCACGCCGTCGAACAAGGCTCCGTGGAATGACCTGCGTCTGACGCGGGCCATCGACCTGGCCATCAACCGGCGCCAGCTGATTCAGCAGCTGCACAACGGCCTGGGCAAGGTCTCGGGTCCGGTCTCGTGGATGCAGGAAGCCTGGGCGATTTCGCAGGAAGACCTCGAGACCATCCCCGGGTACCGCGTCGACAAGGACGCCGACATCGAAGAGGCGCGCGCGCTGTGGAACGCGGCCGGCGGGCCCGAACTCGGGCAGATCGACTGGGTGACCTCGGAGCTGTGGGCCTCACGCGCCGCCTGGTCGGCGACGCCGGGGATCATCGCCGAGATGTTCAACCAGGCCTTCGACACCGATCAGTTCAACGGGATCACCAAGCCGTACCTGGAGATCATCCCGTCCTGGATCAACAAGGACTTCGACCCGTTCTTCAGCTGGATCCCGAACATCGAGATCCCCGACGCGCGGGCCGACATGATTGGCGCGTTCACCACGGGCGCGGGCTCCAACTACTGGGACGTCTCCGATCCGTACATCGACGAGACGCTGATCGCGGCGAAGCAGGAGCTGGACTACGACACCGCATTCCAGATGATCCGCGATGTGCAGGATTACGTGATGGAGCGCGGGCAGTTTGGCCGGAGCATTTGCTACAACTACATCTACCCGTGGATCGGCTACAACTACAACAAGATCGAGAAGAAGACGGACGAAGAGGGCTGGAACTTCCTCGCCGTCAGTCTCCAGGCGATGGAGCACTACCTCGATCTCGACGACCCGTCAGCCTCCGACCGCCAGGCTCCGGAGCCGACGCCGCTCTGATCCGAGCTGAAGCACAGCCCCGGTGAGCGCGGACTGCGCTCGCCGGGGCAGGCGCTCGCTTCGCGCCATCCAGTTAGACTTCGAGTCGGCCGCCCCGTGTGACCGGGGTGACAGGTGAGGCAATGCAGGCCTACATCATCCGCAGAATCCTCGGCGCGGTCTTCGTCGTCTTCCTGGTCGGCACGTTCTCGTTCTTCGCGATTCGGGTGTTGCCGGGCGACTTTGCCACGGCGTCACTCGGATTGGACGCGGGCAGCGCCTCGGCCGACAACATTGCCCAGCGCCGGGCCGATCTCGGGCTGGACAAACCGATCGGCGAGCAATACGCCAACTGGCTGTGGGACACGGTTCGGCTAGATCTTGGCGATTCGTTCCTGACTCAAAACACGGTCTGGTACGAGATCGGGCGGTCTCTGCCCTACTCGATCGAGCTCGGCGTGCTGATCATGATTGTCGGATTCTCCGTCGCCATCCCGGTGGGGCTGATCTCGGCGATCTTCCAGGACAAGGCGCTCGATTACAGCCTGCGCGGGCTGGCAATCCTCGCTCTGGCGGCCCCGGTCTTCTGGACGGCGGCGATCGCCTCGCTGGTGGTGTTGCAGTGGGATTTGTTCCTGATCGACGTGATTGGACAACCGCATCTGTGGGAGGATCCGGGGAACGCGATCACCTGGTATCTGATCCCGATGTTCGCCGGAGGCTTCGCCGGCACGGCGACGACCATGCGCTTGCTGCGTTCTCAGATGCTCGAGGTCTTGCGCCAGGATTACGTTCGCACGGCCCGGGCCAAGGGTCTGCGTGAATCGGTCGTGATTACGCGACACGCGCTGCGCAACGCGCTCTTGCCGGTGCTGACCGTGATGGGCGTCACGATCGCCACGATCATCGGTTCCCAGGTGATTCTTGAGAACATGTTCAACATCCCGGGGATCGGCAACAAGGTGCTGACCGCGCTGTTTGCGCGCGACAATCCCGTGTTCCAGTCGGTCGTGCTGATCATCGCGGTCTTCACCGTGCTCACCAACCTGGTGGTCGACATCATGTATGGCGTGATCGACCCACGCATCCGGCTGTCGTAGAGAAGGACGCTCATGAGTCAGATTGTTGACCCCACTGTCGTCCCGCTCCGCGACCCGACGCCGTTAGAGCGAGCCGGCAGCGCGATGGTCTCCCTGGGCAGGTTCATGAAGGGCAAACCGCTTGGCGGTTCCGGACTGGTCGTGGTGGTGGTCTTCATCGCGGTCGCCCTGCTGGCGACAGTGATCCAGCGCCACGACCCAGACGAGATCTTCGAGACGCCGAATCCCGACTACAAGGCGAACCCCAGCACGCTGGAGTTGGCCCGCAACCCGGATATCGGTTCGCCGGTCCTGGTCTCGCAGTTTGAAGAGCCTGGCGGCGGTCACTGGTTCGGCACCGACAAGTTCGGCCGCGACATCTGGTCGCAGGTCATTCACGGCTCTCGGCTGAGCCTGATCGTGGGCCTGGGCGCGTCGGTGATCGCCGTGGTGGGCGGTCTGATCATCGGGATGATCTCGGCCTACTACGCCGGGATCGTCGATCTGCTGATCCAGCGGATTGTCGACATGCTGCAGGCGATCCCGTTCCTGGTGCTGGTGCTCGTCTTCACACAGATCACGGAGCGTTCCGTTCTGAATGTGGTCTTATGGCTCGGAGTGGCGGGCCTGGCAATTACGACACGGCTGATTCGGTCGGCGGTGCTCCAGGTGCGTGAGAGCGAGTTCGTGCTGGCCGCGCGCGTCGTCGGCGCAAGCGACCTGCGGATCATGATTCGCCACGTGCTGCCCAACTGCGTCGCCGTGCTGATCATTGCCTTCAGCATCGGCATCGGGGCCTACATCCTGGCCGAGGCTTCGATCTCCTTCCTCGGCGCGGGGCCGCAGGGCATTCCCAGTTGGGGTCAGATGGTCCAAGCCGGACGTGGGTCGCTCGACCTGCATCCGTGGCAGACGGTCTTCGCCGGCGGGGCAATCATGATGATTGTGTTGGGCTTCAATCTGCTCGGGGACGCGCTGCGGGACGTGCTCGATCCTCGCTTGCGCGGCGCGTAGGACCTGTCGCCAACACTTGGGCGAGTCGCCGGAACATCACCATGTGGATCGGCCAGAGTCCGAACCAGTAGAACAGGCCCAGCACGCCCGCCGGGTGGAAGTGCGCCTGGAGCCTTGCGACCGAACCGGCATCACGGGGTTCCACCGACAACTCAAGCACGGCAGAGCCGGGCAGTTTCATTTCCGCGACCAGGGTCAGGCTGCGCCCGGATTCGACTGACGCTACGCGCCAGAAGTCGAGGGGATCGTCGACGCGCAGTTCGGTGGGATGCCGCCGGCCGCGACGCATGCCGACGCCGCCGATTGCGCGATCGATCAGACCTCGCAGCTTCCAGATCCAGGTCGCGAAGTACCAGCCACGATCTCCGCCGATTGAGCTGATGTCGCGCCAGACTTCCTCTGCCGAGCGCTCGCTCTGCACGGAGACGTGCACGGATTTGTCGTACCAGGAGACGTCGTGGCGCTGTCGGCGGTAGCGGAAGCCGCCTTCGGTCCAGCGGATCGTCAGTTCGGCGGCTTCCTCCTGCTGCAAGGCCTGCTCGACGGCTTCTCGGTAGGAGCGTTGGCGGATGGGAATCAGTTCCTGCAGCTCGTGCGGCCGCTGCGAGATGAGATCGTGCTTGAGGCCGTCGATCAATGGTCGGGCGATGCTCGCCGGCACCGACGTGACCAGATCCAGCCAGTAGGACGACAGCCGGGGCGTGAGCACCGGCAAGGGCACAATACGAACGGAGCGGTCCACGACCTCGCCGAACTGGCGCAGCAGGTCTCCGTAGGAGAGCGTCTCGGGACCGACGGCGTCGTAGATGTGCGTCGCGCCGTCGTCCTCAAGGCGCAACAACCCAACCAGGTAGTCGAGTAAGTCGTCGAGCGCGATCGGTTGGCTGCAGGAACTGACCCAGCGCGGCGCCAGCATCACCGGCAGGTGATAGACGAGGTCGCGGATCACCTCGAAGGCGGCCGAACCGGGGCCAACGACGATCCCGGCCCGCAATTCGGTTATCGGCACCGTGCCGGATCGCAGCACCTCCCCGGTCTCCCGGCGCGAAGCAAGGTGCGGCGACGCTCCGTCGATCGGCTGCAGACCGCCGAGATAGATAATCCGCGTGACGCCTGCCTGCATGGCCGCATCGCGAACATTCGCAGCCGCCTGGCGATCGAGGTCGGAGAAGCTCCCTCCTGACGCCATCGAATGCACGAGGTAGTAGACGATATCGATTCCATCAAGCACATCGCCCAGTGAAGCCGGATCGAGCGCATCGGCATGGACACATTCCACGGCATCCCAACTTCGAGCCCGCAATGCATCGATTCGCCGCGCCGCCGCCCTGACCTGGAATCCCTCGGACGCCAGCCGAGGCGCCAGGTGGCCGCCGACATACCCGCTCGCACCCATGATCAGAATCCGTGGCATGGATTCAGTATGCCTCGGCCGCATTGGTGGTCGGCCTCAGACTGCGTCGCGGGTGACAACAGGTTTCAACGACGCGGCAGCGAATCCAACACCCGGAACTCGGTGTATCCCTCCGGCAACCCCTCTGTGACTGCCGCTTCGCGCATGGCCGTCAAGGCGTCGTTCCAGCCCTCGGTCCAGCCGATTCGGAAGTGTTGTCCATAGCTGGAATCGCCGCCGGCTCCCTGCTCGACAATTTGCGAGCCCAAGTGCTGAACCTCGCCGAAGGGCACGCCGGCGGCGTATCCCTCCTCTTGAATGTCGGAGAAGGCGATCTCATAGGCGGTCGCTTCGGCGCGGCGCAGATCGTCTGCGGTGCGAAGATTGAACGGGTCAGCGGTTGCGCCGATCAGCGCGGCGATCAGCACGCCTAAGACAGTGGCCACCATGGTATGGCGACCGATTGGGTCGTAGCCGCGACGCCACCACGAGAGTTCGCGGTCCTCGGTCCCCCAACCTTCGAGGCGGCGTTGTCGCTCGCTCATCGCCTGAGCGCTTCCCACGACTCGAAGGCCGACATCACCTCCAGCTTGTCGCGCTTGGCCCGCTCCAATGCCGTGTCGATCGCTTGATTCCAGGCGAATTCGTATGCGGTGCGATACCCATCCTCGGGTTCACCCGAAGTCAACAACTCTTCCAGGTCGAGCGCCGCGCGCCCGGCGCCGCCGAGGCGACCTCGCTCGAACGCCGCCTCGTAACCATCAATCCGTCCCTCTCGCGCGCCGCGCACCTCCGACTTGGCGATCTCTTCCGGCGTCACCTGATCGAGAACGGAAATCAGCCAGCCGATGGCCGCCGTCACCGCCATGGCGGCCAGAAACGCGATCAGCACCTGGCGCGGCAGGTCGTACCGGAGCAAACGCATTCCTGGAGCGTATACGTGAACTGGCCGCTAGCGATCCAACCGGCCTTGCGCGATGTTTTCGAGTATCTCGTACTCGAAGGCGTCTTCAGGCAGATCCGTCGTTGCCAATGCGTCGCGCATGGCGTCAATCGCCTCGATTCGGCCTCGACGCCAACCCTCGCGGACGCCGTCCGACCAGGGCGCAGAGCCTTCGGCGCTATCGGTCGCTGATCCGACGAGAAAGTCAGTTCGAGCAATCTCCGCGTTCTCTGCATAGTGGCGCTGGTAGACCTCTGGGTATGCCGCTTTGGCCGCCTCGACCGAGTAATCGAGTTCTGGCGGATTGGCGAACATGCCGGACGCCAAGGCAATCACGGGCGGCATCGCCAGTCCAATCACTATCGAGATGATGGTGTGCCATCCAAGCCAGTTCGACACCTTGGACGGGTCAAAATCAGGCAGCGGCACTCGCCCTCCCGTGGGGAAGTGCAATGGCGGACGGTAGCGCGGACCGCGAATCACCGACGAAGCTCGATCCACTGCGTGCCCGGCTCACCCTCATAGGACTGACGCGACGACTTCTCTAGACCTAGTGCGATGGTTTGGTTCCACGAATAGCCATAGCCAAGCGTCTCGCCCTCGTTGTAGCTGCCATTGCGCAGCAGACCGTCTAGCTCAGCCGCGGCCGCCTCCCTTCCATTCAGTGATCCGATCTGGCGGCCCCAGTGCGCGGCTGCGGCTCGCAGACGCGCTTGATCCAGCGCTTCTTCCGACTGCTCATAGCGTCTGGACTCAAACGCTTCACCCGACAGGAGTCCCCAGGCAAGCGCTACGACAATTCCGGAGAGGATGGCGGCCGATAGTCCGGCGATGCAGGCTTGGCGGATCAGGACGCGGCGACTCCGGCCTGCGCCCATTGCTCAAATCCCTCCGGCAACCGGCGGGAAGATGTCCAGTTCGCTATCGGGGCTGACACGGCTCTGGAGGCCGTCGATGTGGCGGATGTCTCGGCCGTCGACCATGATCGCGACGAAGCGGCGGACTGTGCCGTCCTCGTCGAAGAGCTGATCGTGCAAGCCTTCGTACTCGCAGGCGAGCCGCTCGAGGATGCCGCTGACCGTGTCGGGTGGGTCGGACAGATCGACGCTGCGACCGCCTACCAGCGGTCGCAGCGTCGCGTAGAAGCGGATTTGCATGGATGTACCGGGGCCCTCACCCCAACCCTCTCCCAGAGGGAGAGGGAGTCAGAAAGAGGAGCCAACACCCGAGAGATTGCGAACTCCAATCCCTTCTCCCTGAGGGAGAGGGTTAGGGTGACGGCCCTCCGGATATTGCTTCCTAGGAGATGATCTCGAGCTCACGCAGCTTGGCTTCGCCGACGACGCCGTCGTCCCAGCCGCGCGCCTCGTAGTATTGCTCCTTCATCTGGTCGAGTTCGCAGATGTGGCCCTCCGCCGGACCGCTCGCGGGTTCGGTGAGGAAACGCTCGGGCAGCGAGTCGTCGCTGCCGTCGAATCCGGCCAGGTTGTTGAAGTGACGCTCGAGGTTGTAGATGCGCTCGCCGGCGACCATGACGTCCTCCTCGGACATCGGCAGGCCGACCACGTTCTCGTAGAGCGCTGCGTACTCGGGCGCGCCGACCGCGAAGGCCGAGAACTTGCAGAGGTCGAGCGAGTCGGAGAAGGCGTGGAGGTCCTGGAAGATCTTCAGAAGCGGACCCTTGCCATCCCAGTCCAGCGGGTCGGTCTTGACCGGGATGCCGAGCAGCTCGGAGGCCGGTGTGTAGCCGCGCAGGTGGCAGGCGCCCCGGTTGGAGGTGGCGTAGCCCAGACCCTCGCCCTTGATGCCGCGCGGGTCGTAGGCCGGCACCGCCTGGCCCTTGACGGTCATCGAGATTTCGGAGTGGCCCCAGGCGGCGGCCGCCTTGGCGGTGCCCTGGCCCAGCGTCTGGCCGATTGACGATGAACCCATCGCCATCTCTTCGGTTACGCGGACCATGCCCGCGCCGTCGCCCCAGTCGAGCGGCGTATCCACGTAACCGCGTTCCGAGGCCTCCATGTACATCGAGATCACGTTGCCGATCTCAATCGCGTCCATGCCGTAGTCGTTGCACTGGTCAATGACCTTGGCGATCACGGCCGGGTCGTCGTTGCCGCAGTTGGCGCCGAGCGACCAGGCCGGCTCGTACTCGAACGATTCCATCTTCAGCCCGGCGTGCGGGCCCTCGGTGATTTCGACTTCCTTCTTGCAGGCGACAGGGCAGGCGTGACAGGTCGGCTCGGCTGTCAGGTACTCGTTGCGCATCGTCTCGCCGGAGACTGCGTCAGCGGCCTCCGGGGTGGTCTGCGTGAGCTGCGAGTTCTTCGTGCCCAGGCCGCCGATCGAATTGACGGCGTTCATCAGCACGTTGGTCCCGAACGCCGAGAGCGCGCCCGAGCCATCCTTGAGCGTGCCGTCGTCATTGACCGAGGACGGCGCCGTGACCGGCGATTCCATGATCAGCTTGAGGTGAGCGCCCTGGGCCTCGCGGAACTTCTGCCGCGCCTCGCCCTGTTCGGGCCGCCAGCGGCCGTCACGGGTTCCGCGTACGACCACGCACTTCAGATTCTTCATGCCGGCGACCGCGCCGGTGCCGCCGCGGCCGGCTGCGCGGTCGTCCTCGTTGAGGAACGAGGCGAAGAGCACGCCGTTTTCGCCGGCCTGGCCGATCGACATCACCGAGACATCGGTCTTGTTGCCACTGTCGGAGCCGAAATGCGCGACGGTGTCGTGGATGCCCTTGCCCCAGATATCGGAGGCGTCCTTGATCTCGACCGCGCCGTCCTCGACTTCGAGGTAGACAGGAGAGTCGGCCTTGCCGGTAATCAGGAGGGCGTCGAAGCCGGCCCAGCGCAGACGCGCCGCGGACCAGCCGCCCATGTGCGAGTCGGTCACGGTGCCGGTCAGTGGGGACTTGGTCACGAACGCCAGACGCCCCGACATCGTCACCTCGGTGCCCGTCATCGGACCGTTGACCAGTGCCAGCATGTTGTCCGGCGAGGTCGGGTCGGTTTCCGGACCGTTGTCGAGCAGATACTTGACGCCCAGTCCTCGAGCGCCGATGTACTTGCGCGCGTCGTCCTCGTTGATGCCTTCGTAGGAGACGCTGCGGTCGGTCAGATTGATTCGAGCCACACGATTCGCAAAGCCGCCAAGTGCCATGATCGTTCCCTTCACCAACGCGCTGGTTTGCGCGTCAAAGATAGCGGATTGTCAGCGCAGGGCGGGCGGACAGGTCGGTAGAATGATCACTGGAGGACGACGATGACGACCGAATCAAGACCGATCGGCACTCGCCCAACCTCAGGCTGGACGCCGACGCAATCCCGACAAGAACGCCAGGCGAACAAAGATCACTTTCGTGCGAACAAAGACGCCATCAGCGATCAGTTTCCTCGTCACTGGATTGCAATCTACGGAGGCGACCGGGTTGTGGGATTTGAAGATGGCAAGGACCTGATCGCTCACATGAACGAACTGGACGACTTTACAAGAGGCTGTTCCTACTGGGTCAACACCTTGACACTGCCCCAGCGACCGCTGATCACGAGTGTGTTTCGACGAGGATGACCAGGCAAATCGATGGATGGCTTGGGTTCTCAAATCCGCTAAGTCCATATGTCGAATACGACGATCCCGCTCCGTTCGTCTCAGGGACTGTGGAGTACGCCGGTCGCGAGTTCCCCATCGACTTTCTGATCGACACCGGGTCGGACGTGACCACAGTCATGCCACGCGACGCATACCACCTGCTTGGCGACGAGTACTTTCAACTCGATTTCCAAGGCGGATCGGAAGCACTCAGGATCGAGGGCGTCGGAGATGGGAGATTTGTCGCGTTGCCTCTTGACGTAGTCCTGCACTTAGAGGATCAGCTAGGGAGTGATGTCGCGCTTCGGAAGAGAATCTGGATCGCGGAACCGCCAGAGGTGGAGTTCAGCAGCCAGGGAGGGTGGGGCTTGCCTTCGATCCTCGGTCGTGACGCCATTCGACCCGGAGACTTCCACCTCAGCTACATCGAGAACACTGTCTCGTTGATCCGACCCGACCACGAGTAGCGCTCAGGGGCGCATTCCGTACCTCACCCGAATGCCTAGCTGACTCGGCAATTCTGTCTCGTACGCCATCCCGAGCCACTCGGCCAGCATGGGCCGAGTCTCCCTCGGATCGACAATATCTTCTACGGCGAACGCCTCCGCCGCGGCGAACGGATCGCGCAGCGCTATCAGCCGGTCCTCGATCGCGGTTCGATGCGCGATCGGATCTTCGGCCGCCTCGATTTCGCGGCGATACGCCGCGGCGACGCCTCCCTCGATCGGCAGCGAGCCCCACTCGCCCGAGGGCCAGGCGAAGCGGAAGCAGAAGCGGCTGAAGTCCTGGTGCGCGCCACCGGCGACTCCATACAGGCGGCGGACCACGACCGTCGCCCAGGGCACCTGTGAGTCGTTGATCGCGGCCGCCGCCTTGACGCCAGCGCGCAGCGTGCCCGCGCCTTCGCCCGGACGGCCGATCAGGAAGCCGGGCTGATCGGCGAAGTTGACGATGGGCAGGTGAAAGACGTCGCAGAGGTCGACAAACTTCTCGAACTTGCGCGCCTCCTTGGCGCTCATCGCCCCGCCGTAATGCATCGGATCGTTGGCCAACACGCCGATCGGCATGCCGCCGATGCGCGCCAATCCGGTCACCTGCGAACGGCCGAAGTAGCGCCCGATCTCGAAGAACGACCCCTGGTCGACGACCATCTCCAGCATTCGGCGGACGTTGTAGCCGCGATTGCGATGCTTCGGGACGACAGACGCGAGTCTGTCGTCACGGCGGTCGACCGGGTCGTCGCAATCGATCACCGGCGGCAGTTGGTGGACGTTCGTCGGTAGGTAAGACAGGAACTGCTGGATCTGCGAGATGGCGTCGGCCTCGTCGGCGGCGTCGTTGTCGACCACGCCGCTGCTTCGCGCGTGCACCTCGTAGCCGCCGAGCTCCTCCTTGGTCAGCTTCTCGCCCATCGATCGCTCGACCAGCGGTGGTCCGCCGGCAAACACCTGCGACGACCCGCGGACCATTACCGAGAAGTGCGACGCCGGCACCTCGGCCGCCGGTAGGCCGGCCACTGATCCCAGCGCGGCCGAGACGACTGGGACTTCGGCCATCAGCTTGCCCCAGCGTTGAGGCCAGTACAGCTCCGGCAAGTAGGTGCGGCCCATCTCGGCGGTTGCGCGAATATCGGCGCCGAAGCCGTCAATCAGCCGAATCATGGGAATCTTGAGTTCGATCGCCAACGACTCGATGTGGCCCGATTTGTCGCCCCCGCTGTGGATCCGAACCTTGCCGCCGTGACTGCGCTCGGCCTTCGAACCACTGCGCGGCCGGGCCGTGAAATCGCCGCCCGAGACGGCGACTGGCCGACCAGCGATCTTCGCCGTTCCTGTCACCGTGGCCGAGGGATGGAATCCCACGAGCTCGCCCGACTCGTCGTAGTAGCCCGCGCCCGACAGGATGCCGCGCTCACGGAATGACCCGTCGTCGGTGAGCATTCCGATCCGCTCGCGGACGGTCAGGTTGCCGCGATCATGTTGTTCCTGGACTCGGTCGTCGCCACCCATCTGGCGAGCCAGCTCGCGCCGCCGAGCAATCTGCTCAATCTCCGGCTGCCAGACGGCTTCTCGCTGACCACTGTTTAGTTCAGACATCATGTGCTCCAAGCGCTCTCGTGAGTATCGCGCAGGGGCCGCGTTATCTTCGACTCAACACACGCAGCAGCCATAGCCGAATCTGTGGAGCCTGGACATGACGACATCCGCGATCTCGATTGAACCGCTCACCCCGACGATCGGCGCCACCGTACACGGCGTCGACCTGACTCAGCCCATTGATGAAGAGACCTTCCAGTTCATCCACGACGCCTGGATGCAGCACCTGGTGCTCTTTTTCCGCGACCAGCCGATGTCGCCCGATCAGCACCTGAGCTTCGGGCGGATGTTTGGCGACCTTCACATTCATCCCGCCGCGCCCTATGAGCACGGCAACCCCGAGCTGATGCGGATTCACACCGACAAAGACTCGTTCCGCAACAATGGCGAACGCTGGCACTCCGACGTCTCCGCCGACGAGGAGCCGCCGATGGCGTCGATCCTGCACATCCACAGCATTCCCAGCCAGGGCGGCGACACGTGCTGGTCAAACATGTACGCCGCCTGGGATGGCCTCTCGCCGCAGATGCAGACGCTGCTCGAGCCGCTGACCGCGCTCCATGCATCCGACTACTCCGGTCAATACGGCGACCACAAACCTCAGCGCGAATCGCCGCGCGCCGTTCACCCGATTGCGCGGACGCATCCGGTCACCGGTCGCAAGGCGTTGTTCGTCAACTCGAGCTTCACCAAGCGAATCAACGGCCTGCCGATCGAAGAAAGCGACGCTCTTCTCGGCTTCCTCTTCGAACACGTCAAGAACGTCAATTTCCAGTGCCGCTTCAAGTGGGATGCGCACTCGGTCGCGCTGTGGGACAACCGCTGCACCCAGCACATGGCGATCTGGGACTACTACCCCGAGTCGAGAAGCGGCATCCGAGTCACCGTCAAGGGCGACAAGCCGTTCTAGCTCCTGCCCTGCTCGAGACGTTCAGTTACCCACGGCCAGCGCCGCCAGATCGCGGGCGGTGTCGCGCGAGACGTCCGGGCAGGCGATAGGGAACACCTCTGTCCCGTGGACCGTGCCCATGACCTGGCGGCAGCGGGCCGGCACGCCCGATTCGAGCAGAAGCCGGTAGAAGGCGATCCCCTCGTCCCGCAACGGGTCGCACTCATTCACCGAGATCGTGGTCGGCGGCAGGCCGATCACGTCTTCCGATGATGCGAACAGCGGCCAGGCTAGGGGATCTTCCGCCTCGAAGGCCTCGATCCCATACCCCATCCTTCCGTTGTTGTGGTGCAGGTTGAGCAGGATGCCGTTGTTCTCGATGGTGGACGGCAGATCGTCCCGCGGCCAGCTCCCGGCGATGAACGGGCAGAGCGCGTACAGGCCCTGGATCAGGCCGATGTCGCCGTCGCGCAGCAGCTTCATCCCCGTGGCCAGGGTCAGGTTGCCGCCGCCGCTCTCGCCCGCGATCACAATCCGCGAGGCGTCAATGCCCAGCGCGTCCGCCTGCTCCGCGACCCACTTCAAGCCCGACACGCAATCGTTCAACCCGGCTGGATAGGGCTCAACCTCAGGCGCCGACGAGGCCACAACGCTATTGCGGAAGTCGACCATTGCGACGGCGACGCCGTTCTGCGCGATGATCCGCCCCCAGGCCCGGTAGTTGGGGTCATAGCACGACATCTGCGCCATCCCACCGCCGTGGATGTAGTACACGCAGGGCAGCGGGCCATCGGACTGCGCGCCGTTCTGGGGGCGGATGTACTGAATGTTGACCGTGTTGCCATCCGGCGACGAGGTGAAGGTCTCGGTCGTCACCGTCAGCCCGGCCGAGGGTGCAATCTCTTCCGTGTCGCTCATGCCCAGGAACGCCTGCAGCCCCTCGAACTGTGCGCGGGCCTCTTCGCTGTTCGACCGTGCGATCAGCTCCTCGCGGCTTGCGACGTCCGCTGCAGCTGGCAAATCGAAACCGCCAAAGAGCGCCTTGATCCTGGGGTCAATCCTTCGGTCCTCGGAGAGCTTGCTCATCGTCTGCACCTATCGAATGTGAATGTGGACAGCACCAAGCTACTACTCAGGGGTAACCTGCACTCGGCAAATGCGTCGCCGCAACAGTGGGGAGTGGAGTGAATCTGATGAGCAACATCGCGATCTGGGTCAAGGTGAAGGTCAAGCCGGAAGGCCGCGAGAGATTTCTCCACGCGATCGAGGTCGACTGTCTGGGCTCCGAACGAGACGAGCCGGGCTGTTACCGCTTCAACGTGCTGCAGGATGGGTCGGACGATCTGACCTATTACTTCTACGAGGTCTATGAGAACGAAGCCGCGCTCGACGCGCATCGCGCTGCGCCCCACTACGCGGTCTGGTCGGCCGCCGCCGATACGCTCGACGGCGATATTGAGATCACGCGAACATCGACGGTGTTCCCCTCGGATCAGCGCTACTGGAGCGGGGACTGAGCCGGATTCCCGATCATTCCTGGCTCGGCTCTCCGATCGATCAACGCTGACGCTCAGTCTTCCTCGGCATCGTCATCGAGCAGTCCGTGCCGCACTGCCCAGACGACGATCTCTTGCTTCGTGGTCACGCCGAGTTTCTGTTCGATTCGGTAGATCGTGTTTCGCACGGTGATCGGGCTGTTGCCGATGATCCCTGCCACCTCGGCGTACGAATTGCCCTGAGCGAACAGCCTGAGCACGTCCCGTTCACGGGCGGTCAACACATCGGGCGATTGCTGGTCGCTGCGCGACGGCGCGTCGCGTACTGACTCCAGTGCCTTTCGGACCATATCGACCGGGATTCGCGAGCGACCGGCGGCGGCGTCGCGCACAGCTGTCAGCAAGTCGTCGCGGCCCGAATATTTCTGCAGATAGCCGGTGGCGCCCGCCGCCAATGCGTTCATGATCGCATCGTCCGCTGTCGAGGCGGTCAAGACCAGCACCCGGGTCTTCGGTAGCGCTTGCATGATTTCACTGCAGGCCGCAACGCCGTCCTTGTTCGGCATGATCAGGTCCATAACCACAACATCAGGTTGAACCTCTTGCGCCACCTGCAGCGCCTCTTCCCCGTCGAAGGCCTGGCCAACCACCGTCATATCGCCGGCCTGTTCCAGGACCAGCTGTAGGCCGTCCCTCACAATCGCGTGGTCGTCAACGATCATCACTCGAATCTGCTTCGTGGTGGTCATCTCAATCACCTGTCCTGGGTTGGCTGAATGGAATGTGGCAGGTCACACTGGTGCCTGCCCCGGGGCCACCTGACTCAACCTCCAACACGCCGCCTAGTCGCTCTGCCTCGGTGCGCATGTTTCTGAATCCGTGTCCCCGTTCGTGATAATTGTCGGGCAACCCGATCCCATCGTCCACCACTGAGAGACATATCCGGTCAGCGGCAAATTCCAGCTTGATCACTACGGATGACGCCCCGGAGTGGCGATGTGCGTTCGTCAGGGCATTGTGCGCGATCGACATGATTCGGGCCCGTTGCTGCGGGTCGAGCTTGGGTTCCGTACCAGTCTGCACCATCTCGGCCGGAACCGAGGTAATGGTCGTGAAGTTGCGCGCGTGCGCGCCAAGCACCTGGGAGAGTTCCTGACCCTCCCAGATCAGTCCGATGTCGATGGGCTGGCGTAGTTCCCACATCGCCGCCTTGGAGAGTTCCGACGTTGCCGACAAGGTGCGCTGCAGATCCAGCGGGCCTTCCTCCGCCAGCGCGAGCGCGTTGTCGATGCCCAGACCAATCATGTACGCAGACTGCGCTGAGGTGTCATGGATCTGTTGCGATAGCTCAATCCGTTCACGGTGCAGTTCGCGCTCGCGCTCCAGTGCTTTCAGCCGTTCGGTTCGCTCATATCCGGTCACCATATTGACGATGAACGTTACGGCAAACATCATCAGGATCTGCGCCACCAGCGTCGCCGCGTCCGGCGTCTCCAGTCCCGCGCTGGCCGCGACTCCCAGCGTGGCTCCGGCATACCCTCCCGTGATCAATGACGTCCACAGCACGCAGAACGTGAACGAAGTAAAGGCCACGGATACGCTCGCGAGCGCCGGGAACAGACCCAGATACACGAACGGCTGAAACACGCTCTCGGTACAGATGGCGGCCATGATCACGGCCGCGTCGATAGCGCTGAACGTCAGGAACCAACTGGAAGTAATGGGTCGCTTCGAGAGCAGTCGCCAATGGAACCCGGCATTGGTAACGGCGAGCGCCACGACCAGCACTGCCAGCGCCTCGTTCCCGCTGATCGTGAAATCGGGCCGCGACAGCCAATATGCCAACGCGGCTGCCCAGAGGATCCATCGACCCCAGATTGACATCCTGGCGATGACGTAGTTGTCGTTCGGGTTGCATTCCAGCAACTCATCAACCCAGCCCACAATCGCCTGAACCCGGTCGCCGGAATCAGGAGCGCCGCGGCCCTCTTCGCGCCGGGTGACACGAAGGAGCGCTCGGCGGAGGGCACGCCTGAGACTCCCGGAACCGGTCAATGGAGGCAGCCTGTACGCAGACGTCCGCTTCATGTGCCTACACCGTAGTGACAACTGTGTACGCTGCCCGGTTGATTCGCACACGAGCCGCTGTGCAGTCATGCTAGCGGGTAGAACGCTCCCACATTCCGTCAAGTAGTTGCCCGAGAATCCAGCGCATGACCGAACCGTGGCCGGGAGCGAATACGACGCTGGGCATGCGCCCAGCGCAACTGCCTGGCGAACCGCCCGGCAAGACGACTGGCTAGCGGCCGACCACCGCGCGCAGGGCGAACAGCGCGTTCGCCGGACGCTCCGCGATCCGGCGCATCAGATACGGATACCAGCGCTCGCCGTAGGGGATGCTGAGGCGCAGCCGTTCGCCGCGCGCCCGCATCGCCGCTCCCAGCTCGGGCCGCACCCCGTAGAGCATCTGAAACTCCCAGTATCCGTCGCCTGGCCGATCAGCGGCCAGCCGCCGCGCCGCTCGATGCAGTACCGGATCGTGCGTCGCGACGCCGACATCCGCGCCTGCATTCCAGAGCAGCTCCAACAGGTCGGTATACGCCCGCCGAATCGCATGAGTGTCGCCGTACGCGACGCGGCTCGGTTCGCTATAGGCGCCCTTGACCAGCCGTACGCGCGCGATGCCGTCGTCGATCAGCGCCTGCGCGTCGTTCGGTGTGCGCCGCAAGTACGACTGAAGCGCAACCCCGGTCAACTCCGACTTCCCCGTGGCCGACCGATACAACGCCAGCGTGGCGTCTACGGTGTCCGAAGTTTCCATGTCCAGCTCAACCCGCACACCGTGCTCCGCTGCGGTCTCCACGATCGCCAGCAGTCCCCGCTCGGCAGTCTGATAGGAAATGCCCAGTCCCAGCAGAGTCGGCTTGACCCCGACCCGCGCATTCAGGTCGGTGCCATCGCCAATGGCCGCGGCCAGCGCGCAGTACTCGGCCACCGCCTGATCGGCCTCGGCCGGATCGGTAACCGCCTCACCAAGGAATGAGAACTTCGCATTGGCTCCGGCAACGCCATCGCTACTCCGCGAAACCTGCTGCGCCACCCCGAGCGCATCATGTCGCGTGTCGCCCGCGACGAAGCGGCGTACCAGCAGACGTTCGACACCGGCGGCACGCGCGCTGCGCTCCGCCCACTCCTGTTTCGACAGCCAGATCAGTCCGGGCCGCAGCACTTGTCCCTCCGTTCGCGGACGCGCAGGCTAGCACCGCCTCTGCTGGGTCATCACTCAGGCGCCGGGAGAATCCAGGGCTTGGATCCAACGCCCTGCGCCCGGGTGGCGAGGTCGACCTCGGGATCGATGTTGAGCTGCCGGTAGTACGGGCCACCTGCGAACATCGAGATCCGCACCTATGTTCGTATACGATGTTCTGGACGAACATCACCGAACGCGAGATCGATCGGATTGCCCCGCTGCATCGACCGAAACACACCCGCACCTCGCCGTCCACATGCGTCCATAGGCGTCCAATCCCGCACAGGTTCGAACACCATCGAACAAATCCGAACAACATCGACCACACGTCGAACCTGATCGCCGGCAAAACACTGAGGACTCGCACAGAACCGGGCCAACCCCGCGCCAAATCCCCGCTCACTTCCCGGAACGGCGTTCGGGAGCTCGGGTAGCGTCCCTCAAATGCTCAAGCCAGGCCCGGCTTGCTTTCACGGAGCTCAGGCAGGCCGCGATTGCGTGAGCCAGGTCGAGAACCTCGCCGCGCAAGGTCGGATTCTTCGCTGTTGTCACCATTCGTGATACACCAGAGGCTGTCGCTGACGACTGAGAGTGTCATCACGAAGGAAAGGCCCAAGGATGAGTCTCGTCAGTCGGAGCGTCCGCGTCGGTCTGCTGCTCGGCTTGATGTCGGCGACTGCGCTGTTCGTGGTCGGATGCGGCGATAACGATTCAACACAGCAACCGGCCGCCGCTCCACAACCGCTCCAACAGCAGGCCAACGAACCGTCAGCTCAGCCTCGTCTCGCCGACCAGGCGGAAGAGCAGCAAGACGGCAACACCGCCAATGCGCAAGCACAGCCTCAACAGCAAGTACAGCAAGAAGAACAGCAAGCCGACCGGCAAGCGCATTCACAACAACAGCAACCACAATCCGCGGCGGATCCCGCCAATTCTGCAGAACCCGGTGGTGACGGCCCGAACCAGGACGAGTCTTCGCAACAGGCCACTGCCGCACAGCCGAATGCACTACAACAGCAAGCAGTGCAGCAGGTTGCGGCGGAGGCGGTGCCCGAGGGAACCCGCCTGATCTCGCTCTTCGGCGACATCACCGAAATCGTCTATGCGCTGGGCGCCCAGGAGTTCCTGGTCGCCCGCGACGCAAGTTCGATCTACCCGCACGAGGCCGAAGAGCTGCCCAACCTTGGCTTCGCCGGCTCGCTCAACGTCGAGGCGATTCTCAACCTGGAGCCCACGCTGATCATCGGCAGCGCCATGGCCGGTCCGCCGGAAGTGCTCGAGCAGTTAGAGCAGGCCGGAGTCGAGGTGTTGATTCTCGATGAACTCACCGGGCTCGACGCGCCGCAAATCAAGTTCCGCCTCATCGGCGGCGCACTTGGGCTCTCGGAGCGGGCCGAAGCGATGGCCCTGGACGTCCAGAGCCGCCTTGAGGCTGTGCTGGCGGCTGCGGCAACTGATAGCCCGCTGCGGGTGTTGCACATCTACATCAGACGCGGCGGCCTGCAGTTGGTCTCCGGAGCAGGCAATGAGGCGCAGACGATCATCGAAGCGGCCGGCGGTGTCGACGCCGCTGCCGAGGCCGGCATCGTTGGCTGGCAACAGCTGACGCCCGAAGCGCTGGTCGCCGCCGACCCCGATGTCTACCTGGTCATGGATCGGGGGCTCGAGGTGGTCGGCGGTGTTGAGGGCCTCCTCGAGATCCCTGGCATGGCCGAGACGCAAGCCGGCCGGGGACAGCACGTGATTTCAATGCCCGACCTCTATCTGCTCGGCTTCGGACCGAGACTGCCGGAAGCGATCGCCGACCTCGCCCGATTCCTGGAAGAGATTCGACCCAACCTCCGAAACGATGAGTAACGTTGAACGCGCCCTCAATCCGGCGGGAACTTGAGTCGACTCGCCCGCTGACTCAAACCTGCGGATTGCAACCGTTTGGCGGCGAGCCTAGACTGCGCCAGCGAACCCACGAGGGTGCCGATGCCATCTCAATATCCGATCGATCCAGGCCGCACCGATCTCGCACGCGAGTTCATGGCCAACCCCATGGGTCCACATAGCGCGGCGCTGCAGCGCATCGTGACGCGCATGCGCGACACCGAGGCGGCCGGCCGTTATGTCCTGGTCACCCGCGTTCCGTACCAGGAGTGGGGCCTTGCGCAGCTCTCCGGACAACGCGGTGTGGATGTCACCCTGCTCGAAGACCAGGTCTTCACGTCGCTCGAAGACGCCGAGCGAGCGGTCTTCAAGATGCGCTGGGAACTGATCACCGGAACCCCGCTCGTCCTCGATTGAGGCAAGCCCGAGAGAAGAATCCATGCTCGAGAAGAAGATCGCGGGCTACAGCGACGAGATCAGCGTCGCCCCCGGCGAACGTATCCGCTTCATGGTCAGCTGCGAGCCGGGCGTCGACCGCTATCAGGCCGACATCGTCCGCCTGATCTCCGGCGACCGCCAGCCCGACGGTCCCGGCTACCGCGATGAACTCCTGCCCACTTCAGTGAGCGGCGAGTATCCGGGCCGCACACAGGAGACCTACTGCGGCTCCTATGCCGTGGCGCCCGACGGCCCCGCCTTCAGCGCGCTCGCCGATCTCTCCCTCCAGGCCGCCATCTTCCCCACGCTCCCCGCCCTTCGCCGAGCCTGCTTGATCTCCAAGATGGACGTCGAAGCCGGTCGCGGATTCGCCCTCTGGACCGATCCTTCCGACGGCCTCGTCCTGCAGCTCGGCGACGGTCGGGGCGGACTTCAGGAGTACGCGCTTGGCCAACCGTTTGTCGCCCGCGAGTGGTACCTGGTCAGTGCCACCTACGACTCCGCCAGCGGCGACGTGCATCTGCGCCAACAGCTGCTCGACTCGTACGCCCTCGACACATCGAGCGGCGTAGCCCGGCACTCCAGCGAGGCGACCGCCGTCGTCGGCTGCAATGCGCCGCTGCTGATCGCCGCGGCCAGCCGCGAGGAGGCCCGCGGAAAGCCTGTCGGCGAGATGATCTTCAACGGTCGCATCGAGCGTCCGGTCGTCGCTTCCAGGGTCCTGGAGGGAAGTGAGATCGAGGCTCTGCGCTCGGGACCGGTTCCCGTCGACCTGCGGACCGATATCTGCGCCGCCTGGGACTTCGGCCAGGCATTCGAGACCGACGAGATCATCGACATCTCCCCCAATCGCGCTCACGGGACGCTGGTCAACCTCCCGATCCGCGCCGTGCGCGGCTCCAACTGGACCGGCGACGAGCTGGACTTCAACCACGCGCCCGACCAATATGCCGCGATCCATTTCCTCGACGACTCGCTCTACGACTGCGAGTGGGACGTTGACTTCGAGCTCGAAGTCCCCGCCGATACGCCGAGCGGGCTCTACGCCGCCCGGCTGACGGCGGCCGACCAGGAAGACCACATCACCTTCATCGTGCGTCCACCGCGTGATCGTGCGACCGCGTCGCTGGCGCTACTGATCCCCACGGCCAGCTACATGGCCTACGGCAACTCCCGAGGCGGCATTGAGGCCGGCAACGAGTTGCTGTCCAACCGCCTGCATGTCGTCTCTCCCGAGGAGCGCTACCTCAACCGCCATCCCGAGTACGGCAACTCGATGTACGACAACCACAACGACGGCACCGGCGTTTGCTACTCCTCGCGTCTGCGTCCGCTGATCAACATCCGCCCCACTCATCCCTGGCTCTGGCAGCTCAGTGCCGACATGCACCTGGTCGAGTGGCTCGAGGCGCAGGGCATCCCCTTCGACGTGATCACCGACGAGGACATGCACCAGGACGGCGTCTCTCTCCTCGAGCGCTATTCATGCGTCATGACCTGCAGCCACCCTGAGTACTACTCCACGAACATGTGGGACGCCGTGCACGCCTTCACGCAGCGCGGCGGCCGGTTGATGTACATGGGCGGCAAC
Organism: Chloroflexota bacterium; assembly: GCA_028875225.1. Lineage (GTDB taxonomy): Bacteria > Chloroflexota > Dehalococcoidia > Bin125 > Bin125 > Bin125. The sequence goes on along the minus strand of JAPPFB010000029.1, from coordinate 31,977 downwards.
GGCTTCTACTGGCGCGTCGCCTACCGCGACGACAAGCCCGGGGCGATGGAAATGCGGCGGACCGAGGACGGCTCCCGCTCCTGGGCCAGCGAGCCGGGCGAGTACTACATGGCCTTCACCGGCGAATACGGCGGTCTCTGGTGGCGCGCCGGACGCACGCCGCAGTCACTGGTCGGCAACGGATTCATCGCCCAGGGATTCGACCACTCCTCTTACTTCCGACGTACCGACGACAGCCACGACCCGCGCGCCGCATTCATCTTCGAGGGCATCGACGACGAGATCATCGGCGACTTCGGACTGATTGGCGGCGGCGCCGCCGGGCTTGAACTGGACTCCGCCAGCCGCGCCTACGGCACGCCGCCGCATGCGCTGACCGTCGCGACTTCCGAGCAGCACACCGACTGCTACATCCGCGTCAACGAGGACATCGGTCACATGCTGCTCTCGATCGGCGGTCAGGACGACCCCCAGGTGCATGCCGACGTGGTCTTCTTCGAGACGCCGCGCGGCGGCGCGGTGTTCTCGACCGGCTCCATCGGCTGGAGCTCCGCGCTGTTCCACAACGATCACGACAACAACGTCTCGCGCATGACGCGCAACGTGCTGGATCGGTTCCTGGATCCGATGCCCTTCGAGTAGCGCGTCGAGCGGGGCCCTCACCCCAACCCTCTCCCTCGGGGAGAGGGGGTCGGAAGGCTCAGAATCGGAGCATCAGGGCAACAGGGGCTCGATCCCCAACACGCTGTAGTCGCCGTCGAGGATCAGGCGGATGGAGACGTAGAGGCCGACGATCGGGATCAGGATCCAGATGGCGTTGGGGCCGAAGATGTAGACGTAGAACTCACGCGTCGTCACGCGGCGTTGCTTCCCTCCGACGAAAAAGCTGACCAGGTACAGGGTTGACGCGTAGGTCCACTGCCAGAACAGCATGGCGCCAATGATGCCGGTCGCAATTGCCGGAACCTCCCCAGCCGTGTAGGCCGCGTAGAGAAACACCGTCGTTACGGGTGTGGTGAATCCGTTGGCGATGTCGATGTTGAACCCGTACGTGTTGCGATCGGCATACGCCGAATCGAACATTGAGTATGTCGCCCAGACGTCCGCCCAGACGGTCGGAGAGAGCATCCGCTTCAGTGGCACTCTGGTGGTCAGGAACTCGACGGCCGGAGTCCGACCTGAGTCATCCTGGCGCCGGCGCCAATGCTCGAGACGCGATTCGATCTCGTCCCTGCGGAAAAACAGGCACATCTCCCAGTAGGAGATCACCAGATTGGTCGAGAAAAACAGACAGAACAGGAAATGGAACGCGTTCAGATTCTCATGCAGCGCATATCGGGAGACCACGCCGGGAACGGCCAGAAGCACGATCGCAAGGACCGCGAGCAGACCCGCCGGCACGCCCCACCCGTCTGTACGCTCGCCCGCGCTGCTCAAACCTGGTGACTTCCCTCGCGATACGTGTTGCACCAACAGGCCCGGTCGGATCAGATGTGCATCATAGCGATCCCACCGCTCCGGGAATGCAGAGCGTGGCGTGATATTGCAACTCCGACGGCCACCGATTACGGTTGCCTCATTCTCCTGATTCGCCGCCATTTGCGTAATGTGGGAGCTATATGGCCTCACCGTTATCCGAAAGTCTCTCCGGCACATCGCGGCCGCCCGTGTTCCTCACCGGTGCCGCCGGGCACGTCGGGGCAAATCTGGTTCGCACACTGCTCGATGACGGCACTCCGGTCAGGGTGATGTTGAGAACCGAGGACAACAACGAGGCAGTGGAGGGGCTCGACGTCGAACGCGTCTACGGCGATATTCGAGACCTCGACGCCACCCGACAGGCGCTGACGGGTTGTCACGGCGTCTTTCACGTCGCGGCAATGGTTTCGACCATCGACGGCAACGACGCCCATCGACGGGATGTCTATGAGACGAATGTTCTCGGCACACGCAATGTGCTCCAGGCAGCTCGAGAGGCGGATGCCGGGAAAGTGGTGGTGACGGGATCGTTCAGCGCAGTCGGCTATGACCTGGACGACACATCTGCTCCCACCCAGGAGTCAATGCCGTTCTATCCGATGGAACGGACGATGCCCTATGAACGCAGCAAGGCGATGGTCGAGACCGAGTGTTGGCATGCGGCGGCTGGCGGTCAGGAGGTGGTCATCGCCACGTCCTGCGCGGTCGTCGGGGGCAATGACTTCTTCCCCTCGAGAATGGGACGGACGCTCTGCGACTTCGCCAATCGCAAGCTCCACGCCTACGTCGACGGCGGGTTCGAATTTGTCGCGGCGGCAGACATCGTGCAGGGCCATCTGCTCTGCATGGAGCGCGGGCGCTCGGGGCAGAAGTACATCTTCAGTTCCGCCTACCAGACCATCTCCGACATGCTGGACCACTTCCAGGCGGTGTCGGGGGTCAAGCGACCGCGCCGGCAGATCCCGCTGGGACTGATGCTGCCGTTCTCGGAAGTCGCGAGCTACACGCTCAGCCGCTTTTGGCCGAGCTATCCCCAGCGATTCACGCCCGGAGCGATCCGGCTATTGCAGCAGTGCCGTCACGCCGATACCAGCAAGGCGAAAGAGGAGTTGGGCTTTCAGCCAACAACGATCCGCTCCGCGGTCGAGGACGCCTACGCGTTTCACTATGAACGCAACGCGATTACCAATCCGAACGCCAGGCGACCCGAAACAGCAGTCGCGGCAGGCGGCTAGTCATGCCAATCGGAGACACCCGCGCAACTCCCGAGGATCAACGGACATGAGCGTCGAAATCGAGTCGCCAACCGCCCGCCCGCCCAGTCTGGCGAATGCCGACAACCTCCGCCAACAGGCGCGCGCCGCCGGAATGAACCCTGACTACTGGTACGCCGTCGAGGAGGTCCGCAAGGTCAAGCCGGGCACGGTGACCGAGGTCGTGTTCTGGAAGCAATCAATCGCGCTATTTCGGTCGGAAGACGGCTCGTTTCACGCGATGGAGAATCGCTGCCTGCACCGCCAGATCAAGCTCTCTCTGGGCGAAGTCGAGGGTTGCCATCTGGTCTGCGGGTATCACGGCTGGGAATACGACGAAGACGGCCACGTCGTCGAGATTCCCGATCTGTTCGGACGCAAGCAGGTCCCGCGACTCTCGGTGCGCAGTTATCCGGTGCAGGTGAGATACGGCCTCGTCTGGATCTTTCCGGGCGATCCGGAGTTAGCCGAGCAGCGACGGATCCCGGAGATCCCCGAGCTCGAAGGCCCCGGACGCTGGGCATGCGTCCCACTCAGATTCGACCTCGAGGCGCACCACTCAATCATCATCGACAACGTGAGCGATTTCTCACACGCCTATCTGCACCGTCAGTACCGTCCGTTCGATGGCGCCACGCTCACCCGTCACGAAACCGTCGGCGACAACGTGCATCTTGCCTACGAGACGCGAGTCGGCCGCGGACGCATCTCCGGAAAATTCGTCGACCACGGTCGTCTCAACACCAATCACATGGAACTCTGCTACGAGTATCCCTATCAGCGGTCGAACACCGATGACGAGATCAAGCATTGGCTCTTCGTGCTGCCGATTGACGAGCGCACGACGCGGACGTTCTTCCTCTTCTATTTCAGGTCGCTCAAGATCCCCCTGCTGCCAGTGCGCATCCCTCGCTGGGCCATGACGACCGTCCTGCGGCTCGCGAACCGCATGTTGATCGGCCCCTTGCTCTCCCAGGATCGCTGGGCGGTGGAGGCGGAACAGACGGGCTACGAGCGAAACTGGGACGCCGCTCCGATCGAAGTCAATCCGGTGGTCCGTTCCTTTCAGCAGGTGACCGTCCGCAAGTGGCGAGAATACCTGGACCGCGAGGACGCCGCGCGCCAGAGCGATGCCTGAGATCCCGTCAGCCTGGACGACGGTGTCCGGCCAGCATCTGTGGGAAGCCGCGGCAATCTTCCTGGTCTTCGTCAGCCTGTTGATGCTGGGTTCACGCTGGCTGCCGGGACGGCGGGCGGTGGGCAGACCCGATGAGGATGGTGTCGCCCGTACCTACAATCTCAACGGGCTCGCGCTCTTCCTGATCGTTCTGCTGTTCGCAGTGCTCGCTGACGTCTTCGGCCTGTTCTCGCTCTCCGTGATTCACTCCCATTTTGCCGAGCTGTTCATCGTGGCCAACGTGTTTGCCTTTGCGCTCTCGGCCGGTCTGTACTGGCAGGCGTCCCGCCTCGGAAGCGAATCAACCGGGCTCTGGCGTGGAGTGTTTTTTGGCCGCCAGCTCAATCCCAGCTGGTTCGGAGTCGACCTGAAGCTGTTCAGCTATCGACCCTCATTGATCGCCCTGGCGCTGTTCAATGTATCGTTTGCCGTGGTCCAATACGACACCCGCGGTGAACTGTCGTTAGGGATGATGCTCTATCAGGTGTTCACGTTCGTGTACGTGCTGAACTACTTCCAGTTTGAGTACGGAATGATCTACACCTGGGACATCGTTGCCGAACGGTTTGGCTGGATGCTGGCCTGGGGCGACTATGTGCTGGTGCCGTTCTTCTACTGTTTGGCTGGCTGGTGGTTGTTGGATGGATCAAACTCGCTGCCTGCTGCGGCAGCAGCGGCGATCTGTTTGCTGTTCGTGGTTGGCTTTTGTATGTTTCGCGGAGCAAACGAACAAAAGCACCGGTTCAAGCAGAGAGCAGATGCGTCAATCTGGGGGCGGCCCGCCGAGTCTCTTGACGGGCGTCTGCTGGTTTCGGGATTCTGGGGCGTCGGTCGGCACTTGAACTACTCGGGCGAAATCTGCGTGTACTTTGCGTTTGCGCTCACGACAGCGTTCTCGTCATGGATCCCGTTCATCTTGCCGGTCTGGTTGACGGCATTGCTCTGGCATCGCGCCAGGCGCGATGACCGTCGCTGCCGGACCAAGTACGGCGACCTCTGGGAGCGCTACACCCAGCGGGTACCCTATGCATTGATCCCGCGGGTCTACTAGGGTCGATGCAATAGACCGTCCGAGGACAGCAATGGTTCGACTGGCTAGCGATCCACCGGCTGCGCGCGAGACGCGGGATATCCCGGACCTCGACGGAGGAGCGCCGCTGCTGGGACATCTGTTGGAATTTCAGCGTGACCCCGTAGCCATGCTGAGCCGCGGCTGGCGCGAGCTGGGTGATCTCTACCGTTTTCGATTGGGTCCGCGCCGATTTGTACTGTTCACCGGGCCCGATGCGCACGATGCGTTCTTCAGTGCGCCCGAGGACCAACTCAACGCCAAGGACGTCTACCAGTTCACGGTGCCCATTTTCGGTCGAGGCGTGGCCTACGACGTCGCCCCGCAGGTGATGGACGAGCAACTTGGCTTTCTCTATCCGGCCCTCAGGGAAGCCGCAATGCAGAAGTTCGCTCGGATCATGTTCGAAGAAACCTCGCTGCTTGCCGACTCCCTGGGCGATGAAGGCGTGTTCAATCTACCGGCCGCGATGAACGAGCTCACCGTCAAGATCGCCAGCCGCAGCCTGATCGGTCAGGAAGTCCGGGACCAGGTGGATACCGGGTTTGCTGACGCGTACCACGATCTGCAGAAAGGCATCAACACCCTGGGGTTTTTCCTGCCCAGGCTTCCGACTCCGGCGCATCGCAGCCGCGATCGGGCGCGCGTGCAGGTGGCAGAACTCTTCAGCCGGATCATGACGGCGCGACGGCGCGCAGGGGCCAATCCCGACGACTTCATGCAGTCGCTCATGGATGCCAGGTACAGCGATCACCGACCGCTGGATGACGACGAGATCACCGGAATTCTCCTCACCGTGCTGTTTGCGGGCCAACACACCAGCGCGGTGCTCGCAACCTGGACCGGCCTGGAACTCTTGCGGGCTTCCTCCTACGCAGAGCGAGTCCGTGACGAGACACAGGTTGTCTATGGCGAGAACGGAAGCATGGATCTGGAGGGCTTGAAGCGACAGATCACCATGGAACATGCCGTCCGGGAGTGTGAGCGGCTTCATCCTCCGTTGATCATCCTGATTCGCAAGGTGCTCCAACCAATGCGTTACGGGGATCATGTCGTGCCCGCCGGAAGCCTGGCCATGGTTTCGCCTGCCGTCTCCCACCGCTTGCCCCATCTGTTCGCCGACCCCGATCGCTTCGACCCGGACCGCTTTAGCCCGCCGGCTCGCGAGGACAAACAGCACCCCTACACATTGATCGGCTTTGGCGGCGGCAAGCATCGTTGCATGGGTAAGCACTTCGCTGAAATGCAGGTGAAGGCAATCTGGACAGTGTTACTCGATCGATTCGACTTCAGCCTGGAGACAGAATTCCCTGAGCCCAACTACGGCAGTTGGGTGACCGGTCCCGAGACTCCTTGCCGGCTCCGCTATCGACGCAGAACGCAGGGCAGAGTCTTCCGGTGAACGGCGCGGCCGATGGACGCTACGACGTGGCCATTGTCGGCGCCGGTCCGGTCGGCTGTGTGTGCGCCATCGCCCATGCGCGCAAGGGATATCGAGTCGCCCTGTTTGAAGCAAACCCCTCTGCGTCCAAACGACTGGCCGGCGAGTGGCTGCATCCCCCGGCCGTGCAGGTCTTGGATGAGCTGGGCATTTCCGTCGAGGGAGCTGTACCGAGCAACTCGGGCGAAGGATTCGCCGTGCTACCGGAAGACGGTGACGAGCCAATCTTGCTCCCGTACTCCGACGGAATGCGCAGTCTGGTCTGCGAACATGAGGCGCTGGTCTCGCACCTGCGCCAGGTAGCCGGCGACGATCCGGGCGTCGACCTGCTGCTTCACGCCCGCGTGCGCACCGTCGAAGACGGACGAATCACGTTTACCCAGAACGGCAAGAGCCGCACTGTGCTCGCTGAACGAATCGTGGGCGCGGATGGACGTTCTTCCATCGTCCGGCGATCGCTGGGAATACCAACCCGCACGAGGACCTGTTCACGAATGGTTGGACTGACGCTGAACGGGGTGAGCTTGCCCTTCGAGGGTTACGGGCACGTGGTCAGCGGCGCCCCTGGTCCGATGCTGCTGTATGGATTGAGCGAGGACCGAGTCCGCGCGGTCATCGATATCCCGCTGGACCACTCTCCGCATGAGTGGAAGGGTCTGCTCTCGGACTCGTACGCCCGCTGGGTGCCGGAGTCGCTTCGCTCAGCGTTCGTCGACGCCTGGTCCGAGCAAGGGATGCAGGCGGCAGCCAATGTGATTAGTCCGCGACTGACCTACGGAACCTCACGTCGAGTGCTGATCGGAGATGCCGCGGGACACTACCATCCGTTGACCGCGACCGGAATCACGCTCGGCTTCGGTGACGCCTTCGCGTTAGCCGAGGGCGAGAAGTTCAGTGACTTCAGAAACCACCGCTTTGAGGCCACGCGAGTTCCCGAGCTCCTGGCGATGGGACTCTATGAGGTCTTCGCCGATCCGCGGGCCGAAGGCGCCGCGCTCCGCCAGGCGATGTACAGCCGCTGGCGGGCCAGCTCTGGAGTGCGCGGCCGCACCATGAGGTTGCTGGGCTGTGATGACACTTCGATCCGCAGCTTGAGCCGGGAGTTCATTACGACGGTGCTCTGGGCCCATCGGGCAACCGTCCCCAAGTCGCTCAACCGGCTGGCCTGGCGCCGTTACCGCGACATCGCTCGTGGATTGAGCAACCGACTTGCCTGGCTCCTGCGAGCCGCCTGGCACCTCTACAACGTCAGACGTGCGGGCGGAACGGAGAACGAACGCCCCACGGAAGCCCTCGCCCGCGCCTTCTTGACCTCAATGCCATCCGGGTCATCACTCTCGCCTCGAACCGAAGAACCGCGACAGGGAAGGACTGTCTCGCCCGATGCGAGTTCGGCCTTGCAACGGGCCGCCGCACGACTGCTGGAACTGCAGGATGACGAGGGTCGTTGGGAAGGCGAGATGGTCTGGTGTCCAATGATCACCGCGCAGTGGGTCTTGCTGCACCACATCATCGGGCATCCGATCGGCCCAGATCGGCGGCGGCGGCTACTGCGCTACTTCGAGCAGTCCCGCTTCCCTGATGGCACCTGGGGGCTACACGATCACTCGCAGCCGTACCTGTTCGTCACGACACTGGTCTATGTGGCGGCACGGTTGCTAGGCGTCGAGCGGGAAGATCCGCTGATCGAGCCGGCGCGCCGATTCTTGCAGGCCGAGGGCGTGCTGGGCATCCCAAGCTGGGGAAAGTTCTGGTTGGCGCTCCTCAACCTCTACGACTGGCGAGGCATTCATCCCGTGCTCCCCGAACTCTGGAGCCTGCCTCTCAGTTTGCCGCTGCACCCCTCGAACTGGTATTGCCACACCCGGCTGATCTACATGGCGATGGCCGCGACATACTCCCGCCGTTTCCAGGCGCCCGTCACGCCAGTGATCGCTTCTCTGCGCGAGGAGCTGTACCCCGAGGGCTTCGAGAGCATCGATTTTTCTGCCCATCGCAGTCACCTGCGAGAGGCGGACCTGTTCGCACAGCCGACGACCTGGCTGCGCCTGCTGTATCGAGGCGCGCAACTCGTCGAACGGTTCCACAGCAGACATTGGCGCGCGCGGTCGATGGAGGCACTGATCAGTCAGATCAAGTGGGAGCTGAACTCGACCGACCACACGAGCATCTCTCCGGTCAGCGGTCTGCTCAACGTCATGGCCCTCTGGCTCCACGATCCTGGCGACGCCGACTTCCAGCGCGCGCTCGAGCAGCTCGACCGCTGGTTCTGGGAAGATGACGACGGCGGCGCCCGCATGACCGGCGCCAGAAGCGCTTCATGGGACACGGGATTCGCCCTCCAGGCGCTGTCGCTGACGCCCGAGGTCTCCGGCGCATCCGACGCGCTCCAGCGCGGAGCCGCCTACCTAAGCGAGCAGCAGATCGACGCCAGCTTCCCCGGATTCCGAGAGGCCTACCGAAACGACCCACAGGGCGGTTGGTGCTTCGCCGAACGGTGGCATGGCTGGCCGGTGACGGATTGCACGGCGGAAGCCGTGCTCGGGATTGTCGCCGCCGATCGGTCGGCGATCGGTCCGGCGGCGCTGCGCGACGCGGCCCGCTTCATGCTGCGTGGTCAGAATCGCGACGGCGGGTTCGGCAGCTACGAATCGCAACGTTCCGCGATCGACCTCGAACGGATCAACCCGGCCGAGATGTTCGGCGAGTCGATGACGGAGCATTCCTTCGTTGAATGCACCGCCTCATGTCTCGCAGCGCTCGCCGCTGCTCAGGAACACTCCCCGGAGAGCATCGATGCGCCAACGAGACGGGCGATGACTCGGGCCGACGCCTGGCTGCGACGAAATCAGGCGAGTGACGGTTCCTGGCGCGGCGTCTGGGGAGTTCAGTACATATACGGCACGTTTTTCGGGATCCGAGGCCTGGTCGCCGGCGGAGCCCGGCCGGGCGACCCGGCGCTGCATTTGGCCTGTCGCTGGCTGCTGGATCGCCAGCGCGATGACGGTGGATGGGGAGAACACCACAGCGGCTGCATGACTGGCCAGTACGTCGCCCACGACGAGAGTCAGGTCATCCAGACGGCGTGGGCATTGATTGCATTGCTCGAGGCCGGCGACTCGGACTGGACGGCGATCTCGCGCGGCATCCGCTATCTGATCGACACGCAGAACCCTGATGGGACATGGCCCAGGCAGGACATGGCCGGCGTGTTCTTTCGCACGGCGCTCCTGGACTACGTGCTCTATCGCCAATACTTTCCGTTGCACGCGCTGGGGCTGTATGAGGAACGCCGCAAGGACCGAAGCGAGTAGCGCCCCTCGGCCGGCCGTTCTTCTTGACCTTGGTACCGCTGCGACGCTCTTGACGGGCGATGAAGTCGAATTGCGCGCATGTTCTCGGACCCCATACGGAGGCTGATGCTGGACGAGCTCACGGCGCGCGTGGTCGTGCGGCATGATGTCGCCGACTCTCGGCAGGCCCTGGCCAGGCACGTTGATCTCCTGAAACAGCCTGAGCTCGTAAGCTCAAAGAAACGCGGCATGTGTTTGAAGCCTGTCTCGATCAATGAGGCCCTCCAGGCTGTCAAGGACCGATCGCTCAAGCGACACCATGAACGGAAGAAGAGGCGAGATATGCAGATTACACTCACCGGCGTCTTCGTCAGCGACCAGAACGAAGCTCTGAGGTTTTACACCGAGATCCTCGGCTTTGTGAAGAAGCAGGACGTTCCCGTGGGCGAGTTCAAATGGCTCACTGTCGTCTCGCCCGAGGACCCCGATGGGACCGAGCTCCTGCTTGAACCAAATGAGAACCCGGTCGCCCAGACGTATCAGAGGGGGATTTTCGACCAGGGGATTCCGGCAGCGTCCTTTAGCGTGACGGACATCCACGCAGAGCACGCGAAACTGAAATCACTCGGCGTTGCGTTCACGATGGAGCCAACAGATATGGGCAACGTCACGATCGCGATCTTTGACGACACCTGCGGCAACCTGATTCAGCTCATGCAAACGTAACGACATCCAAACAGACCATCCCTCGTGGGATCGGGACCAAAGTCTGACCCAGATTGGCGTGTGGTGGGCCGGACTGGACGAAATCGAGAACCGGCGTTCTTTCCTTTGTCACACCGTCCGATGGCATGGGGATCGTGTACGTCAGAATCGCATCTCGGTCGTCGACCTCGATTGACTCGACGAAGTTGCGAATCAGTGCTTTGCGCTCGGGAATGCTGCCCTCGGCGAGGAACTCGCGGAAGTCTGAGACGTACTCGCCGATTTCCGCCGTAGACGGCAGGTCGGCTCTGCGCTGCTGCAACTGACGCGCCGCATCTTCCTGCGCTCCTGCGAGCTGGTCCTCGCGCTGGCGCAGCTTGAGGATGCGCGGCGAGAGCGCCTGCATCGTCAGATCCGTCGTCTCCAGCGCTTCATAGAGTCGGTCGAGCCGACTGCGGACATCAGCCAGTTCGGCCTCGACCGCGTGCAACTGGCCACCGAGCTCGCCGGCCAATGAGTCGATCTCCTCGGCGACCAGCACGACCAACTCCGTGATCGTCTGGTCATTGAGAATCCGCCCGCGAATAGTGTCGACGATGCACGACTCCACCCGCTCCGCGTTCAGATAGCGCGCGGTGCATGACCCGGAGCCCTCGCGCAGCAGGGTGCCGCAAACGTAGTAGGAGAACTTGCCGCTCTTCGCCCCCTGGCCGGTGTAGGGCTTGCCGCAGACCCCGCAGCGCAGCAGTCCGCTGAGCAGGAACTTGCTTCCGACCCGCGCCGGGTGCCGCTTCTTGGGCGCCCGCTCCTCCAGGCCACTCTGGACTGCGTCGAACATCTCACGCGAGACCAACGCCTCCCACGCGCCTTCCGCCCGAACTGGCTCCGGCTCCCTGTCGCTGGTTGTGGTCTTGCCCCAGACCGCGGTCCCCGTGTACGCCTCGTTGGTCAGCACATAGTGGAGGCCTGTGCGCTGCCAGCGTTTGCCCTTGTTGGTGACGCCGCGTTGGTTCAGATCGGCCGCGATCTCTTTCAAGCCGACACCGCGCAGAGACTTCTCGAAGATCTCCTTGACGATCGGACCGGCGCCTGGATTGACTTCCAACGTCGGCCGCTCCTTGGCACCATCCTGGACCTTGATTCGTCGGTAGCCGAACGGCGCTTTCGAACTCAGAAAGAACCCACGCGAGGCGGCTTCCCGCATTCCTCGAGTCACTTCTTGAGCGAGGTTCTCGGAGTAGAACTCGTCCACGCTCTCGATGATCGCCTCCATCAGCTTTCCGGTGGGTGTGTCGTCAGCGTGCTCGGTGATCGAGGTGACGCGGATGCCGCGCCGGCGCAACATGGATTTGAACGCGACCGCATGCTCGCGTTTGCGGGTGAAGCGGGAGAACTTCCAGACCAGGATTTCCTGGAAGGGTGCGTCGGAGTGGCTCGCCTCATCCAGCATCTTCCGGAACTGCGGTCGGTCCGCAACTCGGCCGGATTCGGCTTCGTCAATGTACTCGCGCACCACGAGATAGCCGTTGCGTTCGGCATACTCCCGCAAAGCTCGGAGCTGCGCAGCGACCGAGAGGTCGACATCTTGGCGGTCACTGGAGACGCGTGCATACAGGGCAGCCGTCGTCACATCATTTGATTCGTTCATCGGATACTCCTCGACTTCTCGCCGCTGGTCGACTCTGCATGCTGAGTGACGCACAGCCCGCGCAGCCGAACCTCGTGGTCCAGTTGTGTGTTCGAAACATGGTAGCTGACTCGACGCGGGTTCATGTGCAACCGGACACGGTCGCTCCCCCGACTAGGCTCCGACCTTTAGACATGACTCAACGTGAGCAGCGACGCGAGAAGACACCAGATTCGAGTGCTTTGTGGTGGCTTAGGGGTAAAGGAGCTTGTTTCGGTCAGTTGGGTCTGCTAGGTAGCGGTACCCGCTAAAGGTGCGCTCAATGGGTGAGGCTTCGATGGGGACGCTCGAGTTTCGGAGGGCCAGAAGGAGCCACGCTGTCCGTTCGACTATGCACGTCGCTCTGAACGCGCTTGTAACCCAGAAGTCAAGGGTGATCCCGAGACAGCCTTGTGTCATCCAACACCAGGCGCAAAGTCGTCTTCGCGCGGAATCCCGCTGATCGCGGCGATCTTCTTCCTCCTAGACGAGTGGCCCACGCGAAAGACGCAGGTCACCGGATGGCATGATGCCGAACTCTGCCAGAGTAGTCACATTTCCGCGCGGAGCCAGTCTTCCACACCCAATCCTCGCGCTTCGCAGGCGCGGAGAACGATCTCCGCCGCCAGCCGAGCGTCTTCGACCGCCACATGATGCCGAAAATCGATTCCCAACATCGCGGCTAATGCGGCAAGCGACCAGCCGCCGTTGCTGCGCTGCTCGGGCCAAGTCCGGCGTGCGATTACAGCGCTATCAAGCCATTCGACCCTGATCCGAGGCAGACCGTACCGCCGCATCGCGCGATCTAGCGCGAGCCGGTCGAACGAGGTGTGGCTTACCAGGATGGCGTCCTCGATCTGACTGCGGAGCTGTCCATACACATCGGGAAGCCTTGGGCTGTGGAGGACCGTCTCTTCGCTGATCTTGTGAATGGCGACGTTGGAGGCGCGGAACCGCGTCTTCGGGTTCAGAAGGGTCTGCCACTGATCTCGGATCTCGCCTGCGCGGACGTGCACGATGCCAACCTGACAGATGCTGGCCGGATCGGCGTTGGCTGTCTCGACATCGATCGCGCTGAAGGAAGGCTGCTCCATTTGATCCTCAACCATGATTTGGGCCACGTACCGGAGACTGCGACCGATAGGCTAGTTCCGCCGAATCGTGGAGGCGTGGAGGAGCGACCGCGATGTCGAACGACGAGTTGCCAACCACTGGGCGGCCTCGGTATCTGGATCAGTTCTGGGCAAAGGCGCGACCTCAGCGAGCGCGGGGACCGGAGCGAATTCACCTGCTTGAACACCATCTTGCCGATGTGGGTGCGTGCCTGGAGGCTCTGCTGCGCCAGCCCACAATCCGCCGACGCTTGGCACGCACGGCGGGCCTGACAGATCTGGATGCGGCGACGACAGCGAGGCTATGCGTATTCGCGGCGTTGCACGATATCGGCAAGGTCAATCTGGGCTTTCAGGCACAGGTTTGGCGGGATGCGGACCTGTCGAACCTGCGGCCGCGGCGAGCCGGCCACACGCTCGACCTCGCTCCGGTGCTGATCGGCGACGACGCAGACTCAGCGTTGTGGTTCTTCGACGCGCTGGGATGGGACGAACTGACCCAGTGGGACGCGCGTGACGGCGAAGTGGTCAGCGATCTGCTGGTCGCGGCGCTTTCCCATCATGGACTGCCGCTGCAGCTTGAAGGCGAACGCCAGCGGAACCCAACAATCTGGCGTCCCCTTGGACGGCTCGACCCGGAACAGTACACGCGCCGCATCGGATCGTTGCTGAAGGAGTGGTTTCCGGCGGCCTGGGACCGAGCCGCGGCTCCGTTGCCCGAGGCCACCGCCTTCCAGCACATGTTTCTTGGCCTCTGCACACTGGCGGATTGGATCGGCTCGAACGAAGGCTGGTTTCCGTTCGATGACGAGCCGACGGACGGGTATATCAGTCGTGCACGAGCGCAGGCGCAAGCAGCGATCGCTGAGACCGGGTTAGACATCTCGGAACAGCGCCTCGCCGTTCATGATCGAGACGCACTGCCCGGATTCGCTGAGTTGTTCAGGATTGTCGATGGGTCTGCGAATGCCATTCAGCGGCAAGCTGCGCTCGGGACGGCGTTGCAAGAGCGGTTGATCGTGATCGAGTCCGAGACCGGCTCGGGCAAGACGGAGGCAGCGCTCTGGCGGTTCTTGCGAATGTATGAGGCCGAACTGGTGGACGGCCTCTACTTCGCTCTCCCGACCCGCTCAGCGGCGACTCAGATTCATGGGCGCGTGCGTCGCTTCGTCGACTCCGCATTCCCCGACGGCCATCGGCCCGACGTGGTTCTGGCCGTTCCCGGGTACTCGCATGAAGCTGGTGACGGGAGAGAAAGGCTGCAGGACTACCGGGTCTGGTGGGACCAGGCGCTTGACGACGCACTCCCGGGTCGTCGATGGGCCGCGGAGCGCCCGAAACGGTACCTGGCCGCACAGATCGCAGTCGGAACCATAGATCAGGCGATGCTGGCGGCGCTCAAAGTAAAACACTCACATATGCGGGCCGCGTGCCTGGCCCGCAATTTGCTGATCGTGGACGAGGTGCACGCTTCTGATTCCTACATGGGCGCGATCCTGCGAGCGTTGCTTGAGGCTCACCTTGGTGCAGGCGGATATGCGGTGTTGATGTCGGCCACCCTGGGTTCGACCGCGAGGCGAAGCTGGCTGACGGCCGGAGCAACTCCCGGCGCGAGCGATCTGCCGCTGGAGGAAGCGATTCGCGCTCCGTACCCGGCCGTGAGCGTTCCCTGGGATTCATCCGAAGAGGTCCTGGGCGTCGGAGAGAACGGGCGCGAGAAGACAGTCCGGATCGATACCCAGCCGTTGATGGAGCAGTTCGAGCGCGTGGCCCAGCTCTCCCTCGACGCTGCCAGCGTCGGGGCGAAGGTGCTGCTTGTGCGCAACACGGTAGATTATGCCGTCCGCACACAGCAAGCGGTCGAGAATGCCGCCTCCGGACAGGCGGAGTCGCCGCTCTTCAGCTGTGGCGGGACAGTCACGCTCCATCATGGTCGCTTCGTACCAGGCGATCGCGCGCTGCTCGATCGGGAAGTTGAGGCTCGACTGGGCCGCGTTCGGTCCCAGGGCGGCGTGATCGTGGTCGGGACGCAGACGCTGGAGCAGTCCTTGGACATCGACGCCGATCTGCTGATCACCGATCTCTGTCCGCTGGATGTACTCTTGCAACGGATCGGCAGACTTCACCGTCATCCGCGAGACGACCGACCAGCGGCTCAGCGTCGGCCGGCCTGCGTCGTCCTCACGCCGGGCACGTGTAATCTATCGCCGTTGCTGAAGCGGGGCGTCAACGGCCTCGGCCAGTACGTGTACGAGGACCTTCGCATCCTTGAAGCGACCCGCCGGCTTGTTGTTCGGCATCCAGAATGGACGATCCCACGCATGAACCGGGAACTAGTGGAGCGAGCCACGCACCCAGAGGCGCTGGAGGCCCTCGTTGCGGAGTTGGGCGATGACTGGCGCACGCATGCCAACCAGCTTGAAGGTGGAACGCTGGCAGAGGGACTGAGCGCGCGCAATGTGGTTGTCCGCCGCGAGGCTGCGTTCTGCCGCGACAATCGTGAAGTGCTGTTTGGATCGTTGGAAGAGCGGATTCGCACGCGCCTGGGCGACGAAGCGATCGAGTTTGATCTAGATCCTCCACAGCGGAGTCCATTTGACTCGGGCCCGATCGCGCATATCTCCGTCCCGCGGCGCTGGCTCGGCGACTCCTGGGCAGACGCCCCTGCATCGGCAGATCCCGATGCGGATGGGTTCACGTTCCGTGTCGCTAACCGCATCTTCAGGTACGATCGCTTCGGTCTGCGGAGAGAACCTGCGTCCCAATGATCCCAGCATCCGGCCCACGCGAGCCAGAGTTGCCCCGGAGTGGCTTCGGTGTTCAACCTTTTGACTGAGCCGCTGATTCGCTTTGATTCGGTGAGAGGTGAGCGCGGTGCGGCGTCGCTGCCAGAAGTCTACGCGGCGTTGATGGCGGACGAGGTGGCGTCGTTTCCGGCGCTGCGCCCGCACCAACGCCACGCCTGGCATGCGTTTCTGGTTCAGTTAGGCGCAATCGCGATGCAACGGGCCGGAGTGGTCGGCGAGCCGCCCGCCTCGCCGGACGATTGGCGGTCGCTGATTCGAGAGCTCACCGCGGAGTACGAGGACGATGCGCCCTGGCGCTTGGTGGTTGACGACTTTACTCAGCCGGCGTTCCTGCAACCTCCGGCGACGTCGGTGGATCTAATCACGGATTACAAGACGGTCGTCGCAACTGCGGACGAGTTGGACATGCTCGTCACCGCGAAGAATCACGATGTCAAGTGCGCAGTCGCGGAGGAGGCAGGAGTTGACGATTGGTTCTTCGCGCTGATCACCCTACAGACCATGGAGGGGTTTGGTGGCGCGGGCAACTACGGAATCTCGCGAATGAACGCAGGATTGGGCAACCGTCCAGTCTTCTCTCTGGCTCCGCTCGGAGGTCCCGGCACCCACGTCAGACGCGACATTCAGACACTGCTTGCTCGCCGAGCGGAGATGCTGGCTGAATCGCCTGCGGGTGGTGGGGACCTCGCGCTGGTTTGGACCAGGCCGTGGGACGGGCTGAAGGCGCAGTCGCTGTTGCCGAACCAACTGGAACCGCTCTACATCGAGGTGTGTCGACGGATCCGAGTGCGGACGGGTCCGGATCGCTCCCTTTCGGTCCAGCGCGCTACGTCGAAAGCGGCGCGAATCGAAGCGAAGCAACTGAGTGGCAGAACCGGTGACCCGTGGACTCCGATCAACCTCAAGGAAGAGAAGTCGCTGACGCTCGCCGGCGGCGGGTTCACCTACAAGCGCGTGACCGAGTACCTGACATCGGCTGATTGGCGTCAGCCGATCTTGCTGCGCCCGACCGAGGCCGAGGCGCGCTCGACGGAATCGATGTGCCTCGTCGCCAGGGCGATGGTCCGCGGCCAGGGCAAAACTGAGGGCTATCACGAGCGAATCGTGCCGCTGCGCTACAAGACGATCCGAGCGATGGGCAATGCGCTGAGTACTCAAGACATCGGCGAGATTGCCAAGGGACGTATCGAGCAAGTTGGAAGGGTCCAACGCATCCTCAGCCACGCGATTCAGACGTTCCTGAGCAGCGGCGAGGCCGACAACGCCAGCCCCGAAACCCGCGAGCGCGCCCGCCCGTGGCTGAATCGGTTGGACGAGATCGTCGACGCGAATTTCTTCGCCGCGCTCCAGGAGGAGTTCGAAGCGTCCGACTCACAGCGCGAGTCGATCCACAACGAATGGCTGCGTGGCGTGTTCAACAGCGCTCGCGAACTACTGCGAGATGCGTGCGACACACTTCCTTGTCGGTCGGTTCACCGTTATCGGGCGCGAACACGGGCGGAATCGCTGTTGGAAGGACGGCTGCGCTCCAATAGCGGACTGCCATTCCTGTTCACGGAGACAGGCGATGACGACCACGACTGAATCTCCCGTCAAGAGCACCGACGGCGGCCTGAGCTGGGCAGGAACCGCCGTTCGCATCGCCGTGCGCCTGGCTCGCGAGGACTTTCCGCGCGGTGATCTCGCCGCGCTGCGGCGGATGTCGCCGGGCAGCGGCCAAGACGCTCCCGCCTTCTGGCGCTTGGCGGCTCGCTACGACCTCCTCGGCGCTCAAGAGGTCGAACGCAAGTGGGCGTTGATCATCCACGGGATCGCGCTGATGACGCCCACGTCGGCGCCTGATCGGGCGGCATCGAGCGCTCACGACCCGCAGACATCTGTTGGCTCCGCGTTGTTCGGCAGTGAATCATCCGGCGAATCCGGGTTCTATAGCGAGTTGCGACTGAATCGTCTCTTGGCCGCCCGCGGAGATGTCTTGCAGGTCCTGCTGGCCCGGATGTTCCGGATGCTCGGCTCCGGCGGCGTCGCGTTCGACTGGCGCGAGATGGCGCGATTGATCCTGCTAGACGGGTTTGATCAGGCGGGCTCGGAGGGCGCTCGCCAACGGATCGCCCGCGACTACTTCCGCGCCGAGTTCCGGGCTGAACGACAATCTGCAGAGTCGGCTGGCCAATAACGGACTGCGAATGAGGAGACGAACGTGACCAACACCCGATTCTTGCAGGTGCACAGTCTGCACTCGTATCCGGCCGCGCTGATCAACCGCGACGACAGCGGCCTGGCCAAGCGTATGCCGTTCGGCAATACGATCAGAACCCGCATCTCCTCGCAGTGCCTCAAGCGCCACTGGCGCACGGCGGAGGATGACTTTGCGATCCGCCATGCCACCAGCGACGGCTTGGCCATCCGGTCGCGCAACGTCGTCGAGCGACGGGTGATTGCCCCGCTGCGCGACGCGGCGCAAGCCGAAGCAGAGGTACTCGATGCGGTAGAAGCGGCGTTCAACGTCGGTGTCTACGGCGACAGCGGCACGACGGAGCGCGGTCGTCAGCCGTTGCTGTTGGGGTTGCCCGAAGTCGAGTACCTGCATACCCGGGCGACGGAAATCCTCGTTGCGCATCCAGACGACGCCAAGGCGGCCGGCGATGCAGCGAAGCAACTCTTTCAGGCGCGAGCGGGCGAAGGCGCGAACTTCCGCGCGTATCGCGATCGAGCCAGACTCCCCGGCGGCGTCGAGGGAGCCTTGTTCGGCCGTATGGTCACCTCCGATCCGGCCGCCAACATCGACGCGGCCGTGCATGTGGCTCACGCCTTCACGGTGCATCAGGAGGAGAGCGAGAGCGACTACTTCTCGGTCGTCGACGACCTGCAAGCGGACGATGAAGATGCCGGCGCTGCGCATATCGGCGACATGGAACTGACGGCGGGGCTGTTCTATGGCTATGTCGTCGTCGATCTGCCAGGCCTCGTCTCCAACCTGGAGGGATGTGCGGCGAGCGACTGGATCGACGCCGATCGTGAACTGGCCGCCGATGTCGCCGAACGGCTGATTCATCTGATTGCGACCGTCTCGCCCGGGGCCAAGCGCGGCTCAACCGCGCCGTACAGTTATGCGGATCTGATGCTGCTCGAGGCCGGCTCGCGACAGCCGCGCAGTCTGGCCAATGCCTTCCGTGATCCGGTCGCGCCTCGGTTGGACGTCGCAGTGTCCGCCCTCGCCGCACAACTCGACCGTGTTGACACGGCGTACGGAACGCACGAGCGGCGGCGTCTGATGTCGGTCGACGACTTCGATGGTGCCGGGGCCG
Organism: Chloroflexota bacterium; assembly: GCA_028875225.1. GTDB lineage: Bacteria > Chloroflexota > Dehalococcoidia > Bin125 > Bin125 > Bin125. Next base: position 12,667 of record JAPPFB010000029.1, on the reverse strand, counting down.
AGCGGGTCGATCTGGACGAACTCGCCGCCTGGGCGGCGAGCGTCGTTCGCCACGGTACTGCGGAATAGCCGATGCGCCATATCGCTTTGCGCCTGGAGAGTCCGTTGATGTCCTTCGGTGGCGAGACCGTCGACAACCTTGGCGTCACTCGCCGTTTCCCGGCCGCTTCCATGCTGACGGGACTGCTAGCCAACGCCCTGGGTTGGCGGCGAGTTGAGCGAGACCCGCACCAGCGCTTGCAGGACCGGCTGGTGTTCGCCGTGCGGATCGACCGCGAGCCGGCGGGCAGGGCGTCGATTCAGGACTTCCAGACCGCGCAACTGGATAAGAACGACAGGAGTTGGACCACGCGCGGAGCACCTGAGGGTCGCGCGGGAGGATCAGCAACGTTCGACGCGCCGCACTTGCGTTATCGCGACTACCTCGCCGACATGCTGGTCACGGTCGCGTTCCGGTTGGAACCAGTGGACGAGCCGCCGAACCTCGATCAGGTGGCTGTCGCCCTCCAGCAACCGGCGCGACCCCTGTTCATTGGTCGCAAGCCGTGTTTGCCATCAGAGGCGGTCTTCGCTGGCTTCTGCGAGGCAGACACCGCGTTCGCCGCCCTGTATTCCATTCCCCTGTTCGAGCCCGGATCAAGCGGAGAAACGATCTCGGCGCTCTGGCCGCTGAGCGAGCCACAAGGCGACGTGACCGTGACGCGGACCTATGCGCTCACCGATCAGCGCAACTGGGCCAGCTCGGGTCTGCACGGCGGCGGTCGCATGGTCTGTGAGGGCGAGATTGAGCGGGCTGCGTTCACTGCCCCTCAGACACCCGTGGACAGGAATGGTTGAGCGGCTGTCCATGTCTACCCCACTTAGCGATCCAGTAGCGAGGGCGCTCCAGATGATCCGGGCCGACGTCCACCTACACGAGCTTCACCGCTGGATGGGTTCGCGCCGGATCGAGGACATGGATCGCGCGATGCACGCCTTGTTGACGGAGTGCTTTGGGGACTTGGCTCCGAAACCGTTTCGCCTGATCGTCCCGCGCAGCGCTCGCCTGGGCGTGCTCTACGGCTACGGGCGGGCGGATGCCGCCGCGCTTCAGGAACAGGGAGCGATCTGTGCTGACCCCCTCCAGATCCGGGCGATCCCTCCGGCAATGATCCAGAGCAAGCCGATGCCGGAGACTTGGCGGTCGGGAGTGCGGGTCGGATTCGAGGCTCGAGTCCGACCCGTCATCCGACGCTCAGGCGACGCCGAGGGGATCGGCGCTGGCGAGCGCGATGCCTTCCAGACTAAAGCACTGCAGCATCCCACTGGGGAGATACCCCGCGATCGGGAAGCGGTCTACATCGACTGGCTGTCGCAAGAACTCGACCGGCGCGGTGGCGCGCAACTAGATCCGGAACACACACAGATGGTGTCATTTCGGCGCCTGCGGTCGCAGTACAAACCGAGAAGCCGGCATAGCGAAGGCCCGGAAGCAGTGATGCGCGGCACATTGACAATCATCGACCCGGACGCGTTCGCCAAACTGTTAGCCCGTGGGGTCGGTCGTCATCGCGCATATGGCTATGGGATGCTGTTGCTGCGTCCGGCGAGCCGCTGACAGTGGTGTCGTCCGATCCGGCTGGGGCTAGCCTGCACACAGGTGAACGTGGACAGCAACGGTCCGCCGACTTAACACCAGAAGAGTCCGAATAGGATTGGTCGGCTTGAATGCTGGAGCGGCGGTAGCGCGACAAGCGCAGCCTGCCGCTCCCTGCCATGAGGCTGGAGGTGACCAGTGCTGAAGGGCAGACTAGGGCTGGAAACAGCGAGAGTGCCGCACGCCAATCGGCACGGATTGCTGTGGCTCTCGCGCGGTGCATTGACCGTGCGCGACGGAACCCTGCGATTTCTGCGCAAGGCCGACGCTGACGACCAGAGTCCGCTGGAGGCCGGAGAGTACGGCATCCCCTTCCAATCACTCTCCATGATCCTGCTCGGTCCCGGTTCCACAGTGAGCCATGACGCTCTGCGCCTGTTGGCCCGACACGGCACCGCCTTGATCGCGGTCGGCGAGGATGGCGTACGCTGCTACACCGCGCCACAGATCGGTCCTGACACCTCCGAAGTCGCCCGGCGGCAGATGCGAGCCTGGAGCGATGCTGACGGCGAACGAATTGAGGTCGCTCGCCGAATGTATGCGCTGCGCCTGGGTGAAGTGCTGCCCAAGCGCAACCTCGACGCCTTGCGCGGGATCGAAGGCGCACGGATGAAACGCACCTACCGATTGGTCGCCGAGCGATTCGGGATCGACTGGCTGGGACGCCGCTACGATCGCTCGAATCCGCTGGCGGCCGATCTACCGAATCAGGCGATCAACCACGCCTCAGTCGCCGTCACCTCGGCCGCTGCGATCGCCGTGACGGCGATCGGGGCGATTCCACAGCTCGGTTTCATCCACGAGCACAGCGGCGAAGCATTTGTGCTCGATGTCGCCGATCTGTTCCGCGACACGATTCTGCTGCCGGCCGCATTCAAATCGGCTAGGGCGGTGTCGAACAATCCGACATTGAACATCGAACGAGTAACGCGGCGCACGACCGGTGACATGTTGCGCAGCGAGCGGGTGATTCCGAAGATGATCGAGCGGATCAAAGGGTTGTTCCCGGACGACTCAGCCGCCTGACGGCTGAACCGCGGTGAGGCGAAGCACGTGACTGTCATCGTCACCGTCAACGTTGAAGCGCGCTACCGCGGCTTCCTAGCCTCGGTCATGCTGGAGATCGCCCCGGGCGTCTACACTTCACCAGCAATGACGCAGGGGATCCGTGATCGGGTCTGGGGAGTAGTCGCGCGGTGGTACTACGAGCTCGGCACCGGCTCGATCGTCATGACCTGGAGGGACGCTAGCGCTCCGGGCGGGCAGCGGATTCGGAGCCTCGGCGAGCCACCAAAGGAGATCGTTGAAGCGGATGGGATCCAACTGGTGCGCTACCGTAGCCCGGAGCCTGCCGGCCAATGAGCATCCCAACCGAGTCTGGTCAAGGCCCAATCCAGCCTGATTGCGTGAAATCAGGCGCCCCCTTGAGGCGTCAACCTTAAGGGGTTCCCCCGCACGCGCGGGGATAGACCGTGCATCTCCTGATCGCTCAACACGCGAGGGATGGTTCCCCCGCACGCGCGGGGATAGACCCGTGTATGTGTCGTTGTTGGCAGCATCGGCGAAGGTTCCCCCGCACGCGCGGGGATAGACCGGGCCTTGCGGAAGTAGAAGCGCCCACGGATGCGGTTCCCCCGCACGCGCGGGGATAGACCGGAGTAGGTGTAGTCGTCTGGAAGCCCAGAGGGGGTTCCCCCGCACGCGCGGGGATAGACCGAGGTCACGCCGAATCGAGCGGATCGGGTTCTCGGTTCCCCCGCACGCGCGGGGATAGACCCAGGCCGGTGTAGGCGATGAAGTCGGGCGGAGTGGTTCCCCCGCACGCGCGGGGATAGACCGGTCGCGCGCTGGTGGACGAGCTGGTGGTAGTAGGTTCCCCCGCACGCGCGGGGATAGACCTCATGATCTGCGCACCGACCGGCTCGGGCAAGAGGTTCCCCCGCACGCGCGGGGATAGACCCACCGGAGAGTACCGCCAGCTTGACGCCGAGCAGGTTCCCCCGCACGCGCGGGGATAGACCCTGATGACGCCGTCGATCTCCTGGTCCTCGAAGGGTTCCCCCGCACGCGCGGGGATAGACCGAGGATTCATTGGGGGCTCATATCGTGAGTGCCGGTTCCCCCGCACGCGCGGGGATAGACCCGTGTCCGACCATCTGACGCGCCGCGACAACGTGGTTCCCCCGCACGCGCGGGGATAGACCGTAGTAGCGGTCACTCTCGAAGTAGCGGACGCCGGTTCCCCCGCACGCGCGGGGATAGACCCGGGTCGATCACCAGCTGATGCTGGACGTAGTAGGTTCCCCCGCACGCGCGGGGATAGACCGCGGTCGAGTTCAACGATGGCGTGGTGGAGTTCGGTTCCCCCGCACGCGCGGGGATAGACCCGCCACCACCTTGCCGTCGTCGCGATTGACGATGGTTCCCCCGCACGCGCGGGGATAGACCTCAGGTCGCCTGGCACCTGGTAAGGAGTCACCGGGTTCCCCCGCACGCGCGGGGATAGACCCAGGATGTGTGCCGCGCAGAGCCTCTCGTTCGTGGTTCCCCCGCACGCGCGGGGATAGACCCGACTCGGTTCAGTTCATGCAGGAGTCGCTGACGGTTCCCCCGCACGCGCGGGGATAGACCGTACGCCGTGTGGATCTGCGCCGGCGTCGGCGCGGTTCCCCCGCACGCGCGGGGATAGACCGGCGCGGCGGTTGGCGCGGTCGATCGCGTCGACGGTTCCCCCGCACGCGCGGGGATAGACCGTGATACGTACGTCCGAACACGGCCATATCGAAGGTTCCCCCGCACGCGCGGGGATAGACCCGCTGTCCACCAGGGCGTCGACCTGCATCTCATGGTTCCCCCGCACGCGCGGGGATAGACCCGTCACTGCCAGGATGTGATGCGGCTCGGTGCCGGTTCCCCCGCACGCGCGGGGATAGACCTCATGACCACGACCCGACAGACCGAGCTGCTGCGGTTCCCCCGCACGCGCGGGGATAGACCCGGTGCGTGCCGGAACATCCAGTCGTAGATCGCGGTTCCCCCGCACGCGCGGGGATAGACCCATCGACTCGGGCATCACGGTCGAGGGCGAGCAGGTTCCCCCGCACGGGCGGGGATAGACCGCGCGCCTGCGAGCGGGCCGGCCTGGGCGACGAGGTTCCCCGCACGCGCGGGGATAGACCTGAGCTGCGCTCCTGGATGACTGACCACGACGTGGTTCCCCCGCACGCGCGGGGATAGACCGCTGGAGGACGAAGGAAACAGCACCGGCACCTCGGTTCCCCCGCAAGCGCGGGGATAGACTCCGAGAGGGACGGTCGAGACCATGCTGGACAAAGTGAAATCGGAAGCGCGATACGTCAACGCACAATTGCGGCAACCGCTGTTCTCGCGGGAGTCGCTGCTGAATTCGTTCTTCTTCGTGTCGGTGTTCATGCTGGCGAACGTGATTGCTCAGCGCTGGCTCGGCGTAGTGCCAGCCTCGGTGCTCTCGTTCGCGATCTCCGCGCTCACCTTCGCGGCATTTGTGGTGTTCGCCCGTCGCCTGCAGGCGCGGAGATCGCGCGTGTTGCTGGCCGCCGCGGTGCTCTGCTTTCTGGGCGCGGTCGTGCTGCCGCTCGAGCCGAGCTTCGCCCACACGCCCAGCGACCCCAACCTGGAGCACGATACTAAGCCGGTCGATCCGTCAAATGGCGCGGAGCAAATCGGCAACGACATCGGGGCGACGATCGCGGTTCCCCCGCACACGCGGGAATAGACCCTGGACCAAGTCGTTCCCGAACTCGACGTGGGCGCCCCGCCCCCGCGCGGATAGGACCAATGAGGACGACGGCGGCCAGACGCACACGTTGTTCCCCCGCGCAGGCGGGCATAGACCGAACGGATGGGGGCACCGTTCACGAAAGAGCCGCGGAGGATTAGTCAGTCGTAGAGGGCAGCCTCAAACTGGGGGTCGGGAAAGGTCCGATTGCAATCCGAGCCAGGTTGACAGCGCTAGCTTGGAGACGAGGCCCAAATGCTAGGGCATTATCTCGGAGAGCAGTTCAGTGGCGCCGGGATCAGGCTTGCGGCGCGATGGTAACGCGACCGCCTATACGGATCTCAATGTGGAGATCATACTGCTCCAGCATCGCCATGCCGAGAAGCGGTGCTGTGTCTGCTTGATCGATCTGGATCGTTCGTTGTCGGCCGTCCCAATCAGTCACGCCGGAGTACACGTCGAAGCCGACCTCGGTCCCGTCGGCCAGCATCGCGGCACCTCTTCCTAGGCGGGGCAATTCCAACGTTTGAATGAGGTCTGGGGGCAGCGTCAGGAATCCACTGTAGCCGGTGTCGATTAGGGCGGTAACGCTTCGTTGCCGACCATCTGGTCCGCTGACATCCAGAGAAAGGATAGCCTCCATTCTCTCGTTGACGGCACCGACGATCACGTCGCTGGCGGCATTGGTCGACCACCGAAACTGCGCAACGTGCGGAAGCCGACGCGGACGAACCAAATGCTGTGGGCGTCAAGGCCTACTCGTTCACGGTCGAGCTGCGCCCGTGCTTCGAGCAAGTCACCAGAGATTCCCCAGCAGCCGCTGTCGACGTCAATGGCGACGTACTCGCCGTAGTGGTCGGACGCAATCTGGGAGCGGATGTCGCGCTCGTAAATCTCATCGCCGAGGCGGGCGATTTCCGCGTCGGATCGTCTGACAGTCATGGCGAAGTCCTCGCTGATGTACATCAATGACGATAGCTTATCGCGCCGCTCTGCCGTTGACGAGGAAGGATGATGCCATGGCCGGGCGGACGAATAGCGACTGGCTGCGGCGAGTTGAAGTTCTCACTCAAGCGATCGTTGCTTCGATGTCGGATGTGAGGTCGCCCACGACTCTTCGACTGACCCAGCGAGACAGGAGTTGTTGAGCGGCTGAATGATCCTGAAGTCAACTGCGCAATCGAGGATTCGGGCGAGCGCGGCTTCCAGATCCCGGGCTTTCTTGGCCATGGGTGCGGGTCCGCGATGCGCCAAGGAACAACGACACCATTGCAGTCGCTGACCTCCAGACTGACTTCGGTGCTTCCGGATAACCCCAAGAGCTCCCGCCGCTCCACGCGATACAAGCGAAACAACTCGCCGACAGCAGCGCTGAGCTCGTCGACCAAAAGGGGCATGGCTGACCCTACTAGCTTCAGTCCATTTCGAAGGGTCTCCAGATCGCCATTCTCCTGCGGCTCAGAGTCGGCACGTCGAGCATCCAGACTAGGTGCCCGAGTCACCCTGCCCTCGCGTTGGATTCGCTGATCTGGCCTCAGGCACGGCAAAGATCAACCAGTGCGCATGGAGCTCAAACGCCAGCGGAGTGGCTAGCTCGACATTGCTCGGCCGCGTCATCCGTTGCTTAATCCAGCGCACATATCGGGTCGCAGACTTCAACGGGTTCTGCCTTCTCGGGCCGCAGAGTCCCGGGGCCGGGTCGCGGAATCGCCTGGCAGGCTGCTCCGAAGTCTAGAGATTCTCGGACGGTGAGTTGTTGCGAGAGCCAAGCTTCGAACAGTGTCAGGCGAGGATTCCGATTGCTTGGCAGTTGGCAGAGACGTTGGATGGCACCCTGTGAACGATCGAGCGAGGCTTACCTCGCGAAGGCTTGGAGATCGAATACCGTACACATGAGCAACACACATTCGGGGCGGTTGATGTCCATTCGCGTCTCTGGATTCGCCAAGGGCCTGGTCCGCTGCCTCGACTTCGCGTCGGTCTCGGTCGAGGAGCTTGACCGCGTGCTGGTGGACGCCGCCGAGACGCTGGAGATGGACTACATCGAGCCGTCCGCCGATTCGCCCTTCATCCAATCCGGCGCACCGTTCATGGACCTGGTCTTCGTCCAGCACGGGACGGCCGTCCCCTGGCAATCCCCCCATTCCGAGTTGACAGCGCCGTTTCTGATCGGCGTGCACGAGTTCCTGATGGACGCCGAGCGCTGGGTTGGGAGCTACTCGGCGATCACGGAGGCCGTCGTGGTGCGGATTCCGAAGAGCGTGATGGCGCGGGTGGTGGACGAGCTGCCGTCCGTGCGCGAGCGGATGCACGAGCTGGTGATGCGCCGGCTGGCGCGTCACTACTGGGTCTCGCTCGCGACCAGCGGAGCGCCCAGCTCGCGGGTAGCGGCGGCGCTGATCTCCCGGCTGGCGCTGGATGACCGGGACTACGGTGCCGATCGCCTGATCGCGGTGCGCCAGACAGATATCGCGCGGCTGACGACGATGTCGCGCTCGGGCGTATCGGTCGGCCTGGCCGAACTGGCCAGGGAGCGGGTGATCCGGTGGGGCGATCGGCCGGGGGCGCGGTTCCGAGGCGAGGTGCTGGTGCCGGATGTGGACCTGCTCAAGGACTACGCCTTCCTCGACATGCGCACCCGCGAGATCCGGCCGCTGCTGGCCGGCAACGGCGAGGAGTAAAGCAGTCACCCGGCGCCGGGTCACGCTCCACGCCGGAGTAGTCTAACCGCAGACGCAGAGCCGATTGCGCCCGGCATCCCTGATAGCAGTCAACTTCCTGAGGCGGCCCCTCCCACCTCCGTACGCAGCCGCCTTGGCCCCACATCCTCGCTCTCGTTTGCACAATCCGCCGCGGCTTGAGCGGGCCGCTGACCGGATAGGTGCGCGGCCTGCATCCCAATGCGCACATCGCCGACATATGTTTTCCACAGCATCACAGATGCACTCCAACAGGTATTGACAACACTTGTAGAACAGCGATACCTTCATCCTAACACAGAACACTTGTACCGAAGAAGAGATGTGCGTCATGACCCTGCCGGCCATCGATCTGATTGAGATTCCCGTTCACATGAGAGACGGACGTGATGCGTATGCGGGAGATGACGGAGGACGAGCAGCAAACCCTGCGGGCCGGGTTGCGGATCGTCGCGCGGATGATCGCGCGGCGCCACCTGGCCCGCCAGGCAGCCGAGGCCGCGGCAGCGCAGGCTGAGCCCGAGAGCGCGAGCGCCGACCCAGGCGGCAGCGCCCAGGGAGCGATCGAGCGATGAACGGCAGACGGGTGAGGAGACGACTGGAGTTCGCACCAGGCGAGGCCCATCTGCCAAGGGATTTCGGCCAGCGGCTGACCGGGATCAAACGGCGCGCCGGCCTGACCTGGGAAGAGATGGCCGAAGCGCTGGGCGTGGACGACCGCCAGCTGCTGCGCTGGCGGCGCGGGTCCTGCCCCTCGGGCGGCTCGATGCTCTCGCTGATCCGGTTGGCTGCGCAGCTGCCCGGTGGACTCAACGAACTGCTGGGCCACGACCCCTGCGCGTCCCGGCGGGATGAGCGCTCGCGATGAATCCACTCAGGACAACCACCTACCGGCCCAACGGAGCCCAGTTTCCCGACGACTTCCCGCAGCGTCTCGAGCGCCTGCGGGCGGCGTCGGGTCTCACCTGGCGGCGGCTGGCGCGGGAGCTGGGCGTCGGCGTGCGCTCGCTCTACCGCTGGCGGGCCGGCACCCGCCCGGACGCGGCGCACATGCTGGCGATCGTAGAGTTCGCCACGGAGCGGGATCTATTGGAGTATCTGTTGACCGGAAGAGATGAAGGGGAGGCGGACGAGCGCCAGGCGCGGCTGTTCGGGGAGGATGTGTGGGCGGGGTTGTGCGGCGGCGGCGGGGCGAGCGAGGAAACCCAAGAGACGAAGCGGGCGGCCTAACAGCCAGTCTGGCTCGACCTGACGCTCAGTCCAGGCCATGCGGCGCCCTGTGCTCGATCGAGCGCCCGACGGAGCGCCAGGCGCGGCCCAGGGCACCGTGCTGTTCGAGCCTCTGGCGGTCCGAGACTAGCAGCGGCAGGGGCACCTCGGCCCGGGCGACGGCGGCGGCGGCGATGCGGAGGAAGTGGTCGGCGGCCAGTTCGCCCTCGAACACGACCAGCACGCGGGGCAGGAGGCCGTGGTCATCGAGCGGACGGCCGGTGGCGTAGTAGCGCAGGTAGGGCGCGAGCCGCGCGGCCATTGTCGCCGGCCTGACGGCGCGCCGCTCCCATTCGAGGAAGAACCCCCGCTCGCCCTCAGGCGTGTCCAGCAGCGCGTAGGCGTCGGGTTGGATCGAGCGCAACCGCTCAAACGAACGGAAGTAGCGAGAAGCGCGGTGGGGCGGGTCGAGCTGGACCAGCCGGGCACCCTGCTCGCGCGCCTGGCGAGCCAGGAGCGAGTTGAACCGGTGCACGGACTCGGTGTGCTCCAGGTTGCGCAGGAGCTGGCGCGAGCGGATACCTGAGACGTTGCGCCAGTCGAACGAGTCGCCTGGCCCGCGCGGGTCGGGGCTCCAGCGCTTGCGCGCGATCCCGACCGAGGTGCGGTCGCGGCGGGCCAGGTAGGCGAGGCCGCGGTCGGAGAGCGCGAGCCGCGGCGCGCCCGCTCGTGCGAGTCTCGTAATCAGGCCCAGTTCATCCAGCCGTCCGAGCAGCTGCGTCAGCCGGCGCCGGCCGACGCCGAGCAACGCCGCCAGGTGGCCCGGCCTGAGCCAGGGCCAATCGCCGACGAGGTCGAGCGCGCGCTTCTCCGCCGTGGTGAGCGCGGCCGGCAGCATCCATGAGGCATCGGTGCACCCGGGATCCAGGGGTTCGGGCATCGAGACCCGGACCAGGGGCCGCTCCGGCCGTGCGCCCGAAGCCGGCAGCGCGTAGCCGAGCGCCTCGCGCAGGGTGAGTTGGGCGGCGCCGGTCGGACCGCGCCAGACGGCGGCCTCGGCGCCGGCCAGGGCGATGTCGCGCTCGAGCGCGAGGAACGTGATCGCAGGCGGCCCGGCGACCAGCCGCCGCGCGTGGCGAAGGCGGGTCTCGTCGGGACAGATCACGAGTACTGCGCCGTGACCGGGGGTCTGCTTGAGCCGGCGGATGCGCTTGGCGAACCCGGTACGGTCCGCCGTCCGGCCCTGGCGCACGACGGCCGCGCGCAGGTGCCCGGGGAGCTCCAGTAGGGCGTCCATCGGCGCGGCCCTGAGCCAGCGCAGACCCAATGGGAAAGCGAACTGGGCGGCCTGCTCGGCCAGCCGGTAGATCACGGCGGCCGCGTCCAGGCGTTCGAGCAGGAGCCGACGCCACTGCTCCGAGACGGGACGGGTGCGCAACAGCTGGGCAACGGGGAGGCCTTCCTCCGAAGCCAACCGGCGCACGCCCTGACCAGTGAGACAGAACCGGCGTGTCGGGGTGACCAGCTCCGAGCCCTGGCCGACCGATTCGACCAGACCGGCCTCGAGGAAGCGTTCGATCCGCTGGTAGACCGCGGCGCGCGAGCGGCCCGAGAGCGAGGCCAGTTCCAGCCGGTCGAGGAACGGCATCCGGGCCACCGTCCCGAGCAGCTCGATGTCTCCGGGGTACAACCTCATCGTTCGCCTCCGTCCCGCTCAGCCAGCGTGGACTCACCGGGGTGCTGCCGATCGCGTGTCTTCGGCTCGGGCCGGCCGGTCTTGGGCTTTTGCTTCTTCTTCTGTTGCTGCTGTGCCGTTCTGTCCGCTTTGTGCCGGGCTTCCATCTGCTCGCGGAACTCGGTCACCGCCCGCTGGCGCTCCGCCTGCTGCCTCTCGAGTTCGCGCGCCGAGGTGACGTATGCGGAGGCGGCCTCGCGGATGCGCGCAGCGCGCAGCGGGTCGCCCGGATCGGGCTTGCGCACGGTCATCGAGAACACGGGCATCCGCTGCGTGCCGACCGTGGCCCGCACGTAGCAGTGGTGCACGGGCTGGGAGACGACATCTTCTTCGGAGACCCGCTCGCGGCCCAGTTCCCAGAGCAGGTCTCGCGCGTCCTCGCCCGAGACCTGGAAGACGCAGAGACAGCCGACGTTGGCCATCAGCGTGTGGCGCATGGTGGGCGAGAGGTCGGCCAGCTTGGCCAGGCTCTGGGTGGCGAGCACGAACGAAGCCCCGTACTTGCCCAGTTCGGCCAGCATGGACTCGAACTCGACCCCGGGAATGGTCTGCATCTCATCGACCACGACCAGCGCGCCGCGGCGCTGGTGCTGCGGCAGGCGCTCCTGCTCGCGGATCACGGAATCGACCAGGTTGAGCAGCGAGGCCCCGACCAGGGCGGCCACGTCCCTGCCGACTGTGCCCTGGGCGGTCGAGACCAGCAGGATGCCGCCCTCGAGGATGGTCTTGCGCAGGTCGATCGTGGACTGCGGCTGGCCCAGGATCGCGCGGGCGCGGCGGGAGGAGGCGTAGTAGCTCAGCCGGGTCTGGACCGGGGCCAGCGCCTCGGCCCGGTACTCGCGCCGCCAGCCGCCGAAGTCGCGCGCCCACCAGTCCAAGAGGTAGGGATCGGAGACTCGGGTCAGCACCTCGGCCCGGAACCCGTCGTCCGTGAGCAGCCGCAGGCCATCCAGGATCGTGTGCTGGCGGTCGGGCTCGGTCAAGGGGTGACTGTTGGCCTCGTGCAGGGTCTTGACCGTGTGTTCGAGGATCGACTGCATCCTCGGTCCCCACTGCTCCCACAGCCCGCGGGCGACCCGGACGACCGAGTCGGCGGTCCGGTCGCGGTCCGCGAACACGCGCGCATCGAGCAGGTTGATCCCCGGCGCGCCCGAGGGGTCGGCCAGGTCGATCAGCCGGACCTGGTCGACCAGCTCCTCCGGCGTCTCCTCCAGGATCGCCTGGACCAGGTCGGCGTGCGGGTCGACCACGACGATCGCGTCGCGGTCCAGGCCCTCGGCTTTGCGCCTGAGCTTGTGCCCGACGATGTGGCGCATCAGGGTCGACTTGCCCATCCGGGTGCGGGCCACGTAGAGGTGATGGCGGCCCAGGAGATCATCGGGAAAGTGGACCGGTTCGCGGTCGGCCTCGCTGGTCGTTCCGACCGCGGCCCCGCCGGCCAGTTTGCCGACCGCAGGCGGCAGCGCGCGGGCGCCGGCGCGGGCCACGAGCGGCGATTCGTCGGCGGCCGAGGGCGGATGCCAGAGCGCCGCCGCCTCGCGCACCGCCTCGTCGCAGTGGCGGCCGAACAAAACCCGCCGCCGCGGAAGCAGGCGCCGTGTCCCCCGTTCGAGCCGGGCGCTAATGCCCCCG
>JAPPFB010000020.1:267133-278323 GCA_028875225.1 Chloroflexota bacterium | reverse complement strand
GGAGTCAAGCAAACTGGACTGGGACACGCGCAAGCCGCTCAGTCTCTACAGGCGGCTGATCGAATGCGGAAGCGACGAGGGCGATATCGTCCTTGATCCCTTCGCAGGCTGCGCGACGGCTTGCGTCGCAGCGGAGGTGCTGGGCCGCCAGTGGGTCGGCATCGACATCGATCCCGTCGCCGAAGATGCGACCTACATCCGGCTTCAAGAAGTAACCGGTTTGGGCATGCTCGAACAAAGAGTGACGACGCGGAAAACGCCACCACGCCGGCAGGACGTGGAGCGCGTTCCCGACGACAAGCTACGCGAGGCGCTGTGGAGCAGGCAGGGCCGCCGCTGCGCCAACCCCTACTGCGACTCCGAGAATCTCCGCAAAGTCGATCTCCAGCTCGACCACCGAATCCCAAGGATCCGAGGGGGAGACGACGGAGTCCTCAACTGAATCGCCCTCTGCGCCAACTGCAACTCCCGAAAAGCCGCCAAAGCCTGGGGCCGCTTCCTCGACGAGGAGCGGGCTAAGTTGCCCCATGAGCGAGTGTAGAAGCGGGCGGGACTGACACACACAGGCGCGTAAGTCGGATATGATCAATGGCATAGGAGGTTGATCCTTATGCCTATTCGCGTGCAACCCGACGAGTTCGAGGTATCTGAAGACCGCCGTGGAAATCCGTTCGTTAACGATTCTCTAGGCCGTGAAGACGCCATCAAGGCGCTGACGACACTGCTGACCAACATCGAGGGACCGTGCGTTGTGGCAGTCGACGCGAGCTGGGGAAAAGGCAAGACGACATTTCGTCGTATGTGGGCGCAGTATCTTGTCAACAGGGAGTTCCTAGTAGTTGACTTCAACGCATGGGAAACGGATTTCACTTGGGATCCCTTTTTCGCGCTATGGTCCGAAATTTCAGTTCAGCTCCCCATAGAGGAAGGAGATGACCCCTCCCCAGGTCGGCTCTCGATACTCGCTCGCAAACTCGTTCCGCTCCTACGCGGAGGAGCAACAGTTGGTGCTATGGGTCTGACGTTCGCAGGAGAGGGGGATCTTGCCGCGGCAGCCGCAGGGATGTCTGGCACAATTGGAGAGTTGCAGGGGATCGCGGGTGAGGCGGATGCCGATTCAGTCTCGAAGGATGAGCCGCCGTTCTTGGAAGCATCGTACCTGGAGGCCAAGGAGCTTCTGCAGGAGTTCCGGCTAACTCTAGGACAGGCTGCGAAGACATTAGCGAAAGCGAATGATGGCCGACCACTCGTAGTGACGATCGACGAACTTGACCGTTGTCGTCCGACGTATGCCATTGAGCTACTCGAAACTGCCAAACATCTCTTTAGCGTCGATCATGTTGTCTTTGTCCTTTGCTTGGACCGAAGACAGCTCGCCCACTCAGTGAAGGCAATCTACGGAAGAGACTTCGACGCAGAAGGATACCTTAGGCGATTCTTCGACATCGACTATCAGTTGCCTAACCCTGACCGGCGAGAGTTTGTCACCAATCTACTCGACTCTCTGGAAATCAACGAGCACCTAGAGTCGTCGCGGTTCATTCGACACCTCGAACCATTCGACGGCGAACTTCTCCCTTCTGTTTTAGATCAAGACACATTGAGCCTGCGAGATCTCCAACAGATAACTCATCGCCTCGCAGTCATGCTTGCGACCGGATCGTCCAATCGAGAAATCCACGCAGACATGCTCGCACTGCTACTCGTGCTTCGAACCGCCGATCGAAACCTCCATGCTCGGATTGTCGCGGGAGACGCAACTGATTCGGACGTGATAAGAGCGTTGAGTCAATCAGATCTTTCGCAAAAGTCACATGGCGCGGCCATTGAGGCTCTTGCTTCCGCCTGCGTAGGGCATTGCGCTTATCTAGCCAATGGCTCGCTGGATTGGTCAGAGCTTCCGCACGCGACGGAGCGGTTGGCCGACTACAATGACAAGTATGCTAACGCATATCTTCGGCAAGGCTCCAGCTATGGCTCAGTTCAACAGCAAAGTGAGCAACCACAAAGTGCCGAGCACTTTGGTCAAGCAATTCAGCAGCAAAGGGCCGAAAGAAAGAGCATGGAGTTTCTAAGTGACTTTGTGAATCACCTCAACGACTTCTATTCCATGCGAACCAATGACACTTGGTCGCTTCTTGGCACGAAAGACGTGAGGCGAACGCAAACCTGCTTAGAACTGCTTGAGTTGTTTCCCGAGTCCGCGGTGACCTAACAGGTTGCTCTTGGTCGCTAGACCCGCAGCAACGGCCGATCCGGTGACTCCGGCCTCGGTCCCAGCGTCTGGTTGACGGGGTCCGCGACCAGGTCCAGGCGCTCCATCACCAACACGCCGACCAGCGGTTCCGCGCCCTCGGGGACGACGATGCACTCGGTCGCCATCCGACGATCCCCGATCCGGATCGACAGGGAGTCGCTCACCGGCAGTTCACCGCGGCGCCCGTCGGCATAGGTCGTCGTGATCGAGTCCACGACCGACAGCCCAAGCCGCGTCACCAGATCCTCCGGCAGCGCCAGCATCATTGCTCCCGTGTCCGCGACAGCCTGCACCGTCTCCCGACGCACGGCCTCCTCTGCGATCAGCCCCCGGCGCGCGTCCGAGCGGTCCTCGATGTTCTCCAGCTCAATCTCGACGAAAATCTCACCCACGACGTCCTCCAGGCTCCGCTGTTCCGACCACCATTCTATACCGGTATCGGCGACGAATTGTACCCCGCTCGGCCTATTCTCCCCTATAATGAGAACAAACGTGCCGTCAACCGAAAGGCCCAAACAATGCCCAACCCGTTCCACCTCCGCGCCAAGATCGACCGACTCTGGCGACGCTCCGGCGACCACAACCCCGGCTACGTCCGCGTCGCCGCTCTCGACGCCATCGTCCGTGAGCTCTTCGCCCCCAACGACCGCGCCCGCGCCAACCACGAGCTTTACCTCGCCACCGACCCCTTCGACGTCGCCCGCCACAAGCTCCGCGACCTCTACGACCGCGCTCCAGTTCCCGTTTCACACGGGGACCCGCTCGGCTCCCCCGAGGAGGATGAACTCCCCGCCGAAGACGACGACCCGTTGTAACGGCCCCCACCCAACACCGCCGTTTTTTTCTTTTTCCGGTACACCGACCACCTGGCCCCGCCGTGCCCGCAACGCGATCGAACGCTACTTCGGCAGCATCAAGCAGATGAACCACCCAGCCATGCCGACTCGGCCGTCGACGCGATCTCCTCGCCAATCAGCAGCGACGCCGTCGCCCCGGGCGATGGGGCGTTGAGGATGTGGATCAGGCGGTCCTGGTGGGCGATTTCGAAGTCGTCGGCGAGGGAGCCGTCTCGGCGGAGGGCCTGGGCTCGGACTCCGGCGCCTCCTCGGACGAGTTGGTCAGGTTCGAGGTTGGGCATCAGGCGCTGGAGGGCGCGGACGAAGGCGGACTTGTTGGCGCTGCGCCAGACTTCGCCGAGGCCGGTCTGCCAGTGATCGCGGGCGAGGCGGAGGAAGCCGGGCCAGGTGAGCGACTCGGCGGCGTCGCGCAGGGCGACGTCGCGCCAGCGGTAGCCCTCGCGCTTGAGGGCGAGGACGGCGTTGGGTCCGGCCTCGACGCTGCCGTCCAGGCGTCGGGTGAAGTGGACGCCG
Organism: Chloroflexota bacterium; assembly: GCA_028875225.1. GTDB lineage: Bacteria > Chloroflexota > Dehalococcoidia > Bin125 > Bin125 > Bin125. Next base: position 274,696 of record JAPPFB010000020.1, on the reverse strand, counting down.
AGGAAGGGGAAGGCCGGGTCGGGGACGGGATAGATCAAGTTCCTGAGCATCCCGCGGGCTGCGGGCACAAGGTCGTAGTACTCGCCGCGGAACGGCACGATGCGCAGGTCGCGAGCCTCGGGCGCGCCGGCGCGGCGGGCGATACGATCGGCCTGCAGTCCGGCGCAGTTGACGGCGTACTTCGCGCGGACGACTCCGGTCGTGGTCGCGAGCTGAACGCCGTCGGGGTCGACACGGACGCCGGAGACTCGGGAGCGAAGGCGCACGGATCCGCCGGCCGATCCGAGCAGCTCGCGGTACTTCTCGCAGACGCCCCGGTAGTCGGCGATGCCGGTCGAGGGGATGTGCAGCGCCGCCACGCCGGCGGCATTGGGCTCGAACTCGCGCAGCTCGTCGGGTCCGAGTTCACGGATCTCGGGGACGCCGTTGGCGTCGCCGCGTCGGTGGAGTTCGCGCATGCGCTCGAGCTCGGATTCGTGCGTCGCGACGACGACCTTGCCGCAGCGCTCGGCGCCGATGCCGTGCTCGTCGCAGAAGGCGTACATGCGCTCGGCCCCGGCGACGGCCATGCGCGCCTTGGCCGAGCCGGGCCGGTAGTAGAGGCCGGAGTGGATCACGCCGGAGTTGTTGCCGCTCTGGTGCCGTCCAACGCCGGATTCCTGCTCGAGCGAAACGACGCGCAGGCCTTCATGCTTCGTCGCAAGGGCCATGGCGGTGGAGAGTCCAAGGATGCCGGCTCCGATGACGGCGACGTCCGCCGTGCTCGCGGTGTGGTCAGGCATGGGGGAGCCCCCCTCTGCCTACGGCATCTCCCCCCAAAGGGGGGAGAAAACAGGGAGGGGCGGAGGCTCTCGCAGAGGAGGAATTCCTGTGCTCAGTCACGCGGCTTCTCGGGAGCGAACACTCTGAGTCGGCCGCCGACGGTGGGTTCGAGGACACGGGCGACGGGGGTGGCGGTGACGCCACGCTGCTGCAGCTCGTGGATCAGGTGCGGCGCTTCGACGATGCCGGCGGCGATCAAGAGACCGCCGGAGGTTTGCGGGTCGTAGAGGAGGGCTTCCTCGAAGGTGGTGAGTGCTCGGTCGGCCTCGATGGTCAGGCGGGCGCCGTAGTACTCGCGGTTTCGGGATTGTCCGCCCGAGCCGAATCCGGCGGCGACGGCTTCCGCGAGTCCGCCAAGCGCTGGGACTGCCCCGAGGTCGATTGCGATGGCGGCGTCGCTGAGCTCGGCCATTTCGTGCAGGTGTCCGGCGAGTCCGAAGCCGGTGACGTCGGCGATGGCGTGGACGCCGGCGGCGAGGTCGGGTTCGGAGGAGGCCTCGGCGGCGTCGCGGTTGAGGGTCATCATCTGTGCGACGGCGGAGTCCCAGTGCTCCTGTGAGACCGCTCCTTGCTGGTTGGCGCCGATCAGGACGCCGGTGCCGATCTCCTTGGTCAGGATGATCGTGTCGCCGGGTTGGGCGCCGCCGGTCGTGCGGATCAGGTCGCGCGGGACCTCGCCGGTGACAGCGAGACCGTACTTGGGTTCTTCGTCGATGATCGTGTGTCCGCCGGCGACGACCGCGCCGGCCTCGCGCACCTTGTCGGCGCCGCCGCGGAGGACATCGGCGATGACGTCCGACGGGAGGTCCTCGGGAAATGCGGCGATGTTGAGGGCGAACAAGACGCGTCCGCCCATGGCGTAGACGTCTGACATGGCGTTGGCGGCCGCGATCGCGCCGAACTGGTACGGGTCGTCGACGAGCGGCGCGAAGAAGTCGAGCGTCTGGACGAGGGCGCGCTCCTCGTCGATGGCGTAGACGGCGGCATCGTCGGGACGGTCGAGGCCGACGAGCAACTCCGGGTGCTCGGATGGCGGGAACTGGGGACCGAGATGGCTCAGCACGTGAGCCAGGCCCTCCGGGCCGAATTTGGATCCTCAACCGCCGCAGCGTGCGAGGTCGGTGAGTCGGATGGCTCGGTGGTCGCGCTCGGACATGGTCGCTCGGCGTTCCAATCTCAAGCGCAGCCTATCGCGGCATGGTGGAGAACCTTGAATAGTACTTGCGTTCTATGGATGCTGAGCATAGCCTGTCGCTGTTGACCGTGACGAGCACGATGAGGAGGGCAACCATGGACGAGCACTGCTGGATTGATACGCCGCTGGGCACGATGTATCTCTCGATTCGCGACGGAGCGCTGCACGAGGCGGGCTTCGTCGAGACCTGGGCGCGTCCGGTGTTGTCGCCGGACGGGGATGACGCGGAAGAGGAACTATCGAGCGAGGCGCAGCTCGTCCGGGACGCGGTCGCGGGCTACTTCGAGGGTGACGTGGAGGCGATCGACGAGATTGAGATTCGTCCCGAGGGCACGGATTTCCAGCTTGCCGTGTGGCAGGCGATTCGCGAGGTGCCCGCCGGTCGGACGGTGTCCTACCAGGACATCGCTCGCGCCGTGGGCAAGCCGTCGGCGTATCGGGCCGTGGGGACGGCGACTGGGCGCAATCCAGTCGGGATCGCCGTACCATGCCACCGGATCGTGCGGTCGGATGGCGGTCTGGGCGGCTACGGCGGCGGGCTGCACCGCAAGGAATGGTTCCTTGAGCACGAACGCAACAGTCTGGGCAAGCAACAGAACGGACACGATTCATGACTTCAGCATCGGATCCAGGCGTCGCCGAGGCGCTGGCTAACGACCTGGTGATCGATATCACGACGACCGGCCGGTCGAGCGGCGAGGCGAAGCGGCTCGAAATCTGGTTCCACAACGTCGATGATCGCTATTACATCACAGGTCGTCCCGGACCACGGTCGTGGTACGCGAACGTGCTCGCCAACCCCGCGATCACGTTTCACTTCAAGGAGTCGACGGAGGCCGACCTTGACGGTGAAGCCAGAGCCGTGACCGATCCGGCCGAAAAGCGGTCGTTCTTCCTTGCGGCGAAGAAGCTGAGCGAGTACATCAACGAGGACAACGTCCAGGAGTGGGTGGATGGCTCGCCGCTGATCGAAGTGGTGTTCAACTGAGCGATATTCCCGTGTTCCTCGCCGGACGATGCCCCCGTTCATCATCAGCCTGCAGTGGAACTCCGCCTCACGAGAGGAGCTCGCTGGGCACGGGCTGACCGTGGCAGATGCTGAGGCCACATTGGACATACGCCCGAAGTTCTTCCCGAACAAGGGGAACCGGGAGCGCGTGCGTCAAGGTCGACGGCCGCGGTGGATGATGATTGGGCCCTGCGACGATGGCAGACTGTTGACCTTCATCATTGAGCATCCTGATGAGCAGCGGGTTGCTCATCTGGTCACCGGCTGGCGATCCAACGACGCGCAAGAAACTCGATATGCTCAACCAGGTGGAAAGCGAAATCGCCCATGACCGATGACCCCCGTTTTCCCGACGAGGACTTTGAGGACGAGCCCGTCGAGTGGATCGTTGCCGACAAGCCTGGCGCGGTGATTGAAGTGCGCTTCACCTTTGACGAGGTGAAGGAGCTTGTCGCTGAGGAAGTGGCCACTGGAGTGAGCCACATCCAACTCATCCACGATTTGTCGCTCGACGTTGTTCGCGAACGTCAAGCCAAGCGCTCGGGGCAGGCCGAAGTCGCCGACTAGCGGATTGCCAGCACCGCGATCTGAGTGAAGATAAAGAAGGGGTCGTCCGAGTCGGTCCAGGTCGCCCAGCCTGAGGACAACCGTTCCAGCTCCTGCTGATCGGCGAGTCCGTATTCCAGGGCCTGGTCGGCGATGCCGCTGTAAAGGATCCGCTGCGACCAGGTTCGTCCCCAGATTCTGGCCTCTTCGCCCTCCATGGCCACGACGTTTGGGTGGATCTCAACCTCCGGAAACCCTGCCTGCCGGACCCAGGCGGGCAGGGTGCGGCCGGCGTCGGGCTCGGCGTGGTTGCGGTAGGCAACCTCGTGGTAGAGGCGGTTCCAGTCGTCGAACTCGGGGAACTTGGGATGCGGGGACATCGTGGCGTAGTCGGCGTCGCGCACGGCGAGGAGTCCGCCGGGCTTCAGCACGCGGCGCATCTCCGCGATGGCGCCCACAGGATCGGCGAGGTGCTGGAGGAGCTGATTGGCGTAGACGATGTCGAACTCGGCGTCGGCGAAGTCGAGTCCGTAGACGTCACCTGAGACGAAGGTCAGGTTGTCGAGCGCCTCCTCCGCTGCGTGGGCTCGGGCATGCTCGAGGACCTCGGGAGCTGAGTCGAGCCCAATCGCCTGGCCGGGTGAGACGGCTCGGGCCAGTCCCGCGGTCACCGTGCCCGGGCCGCAGCCGGCGTCGAGCAGGCGCATTCCCGGCTCAAGGCGAGGCAAGAGGAACCAGGCCTCGACCTCTGCGCGGCGGCGCGCGTGCGACTGCACAACCGACTCGTGATGGCCGTGTGTGTATCTGTCCCTGGGGGCGTCACTCATCCGCGAATCCGTCGACCAGGCGGGTCAGCGTCTCGATGGCGCGATCGGAGAGTGCCAGTTTCATAGCAGCCGCCTGACCATTGGGCGACATCTTACGCCAGGTCCGGCCCAATGCCCGGCGCAACTGGCGATCGTCGAGGTCGTCCAGCAGCGGCTCGAGTTGCGTGTCGAGGAAGACCAGCGAGAGCGCATCTTCCAGCGTTTGGGCGTCGGGATCGCCGGCCTGCAGCAGATCGGCCTTCGCCACGAGCGCGGCGACTCGCTCGACCGAACGTCTTGGGTAGCCGCATTCCTCAAGGATCGCCGCGGTCAGTTCTGCGTGAACAGCGTGCAGCGCCCGGCGCCAGCGCAGATAGGCCGCGCGGCCGGCGGGGAATGTCGAGCGTGGGATCATCCAGCGGCGGATGTGGTGCGCCCGAGCGGCGAGCAGCAGCTCTTCCGAAGCTCGCGGGTCGAGTTCCTGAACCCAGCGGGTCATCATCTCGGCGTGCGTCTGCTCCTTGGGCAGCGCGGCTCCGTCGATCTCCAGCGTGTAGGGATCATCGGCGTTGGCTGCGTCGATGGCGGCGATGGCGCGTTCGTATCGAGCAGAGTCTTCAGAAGTGACCAGAGTGCAACCTCGTCATGAGTCGCCCCGAGCATACCGGGCCTGGGAGCATCGTCTAGTTCGGTACCAGGAGTTGCTCGCGGAGCAATTGTCCCACGAGGAAGTGCTCCACGATCGGCGCCCAATTCCATAACGGGAACAGACGGCTAATGCGATCCAACAAGAATGAGAGGGTCGCGGTGGCGCGTTGACTCGGCTCCAGATGAATTCGCTTGCTGCAGGGCGTGGCAACAGGGTTTTCGGCAAAGTCAGGCAGGTTCAATCGTTGGGGTGCATTTCCTCCGTGGAGCGTGAATGATGAGAGCCAGATTCCCGGGGTATCGATGCTCTCGGAGGCCATGAACCAAGCCCAATCGAGATCGTTGTCCGCACGGCCAGCGAACAGTCCTAGCAGGTACCGCTGCGTCTTGCCATCTCCGGGGCCGAGAGCGGCCCAGTTGACAGCGGGAAGGATGTACCAGCCGGTTGCTCGGTAGCTCAGTTTGACATCTTGGGTCCCGCCGAGGGGGCCGGCATCGACCTTGGGCGCATCTGGCGGAATGCGACGTGAGTCCGCGATCAAATCCTGCGACGCATAGATTCGAATCCCGGTTGCGCCAGCGGGGACGTCGATGGACCAGCTCCCGTCTGGCGACGGCCGGGTGCGACTATGCCACCCATCGCCGGCGATGGCGTGGACATAGACACGATCCCGGGGCCAGGCGCAGCCGCTGGTGGGGCCGATGACATCACCTGGACCCCCTTGAAGTCGGAACGGTGGGCGTTCGGGATCGCCGGCATGCAGCGTGATCCAGAATGGCGCCAGTTCCGGCAATGCGTCGTATCGAGGGCCCATCACCGGGAAGCCGTCGAGCGTGAATCTGATGTTGCGGGAGCCGGGCGCGACATGGATGGACACCACGTCCGGGCCCATCAGTCCCTCACAGCTGTCCTGGCGCCCTTCAATCCAGACACACAACCATGCGTTGGTAGGAGCAATCTCGCCGAACAGCGTGACGTCACTCCGCCGTGTGTGGAAGAAGAGAGCGACCGGTTCGGGGTCCGTATCCGCCCCGACATCGAGTCGGATTTCGTGTGGCACGCCAGGCACCGTCTCATCCCACGGCCCGCCCGGGACCCGGAATCCATCGACATACAGATGCACTCGCTCCCAATCGGTGAAGAACGAGATTCTCCACGAGCCATCACTGGCAACTTGCTCAATGTTGGGGAATTCCTGAGGGTCAGGTCCAACCCCCGCCCATAGGAAGGTGCCTGGAGGAGCGGGATTGCCGTTGATCGTGACAGAGCCGGGACCACCCCAGAGGATGATCTCGCCGTCTCCCGCAGACACGATCGAGAGTCCTGCAGTCGCGAGGAGCGCCATGGCGATCGCCAGGGCAGCCGGCCTGCGCAGCTTTCGCTTCACGGTCCCACACATGCTCAAACTATGACGACGGCCGGTGGGTCTTGGTTCCGTTCGGCATCGACTACGGCGCGTTGGACGGCCGTGCCGACTCCCACTCTGCGGCAAACTCATCGCAGACATCGACGGCTCGCGCGAAGCTGACCCCAGACCTCGATTTCATGTAGCCAATCAGCCGTTCGAGCATCGAGACACGGCCGGGGCGGCCGATGATGTACGGGTGCATCGTGAGGGTGAAGACGCCGCCTCGGCGGTGGAGTTCGTCGAAGGCGTCTCGCCAGGTCGATTCGACCTGCTCGGGCGCGGCCTGCAGGCGGCGGCCGTCGGTGGGCGCGAAGACGAAGTAGGGATAGTCGTCCAGGGCCCAATGGATCGGTAGCTCGACCAACGCCGCATCGCCGGCGCCGACCCAGTAGGGCGCGTCGGAACCCATCAGCGACGAGTCATAGCGAAAGCCGCGCTCCGACATGAGTTGCAACGAGACATCGCTCAGTTCCCACGACGGAGAGCGATACCCCGCGACTCGTTCGCCGGTGATGCCTTCCAGGATGTCGCTGCCCTGGTCGAGGACTTCAGCCTCTTCCTCGGCCGAGAGTGTCGCTGGAGGTTCATGCAGGTAGCCGTGGTGTCCGATTTCGTGTCCGGCTGCCGCGATCTGTTCCACGGTGGCCGGATTGCGTTCTGCGACCCAGCCAGGAATGTAGAACGATGCCGGCACGTCGGCTCGGGACAGCGCGGTCAGGATGTGAGGTACGGCGACCGTCGGTCCGTAATCGCCGAACGAGCGGGCCGAGGGCCGCTGCTCGACGCGTGGATCGCGGTTGATCATGCCCGAGGAGCCGTCGACGTCGAAGGAGAGCACGACCGTGCATTCTGCCGCGCCGTCGTCGGTGTCGGGAGACCAGAGCGCCGCTCCGCAAGCGGGGCAGAATCGGCGGTCGCCTGACCATGAGCAGTGGGGACATGCATTTGGCATGTTCGATCTCATCTGAGACCTCCCCCTCTGGGGGAGGTGCCCCGCAGGGGCGGAGGGGGCGCGCCGAGCGTGCGGGGGGGGGCCCAAGGGCAGGAGCAAAAAACCCCCCCCCGCGGGGGGAAGTTTTGGCAAGCGCTCAATAAGATGGTGTGTGGGGGCCGGGGGGGGGGTGGGTT
>JAPPFB010000020.1:0-267123 GCA_028875225.1 Chloroflexota bacterium | reverse complement strand
CCCCCCCCCCCCCCCCCCCCCCCCCCCCCCCCCCCCCCCCCCCCCCCCGCGCCGAGCGTGCGGGCCCCCTCTGTCGCTCCGCGACATCTCCCCCGGAGGGGGAGATCTTGATGCCGCCTAGGCAAAGTCGGTGATCGTGACGAAGCCGGTGGTCTGGAAGGTTGTCATCGATTCCACGACCTCGGGCACCTGGTCGATCGAGATGGTCTCGCTGACGATCGTCTCAGGCTGCAGCTTGCCCGAGGCAACCATGTTCAGCATCGACGGATAGTTCTGGTTGGGCAGGCCCAACGATCCGCGGAACTCGATCTCGGACATCGTGATGAAGTCGATCGGCAGGCCGACTTCGCCTGCTTCCTCTGCCGAGGTGATGCCAATCTGGACGTGCACGCCGCCCTTACGCAGCGAGTTGACCGAGTTCAGCATCGTCGCCTTGATGCCAAGTGCGTCGACAGAGACGTTGGCGCCGCCGTCGGTGATTTCGCGGACCCTGGTCGGCACGTCGTGTTCCAGCGCGTTGATCGTTTCCACTGCGCCTTGCGAGCGGGCGAGGGAGAGCTTGCCTTCCTCAAGGTCGACCGCGATCACCTGCGCACCCAGCGCAGCGGCGACTTGCACCGCCGACAGACCGATGCCGCCGCAGCCGTTGACCACGACCCAATCTCCGCCCGAGACCTCGCCGCGGTCGGCCACGCCGTGGTAGGAGGTCATGAAGCGGCAGCCCATGGCGGCGCCGGCCTCGAAGCTGACGTTGTCGGGCAGCGGGATGGCGTTGAAGTCCGCGCCGTGGATCGCCGCTTTCTGGGCGAACCCGCCGGCGAATCCGGCCTGGTTGTCGCAGATGTTGGGCAGTCCAACGCGGCAGAGTTGGCAGTTGCCACAGCCGTTGTGGAACGGCGTCAGCACGCGCTGTCCCGGCCGGATGTGCTCAACCTCGTCGCCGACGGCTTCGACTGTCCCGGCCCACTCATGTCCGAGCACGCAGGGAATCGGCAGTTCGAATCCAACCCATGACAGGTCGCCCTGCCAGAGGTGCCAGTCAGAGCGGCAGACGCCGCATGCTTCAACACGGACCAGCGCGTCTTTCGGTCCGATTACCGGGTCCGGGAACTCCCGGACGACCAGTGGCTGGCGGACGCCTTCCATCACGACGGCTTTCATGATTCAACTCCTTACCAGGATCTGTGTGCTCTCGAATCTGACCAGAAGCTAACAGCTTCAAGGCTACACAAATCCGCTCGACGGACGCGTCCTCTCAGACCTCTGTACCTGACAGGGTCACCCTTGTGGTCACTTCGTAGGCGCGCAGGCCTTCCCGGAACTTGACCCGTGGGCCGGCAACGCTGGCGGCCGCACTGCGACCGACGAGCCACTTCTCAATCTGCTCCTCGACTGGCTGTCGCGCCACAATGCAGCGATCGACGGGCAAGGCGATCACGTAGCGACGCGAGCGTTCCGCCTCCTGCCAGGTGAACAGGTAGCGCCAGGTGAAGGTCTGTTCGCGGTTGGCGTCCTCGTTGTCGATTGCCGGCAGGCTGAGCCTGGTCAGACCGCCGCGACGCTCGTAGCGGCGGTCGACGGCGCGCTCGATCCGTTCCGCCTCGGCGATGACGTGATCGATCAGGGGGTCGTCATGGTCGTTCATGCAATCTCCTTTTCGAGCACAGATCTCGTCATTCCCGCCTCTGGCGGGAATCTCGCTCCCTTCACACAAAAGGGGAACAGGAACGAGATTCCAGGCGGAGCCTGGAATGACGGAATCTGGAGTGACGCACAACTCTGCAGAGTGAGAGGGGATTGAGTTGCGTGAAACTCGTTGTTCTACCGAAACACCGGATCGCGCTTCTCGAAGAATGCTGTCATGCCCTCCTTCGCCTCGGGGCGGCGGGCTGCGTCGCAGATTTCGCGGGTTTCCCACTCCATCTGGGTCTCCAGGCCCTCGTTCCAGGACTTGTGGTAGAGCCGTTTGGCTGCGCCGATCGACTCGGTCGGTCCGGCGGCCAACTGCGCGGCCAGCGCGTGCGCTTCGGTCTGCAAGTCCTCGTCGGGCACCACGCGATTGATCATGCCCCAGTCAAGCGCTTCCTGGGACGAGAGCATCCGGTTGGTCAGACAGAGTTCGAGCGAGCGGCGCAGACCGACGAGACGTGGGAGGAAGTAGGTTGAGGAACCGTCCGGCGTGAGCCCGATGCGCGAGTAGGCCATCGTGAAACGAGACGATTCTCCGGCCAGGGCCAGGTCGCCGATCAGCGCCAGGCTCATGCCCGCCCCGGCGCAGGTGCCGTTGATTGCGGTGATCAACGGGGGATCCATGCGAGTGAAGCGCGAGGCGGCGGCGTGCAGGTAGGTCGTCATCTCCTTGACATAGGTCGCCATTTCCGGACCGGCCGGGGGAAAACCGCGCAGGTCGGCGCCGGTACAGAAGAATCGGCCAGTGCCGCGGAAGACAACGGCGCGCACTTCCGGGTCGTCATCTACTCGGATCGATGCCTCCATCAGCTCTTTGCACATCTCGAGCGACAGCGAGTTGGCCGCCTCCGGCCGATTGATCGTGATCGTCGCCACGCTGTCAGCCACTTCATATCCGAGCGTGTTGTAGTCAGTCATGGTCTTACTCCTGGCCGCTGTTTCGTTAGTGTTGGCTCACCCGAGCCGTATCATCAGCAGGCTATCGCGAGAATGGAGGCTGCCGATGCCCACACGGACCGTCAACATCCCAACCGGTAATGGCAATCTGACCGCCTACCTCGCATCTCCGGACTCGGACGACGCGCGTCGGCCGGGGGTCCTCGTATTGCACGAACTGTTCGGACTCAACGACGACATCCGCAGGATCGCGCGCCGCTTTGCCGAGAACGGCTACGTTGCGCTGGCGCCCGACCTCTATTCGGTGGGACCGCGGGCCAGGCCATTGTGCATTCGTCGAACGATGCAGGCCCTGCGCAGCGGGGAAGGCCGCGCGTTCGACGATATCGAGGCGGCCCGCAGCTGGCTGGCATCGCAGGAAGCGGTCGACGAATCGCGGATCGCGGTCGCCGGATTTTGCATGGGCGGCGGGTTCGCCATCCTGCACGCGGCGCGAGCCCCGGTCGGCGCTGCCGCCGACTTCTACGGAGCGGTTCCTCGGGAGCAGGAAGCGCTCGAAGGCATCTGTCCCGTGTTCGCCGGATACGGCGAGCGGGATCGCGTCTTCGTCGGTCAGGCCGATCGGCTGCGCGGGCATCTGGACCAACTCGACGTCGAGCATGAAGTGACCGTCTATCCCGACGCCGGACACTCCTTCATGAACCGTCACGGTCCGCTGCGATCGCTCTTGATTCGCCTCTCGCCGATGGCCGCCGGCTATCACGAGGAGTCGGCGGAAGCAGCCTGGACTACAATGCTCGACTTCTTCGAACGCAACCTCGACGCCCTGCAGAACGTTTCTTAGTCATACGGTGGTCACTGAAGAACGTGCATGCCGATTCGCAGCGACTTGGAGTGAGGACAATGAGTGATTCGATTCTGATCCGGAATGGCCGCAAACTCATCGCGGTCGGGCTGGCCGCCGCGCTGGTCGCGGTCGGGGCGCTGTTGACCCTGACCGGCTCCAGTTCAGTCGGCGCGGAAGAGTACATCGAGAAGAAGGTCACGGAGACAGTCACAGTCTGGCCGGAGCAGGAATCCGCCACCACACTGACCATTGAAGGCGCTGCCTCGCGCAGCATTGTGCTGGATGGAACAGTGGCTCGCTTCAGCATCAGCGTGCTCGATCAGTCGGTGTTGGGAGCGGTGTCGATCGGTAACAGCGCTCTCGTTGATGTCAACACCGCGCTGCTCATGGGCTGCAACGATGACCATCCAGAGCAGCTCTGCGTGCCGACTGAGCAGCTGCAAACCACATCGATCAGAATCTACGAGGAATTTGACTGGAACGAAGGCAGGCGGGAATCGGTGGGGTTCCGCTACGAGAATTCTGTCAGCGCCAGGATCGATGGCGTGGATCAGGCCGGTCTGCTGATTGACACGATCCTGACCGCCGGAGGAGATCACGTTCGCTTCGAAGGCCTCACCTTCACCTCCTCCGGCCGCGCCGAGGCCGAGCGACTGGCCATGTTGGACGCGATCGACGACGCACAGGCGACAGCCGAATCAATCGCCGCGCACATGGGCTACGAGATTGTGAGAGTGGTGGAGCTCAGTCCGGTCGGCAACCTGACCGCATCACGGACGATTCTCGAGTCCGCCGAAGCGGCCATGTCCGACGAAGCCTTCGAGCCGACGCCGGTGTTCGGAGGCAGCGAGTCGGTGACGTCACGCGTGCGAATGGTCTTCGAACTGCGCCCTCTGACTTCAGAGGACGAATAGACGGACGGCGCTTCTACTCGGCGTTACCAGGCATACGACCGACATTGAGGTTCCATACGAACTCGAAGTCGATCGTCAGCCCTTCGCAGACGGGTTCTGCCGACAACCTGTCCGGGCGGTCGAGCACTTGCGTCTGCTCGCCAGGACGGTAGACGTAGACCGTTTCGTTCTCTGGAACAACAAGCCAGCCAAGTTCGGCGCCACCCGCGACCCATGCTTCCATCTTGCGCCGCTGAGCGGCAACAGTGTCGCTGCCTGAGCGGACCTCGATGACGAAAGTCGGAGAAATCGGTTGGAAAGTTTCTTCCAGTTGTTCTTCGGACAACGACGCCCGTCGCTGCGGGCTGGTCCAGGCCGCATCCGGGGCGGCAAGGTGTCCGTCGCCACGGACATAGCCGCCGCTCGATCCGGTTGTCACCCCGCCGGCGCGTGTCTCTCGAACCCAGTTCAGGAGCTGTCGTCCAAGTTCGATGCTAATCTCGTCGGCGTCGTTTCCGGCTGGCGCCATGATGATCAGGTCTCCGGTTGCGGTTCGCTCAAACCTCCAGGGTTTGTTCAATCGGCTGATCTGTTCGAGCAGTTTGTCCGACAGCGGCGTGTCTGGCGGGAAGCGCAGCAACACCGGTAGCTCCGGCTCGCAGAGACCGAGGCCGGGCCAGACCTCCTGCGGGCTAGCGGAGGTGGTTGTCGGAGTCGAAACCATGACGACGCGGCTGCTTTCTACAGGCCGACACTTCTACCCTGCTGCCGCCGCCTCGGCGTCCTGGCGCACTTTCTCGGCGACGTGTTGCGGAACCTGGTCATAACGATCGAACTGCCAGGTGAATGTACCCCGGCCTCCGGTCATTGATCGGAGGTCGGTCGCGTAATGCAGAAACTCCGCCATTGGACCCTCAGCGACCACAACCGTTGAATCGGGCGGCTCATCGGCCTGCTCCATGCCCAGGACGCGGGCGCGGCGTGAGTTCAGGTCGCTGATGATGTCGCCGGTCGATGACTCCGGCGCGGTGATCCGGAAGGTCTGGATCGGTTCCAGCAGGATTGGCCGCGCCGACGAGACGCTCTCTTTGAGCGCCTGCGAGGCCGCCAGTTTGAACGCCATCTCCGACGAGTCGACATCGTGGTGCTTGCCGTCGTACAACGTGACCCGCAGGTCGGTCAGCGGGAAGGTGCCCCGAGGCAGCGCCTCGACGACGCCCTTCTCGACCGCCGGGATGTAGTTGCGCGGCACCGCGCCGCCGACGATCTCGTCGTTGAACTCGAAGCCGGCTCCTCGCGGTTGCGGCTCGACGCGCAACGCCACGCGTGCGTATTGTCCGCTGCCGCCGGTCTGCTTCTTGTGCAAATATTCAGCCTGTCCCCTGGCCGTGACCGTCTCGCGATACGGCACGCGGCGATCCTTGATTTCCACCTCGACATGGAACTTGCTGGCCAGCCGTCCGGCAGACAGCTGGACGTGCGATTCGCTCAAACCGCTCAGAATGGTCTGACCCGAATCGCGGTCACGCTCGATCTGCAGCGTCGGATCGCCCTCGACCAGTCGCGCCAGCGACGGGCCGAGTTTGTCGACGTCGGCTTTGGTCTTCGGCTCGACCGCCGCAGCGAAGATCGGAGCCGGCATCGCGGGCGCCGGGATCAGCAGATCTGAACCCTTCTCTCGCAGCGTGTTGAAGGTCGTGGTGTGTTGCAGCTTCGTCACGACCCCGATGTCGCCGATCGAAAGCTCCGCGACGGCATTGAGCGTCTTGCCTGTGGCTCTCGAGAGTCCGGCCAGCCGCTCGTCGTCGCCGGATTGCGCGTTGTCCAGATGGGCGTCGCTGCTGATCGAACCGGAGACGACACGCAGGTAGGACAATCGACCGACGAATTCATCTGCCGTCGTCTTGAAGACGAACGCGCCAGCCTGGCCGTTGCCGCTGATGCCGTCGGCGATCGGCGGAGCCTCGGACGGGTCGGGCAGCACTTCGTCGATCAGGCGCAGCAACTCATCCGAGCCAACCCCGTCAACCGCCGAGTTGGGCAGCACCGGAGCGAGCGAACCCGACATCGACGCGGTCTTGACCGCAGCGCGCAGATCGGCGTCGTCGATCGCTTCGTCCTCGAGGTACAGCATCATCAGATCTTCGTCGGCTTCGACGATCTGCTCGATCAGGCTGTCGCGCCCTTCCGCATTCTCATCCGCCAGGACATCGACCAGTTCGCTGAATGCGGACTCTGACCCGTTGGGCAGGTAGAGCGGCTGGCACTCCGACCCCAGCACCGTCTGCGCCGACTGCAGCGCGTCTTCGAAGGAGGAGTTGTCGCGATCGAGCCGGGAAATCACCACTGCCCTCGGAATCCCACGCTTGCCCGCCATTCGCCACACGGTCTCGGTGCCGACCTGGACTCCTGACGAAGCGTCAACCACGACGATCACGGCGTCGACTGCCGACATTGCGGCGACCACTTCGCCGACAAAGTCGGCGTAGCCCGGCGTGTCGAGCAGATTGATCTGCGTGCCGTTGTGTTCCAGCGCCACCAGCGAGGTCGAAATCGACATCCCGCGCTGCTGTTCCTCTGGGTCGTAGTCCGAGATCGTGTTGCCTTCCTCCACCCGTCCCAGCCGCGTCGTCACACCGCTGGCGAAAGCCAGCGCCTCAACCAGGGTCGTCTTGCCCGCGCCCTGATGTCCCACTACTGCAACGTTGCGCACAGCCATGGTGAAGTCCTCCGAAACTAACCGCCAGATAGGCCTCAGGCTAACCGATGGAAGACTGCCGACGAACGGTCGATTGCTGGCCTCGAGAGATCCGATGCCCCGCGCTGGACGCGGGGCCCAGAACGGGATCATCGAGCGGAGCACGCGGTTGGTCTCCTGCTGAGACTCAGTGATACAGATCCGCTGAGCACGTCAGTCGTAACAGAAGGACCTGCCATTCCCAGCGTTGCCGCATGCTCTGGGCCCCGCATCAAGTGCGGGGCATCGAAAGCACTGCAGGTTGTCAAACAACGTGCGGGGTAGCGGAGGAACTGCCGAGTGTCGGACGAACCGCGGGGCATCGCGCGAGCCGCAGCGCGTCGGACGATGTGGGGTGTAGACGGATGGCATCTATACAGCCAGATCAATGATCTCCAGTTCAGGCTGTCCTCTCAGCCCCCGTCGGAGCCGCCAGACGATATCCACCTGCGATTTGATCTCTCCCACCGCGCCCCCGAGGCGCCAGCCGATTGCCTGCCAGCCATCGAGATCGAGGCGCAGATGGGCATGATCGGCGCCGACCGTTCGGGCCTGCCGTACGCCTACGCCGTTGCTGAGAAACGTCGGCGTCGGATTACCGGCGCCGAACGGAGCCAGACGCTCGATCCAACTGACTGTGCTGCGAGTCAGGGCGGACAGCGGTACCTGGGCGTCGATGTCCATCCGACCCTCCAACGCCGCCCAGGCACCGGCTTCCCCGGCATCGAGCTGCGATTGCGCGGCATCGTTGAACCTGGCCATCAGAGCGCCCAGGTTGGACGGATCGGCAGAGAATCCGGCGGCCATGGCGTGGCCGCCGCCTCGGGTCAACAGATCGCGCGAGGTATCCAGCATCCTTACCAGGTCAAATCCGGCAGCGCTTCGACCCGACCCGCGGGCTTCACCGTCGACAATGGACCAGGCAAACGCCGGACGCGACCACTGGTCCGCCAGGCGTCCCGCCACGATGCCCACAATCCCGTGGTGGATCTCTTCCCCGCCGACGAACAGGACGAGCGGCGCCTGTCCGGCGGTGTCGAGCTGCTGTCGAATCTGTAACTCGGCCCTGGACATCGCCTCGGCGGTCAGTCGCCGGCGTTGGTCGTTCAATTGTTCCAGCCTGCCTGCCAGTTCGCGCGCCGTTGCCGGCTGACGCTCCAGCAACATCTGCAGGGCCAGCGATGCATCCTCCAGTCGTCCGGCAGCGTTGATCTTGGGCGCCAGCTGGAATCCGATCGTTTCGGAGTCGATCGGTCCGCTGCCGCGCCGCCCTCTGAGCAGCGCCCGCAGTCCGGGACGCTCGGACGACTCCAGCGCTCGCAGTCCCTGGTGAACAATCCAGCGATTCTCACCCTGCAGCGGGACGACATCGGCAATGGTCGACATGGCGGCCAGTTCCAGCCAGCGGCCGCGATCCACCTGATCCGTCAAGCGCTCCGACAGCGCTTGCGCAAATCGATACGCCAGACCACCGGTCGACAGTTCTGCCAGTGGGTGTCCCGGTGGTGCGCGTTTCGGCGTCACGATCGCGGTCGCTTCCGGTAACGAGTCTGCCGGTTCGTGATGGTCGAGGACGACGACATCGAGCCCATGTTGCGCACGGGCCGCGGCGATCTCGTTGAGCGCCGTGATCCCGCAGTCGGCCGTGATCAGGACGCGAGCGCCGTCCGCAGCGAGCCTCCCGACCGCCTCGTCTTGCAGCCCGTAGCCATCGCGTTCGCGGTGAGGAATGAATGGCCGCACGTCGATGCCGGCGTCACGCAGCGACTCCGTCAGGATCGCCGTGCCGGTGATTCCATCAACGTCGTAGTCGCCATAGATGGCGACCGCCTCGCCGCGCTGGGCGGCGAGTTCGATCCGGTCGATCGCTTCGCTCCAGTCGCCCAGCACGGACGGATCGGCCGGTTGGTACCAGTCCGGATTGAGAAACTCCTGCGCCGCCGGCACCGTGTCGATGCCGCGTTGGCGCAGCAATCGGCCAACGAATATCGGGGAGTCCAGACCTTCGATTGGAGGCGCGTCGTGCGGTTCGGCGACCCGCCAGGTGCGTCCGAGCCACCCATCCGAACGCTCCCGCACCACGTCGCATCGCCTGCCGAATCAGGCCTCCCAGCGGCGGAAGACCAGGCAGGCGTTGTGCCCGCCGAATCCCATGGAGTTGGATATCGCCACGCGGACATCGCGTTCGCGGCAGAGGTTGGGGGTGTAGTCGAGGTCGCAATCGGGGTCGGGATTCTTGAGGTTGATCGTCGGCGGGATGACGCCTTGCCGAATCGCCTCAACCGTCGCCAACGCCTCGACCGCCCCGGCCGCGCCCAGGAGATGGCCGGTCATCGACTTGGTCGAAGAGACTGAGAGTCCGTACGCCGCTTCGCCAAACACGCTCTTGATCGCCATCGTCTCGAACTTGTCGTTGAGCGGCGTCGACGTTCCGTGAGCATTGACGTAGTCGACTTCCGATGGCGCAATATCGGAGCGTTCCAGCGCCAACGACATCGCGCGAGCGCCGCCATCGCCGCCCTCGGCGGGTTGAGTGATGTGATAGGCGTCGCCGACGGAGCCATAGCCGCAGACCTCGGCCAGGATCTCAGCGCCGCGCGCGACGGCATGCTCTGCCCGCTCGAGCACCATGACCGCAGCGCCCTCGCCCATCACGAACCCGTCTCGCTCGGCGTCGAAGGGACGCGACGCGCTCTCGGGATCCTCGTTGCGCGAGGACAAAGCACGGGCGGAGGCGAACCCGGCAACAGCCATTTCGCACAGCGGCGCCTCCGCGCCGCCGACCACAACGATGTCTGCCTCGTGGCGTTCGATCGTCTGAGCGGCGAGTCCCAGGGCGTCGGCGGCGGATGAGCAAGCCGACATCGGAGCAAAGTTGGGTCCACGCGCCTGCAGCGCGATGGACACCTGTCCCGAGGCCATGTTGGGCAGCATCATCGGTACCGCAAACGGCGAGACCCGGTCCGGACCGCGCGAGTCCAGGATCCGAAACTGTTCCTGGGTCGTGGCAATCCCGCCAATCCCCGTCCCGATCATCACGCCGACCCGGTCGGAGCCGCCGAACCCGTCCTCAAACCCGGCGTTCGCCGCCGCCTCGCGGGAAGCGACGATGGCGAATTGGGAGTAGCGATCCATCCGCCGCGCATCCTTTCGCGGCATGTATTCGTCCGGCTTCCAGTCGCTGACTTCCGCGGCAAACCTCACCGACAGCCGCGAGGCGTCAAAGATCGATATGTCCTTCACTCCGGAGCGTCCCGAAACCAACGAGTCCCACGTTTCCTCAGCCGTACCGCCCACCGCGGTGACCGCGCCCATCCCCGTCACCACAATGCGCTCGTCCATTTGGTCCCCCAAAGCTCAGTGCGCTCTCAGCCTACCCCGTGGGGGCGTTTGGAGTACCACACCTGGCGCGGGGGATCAGCACAACCGAGCCCAGGCATGGCCCGGGCGGATGCGTTCGGCCAAAAGTCGGCCCGAAGTCACCGACTTCGCAGATCAGCCGCCGGCGGCGGCTTGGGCGAGACCCGATTCGATTCGCTCGTCGTGCTCGTACCACTCGGCGGTCTCTTCGCCGGGTTCCGGCAGGACCATGCCGCCCTCCATTGTCCAAGAGGCGGGACCCTCGTTGATCCGTCCGCTCACCTGGTCCGATGACACGCCGGTGACTTCGCGGAATGCGCCAATCAGATCCGCGAGCAGCTGATCCCTCAGCTCCTGCGGCCGTCCGGCGCGGTTGTAACCGTCGACGAAGTACGTGGGCTCTTGGGCCGAATCGGTCTCATCGAACGCGACGTGGACGAAGCTGCGCGGCGCGCCGGTCGAACCGCAGTGAACGTCAGTGAACGCCTTCGCAACCTGAGCCCGCTGCTCGTATGGCACCGAGTCCTTGGGAACGACGCATCGGTAGAACGGCATGGTGGTGCTTCTTTCCATGTCCTGGTTCGACTCAGGCTACATCCTGGGACTCGATCAAGCGTCGGCTGCGGTGACAACCAGTTCATTGACCGAACAGCCGCTGGTTGCCGTCCACATGTCAATGATTGAGCGCATGAACTCCTCGCGCAGTTCCTGCGTCACACCGCCAACGATTCTGCCGTTGACCAACGAGGTCGTTGACGGCTCGCCGCCGCGAAACCCGAAACCGTTGGGAATGTCGGAAAACCGAACCGACACATCATCGGTCGACTCCCCCAGCGTTTCCTGCGCAACCCGGCGCAAGCCGTCGGCCAGCAACGCGCGCGTATCGTCGTCGACCTGCCCTTCCTGCATCGTGCAGTTGAAACTCACTCGTGACATGCGCAATCACCTCCGCTCCTGTTGCTGCCAGATACGTTCAAGGTCGACTTCGAGTCCTTCGCAAACATCCTCACCGCTCAGCGAGCCAGGCTTGTCAAGTTGCTCGGACTCCGTGTCAGGTCGATAGATCACGACGACCTCTCTATACGGATCTATGAGCCAACCGAGTAGCGCGCCTTTGCTCATCCACTCCCGCATCTTCTCCTGCTGCTCGCGGAACGAACTGGACGGCGACACGATTTCGACGATGAACTCCGGGCAGTTGCTGAGGAATCCTCGCTCGGGATCGCGTTGGTCCCAGCGTTCGTTGCTCATCCAGGCAACGTCGGGCGCGCGCAGCGAGCCGTCATCGTAGTCGCGCACTCCCAACTGCGCCCCAAAGACGTGCCCTCCACGCGCCAGCCGGTTCCAAATGACTACGTCGGCGCCAATCTCACTGCCCCGCTCGCTGCTCTCCGGACCCCCAGGGGCCAAGATCACCAGCTCTCTATCCGCGGTCAACTCCAACTGCCAGGGTTCATTGAGCTCGGATAGCGCCAGCAGCGCATCATCCGACAGCGTCCAGTCTGTCGGCAATTTGAGCTTGAATGGGGCGGACAGCTGAACCGGATTGGCCTTCGTCGCTGGGGAAGTTTCCGGCGGAGCCTCCGTCGTGACCATGTCGCAGCCTCCTCGATTCAGGCTACAGAACGCGTCGATTTCTGGTCATTGCGGGCCGCCGAGCAGACCCTCCAGCCCGCCGCCAAGCCCTCCGGCGCCGCCCAGTTGCCCGAGCCCGCCCATGTCTCCGCCGCCCATACCGAGACCGCCACCGAACGACGGCGCTTCGACCGGTTCCTCGCCAGCCAGCGATCGCGCCGCCATGGCAAGCTGATCGGCGACATCGCCGGCGGTCACACCGATTGATCCGTGCTGTCGGGCAGCGCGATTGCCGGCGTCGCCGTGGAGATACACGCCCAGCGTGGCGGCATCGAATGGATCCAGCCATTGCGCAATCAGCGCGCCGATCGCCCCGCTCAGCACATCTCCGGTACCGGCCGTCGCCAGAGCCGGCTGGGCAACCTCCGATACTCGCGCCCGATTGTCCGGTGTGGCCACGACCGTGTTCGCGCCCTTAAGCACAACGTGGCAGTTCCACTCGGCTGCGCAATCGCGCGAGAGGGTCAGACGTTGGCGTTGGACATCGTCTGCAGTCATTCCAGTCAGGGTGCCCATTTCGCCGGGGTGCGGCGTCAGCACGACCGGCGCGACCGCACTCGGCAGTCCTGACATGTCCTCCGAGAGCAGGTTCAGCCCGTCCGCGTCGACTACGACTCCCTTGACCGAGCCCACCTCTGGTGAAATGAGAAACTCACGCACGAACTTCCCGCTCTGGTCGTGCCGCCCGAACCCGCAACCGATCACCACAGCGTCGACGCCTGGTAACTCGTCCCTGACTGCTTCCCAGGCGGCGACGCCGGAAATCACGCCCTCGTCGTACTCCGGCAACGGCAGCAGGGTCGCCTCCGGCACCGCCGCAACCAGGTGCGACGCAATCGATTGCGGCGTCGCAATCGTCACCAGTCCCGCTCCAGCCCGATACGCTCCGCGCGCCGCCAACACCGCCGCGCCCGGATAGCGCGCCGACCCGGCGATTACGAGGACTCGGCCGAACGTTCCCTTGTGCCCGTCGGCTGGCCGCTCAGGCAGCAATGCCTTGGCCGCCCGCCGCTCCAGCACCTCGGTCTGCAGATCCTCGTCCAGTCCGGCGGGGATCCCAATCTCGACTTGCTGCACTGACCCGGCCGCCCCAGCGCCCGGCTGCATGTACAGCCCGACCTTGGGGGCGTGGAAGGTGACCGTTTCGTCGGCCGCGACGGTCAACGGATCAAGTCGGCCGCTGTCGGCGTCGAGACCGCTGGGAAGATCAACGGCAACCAGCTTCGGCTTGACCGTACGCGACCGAATCGCGGCCAGCCGCTCCATGATTCCCGCCAGGTCGCCATCGATCGGTCGCGACGATCCAGTGCCCAGCAACGCGTCGACGATCGCTTCCGCGCCCGACAGCAGCGCCTCCAGCGCCTCGAAATTCTCGTCCTCCGCGACCGTTCCGCAGGGCACGCCCATCTCCAGTGTCCGCTGCCACTGACCGTCGCTGCGCTCCTTCAGCGCATAGACGCGAACCTGCGCGCCCCACTCGAACAGGTGACGCGCCGCCACCAGGCCGTCGCCGCCGTTGTTGCCCGGTCCGACCAGCACCGCAATCCGCCGATCCTCGAGCGAACCGAGTTGCATCCAGATTTCCTGGGCGACGGCCAGTCCGGCATTCTCCATCAGGGTCTCGGTCGAGACCCCGGCCGCCTCGGCCCGTGCTTCCAGCTCTCGCATCTCCGCCGAGGTCAGCAGTTTCATCGTCCCTCTCCCTATCGGGTTCCCAGCTTCGGTTGCCCCACGGCGAACGCGCAGACCATGTGCTTCTCGTGAGTCAGGCTAATCTCGATCCGTTCCAGGCCGATCTCATAGGCTCGCTCACGCGCGCCGCCGTGCAGGATCACGACCGGCTTGCCCCGGGCGTTGGCCAGGATCTCGATTTCCTTCCACTTGACGCCGCGAACTCCGGTTCCCAGGCACTTCATTACCGCTTCTTTCCCGGCAAACCGGACGGCCATTTCAGCGATCCGATCGCCGCAGTACTCGCGCTCGCGGTCGGTCAGGATGCGCCGGGGAAAACGCTCCGGATGTCGATTGAGCACGCTCTCAAACCGCTCAATCAGGAGCAGGTCCACGCCGCAGGTCAGATCGCCGAACATCGATTCGCAGCCTACCAACGCGATCGAGCAACCACGTCACAGAGCAGCCCGCAACTCTGGCATACCCTGAGCGCATGACGGCCACGATCATCGATGGCGCTGCCATTGCCGCCGGCATTCGCGAGGCGCTCGCCCGGCAGGTCGAGGACATGATCGCTCGGGGACTGTTACCTCACCTCGCCGTGATTCTCGTTGGGCAAAATCCGGCCTCCGCCTCCTACGTCAGAAGCAAGCAGCGCGCCGGTCAGGAAACCGGGATCAAGGTCGTCATTCACAAGATCGAAGCAGACTCCGACCCCCGGCAAACCGATCGCAAGATTCGTGACCGAATTGATTTGCTCAACGCCGATCCGGACGTGCACGGCATCATCGTGCAACTGCCGCTGCCCGACGGAGTCGACCCTGATTCGCTGCTCGATCGGATCGATCCCCTCAAAGACGTCGACGGGCTGCACCCCATCAACCAGGGACGCATCCTCCAGGGCCGCGAACGATTTCTTCCGGCGACGCCGCACGGCGTACAACAACTGCTGGTCCGCAGCGGAGCCGATCCAGGCGGCAAGCACGTCGTGATCGTGGGACGCAGCCGCTTGGTTGGCATGCCGCTGGCCGTCATGCTCGCCCAGAAGCGCCAGGGCGCGAACGCAACCGTGACCCTCTGTCACACCAACACGACCGACTTGTCCGCGATCACCAGGGAAGCCGACATTCTCGTCGCCGCGACCGGCCGGCCGCAAACCATCACGGCCAACATGGTCCACGCAGGCGTCACCGTGATTGACGTCGGCGTCAATCGCGTCGAAGACGCCACGCGCAAGCGCGGCTACCGATTGGTCGGCGACGTAGACTTCGGGCCCGTCTCCGAGATCGCGACGGCAATCACGCCCGTACCCGGTGGAGTTGGCCCGATGACAGTCGCGATGCTGCTCAACAATGTCACCCGCGCGGCCCGTATCTCGCAGCAGCGCTGACCATGACCTCAATCCTCCATACAGATCGCTTGCAGCAGTCTACTGATACCGATATGGATGGGTCGAAACATCTGGTAGCGTGGCGGCAGCCCGGAGCCATGAAGCAGGCATGGCCCCGGGCTAGGGCGATCACCGCGCTATCTCTCCCGACGGTGGTCGCCCGCCAATGTAGCGTCCTGTCTACACCACGTAGGGCAGGCAGGTCACTGGATTCAGGGTAACATTCACATCTCGAGACCGTCGGCCACGCATCGTCGAGTTCGTGGCTCGCCTCAGCCCGACTTGTCAGTCCCGACGTGGCGTCAGCACTCGAACCAGCAAGAGGCCGCTGAGCAGTACCAGCGCGCCCGCGACGCCGATCAACGGGTATTCCCAGGGGAACGGCGCCGGGACTTCGAAGACGGGACCGGATCGCCGCTGATCCTGCCGCCGTTGAATCTCCTCTGTCCGCTCAGCGATCTCCTCTTCGGTCCGGGCCGCGGCGACCTGTTCCGTCTCGGCGTCGCCCGATTCTGACTCCTGGATCGCCTGACCGGCGTCGTCCGTTTCTTCTCGGTCGTCCGTCGATGCTGGTTGTTCTGATTCAGGCGCTGGGTCCGCATCGTCCGATTGCTCATCCTCCGCGACCTCTGGACCAGCGATCACCTCATCCTCGATCTCCGTCGAGCGGTCCTCGCCAACCTCCCGTGGCCCCAGCCCGACCGATTCGCGCCAGTCGTTGTCCAACTCGTCGCGCGACAGGCCGTAGACCTTGTCGAGCGCGTCTTCGACCGACGACCCCTCCTTGAACGTGGCAAACAGCTCATTCATCTTCTCAGTGCCGTACTCCCCAAGGAGGTACAGGACAATCGCGGCTGACTGACCATAGAAAATGTCGACAAAACCGGGCCGATTGGAGGGCGACTCCATGCTGCGCAGCGACAACACCTGGTCGTTGTTGATCGCAAACTGCAGCGCGCCGCCCCGGCGCTCGATCCAGTCTCCCTCCGCCAGGGTCGCCATGCCTTCGTCGAGCCAGGCAGGCAGGACGCCGTAGGGACCCTCGCCCGCCAGCTTCGTCAATACGTGCGTCAGCTCGTGCCGGACAACCCAGCGCGATGGCTGATAGATGTGTACCAGATCGGCCAGCACGCGCGTGCCGCCGGTGATCACCGACTCCTCAAACCGCTCCGATTCAATCCGCTCGACCTCGCGGGCGTCTCCCGTATTGGCCCAGACGTAGACCTTGATCGGAATCAACTCGTCGAGCCCCAGGAACGGCGAGATTTCTTCGAGCGCCGCCAGCCCCTCCTGCAACATCGTCTCCGCGACGCCGCGGTTGTCGTACCAGACGACCTCCAGGTCGCCTTCCTTGAGCGATTGCCACTCGAACCGCGGATCCTCATAGCGCCAGATCTGTGGCTCGGTCTCGAACTTCTCGCCCGAGTCGAAGACGAACTCCCAGCGCCACTCGAAGTCAGCGCCGGCGGGAATCCACAGTTGGGGATCGCGTGTCGGAAACTCCGCGCGGATACGGGTGACGTCGCCCGTGTTGATCTCGGCCGCCTCGCGAGTCAAGGCGCCTTCCGGCAGGATCGTATAGAGGAAGGTGACGGACTCAACGTTCGCCGCGTCGTCAACCAGCGCCGTGACGACCACGGAGTCCGGCCACGAGTTCTCAAATCTGGTTCCCTGGACGACTGGTCCCTGCTCGACGGACTGCGCGCCGGCCTGCTCGAACCCGCCCAAACCCAGCAATGTCAACGTACCGAGAGCAACCAGCACAGAAATGACCGACGGGACTACATGTCGCTTCATGCCAGAGCCCCTGCTCGCCTCGTTTCCTGGCCGATCTGATGCTGGAGCGACGCCCGCAGGAACTCCTCAATATCACCGTCGAGTACCCGGTCGGCGTCGGAGGTCTCATGCTGGGTGCGCAGGTCCTTCACCATTCGGTATGGCTGCAGGACGTAGGAGCGAATCTGGTTGCCCCAGCCCGCCTCGATATGCTCGCCGCGAATCGCCAGGCGTTCCTCCTCGCGCTTCTGCTCCTCCAGCATCAGCAATCGAGCCTCCAGCACGCGCATGGCCGACTCTCGGTTGCGCCGCAGCGACCGCTCGTTCTGGCAGCTGACCACGAAACCGGTGGGCAAGTGCGTAATGCGGACCGCCGTCGAATTCTTCTGCACGTTCTGGCCGCCGTTGCCCGAGGCGCGGTACACGTCGATCTTGATGTCGTCGTCATCGATCGCGACCTCGGCTGCGCCTTCGGTTTCCGGCATGATCTCAACTCGCGCGAACGAGGTATGGCGAGCGTGATTCTGGTCGAACGGCGAGATCCGCACCAGCCGGTGCACGCCGTGCTCGGCGCGCAGCCAGCCATAGGCGCCGCCGCCATCCGATTCGCCTCGAACCTCAAGCATCGCCGACTTCAGGCCGGCCTCTTCACCCTCGACAAGGTCGACGAGATCAACATCGAAGCCGGCCCGCTCCGCCCATCGCTGGTACATGCGCAACAGCATCTCCGTCCAGTCCTGCGAATCGATCCCGCCCGAGCCCGCATAAATCGAAATCACGGCGGAACGATCGTCGTAGGGACCGGAAAACGCCAACTCGAACGACCGCCGCTCGATCTCCACCCCGATCGCGGAAGCCTCCGAGGCGAGATCGTTGGCCAGTTCTGCATCGTCGGCCAGTTCGAGCAGCTCGACAGCGTCGTTGACCCGCGCTTCCAGTCCCCGCCAGACCTCGATCGTGCGCTGACGCGTAGCCAGCCGCTTCATCACCGAGCGTGCTCGCTCAGAGTCGTCCCAGAAACTCGGCGCCGTCGAATCCGACTCCAGGCGGGCCGCTTCAGCCTCGATCGCGGGCAGGTCAAAGACGCTCCAGGACGTCGCTCAACTGGTCCGACAGCGCTTCCAGCATGTCGCGCAGTTCATCAACTTCAGCCACAACGCATCTCCGTAGCAAACCGTCGTCGCACCCGCATGAAACGCCGAACAGCCGCCGCTCGCGGCGCCGACGCCTCGGATGCGCTCAGCGTACTACCGATTCGGCACGATCAGGCCGCCCGAGGTGCGTCGCATGCCCTCGGGCGTGGCCGCAGCCTCTCGTGCTCGGCCGGCTGCTGCTGCAATCGGATCGACCGCGCTTGGCTCGCGACGCGGCGACGGAGGCTGTGGCGGCCGCCAGGGAGTCGCTGAGCCGGGTTGCGTAGGCGGAGGATTGAGCTGCGCCTTCTCCGGATTCGACTGCCACAATCCGATGAACTCGACCAGCTCGAACGGCTCCACCAGGCCCTCCGCGAACAGACGATCGTCGATGAACAACGCCGGCAAAGCCGACACACCGGATCGCGCGCCAATCTCCGCGAACTCCTCAATCGCAAACACATCGGTCTGCAACTTTGGCGACAGCAAGGTGGCAGCGCAGGCGGCCAAGGCCGCCTGACCGGCGATCTGATCCTCCGCTGAACCAAGCAACCGCAGTCTCGTCGTACGCCGCAGCTTGCCCAGGATCCGCTTCATCTTGACCGATGGCTTCGATTGCCGGGTGGCGGCCAGTACCATCGCGCGAATCATCGCGACCAGCAGGTGCCCGTTCGGCGCGCCATAGAAGCGTAGAGGGCGGTTCAGCTCTCCCCGGATCAAAACGCACGGCACATCGACGATGTCGCGTCGTTTGACCTGTGCCTCAGATTCCTCGCGTTCAAAGATCGTCAGCGAGATCTGGTCTGAGAGCTCGGCGATTTCTTCGTACAACTCCTTGGCCAGCACGCAACTCGGCTTGTCCGGCCGGCCGGGAACCATCACCCGGCGAGGGCTCTGGTGGTAGTACTCCAGTTTCAGCGGACCCTCAATCGCGGCGAACTGCTGCCGAATCTGAGCCCGCTCCGAACTCGCCAGCGCCATGCCAATCCTCGCTCTCCCCTGCAGACCAGCCTAGCGTTCAGTCCCATCCGTCCTGCACCACCCACTCGACCGCTGAACGCAACTCCTCCTCGGTCATCGCTCCCTCGAACGCGTACCGGATCACCCCGCCCGCGTCGATCACGAAGACCCACGGCTCCGACGGCAGCCGCCAGGCCGTGAACGCCTCCGCCTCGACCAGGCGCGCGGGCTCGCTGGGATTCTCAAACACCTCAACGTGGACGCCGGACACGTCGGACGAGAACTCCCGCCACACTGCCTTGACGGCGTCGAGTACCGGAGCGCACGTGCGTGAGTGACAGAAGGCCGGCGTCGCAAAAGCAACGATCGAGGGCCGCCCGCGGTTGAGCGCCTCAGCGATTGAGATCGCATACAACCCAGGTTCCGGATCGGGATCAGACGTGAGCTCCGAGAGCGTCGACACGTCTGCGCGAGTTCGCGATTCCACCGCGGGAGCCGGCTCACCGACTCGAGGCGCTGCCTGTCGCGCTCGAACCGAGAATCGCAGCCTGACCGTTTCGCGCGCGTCGTCCGACGCCATCTCCAGCAACAGACCCCAGAGTCCGGCCGAGCTGAAGTTGACCGGGACAACAAACACGCCTCGGCCGATGGGCCGCGAACGATCCGAGACGCTGGCATTGGCGTGACCATGAGCCGCGACGCCGACGCTCGGGTCATAGGCGATAAACCTGGCAAACTGCACGGAACGCGGCACACTCCGCTCGACGTCCAGTTCGAACAACGACACTCGGACCGTGGGCGGTTCCTCGCTCGGCCCGAGTCCGTCCAGGCTGAATGCGACCCGCTTCACTCCCACGGCCAGATCCTGGGTCGCCAGGATCGGCAGCCATTGCGCGTCCGGATCGCGCTCAACGACCGTCCAGTCGTCCGCCTGTTGCCCTGTCGGCGGTGGAGCTGGCTGCCGCGTGTCTCCGCAGGCCGAACCAGCCAGGAGGAGCGAGCCCGTCGTAATCCAGATCAGCCACAGCCGAACACTCGGTGAATTGTAAGTACTCGACGTAACGAGTAAACGCCGCCGGTTTGACATCTGGCGCGAAAGTCGCTTGAATATATGATGCAACCGCATAGGCGCCTGATCATTTAGACGGAGGCTGGCAGCCATGGCCTATTCCACCACGAACCGCCGCCACGAGACCTACTTTCTCCACGCGCGAGACATCGAGCTGAGAAACCATCACTCGCAGCGAATCTACTTCTTCGCCAAGTCGGAGAAGCCGGGAGCGATCGACGCCGTCCCCGACGGCTATGAGATCGTTGAAAATCCGCGCACCGGATTGCCCGTCCTGCGCAAGGTCAAGGCCCACGCTGACGCGGCTGGCTGATCGGTTCGTCCGCCTGTTGGTTGATAACTCTTCTCGATTGGCACGAGATTCCCTGTCCGCTTGTCCACATTTCCGCTTGATTTCCACGATTCATCCACCGTCGGCCTGACCATTCACACACATCAGGCGCTCCAATGCCGACTCATGGAGGCGTCGAGTCGCCGTAGCCAACACTCGATCCTGAGAGTCGATGGTCAGTTGCTCCCCGTCCCAATCGGTCATCCGACCGCCCGCACCCTCGACGATCGGCGCCAGGGCGAGGTAGTCCCAGGACTTCAGCGACGCCTCGCACACAATGTCCACAAGCCCGGAGGCCAGCAGACCGTATGCATAGCAGTCGGCTCCATAGCGAACTCGCTCAAACGAAGATGACAACGCGACCCACGCCCGCTGAGCGGCGTCGCGAAACATCTCCGGGGTCGTGGCGAAGCCGATCGAAGATTCCAGATCAGTCGTGGAGGACGTGTGGACAACGTGTGAATTGTGTGTAGTTCGACGTGTGACACCGGGGTAGCTCACCCCCGACCAACGCTCGTTCAATATCGGTTGGTCAAGTACGCCCAGCAGAGGTTTCCCATCATGAATCAACGCGATCAGCGTCCCGAACGTTGGCAACCCCGAAACAAATGCACCGGTTCCATCAATCGGATCGATCACCCAGACCCACTCGGAATCTGACCGTTCGCTGCCGTACTCCTCGCCAATCACACCATGCGACGGAAACTGATCGGCAATCCGTTCGCGGATCGCCGTCTCGGCCGCCCGGTCGGCCTGTGTGACCGGTGAGCCGTCACCCTTGCGGTCAACCTGCAACTCACTGCGGAACCAGGGCCGGATCGCTTCGCCTGACGCGTCCGCCAACTGCTCCGCAAACTGCAGATACATCTCCGCCATCAGCTCGCGAGGGTCCGGCATGGCCTCAGCCTACCGCCTGACCGCCTCGACCAATCTCGGACCTGGCGCCCCCGACTGCCAGCGCAGCCGTTTCGGGATATGTCGCCGATGGCTGCGGTACGAGACAGCGGCTGATAGATTGAAGTACTCGCAGGTGACATCTGAGTGATCCGGGGCGGTCGTCTCACGGCGAGATTCCGAAACTGCTCGGCAATCCTCATTGACCGCACCATCCGCGGAAGGAACTCTTCATGTCTGACGATGCGAATCCCACCAATGCCCCGTCGGGAAAAATCAACGTAGCAATCATCGGTGTGGGCAACTGCGCCTCTTCCCTCGTGCAGGGAGTCACCCATTACCAGAACGCCCAGGACGGCGACGAGATCCCGGGAATCATGCACGCCGTCATGGGCGGCTATTCAATCTCCGACCTCAACTTCGTTGCCGCCTTTGACATCGACTCACGCAAGGTCGGCCTTGATCTGTCCGAGGCGATCTTCGCCGAGCCCAACAACACCGTGAAATTCACCGACGTTCCCAATCTGGGCGTGCCCGTAGAACGCGGCATGACCCACGACGGACTGGGCAAGTACCTCTCCGAAGTCATCGAAAAGGCTCCCGGCTCGACCGTCGACGTGGCCCAGATCCTCAAGGATCGCGATGTCGACGTCGTCATCAACTATCTGCCGGTCGGCTCTGAGGAGGCGACCAAGTGGTACGTCGAGCAGGTGCTCGAGGCCGGCTGTGGCTTCGTCAACTGCATCCCGGTATTCATCGCCCGCGAAGAGTACTGGGCCAACCGGTTCCGTCGCGCCGGGGCGCCGATCATCGGCGACGACATCAAGTCCCAGGTCGGCGCGACGATCGTCCACCGCGTGCTCTCCCGCCTCTTCCGAGATCGCGGCGTGCAGATCGATCGCACCTACCAGCTCAACTTCGGCGGCAACACCGACTTCTACAACATGCTCGAGCGCGAGCGCCTCGAATCGAAGAAGATCAGCAAGACCAACGCCGTCACCTCCCAGATCGAGTACGAGATGCCCTCGGGCGACGTGCACGTCGGCCCGTCCGATCACGTGCCCTGGCTCGAGGATCGCAAGTGGTGCCACATCAGGATCGAAGGCACGACCTTCGGCGACGTGCCGCTCAATCTCGAGCTCAAGCTCGAAGTCTGGGACTCGCCCAACTCGGCCGGCGTCGTCATCGACGCCGTCCGTTGCGCCAAGCTCGGACTCGACCGCGGCCTGGCCGGCCCCCTGCTCGCACCCTCCGCCTACTTCATGAAGTCCCCGCCCGAGCAATGGACCGACGACGTCGCCCGAGACTCCGTCGAGGCCTTCGCCCAAGGCGAGTAGATCTGCCCAGGCGCTCCCCCTCTGGAGGAGCTGTCGCGAAGCGACTGAGAGGGCCCGCGCCACAACTGGGCACAGCATGCACCCCCTCGCCCTCGGCTACCAGACCCTCGGACGGGCCGCCCGAGTCCTCCCGCGTCCCGCCGCCTACGCCGCCGCCCGGCGCCTCATGGACGCCGTCTATCTCGGCTGGCCCCGAGGCCGCAACGCCGCGCGGCGCAATGCCGAACTCCTCTTGCCGTTCGTCAACTGGTCTGGAGACGCCCCGTCCCTCGCCCGAGCCCAATTCCAGCGATACGGCGAGTACCTGGTCGACGCGATCCGACTCGACGAGTTGACTCCAGCAAAGTGCTTCGAGGCCGTCGGCGGCCACGACCCGGTCTGGGCCGAACACTGGATGCAGCTCGAGGAGTGGTACCAACGCCGGCCAGTCCTCTTCGCCGTCATTCACTTCGGCAACTGGGACATCCTCGGTGGCGCGTTCACCGACCGAATCGGACCGTCGATGGTCCTCGTCGACGACCTCGGCCACCCGGCGCTCAACCGCGCCATCCAGGATCAACGAGCGCGTCTCGGCATGACCCCCGCCAGTGGCCGTCGCGGCTTGCGCCAGATCATCGACCACCTCAATGACAACGGAACCGCCGCCATCCTCTTCGACCGCCCGCCCAGGCCCAACGAGCAGACCACCACCGAGACCCTCTTCGGCCAGGAAATCGCCCTCCCCAACGAAATCCACAGGATCGCCGAGCTGACCGGCGCCAAACTCATCCCCCTCGCCGCAACCCGCCAGGGCCACGACCTTCGCTTCACGCCCCACATCGACCTGGACCACAACCCAGCCGGCCCGTTGCTCTCCGCCTTCGAGTCCCCGCTCAACTCAGCACCTGATCAGTGGTACCAGTTCCGGAGGTTGATGCAATGACCCCTCAATCAGTCTCGCGGTCTCCTTCGCTGTGCGTTACCGACTCCAACGAGTCAGCCACCTGCTCAGCGCGGTCGAGCCGCCTATGCATCGCGCTGATGAACCCGATCCATTCCAGAGCCTCGATCTCATCGACGTCAACCTTGTCTTCGTGGGTGTAGACGTTTCGTATCGCCTCGGTCAGACCGACGGCGAGGAAACGAAAGCCGTTGTGAAAGCTCTGTTCAGTCGGGGTGAGTCGACTCTCGCTAAACACAAGTACCGGCTGTTCAGCAGAAAACGCGTGATTCATGAGGCTCGCGCCGTGCAGGTCCTCACGTTCAGCCTCTTGCGCGACTCGATTGATGAAT
Source organism: Chloroflexota bacterium (assembly GCA_028875225.1). Classification (GTDB taxonomy): domain Bacteria; phylum Chloroflexota; class Dehalococcoidia; order Bin125; family Bin125; genus Bin125. The sequence continues at coordinate 243,232 of JAPPFB010000020.1, read as the reverse complement.
CGCTCTGCTGCCTTCCGAACTGCTTCCTGCAGGTGGCCGCCGGCAAATAACTCGCGTGCGATCGCCACTTCAGGGTGGAACCCTTCGAACCTTGTGATCTGTGCCGACTCGGTTAGGTCAGCCGCCATTCGAAACCAGCCGCTGTGCCAGCGCCCGGGCCGCTTCCGCGCCAATCACGCGCATTCGCACGAGACGATTAGGTGATCGTGACTTACCTCGTACAGCGATGAGATCGAAGTCGGTCAAATGCTTGTTGAAGTTGCTGTCAAATCTCTTGTATTGATCTGCCGGTTCCCGGATGTCCTTCGAGCCAGTCTCAATGCCCAGGGCCGTACGTGCTCCACAGACCAAAAGGGCGATCTCCCGAACTGCTCCGGCCACTGAGGTATCCAGCTTGCTGGATTGGATCTGAAGGACCGGCTCATCGCTGCTCAGGTCAAACAAATCGAAGGCGTCTTCTTGGCTGATGCCGAAATATCGTGCGACCGCTTCGGCCCGCATCTCCGGAGTCGAATAGCTGGTATCAAGGGAATCAGTGTCCGCTGGCGTTTCCAATGGCGCCAAGGTCGCTGCACCATTCGAAGGACCTCCGTTGGACAGTTCGTGCTCGAGCAACTTCTCGAATGCAATCTCACGCAATCGGAACTCGTCACCGCTCAGCGACTTCGTCGCCTCCCGTACTCTTTCGACGATTGCTGTCAGTTGCTCGGTGGTCGACACGTTGATTCTCCCTTGTGAGGATGCTACCAGATACGAACACATGTGCCCTCAATGAAGAGGAATCCCTGTCTCCATGCGAACATAGAGGCATGCCCACCGCATATGCCCTGACCCTCCTGTCCTGGCTCGCCCGATTCCTGCCGCGGGGGTGGCTCTACGCCATCGCCGAGACCGCGGCGGTCCTCGCCCTGCCCCTCCTCGAACGCCGACGCATTCGCATCCGCAACAACATGCAGCGCATTCACCCGGAGCACACTCCGGCCCAGCTCAACCGCGACACCGCTGAGGTCATCGCCGAGACCGCCCGCTACTACGTCGACCTCGCCCTCCTGCCTTCCATCTCACCTCAGAAGGTCCTCGACAACCACCTGCACGTCACCGGACTCGACCACCTGCTCGACGCACATCGATCCGGCAGAGGCGTCGTGTTGACGACGGCCCACGTCTCCAATCCCGAGGTTGCGGTCAAGGCCCTGGCCGCGCTCGATATCCCGGCCGTGGCGCTGGTCGAGCGTCTGGAGGACCCAGGTCATCTCAAGGCCGTCAACGCGACCCGTGCGGCGATCGGCATTGACTTCCTCACCGCGACGCAAACGGGAATCGCCTCGGCCTTGCGGACGCTGCGAACGGGCGGCGTGGCCTGCATCCTCTGGGACCGCGACCGACAGGGCGGCGGTGCTTGCGTGCCCTTCTTCGGACGCCAGGCGAGATTTCCGGTTGGCGCCATTGATCTGGCGATTCGCGCAGAGGCCGACGTATTGCCTCTCTACGCTGTCCGCCGACCGGGCCACGACCGCCTGCAGTTCGATGTCACATTTCTGCCGCCACTGGACCTGCTGCTCAAGGGCAACCGAGCCCTTGACACTCGCACCAACACGGCCAATCTGGCCCGGCTCTTTGAACCGATCATCGAGGAGCACGCCCATCTCTGGCGCGTCGACGAGTCGCCCTGGGCGCCCTGCCGCGACACGCCATGGGACGATCTCCATCCCCGCGATCAGCCTGCCGAGGTCCGGACATGACCAATTCAAATCAGACCGTCGGTCGCGCCGACCTGCAGATTCATACCGAGGAATCGGACGGCATGGACGACGCGCTGACAATCCTCGACGCGGCGCACCGGCGCGGCGTCGACATCATCGCCGTCACCGACCACGACCAGACACGAGGAGCGCACATCGCGCGCGAGACGGCGGCTCGAGCCAATCATCCGGTCGAGGTGATCATCGGCAGCGAGGTCACCAGCAGGCAAGGACACATCCTCGCGCTCTGGATCGAGGATCCTGTCCCGTTCTTTCGCAGCGCCGCCGCAACGGTCGAGGCAATCTGGAACCAGGGCGGCGTGGCGATCATTGCCCACCCGTGTGCCGTCATGCCGATCGCGCTCAACATCGGCGACATCGATCGGCTCGTCCGCGACCTCGTTCCGGAACGCAGCGGCGACCAACCGCCAATCCTCGGCATCGAGACCGCGAACCCGATTCCCTCAGCCAGGTGGCGGCGAGATCGAGTCATCGAAGCCAATCGGAGATGGGGCCTGGTGACCACCGGCGGCTCGGACGCGCACTTCCATGAGCAGGTCGGATCCTCGGTGACCGTGTTCACTGGAAGCGGTCAGGATGCCTTGCGTTCCGCGTTGGACGCAGGAACAACGGTGGGCGAACTCGGTGACTACCCACGCTTGCGCAGCATTGGAGCGGGCCGACTGCTCCGCCAACAGTGGCGAGGCATCAGCGCCACGCCGAAGGCAATGCTGCGACGCCTCAGGAGCTGAGCGCTCTGCGGGACGTTTCACACGACTTCGTCGGCCGACTTCCACTGAGTGGCGTATGATCAGAACGTATGTGCACCGCGTATGTGAATGACAACAAGCCGTACAAAGGGCGCCGCAGACGAGCCCAGGCGCAGCGTTGCGCGTCGCCCAACGTTCGCTCACTCACTGAACGGCGTCATCCGGTGCCGAACACAACCGAACAGAGCCGAACAGAACGACCTGAAAGGTCCTGAAAGCGCCGGAAAGAGTTGAACCGCAATGTCCAACAAAACACTGGGGATTAGTCCCGGAGTAACGCAAGAAAAATGCTTCAGGGACACCGAACATGCCGCTACCCTCGCCGGCGCTGCGCCTCCGCTCCAACCTCGACAGGCGTCATCCGGTACCGAACACTACCGAACAGATCCGAACAGAACGACCTGAAGAAACCTGAAAAAACCTGAAAGAACCGAATCACGATCTCCGGCAAAACACTGGTGATCAGCTCCTGAAGGCCGCCGAAAAAATTGTCCTCTGAAGACCTGAAACGCCGATATTCTCAGTGGCTCGATCAACGGCGCCGAACGCCATGATCGGACCCTGAGCGGCATGCGAATCCTCCACGTTCTGCCCTACGACTTGCGCCAACCCGGCGGAGTGCAGACGCACACCCTGGCCCTGTCCCGGGCCCTCAACGAGTTAGGACACGAATCGCGGATCTTCGCCCCTTCCCGACCCTTCAGAGTGGCTATGGGCGGCACACGCGCCGACATCGCGCTTCACCCGCTCGACCTGCTTGAGCTTCGCAAGGCGCTTCGAAATCCCCACGACGTGCTGCACATTCAGGAACCCATGCTGCCCTTGCTCGGTCCGTTGTCGCTCTTGCATCCTGGCCCAGCGTCGACCGTCGTCACGCTTCATTCGGCCGAGACGGTGGCGAACAGGTGCTATCGCTGGCTCGACCCGCTCCCTCGCTGGCTCCTCAGTCGAGCCGACGCCTGGATCTGCGCCAGCGATGTCGCAAAACAGATCGCAGCGCCGGCCATTGGCGATGCCGCTCAGGTGATCTATCCCTGCCTGGAACTGGACTCGTTCCGCGCCGTTCGGCGCGATCCGGAGCCGGAAGCCATCCTGTTTGTCGGTAGAGACGAACCGCGCAAAGGGCTGGCCGTGCTGCTCGAGGCAATCGAGCTGTTACCGAGCGCCCGGCTGATTGTGGCCGGTCCCGTCTCGGACGAAACGCGCCGCGCCGCCGGGTCGCGGACCACTCTCCTCGGACCGGTACCGCACGAACAGGTGCCCGACCTCTTGTCCACGGCCGCCTGCGCCGCGTTTCCGGCGATCGGCGGTGAAGCGCTGGGCCTCGTACTGGTAGAGGCCATGGCCGCCGGCGTGCCCGTCGCCGCCAGCGATATCGACGGCTACCGCATCGCTGCCGACGGCGGTCGAGCCGCCCTGCTGTCCCGGCCCGGCGATGCGTTGGCGTTTGCTGAGAACCTCGCACGATTGCTGGGCGACCACCACCTGCGTTCAAGGCTGTCCGACGCAGGCCGCGCTGCTGCCGAGCGGTTCGACGCCAGGTTGATCGCTGAACAACACCTGGCCCTGTATCGCTCCCTATAGTGCGCGTACGCTGAGCCGGTGAAGCGTATCCGCCTGGCTTCGATCCTCGCCTTGACGGCTCTGTTTGCGCTCGCGCTGTTGCTCACGGTCGACTCTGCTCGCACGCAGGCTCAGCAACTCGAGTGGGCGCTCGCCGAGCGAGAGGAGCTCTCCCTCTGGCATTCTCAGGGACAGTTGCGCGCTGACGACCTCGCGGACCACGCTCAGGGCGCCTACGACCTCGTGAGCGATCTGATCGACGTTGACGTCGATCGACCACTGGCGGTCGTCGTCTGGCCTCCGGGTGCGGACCCACCCGATCCTGCTGCCCTGCCGCCCGGTATCGGCGAACACGCTGATATCCGGCATGTCTTACGCAACTCCTCCGGCGACGTACGCAACGCGGTCACCAACGCGCTCATCGATGCGGCGACCGGTCAGTATGCCGCTGAGGTTCCGATCTGGATGCGCTCGGCGATGGGGCTCTGGTCGGCCGGCCCCATGCCCGGCTTCTTCCTGCGCCGTGCTGGCTCGGTCACCATCTTCGACCACGAGGAGTACTACAGCGTCGAACAGCTCGAGGTCGTCCCCACAACCTGGCAATTCCAGGCCAAGTATTTCGGCCAGGCCGGCGGTATGCTCGCCTGGTTCATTCAGGACTGGGGACCCGACGCTCTCGCTGAACTGTTCCAGACGGTGGCGTCCGGTGTCCCCTTCTACGACGCAATCGAGCAGGTCTACGGGATACCCGAAGAAAAACTGATCGCAGAGTTCACCGAGAATGCCGAGCGCGCCCTCCTGCTCAACTGGCCCTACATCGAATCCCAGAATCCGCCCTTCTATGAGAACCTCAACATCAATCAGGTCCTGATCATCGCGGTGACCATCCCGGGCGTCATCTTCCTCTTCTTTATCGGGAAACGGTTGTTTTACGACTGACGCTGTTCTGCCCCGACTCCCTGTGTAGAGTGAGTTCACTGCGGGCGAGTTCACTCGGGGAACTGCGTGTCTCTCCTCCCCCACTCGGTCTCAAGCGACATTTCCGAGCGGCTCGGTCGGGCGGTCGCTCGCACCGGGTTGACGCCCAACTCACTGACGCTGATCGGTCTCCTTGGGATGGGCGGAGCGGCAGCGCTGGCCGCGCACGGCATGTTTTGGCAGGCCGGAGTGGTCATGTTGGCCGCCGCCCTCTTCGATCTGCTCGATGGCGCCGTCGCCCGGGCGACCGACCGAGCTTCGGACTGGGGAGCGGTCTTCGACGCCGTCTCGGATCGGCTCGCCGACTTCGCGCTGCTCTTCGGACTCCTGATCTGGATGAGCGCCGCTGAGCGCTTCGACCGCACCGCCATCGTGCTGATCGCCGTTTCACTGTTCGGCAGCATGATGGTCAGCTACACCCGCTCGAAGGCGGGCGAGTTCGGAGTCAGCATCCGCACCGGCCTCGGAACCCGGCTCGAGCGCGTTCTGATCATGGCGATCGGTCTGCTCTCGTCGCAGATCGTGCCGATGCTCTGGCTGCTCGCCGTGCTCACCAATCTGACCGCGTTGCAGCGCTGGTTCATCACCTGGCGAGCGATGCGTGCGATTGAGCAGGGCGCGCCGATGACAGCAGAGGAAGACGAGCCGCCACAGCCGCCCGACAGCCCGTTCGGCGGAACAGTTGGCGACTAACGAACCACGATCCAGCCCGCTCCTTGCGGGAGAGCCAGGGTGAGGGCCCTGTCACTCCCACCAGGCAAGCGCTACGTGTTTGAGCGCACCAACTCAACGATCTCGTTGACCGTCTCGTCGCGCCACGAGGCCCACTCATCCGACGACTGCAGGTCGCGGTAACCCTGGCGGATTCGCGCGCGCATCTCGTCTTCCGACTCGCCCTCTTTGCGGCTGAACAGCTTCTGCATGTTGGCCATGTGCTCGTTCGCCACCGCAGGCCGCTCAATCCAGTGACCCACGTACTCATGGTCGAGCGTGTACATCACCGCGGTCGGGATCGACTCGTGCAGGCCGTCCTTGAGGAACTCCGACATGATGTCGTTGTTCTCGTCCCGAGCGAAGATGCGAATCTCCCAGCCGGCGGTCGCGGCGATCTCGGCCAGCACCGGCAGTCCGCGATAGACGTCTGGACACCAGTCCTCGCCCAGGACCAGCATCTTCAGACGGGGCAGCGACTGCAGCGCCTCGCGCCCCTCCTCGGAAATCTGCCAGGCGCCCATGTTGCGAACAAACCGCTCCACGTTGGCGTCACCGCGGGGGTCTCCGCCCGGTGTCGGTCGCTGGAAGTTCTCCTCCGAATTGATGAATGCCAGGTACTGGTTCCAGGTCATCCCCGACTTGAAACGTTCCGGGGTTACCACGGAGTCCTTGGTCGCGGTCGTCATCGCGCATGCTCCTTCATGTTCTCGCGTGAGTGTCAATCTGCGTGATTGCTGTCTGTGGCAGTGTAGCTGCGCTCCCGGAGTCGCGTCGCCTGTTGCTTTTGCCCGGTGCTCTTGCCTAGTGCTCCTGATGGCAGGGGCAAGTGCACTCTTCCAATGAGTAACGCAGCACGTCGACGTACGTCGCTTCAGCCAGGTGTTCGGCGAGTTGCGCGGGCAGGCGCAGGCCCTCGGTCGCACCGGCCTGATTAACCGAGGCGAACGCGTACACCGCCATCGCTGCGGCGCGGTCGATCACATCGGCGATGTCGCTTCGGAGGACACCCTCTTCGCCAGCATGCCGTTCATCCAACGCCATACCTCACCAGCCTCCAGCAGCCGTCGGGATGCGCCTAGGATACACCTGACCGACCGCGACCGATTCTCACCATTCACGAGGAGTACCCAGATGGCGCAATTCGAGTTTGGCTGCCAGATTCCCGCCTGGCACTGGCACTGGGACGTCTCCGAACTGCGTGACTGGGCCCAGGGTGTCGAGGCAATCGGCTGTGACTTCATCTCCATGGCCGACCACATCATCTACGCCTACGCCCGCGATGACCGCCCGCAGACCGGACCTTACACCGATGACGTTCACCAGCACGAGGTAATGACGACGCTCGCCTGGCTGGCCGGCATCACCAATCGAGTGGCGCTGCAGACGAACGTCCTCGTACTGCCCCAACGCGAACCCGTACTCGTGGCCAAGCAGGCCGCCGAAATCGACATTCTCTCCGGCGGACGGATGCGCCTCGGCATCGGCATCGGCTGGCAATGGCAGGAGTTCGACGCCCTGACCGCCAACTTCCGCCAGCGCCCGAGCCGGATGGATGAGTACATCCGAGTCCTCCGCGCCTGTTGGACCGAGGAACCCATCACGTTTAACGGCCGCTACGTCAACATCGACCAGATGTCGGTGATGCCCAAGCCGGTCACGCCCGGTGGACCGCCAATCCTCTTCGGCGGCTTTGCTCAAGCCGCGATTGAACGCACAGCCCGCCTCGGCGACGGCTGGATCGCGCCCGTCCAGTCCAGCGTGGATCAGCTGGCCGAACTGATTGGACGCCTGCGTGCGCAACTCGAGGCCAACGACCGCGACCCGGACGACTTCCCCATCCAGTGGCTGCCGCCCCTCGACGGCGACATGTCCAACACGTTGAGGATGCTGAGCGCCGCCCGCGACATGGGCATCTCTCGACTCGGAGTCGGAATGCCCAACTACGACCGGGAGTTGTCCATCCCCGTTGACCAGTACCTGCAGACCATCGAAACCGCCTGGCGCGAAGTCTGGCCGGAGGTCAAGGGGAGTTAGGCCGAGAGTGTGACGACCGCGATGATGATGCCCGTCGCAATCGCCAGGGCCCCCAACATCACGCCAACCATGCCCAGCTGATTCTGCAGAATCCGTGCCTCGCGTTCTGCGGCATCTGCTCTGAGTCTGACTTCCATTGCAAGCAGATCGTCCTTCGTTGCGAGTTCGTCACGCCCCTCATTGACCGTGTCCTCAACCGCGTCGACGAAATCATCCGCCGGAGCCTGCGGAATCTCCATCCGGGCGAAGATGTCCCGAAATAGCGGACGGTCGATGCGAATCGCCAACACAGACGCCCTACCTGCACACGTATTGTACCAGTACAGCTGTTCTCTTTGGAGAACCCCGGCTTTTCGCTATCCCAGCACGGCAATCAGCACCGCGGTAGCGACCCCGATTGCGGAGAGGACGATACCCAGCCAGATCAGCAGATTCAGGGTCATCCGAGCTTCGCGATCAGCGAGATATGCCTTCAAGTCCGCCACTGCCCCCGACACCTTGAGGTCGACATACGTGTTTGTGGCCACATCGTTGAGGCTCTCGTCGAAGGTGTCTTCAATTGCATCAACAATCTCTTCGGCGCGTTCGTTGGGCAGAGCCAATCGGCCGAAGAGTGCCCTGAACCTTGGCCTGTCAATGCGAACTGCCACTCGGATGCCTCCGGATGCTCCCCTCAATGATATCAGCACGGGGGTTCTCAATAGAGAACTGCGACTATTCACTATCCCAGCACAAGGCGCGGGCGCGCAGCATCGACATCAGGTAGTGCTGCGCGTTGTCGCAGCGCAGCCCCGAGCGATGCAGCGCCGACCGAACGGCGCCGACATGTTCAGTCCCGCCGACCAACGTGTGCTCGGGTCCGTCCAGCGAGAGTGACAACAGGAATCGCATGCTCAGTAACAGCGCCGACCGATACCGATTCGTCCGATCTTCATCGCCCGACCGCTGCGCAATCGACAGCGCGCTCGCAATCCCCTCGCTGTAGGCCGCCGTCCCAATCCCCGGCGTGTTCTGGAACGCGCCGACCCAGAGCGGGTTCTCAAAGTCCTCGCCGTGCTGTTCCTCAAGCGCCCAGTCCGCCATCTCGTAGGCGTAGTCCTGAGCCAGTTCATCGCCCTCCAGCGCGTGCCATTGATCGCACGCCTGGATCATCCAGGTCGTGAAGGAGAGGTCGCGCTCGTCTTCGTCCTGCCAGCGCTCCTGGTAGTGCTTCAAGGCCCGTTGCACCGCTGAGCGGAGTCGGGGTCGCTTGCGGACGCCGAACAACCTGGCCAGCGCCAACACGATCTGGCCGGCGTAGTAGGTCTCTGAGCCCTCGAGCTCCATGCCGCGGGCCCTCGTGCCGAAGTGACCGTCTGCCGCCTGCACCGCCAACAGCGAAGCCGTGAGCTGGTCCACGGTCTCTCGAGGAATGCGCAACGACGGACCCAACTCCGTAATCGCGAGCAACAGCAGCGGCGGAGCGCCCAGCTTGGCCTCGCCGTACATGTCTCGCAAGTAGAACAGCCTGCCCGGTCCGTCGCGCCGCAGGTGACGCTCGAGGATGCCGCTGATCGCCGCCGCGGCCGCCTCGCCGATCGTTCGATCCCGCGACAGTCGCGCCACCATCGCAATGGCCCAGGCGCAACCGCACTGTCGCACGAGCTGGTCGTACGGCGTCCAGCCGCCCTCGTTGCCAGCGCCCGGCGGTGCGAACTCATACGAGAACGAGCCGTCGGGCCGTTGATGCCGCAGCAGCCAGGCCGCGGCCTGCAGCGCCGAACCCGACAATCGGTCCGGCAGCACTTCCTCCATTTGGACCAGCCGAAAGCCGCCGGATCGAGCGGGAATTCGCTCGCCGTCCGTTGGCGCGACCGGGCCGAGCGCCTCGACCGTGGTGAACACCTCAACCGAAGTGCTGGGCGCCAGCCGAGCGCCGGGACGCCGGACCTCTCTGTTCAATTGCTTGACCCACGCCGCAGTGCGGCCGTCCGTCCGCAAAGCGTCGAATGGCCATCCGCGCGCGATCCGTTTTCCATCGCGAAGAATGAGCCCGTGCCGACCCGGTAGCGGTGTCTGGATTAGGCCGATCAGACCCTCAGGGGTTCGCGACTCGCGTTCGGCTTCCACTTCGATGCCCAGCGCATCGCCAGGCTGATCGCTGTCATCGCCCAGGGCGGCCTGTAGCGCCGCCCCGGCTGCCTGAGCCGCCGATAGCCCGTCGGCCGCCAATGCGTCGGCTTGGGCGATGACGAGACCGTCGCGCCACAGTCTGGCGCGCGCGGCCACGTCACCCGGCGAGTCCTGAAGCGGCGCCCCAGCAAACCCGGCGCGCGCCGCCGACAGGACATCACCAGGTTCCAGCGCCGTCCCGCCCACCTAGTACGCGCCCTGCTTCTCGAACAGGTCTCGCGGATTGCCGATCAGCATCTGATCAACCTGCGCCTGCGTCACCCCGCGTTCCAGCAGCGCCGGAACGACGTCGTCGGAGATGTGGTTGAAGTGCCAGTTCGGCTGAGCCTGCCGCATCGCATCAATGTCGGGGATCCAGTCGAGACAGCAGGACGCGTCGTGGGCCAGCAGCATGCGCTCGCTGTAACCGTCGGACGCGAGCTTGACGACCGTGTTCACGCGGTCGTCAAACGGCAGGATCTGGTCCAGTCCGAACCGATCGAGCCCGACGTACGAGCCGCGGTCCATCAATGATTTGAGATAGTCGGTGTCGGCCGTATCGCCGACGTGGCCAATCACGATCCGCGAGAGATCGCAGCCCTCATCCTCGAAGACGTCCTGCTGTTTCGCGCCCAGTTCCGGTGGACCGTTGTGTGTCGCAATCGGGACGCCGGTCGCGCGATGCGCACGCGCTCCGGCGCGCAGGCACTTCTCGTTGTAGCTGTCGACCCCGCCGCCCTGCTCGTCCGAAGCCAGCTTGATGATGTTTGCCTTGACCCCCGTGCCGGCGATGCCCTCGGTGATGTCCCTGACAAACACTTCGGTCATCAGCTCCGCTGGTCGACCGCGCCAGTACATCGAGCGCAACCAGTAGATCCCAGTGCAGAGCACGACGTTGATCGACGTCACCTCCGACACCTTCTGCAGAAACCCCATGTCGCGGCCGAGATCGGCAGTCGAAAGGTCGACCACCGTGCTCACGCCGCGCTGCTGGAGCGCATTCAGTTTCTCGTCCGCCGAGGCCACGCAGCCCGCTTCGTCCCACAGCTCTGGCCAGTTCTCCGAGATCCCGGGAGAGCGGATCCCGATGTGTTCGTGAATCAGCGTCCGTCCCAGCTCAGACGTGTCTACTTCTCCATGCAGCGTGTTAATCGACGGCATCGGCGGCGTCCTTCCCAGAGGCTTCCAGTCCTGCCGAAATGCTAACGCTCGGAGCGGGCGGGCCGATACGCTTGCCTCGTGCTCATTCGAATCGACAATGGGAGTGCTCATGGACGCCGACGCCTCACGCCAGTTGCTCGAGCAGGTGCGCGACCTCGCCCGCGGACCGTTTCGCGAGCGCGCCGCCGCCGCCGACCGCGACACTGAACTGCCAATTGACAACTTCAATGAACTGGCGGAACTGGGAGTCTCCGGACTGCTGATCTCCAAAGCGCTTGGCGGCCTGGAGGCCGACGGCGAGACCTACATCCGCCTGGTTGAGGAGATTGCCTACGGGGACGCGTCTACTGCGGTGGCGTTGAACATGCACATCCTGGTCACCGCCATCGCGAGCGCGCTGCCTCCCTATCCGCACCGCGACCATGTGCTCAAGGCCTGCGCCGAAGGCGCCTGGTGTTGCGCTCCCGGCAGTATTCCATCACGTGAGCTCGACAACACCTCGACCGGATTCTCCGCAACCGAGGACGGGTCGGATCTGGTTATCAGCGGGCGAGCCGGCTTCGCTTCAGGAGCCGACGCAGCCCGGTTCGCCATGGTCGGCGCGTTGATCGACAGGCCGACGGAACCGGACCTGGTCATCGCCCTGCCTGACTTCACGGACGAAGCAATCACCAATCGCGGCAACTGGGACGGCATGGGTCTGCGCTCGACCGCCTCGCATGATGTGGTGATCGAGAATCTCAAACTTCCGCGAGCAGAGTGCTTTGTTGTACCGCTTTCTCTGCTGCGGATGGGCGAGCAGATGATTCCGCAGCTCCAGTGGCAACGCCGGGCGCTGCCTGGTCTGGGCATCTGCGCGCTCTGGCTGGGCAACGCGCAGGCCATGTTCGACGAGACGGTCGAGTACCTCCAGCAACGACGGGGCTATCTCGCCTCAGCCAACAGCCCCTTGGGTGGCTCCAACGAACTGCGCTCACAACAAGCATGGGCTCAGATGGCGCTCGGAGAGATGGACAGCTGGCTCGCCTCGGGGCGAACCATGCTCTATCACGCCGTCAGCGAAGTCGACCGCACCTACGACGATCGGCAGTCATTCATTCGCATGCAGGTCCGCACCACGCATCACCTGCGCCGGATGGCCGAAGAGGTCGCCCAGATCAGCATCAAGACCACCGGCGCCCACGCCTACGTCAAAGGCCAGCCGCTTGAACGCCTCTACCGCGATCTCACCGGAGGTATCGTCATGGCCTGGAAGACCGACGAACTGCAGCACTCGCTCGGTCTGGCGGCGCTGGGCGAGGAGATCACGATCGTTGGCCCGGCGGGGACGTGATCGAACCGCGCGCTCAGCGGCCGAACTCAAACGGGTTGAGATAGGCGACGCCCAAGCGCCTGAAGTCTTTGGCGTTGCGCGTGACCACGGTCAGGGAGTGAACACTCGCTGTGGCTGCAATGACCGCGTCTTGCGCCAACTTGGCCGACTGGTTGTGCATCATGCGTCCCCACTCCCGGGCTGCGCGAGCGTCGAACGGCAGAACGTCGAAACCCGAGAGCAGTCGGCCCTCCAACCACTCACTCAACTCCTGTGCCTTGTCCGAATCCTCGGATCGGCATTTCTCGATGCCGCGTTGAATCTCTGCAATCGTCATCGCGCTGAAGTGCACATCCTCCGAGTGGACGCCCTCAAACCAGGCGAGCACCGCCCGATTGGGTCGTGGCCGCCGAAGCTCGGAAATGACGTTGGTGTCGAGCAGATACACGAGGCGTTAGTCGAAGCTCGGAGGCGAGCGCAGTTCCCAGTCGAGCCGCTCGGGAACGAGTTCCTCGGTGCGGGCCTCAGGCGCCAGCAGCCACTCCTTGACATCGCGGTATCTGGGTTTCTTGATCCGCAGCCATTCGGCGTATGGAACGATCACTGCAGTCTCGACACCACGCCGGGTCACCACCTGCGGACCGTCCCGCAGGCTGGTATCCAGCAACTCACTAAACCGGGCCTTCGCCTCCTGGACCTTCCAGGTGCCCGTAGGTTCTTGCTCACGGCCCTCGTAGCTGTTTGCCAGGATGCACCTCACAGACCACTGCAAACTCATCCAACTAGTCATCAGACTAGTCATATCTCCTTGTTTCTTCAAGTATCGCTGTTACATTCCCTCGCTACCCCAGCGACTGAGTGGTCGCACAGGCTGTCGTTTGCGCCACGCCAAGCAGGCCCACGTCGTTTGCAGCGAGCGCACCCGCGGTGTCGCTCGCCATCCTGAACCAGGCCTCGGCTACTGCGGAGACCCCGTTGGCGTCGCTCCAGCGACCCCGACCGGCGCGCGCGGAGGCGCTGATACCATACCCCCGAACCCTCGAACACATCTGAGACTCACTGAAAGGCCACGTATGGCTTCCCCACTCAAGACCGAACTGTGCGACATGCTCGGCATCGAGTATCCGGTGATGCTCGCCGGAATGGGCGGCGCCGCCGGACCGACCCTGGCCGCCGCTGTCTCCGAGGCCGGCGGGCTCGGTGTGGTCGGCGCGACCGGCTACACGCCGGACGAACTGCACGGGATGATCGCCAAGGTTCGATCGCTGACCGACAAACCGTTTGGCGTCGACCTGCTGCTGCCGTCCTCGATCGCCGACTCTGGCAACCGCGAAGACCTGGAACTCGAAATCTCGGCCGAACACCACCACTTCGTCGACCAACTCAAGCAGGAGTTTGAGATCCCCGAGCCGTCCCAACAGCTCGACCGGCCGCCGCTGACGCAGGAGTACTTCCGCCAGCAGGTCGAGGTCATCCTCGACGAGAACGTTCCCGTCTTCGCCTCCGGCCTCGGCAACCCGGGCTGGATGGTCGACGACGCCCACGCGCAGGGCATGAAGGTCATCGGGCTCGTTGGCAACACCCGCAATGCGCGCCGAGTCGCCGCCGCCAAGGTCGACGCTGTCGTCGCCCAGGGCACCGAGGCCGGCGGACACACCGGGCGAATCGGCACGCTGGCGCTCGTGCCTCAGGTGGCTGACGCGATCGCCCCGACCAAGACCATCGCCGCCGGCGGAATCATGGACGGCCGCGGACTGCTCGCGGCGCTCTCGCTGGGCGCAGAGGCGATCTGGTGCGGCACCGCCTTCCTCGGCACCTGGGAGGCGTACCAGGACTCCGAGGAGCGCGGCGAGACCGACGAATGGACCCGCAAGGTCCAGTGGGACAAGCTGGTCGCCGCCGTCGACGAAGACACCCGCATCGGCCGAATGTACTCGGGCAAGACCATGCGCCACATGTACAACGCCTGGACCGAGGCGTGGGAGCGTCCCGAGGCGCCGCCCACACTGCCCATGCCGCTCCAGGGTCTGCTCGTCGGTGAGGCGCTTCGAGGCGCGCGCGAAGCGCACATCGAGGAACTGGTTGGCGGCCCCGCCGGCAACGGCGCCGGCCTGATCAAGGCCATTCGCCCTGCGACCGAAGTCGTCGAGACGATGGTCAGACAGGCCGAAGCACTGATCGAGCGATTCGGCTCCCCGGTGGGCGTCTAACTCCCCCGAGCGCGGCCGCGGTCCCGTCCCCTCTCCCTTTGGGAGAGGGCTAGGGTGAGGGCCACAGAGCGCACGCATAACGGCCGATCCTCCCCTTGGACCCTTGCTTGGAGTGGGGCTGCGGCACGGCAAACACTCGCGGCCGGAACCGCAATGAAGATCTGTCCCGCTTGCCACCGAGAGACCTTTGACGGTCGTACTGCCTGCCACCGCTGTGGCGCAGATGTGGCGTTGCAACGGCCCATCGCCTTGCCCAGCCGCGACGCCGCGACGCTGGTTGGTCCGATCCCGTTCACCGATCATCAGGGTGACTTGATCCTCGACGTCGACGGCGCGACCTTCCTGCGCGAGGATGGCCGGCCCCTGCTGCATATCCCAGCCTCGTCGGTCCAGAACGTCAGGGCCTCGCGCGGGCGCGACCTGGTCATCAAGTGGCGCCCGCCGAATCGCAAACGCACCCGCCGCACCCGCTTGCGAGTCCGCTGGGCGCCCCAGGCCGATCGCACCTTGCGGACCGAGTGGGTCGGCTCGCACTATGCGCTGCGCCGACCCTATGGACACCGCGTCCCGCGCCATCCGAATCGGCGGACCGGGCGCGATTACACGGTGGTCCGCGATCGCTGGCTCTCCGCGCTGTCGATGCTGCTCACGGCTGACCGATACGCGCTGGAGCGACGCTGACGTGCCGCGCCGGAACCGCAAGGGGCGCCGTCCCGGTCAGCGCCCCAGGAAGCAGGCCGCGCGCTATCACAGCTCCCGCGAGGCTCGCCGGGAGCGCCGCGAACTGATGGTCCTTGACGATCAGGCAGCCCCGTCGCTGCCCAAACTGTGTGGCAACTGTCTGGAATGGCTGCCGCCGCGCGCCGACGCGATGGGCGGCAAGGGCACCTGCAGTCATCCCGCCAGCGGCATCCTCAACCCCGAATCGGACACGCCCGGCTGCAACTTCTTCAACGGCCGCCGTTAGCCGATTCCGACGATGTGCATTCGGCCCGTCTCTCCGGCGACATCGTCGATGTAGTAGCAACGGCGCTCGCCGATCTGCACGAAGGTCGGCACGATCATCTCGCCGGAGCGATTCACTTTGATCTCGACCGCGAATGCGGGCCGAGCCTCGTCGCTGCCTGGCGCATCCGGGTCGAGGGCGTGGGGATGACCGCTCTCTGCGCACCAACGCGCGAAGTCGCCATCGAATTCGAACCAGGCCCCGCCGGAGGCCTCGGCGAACTCTTGCATCGCACCAAGCACTGCCCACAACCCGCCCGGATCGATCGAGTCCGGCTGAACCCTGAGGGCGACACGCGGCAAATGCTCGATTGCCGCCTCGATCAGCTCGTCACTGGACGGCGAAACGTCGAACCATCGGGGTGAATCGTCATTCGATTGCCGTGAGAGCTGCCGTTCCAGCTCAAGCGCCCGCGACCTGGCGGCGCGGATCGCGTCGACGCCCGGGTGGACTTCACCGGGTTCGGGCGTGCGCAGCGAGCGTTGCGCGGCCAGCTCGGCCTCGAGCTCGGCGATCCTCGCTTCCTGTTCCGGGTCGGGGACCTCGACCTGCTCGACCACTGGTTCCGGAGCGGATGGAGGGGAAGCGGGTTCGGGATCCGCCGGCGGAGCAGGCCGCGACCGATCGCTCGCCGTCTGACGCTCCAGCCACATGACCGCAGCGATCGCGCCGGTGACGAACGCCAGGAGCGTTTGTAGCAACCTCACGGCAGTGTCACCGATCGCTCTCCCGGACGCCTTCGAGCCAGGTGAGGCATTTGGCGTAGATCGCCTCGGTGATCAGCTCTCTCGTGAGCAGGAAGTTGAGTAGCCCCTCCAGCGTGAGCAGCGAGTGGACGTTGATGCCTTCACGGCGCAGACGCTCGACTCCGCCGGCTCCGCGATCGATGAGGACGAAGGCGTCGTGGACCATCAGGCCGGCCGAGCGCAACAGGTCGGCGGTTTCCGAGAGCGAACCACCGCGAGTCATCAGGTCGTCGACCAGGATCACGGTCTGACCGGGGTAATAGGCGCCCTCGATCTCCTCGGCGACATGCCTGATCTGGCTTGATGGGTGGACGTAGATCATCGGCACGTTGCTGGACAGCGAGAATGCGGTGGCCGCGTGCAGACCGCCCATCGGCACGCCGGCGATCAGCTCGAACGGCGCGATCGTCGGTCGCAGCATGCCGCCCAGCATGCGGGTTTCGTCGTTGAGCAGCTCACCGATCCGGCGCAGCGCCCAGGGATGGGCGATCAGCCGGCGGACGTTGAGGTAGACCGGCGAACCGAGGGTCGCGCCGAGGTCGAAGTCGCCGAACATGATCCCGCCCGAGTCCCACAACGCTCGGGCCAACCAGAGGTTGCCAGGTTCATCGCCTTGCGGCGTCCAGGCGGCGCGTCCGGATGCCGACATCAGCCGCCCACCGAGTTGGGCAAGGGCTCGCCGGCCAGTCCGGCGCGCAGATTGGCGACCGCCATATCGGCCATCTTGCCGCGGGTGGCCATCGAGGCCGAGCCGATGTGCGGCAACACGACCACGTTGTCCATCGTCAGGAGCGGCGAATCCAGCGAGAGTGGTTCCACGGCCGTCACGTCAAGCCCGGCGCCGCCAATCTGACCGCCGCGCAGCGCCTCGACCAGCGCCTCCTCGTCGACGATCGGACCGCGAGCGGTGTTGACCAGAATGGCTCCCGGTTTCATCAGTCCGAACGCGTTCGCGTCGATCAGGTCTCGGGTGTCGTCTGTCAGCGCGATGCTGACGCAGACGAAGTCGGCTTCCGACAGCACCTGGTCGAACTGGCACTGTTGGGCGCCTACTGCCGCCGCCTCGGCGGGTCGGGGGGATCGGTTCCAGCACAAGACCCGCATGCCGAATCCCTGCGCTCGACGCGCGATCGCCTGGCCGATCGCGCCGAAGCCGATGATTCCCAGGGTCGAGCCATAGACGTCGACGCCGGCCATCTGCGTCGGGGTCCAGGTCTTCCATTGACCGTCCTTGACGTATTCCGCGGCTTCAACCACTCGTCGAGCGGAGGCGAGGATCAATGCCCAGGCCATGTCGGCGGTGGTATCGGTCAAGACTCCCGGCGTGTTGCCCACCGGGATCCCGCGCGCGGAGCAGGCGGCAACGTCGACGTTGTCGACGCCGACCGCCATCTGCGACACGACCCTGAGTTGCGCACCAGCCGCATCCAAGACCTCCGCGTCGATACTGTCCGTGATCAGGCAGACCAACCCGTCAACGCCGACCACGTGCCTGAGCAAGTCGGCTCTGGACGGCGGGAAGTCTCCCGGCCACACATCAAGATTGAACGCCGGATCGTCACGCAAATCCGCAAAGCCGCGGCCGGGAAGCTCACGAGTCACGAACACCCGATACGGCGCCGCCATGCACAGCCTCCCGTTTCACGGTCAAGATAATGGGAGCGGCGCAGTGTGACGATCACTATGCGTTCAGCCCCGGCAGGTCGAGCGATGCACCGTGTTCTGGTTGTCTGCTCCCTACTCGGCATCGCGTTGCTGGGACCGGCCTGCGCATCCGCGGATCGGCTCACGGTTGCAGAGTATGCCGATCTCTGCGCCGACGGCATCGCCAGCGCGCGGAACTTGATCGAGCCGGAGTCCGTGACCTGGGGCGACCTGATCCGGTTGGGCGAGCCCTCGCTGGAACGGCTGCGTTCGGTGGAGCCACCGGAGGCGTTGGCGGAGTTTCACAGCGCGTCGATCCGGACGCTGGACTTCGTCATCGGCGTGGCCGAGGAGCAGCCGGCAGAGGAGACAGCCAATCCGCTTGCCTTCGGCCTCAGCGCGGTTCGGATTGCGACCCAGCTGTCTCGGGCGATTGACGGGCTGGAGCCGACGACGCGGGCGACGCTTCGGCGAGCCGGCTGCCTCTAGCGCTGGTCACAGCTGGTCACATTCGTTCAGGCAGTCGGCGGACGATGAGCAATCCGATCGGTCCGAGCGCAAATCCAAGCAGTCCGCCGAGTTGTCCGGGCCAGCCTCGCCGCGCCGCGAAGGCCGCGCTGCCCAGGCCACAGGCGAACCAGACCAACAGTGTGCCACCGGCGAGCGCCGCCGCCGCGCCGACGACGACCAGGGCGAGGAACAGGACGCTGCCGAGCAGGTAGACCGGCAGTCCGATGACGCCCCAGAGGAACCGGCTCCACAACGGCGTGTCGGGACGCTGACGGGGATGGCTCCAGGACCAGGCCTCGCTGCGCCAGGTCTGGGCTCTGCCGCTGAATTCCTTGCCCCAGCGACCGCCCTGACGGCGGCCCCAGTCGGCCCAGTCGGTGACCGAGTCCGGCTCCACCACGTCGTCAGTCGGCTCTGTCATCTGTCGCTGCTAACCGGATCGGTCTTGCCGCTGAGCCAAGAGGTCGATCCGCATCTGGCGCTGATTCGGTTCGACGCCGGAGGCGAAATTGGGCTGATAGTCCGACTGACGCCCTTCGATCTGGGCCGTGTGCTGACGGTCGTGCCGATAGAAGGAGCGCAGATATTGCATGACGGTCAGCTCGCCGAAGCCCGGAGTGATAGCGGTGTTTGAGAACTGTGGCAACACGAGGGATCGAATGAAGTGATTGGTCCGCTCGCGCTCCTCGATCAGCGTGTCCAGCAATTCGCGGACAGAGTGTTGGGGCGCGTCTTCGATCGGGATATCGACGGGAATGCCGCGGACGCCGCTCACGTCGACGCCGCTTTCGACCAGCGCGGCGCGGCACCAGGAGATGTAGCCGCGCTCCATCTCCATCAGATGGGCGAGTTGCTCTTTGGCCGTCCACTGCTCTTCGCCGACGGCGTCGACCGGCACGCGATCGGCGTCGGCGCCGCGCAGCCCCTCCGCCGCCGCGATCAACTTGCTTCGCTCCAGCGCCATCTTCGAGAGCAGCGCCTCGACATCGTTCTGGGTGTAAGTCGGCGGCGTGGCCATGATCGGTCTCCGATTCTCCGTCGTTGTCAATCCACTGACGCCAGCGCCCGCCGGATCTGGCCCAGGTGGGCATGGTCGTGCTCTATGTTCTTCTGGACCAGGATCTCGACTGTGTACTGATCGTGCTCCTCGTGGCGGCCTGATCGTGACCAGTCGGCATCGGAGATCTGTTCGAGGATGGCGCCGCTGGATGCGCGGAGCGCGAAGAAGGTCGCGACCGAGGACTCGATCTCTCGGTCGTAGTGCAGGCGCTCGGTGAACAGCAGTTCGTCGAAGGGGACGATCAGGGGCGAGTCATGGGCGAGCATCTGTCGCAGGCGCATGGCGTCGGCGACTTCGTTGTCGGCGAGGTGATGCACGATCTGACGGACCGACCACTCACCGGGGCGCTCGCGCGATTCCAACTGATCCTCGGACAGTTCCCCGAGTACGAGTTCGATGTCGGAGGTTGACTCGAGGTACGCCACCAGCAGTTCTGGACGTTGGGACGGGTGTTGGCTCATCTGGCACGTCCTAGCAGGTGCCGGTCAGGGCGTAGCGGATCTGATCGACGTGTTGTTCGATGTGCCCGACGCTCGCTTCGAGCCATTCCTCGACGCTGCGCGACCTGGCAACGGGCACGGGGCGCGGCTGGGTCCACTCGTCTTCACGCAACGAGCCGAGGATTGAGCAGGCCGACTCGACGAGTCCGTCAACCGTCCTCAGCGCCGGACCGATCGGGCGTCGGTCGTTGCGCAGCCGCTTCTGCATGGCGTCGCCGTCGATCGGCCACATTTCGACCTCGATGTCGAGCAGCATCAGGCGGAGACGCAATCCGGCCATGATGGCGACGTCCGAGACGTGATGCACGTTCTCGCGCGCGGTCCAACCGGGCTCGGGAGGCGCGCCGTCGAGTTGGGCGATTGATGAACCGGCGACGGAGTCGGCCAGCAGTTTCGGCGCCGCTTCGAAGCGCGCGAGCAGATCGGCGCGAGATTCAGCGTTCATTGGTCTGTTCGTCGTCCCGGGAAGCGCGCTCGTCGCCCCAGATGCGTTTGACCAGCCAGGAACCGAAGAGGAACTTCCAGACGTAGCGCAGTCCGGTCCCGCGCCAGAGCAACCGCCAGAGCGCCGGGATCATGGCAATCGGTCCCTGACGAGCGTCGCCAGCCGATGGACTTCGTCGTCGTCGAGCGCTCCAGAGGGCTCCGAGTCGCCCCGGACCACGCCGAGCACATCGCCCGACGCCCAGCGCAGCTCGAGCATGCGTTGCACCGTGTCGCCGTTCTCGGTCCGCGTCCACTCGCGAGCCAACACACCGCCGCGCTCGCCCGCGTCATTGACGCTGACGCCGGCATCACCGAGGTCCGTGGGTGGATCGGCCTGCAGGGCCTCGGCGGCGTGCTCGGACGACTCATACCTGGTGAGTTCCACTTCGACCCGGCGATGCTGGCGGTTGCGGAAGATCGACTGGGCCAGGGCCCAGTCGATGAATTCACCCCAGGAGCGCGGATCACGGAAGCTCTCGCGATAGCCGATTACCCGGCCTGAATCGTCGAGCTGGGTGATGGTCGCTTCCGGGTTCTCGTCGGCCAGCGCGATGTCTTCCGAGGTAATGGCCTCGGCCGTCTGACGGGAGAGGCCGGACGGCAACTCGTCGGGTCGCAGCCCGGCGTCGCGCAGCGCCGGGACGCCTTCGGCTGCCAGCGATCGGCGGCGCTGGGCGCCACGAATAAGCGCCTGCAGGATCGGCACGCCGACCACGAGCAGGATGATGATGATGCCGACGATCAGCCCGGTTGACATGCGGTCAGATTACTCCCAGCAACGCGGACAGGGACTGTTGCAGGTCCGAGAGGTCGTCGAGTGTGACGTCGGCCTCATCGAGGTCGCCCGGTTCCGAGTAGCCGGTTCTGACCGCGACGACCCGGGCGCCGATGGCGTGTCCCGCCTCGATGTCGTGGCTGGTGTCTCCGATCACGACGACGTCGGTGGAGTCGTCGGCGTGTTGCCTGAGCCGTTCGAGGCCGGCGGCGAGCAGTTCCGTTCGGTCGGGATGGTCGTCGCCGAATCCACCGTCGACGAAGTGGTCCCAGACACCCAGGGGCGCGAGCTTGGCCTCAGCGGCGCGGCGGAAGTTGCCGGTGCCGAGGCCGAGCGTGGCGGTCGTGCGGCTGAGGACGTCCAACAGCTCCAACACGCCGGGGCAGAGCCGCGACCTGCGCTGCGGCAGCGCCCTGTCGAGTTGCGGCACGTAATGATCGATGAAGCGGGCGAGATCCTCGGGGGAGCAGTCGCGGCCCTGGTTGGCCAGGGCGGTGGGGACGATCCAGCTGTCCGAGCGGCCGGCGAAGTTCATCCCTTCCAGGGCGTCCTTGATGCCCCAGAGTTCCTTGAAGGTCCGCGTCATCGCGAGGGTGCCGGCGCCCTGGGAGCGAGCGAGGGTGCCGTCGATGTCGAACATGAGGATGGTCACGGCGGCGCTACTCGAACAGTTCGAAGTCGGTCCAGCCGCCGCGGACGCGGAGCTGGAGGCCGGAGGCGTCGAGTGGGATGTCGTAGACGGCGACGACGGTGATCGTAAGCTGGGGCTGGAGGATCAACGGCGGGGCGTAGGTGACGCCTTCGGCGGCCCTGGCCTGACCCAGGGAGAGGGCGGCGTCGGCGAGGTAGGCGCGTCCGTCAACGGTGACCAACTGGAGCCCGTCGAGGGGCAGTTCGACGGCCTGCTTGGAGCGGTTGGTCATGGTCAGCTGGACGGCGGCAAAGCGCTGGGCCGGCGTGCGCCAGAGTCCCTCGGCGCGGATCTGGTCGGGGAAGCTGATCGCGATGATGGAGACCTCAACCGGGCCGACCTGCTGAGCCTCGCCGAACTCGACGGCGACGGTTCGCAGCGCCTCGGGGGCGCTGGTCGGCGCCTCGATTGCCTGTTCTTCCTCGTCCCCGCCACCGGTCAGATCGTCGAGTCCACCGGAGACGAACAGGTAGATGACGACGACCACGACAACCAGGAGGACGAACAGCGCGTAGCGCTGGGTGCCGCTCAGTCCGCTCAGCATCGGTGGCGACCGCTCGCGGCGCTGATCGCTGCGCGCACGCTAGGCGGGATGCTCGATGGGCAAACCGGCGGCGATCCAGGCGTCGGTGCCGCCCTCGACGTTGTAAAGGTCGGTGAAGCCGAGCGCGGCGGCGAATTCGCAGGCGACGGCCGAGCGCTGGCCCTTGGCGCAGATGAACATCACCGGCTGGTCCTTGCCGCCGGCAATCTGCTCCAGCTCGTCGGCGCGAGTCATGACGGACATGTGCGGCATCAGCGGGGCACCGGAGGCGTGGCCGTCCTGGTACTCGTCCAGTTCGCGGGTGTCGATCAGGGTGATGCCGGCCTGTCGCTTCTCCTCCGCTTCCTCCACCGAGATTCGCTGAAACGGTTCCTGCTGCGCCATCGTGGGACCTTTCGGATCGGCTGCGTACGGCCTGATCTGCATCGTATCACCGCCGCGAGATCCCGCTCTCCCCCTGCGGAGCGGGGGGAGATGCCGAAGGCAGAGGGGGGCTCTGGCCAGATGGCATTGTCCGAGTACATTGCCCTTCGCCCGCCAATAGTGAGATTCCTGCTACAGGGCAGCGTTACATCGAGTGTCATTCTGGGAACTGTGAGCGCCGCGGTCAGCCTCTCAGGGCCCCGTGTATCGATGGCTCGCCCTCGCTCTTGAGAAGGCGTTGGGTAACCGAGTAGAGCTTCCACCCACCGCTACGCCGCGCCAGCCCGAAGTCGTAGGTTCCCCAAGAGTGAAAGTGGCGGTCGCCATCGGCTTCGAATCGATAGATCTGGTAGTTGCAGCTTGCCGACGCGCGACCATCGGACTCTAGAGAGAGCGTCAGGTTGCTGTGATTGTGCTGCATGACGAGATCGCTAAGCGCTTCCTGTCGCAGCGTGACGTACTCTTCGGCGGAGACATGAGTCGGCTCGGTACCACGAAATGAGGAGTAGTCGACGTAGATTTCGTCATCCAGGCAATCTCGCAACGCCGCCCAGTCTTGCTGATCGAAAGCTCGTTGAAATCGACAGATCAAAGTCGAGACCTCTTCGAACACGCTGCCTCCCTCCGCTCCGGTTGCAGCGTATTGCGTGGCAGGGCCGGGCGAGATTCCCGCGTCAAGCGCGGGAATGACGGAAGTGGGCGGCGGGAATGATGAACAGGGCGCGCGGGAATCACAGACCGGGCGCAGCGCGCGACGGAAGCCGTGTTGGGCAGCGCGATAGCATCTGCGGTATGAGCCATTCGCCGAAGCAGATGAGGATGCCGACATGACAACCGCCGACGCCGCGATGCCGGTCAACGAGACGTATTCGCCACCTGACAACGTCCGCGAGGGCGCATTGGTCACGTCCCGCGAGGGCTATGAGGCGCTCTGGCGGCGCTCGCTGGACGAGCCGGACGCCTTCTGGACGGAGATGGCGAATGCGCATCTCGATCTGATTGAGCCGTGGCACACGCTGCGCGAGGAGAACCTGGCGGCGGGTGAGATCGCCTGGTTCCTGGGGGCGAAGCTGAATGTGTCGGTCAACTGTCTCGACCGGCACCTGGCCGAGCGCGGCGACCAGACGGCGATCCTCTGGGAGGGCGACGAGCCTGGCGACAACGAATCGATCTCGTACCGCGAACTGCACGCCGAAGTCTGCCGGCTGGCGAATGAGCTGCGCAGCCGCGGCGTGGGCAAGGGCGACCGCGTGGCGATCTACATGGGCATGACGCCCGAGGTCGTGGCGGCGATGCTGGCCTGCGCGCGGATCGGCGCGATTCATTCGGTGATCTTCGGCGGCTTCTCGGCCTCGGCGATCGCGGATCGCGTAGAAGATTCGCTCTGCAAGGCGGTGATCACGCAGGACGAGGGCAAGCGCGGCGGACGTACCGTGCCGCTCAAGGCCAACGTGGATGCGGCGATGGATCAGCTCGACGCGAACAGCGTCGACTGCGTTGAGTTCGTGCTCGTCCACCAGCACACCGGCGGCGACGTGACGATGCAGGACGGCCGCGACGTCTGGTGGCATGAGACCGTGGCCCGTCAGTCGGACGAGTGCGAGCCCGAGGTGATGGACGCCGAGGATCCGCTGTTCATCCTCTACACCTCAGGCTCGACCGGCAAGCCCAAGGGTGTGCTGCACACCCAGGCCGGGTATCTGCTGTTCACGATGTTGAGTCATCGCTACACCTTCGACTACCGCGAGGGCGACATCTATTGCTGCGCGGCGGACGTGGGCTGGATCACCGGACACAGCTATATCGTCTACGGCCCGCTGGGCAACGGCGCGACGTCGGTCATGTTCGAGTCGATCCCAACGTATCCCGACGCCGGGCGCTATTGGGACATGATCGACCGGCTGGGGATCAACATCCTCTACACCGCGCCGACTGCGATCCGGGCGCTGATGCGCGAGGGCGACGAGTGGGTCAAGGTCCACCAGCGGACGAGTCTGCGCGTGCTGGGCACAGTCGGCGAGCCGATCAATCCCGAAGCCTGGCGCTGGTACTTCGACGTCGTGGGCGAAGGCCGCTGCTCGATCGTCGACACCTACTGGCAGACCGAGACCGGCGGGCACGTCCTGACCGGCTTGGCCGGCGCCAACGACATGAAGCCCGGCTCGGCCTCGCTGCCCTTTTTCGGGATCGAGCCGGTGCTGGTCGATCCGGACGGCAACGAGCTCGAGGGCAACCCGCAGAGCGGTCTGCTCTGCCTGGCCCGCAGCTGGCCGGGGATGATGCGCACCGTCTACGGCGACCACGAGCGCTTCATCAACACCTACTTCATTCAGTATCCGGGCAAGTACTTCACCGGCGATGGCTCGTTCCGCGACCACGACGGCTACTACTGGCTGACCGGTCGGGTCGACGACGTGCTCAACGTGTCGGGCCACCGATTGGGCACCGCCGAGATCGAGGGCGCGCTGGTCGGACACGCCGGCTGCGCCGAGGCGGCCGTCGTGGGCTATCCACACGAGATCAAGGGCGAGGGCATCTACGCCTACGTCCTGCTCAAGGACGGGTTTGATCCGGGGCCCGATCTCGCGGTTGAACTCAAGCGCCAGGTGCGAGCCGAGATCAGTCCCATCGCGACGCCCGACAAGATCCAGTTCGTCGGAGGCCTACCGAAGACGCGGTCGGGCAAGATCATGCGTCGCATTCTGCGCAAGGTGGCCGAAGGCGAGCCCGAAAACGTCGGCGATGTGACGACGTTGGCAGAGCCGCACGTGGTCGAGGAGATCATCGAGGGCGCGTCGTCGGCGCACTAAACTGGAATCCAAGGAGTCCGTCGTGGACGAATCGAAGGGCCCGCTACCTCTGTGGAAGCTTGAGGAAGTGCTGCTTGAAGCGCAGCGTGAGCTTGTGAAGCAGATGGATTACACCGAGGAGCAGGCTCGACGAATCGTCGAAGAGGTAGCTCGGCCGCAGCTGGAGGCAAGGTATGTCATCGATCGACGTGCTCGACGCCCGTAGGCGCCTCGTCGATGTCGGCCTTTGCGGGGATCAATCAGCCGAACCGACTGCGCTGCTACTTGACGACCTGTTCGATCAGGCGCTGACCGGCTACGTCCATCAGACGACGCTGGACGGCCTCGTCGATCAGTGGCGCGCAGAGCGGGCAGAGATCGCGGCGCAACAGGCGCAGTTCCTGGCCGACATCCGCCTTGAAATTAACGAGTTCCGGCAAGCAGCCGATGCTAGAGAACGCGAGCGCGACGAACGAGAACGTGAGCGTGACGAACGAGAACGCCAACGGGATGAGCGAGAACGGCAACGAGATGCCAAATGGGAAGAGCGAGAGCGCAATCGGGACGCGCGGGACGCCAGGATGCGCAACTGGGTGATGGGTGTGGTCGGCCTCGGATTCGCTGCCACAACGCTCGTGGTGGGACTTCTTGTCGCCTTTGGCTAGCCGTGGGTAACCGCTAAAGAAGTCGCGGCGACCGCTTCCGACCCGGCCTTGGGTCGTAGTTGGCCTTGAACATCAAGAGCTGGTCGCGCTCGATCAGGTATTTGCCGCCGTATTGGCGTGCGGGGATTCGTCCCTGCTTGATCAGGCGTCGCATGGACTGCGGGTGGATGTTGAGCTCTCTCGCCGCCTCGACGATGTCCAGCCAGTCCTCGAACGGGTCACCCTCGGCCATGGCCTGCTCCTCCACCGTTCCGCAGCGATTTGAACTGCGAAACTGAGTATACAGAATAGCAGCTCGGAATATCGGGTGGTACCCCACCTCTGCCTTCGGCATCTCCCCCCGCGGAGCGGAGGGAGAACGGAGAGGGTGAGACATCTCCAAACGCTGAGCAGGGAAGCAGGGAGCGGCGTGTATTCTGCGCGCAGTTGAACCGCCCATTCCTGCCGGAGACGCCCATGACCGATGTCATTGCCGCCGCGCGCGCCGCGAATCGCACCATCCTGTCCGAGGTTGAGGCCAAGCAGTTGCTTGCCGACGCCGGGATTAACGTGACCGAGACGCGCCTCGCTACCTCCATCGACGAGGCCGCCGCGCACGCCGCCGAGCTTGGCTATCCAGTTGCGCTGAAGGTCGTCTCCGACAAGATCACGCACAAGACCGATGTCGGCGGGGTCGAGCTGGGCGTCGCCAACGAAGACGAGTTGCGCGCCGCCTGCGAACGGATTCATGAGCGCGTCATCGACGCCGTGCCCGACGCGGAGGCGCAGGGCGTCTCTGTGCAGCCGATGGCCGAACCGGGCGCGGAAGTGATCCTCGGCATCACGCAGGATCAGCAGTTCGGTCCGGTGCTGATGTTCGGACTCGGCGGCGTGTTCGTCGAGGTGCTCAAGGACGTCGCCTTCCGCATCGTGCCGCTGCAGCCGCGCGACGCCTCGGAGATGATCCGCGAGATCCAGGGATTCCCGTTGCTGGAAGGGTTCCGCGGTCAGCCGGCGGCCAATCTCGAGGCGATCGAGTCGATGCTGCTGCAACTCTCGGAGTTTGCCGAGGCAAACCCTGAGATTGCCGAGCTTGACCTCAATCCCGTCTTTGCCCGACCCGACGGCGCCATCGCCGTCGACGCCCGCATCCTACTGACTTCAAATTCGTAGAGGTTTCCCGCTCCCCCTCGCAGGGGGAGCTGTCACGTAGTGACTGAGGGGGTCCCGCGTGGGGTCACCAGTGGAAATGAGGAAGCCGGCGGAGCCCCCCTCTGCCTGCGGCATCTCCCCCCGCTCAGCGGGGGAGAAAGAAAAGAAGGAGAACTCCAATGGCCGTGACACGTGAACGCCTGACTCGTGCGCTGGCGCCCAAGGTGGTCGCCGTGATCGGCGACAAGCAGGCCAGCGGCTACAACTGGCTGCGCTCGATGAAGGAGTTCGACGGCCCCGTCTACAGCGTGCAGGTCGATGAGAACGAGATTCCCGGGATCGAAGAGCTGGGCATTCCCAACTACAAGTCGCTGACCGACATCCCCGACCAGGTCGATTTCGCCGTCTGCGCCGTGCCGCGGCAGGTCGCGCCGTTCATTGTCCAGGGCTGCGTCGAGGCCAATGTCGGCGGCGTCACGCTGTTCACCTCCGGCTTCGCCGAGACCGGCGAAGAGATCGGCGTCGAACTGCAGAACAAAATCTTCGAGATTGCCGATCCGGCTGGGTTGGCGCTGATCGGTCCCAACTGCATGGGTCTGCACGTGCCCGGACTCGGCGTCAGGTTCAACCGCGACCAACCGGCCGGAGTGCAGGGCAACATCGGCTTCGTCTCGCAATCGGGCACGCACGGGATGAACTTCTCTCTAACCGGCGCCGCGCACGGGCTGTACTGCTCGACCCTGGTCAGCTTCGGCAACGGGATCATCCTTGAGGCTGCCGACTATCTCGAGTATCTCGCCGACGACCCGCAGACCGAAGTGATTGGCATGTACATCGAAGGCGCGCGCGACGGCCAGCGTCTGTTCCGCACACTGCGTGAGGTCGCAGCGAAGAAGCCGGTGATCATCTGGAAGGGCGGCCAGACCGAAGGCGGCGGCCGCGCGATCCGCTCGCACACGGCCTCGCTGGCCAGCGACCAGGCAATCTGGGAGGCGATGATCAAGCAGGTCGGCGCGGTCGCGGTACATAACCTCGACGAGATGATCGACGTGGTCAAGGCCACGCTGCTGACCAAGCGCACCCAGGGCAACCGGCTCGGGTTAATCGCGATGACCGGCGGACAGTCGGTCGTGCTCACCGACGCCTTCGAGAAGGCCGGCTGGAAGGTGCCGACGCTCTCGGACGAGAGCTACGCCCAGCTCTCCGAGTTCTTCAACATCATCGGCGGCAGCTACCGCAATCCGCTCGACGCCGCCGGCACGATTGGCCAGGACCCCAAGCATCTCGACACGATCTTCGACATCCTCAATGCCGACGAGAACATCGACGCGGTCGGGATGGAGCTCTCCGCCACCTTCATGGCCCGCCGCTGGCAGGACAAACCGGAAGAGTTCGACCGCCTGATCGGCTCGCTCAAGCGCTTCATGTCCGAGTCGGACAAGCCATTCCTCGCCGCATTGCACCCCAGCCACGTCGAGGAAGCCGCCCTCACCGCCCGAAAGCGCCTCCAGGAAGAAGGCATCGCCACCTTCCCCAGCTTCGAGCGAGCGGCGAACGCGCTGCGGAAAGCGTCAGCATTGGCGGCGGTGTAGTGAGTTAGCGATGACCATCAGCGCCAACGTTCGCACTCCGGAGCAGCTCTTCGGCCGGTCTGTCCGCTATGTCGTGCCCGCGTACCAGCGACGATACGTTTGGAACGAGCAAGACCAATGGGAGCCGCTCTGGGAGGACGTTGAGCGGCTTGCGGACGCGTACCTCGATCTGATCGGGAACGGCGACACTCAGGTTAGTGAGGACGATGCGCCGAAACACTTCCTTGGTGCCGTTGTGTTTCAACAGGAAGTAACTCCTGCCGGCAGTATCGAGATTCGCCGGGTCATCGATGGTCAACAGCGCCTGACAACGTTGCAGATACTCCTAGATGCGGTTCAAGAGGTTTATGAGCAGCAGGCGCACGAACTCGAAGCTCGCCGATTGCAGCGGCTAGTCTTGAACGACGAACTCGACACTGGTGGCGACGAAGTTGCCGGGTACAAGGTCTGGCCGTCGGAAAATGATCAGCAGGAATTTCGCTTCGCGATGCGGAACGACGCGACAGGCCCGAGGCCCGAGGACTCGCTCATCGTCGACGCGCACGACTACTTCAAGGAACAGGTCACACGGTGGCTGACAGAGCAGACGGATCTAGAGACCGCTGTCGCCGGACTAAGCGTCGTGCTGGCTCGGATGCTTCAACTCGTCGTGATTGACCTCGATGCCGATGCGGAACCACAGGTCATCTTCGAGACACTCAACGCTCGTGGAACGCCGCTGCTGCAGGCCGACCTGGTTCGGAACTACATGATTCTCAAGGCGAAGGCTGAGGGATTAGACGAGGATGCCTTCAATCGAGAGTGGTTGCTCCCGTTCAACACGCAATGGTGGCAAGAGCAAGTCCGGTTTGGACGATACGTTCGCGCACGGTTTGAACAGTTTCTCTACTACTGGATCATGATGCGGACCGCCAGGGACATCAGGGTTGACGATGTGTTTCGTGGTTTTCAGCGATACGTCGATGACGAGGTCGCCTCGATTGAAAGTGTGGCTGCAGAGATCAAGCAGTCCGCAGAGGTGTTCGAGTGGCTTGAAGGCGGCGACTCCACAAAAGTGTCCACCAGGTGGTACCCATACTTGAGCACCCGGCAGCAACTGGACATCAGTGTCGACACTCCAGTGATGCTGTGGTTGTTCAAGCAGAATCTGCCTCAGGCAACGCTTGAGCTAGTCATGGCTGCATTCGAGAGCTGGTATGTAAGGCGGATCTTGTGGGGTCGCCTACTGACAAGCGACAACCGGGTCCTTATGGCCCTCCTCGCACGGTTGGTTCGTTCTGAAGACGGAGAGGCCACTGCGGACACCGTCGTGGACTTCTTCAAGAACCAAGAAGCTGATCGAATGAGCTGGACCGACGACGACGAGTTCTTTAGGACCTTGGCCGGCGTGAAGTCGTATGGTCGGCTCAGCAGAGCTCGCGTGCTTTATCTCTTATCCAGGATAGAGTCGCACCTTCGAACCAGTCAGGCGGAGGATGTGGCTTGGCTCAACAACATCCAGATCGAACACGTGATGCCTCGAAAGTGGCAGAAGCACTGGCCGTTGACGGGCCAAATGGGAGAGGGCTTCACGAGCGAGGAAGAGTACCGGGACTACGTGCTCAACTGTTTGGGCAACTTGACGCTTATCACAGGTAAGCTCAACAGCTCTGTCTCAAATGGGCCGTGGAAACGGAAGCGGAAGGCCTTGGATCGACACAGTGTTCTGTTTCTCAATAAGGACGTGCTAGACCAAGGAAAGGACTCTTGGTCGGTGGACGACATTGAGGAGCGGTCTGAGCGTCTCGCTAAACTTGCCCTTGAGATTTGGCCAGGTCCCGACAAGTTCTAGGCTCAATGCATGCCAACGCCGATCACACCCCATGACCTCCACCACCGACTCTCCGACGACGCCCCCGTCGCCCTGATCGATGTCCGCGACCCTCCCGAGTACAACGCCTCGCACATTGTTGGGGCCAGCCTGATTCCTCGGCGGATGTTGGAGTTTGAGCTTGGGGAGGCGGTGCCGCATCACGACACGCCGATCGTGCTCTGCGACGAGGACGAGCGGCGCGTCCACTACGCCGCAGAAACGGCCGAGCGGATGGGGTACACGAATGTCTCGACGCTTTCCGGCGGGACTAACCGCTGGGCATTTCTCGACCTGCCGACCGAGTGGGGCGTGAACGTGCCGAGCAAGGACTTCGGCGAGCGGGTCGAAGTGGTCCACCACGTGCCCGAGATCGACGCCGACGACCTGCAGGCGCGGATTGAGCGCGGCGACAATCTGGTCATCCTCGACACCCGTACGCCTGAGGAGTACCGGCGATCCTGCATCCCGGGCGGGCGCAGCATGCCCGGCGGCGAGCTGGCGTTCCGAATCACCGACGTGCTGGACGATGCGCCCGACGACGCCACGGTCGTGGTCAACTGCGCCGGGCGGACCCGCAGCATCATCGGCACCCGCGTGTTGCAGCGAATGGCGCTCGGACGCGAGGTCGTCGGACTCAAGAACGGCACCGCGGGCTGGATGCTGGCCGGTCACGAGCTTGAGTTCGGCGCCGACCGCGACGCCCTGCCCGCCGTCACCTCGGAGGGCCGGGAAGCCGCAGAACAGTACGCGCGTCGATGCGCGGAAGAGGACGGCGTGCAGCTCATTGGCGTCGAGCAACTGGACGAACTACGAGCGCGCAGCCAGTCGGAGAGCGTCTACTTCATCGACGTCCGCACCGACACCGAGCACGAGGCTGGCCACATCCCCGGCTTCCGCTGGTTCCCCGGCGGACAGGCCGTGCAGCGCAGCGACGACGTCGCCGTCGTCCACCATGCGCCGATCGTCTTCGCTTGCGGCGGCGTCGCCCGCGCCGCGCTGACCGCTTCCTGGTATCGGCAAATGGGTCATCGCCACATCTACGCGCTCGACGGTGGGACCGGGACCTGGACCGACGCCGGACGACCGCTCGAGCCTGGCGTCAGGCGGGCCGAGCCGAGGTTGCTGTCCGAAGCTCGCGAGGCCGTGCAGGCGATCGACCCCACCGACCTATTCGAACAGCCTGACGCCGTGGTGTTGCACGTCGGCACCAGCCAGGAGTTCGCCGAGGGCCACCCGCCCGGCGCGCGCTGGGCGCCCCGGGCCACGCTTGAGCGCGACATCGAGCAACTGTCGCCGGAAGTGTCGACGCCGATCATCACTGTCTGCGAGGACGGAACGCAATCGCTGCTGGCCGCGCACACGTTGACCCAGCTCGGGCGCACGTCGGTCGTGGCGGTCGCTGGCGGCATGTCCGCCTATCGGCGCGACGGGTTGCCGCTCGAGGTCGGACTAACCGGGGTCATGTCGCCGCCGACCGACATTCTCACGTTCGGCCCGCAACGCGGCTACGCCGACATGCAGCACTACCTCCGCTGGGAGACCGCGCTGGGCGAGAAGTACGTTGGTCAGTCGCCGTAGCCCTCGCCACTGCACCATGCAACAATTGACCCATGGTCCGACTGACCAAACTCCGGCGCCGAGGGCTCAAGCCGCTCCAGGGCGCTCGCCTGATCGTTGGACTCGGCAATCCGGGACCCGACTACTCGCAGAATCGACATAACGCCGGCGCTCGCTCAGTCGAGCACATCCGGCGTTCGCTTGGCTTGCCTCAGCCGCAGCGTGAGCCTCGTTTTCGCGTTTCACAGGGCGATACGCCGCACGGACCGGTCGCTGTCGTCATCCCACGGACGTTCATGAACGAATCGGGCCAGGCCGTGCAGTCGCTGTTGGAGAAGTACCGAGCCGACCCATCGGATCTGATCCTGCTCGTGGACGAACTTGATCTGGAACCCGGACGGATCCGCATTCGGCCGTCCGGCTCCGACGCGGGTCAACGCGGCATGCGTTCGATTCGCGCCACGATTGGCGAGCTTGACTTTCCTCGGGTTCGGATTGGCGTCGGGCGGCCGGTCGTCGACGGCAAGCCGTCTCATCATCCCGACGACGTGGCCGACTGGCTGCTCAGTGATCCCTCTCCGACCGAGCGGCAACTGATGCACGATGCCGAGGTACGCGCCGCCGAGGCGGTCGTGCATCTGTTGCAGCACGGCGTCGAGTCGGCGATGAACCGGTACAACCGGCAGGCGTCGGACGGCCAGAGTTGAAGCTGGCATAACGTTCGCGGCACCGCCCTCGCGTAGGCTGAGTTCAGACGTCAGCGGACGGAGCCAGCGCGCGTGAGCGCCACTGACCCGCACGACATCCCCCATGACACCCCGCCGGGACTGCTCGACGGGCTGGGGCCGACGCTGCTCCGCGCAATCGAACCGTTCGACACCCAGCCGATGCTGGGCCTGCCCGACGCCGCCAAGCCGGCCGTGATCGCCGCGCTGGCGGCCCGGCACGCCGGACCGGTGCTCGTCCTGACGCCGACCCCGACCAATGCCGCCGACCTGGTTGACGCCCTCCCGCTCTGGCTGGGTGAGCAGGATCGTGCGCGCCTCATGCAGTTCCCGGCCCGGGAGACTGCGCCATATGAGCGCCAGCGCCCGGCGCCGGACATCGTTGAATCAAGGCTCTCGGCGATCGAATCGCTGCGCCGCGACTCGCCGATCGTCGTCGCCGATGTCGACGCCGCCGCCCAGCGCACAGTTGCCGCGATCTCGGCTCCGCTCGAACTCTGTCAGGGCTCGTCAATCCGAATGACCGACCTGGTCCGCTCGCTCGACGCCAACGGCTATGAGCGACGCCGGCTGGTGGTCGAACCGTCATCGTTTGCCGTGCGAGGAGGAATCATCGATTTCTGGCCGCCGGCCGAAGACGAGCCGGTCAGGGTCGAGCTGTTCGGCGACGACATTGACTCGATCCGGCGATTCGATCCGCTCACGCAGCGCTCAACTCAGACGGTCGAACGGGTTGCGCTTCGGCCGGCTCGCGAATGGAGTCCCGGGCCGGCTGCCGAACCGCGAATCGAAGCGCTGTTGAGTGCCGTGGATCGTGACCACAGCGAAGGGAACGACGCCGCCGAGCCCACTGCAGACGCCGCGTTGTTGGCGCTGGATCTGGAGCACCTGCGCAACGGCGGTCCGACGGCCAGACCGGACTTCTGGACGCAGTTCCTGGCGCCCGGCACGATCTTCGCCCACCTGAACGAGGACGCGCTGATCATTCTCGATGAGCCGCACGACGTGTCCGATCGAGCCGAAGAACGCGATCGGCGGGCCGACGACGCGCGCGGCGAGCTGGAGTGGGATGGCCGCATCCCTCGCGGACTCCCTCATCCGTGGCTCAGTTGCAACGAACTGGAAGCCGAGATTCACCGGCCGGCGCGTCGGGTTCGCTCGCTCTCCCGTCTCGCCAGCGGCGATCAGCGACTGCCCTTCCGTCCGACTCCCAGGCTCGCGGGCAAGCTCTCGCAACTGTTCGAGACACTGCGAGAATCCAGCGGTCGCGGCGCCCATGTCCTGGTCTCGCTGCAGGAAGCGCGATTGGCCGAGCTGATGACAGATCTGGGCCTGCCGCTTTCGAGACTGGAACCAGGCAGCAGCCCTGATGCCACGGCGATCTCTATCGGCCGAGCCGCAATCGCCGAAGGTTGGCGGCTTGACGACCCGCAGACCAGCGAGCGACTGATCACGCTGATCAGCGACACGGAAATCTTCGGGTTCGAGCGTCAACGACAACGCCGGCCGCTCAAAACCCGCGCCGTACCCGCCTCGGATCCTCACTTGCTGGAACGCCTCAAGGAAGGCGACTACGTAGTCCACGTCGACAGCGGCATCGGACGCTTTCAGGGCGTGGTGCGTGAGCGGATTGGTGGTCGCGAGGGCGAATATCTGGATCTTCGCTTTGCCAAGGGCGACCGCCTGCTGGTCCCGACCGACAAGCTCGATCGGGTGCAGCCGTACGTCGGTCCCTCCGACGCGCCGCCGACGCTGACCCGGCTCGGAGGCGGCCAGTGGCAACGGGCCAAGGCCCGAGTGCGCGGAGCCGTCGCCGAGATTGCCGACGACCTGCTTGAAGTCCACGCCGCTCGAGAGACCGAACCGGGCATCCCGATCGAACCGGACACCCCCTGGCAGATCGAGCTGGAAGCCTCGTTCCCCTACGTCGAGACCAGCGACCAGCACCGCGCCATCGAAGAGGTCCGCCGCGACCAGGAAGCGTCCAAACCGATGGACCGGTTGATCGTTGGCGACGTCGGTTACGGCAAGACCGAGGTCGCCATCCGCGCCGCATTCAAGGCGGTCATGTCGGGTCACCAGGTCGCCGTGTTGGTGCCCACCACGGTGCTGGCGCAGCAGCACTATGAAACCTTCCGCCAGCGGCTGGCCGCGATGCAGGTCGAAATTGGCTTGCTGTCTCGGCTGCGCACGCCTGCCGAACAGCAACAAACCGTGGACGCACTTAAGGCAGGCGGAGTCGATATCGCGATCGGCACTCACCGCTTGTTGCAACAGGACATCGGATTCAAGAGTCTCGGCCTGCTGGTGATCGACGAGGAACAACGCTTCGGGGTCGAGCACAAGGAGCGCTTGAAGAAGTTGAGACGCGAGGTCGACGTGCTCACGCTTTCGGCGACGCCGATTCCCCGATCTCTGCACCAGGCGGTGACCGGAATCCGTGACATGTCGACGATCGCGACCCCGCCCGAGGAGCGCCTGCCGATCAGCACCTACGTCATGGAACGGGACGCCAGCGTGATTCGCGAAGCGATCCTGCGCGAACTGGATCGTGGCGGGCAGGTCTACTTCCTGCACAACGAGGTCAGAACGATCGACCGGGAAGCCAACGGGCTGAGCCGCCTGGTGCCGGAAGCGAGCTTCCTGGTCGCTCACGGGCAGATGCCGGCCAACGTCTTGCGCGAGCACATGGAGCGCTTCACCCAGGGCGAGGCGGACGTGCTGGTCTGCTCGACGATCATCGAGTCGGGCGTCGACATCCCGCGCGTCAACACGATCATCATCGACCGCGCTGAACGCCTCGGGTTGGCGCAGATGTATCAGTTGCGCGGCCGCGTGGGACGCGCCAGCGTGCGCGCGTACGCCTACTTGATGACCGAGCCATACCGCTCGCTCTCGGAGGTGGCGCAGCGTCGCCTGGCCACGATCATGGAGGCCGACGACCTCGGCGCCGGATTCCAGATCGCGCTCAAGGACCTGGAAATCCGCGGCGCCGGCAATCTGCTTGGCGCGCAGCAGTCCGGGCACATCGGCGCGGTTGGCTTCACGTTGTTCACCCAGTTGCTCGGCGAGGCGGTCGAGCGAGCGAAGGCCAAACGCTCAGGACAGCGACCGGTCAGCCGCCGTCAGGGGACGAGGGTCAACCTCGACCTGGCAATCCCTCGCTATCTGCCCGATTCGTACGTCGATGACGTCGGACTGAGGATGACGCTGTACCAGCGATTGGCATCGATTGAATCGCCGGCTGAGGTTGGAGACTTCCGCCTGGAACTGGAAGATCGATTCGGACCGTTGCCAAAACCAGCCGAGAACCTGCTCGGCGCCGTGAAGCTCAAGGTGCTCGCCTCAAGACTCGGCGCCGAATCGATCCAGTCCGAGGGCGAGGACGTAGTAGTCCGCCTCGCGCCCGGCCTCAGTTTCAGTTCCGCTCAGCGACGGTTGAACGTCCCCAGGCAAGTGAAGGTCGGATCGACGCAACTCCGCTACACCCCGTCCCGCCGCCTGGCCGAGTCGGAATGGGAGTCGGTGCTGTCGGACGCGCTCGTTCGGCTGGGCCGCGACTGAGCCTCAACGCTCTTGTCGATTCCCACTGGAACTCAGCGGATCGCTGATTACGCTATTCGAGTGAATCTTCGATCTCCGTGGACTTTGCTCGTTCTGGCTGTGCTGGCGGGGATTCCGTCGTTGGTCTTCCGACTCGGCGGGATCGAGCTGGATACGTACCCGGAAGTGGTGATCTCCGGGCTGGCGATTCTATCGGCGGCGTTCCTGATCTCTTCAGGCGCGGAGGCGTCTCAGTACGACATTCCGGCGGCGCTGTCGGTGGCGCTGGTGGCGTTCATCGCCGTGCTGCCCGAATACGCCGTCGACCTGCTGTTGGCCTACGAAGCGGGGCAGTACGCGTCGGACCCGGTGGCGTTCGCGGGGTTCTCGGAAAAGGCCAACCTCGCGCTGGCCAACATGACCGGCGCCAACCGGCTACTGCTCGGCGTGGGTTGGGCGACCGTGATCTTCCTCTTCGCCTGGAAGGCGGCGGGTCCGCGCGAGCTGATCACAACCACGGCGCGTCACGCCTGGCGAGACCTGCGCGGACGCCCCAATGACGGGACCGAGCCCGAGCTCACGCTGCCGCGCGGGATCACGCTCGACGTCGGCATCCTGATCGTTGCCACGCTGTACTCGTTCATCATCGTCGCCAAGGGACGCATCGCGCTTGAGGACACGATCCTGCTCGGCGTGCTGTTCCTTTGGTATGTAATCCGCCTCGCCCGCGCGCCGGTCCACGAGCCTGACCTGGAAGGCCCCGCCGAAGCAATCGGACGCCTGCCGGTCTGGCCGCGCCGCGCGGCCGTGCTGTTCTTCATCGTCTACTCGGCGATCGTGATCGGGCTCGCTGCCGAGCCGTTCGTGCACGGACTCGAGTACGTCGGCCGCGACGTTGGCATCGGCGAGTTCTTCGTGATCCAGTGGATCGCGCCGCTGGCCTCGGAATCTCCCGAGTTCCTGGCGGCGCTCTACCTGGTCTGGCGAGGTTCGGCAGGGATGGGCGTCAATATGCTCATCTCCAGCAAGGTCAACCAGTGGACGCTGCTGATCGCATCAGTGCCGATTGCCTACATCGCCGGTGGCGGCGCGCTGTCGGGGATCACGTCGAGCGACACACAGGTGGCGGAGGTCTTCATCACCGCCGCCCAATCGGTATTCGGCGTGATGCTAATCATCGATCGCCAGCTCACCGCTCGCGCCGGCTTCGCGCTGCTCAGCGTGTTTCTGGCGCAGTTGATTACCCAGTTCTTCTTCCAGGAGAACAACTTGATTCGCTGGATCTTCGGCGTCATCTATCTTGGCTGCGCGGCGGCGATGCTGCCGAGCCACTGGCGGCTGTTCCCGCCCACACTGCGCGAGGCCTTTCAACGGCCCGGCGCTACTCCCGAGGAAGGATCTCACGCATGACCAATTGGGCCGAACTCTCCGATCAGCTCGAAGGCGCGCTGGGGCTGGCGAACAAGCCGCTCGCGATCACGTTCCACGACGCGGCCAGCGGCGTCGACCGCTTCCAGTCGAGCATGCCATCGCCGGCCGACGACGGCCGCACGGGCGCCGTGCCCGCCGGCTGCGTGTTCTGGATGCACGCGGCCGACCAGACGTTCTCGACAGTTGCCCAGGACCACGCCAACTGCTCGGTCGGCTCTGTCACGCATGGATTCCTCGGACTGATGGACGTGATGGAGAACGGAGATGTCGGCGCGCTGCTCGAGTCGGGCTGGGTCACGCCCGAGGCGGCGATGGCGCTGCCGGTCGTCGAGGAGCAGCCCGAAGAGGTCGTCTACGGCCCGCTCGGCGAGTCACCGACGGACCCGGATGTCGTCTTCTTGCGAATCACCGGCCGCCAGCTCATGGTCCTGCACGACGCATTCCCCGATCTGCGGATCGAGGGCAAGCCGCAGTGTCACATCATCGCCATCGCCAAAGCGGGCGAAATGGCGGCCTCGGTCGGCTGCCAACTCTCGCGCGTGCGCACGCAGATGCCCAACGCTGAAGTGACCTGCGCCATCCCGGCCGGCCAGCTCTCCGATCTGCTGGAGCGCCTGGAGACAACCGCTGCGGCCGACCATGCCGTGGCTCAGTACGCCGCCGACGACATGGCCCGCTTCGCCTGAACCAACTTAGTCCTCCCCCTCTGGGGGAGGTGTCACAACGTGACGGAGGGGGCTCCGATGCCCGGTAAGTGGTTCGAGGAGTTGGAACCGGGTCTCGTGATCAAGCACGAGCCGTCCCGCACCGTGACCGAGGCCGACAACCTGCTGTTCACCGCACTGACCCACAATGCTCAGCCGCTGCACCTTGACGCCGAGTTCTCGGCCGGGACGCAGTTCGGCCAGCGGATCGTGAACAGCATCTTCACGCTCGGTCTCGCTGTCGGCCTGAGCGTCGCCGACACGACGCTCGGCACCACCCTGGGCAATCTCGGTTTTGACGAGACGACCTTTCCCAATCCGGTCTTCATCGGCGACACGATCACCTGCGAGACCGAAGTGATCGAGCGGCGGGAGTCGAGAAGCCGCCCCGATCGGGGAATCGTCATCTTCGAGCACAGGGGAACCAACCAGCGCGGTGAGCTGGTCGTCACGTGTCGCCGCACGGGAATGATGCTCAAGCAGCCCACCAGGAAGTGACTCCCGCAGCTGCTTCAGAGGCGAGTCACGATTAAAGTCAGCAATGCAATCATGGCTCCGCCCAATGCGATTCCAGCAGTCAGGAGCCACCTGAGGTGGCGGTTCATCTCCCCCAGGTACTCAGCGCGAAATCGTGCCATCTCTTCGCGAAATGTGCGCTCAGTGACGAGTCCGTCTGTTTGCTCGCCGATCAGATTGCAAATCTCTTCGGACGCGTCGGATTGCGCCCGTAATCGAGAGACCAGGATGTTGTGGAGTTCCATTTTTCGCAGCGCCATAGTCTTACGATAGCATGTACATCGTACACTTGTTCACTATACCAAACTCTGGTTGTTGGCGGTCGAGCACCCCCGCAACGGCGCATCGACCCTGGCGGGTGATACGCTGAGCCGCGTCGGAGCGTGGCGCAGTCTGGTAGCGCACTTGACTGGGGGTCAAGAGGTCGCCGGTTCAAATCCGGCCGCTCCGACCATGCACTACCCTGCCCGCGGCAGGTGATCGATGCGACTCTCGCGCCCCCGAATTGAACCCGTCTCCGACGAAGACGCGACCGAAGAGCAGCGGGAAATCCTCGCGGCGTCCGGGAGGTCGCCGCTCAACGTGCAGCGGACGATTGCGCAGTATCCCGAGCTCGCCCGGTCACGCCAGGCCTTCACCAACCATGTCATGCGCGAGACCTCGTTGCCTGCCCGTGAGCGCGAGATCCTGATCCTCCGCACCGGCTGGAACTGCCAGTCGGAGTACGAGTTCGCCCAGCATTCGCGATTCGGCCGCTCGGTCGGCCTCACGGATGATGAGATTCACCGCATCACCCTTGGTCCCGATGCCGATGGTTGGGACGAGTTCGACGCGACGTTGATTCGAGCGGCTGATGAACTGCACCATGATGCATTCATCTCCGACCTCACCTGGAGCAGACTCGCCGAGCGGTACTCAACCAGGCAACTGATGGATGCCGTCTTCGCCGTCGGTCAGTACCACATCGTTTCCATGGCGCTGAACTCGTTCGGCGTGCAGTTTGAACCCACCACGACGGATCGATTCCCGTCCTGACAGACGCTGGAGCACAACCATGACCACTTCCTCGACAACCCCGGCAACCGTCGTACTGATCCACGGCGCCTGGCACGGCCCCTGGTGCTTCGACAAGGTAGTCGCAGGTCTTGAGGCCCGAGGCGTCCCGGTCGTCACGGTCGACCGCCGTCGAATGCACGATGCGAGCGGCGAACTGAGAGGCGTGACCGACTCCGACGAAAACGAAGCAATCGTGCGCGCAGCGTTCGAACAAGTCGAGGGACCGATCGTGGCGCTCGGCCACTCCTTCGGCGGCGTTTCGCTGACGACGGCCCCTCTGGGAAACGACAGCGTGAAACACCTTGTCTATCTCACGGCGATCATGCCCGATACCGAAGGCACGATCCCCGACAACTTCGTCAATCCCGAGTTGATCACGGCCGTGGTTCCCGGCGAGGACGGGTCAACGACCGTTCAGGAGGACAAGATTCGCTACGCCTTCTACCACCAGTGCTCGGACGAGGACTACGAGCGAGCCCTTGGCCTGCTGGTTCGCGATGAGGGCGCCGTCCCGTTCGATGCCGCGCGCGACACCGCCTGGAGCAAGATCACGACAACGTATGTCGTCTGCACGGAGGACCAGGCGCTCCTTGCGGAAGGCCAACGAACCCTGGCCCGCCGAGCCGACAGAGTCGTCGAGTGGGCCACTGACCACTCACCGTTTTTCTCGGCTCCGCACCTGCTGGTCGACCTGCTGGACAGCCTGGCCCGCGAGTACGCGGCGTAACCGATGAACAGCAGGGGCGACCGGGAGGTCGCCCCTGTGACACACGAACGTCGTTGCCCTTACTCGTCCATCAGCTGGTCCAACAGCTTGGTCGGGCTGGCGGGGAGGGAGTTCACTCGAATCCCGGTGGC
This sequence comes from Chloroflexota bacterium, assembly GCA_028875225.1. Taxonomy (GTDB): domain Bacteria; phylum Chloroflexota; class Dehalococcoidia; order Bin125; family Bin125; genus Bin125. The sequence continues at coordinate 201,793 of JAPPFB010000020.1, read as the reverse complement.
GTCGTAGATCGCGTTGGCGATCGCAGCCAATGGCGGCACGATCGGTACCTCGCCGACGCCACGAACTCCATAGGGGTGGCTCGGGTTTGGCACCTCGACCAGGATGGTCTCGATCTCCGGCAGGTCGAGCGAGGTCGGCATGCGGTAGTCGAGCAGGCTGGCGTTCGTCATCCGGCCGTCGTCGGAGTAGACGTACTCTTCGGTCAGCGCCATGCCGATTCCCTGCGCTGCTCCGCCCTGTACCTGTCCTTCTACGTAGTCCGGGTGGACAGCCGTGCCCACGTCCTGCACTGCTGAGTAGCGCAGGACGTCCACCTTGCCTGTGTCCTGATCGACCGCCACGTCGACGATGTGACAGCCAAACGCCGGACCCGGGCGATTTGGCGACACGTCGGCCGCGCCCTGAATCTGACCGCCCGTCCCTTGCAGGTGTCCACAGAGTTCTGCAAACGGCATCGATTGACCGTCCGGGCCGTGCACGGCGCCGTCGGCATAGGACACTGCCTGTTTGTCGCAGTCCCAGATTCGCGCCGCACGTGCCGACAGTTGCTGCTGCATGTCGAGCGCCGCTTCATGGACCGCGAGTCCGCTGGCATAGGAAACGCGCGAGCCGCCGGTGACGTTGGTGAAGCCGATCTGATCGGTGTCGACGACCTGCGGCCGTACCTCCTCGTAGCTAATCCCCATCGTCTCGGCAAACTGCATCGCCAGACCGGCCCGCTGCCCGCCAATGTCGACCGAGCCGAGCGACAGGTTGACGGTCCCGTCGGCGTTGGTCATGGCGTACGCCGAAGACTCTCCGCCGGCGTTGTGCCAGAACCCCATCGCGACGCCGCGACCGACCAGCCGACCGTCTTCATCGACGCCGATCTCCGAGCGATAGTGCGGCGAGTCCATGGCCGCCTGCATCGTCTCTTCAGCCCCGATTGGCGGCATGCGCGTCCCGTCGGCCCGTCGCGTGCCTTCCGTGGCGGCGTTCTGCGCGCGCAGCTCCATCGGATCGCGCTCCAGCCGCTCGGCGAGCTGGTCCAGGAGCGACTCCACCGCATAGGTCGCCTGAGGCGATCCCGGCGCGCGGTAGGCGTGCGCTTTCGGCTTGTTGGTAACCACGTCGAGCGCGTTGACGTAGAGATTGGGGAGGTCGTAGGAGGAGAACATGCAGGACGCGCCGGCACCGACTGGGGAGCCGGGGAACGCGCCGGCCTCGTACGCCAGCGTGGCTTCGCCTGCGACCAGGGTGCCGTCGTTCTTGGCCCCAATCTTGCAGCGCACGTAGGTGGCCGAGGTCGGGCCGGTCCCGACTAGCACCTCTTCGCGGTTCATGTACATCTTCACCGGGCGGCCCGTCTTCCTCGACATGATCGCCGCTGCCGGTTCCATGTAGGGCTTCGTCTTGCCGCCAAAGCCGCCGCCGATCTCCATTGGCACCACTTTGACGCTGGCCATGGGAATGCCGAGCATGTGCGCGACCGTGTCGCGGATCGCGAACGGGCCCTGCGAGGAGGTCCAGATCGTCAGTGTGCCATCGGGATTCCAGTAGGCAGTGCCAGTCTGCGGCTCGATGTAGCCCTGATGCGCCGCCGCCGTCTCAAACTCCCCCTCAAGGATGATGTCCGCTTCTTCGAAGCCCGCGGCCGGATCGCCATGTTCGAGCTCAAGCTGCGAAGCGATGTTCGAGTCGCTCTCGCCGCGTCCGTCTCCGGGGACAAACCGTGCGACCATCTCGACCGTCTTCATGCCCTCGTGCAGGATCGGCGCGCCGTCCGCCATCGCGTCGTGCACTGTCAGCACCGGCGGCAACACTTCGTACTCCACCTCGATCAACGCCAGGGCGTCTTCAGCGATGTGCGGATCGGTCGCACAGAGGCCGGCCACGGGGTGTCCCTGGAACAGGACCTTTTCCGAGGCGAACGTCTGCTCCAGTACCCACTTGTAGGGCGAGACGCTCTCACCGAAGTCGAGGATCGTGTCGGATGCGCCGGGCAGATCCTCGTGCGTGATCACGCAGCGGACGCCGTCGAGCGCTTCGGCTTTGGAGGTGTCGATGCTCAGGATGCGGGCGTGAGCGTGCGGCGAGCGCAGGATGCGTCCGTAGAGCATGCCTGGCAGCGCGATGTCGGCGCCATAGTTGGCGCGCCCCGTGACTTTGTCGGCGCCGTCGGGCCGGATCGGTCGGGTGCCGACCACGTTGTAGGCCGGTCTGGTTTCGGTAGTCATCGTCCGCTCCTCCATCACTTGGTCGGGCCATCAATGGTCTTGGACTACAGGATATTCCCTCTGCTTGCCTGTCATGATTTCATTCCGCCTGACCGGTCGGCTATCGGAATCGTCAACGTTGAGAAGGCGGGCCAGGACACCTGCGACCAATAGATCGCGCGGTGTTGGGATTGAAATTCGGGTGGGTTGGCCCGTTTTGCCGTCGTGGACTGAGGATTGTGGGTTCAGGTGTTCAGATTTGTCCAGATCTGTCCAGATTCGTCCAGGTCGGGTTCGATCCGAGTGGATGCTATGCAGCGGAATCCTGGTCAGTGCAGGCCGTTCCTGGTCCTGAGCGAGTTGTCGAAGCTGCACAGCGGTCGTCTTCCGGCGCCTTGGGTCCATCCGTTCTAATCGTGCCCGATCTGGCTGTCTTGCAGAGGGAAGGGCAGTGATCGTCGATATCTGGCTTGCAAAGCACGACTCACGGGAGGCGACTTGACTCGTGCCTTTGGGAAGAGGCTCTAACTCGTGATGTAGAGGATGTCACCGTGCGTGACTTCGACGTCGAGCGAACCGGGCACCTGGCGGCCACCCACGAGCGAGTATCTGGACCAGATGGAGCCATCCCAGACGAAGATGGCGATGGCGCCGTTCTGCCTGAGCGCGGCGAAGAGCGCGCTGGCAGTGGTCGAGTGTTCGGAGAACCACGTGGCGAATCCAATCTTGCCGCTTAAGCGCGCGGTCTCGGCGGCCACCGCTTCAGTCCCGGCGAAGTCCCCGCTCGTCTCGATGTGAGCCGGCTCCGATTCGTTGGCTGTCGATTGAGTCGAACACTGCGTCGTCAGGGCCAGGTCAATCGCCGTCTGTTCAGCGGGGTCAATGGCCAGTCCGTATGTTCGCTTGACAGCGACGGTGACGTTCGCGATGTGCCGGCGTTGCTCGCAGGTTCCCCCACTCCATTCGGCGAGATCATGGTCCGATTTGCTGAGATTGGTGCTGGCCTCGAGACACCAGAGATTGTCGCGGTCGTTGGCGAACTGCCTCTTGCGCGCGTTGGTCCACTGCGACGCACCTGAGTCATAGGCCTCCTTGAGCGCGACGATGTGGTCGACGTGTTCACTGGAGTCGCAGGCCAGCTCCGTTCTCGCAGAGCTTGAGTTGAAGCTCCAGTTGTCTCGGTCGTAGCCCGACGTTGTGGTGGTGGTACTGGTTCCTGCACTCCCTGGCGGTCCGCCGGGCGGTTCCGGCAGCGTCTCGCAACCGACGCCGTCGCCATCCCGATCGTGGGTCCCGTCATAGACCCGGTATTGGTGATGCGTGCTGCAGGTGCCGTGCCCGGACGCCTGGTCAACGGTGAACCAGAATCCCAGACCGGTGACTATGAGGGCCAGTGCCAGGCCGAAGAGTCGGTTGTGGCGGGTATCTCCGACAAGGACATGCTGCAAAGCGTTCTTCCTTCAATACACAATTGGTTTGCGATAGCAAATGCAGACCAGTGCATCTTCGGGAGACCGCCGGTTGAGATCAAGTACAGGTAGGGTTCTCTAAAGCAAATGGTGCAGCAATCTCCAATCGGTACCGACTATCTGGTACCGGTAGACAGGAACAGCTAATATTGGTGCGAACGAGGGGGAGGCGCAGTGGCGATCTTCAACGTCCGTCGGGTCAGAGACGCCTTCGTTCGGGCTGAGGTCACCGACGAATCGAAGGGCCTGGAGCTGGCGACATCATTGGACGAAGAGTTGAGCGAGAATGTCGTGTCACAGGAACATCTTGAGACAATGGAGCAGCGAGTGGATGCCAGGTTCGACCGAGTCGATGCCAGGTTCGACAGGGTTGACGCTAGATTCGAGAGAATTGACGCCAGATTCGAAAATATGGAGGCGCGGTTCGATGCGCGATTCGCTCAGGCCGAGGCCGACGCCGAGCGACGGGCCAATCGTCACACAGCGATCTTCCTCACGGCACTCGCCGTCGCCGTCAGCGTGTTGGGCCTGCTCTACGCATTCCTCTAGCCAGCCCCGCCTGCCATGGCCGGCAGGATATGCACTTCAGCCCGTTCAGGCACTCTGGCCAGCAGACCGAGCGGCTGTTCGACGCTGTTGACCGCGATCGTCAAGCCAGCCCTGAGGCGGCCCTCTTCGACCAGCGAATCATGGAAGCCCGGAAAGCTCGCCTCGAGGTCAGCTACGACCTCCGCGACCGTTCGGCCGCTGGCCGACACCACACGCAGCCCCCCGGTGAGTGGACGCATGCCGATCGGCACGAAGACAGTGACGTCGGCGGGCATCGCCGCATCCTCGCCGCGACTCGCTACAGCTTCACACTGCCTTCGGCGACCACAGCGATCACACCGTTGTCCTTTTCGACCCAGCAGGCGACGTTTCGTCGCTCGGGGTCGTCTGCACTTGCGCCCTGCAAGACGCCCTTGACCGCGACCGTCTCGTTTGGCCAGACGATGTTGGCGAACTTGACCAGCAGCTTGCCAGACGATTTCCAGGCCTCGCCGAAGCGTTGGTCCAGCAGCTCGCCGATCAGCGACATCGTCATCTTGCCGCCGACCACCACATCGGTAAAGCCGAGTTCCTCTGAGGCTTGCTTGTCGGTGTGATAGTTGCGGTCGCCGTGGAAGAATGAGCCGCACATTTCCAGGGAAATCGTGCGAACCAGCGGTCCGAACGGGTCGCCTTCGGGCAATGCGTAACTCCGGGCGCCCTCCTTCTTTGAGGGATCGCGCAGTGTGACGTGGCCTTCGCTCTGGTAGAGCACGAACGACTGATGATGGCGCATCGCGACGGCGACGTCCCCGCTGTCGTCTTTGACGACGGTCTCAGTCAGGATCACACTGCGGTCCCGGCGCTCGTAGATGTCGATCGACTTCGCCGAGGCCTCGTAGCGCCCGCCCGGCCTGAGCGGCTTGTGGAAGTCCCATTCCTGACGCAGCCAGAGGTTGCCGAAATCGTTGGCGTAGTGCATTCGAGTCGAGAGATCGGCGTTGGCGGCCACCATCGACGGTGCCGACTCCAGGTCGCTCGGCCGATCCAGTTCCAGCCCCTCGAAGTAGTCGCTCAACGCCGTCTCATCGATCACAACGGTCGAGCTGCCGAGGTCGACGCCGGCCTGTGGTTCCTCGTACTTCGTGATTGCCATCGGCAGTCCTCACATCCGCTTGGTTTCCCTGGGCGGCCCGTTCCGGGCCAAATCGATCATAGCGAGTAGCCGGAGGGGTTCGGCTCAATGTTCAGTCGGGCGCCGGCTGCAGCCAGTCGATTGGGTCGCTGTCAAGCATGATCCAGAGCGGCTGGTCATGCTTTAGTGCGCGTAGGGAGTTGAGCCTGGGCGGTAGATCGGTCGAGAAAATCTGCCATTGTTGGGTATCCGAATCCCAGGCGTAGGCGCGGAATGTCGCGCCGGCCAGCGACGCGAATGCCGTCGTGACTCGGGTATCCGAGCCGGTCCAGGTCACAAAGTTGCGGCCCGGAGTCAACCGCACTGAGCGGATCGTTCGATACTCAAACCCATCAAGAACGAGGACTGGACGTGACCCGCCCAGCAACAACGCCACGTCGGCAGGACCGCTACGGGAGCGCGGAGTCAGGATTGACACGCATTCGCCCGACCAGAAGATGACGCGGGCCGGCGAGTTGCCGAACCAGACCCGCGGCGCCTCCGTGTCGGTGGCGATGCCGTGACCGCAGATTTGCACGGTCTCACCGCCATCGATATAGCCGGCATTGGGTGTGATGCTGACGATCGAACCGGGTTCAGGCTCGCGATGTACGGTGCTCTCCGCACTTGCGAGACCTCCGGCTGAGTGAGCGATCACTGAGAACTCGGTCGCTGTCGGGTCGACGTCAAGGTGCGCGAAATCGAATCGTCCTTCCACGACCGGGGTGGAAGCCGCGAACCGTCGCCTTCCCTCCGTTCCCGCATACAGGTGCGCGGTGGCTGCGCCGTCAGCGCGACCGCTCAGGTCCAGACCCGATGCCCTCCAGCTCACGTTGTCAATCGTCGGCGCGGCGAGGGGCGACTCCAGATTGACCCGGTTGTGATGCATCACGTTGCCCCAGACCAGCCGATGACCCCCATCCTCGCCCTGGCCGGTCGCGATCTCCATCCCGGTGAGGTTGTTGCGAATCGTGTTGGCGCCCGATACGTGTGCTTCGGCTGGGCCTGCCGCCGCCAGCTTGTGCCGACTCGGCGCTCGCAATGTGATGTCCGTGGTTGTCCCGGCTTCGAACCTCACCCGTTGGCCCAGCGGCGCGCCGTCGACTGTGAAGCGCAGTTCACGACCGGGGCCGGTGACCGTTGCGCCGAAAATTACCTGCGAATCGACGCGGACCGATGCAGCCAACCGTCTGTCCAGATAGACATCGACCTGAGTTCCCTGCTGCGCCGGCAAGCCGTCGATGCTCACCGAGCCGGCAATCGTGTGGCTCAAGCCGGAGCGAGGCTGCGGCGCGACTGAATCGAGCGCGCCGATCGGCGGATGTTGCTCGCTCACGTACGACAGGATCGGCAACTCCATGTCAGGACCGATCGACACATCTCCAGCCCCGGCCTGGATTCTCACTCCGGGGCCTCGATTCGATTCGATCGTGCTGCCCGAAATCGACACGGATGCATTCCGGGAGATCTCGATTCCGGCCGATGTTCCTCGGGTCGCCGTCGCTCCATGGATTCTGTTGCCGACTCCGTCGATCCTGATGCCAAGCTCATTGCCGTCGACCGTCACGTTCACCAGCCGGCTTCCATTGCCGGCCAGCACGATGCCCACGTCCGCGGCGCCGACCACCGCCAGGCCCCACAACTCCGTGTTGTCGCCAACGCGCAGGCCGATGTCGACGTTCGACGCGTCAAGCGTCCAGCCGGACCCGTCCATGATCAGACTGTCTGGCAAGCGCGGTAGCTCGGCACCGAGCAAGATGGTGCGGTTCTCTGCCTGACTCGGAAAGAGCAGGATTGAAGCTCCGCTCTCAAGAGCCGCGCCGAGTGTCCCGGGACCGCGAATTGCGCCCGACTCAATGACCGCGATTTGAGTTCGTGCGTACTCCAGAGCCTCATCCGCGTCGACCAGGCCGGCCCCGGACGAATGATCGCGGCCGCTTGGCGGAATGTCGAGAGCCGTGTCGATCAGAATGTCCCTGACCAGTTGACGTTCCAGGAGCGGGTCGCCACCATCGGCCGCTAGCAGCGCCTTCTGAGCCTCGAGCAGCAGGGCGGCGACGCCGGCCACGTGCGGGGCGGCCGCCGATGATCCGGAGAAGTGAGGACCGAACACGGTTGATCCGGACACCGACACTCGGTCGACGGCACTGATCTCAGGCTTCAAGACGCCGTTGAGTGTCGGTCCCTGGCTCGAGTATGCGGCGACGGTTTGTCGCCCGGCATTGACGGCTCCCACTGTCAGCGCGTCCGCAGCATCGGACTGGGCCAGGAGGCTGCCCTCGGAGGTTCGGTGGCTGAGCTGAAGCTGCCGTCGGCCCGCCTGGAACGCGAAGAGGTCGAATTTGACCGGCGCTGCGTCGTCGTTGTGGTTCTGGATGACGGCGAACAGCACCATCGCTTCGCCATCGTGCGTGTACGTGAGATGTTCTCGGGGATTGTGGTTGGCGACGCCAATGCCCTGCGGAGTTTCGCTGGACGAGAGGACCTCGTCGAGGCCCGACATGAGGTAGAGGTTGTAGTCGTTTGTCGAACGCCCCCAGGGGTCGTCCCAGAACAGCGCCAGCCGGATTTCATCGCCCGGTTCCACGCTGAAGGCGTTGCCAGCGCCGAACAGCGAGCCGACGTCAGTGGACTGGCCGAATCGATGCGTCTCGCCGCGCGAGGGCAGACCGAGCTCTAGTCCGTCCGGGCCTGCCTGCCAGGCTCCCGACCAGTGCGACTCGGCCCAGTTCCCGGCCGCCGTGACATACAGCCTGAGCGGCCATTCGGGATGGCGCAGTGCACTCGTCGTGTTTCGCGACACGTCGCTGCGCTGATCGGCGGGAAACGCGAACGATACGTCGTCCACGATGATGTCAACCCTCTGGGCGAAGTAGTTAACTGCCGCGATGTGATCGAGGTCTGTGTAGATCGCGCCGAACGAAATCTCCGCGCCCGGTGCGAGATCATGCACAATCTCGATCATCGCGGTCCCTTCCTCGCCGCGATCAATCCTGCCGTCACCGAACGGCTTCGCTTCGCGTAGCCGAGGCGCTTCCTGCGCCTGGATGGCTTCGTCTAGACCGACGATGCCGTCCGAGATGACCGCTACCCGGACACCACTGCCGTCCACATTGAAGCGAGCTCGCGCCAAGGCTGCATTGAGTAGTTCGTCGCCCTCGGTCAGTGTGTCGCCCGCGGAAAATGCCGCGTAGAGCGGCGTGCTGACCGACACCACTCCTACAACAGCGTGTAGCTCATCCAATCGGTTGGGCGGCAGCCAACCTTGCCAGCGCCCGACTTCTGGAACCGCGTTCGATATCTCAAATCCTGCCTCGATTAGCCGCTCCTCGATCCCCGCATCCACTCGATCGAACCGCACATCAAGGTGTAATCGCTCCTCCGCCGCCTCGGCAGCCTGACTGGTCACTGCCACGATCGCAGCGACAGCGATTGCCAGGAGTAGCAGCTGCAGTGTCCGGCGCATTGCACGAGATTAGATGAGAACGACACGGAGGCTGAGATCGATGCGGTTGTCGGGCGTCGCTGGTCGGGAGATTGAACAGTCGCCGCTCAGATTCGAGGTGACTGTTGCGACCTCGGAGGTGCGTGACTCGATTCTTCGCCCGCAAGACGGCAGATAGACTCGATGCTGTGACCGGCTTCTTTGCCCTCAAAGATGGATTCCCCTGGTGGCTGCCGATCATCACGGCATTGATGGCGGCGTTGATTGGCGTCATCGTCTCGCAGGCTTCGGTCGCCGCCTGGGACGCGGATGTGCATCTCTGGGCCAGGGGGGGTCCTCCTGCGTCGGAGTACGCACAGTTGCTGCTGGACGCCGACGTTCAAGAGGCGGCCACATCCGGGATGATGGCCACCGAAGATGGTCCGGCGCTGATCGACAGCGTCTCCGTCGACCTGACCGACACGTTGATCCGGGTGACGGTTCGTTCCTCCGGGCAATTCGACGCTGAGGCGCTGGCTGTCTCGCTGGCCCATGCAGCAGTGAGCGAAGCAGTCCACCGCTACGGAGCTGACGCCGGACTGGAGATGCTGGGATTGGTCAGGCCGGGCGCGCGCAAGGTCTCGCCGGCTACCGAGTGGACTGCAGCATGGGCCTCGGCCCTGGGACTGTTCGGCGGCATCGGTCTGGCCTGGCTAGTCGCGACTCGCGCCAGGAGTCCCGGCTCGACTCTGGGTCGGATTGGTCGGATCGGACTTCGGCCGATCGCTGTGATCTCGCCTGACGCGGAACATGCTGCGGGCCAGGGTGTGGGACAACCTTCGGGGTCTACGATTGCCGCCACGCAGGATCGTGGAGCGGCCGACGACGACGCCGTCATGCTCGCCAATGCGATCAATCCACTTTCTGGAATCGTCGCGCTCGTCCCGCTGGACGAGGAATCGGGCGTGACGGCGACCTTGATTCAGACGGCCCGCACACTGGCCGCTCGGGGCAGATCGGTGATCTGGCTCGACGCTCGTCGGCCCGCGTTCGAGCTCTCGTACGGCGCGCCGCCTCCCTGGTTGACGGGAGTTCCCTGGGCGCCGGTCGAACGCTGGGAGCTGATTCTCCGTCGCGCGGCCGCCGCCGTTCGACCCAATGCCTATGTACTGTTGCTGACCGATCCGATCACGGATCCGTCCGCCACGATCGTGGCCCGTTCCTCGTCGGCCGTCATTCTTCTGGCGCGCGCCGACGCGTCAGACCAACATCTGGTCGACGCCCAACTGCTGCTCTCGCACACGCGGCTGATCGGCGTGGCGCTAACGCAGGCGCAGGAACTCGACCTCCGGGAATTCGAACTGGCGCAGACGATGGACTAGCGCTGTCCACGATGAGTCCATGTCTGCGCACCAGTCCAGGGAGCAGTGACGATGCACTTCGAACTCGAGTCCGACCTGGCCGATTTGCAGTCCCGACTATTGGACTTTGTCGCCCGTGAGATCAATCCGATCACGGACGGCGTTGACCCTGAATCGCCTGCGGCGGAGTTGCGCCGGGAGATCGCCCGAAGGTCTCACAACGCCGGCTTCTACCAGCTTGTCGTTCCCGAACACGACGGCGGACTGGGCGGCGGTCCTCGCGTCATCACTGCCGCACGGGAAGCGCTGGCGCTGAGCGGCAATCCGTTGGCGTCGCACGTGCTTGGGTCCGGCCCTGGCATCATGAGGCTGGCCGACAACGACCAACAGCGTGATGCGCTTTACCTGCCAGTCCTGGAAGGCGAAAAGTCGGCGGCATTCGCATTCACCGAGGCGCTGCGGCCGGACGGACTCCGGGAACCGACACAGGCGGTGCGAACGACTCTCAACGATGGGACGGACGGATTCATCGTCAGTGGCGCGAAAGGGTTCGTCACCGGCGGCGCGTCTTCCGACTGGCTGGTCGTCGTCGCCAATGTGCCAGACGAAGGAACCGCATTGCTGGTGATCGACCGCGACGCCGAGGGCGTCAGCGAGGGCGACCTTGGCGCTTCGATGGACGGCAGCACCCACTCGCCGTTCTTCTTCGACCGCGTCGAAGTCCCGTCCTCCCGTCTGTTGGGACACGTGGGCGACGGCTTGCCGCGGGCGATGCAAAACATCGACCGAATGCGTCTGGGAGTTGCTGCCGACTGTGTCGGTTGGGCCCGCTGGGTGACGCGCCTGACCCTGGAGCGCATTGAGGGACCGCACCGCAGCGGCCAGCCGCTCGCCGAGCAGCAACAAGCTCAGGCGATCTTCGCCGACATGGTGGCCGACACATTCGCGGCGAGAACATCGCTGTATCAGGCTGCCGAGGCGCGGGAAGCCGATGAGTCCACCGCCGGCACTCAGGTGGCGACGACCAAGTGGCTCGCCTCCGAATGCCTGCATCGCACCGTGGACCGCGCCATCCAACTGCATGGAGCGCAGGCGCTGCTTCGGGGTCACCCGCTGGAACGCCTCTATCGCACCAGCCGCTCGCTGAGGATCGCCGAGGGCCCTACCGAGCTGCTGCGGCTGACGGTCACCCGACACGTCCGCCAAAACGGGGTAGAATCGCTTTAGGTAGTATTATCCCTGCATACAATCGGAGTCGACCTTGACGACAGCTGATCGCGCCGAAGTGGATGACTTCGCCCGGCAATCTCAGCAGTTCCTGGAACGTGCTCGGGAGTACGTGAATGCGGGTGATTTGCACCAGGCCTCGGAAAAGGCCTGGGGAGCCGCCGCTCACATGGCCAAGGCGGTGGCCGCAGCACAGGGTTGGGAGTACGACAAGCACCGCGATTTCAGTCACATCTTGAATAATGCTTGGCAAGTGACGGGCAACGACGAAATCCGTTCGTTGCGAGCGATCGCCAACGACCTTCACGGCAACTACTATCGGCGAGCGCGATTCCTCAATGCCGACGCAATTGCTGCTGACATCGAGAGCGTTGCGGAACTGGTCGAGCTGCTGGCGCCCTTGACGGAGTAGGGCCGCAGTTCAGTTGCCGACGCCGAGGCCTTCGTAGCGCTGCTTGTGATGCAGGTGAACGCGGTCGGTGAGTTGGCGGTTCGATGCTCTGAGAATTCGGCTGAGCAGATTGAGCTGCTCAACGGTCGACTCCGACTTGAGCACTTCCTGCTTGACCGAGGCGGGCGCCTCGATGCTCGACGCCACATGATTGACTAACGGATTGGGACGGCCCGGCAGCCGATACGATCGCTGCCACGAGTTCTGGAGCGCCAGGGCCAATCCCAGGTGCTCGCGATAGAGCGCCGATGTCGCGTCGTGCGCGCCGTACGCCTCGGCTGACTCGGAGTCGTTGGGATCGTCGAGGTACTCGACGTCGGCGACCCAATAGGGGCGTTCGCCCAGTTTCTCGATGATCCGGAAGCGGCGTTCGCCGATGCAGCCGATGTTGAAGCGGCCGTCCGGAAACGCTTCATTCGACTCCATCCGCACCGTGCAACCGACCTCGTGAGTTGGTTCCCGATCCTCTGATGTCGGTTGTTGGCGGCTGCGGCGGGTCAGCACAATCCCGAACGGGTCGCCGGTCTGCAGCGTGTCCTTGACCAGTTGGCGATAGCGCGGCTCAAAGATGTGCAGCGGGACCGACTCGCCGGGAAACACGACGATCTGGAGCGGAAACAGCGGCAACTCCGGCATGTCCTCGGCTTCCGTACCAGTCGGGCGGTCGCTACCTGACGCCAGCCATTCTACCGGCGAGCCTCATCACCCGACGCGCGCCGCCGTTCTCGTTGAAGGCGCGGAAGACTTGCAGTCGCTCTGCCTGCAGCGAACCCTCCGCATGAATCGCCAGCACTTCCTGGTATGCCCCGTAGTCTGATGAGGTCAAATCGCGGACGAAGTTGAGCAGCTTCATCCGTTGCTCGCCGCCGACGCCTTCGCGACCGGCCAGGTACTTCTGCAGGAATGGACGAAGCTCCTCCGACTCCCAATCCTCATCCCCAGGACCCGTCACCAGGATCCCGCCGGCAATCTCCTGCACATGCTGAACGGCCTCGTGGTAGCCATGGGCGAAGTGCGATTTGGCCAGATTGACGGTCATCGGATCGGGCGCCACCTGTCCGTTCGGCTTGGCGATGCAGCGTTCGGCCGATTTCTCCAGCAACGCGCGGGTCGTTTCGGCGTAGTCGATCAGGTCGATGAACTTCTCGCGTACGTGCGTCACCCCAAGGATCCCGTTGTAGTCGGCTGCCAGCGCAGCGCACCCGCCGAGCGCGTCAACGAGGGGCAACTTGTAGGACACCGCCGTGAAGCGGTGGTACTCGACGAAGGTCAGGGCCAGCGTTCCGGCCGCCTCGGTGTCGCCGTCAATGAAGATCCGGTCGTTCGGGACGAACACATCGTCGAAAATCGTAATCGTCTCCATCATTTTTCGGACCGCCGAGATCGGCCGCTCGCCCTCATGCGTGGCGTTGTCGCCAAACGGTGATGCGATGAATCGCAGATTGGGCGTGTCGACCGGCAGCGCAAACGCGATCGACCAGTCCTGCTCATCCGGTCCCATGGCGCGCGTCGGCAGGACGATCACCTCGTTCGTGTTGGTGACTACCGACGTATGCGCTTTGGCGCCGCGGACGACAACGCCGTCGGGACGGCGCTCAACGACATGCAAGTACATGTCGGGATCGTCCTGTTGCGCCGGCCGCTTGATCCGGTCGCCTTTGACGTCAGTCTGGGCGACGGCCAGTGACAGATCGTTGGAGCGGCAGTATTCGTAGTAGGCCCGGGCTCGCTCGAAGTATGTCTGGTCCTCAAACTCAGCGGTCACGGCGAGCAACGCGAACAGCGCGTCGGTGCCAATCTCCTTGATCAGCACGACCAGCGTGTCGCCTTCCGCCGTCGCCGCCTCGATCAACCTCGAGCGGTTGAGCAAATCTTCCGCCGTGCGCGGGATCCGGTAGTAGGCCGAGTAACGCTCGCCGTCTTCCTCATATGTCGCGAGGTCTCGGTATTCGTCCGACTCCGCCATCTCGTAGTCGATGCAGGCGTGCTTGACCGCCTTGCTGATCGTCGGGTGGGTAGTCACGTCATCAACGCGTTCGCCTCGGTACCAGATCTCTCGGCCGTCGCGCAGTGATTCGACGTATTCGGCAGCAGTTCGCAGGGCCACGGCAGGCTCCAATCGAGGTTCGCAGTCCCTGCGATCCTAGACCACGCTCGACGTTGCGCTCAGCGGCCATTGCCCTTGTCCATTCTTCTAGCATGCCCGTGAAACGAACGCGAAGGCGCGCTCAATGATGACCGTTCTCACCGCCAGCCGCTTCCTGGCCCCGCTCGCCGCCCTGCTGCTCGTTGTGGTTGTTGCCTTGCTCGGACCGGTCGAGACTCGCGCCGAGGCGCCCGTCCAGATCGTCATCAGTCCCACGACCGTTTGTGCTCTGACTGAATCCGGTGAGATCGACTGCTGGGGTTTTGACACTCCGCTCATCCACGATGTTCCCGAGGGCGTCTTCACCAGCCTCAGTCTCGGTCCTGGCGACGCCTGCGCGATTGGCGCGGACGGAGCCGCCGTCTGCTGGGGAACCGGCTATGGCTACGTCCGCGAGTTGATCGACGGCATCCTGGAGCGCAACCCGGGGACCGATCCCGACAGCATCGACCTCTCGCAGCTCTTGCCGCCCTCCCGAACTGACCTGGTCGAAGTGGTTGTCCACCCGTGGAGACACTATGCCTGCGCCCGCACTTCCGGGGGCGAGATCGTTTGCTGGGGGCGACCAGTGGCAAGCCAGTCTGCCCCTTCAGCAAACAACTTCATTCAGCTGATCAGCACCGGCCGGGAGTTCTGCGCACTCGATTCTGAGGGTCAGACGACTTGCTGGGGACACCTCAACATCGAGCAGTTCGTTTCCGATGCCGGCCCATTCGTCCGCATTGCAGCGAGCGGCAACGGACTGTGCGGCTTCACCGCCGAAGGCGACATTCGCTGTCTGACTGCTCGTTCCCGCACCGCGCCTGGTCCGCCGCAGCCATACATTCAGCTGTTTCGCAACGTTCATCTGCTCGGCTCCCAGGGATGCGCCATCCTCGATGACGGTACGCTCCAGTGCCGACAGACCCACCACTGGTGCCACGAGCTGATTCCCGCCGACATCGACCATTGCCCGCCCGATCTCATCCGCTTCCAGTACTGGGCCATTCCGTTCACCATTCTGTTCGAAGGCGGTCCTGATCGGGAAGCGACGACAGCCCGCACCTACACCCAACTCTTTGGGGACCAGGCCGCCTGCGCAATCACAACCGACGGGCAGATCGACTGTTGGAGCGATTTCCGCCAGGGTGATCCCCGCCTCGACGTGCCTGAAAGATTCCGCCCGCAGCTGATGCCGGAAGAGCCTGAGCCAGAGGCGGAAGAGGACGAGCCGGAGCCGTAACCGATCGTCCCCTTCACTTCGCGCTGTTTCAGGCGTGACTGCTTGGGCGTCGGCGAGTGGCCGGCACTCCCTGGTGCGACTTGCGTTTTCACATTGGTCGAACGTCGCTGCCCGAGATCAACAACGGTTGCAACCGCGAATCGCGGCTAGGCTATCTGTTGGACATAATGCCATTTTGATTGGATTGCTCGAATGAGAAGATCGATCGCACTGGCGGCGACACTCGCTCTGATCGCGGTGCTGGCGGCCTGGCAGTCAACTGGAGCGCAGGACGACTCTGCAGCCTGTCCTCCACCGACACAGCTCGGTGAACTCGTTGAAGTCCTGAGCACCAGCGGAACCTGGTCGACCGACGAGTGCGGCTCCTCGCAGTTCCTGTCCCGGCGCTCGGGCGTGATGTTCGAGTTTTCCCTGGCCGAGGCTCAAGAAGTGCGAATTGATCTGAGCTCACCGGAGAGAGACACCCTGCTCTATCTGCTCGACGAAGCAGGCAGATTGATTGAAGCCGATGACGACACCGGCAGCGGCAACGACGCTCGAATCGAGCGCGAACTCGCTGCCGGCGTGTACCGAATCGAGGCCAGCGCGCTCGGTTGGTCAGGCCGGGTGAGTGGATCCTTCGATCTCACCGTGCGGGTGGTTGAGGGCTGCCTCGACGTGGTCGATCTGGGAACTCTCGAGGAATCGCTCAGCGCCACCGGTCAGTGGTCGCACTTCGGATGTGAATCGGACTACCGAGCCGATCGCGCTGGGCAGCGCTACCGCTTCGAGATGACCGACACGCGTCGCATTCGAATCGATCTGACGTCGGAGCTGGCCGACTCGTACGTCTATCTCCTCGACGACACCGGTGATCTGCTTCAGGCCGACGATGACAGCGGCACCGGGTTCAACGCGCGGATCGAGCGATTCCTTGGAGCCGGCACGTACATGATTGAGGCGACCAACTGGGGCGATCGAGACCTCAAGGGTCTGACTGCCGCCGAGTTTGAGCTGACAATCACAGCTGCCGCAGACGGACCGATCATCAAACTGGAAGCGATCGAGGCGCCCGACCGCGTCGTCAGCGGCATGCCGTTCCCGATCAACTACCGGTTGAGCAATCTGGGGGATGAGCCGCTCTCCGCGCTAGACCCTGACGCCAGAATCCGGGTGCAAGTGCGCTGGCCGTATATCGAAGGTTGGCGGACCCCATGGATCGACGTCCTGGACGGAGATGAGGAGCTGATCCCCATTGGCGCCTCTTATCACACCGACGAGACCGTCCAGGCATTCGGTAGCCAACCCCTGTCTCAGCTGCATCCATTTGAAGGACTGTTCACGTGGCGGACCGGTCCCACCGACGTGATGCTGATGGTCGTGGTCATCAACGACGACTTCGAGACGCTCGCCTTCCACACCCTGACGCGACCCGTCATGGTGCTCACAGGTATCGAGTTCGATCCGGTCAATGTCAGCATCGACGGCGTGGAGTACCGCGTGTCCGCAATCGCCGCGGCGGACGGCGAAGTCACCAACGAGGTCAGGTCTGCCGATGAAGCGACCGGCGATCCGGCCGAGGCTGCCGGCCAGACCACAGATGCATCGAACGACTCAAGTCCCGCTGACGACGACGGTCTCGATCCTCAGATCCGAGCCGGCGCCATCTATGCGGCTGGCGTGCGGACTCAAGTGCTCGACGACCTTGACGCAGAGCTTGCGTCGCTGAGTGCCCAGATTGAGTCGCTGTACTCCCAGGTCGGTCGAGGCGGCTTGCCGCTCTCCGAGTTGGATACCGCAGCAGCGCCAACGCTGGACGCGCTGGTGAGCGTGTTCACGGGAGCGCATCGCGAGACACTCGAGCTTGCCGGCTTCGACCCCCAACTGTTCCAGAGCGCTGAGGCGGCGGAGCAGATCGTCGTCCTTGCCGGCCGATCCGCGGCCAGAAGGATCGAACACATGGTCCGTGCCTGGGCCGACGTCACCAGTCCACAGCGGATCATTGCTCTCGAGGAAGCGCTGCAGATCCACTCGCAACTCGCACTCGCACGGCATGTCGACAGCCACCTGGTGAGAGGGGCTGAGCTCGTGCTGATGAAGAGAGCAGCAGAAGGCGGATGGGACGACCCGGACGTTGCCGCGGCGCTCGAACAGTTCTCAGACGGCATCGACTGCAGACCCGACAGGAGAGCGCTTGATTTCGGTGACGAAGCACTGCGGCAGCAGTCGCCGATCTACGGGATCATGCTGGATCGCGCCTACTGCGGCGCCGCAGCGGCCAGCAACGACCACGACCTCTTGCTCTCCGGCCTGGGCCTCGACTCGAATCCCGCCATCCCGCAGGCTGTCGTGTCGGAGGAGCCGCCTGCCCCGCCGATCGTCACGGTCACTCGCCTGCTGGCGCGCGTGCTCGCCGACGGACAGGTCGAGTTCGCCGCCGACCTGTCCAATGGCGAAAGGGTGTTGCCGTCGAGCCGGCAACTTCCGGTCATTGTCACTGCGGATCGATGGCTGCGGACGGGTCCCGTGAGCCACGCGGATCAGGAACTGGGCAGGGTCCATGCGCGCCGGCTGAGCAACGGACTCGTCCAGGCCACGTACGTTCCCGCCGGAGCCAACCTGGACTCGACCTCGCGATGGGTCGTCCCCGCGGATGCGCCGATCGACGCCTGGCTCGTCAGCAGAGAGCTCGAGCGCGTCGCAGATGCCTCAGGAGATGACTTTGTTCAAGGGGTAGGAGACCAGACCGCTGGCCCCGGCGCGGCGCAATTCGGGGATCATCTCTCGCTCCTGGCGCTCATCGAGAATAATCTCCAGCGCAACCCATGAGTCGTCGATCAGCGGGCTGATCGTGGGGGCGTGCTCGCCGAATCTGCCAATCACGGCGAGCACGTCCTCCAGGCTCGATCGGGGAGTATTGAGCTTCAGGCCGACCTTGGTGGTGGCTGCGATCGCGCCCTGGAGCAGGGTGTTGATCGCCTCGATCTTCTCCCGCCGTGCTGGATCGCTCCAGGCGTCCTTGTTCACAATCAGCCGCGCCGTGCTCTCCAGCACCTCGGCGATGACACGCAGATTGTTCGCACGCAGAGAAGAGCCCGTTTCGGTGACGTCGACGATGGCGTCGATGATCCGCGCCTTGACCTCCGTCGCTCCCCAACTGAACTCGACTCGCACGTTGACGCCGCGTTGCTCAAAATACTGACGCGTCGTGCGCACCAGCTCGGTGGCAATCACTCCGCCTTCGAGCTGCTCGATCTCGGTCACCTGCGACTCGGCCGGCACGGCGAGCACCCAACGCGCCGGCCGGCTGGTCGCCTTGCTGTAGGTCATTTCGGCGACTTCGACCACGTCCGCGCCCGTTTCAACCACCCAGTCGTGGCCCGTGATCCCAACGTCGACGACGCCGTCCTCGACGTAACGGGCCATCTCCTGCGCCCGGAACATCGTGCAGCTGATGCTCTCGTCATCAATCTCCGGGAAGTACGAGCGGGAGTTGACCGAGACATGGAAACCGGCGCGCCGAAACAGGTCAAAGGTGGGGACCTCGAGCGATCCCTTGGGCAGTCCCAACTTGAGCATGGCGCCGACTCCGAGGTGAACGAATGATTTGAGCGATGTTGCGATCTGTTCTGATCATCGCGCATCGGCCAGGATGGCTCATATCGCGGGATACACTGCCTCCATGACGACCATGGATCCGCCCCAGGCTCATGTGCCACTGACCGACGAGCGACGTGCGCGCTTGCGCGAAATGATCGGCGACGAGCTCGATGCCGCCTGGCTCTATGACCGCTTGGCCGGAATGAGCGACCCGCACTCGGCCAAGGTACTGAGCAGGATGGCCGAATCCGAACTGGAGCACGCCACCCATTGGGTCAGGCTGCTCGGCGACGAGCGCTACCCGGCCGACCTCCATCGCCCATCGTTGCGGGTGCGATTGATGGCCTTCCAGGCGCGTATCTGGGGTCTCGGCTTCGTCATCTCGCAGCTGCGGCGTGAAGAGCTGGTCGACATCCAGAAGTACGTCTCCGATCCCGATGCGGGCGACCTGGCGGAGGAAGAGCGGGAGCACCGCGCCACCCTGGCCGAACTGGGCACGCAACACGGCGCCATCGGCGCCGTCGGTGAGGGGCACGCCGGCGTCGGAGCGCACGGCGCATCGACGTTTCGCGCGGCGCTCTTCGGACTCAACGATGGAATCGTCTCAAATCTCGCATTGATCGCCGGCGTCGCCGGCGTCGCCATTGGCTCTGAGGCGGTCCTCGTCGCCGGAATCGGCGGCTGGCTGGCCGGCGCATTTTCGATGGCGGCCGGCGAGTACATTTCCGTTCGCGGCCAGACAGAAGTGCTGCAGCGCCAAATCGCCATGGAGCGTGACGAAGTGCTGCTCGATCCGGCAGAGGAGCGCCGGGAGTTGGTCAGCATCTATCGAGCCAAGGGACTGTCGCAAGAGCTGGCCGAACAGGTCGCCGCCGAACTCTCCGAACAGCCCGACGCGCTGATCGACACGATGGTGCGCGAGGAACTCGGCCTCGACCCCGAGCAACTGGGCGATCCGTGGCGCGCGGCGATCAGTTCGTTCGCGGCATTCTCGCTTGGCGCGCTGATTCCGTTGATTCCATTCCTGATCTGGCACGCGTCCAGCTGGAATGTCGACTACTGGGCGCTGATCGCGGGAGTCGTCGCCAGCGTGGTCACCCTGGCCGTGGCCGGTCTCTTCACGTCCCTGGTCACGAGCAGGAATCCGCTCTATTCGGCCGGCCGATCAGTGCTGGTCGGCATCCTTGCCGCCGCAGTGACATTCGGCATCGGCAGCGCGCTGCCGTTCGATCTCTAGGTCACCCGACGCGCCGACTCAGAAGAGCTTGGACAGTTCCTCGTCCGGGTCAAAGTTGTCGACGTCAACGCCGAACTCCCGGGGCAGTTCGGCGCCAAAGGCCTGCGCATCCCGCTCCAGATCCAGTTGCTCAATTCGCGGGTATGACTCGACCAGGGGCATCCGCTCGGGAAACCCGAGCGCGCACAGGCGCTGACCGCGGTCGGGAATGTCGCTTAACGCATCAAACGTCGCCGAGCCGTGACCGATCACGATAATGTCCGGCGCCGGATCCTCTCCCGACTCGCCGCGAAAGACGCGGGCGCCCAACAGACCACAAATGAACTCTTCGACCACCGGGCGCATCGGTTGCGTGTCGTCGAGCCGGACCGGGCTGGAGGTGTAGCCCAGGTCCTTCAGCGCACGACGGAATCCCGCATGGCCGGGAGCCACGTGCACGAACAACGCCTTGACCTCACCGCTCTCCGAGGTCGTTTGGCTGCGGGCAAAGTCGAGTACGGTTCCCCAATCCGGCCGCGTTCCCGGATTCGGCTTCTCGCCGAGGATCTCGCCCAGCTCCTTCTCAATGCTGCGTCCGTCCACGATCAGATAGAGGTCGCGCACGTCTCCCTGGGGCCGAGGCGCAAATGTCCGGGGTGGAACTGGTCGTTCGAGCGCAGGCGTTCTGACCAACGCCGGCTGGTAGGCGAGCTCCGGATCGGCGACGGCAGGCTCATCGAGGTCGTCCTCGAACTCAACTCGCGGCAGCGCAGACCGGAACAGGCGGGCGTCATCCTCGATGTCGTAGAAGTCAATCTGCTCCTCGAGGTCCGGCGCGTCGGGCAGAAACTCGGTGAAGCCGAAGACGGTCAGCCGATCAGCCTCGCTGGCCAACTCCGGTAACTCAGCGATCAGATCCGGGTTGTGGGTGCCGACGATCACCTGCCACGAATGCTCGCCGTCCGCGGCTGCATTGAGCCGGGCAATGCGTTCCCGGATTAAGTCGGCGCAACTCTGCCCGGGGGTAAACCGATCGCCAAGCGCAATCATGAACCCCGATGTGCGCAGAAAGTGCATGAATCCCTGTTGGCCGGGCGCCCAGAACACGAACGTGGCCGAGTACGGCGCTGGACCGCCGTGCTGTTTCACGAACGCTTCCAGACGACGCCAGTCAGGACGGGTGTCGGGGCCAGGGGGTTGGCCAATCACACGACCCAGCGTGCCGTCGATCGATGGTCCATCCACAAACACGTAGTGACCCTTGGGCGGTCCCACTTCGGGGTCGGGGTGATGCAATGTCATGTCAACGTGATCCTGCGGCCATCTGCCGGTGAAGAAGAAATCGGGACTCGGTTGGGTTCGCTCGTCGAAACTACAGAATCGAACTTTCTGTATCGGTATTCGCCAGTTTATCGAGATTCGCGAGAACTCGACGGAAATACAGAACCGAGAAAGTTTCCTATCGACAACACCAATGGCGGCGACGAGTCAACGCCGAAGGTCGCTATAGACCACCACGCGCACGCTATTCGGCCGTCTCGACCCGCACCGAGGTCAGTCGCTCAGCGTTCGCGGATTGCAGTTCCTGGACCGCTCCGCCTCCGTGGATCGCCGATGCCCAGACCGCGCCGCTGGGCACATCCTCGGTGATCTCGGCCGGCAGGATGATCCGGGAACCGTTGGCGGTCAAGCTCACGGGCGATCCCGCTTCGATTCCCCTGGTCGCTGCGTCGGCCGGATTGATCTGAACCGTGTCCGCGCGCTGCAAGAGGTCGGCATTGACTTCGCCTCGTG
Organism: Chloroflexota bacterium; assembly: GCA_028875225.1. Taxonomy (GTDB): domain Bacteria; phylum Chloroflexota; class Dehalococcoidia; order Bin125; family Bin125; genus Bin125. The sequence goes on along the minus strand of JAPPFB010000020.1, from coordinate 180,006 downwards.
AGGCGGACAGACGGTTACTGTAGAGATCCCGTCCCGAAAGCAATGTGAGCGCGCCCTCATCGTTCGCGGCGCCGGTACCGTCAACACCGAGAAATCGCTGCGTGGCTGCCCCGTTGATCGCCATCCGGGACTGGCTGGCTCCTGCTTCGGCGAGTGCCGAGTATCGGTTGTCAAGCTGGGCAAGCGCCAGCCGCGCTTCCCTGGTGTTCTGAGGCTGCGCCGGCGCCGGAATCGGTTCTGCCGGTTCGCCGTCTTCGCTGGTCGTCGGCGTCTCCACGGCCGGGAGATGGGCTGCCAGGGCAGCCAGCCAACTCCCCAGCTCACGGGCGTTGCGCTGTTCGACCGTTGCCGACCGCAATCGAAGAATCTGCCGATCGGCATTGGTGATGTGACCGTCCTTGCCGAACGCCGACACGTCCGGCAAGACGTGCGTCGCGCGTTGCACGGTCTCGGAGGCAACCTCGTCGATGACCACCAGCACGTCGAGATTCTCAAGCGCTGCAATCGTCGCCGCGCGATCGGGATGCAGCATGACGGGATTGTCGCGGGCCACGACCAATGCCTTGAGCCGGCCCTCGCGCGCCGCGCCCAGCATTCTGGACACGTCAAGTCCGCCCTCGCCGGGAACAACGCCGAGGTCGCGGAGCCCAACCGAGTTCGACTCCGGCGGCAGCACATGCAGCGAGGCCGGCGCATCGGCAGGACCGGCCAGCGCGATTGCCAGGTTGGCTGCCGCTCTGACCTGAGCGCCGGCCTGGGCGGCGTTTGCGCGAGACGGAGCGACCACGATCGCCACAGCGCCTCCACGCCGGCGCAGCGCGGTCGCCGACGCCGCTTCGACGCCGTCGGCGGTACCACTCACATCCGACAGACCGTCAATCTCCGACAGTCCGGTCCGGACGTCGAGGTCCTTGACCACGTTGGTCGCCAGCGCCTGAGCGACGCTGGCCAGGTCGCCGTCGGCGGGATGGATTGCGTGCGCCTCATCGACTGCGTAATCGGCCAACGGATTGCGTCGCGAGGAGATGCTGATCAGCGACGCGCCATTGTTGGCTACGGCGTCCTTGATCCGCACGCCGAGCACGTTGTTCGAGGCGGAGATGTCATCACCGATCGCGATGACCAGATCGGCCGATTCAACAGACGTCAGGCGTGAGGGCAAGTGCTCCGAGCCGAACGCATCATTGAGCGCCGCACCGATCGAGGCCGTGACGGGTCCGAGTGAAGAATCGAGGTTGGTGACGCCAAGGCGGGAGACCAGTGTGCGAAGCGAGTACAGCTCTTCCAGCGTCATCTGACCCGAGCCGAGGATTCCCACCGCGGACGGTCCGTGCTCGGCGAGAATTGCGGAGATCGCTGCCGCCGCGTGTTCTGCGACAGCGTCCCCGTCCTGCTCAAATGCATCCTCACCCCGACCGATCCAGGCGGCGCGAAGCCGATCCTTGTCTCGAGTCTGGTCGTAGCCGAACCGTCCGCGCACGCAGATCTGCGAACGCGAGACGTCGTTGCCGTTGCCGGGCCGCACCTGCACGCCGCGGCCATCCCGCACGCCCATCTGGATCGTGCAGCCCATCGAGCACTCGGTGCAGGTGGTCGTGACCCAGCGGTCGGGCCGCGCGACCCATTTGTTCGGCGCTTCCATCAGCGTCGCCGTCGGGCAGACGTCGATGCAGGCCCCGCAGAAATCGCAGTTTGATTCGTCAATCCGTCCTCCCGCGCCAAACGCGATCATGGTCGAGAAACCTCGGCCGGCCAGCGTGATCGCCGTGGTGTGACGCAGGTCGTCGCAGGCGCGAACGCAGCGCGTGCAGATAATGCACATCTGCGGGTCGAACTCGAAGAACGGATTCGCCCGGTCGGGCTCCGGCTGCTGGAATCGGTAGTAAGTTCGCGCCTCGTCCAGATACGGCTCGACATTGGCGCGGCCCACGTCGGCGGCGTCGCAAGTCGTCTGCAGCTCGCAGCGATAGTTCTTGGAGCAGGTCACGCAGCGGTGTGTGACCTCGTTGTCGCGCAGGCAGATCTCACCCGTTCGGCAATGTTCGATCCGATGACAGGTCAGGCAGCGGTCGGAGTGATTGGCCAGGATCACCGCCAGGACCTCCTGGCGCATCTCGGTCACTTCCGGCGTGTCGGTGCGCACGACCATGCCGTCCATCACCGTGGTGGTGCAGGACAACGGCAATCCGCGCATGCCTTCGACCTCGACCGCGCAGGTGCGGCAGCCGGCGTACGGGGGCAGTCCATCCAGATAGCACAGGTTGGAGATGGGGAAGCCGGCGTTCTTGATCACCTCGACCAGCGGCGCGCCAACTTCAGCCTCGACCGCCCGTCCATTGATCGTGATCGTCGCCATAGCGCCTCCCCAGATGCAGCCTGCCGCCAGCACGCGGCACCGCGCCCCAGTCTACCAGCACCTCGGCTGGCGACCTGGCCCGCTCGGGCGCGATGGCCAGTTCAGCGGCACTCTGAACTGCCCCTCCTGGCCGGCGGCCCTCGACGAGACGGTTCCGCGGTCACTACAGCCGATTCGGCGCTTGGGACGGGAGATTTCGAGGTTCGCGGCTGGATCTCCTGTACTGGACTGCGGATCGTGCGCTCTTGTGTCCGGATCTGTCCAGATTTGTCCAGATTCGTCCAGATCTGGCTCGGTTTCGTCAGTGTTCGACCAGGAGAATCCACTCCATTCCATGATTCTGCAGACTTCGGGCAGGATGTTGACCGTGTAGACAGTCAAGGCCTGACACTGCAAGCCCGTATGTTCTGATCGTATTCGGTTTCCACCTCAGGGGTGCGCGGCGTAAGGAAGCAGCGACCGTTCAAGCGGCAAGTAGAATTCTGATTGAGCGCGCCCCGCTGGAGCAGGGCGCCGACCGGCGGATTGAAGAGAGGCTGATGGCGTCGCAGTGATCAGTCAGACTCGACTCGCACGCCTCGCTGTCGTCCTGTTGGCAACGCTCATCTGTCTGCTACTCGCTCCGGCACTGCTCGCCGACGACCAACGTGCGGCAGAGGTCAGAACGCTTCACCCTGGAGACAATCTTGTCGGCTGGGTCGGATTCCCCACGTCCTCTGAGGAACTGTTCAATAAGATTCCTGAGGCGCAACTGATCTACACCTGGGACTCCGAGTCTTCCCAGTACCGCTTTGCCGCCCGCAGGTTTGTGGGCACGCTGCCCGTCGTGGAGCCCGGTATGGGCCTGATCGTGCGTATCGGCGGAACGGATCCGGTTGAGTGGCTCCAGCCGACCGTCGCCAATGGTGAGTGGGTCGAGTTGAAACCCGGGCCCAATCTCGTCGCCTGGAGCGGACCAAGCGGCACCCCGATCGATCTGGCGCTCCGGTCCATCGGTGATTCATTCACGCACGCGCTCTATTCGGAGCTGGCGAGTGGGGAACTCCGGCGGTATCAGCGAGGATCGAAGGCAAGCGGTGGTTCTCTATATCAGCTGCGCCGCGGCGACGCGCTCTGGGTATTCAGCACCACGGAGACGAACTGGCTGCAGCCCAGCGGTGATCGCGCGCTCCATCCGCTTGGACCGCCCCCGGATCACGTCCGCTGGTACGCCTCCTTTGACAAGTACCTCGACGCCGACGGCATCGCCATCATCGCCACCGAGAACGTCGCCGACGAAGCGCTGTTCCGCGCGGCCGCCATCTTCGACGACATGCTGGTCAATCGGCCTGACATCCGCGAAATCCTGATCCGGCAGCGGGTCCACATCGTAGTCGTCGGCCACGACGAGCAGACCTTCGACCTGACTCCGTACCGACAGTATCGAGACATCGTCAAACTCGAGCCGCACGGGCCGGGAGGTCCTCGCGGTCTTGGACCAAACCAGTTCACGCCGACGCTGGTGCCCGAGGAAGATCTGTTGTGCCACGGATCACGCGCTCAGGGCTACGACATCACGATCCACGAGTTCGCACACGCCGTCGAATTCGCCCTGAGTCGGGGAACCTCGAGCGGTAACTTCGGCAGCTCGCTGGGGCGGGCTTACCGGGCGGGGTTGGATTCCGGCCTCTGGGATGGCTCATATGGCGCGACGAACACCGCCGAATATTGGGCCGAAGCGGTCGGCGCGTGGGTCGGAACCGGCCAGTCGTTCGATATGCCCTTCAAGAACCGCCTGCACCTGGAGGAGCACAGCCCAGAAATCGCGAAGCTGATTGCCGACACCCTTGGCGACTTCCAGGTCGACTCCACCTGCCACTCAGCACAATCGCCGGCTCAAGGCGCGACGCGAAATCACGTGGTGCGCGGTCAGATCATCGATCACCTCGGCGAACCGCTACCTGGCGCATTCGTCTGGATGCGCCAGACATCTGGCGCACGCGCCTCCAGATTGTCATTGTCATGGCCGGATGGCGGCTACAGCCTCTTTGTCGAACCGCACGAATACTCCCTGGCGCTGTCCATCGACGGTTGCCAGGTCACCCATGCCAGCGCCCCCCGAGCTCCCGACGACCTTTCGTCCGGACGATTCTCCGTTGGCGATCAGGATGTCAACCTGGACATTCAGCTCGTCGAACCCTTCTGCACGATCGCCGCGTCGGGCGTGCTCCGCGACGCAAATGGCCGGGCAGTGGACGGATTCAATGTCTCGGTCGAAGGTGAGTCAGGCGCGTCGCAAACTCAGGCCCTAGAGAACGGCACGTTCTCCATCCGATTTCCGGACGACGGCGCGTACGCGCTTCGCATTCGCAACGGGGAATGCGACTACTTCTACGACGGCGCCGCTCTCGTCCATGGCCCCAGACCTGATCTCCAGTTTGGTGCGCGGCAACTGGCTGCTGCCGAATTGCAGCTCCGGCTGCCGCGGGGCCAGTGCACGGGAGACAGTCACAGGAACAACGCTCAATGAAGACGGCCGGACGGATTCCTACGTCCATTTTGGCCCTGGCACTAACGGTTAGTGGTGCTGCCGACGTTCTTCGGGGTGGACTGTCTGCTGGACCGCCTGTTGGCCGTTCGGGTAGACCCAGTCGTGCTGCTCGAGGTATTCGTTGGCCAGCTCGATTAAGTCGTCCTTGTCCTTGTACAGGCGGTTCGGATTCGTCACAACGTTGGTGTACGAGCCGCCGACCTGGATCGCCTCATAGGGGCAAGCCTCGGCGCAGAGTCCGCAGTACATGCAGAGGCGGAAGTCGATCTCGTAGCGGTTGACCAGGAACGAGCCATCCTCGCGCGGCTCGGTGTCGACCAGGATGCAGCCGTCGGGACAACTCTGCGCGCAGGTGGAACAGCCGGTGCAGCGCTCGACGAACCAGACCAGGTTGGTTCGCGCGCGCGGCGGGATGTCGCGCTCCTGCTCTGGGAATTCCACGGTCACCGGCTCTTTGCGGACGTGCTTGACGACGGTCAACAGTCCCTTGGCGATGCCCTTGCCGAAGACCATGAGTGCGTCTCTCTAGTTCGCCAGAAGGCTAGCGGCTGGCGAAGAAGTTCTCGTCGTGCGGCAGCGCGCCGGTCCACTTGTCGCGCGGCTGACCGTCCGCGGTCAGGTATGGCGGGAATAGCGATTCCAGCTCCTGCCGGATCGGGTCGCCCTCGGGCAGCATCCGCGAGAAGTCACCGGTTGGCTCCGGACGCCGCTTGCGATGACCGTTCGCGTGCTCTTCATCGATCACCTGCTGCAGCAGCATGAGACCGGCCAGCAGCGACTCGGGGCGTGGCGGGCAGCCCGGCACGTAGACGTCGACCGGCACGATGTTGTTGACGCCCGGCAGCGTCGAGTAGCCGTGCGCGAACGGTCCGCCGATGTTTGAGCACGACCCCATCGAGATGACCCACTTGGGTTCCGCCATCTGCAGGTAAATCCGCCGAACCGGTGGGGCCATCTTCCAGGTCACCGTGCCCGCCACGATCATCAGGTCGGCCTGTCGCGGCGAGGCGCGGAAGACCTCGGCGCCGAATCGAGCGAGGTCATAACGGGCGTTCGCGGTTGCGATCATCTCGATCGCGCAGCAGGCCAATCCAAACATCGCCGGCCACAAAGAAGACCGGCGGGCCCAGCCAAACACCTTGTCCACCGTCGAGACCAGAAGCTGAGAGCGAAGCTCGTCCTCAACGTCGGTCACCGGGTCCAGCAGAGGGATCGGAGCCCCTCCAGTGTCAATCGTCGGAGAAACCATGCCCGCTCCGTTCACCCGTCCGCGTCAGGATACACGAGGGTCATTCTTGCGGTTCCGCCTGTCGCCACCCAACGCGTTGCGCGAATGGCCCGAACTCATGAGTTCTGACTGTGAAACCGACGCGGTTAACACTTGTAGTACTGGTATGAATGCACTATGCTTTCAGTCACGCGTGGAGGGCGTCATGGTCACGCGCGAGCAACCAGGAGATCGAGAAGAACAATTCGGATTGCGGGACGCGTTTGCCCAGCTCAATCGTCGGATTGACGACGTCAATGGGCGAATCGATGACGTCAACGAACGAATCGGCGATCTCCGTGCCGACATGGATGCCCGATTTCGCCTCCTGATGTGGGGAATTGCCTTAGGGTTCGCGTCGGTCCTGGCGGTCATGGGCGCACTGCTCGCGCGAGGCGGTTGACGCGATAGCTAAGGTCGGCGCCAGATCCGTTTCAGATCGACCACTAATCCCGGCAACACTTCGTCGTCAGCCATCTCCGTTGGCCGTTCCAACAGCACTGGCTCCGCACCAGGCCGACACACCCGGATTTGCTGGTCGAACGGGTCTACCAACCATCCGAGCTGCACTCCATTTCGCAACCACATGTCCATCTTGGCCTGCTGGTCCTCGATTTTGTCGGACATCGAGCGAATCTCGACGATGAAATCGGGCGCCAGGCGCCACACATCACCGTCGAACACATCGAACTCTGCGAGCCGCTGTCCACTAGCCCAAGCGATGTCAGGCGAGCGGCGATTCCCGTCCGGCAACTCGAAGAGTGCGCTTGAGCCAAAGACTAGATCGCCAGCGTCGACATCCATCCAACTGCGAAGTTGCCATGCAATCTCGATCATCATCCATTCGCTGGTCGGACCGCTGGGCATGTTCAAGATCAACGCTCCCGTCTCGTCCACCTCGAACGGCACCGTCTCATTCAGGCTGCAGAGCTCCAGCAGCTTCTTGTTCGTGAGCTGCCAGTCGGGCGGCAGGCGCAGCGTCAGCGGACCGATCCCCAGCGTCGACAGCAGCGCCGACACTTCCTCAGCCTTGCTCCTGGGCTTCGCGGTCACCATGTCCTCAGTTTACCGAAGCGCGCCTACCCCATCCGGCCCCAGAGCAGGAGTCGCTTGAAGGGGTAGAGAAAGGGGCGTTCCACGGGCAAGACCGACAGCAACCGCTGCCGGTAGTCGGCCAGAAACGCCTCGTAGTCCTCCGCCGACATCCGATTGCGGTAGCCCGTGAGCAGCGAGCCCTTGACCCACTCGATCACGTCCTCGGGCCCGGGCAGGCGGTGCAGGTACACCTGCACGCGGACGTGCTGCTCGGCGAACCCCAGACGAGCGAGCTGCTCGGCGTACCACTCCGCTGACTCAATCGAGTGCCGGTAGACGAAGCCGCCCAGCGCCTCGGCGTGCGGCGACTCCTGCGCCACCTCGCGAGCCACCGCGTGCGAGGGATGATCCTCGTTCGCCGGCATTTGCACTGCCAGTTGCCCGCCCGGCCCGAGCGTCGCCGCCAGCCGAGGGAACAGCGACGCGTGGTCCGGCACCCACTGGATCGATGCGTTGGCAAACACCAGGTCCAGCCCGCTGCCGTCCAATCCGCTGAACTCGGCGATGTCCCCGCGCACAAACCGAACGCCGCTGCCAGCGTGCTGAGCGCTCTGCTCCAGCATCGCCTCCGAGCGGTCAAGTCCGACCGTCTCGTCGGCCAACGTCTTGGTATGCAACGCAGTGGTCAGAGCGCCGGTGCCGCAGCCCAGGTCAACGACGCGTCCACCGAGTACCGGCACCACCATGTCCAGGAGATCGTAGAACGGCTGCTCCCGCTCCGCCTTGAAGCGGGCGTACTGGTCCGGCTGCCATTCGTCGCGTCCTGGAGTGGTCACGACCGTGAGCCTACCAATTCAGCCCACCTAGGCTGATGTCCATGCCTGCCAAACTCACACTCACTCGGCGCGAAGCACATCGGCTGCGTCTCCACGCCCAACTGCTGGGCGTGCAACGCGGCGCAGAGGTCGCCGATACCGTCCGTTCCGCCGGCGCTATTCAGGCCCAGGACCGCCTGGGCGAGCAACTCGGTATCGGCGTACGCTCGACCGGCCTGTCCGCCGCCGATGTCGACCACGCCCGACTCGCCGAGCGCACGGTCGTCCGCAACTGGCTGATGCGCGGCACCCTGCATCTCGTCCCATCGGAGGATCTTCGCTGGATGCTCGAGCTTCTCGGAGAAGCCATGGACGCCAAGGCGCTCAAACGCCGGGCCGACCTCGGCATCTCCGACGACGATCACGCCAGGGTGCTTGCATTCCTTCGCGAGGAGCTCGCAGCCAACGGACCGATGACCCGAGCCGAGATCGGTGACGCGTTCCGTTCGGCGGGTCTGCCGTCGGACGGTCAGGCAACCCCTCACCTGCTGCGCACCACGTCGCTGCTTGGCGTCAGCTGCTTCGGTCCCGAACGCGACGGCGATGCGACCCACACACTGATCGACGACTGGATCCCTCGCTCCGACGCGCCGCCTGATCCTGGCGCCGAGCTCGCGCGGCGCTACTTCACCGCCTACGGCCCCGCGACACAGTCGGACTTCCGCTGGTGGTCCGGTCTGCCTGCCGCCGAGACTCGCCGATGCCTGCAGGCCGCCCTGGAAGACCTGACCGAAGTGGACGTCGATGGCCAGGCGATGTGGATGTCGCAGGATGCCCTTGATCGGCTCAGTGATGTGCTGGAAGGTCCACACGGCGTGTTGCGGGTACTGGGACCATTCGATCCGTACATCGTTGGTTACGCGAAGCGGGACCTCGATGTCCCCGATCATCTTCTCAAGCGAGTCAACGCCGGTGGCGGGATGCTCCGCCCTTGCGTGCTCATCGATGGCCGTCTCGTCGCTACCTGGGATCGGCGCCGTCGGGCGCACGGACTGAGCGTCAGGGTCACCTGCTTCGAGGAACTGTCGGACGACGCCCGGAGCCAACTCGAAGCTGAGTTCGATGAGATCGGTCGGTTCCTCGAAACCGAAATCAGCTGGTCTCTGACTCTTGATCCCGCGGCGGGCAGAGCCGGTTGAAGTCAATCGTCAAATCGTCCGCAATCTCGACCGCTATCACCGACTCGGGCCGTTCTAACCGCTCTGGTTCCTGTTCCGGTCGGTAGATCCAGACCGTCTCCTCCAACGGATCAACCAGCCATCCAAGCCGTGCGCCTTGCGAGATCCACATTTCCATTTTTCGCTGCTGAGGAGCAAGATCGTCAGTCGCCGATCGCACTTCGACGACGAAATCAGGACATGTCCGCCAGATGACGTGATCGTCGCCGGCGATCTCGGCCAGACGCTCATCGCTAATCCATGCTGCATCGGGCATCCGACGATCCCCGTTCGGCAACATAAATGTTGCGCTCGACTCGAAGGCACGCCCTTTCGCCATCGTGTCGCTCCAGATCAGCGTCTGCGAGTAGATGCGGCCGCCCTGTTCGCTGCTGTCGGGACCAGTTGGCGCCATGATCAGCAGTCCTCCTTCGCCATCAGCTTCAATCCGCCATCCCTCGTTGAGCCTGCAAAGTTCCAGGAACTGCTCGTCCGTCAACTCCCACTCCGCTGGCATCTGCAGCCTGAGAAGTTGGGCCCGTTGAGCGGCTTGCGATTGTCCGGACGCAGGCGTGTCCTGCTTGCCGGCAACGGAAGTGGTTCGTTCGGCCGTGACCATCGTCATCCTCCGATCCTCGTCAACCTAGACCGGCGACAGCGCTCTCAGACGCGCCGTGATCTCTTCGATCGTTCCGGCGATGCTCTCGATCTGTTCTTCAGTGTTTGACTGACCCAGGCTCAGACGCAGCGTGCTGTGTGCCGTGTCGGGATCAAGGCCGATGGCCGAGAGGACATGACTCGGCTCGGTGCTGCCTGTCGAGCAAGCGCTGCCGGACGATGCGGCGAACCCCTCAAGGTCAAGCTGCAGCAAGATGCTCTCGCCTTCGACACCCGGGAAGCTGACATTCAGGTTGTTGGCCAAACGGCGGGACCAGTCCGAGGGCCCGTTCAGGCGGATTGGATGGACGCGCTCGTTGAGCTCGCGCCAGAGTCGATTGCGCAGTTCGGAGGCATGACTCGTCCGCTGCGTGCGCTCTTCTTCGGCCAGCTGCAGCGCTTTCGCCAGACCGACCGCCTGCACGACCGACTCGGTGCCAGCGCGACGCTCTTCCTCCTGTCCGCCGCCCAGTTGCAGCGGTTGCAGCGGCGTCCGCCGCCGTATGTAGAGCGCCCCGGCGCCCTTCGGACCGTAGATCTTGTGCGCCGTCAGTGACATCAGGTCGACGCCCAGGACATCGGGTCGGATATCAACTGCGCCCGCTGCCTGTACGGCATCGGTGTGCACGATTGTGCGACGGTTGCGTGCCTTCACTGCCCGCGAGATCTCCGCCAACGGCTGTACCGACCCGATCTCGTTGTTGGCCAGCATGATGCTGACCAGCGTCGTGTCGTCGCGCACTGCCGAAGCGACTTCCTCGGGGTCGACGAATCCTTCGCCGTCCACACCCAGCACGGTCAACTCAAAGCCCTCATGCTCCAACTGCTCCATCGTGTGCAGGACTGCGTGGTGCTCGGTGGCTTGAGTGATCAGGTGCCGGCCCGTTTCCACGCGAGCGAGCGCGGCGCCGCGGATCGCGAGATTGTCTGACTCAGTACCTCCCGAGGTCAGCACCACTTCCGACGGGGAACAACCCAGAACGTCGGCGATGTCATCGCGGGCTCGATCGAGTAGGCCCGCCGCGTACTGGGCTTCCCGATAGATGCCCGACGGGTTTCCCCAGCCGTGCTGCAGCGCCGGAATCATCGCCTCCAGCACCCGAGGATCCAGTGGTGTTGTCGCCGCATGGTCGAAATATGCACGTTCCATGAGGTCAGGGTAACGCTGCACTCGGCCCCTCGCTTCAAGCTGCGTCGACGCTATCGGGCCCGTACGAGGGGAGTATCGGGGTGTGTTGGCAAGATTCTCTGTCCTGGACTACGGATCTTCCATTCATGTGTTCAGATCTGTCCAGAATTGTCCAGATCCTTCCAGACTTTTCTCTGTTCGTCCGACATCCAACTGGATGGATCCGGGAAGGTCCAGGGAAATCTGACCGGAGTGGTGATGTTGCCGGGCCCACTCGACCCTAGCCTGCTCCGCTGAGGAGCAGACCCATCAGCGCGATCAGGAGCGCTGCCAGCAGGCCAAATCCCCAGAACATCACCTTCTGTAAATCGTCGATCCGGCTATTGAGTTGATCGCGAACGAGAAACAACTCTGACAATGTCGCCGGTCTCGACTCCTCGCCTGTTGTCATGCCGCACTTCATGCCCATGCCGATATCCGTACCGATACATTGTAATCGACTCTGACCGGGCATCTGCGCCTGTCAACCAATCGTTTGAGGTTCTGAAGCGCGGGCAGCAATGGCGCGGCTCTGCAGGCTGGCGCCAAGGGTGACGGCTCCTCGGATGCGCTATGCTCATACGTGAACTCATCTCGTTGAGAGGACGGCTTCATGGTCTTTCAGATGACTGAAATGCTGGACGTTTCGGACCTCGCGGCGGAGAAGGCCAAGTCTCTGCTCGAGGACAAGGGTTTTGCCGAGGGCGCGCTACGCGTGTTCGTGGTCGGTGGCGGCTGCTCCGGCTACCAGTACGGCATGGCGCTCGCGACCGACGCCGAGGCCGGCGACCAGGTCGTCGAGAAGAACGGCGTCCGCTTCCTCGTGGACGAGGAATCCGCCCCGCTGATTGCTGGATCCCGCGTCGACTACATCGATGACGTGATGAAGCAGGGCTTCTCGATCTCGAACCCCAACGCCTCGCACTCCTGTGCCTGCGGCTCAAGCTTCGACACCGCGGGCGGTGGCGGCGCTTCCCAGGCTCGCTCCTGCATCTAATCCTCACGTCCCCTCTTCCTCCGGGAGAGGGAGAGGGTGAAGGCTCTCAGTATGGCCCGCATCACGCAGCTGCTTGATGCGGGCCAAACGTTGTCCTTCGAATTCTCTGCACCACGAGACGAGGTCGGAGCCGATCGTCTGAGACAGACGCTCGCTCGCCTCTCCCGCCACCGCCCCCAGTTCATGTCGGTCACCTACGGCGCCGGCGGCACCACCCGAGGGCCTACTCGTGACTGGGTGCGAACGATTCGCGACCACTTCCAAGTCGAGGCGATGCCTCATCTGACCTGCGTCGCCCACACCCGCGACGAGGTCGCGGCGATCATCAAGGACTACCGATCCGACGGGGTTGACAACATCCTCGCCTTGCGCGGCGACCTGCCCCAGGGCGTCGAATCCCCAGGCCAGGCATTCGACACCGCCGCGGAACTGGCGGATTTCATTCGTGAGCGAACAGACTGGGATATCGGCGTCGCCGCGCATCCAGAGGGCCACCCGATGGCGGCCTCTGTTGAGGCGGATCTGAGCCACCAGACGCGCAAACTGGCTCGGGCCGACTTCGCCATCACGCAGTTTGGCTATCGAGCCGAGTACTACGAACAGTTCGTCAACCAGCTTGACGCCCGCGGCGTTCAGACCCCGGTCATCCCTGGGATCATGCCTCCGACGAACGTCGCCGGGATCGAGCGCATGTCGGCGCTCAACGCGACCGAGTTTCCGGAAGAGATTCGCGAGCGATTGGAGCATGCCGCGACCGCCGCCGAACGGCGCGAAATCGGCGTCGAAGTCGCGGTCAATCTGGGTCGCGAACTGTTGGAGCTCGGGGCGCCAGGCGTGCATATCTACACGATGAACTTCTCGCGTGCGGCGTCAGAGGTGGCGTCGGCGTTGGGCTGGCCGGCAGACTGATCAGGTCGGCTGCAGCTGGGCGCGCAGGGTGTTCAGTATCTCCAGGTCGGTCTGATGCATGGCGCGCGCGATTGACTCCACGCTGAGTTCTCCCTGGAACCGGTGGTTCGCAGTCTGCTCCCATTCGTGCGAGGAAATCATGTACAGCACGCCCGAAATCTGCTCCCGCGTGTGGTACCACTCGCGGAGCTGCTCGTAACAGTCGGGCAGGTTGGACTGTTCGAGCCACTCGTAGTCGTGCAGCGGGAGGTCATCGACGTTCTGGAAGAGCAGGTGACCCAGCTGCCAGGCGGCGATCGACTCATGACGCCAGGCCCGTTCAACGAGCATCTCCGCGTCGGACATCGAACTGCGCAGTGCGCGCATCATCAGCTCGTGCATCTCGCCCGACGCCTCGCGCAAGGCCTTCATCAACCAGCGCCGGGAGGTTTCGGGATCGCTCATGCCCGACATTCTGACACACGGGACGCCGTCGCCGGTGGGATACGATAGTCCGGTACGTCTGTCGCGGGAGGATTGCGATGCTGACGGAGTTCTGGGAGTCGGACACGTTCACCGAGCGGCGCGAAGTGTTGCTCGACACGCTCGAAACCGACTACCCGTGGAACAAGGGCGACATTCTGCGATTCCGTCGGGGCGGTCGCGACGATCGCTACCGGGTACTCAGCGTGCAGGTCGAGATCGGCGATGAAGGACTGCGGCGCACGGTCCTGCTCCTGAAACTGGAGTCGTAAGCGGTAGTGGAAGCGACGGGCGCGCTGCCGTACACCCTGTTGCTCCTGTTGCTGGAGTTGGGCGTCGGTGGGGCGTTGGTCATGCACGCCGTCCACCTGCGCGGACAGGCCACGCCCGGCTTCGTTCGGTCGACCACGATCATGGTCCCAATCGTGCTGGGGCTGGCGTTCTGGACCGCATTCACACTGGAGGGCGATGTCGTCGAGGGCTACGCCGTCCGCGCCGGACCTCGCGACGTCCTGGTCTGGGTGCTGGCCGTGCTGACCGCAGCGTCGGTCCTGCACAACATCGCGCTCTACACCGACCGCGACGTCTGGGCGCGGCGGATCGGCTGGGCGATGTGCGGGCTCTCACTTGTCTCGCTCGCTCTGATGGCGGCGACGCTGGCGGGATCGCCTGAGGCGCTGACCGTGTTCAGCCTGGGCTTTGGCGCGCTGGCGCTGGGTCTTTCGGCCGTCGGGCTGGCGCTGGGCCACTGGTACCTGGTCACGCCCAGACTTCCGGCTCGGCCGTTGGTCGAGATCACCACCGCGTTTCTGATCGTGGTCGTCGTGCAGGCCATTCTGTTCGCCGTGGCGGTTGCCGTTCCGGTTGACGATCCGGTTGGCGGACGTGATCAGTCGTTGTCCGGTGATCCGACCTTCTGGTTGCGAATCGTGGTCGGATTCGTGCTGCCGCTGATTTTCGGCTGGATGGCGTGGACGACGGCGCGTATGCGATCGATGATGGCAGCTACCGGCTTGCTCTATCTGACCACGGCCGCGGTGCTGGCGGCGCAGATTGCTGCGAGAGCGCTGATGCTCGACAGCGGCCGGCCACTCTGAATCCGAATATGTCAGGTCCGCGATGGCTGTTCCCGTTGCCCCGCGCTTGAGGCGGGGCCCAGAGCGGACCACGACGCCATTGGTCGGATTTCCTGGTTGGCTCGAACCGCAGCGTCGGAACCACTTGAGTCGGCTGGAAGCGAGCGCGATCACCGCGGCTCGCGCGAGGATCGAGGTCTGGGCCCCGCGTCAAGCGCGGGGCAATGAGTACGGGGGCTGGGTTACTCAACCACGTCCTGCTGGGTGACGTTCAGATTCAGCCCGGGCGGTAGTTCGGGCGCCATGGCGGCTTCGGCCTGCCAGCCGGCGCGGGCATGGTCGAGCAGGCCGGAGACCTCCTGGATCGCCGCGGCGGTACGCACGCCCCACCAGGTCATGTTCTGCCCGTCGCAGAGATACACGTGACCGTTGCGCGCTGCCGACATGCCGTGTTGGGCCAATAGTTCTACGGCGTGACGTTCGCGGAAGCGATAGGGCTCGGAGGGCAGCAGGATGACTTCCGGGTCGAGCTCGACCAGCTCGGCCAGCGAGAGTCGCGGATAGCGGCCGCGGCCTGAGTCTTCGCAGACATTGATCGCGCCGCTGACTCGCAGCAGGTCTCCGATGTATGTGTCGCCCGATGCGGCCATGTAGGGATTGCGCCAGATCAGCACCGCCGCGCGCACCCGAGGACGCATCCGTTGCACGTGCTGTTGTTCCTCCAGCGACTCCTCGATCGATTCGCCGATCTTGAGCGATATGCCGCCCAGCAGCCGACCGATCCTGTCGACTTCCTCCCGAGCCTGCTCGGCGGTGCGCACGTCGCCGACATACACGTCGAGGCCGGCATCGCGCAACGCGGCCACGTCCGCTTCATTGTTCTCCTCGCGATTGGCGAGCACCAGATGCGGACTGAGACGAATGATCCGTTCGATGTCGGGATTCTTCGTGCCGCCGACCTTGCGGATCGGCGCGACCGTTTCCGCCGGTTCGACGCAGAATCTGGTAATGCCGACCAGTCGCGATGCGAGTCGCATCGAGCAGACCAATTCGGTCAACGAGGGCACCAGCGAGACGACTTCTCGCGCCGGCCGCTCCAGGTCGATCTCGGTCTCGGTCGCGTCAACTACGCTGGGCATGTCATTGAGGCTATCAGCGAGTCCTCCTGCGGGATGGCCGCCTGACGCGCCTCACGCGCTGACAGCGCCCAGTGCGCCCTGTGCGCCTAGTGCGGAGAATCGGATGACGATCGCACCTGTATCAGGAGCGGAAGTCGCGCTGCGAAACGTGAGCGTGGGATACCCCGGACATCGGGTCTTCGAACAGCTGACGCTCAACATTCCCGGCGGAGTGTTCACCGGGATCATTGGCGGCAACGGCTCGGGCAAGAGCACCTTGCTCAAGACCATCGCCGGCCTGCTCAAGCCATCCGACGGCGAGATCCTGGTCGGCGGTGAGTCACCTGCAGAAGCTCGCGCGTATCTCGGCTACATGCCGCAGGTCAGCAACGTCGACTGGCGCTTTCCGATCACTGTTCGCGAACTCGTCGCGATGGGCCGCTACCAGTTCAGCTGGAAGCAGCGTCTGGGGCGACTGATTCGTTCACACGAGGACCGAATCGCGGTGGAACGCGCACTGGCGATGATGGACGTGCAGGATCTTCAGGATCGGCAAATCAACGAACTCTCCGGCGGCCAGCGCAAGCGCGCCCTGATTGCCCGCGCGCTCGCCCGGCAGCCTCGGATTCTGCTCCTGGACGAGCCATCCGCCGCGCTCGACGCCGTTTCCGACGATCAGTTGTTCGACGTGCTCTGCGACCTGACCGACCTGGGCACATCGGTGATCATGACCACACACGACCTGTCGACCGTGCTCGAGCACTACGCCGAGGTGATCTGCGTCAACGCTGCGGAAGGCGGGATTATCGCGCAGGGCGATCCATCCCTGGTACTGACCGAAGACGTGCTGCGCCGCACCTATGGACGCGAGTTGGCGATCGTCTCTCGCGGCGATGTTCACGACCAGCCGTCCGAGGATGACGACCATCACACGCTGCGGCTGGGCGACGAGCTGCAGTTGCACATGGATGACCACGAACACCTGGAAGGTCATCGGCACGGATCGCCGCCGCGAGCGCCCTAGTCCGCTGTCGCCTCGACGAGCGCGACGATGCGCCGCACCAACATCGAGAACTGACCTTCGCCGGCGGCCTGCTGCAACTCCGTCCGCCAGTCATCGAATCGCCGCGCCCGCACCTGCGCCGACTCGATCACGAGATAGCGGCGGATCGACTCCAGCACGTCCCAGGCGAGGCTGTCCAATTCCAGTCGGTCGGTCTCGATCGACATCGCCGACATCCTGGCAACGGTGAGATCCGCGGCTTCGGACGCGTTTCGAATCCGATCACGGATATGTTCCGGCGCGCCCTTCGTGAAGCCGCGGACCAGGTCCCGCCCGACTTCCGCCCGATCGGCCTGGAACCACAGACCCTCCCAGTCGGTCTGCACGATCAGGATCGGACCATCCGTCGCCCTGGCGATCTCGCGCAGCGTCGCTGCCGGATGCCGCAGCCACTCAAACACGTCGACCATCAGGGCCGATTTGAAGTGTGAGTCGGCGAAGGGCAACCGCTGGGCGTCGGCCTGAACCAGAGCCCAGTCGGTCGGGCCCAACCAGGAGGCCTGCGCCGAGGTGTCGATCGCGACGCCGCGCAGTGGAGTGCCCTGGGTCATCGCGTGCAACGCCAGGCCGTCGCCGCTGCCCACGTCGAGCACCGGCCGCGCGTCCCGAGGCGAACGGCCGTTGAGCAACTGGTCGTAGAGCGCGTCGTAGTGCCGGCGCAGTTCCTCGTGGATGACAGGACGGTCGGCGCCGCGCTGCGCCGGCGGCGCCAGGCTGCGATGATGAGGCACGGCCTAGGCCTCAGGCCCACTCGGAGACGACGATTGGCTGCCGACCGGCGAATCCGTCGGCCAATTCGTGCCACCAACTCACCGTACGCTCGCCGTACTGCCAGCAGAGGTACACCTCCCGACCATCTCGTTCGGCCCGCCAGTCGACCAGTCCCCGCCGAATGTCCTTGACCTCGACGCCCTGTTGCTGAATGTGGTCAATCAATTGCGCGATCTGACCCTCGAGCCGGGACATCTCGGCCTGGATATCGGAATCCTCGCTGACCACGGGATCGCCGTCGGCGCCGGTCGTACGCCGCATGGACGACGCCAGCGCGGTCAATTCGTCCAGGCGCAGCGCCCGCTTGCGCATCACGATCACGATCGCCGCGATCTCCGGCAGCGACCGCCGCGCCTGGGACAGAGTGAACAGCCTCGGCATGGATCGGATTCTAGGCGTGGACGCGGGAGCTGAAGTGGGACTGGCGCGCTTCAGCGATCGTTGGTCTCGTCATCGGGCGTGGTCGGCGCGTGCGGCAGGAACCACCAGTTGTTGCGAGTCTGAGAGGTGTGGTTGATGAACAGCGTTCGCACGGCCGCCTCCTCCGGCGGTACCGAGAGGATGATCGCGAGGTCGTTGGCCTCCAGCCTCACGCTGCCCCGAGGGATGACCACCTCACCGCGCCGATGAATGGCCGTGATCACCGACGCCTCGGGCAGCGGCAATTGCGAGACCATGGTTGACTCGGCCTGCGAGCCCGGCTCGACCCGCGCTTCGATCTCCACGGCGCCGACCAGGCGTCTCACGGGCGCCGGAGCGGTTCGCTGGCCGGGTTCTCGATCGGTTGGCTGCGCGACCTCGCGCAGGACATCGCGTTGCGTCAGCATGCCCATCAGCCTGGATTCATCTTCACGCGCGACCACCGGCAGCTGGCGCACATCGTGATCGACCAATAGCGAGAGCGCATGGCGCAGGCTGTCGTCGGGATAAACGAAGATTGGCGCCACCACAGCCAGGTCGAACGCTCGACGGCTCAACTCCTGACGCTCAACGGCCGATGCGACATCGGTCGCGGTGACCAGACCGATGAACCGATTCTGCTGATCGGCGACTGCGACGACGTTCCCTCGGGATTGGCTCATGGCGCCGGCCAGATCCTGGATCGTGGCCAGCCTCGAGACGATCGGCGTGTCGGTGCGCATCGTCGTTTCGACGGTCAAGTCATCGAGCGGTGACGGCGTCGGCTCATCTCTCACATCCAGTCCGGCGCGTCGGAGTCGAACGTTGTAGATCGTGTCGCGAGTCAGTAGCTGGGCCAGAGCCGCGGCGAGCGCCACCGCCGTCATCAACGGCAGGATCAGCGAGTAGCCGCTCAGCTCGAAGACGATGAAGAGTGAGGTCAGTGGAGCGCGCGCTGCGGCGGCGAATACGGCAGCCATGCCGACCACGACGTAGGTTCCAGTCGGGCCGACGATGCTTGGCAGGGCAGACTCGAACCCCGCGCCCATTAGCGCACCCAGGGTCGCGCCGACGAAGAGCAGCGGCGCGAATGCGCCTCCCGACGCTCCGGACCCGATGGTTAGTGAAGCGGCGATCAGTTTGAGCACCATCAGGATCGCCAGTGTCGAGACGGCGGTACCGCCCTCGGCGAACAGCCTGATCTGATCGAGGCCGGAACCGAGGATGTTCGATTCAATCAGCGCCAGCATGCCGACGCCGAGTAGTCCCAGGATCGGGCGAATGGACAGCGACACGCCCAGGAATTCGAACACGTCCTCGGTGAAAAAGCGGGTCCTGACGAAGAGAATCCCGGCGATCGCCGCCGACACGCCGACGATGGCGTGCAGGAACAGCTCCCAGTTGCTGTTGATGTCCAGATCGGGAAGGTCCAGGCCCGCCGATTCGCCATAGAAGGAGACCGCCACCAGGTTGGCGACGACGGCCGAGACCACGACGATCGTGAAGTTGCGCACGTTGAAGCGGCGCAGCACGACCTCCATCGCGAAGAAGGTCCCGGCAATCGGCGTGAGGAACGTCGCCGCGATGCCGCCCGCCGCCGCCGCCGCGACCATCAGCACCAGCATGTCC
This sequence comes from Chloroflexota bacterium, assembly GCA_028875225.1. Lineage (GTDB taxonomy): Bacteria > Chloroflexota > Dehalococcoidia > Bin125 > Bin125 > Bin125. The sequence continues at coordinate 160,537 of JAPPFB010000020.1, read as the reverse complement.
GAGGGCTGTCTCGTCAAGCGCCCGATTGTTGACGCCACTGACGCGGCGATCAACACGATCGGACCCTCACGACCGGCCGCGCCGCCTCCGCCGAGCGTGAATCCGGTCGCGACCAACTTCGCCGGCGCGATGATCGGCCTGACAAAGCCGCCTGCCCGCTCCACTGCGACCATGACGTAGGGAACGCCCGCGCCCTGGGTCTCGGACGCGATCCGCGACACCACGAATGCAACCGGAATCGCCGCGATCGCGGGCACCAGCATCAGCGTCCAGCCGCCGGCCAGCCCGTCAAGGATCGACGCCAGTTCATCGAACACGGTCGTCAGGCCGTCAACGACCGCCGTCAGGGCCACGGCGGCGAAGCCTGCGGCCAGTCCGACTGCGCCGGCCAGCAACAGCGGCGCCAGATTGCGCGGGACCCGGACCCGGCCGATCAGCGGCAATCGCCAGAAGAGTTGTGCCGACCGCGTTCCGAAGCGTCTCGATGGCCGGCGAACCAGAGACATCGCTTCCCCGCACCCGTCCTTCGCAGCGGGTCGGTGGCGTTGGTACCAGGGTCTCGCTACGAGGTGTTACCGATTGAGGCTATGCTCCTGCCTCTCAGCGGGCAATCAGCATCCGCAGCGGCCGGCGCGCTACTCCTCCAGGGAGTCTTCCTCCTCCGCTGCGTCATCATCCGTCTCTGTCTCCGCCTCCTCGGCCTCGCCGCCGTCGAGTGAGAGTCTGGCCGCTTCGGCCAACTCGTCTCCCCGCGCCGTGAACACGAATGTGTAGCGAGCCGCCGTCGCCTGATCGGTCGCCAGCCCATCGACCACGATGTCCGGCACACCGTCGCCCGTCAGATCTTCGACCCTGATCGAAGAGACCGCCGCCACTTGAGCGACCGCCCCGGTGACCGTCCGATAGCCGTCGCCGGTCGAAGAGAGGATGTAGAAGCTGCTCACGCAACCGCTGTCGTCGCAGGTGATCTCACGGAAGGTGAGGTCGCGGTAGTTGTCTCCGGTCAAATCGTTGTCGGAGATCTGTTGAATTCCCTGGACCTCGCGAGCGTAGGCCTGGGCATGGTCATAGGCGATTCGGTACTTCGACGGGTCGCCCGGCACCGGGTCGTAGACGACGAGGTTGGAGAACGGCACCGCCGCGCCGAATGAATTCGGGTCGGTGTAGACGATCGAAGCGGAGAAGCTGCCGTCGCCGTTGGTGTCAACGAGGACGATCCGGTCGTTGCCGACAGCCAGGGACGGCATCGGCCAGGCTTTGAACAGCTCGATGATCGGCTCGACCTCAGTCTCGCCGTGCAACCAGGGCAACGCGGCCGCGCCGTACTGCAGGAAGTTCGCCGGCGCGTCGGGAATCGTGTCGGTCGTTTCTTCTGGACCGGGCTGCGGGAACTGGCTGTACGTCACCCGGGTCGGCGTCGCGGCCGGGACCGCGACGGTCGGCAATTCGACGCTCGGCGGCTCGATCTGTTCGTCTTCATCCTCCTGCTGATCGTCTTCTTCCTCCGCAGCCTCTTCCGCGTCGCCGTCTTCCTCGGCATCACTCAGACCAACCCCTGGAATCTTGAGTTCCTGACCCACGCTGATCAAATCCGGATTCTGGATTCCGTTGAGTGTGATCAGGTCGTCGATCCGCACGCCCAGGCGATTCGCAATGGCCGCCAGCGTGTCGCCCGGCTGGACGATGTACACCGTGGGGTCGCCGGCTGCTTCGGTCTGGGCGGATTCCGTCTGCTGTTGCGCCTGCTGCTCGTCTTCCTCTTCCGATGGTGACGTCGTCACCGACACCGCCTCAGCCGGCTGGGCCTGCTGCTGCTGGTCGGCTGCGTCGTCGCCGGTGGAGACGGCAGCGGATTGGTCGTCGTCGTTCTGGGCCGTTTCAGCCGGCGGCTCCACGACCTGCGGGGTTTCCTCATCGTCGCCGCCGAACAGGCCGCAGCCGGCGAACAGGAACGTGCTCAGTGCAAGAATCAGGACAGCAGATGCAAGATTGACGGCGCGCCGTCGAGCAAGCCAACGGTAATGGGACATCAGTGACTCTACCGCCCCGTCGCCTGTAGCCACTCTATACACATTCCGGCTAGAGAGCGGATAGAACGATGCGAATCGCGTTAAAGGCGCGCCAGTTGTTGTCCCAACCAGGCCGCGGCCAGGCCGCCGACGGCCGAGACCAGCAGGTTGGCCAGCGCCCAATACCAGCGGCCGCCGTTGAGCAGATGCAGCGTATCGAGCCACACAGTGGAGAACGTGGTGAAGCCGCCCAGCAGTCCCACCGTGATTGCCAGGCGGAGATTGTCCGAGACGCCAAGCCGCTCGAGGAACAGCGTGGCCACCAATCCCAGCACCAACGTTCCGCTGAGATTGACGATCAGGATGCCCAGCGGCAAGCCGTCGGGCTGACCGATCCAGCGATTCAGCATGTAGCGCAGCACCGAGCCAAAAGCCCCACCGAGGGCGACCGAAGCGATGGCGGCGACCGTCATGGATCAGCGGCCCGTCGAACCGAACCCACCGGCGCCGCGAGCGGTGTCGTCCAGTTCGTCCACTTCTTCGACCTCGGTGAACGCGACCGGAGCGACCACGAGTTGCGCAATCCGGTCGCCGTGCTCAATCCGGTATCCGCGCCCAGCCGGGCCGCGCAGCGACATCGAGACCAGCAGTTCGCCGCGATAGTCCGCGTCGACTGTGCCCCAGCCAATCTCGACACCTCGGCGAGTCAAGCCGGACCGCGGCCGGATCTGGATCTCGTGCCCCGAGGGAGGCGCGCAGGCAATGCCGGTCGGCACCGGCTGCGGCATCTGCGTAAGCTGCAACGATCCGCCCAGCTCTGACAGCTCGGCGTACAGGTCGAGACCGGAAGACAGCTCGGAGCCGCGTGTGGGCAACTGCGCCGCCGCGCGCAGTCGCCGCACACGCAGGGCTCCGAGCCGCTCGCCATCCGTCGCGGTCCAACGGAATGGCGGAAAGGAATCCAGCTGCGTGTCTGCCAACGCAGCTGAACTCTCGGGCGCCTGACGCAGCAGGGCCGCCGCATCCGCCACCATCGTCGACACATCCACCCCCAGATACGACGGCGCATACGGCGCCAGGCGTTCAATACCCGAAGACAGCTTGATTCGGACCCCGCGAGGCCGGTGCGTGCCCGTCCAGTGGTGCAGGCCGGCCGCCATCAGGATCAGTCCCTGGTAGAAGCTGCGAATCGGGCGGCGCTCGACCTGCCAGATCTCTTCCCAGGTCTCGTGCGCGTCGAAGAACTGCTTCGCGTCCCATTCGGCCGCGCCCCTCGCGAGTTCGGCGCGGTGCTCCGAAGCGATCGTGGGTTCGAGCGCGAGCTGTTCGGACCGCGACGGGATCTCACGCACTCTGGCCATCAGGCCGACCGCCTTCTGCGTTCGTTGGTCAGTGAGTTGTCCCGCCGCCGCCGTTCATCGACACTGTGCGCGACGGCCCTCACGTTGGATACCGGTTGAGGTAAACATCATCGCTGATTTTGTAAACGTCCGGGCCGCGCTCGAGCAGAACTTCGACGAGTTGCGGGCGTTGCTCGACATGTGCGGAGACGAGCAACTCTGCGAGCGTCTCGGCGAGGGCGAGTGGTCGGTCCGAGAAATCCTGCTCCATCTCGTCCACTCCGAACGCTGGCTGCATCCGCAGCTCATGCTCCTGCGCCGCGAGGTCGCTCCGCACCTGCCAATCCCCAGGGTCGGCGGCGTCACCCTGCCGGATACCGAATCCGAGGCCTCGCTGCCGGAGCTGCGCTGGGCGTTGACCAGCGTCCGCGAAGACACCGAACGCTTGCTCGCCGATCTCTCTCCCGACCACCTGCGCGAGCCGGCCAACTTCGAGCTGGACGGCGACGTGCTGGACATGTCCTTGCGCACGATCGCGCTGACCGCCGCCGACCATCAGCTGTTCCATGTCCGGCAGATCCAGCGAACACTCGGGATCGTCCCGTGAACCCCGACTCCGCCTGCTTGCCATAATCGATAACCTGCGATCACCGGCCCCGCGTTCCCGAGTTCGTTGGGAGATTCGTCATGCAACGCACCGTCGACGACTATCCGGCCCGCCTGGAGATCGAGTATCCGCAGTCGCTCGACAGAATCTCGACGCTGCTGCGACCGATCCTGGCGATTCCGATCGTTGTGCTGGTCTCGTTCATCCCGCCGATGCTCTGCATGCCGGTCGCGCTCATGCTGGTCGTGCGGCGCAAGTATCCGCGCTGGTGGTTCGATTTCAACCTCGAGATGGCTCGCCTACGCAATCGCGTCAATGCCTACCTGAACCTGATGACAGACGAGTATCCCTCTACCGACGACGAGCAGTCGGTCAGGCTCGACCTCGACTATCCCGACGCCGCGCAACTCAACCGCTGGCTGCCGCTGGTCAAGTGGTTCCTGGCGATTCCCCACTTCATCGTGATCAACCTGATGCTGACGCTGCAAACCTTCGCCGTTTTGATCGCCTGGGTCGCGATCCTCTTCACCGGCCAGTATCCTCGCCTGCTGTTCACGTTCATGCTCAACGCCGAGCGCTGGATTCTCCGCGTCGAGGCCTACGCCTTCCTGCTGATCACCGACCGCTACCCCCCATTCCGCCTCGGCTAGGACGCCGTTTCCCCTCTCACCCCCAACGCGCTGGGGGGAGATGTCGCATAGCGACAGAGGGGGGCACTCACGCCGCGAGCCGAAGCGCCCCATGCAGTTCGATCCGTCGCAGGAACCAGAGGAAGGCGCCCAGGTTGAGGGCGAACAGGCCGGACAACGCGCCGAACAGGATCCCGACCACCGGCCAGTCGATGATAAACTCCAGCGGCGGCACGACGTCGCGGCCATCCGGCGTCAGGGCGAAGAAGTCCAACAACACGGTTCCCGACTGCGTGCCGACGATCAAACCGGCCCCGAGCCCGATCCCGATCACGATCAGCTGTTCCAATGCGATCAGTCCGAGGATCTGGCGCATGCTCATTCCCACGCTCTGGCAAACGGCAAACTCGACCGTTCGCGCCTGAGCCGTGACGGCGGTCAGCACGACCAGACCGAACGCGGCGGCGATCGCGACGGCGGCCAATGCGCCGATGAACACGCCATTCCACGACGCGACGATTAACGGATCGGCAGAGAACTCGTCGCGCGCGCTCTCGACCGTGGTGATCCCGTCGCCTTCCAGCGGCACTTCGTGCTGCTCCAACAGGCCGTGCCATCGATCCAGTGGCGCCGACGTCCACAGCTCATCGCTGACGGCCAGTGCCACGCCTGCCGCCGCGCTGCCGTAGAGCCGTTCAATGAACGCTGCTCGATCAATCAGGATCAGCGGATCGTCGCGCTGAGAGTCGTATCCGGGGAACGTCTCGAAGTCGCCGACGACGAGGAAGGTCATCGACGAGGGACCGATGCGCAACTTCACCGTTTCGCCGACGTTGAGTCGGCCCTGCTGCATGGCCTGGGCAGAGAACAGGGCCGGCAAGGGCGCTCGCTCGGCGATGTAGCGCACGCCGCGCAACGAAGAAGGAGTGGCATTCCAGCGATATCGCGCTCCCGCGTCGCTCATGACGAAAAAGTCGAGCGGTTCTTCGCCGACTTCCAATGGCGTCGCCTCCCAGCGTCCCGAGCTGAAATCGGCCAGGATCTGTGTCTCTCCGCGCCGTTCGTAGGTCAGGTGGCCAATCCAGATCTCGCCCGCGGCTCGGGTCAGCGCGAGGTCGAGCGATACCAGTCTCAGCGGTGCGACTGGTCGCTCGGCCACGGTTGGGCTGAACCGGCTCTGCCCCTGGATCAGCCGCGCGCCCTCCAGCGGCAGAAACGCGGTCGGCTCATCCGTCAACCTGGTGGACAGCGTCAACCACTCGGGGCCGTCTTCTGTCTCTTGCTGGATCTGGCCGGGGCTGAGCGTGTCGATTGTGTACCACCAGTAGCGTCCCAGGGCGTCCTGCAGCTTGACGCCCACCGCCGTCTCCTGAACCAGCTGGGCGACCGCAATCTGCAGTTCGAGTCGGCCCCCGAAGTCCTCAATCAACGAACCCTGGACTTCGCTGGTCGGGACGGCGATTCCTCTCAAATCGCTTGGCGGCAATGCCCACTCGACGTTCCGCTCCGCCAGCTGATCCGCGACCACCAGCGAATCAATCGCCGCAACCTGCAGCCGGCCCGACTCTTCATCGCCATCGAAGGCGCCCACGATTCGCTTGATCTGCGCTACCGATGCGCCGCTCTCGGCTTCAATTTCCTCGTAGGGGATGATCTCCGAGAACGGTTCGGTGACACGTACCGATGCGCCAACCGCATGCAGCGCCCGGTCGTCGTAGGACGTGTCCAGCGTGGTCCGGAATGAGGCGGCGAAGACGGCCAGGGCTCCGGCGATGGTCAGCAACAGCACGGTGCGGGCATAGTGCGTCGGTGTGCGGCCCAGATACCAGGCGCCGAGCAGCAGCGTCAGCGAGCGCCATGGAGACGCGAACCTCGCCAGCGCCCGCATCAGCGGCGGGAACAGCCGCAGCACGATCAGTCCGACCACGAAGAGCAGCACCGTGGGCGTCGCTACGGCCAACCAGTCGAGCCGCGTCTCGCCGACCAGGGGCGAGTCGATTGGATCGCCGGCCCATTGCAGTTCGAAGATCAGCAACGCGCCAAGCGCGGCCACGGCGGCGTCGATCAGCGCGCGCTGGGTCCACGAGGAGGGTGGCCGACCCCGTTCTCGCCGTGTGGTCACCATCGTTTGGCGCGTGGCCCGGTAGGTCGGAATGGCCTGCGCGAGCAGCGCCAGCGCACCCGCGCCGACCGCCAGGTACCAGGCCTCGGCCGGCAGTGACACCGGCAGGAATGGACCATGGCCGGTCCCGGCGAGCGCCTCGTCGAACGGCGGGACGAATCCCAGCAGGCTGACCAGTCCCATTCCAATCAGTGGACCCAGCGCGATCGCCGGGGCAGTCAGGAATGCCGCTTCGACGATATGCAGCAACGCGACGTCGCGCTGGCGAGCTCCTCTCGAACGCAACCAGGCTGTGTCCTCCGTGCGCTGCTCGGCCAGCATCGACGCCGCGACCACTGCGTAGACCAGCACCGCGCCGACCAGCTGAAGCACAATCATCAGCAACGTCGACTGCGCGAATTGGAACCGTTGGCGGAACCCGGTCAACGTGTCGACCAGCGCCGTCTCCTGCTGGACGCCCTCAAGCTGTTGCGCAATCCGGCGGGTCATCCGTTCGAGCGCGTCGGCCGCCGCCGACGCCTCGGCCGCCGACGCGCCGAGCAGATCGGTGCGGAACCGTTGCAACAGTGTGAGTCGCAGCGTCGGCGACTGATCGGACAGGATGCCCAGGATCCCGTCACGCGTGGTCCAGAAGCGCAGCTCGGTGTCCTGCGCCGCGATCGGCAGATAGACAGGATCAAGCGTTGACCAGCGTCGCCCGTCGACCGAAGGGGAGATGGTTCCAACGATCCTGACCCGGGTCTCGTGTTGCAAACCGAGCCAGAATGGTTGTGCCAGCAGTTCATCGCCAACCTGTAGGCCGAACACCTGCGCCTGGTTGACCTCAACCGCCACTTCGAGCACGTCCGGCGCGTCGGCCGGAGCCCGTCCCTCCACAATCTCCGAGGTCGCGTCGATATCGCTCTGCGCCACGAACGTGGCGTGGTCGGCGTCGGGCGGATCGAATGGCTGGTCGTCGGTTCGCAAGACGTAGCCGCCCGACCGAATCGAAGTCATCCGTCCGACCACCAGCGTGTCGGCGGCCGACCCGACCTCGTTCCTGATGACCGATTCGACCGCATCGACGGATTTCCGGTCCGCGGTGACATTGGTTTGGACGAAACGAAGGTCGAGCTCGGACGGCTCGGCGTCGGCCAGGGTCTGCCGCAGGCCCAGGTCGCGGACTGCCTCGATGAAGACCGGCGCGCTGCTCGCCAGACCCACGGCCAGCAACGCTCCCAGCAGTAGCACCGCCGACAGTCGCGGCGCGGACATAATCCGTCGGATCGCCAGCAGCGCCAGTTCCCGGGCAGTCTCGCCGCGCGCCGCCTCTGGTCGTTGCGCCATCAGTCTGCGCCCTCGCGAAGCAGTGGAGCAGCTTCCTGCCCCGTGGCCCAGCGGGAGATCGCGGTCGTGCCGAGAATCGCGCAACCAACGATGACCGCCACCCCGATCCCCGCCAGCACCCAGTCAATCGACAGCACCGTCGGCGGCGCCGCGGCGAGCCCCGCCGACGTCACATCCAGGAAGGCGAGCAGCGCGCCGGCGATCGCACGACCCAGCCCGAAGCCCAGCGCTACCCCCGCGGCCAGAACCAGCCCGACCTCCACCGCTGCCTGGCCGATCAGTCCGCCGCGTCCGGCGCCGACCGTGCGCATCAGGGCGAACTCTCGAGCGCGCTCTCCACCGACCGCGGCGAGCGTGAAGATCAACGCGGCCGAACCGACGATCAGCAGGCCAATGAATCCAACCACGAACAGCGCCGCCGCGCCCCCGGCGCGGAACGGATCCTGCTCCGCGGCGGCGATTCCCGCCTCGGCGTCAAACACGGTGCTCGCCAGGTAGACCTGGTCCATCAACTGGTTCGCGACCAGCCTCCCGGCGGGACTTTCGGTCGCAGCCCAGACTTCAGTGATCGGCAACACCGCACGCACCGCTGCGACCAGCGCCGCGCTGCGCAAGGCCAGGATGTCCGCAATCAGAAATCCACCCTGGGCCGGATTGAGGGTCGGAAAGTAGTCAACCGCCGCTCTGACTCGCACCGGAATGCTGGCATTGTTCAGTTCAATCGGAAGCACATCGCCGACGCTGAGGCCGGCCGTCTCCATCGACGTGCGATCCATGGCCGCATTGACCGGCAAATTGGGCGACTCGCGCACGATGATCCGTTCGTCGCTGGCCGCCAGCCGGGACCAGTGGTAGCGAAGGTCGCCGTCAACGAACTCAATCCGGTCCTCGCCCGCCCCGCCCGATGCCGAGATCCACGGCCCGTCCGCGTCAAACGTATCGACATCGACCGTGGCTCCGTCGACCTCGGCGGTGAGCCCCGACAGAAACAACGTCCCCGTCGGCGCGCGCACGACGCGGGCCTGCGGCCTGAGGATGATCGCGGCCAGGCGCACTGGTTGGGCCAGTCCGTTGAGCGGCGCGCGCATCACCGTGGCTTCCCCGCCGACCGTTGACGTGGTGCCGGTCCGAAACGGTCGCACGTGTACCTGGCCGTTGCCGTCCAGGACCCGCGCTCCCAGTTCAATGTTGCTGTTGCCGGGATCGCTCCGCACCTCGACATTCAGCGCCTCGGCCCCCTCCGGCAGTTGCTGCCCGACCCGTCCCTTCTCGCGCGCGATCGCCGTGAGCAACTCCTCGGCCGGCATGCCCAGCAGATCGTCGTCCAGGCTGGCCGTCTCGGTCAGCCGATCCACTTCCAGGCCCAGCATGATCACCCGGCTGCCCTCGCGATCTCCACCGATCGAGCCAATCCCCCGATACGCCGCGCCCGCGTTGATGCCCTCACGACGTTCGAGCGGCTCGGTCACCCTGGCGATCGTCGAGTTGCCCAGGTTGCTGCCGATCGACACGCCGCGCACGTCCGAGCCAACCTCATACTCGATTCTCGTACGTTCCACGCTGCGAATCGTCGAGGCATAGGTGGCGGAAATCAGACCGACCGCCGTAATGAACGCAACCAGCGCGGTCAGGAGCATCGGGCCCGTCGGATTGCGAGCGACATTCAGCACCCCCAGATACGACCACGAGGGAATCGGCGCGCGCGAGAGCGCCGTCGCGGCCAGCCCCCAGACCCGCGGCGCCAGACGCATGATCGTCAACGCCGCCCCGAGCAGGAGCAACCCGGGACTGAGCATCAATACCGGATTCATCCCGCCCGACTCGAATGCCGCCAGCGCTCCTCCCGATGCTTCCGTCTCGAACTGTAGGAACAGCACCGCCGCCAGCACCAGCAGCGCGACATCCAGCCAGGCGCGCTGGACCAGCGATTGGCGTTGGGGACGTCCTGCGGCGACTCGCTGATTCTCACGTCGCCGCGAGTCGAACCAGGCGGGCGCGGCAAAAGCGACCCAGGCGATCACCGCGCCCGCGACCGCTAGCGCCCACGCTTCCCACGTCAGTCGCGTTTCGAACGGCTCCCCGCCCGAGACTCGGGCCACCGCCTCCAGCCGGCCGGCGTGGCTCAGCGCGAACGCGGCCAGCGGCGCGCCCAGCACCGCCGCCGGAACCGCCGCGACCGCTCCCAGGACCGCCTGCGCCCCCGCTTGCTGCCATGGACGCGCGCCGCGCGCCGCCAGACGCTCGCGATCGACCCGCGTGCGCTGCGCCATCACTCGTCCCACCAGCGCCACACCGAACATCGCGACGGCCGCAATCTGCAAGCCCGCGAGCAGCGATTGACCGGCGGAAAAATGCGCCTGCCGCGCAAACGTCTGCAACGTCGCCAGGAGCAGCGTGCCCGCCGACCCGCCCTCCAGCCGGCTCAGTTGTTGCTGCCACGAGCTCAGAGCCTCAATCGACTGATCGACCTGATCCGAGTTCAACGCCTCCGTGTGAATCTCGGTGCGCATCCGGTGAGTCACCGGCGCCCCGAACCGTTCCAGCGCCGCCTGATCGACGAACAGCCCGAAGTACGGTTCCTCCGCGCCTCCCTGCGTGATGTTGATCTGCAGGTCGAACCACGTGTCGGTGTAGTGGAATGCCAGCACTCGGGTCACGTCCGCAGCCGCAGGCTCGAGAATTCCCGTCACCACGAACTGTCGGTCACCCGCAAACGTCACTGCGCTGCCAACATCAATGCTCAGCACCTCGGCCAATTCGGCGCCGATCATCGCCTCGCCACTGTTTTGCGACCACTCGCCGCGCACCAACCGAGCATTCACCTTGAGCTGGTCGAACGTCATCAGGTAGGCCAGCAGCGATTCCTCAATGCCGTTGTCCAGACGGGTGAACCGGGCGAAGCTGCGCGGCGTCTCAATGATGCGCCCGGTGTCGCCCAGCAACCCGTCGATCTGACCAATCTGCTCGTTCCGGATTCGTTCCGCCGTCGAGTTGACCGCCCGGAAGTCCTCCGCTTCCGGTGGCCGAAACGCGCGGGCGTGGTCGCCGAACGTGGCGCCTCGCGGCGTCTGCGCGATCAACTCCTGCAGCGCCAGATCGGCGGACGCCGCGCGAAAGACCAGCGGCAGCGCGACCAACGCCGCGGCAATAATCAGCAGCGACGCCGCACCGAGCATCAACAGCCACCCGCCGCGCAACTCGCGCAACGCGGCCAATCGCAACAGCCGAAAGAGTCCAGTCATACTGCTGCAATCCTACGACCGCGCGTAGAATCTGACTCCATGTCCGAAGCTTGCGTCTCTGGTTGCCCGTGATGCGCCGGGCGTTTAGCCTACGCCTAACTAGTTGCGCCGCGAACGTGAGAACGGCCAACTGGCCAACATCGTCCAGGTTGACTCAATGTCGAGAGCAGCACTCTCAGGAGCACGTGTATGACGACACAAGCTGAAACACACACCCAGATCGCAGCCGAGGTCGCGGGACTCAAAGTGAACGCGCTGCAGGACGGCAGCGGTCCCAACATCGTCGTGTTGCATCACTCCACCGGCTCGCCCGGCTGGATCCCCTTCTACGACCACCTCGCCGAGAATCACACGGTCACCGTGATGGACATGCCCGGCTACGGACAATCCGAGCGACCGGCCTGGGCCCGCCACCCGCGCGACATCGCGATCATGCTGCACAGCGCGATCCACAAGATGGGCATCGACACCGACGCTCACCTGCTCGGCCTCGGCTTCGGCGGCTGGGTCGCGGCCGAACTCGCCTCCATGCATCTGCACGGACTCGACAGCCTCATCCTGGTCGGTGCCGCCGGCGTCCAGCCCGAGGAAGGCGAAATCGCCGACGTCATCTTCTACGAGTTCGAGGAGTACGTGAAGCTCGGCTTCTCCTCCGACGAGGCCTACGCCGAAGTCTTCGGCGACGAAGCCGCGCCCGAACTCAAGGAACTCTGGGACTTCTCCCGCGAGATGACCGCGCGCCTCACCTGGAAGCCCTGGATGTTCAACCGCCAGCTGCCGCACCTGCTCTCCGAGGTCGAAACGCCGACCTTGCTGCTCTGGGGCGAGAACGACCGCGTGACGCCGCTCGGCGTCGCCGAGGTCTACGACGCCAGCCTGCCCAATAGCACGCTCCAGGTGCTCGACGGACTCGGACACCTGGTCGAGCTGGAGAGTCCGCAGGCCGCCGCCGACGCCGTCAGCGCATTCATCGCGGGGCTCTAGGCCTGCGGCGATTCGTGCGAGATCACGTATCATTTTGAGGAACGTACAACCGGCTCCAGTCACCACACACTGAGCCGGAGGAACAGGAACCGCAACCATGTTCATTGGCTACTTCACCGAACGTCCCTATCAGGACTTCGAATCGGGCTGGGTCGGCGCGACCGGGCGCGAGATCGAGGACCTCGGCATGACCAACGGGGACTACGACCCCCGCATCGGCGCCGAGCTCTACAACCGCTACCTCGACGAGAAGGTCTACGCCGAGGAAATGGGCTTCGACGGCCTGATGCTCAACGAGCACCACTCCACGCCGTTCTGCATGGGCGGCGTGATGAACGTCGAAGCGGCGATCCTCGCCCGCATCACCAAGCGCGCCAAGATCGTCCTGCTCGGTAACGTCCTCCCGATCTGGGAAGACCCCCTCTGGCTGGCCGAAGAACTGGCCGAGATCGACATGATCTCCCGCGGCCGACTGGTCACCGGCTGGGTTCGCGGCACCGGCCGCGAGTCGGTCGCCCACAACTCCCAGGCCCCCTTCAACTGGGAACGCTTCCAGGAAGCCCACGACTTCGTCGTCAAGGCCTGGTCCACACCCGGTCCCTTCCGCTGGGAAGGCGAGCATTACCAATACCGCTACGTCAACCCCTGGGCTCGCCCCTACCAGGAGCCGCACCCCCAGATCTGGATCCCCGGCGTCATGTCGAGGAACACGGTCAAGTGGTGCGCTGAGCATCGCTACCCCTACGTCATGCTCGCCACCGAAATCGAGCCGACCAAGCAGTCGTTCGACTACTACGACGAGGTCGCTCGGGAGAACGGCTACGAGGCCTCTACCGAGCACCACGGCTACCTGTTCAAAGTCCACGTCGACGAGACCGAAGAGTTGGCCGAGGAAGCCGGCCGCAAGTACATCTCCGGCCCTGCCAACCCCTTCCTCGAAGGCAACCAGGGCACCGTCCGCAGCAACCTGCAGAACCTCCCCGGTCTGACCTCTCGCACCCAGCTGCTGCCCACGGTCAGCACCTTCGCCGCCGCCGCTCGCGGCCGTCAGGCCGAGCGCGACGCCGCACTCGCCGAGAAGGAAGCCGAGCAGGACAAGGTCGACGCCGACGCCTTCGGCACCTACGAGGAACAGGTCAACAAGTACTCGATCATCACGGGGACGCCCGACACGGTCATCCCCAAGATCCGCCACGTCCTCGAAGAGCTGCGCCCCGGCAACATCTTCTTCTGGGACGGCGACGGCGCGATGAACCACGAGGACGCCATGCGCTCCCTCCGCCTCTTCGGCGAGGAAGTCATCCCGGCCGTCCGAGAAATGGGCAAGGAACTCGACCTCAAGGGAGCCTTCGAGGTCAACACCCTTACCGGCGACCCAATGTCCGGCGACTAATCCCTTTCCCGGTTCAATACCCGAAGGCCCGCGCCCCGGCGCGGGCCTTCGGCGTTAAGCCCCCTCTCTAAACTCCGCAGCCCACCATCCCTCACATCCGCTGCCCAACCATCCCTAAAGTCCGATGCCCTGCTCTTGCCTGCCCCTGGCTTTAACAGGGGACGCGGGGCCCAGACTGCGGTCGCTGTGCGCAGATCCCGCGTTCCTGTCGCCGTAGTACCCGGAGCCACCCAACCACTACGATCCTCCCATGACCCACCGGATCGTCGTCATCGGAGGAGGCCCCGGCGGCTCCACCGCCGCCACCCTTCTCGCCCGGCAGGGCTTCGACGTCACCCTCTTCGAGCGCGAGATATTCCCCAGAGAGCACGTCGGCGAATCCCTGCTCCCCGCCTCGATCCCCATCCTCGAAAACCTCGGCGTCATCGAGGAGATCGAAGCCGCCGGCTTCACCCCCAAGTACGGCGCCACCATGGTCTGGGGGAAAAATCCCGAGCCCTGGTCCTGGCATTTCGCCGAGACCAACGCCAGCTATCCCCACGCCTACCAGGTCTGGCGGCCGACCTTCGATCAGATGCTCCTACGCAACGCGAAACGTTCCGGCGTTGCCGTTCACGAGGGTTCGCGCGTCGTTGATGTCAATCTCGATGACAGCGACCGCAGTTCATTGGCCGTGGAATCGGCAAGTGGCGAAACGCAGATGCACGAAGCCGACTGGATCGTCGACGCCAGCGGACAATACGGCTTCCTCGCCACGCGCCTCGATCTGCGCACCAACGACGAGTTCTTCCGCAACCTCGCCGTCTACAGCTACTTCCGCGGCGCCGAGCGTCTGCCCGAACCGGACGCCGGCAACATTTTCATCGAGGCCTATGAACATGGTTGGTCCTGGGCCATCCCCCTGCCCGACGACGTCATGTCAGTCGGCGTCGTCGTCGACGCTGCCTGGGGCGCATCCCGGCTCGCTGGGCAATCGCCCGAGGACTTCTATCGCGGACAACTCTCCTTGACCGGCCGGACAGCGGCGATGCTGGCCGACGCCGAGCTCATCGACGACGCCCGAGTCATCCGCGACTGGTCCTACACCTCGCAGCGCCTCGTCGGCGACCGCTTCATTCTCGTCGGCGACGCCGCCTGCTTCATCGACCCGCTCTTCTCTTCCGGCGTCCACCTCGCCATGTCCTCGGCCGTGCTCGCCGCCGCCTACGTCACCTCCGCACTCCGAGACCCGGAAATGCAAGAGCCAGCCGCCGAGGTCTACACCCAGCTCTACATGCAGCAGTACCACCAGTTCCGCGAGATGGCCGCGCTCTTCTACGCCTCTAATCGCACTTCCGACTCCTACTTCTGGGAAGCCCGCCGGTTAACCCAGACCTCTGACGACGTCTCACCCCGCGAAGCCTTCATCGCCGCCGTCGCTGGACAGCCGCCCCAGGGTTATGAGCGCGTGGTGCTCGAACGCGGTGAAGCTCCGGCCGACTTCGTCCAGGGCGTCGCCGCCGTCGAATCGGAGCGCGAGCGCCGCGATGCCGAGATGGCCCGCCTGATCGATGCCGCCTGGCCCGATCGCAGCCCGATGCTCAACGCTGTCCCGACCCTCGCAGCCGGCGTGCAACTCGCGAGAAAGCCGGTCATCGGCGATGGACAGTTCGAGTGGGGCGCGGTCATGACCTCGCCTTCTCGACCCCAGGGCGCGCCAATCTCAATGGTCGTGGCCGCGCTGGCAACGCGGATCGACGGACAAGGCACCGTCCGAGCCCTGCTCAACGACCTCTTTGAGGGAGTCCCCCAGCAACAACAGACCCAACTCCTCCCCGGCCTCCTCACCGCCCTCCGCGTCCTCTACGTCGACGGCATGATCGCCAGTTGGAGCACTGCGCAGAACCCTCCCAGTCCGTTCTCCCCCCGCGAAGCCGGGGGAGATGCCGAAAGCCTGCCCCCGGCTTGAACGGGGGCCAGAGGCGGGTTCTCCGAAGGAGGGCGCCGTTGAGAACCACATCCCAGGCGACACTCATGCGGCAAGTCTTAGAATCAGGCCAGTCGAGGTGACAAGGCGGATAGCGACATGACCACAGCCAAACCCAAATCAACTGGACGTATAGAGCAACTCAACGTCTCCGCCGGAGGCGTACCCAAGCGGGCAGTGCCCGAAGCCGTTGTCAACGAATACGGCCTCACCCGCGACCGACAGCGAGACCGTCGCCACCACGGCGGACGCGAACGCGCCGTCTGTCTCTTCTCCGCTGAGATCCTCGACGCGCTGCGAGCCGACGGTCACCAGATTGGACCCGGGACAACCGGCGAAAACGTCACGGTTCGCGGCCTGGACTGGAAGAAGCTTGTGCCCGGTTCGCGCGTCCATCTCGGCGACCAGGTTGTCGTCGAGATCACTTCGTATGCCGCGCCCTGCCGCATCATCGCCCACTGTTTCAGCGACGGCGACTTCAACCGAATCAACCAGGCCACCCATCCTGGCCGCTCCCGGCTCTACGCCCGCGTCGTCCGACAGGGCACGATGTATCCCGGCGACGATGTCGCCATCGAAGCCGACTCCGCCGCCGACCGAGGTGCCCGCCTGCAACCCCGGACGACCCGCTGGCGTCCACCGTCAAGCTGACCGCACATCCACGACGTTCGCAGCACTGTTGCAATCCTGGTCGCGCCCCCAGTGGTACTCTGCGCGCACGCCATCCGGCAACGGATGGATAGTCGAGAGCCAACTCGTCAGGACAGTGAAACGGGAGACGATCGATGACCACCGAAGCATCCGCCCGCCAAGCCGCCCTGATTGCGCGGCGCTACCCCAGTCGAGCCACCCTTCGCGGCGGCCGCGAAATCGACATGCGCCTGATGAGTTCCGCCGACAAGGCCCGCTTCCTCGCCTTTGCCCGGTCGCTCTCCACTGACGATCTGCTCTACCTCCCCTGGGACATCACCGACGAAGGAGTCGTCGACCGATGGCTCGAGAACATCGCCGAACACCGAACCACCACCGTGCTCGCCATTGACTCCGGCGATATCGTCGGCGAAGCGTCCCTCGTCCACAACGAGGCCGGCTGGACCGATCACATGGGCGAGATCCGCGTCACCGTCAACTCACAGATTCGCGGTCAGGGACTCGGACGATTTCTCGCCGAGGAGATCTTCGCAATCGCCGACTCCATCGGTTTGGAGCGGATCTCAGCCCGCATGACGCATGACCAGCTCAGCGCCCAGGCAGTCTTCGAATCCCTCGGCTTCCAGCCCGTCGCGACCCTCCCCGGCTGGGTCATGGACCGCAGCGGCCGCCTCCGAGACCTCGTCGTCATGGCCTATGACCTCCGCGCTCGCGGCGCGCCCACCTCCGCCCAGCGCTAGATAGACCTCCCCCTATGGGGGAGGTGTCACGGAGTGACGGAGGGGGCCTCCCTGCGGGTCGCGCCCCAGGCGAACTCGCCAGCGCCTATCCTGTCTGAACAACCCATGGCACGACAGGACCCTGCATGACCACCCCGACCCAGGAAGCGCTGCGCAAACAATCACTGGAACATCTCTGGATCCCGACCCAGTCACACGCCGACCTCGCCGCCGACGATGGACTGCTCGTCATCCAGAAGGGCGAGGGGATCTTCCTCCACGACGATCAGGGACGCGAGTACATCGATGCGATGTCCGGCCTCTGGCTCAACGCCGTCGGACACGGCCGCACCGAGCTGGCCGACATCGCGCACGAGCAGATGTCCAGGCTGGCCTATCAGAACACCTTCGCCTACGCCTCCGAGCCGGCGGTCGCGCTGGCGACCAAGCTCTTCGACCTGACGCCTTCAACCATTCGCAAGGCCGTCTTCGTCAATGGCGGCTCCGAAGCCGTTGAGAACGCGCTCAAGATTGCCAAGCACTACCACCACATCCGTGGCAACGGGACAAAGTTCAAGACCATCTCACGGATCGGCTCCTATCACGGACAGACCGCCGGAGCGCTGTCCGTCAATGCCGCGGCCTATTCGATGCGCACGCCATACGAGCCCCTGGTGCCCGGCTCCATCCACGTACCAAACGTGAACTGCGACCGCTGTCCCTACGAGAAGACCTTCCCCGAGTGCGACGTGTTCTGTGCCCGAACGATCGAGGATGTCATCGTCGCCGCCCGACCGGACACCATCTCCGCGTTGATCGCCGAACCGATCTCCACCGCCAACGGCAGCTACGTACCCGACGCGAAGTACTGGCGCACTCTGCGCGAGCTGTGCGACAAGTACGACATCGTCCTGATCGCAGATGAGGTGATCAACGGCTTCGGCCGCACCGGCAAGTGGTTCGGCATGGACCACTTCGACGTGGAGCCCGACATCATGACTACGGCCAAGCAGATCTCCTCCGGCTACTCGCCTATCGCCGCAACCCTGGTCAACGACAACATCGCCAGGACCTTCGAGGAGGCCGGCAAGGACGGCACCATCGGAGGCATCACCTGGGGCGCCAATCCGGTCTCATGCGCCGTCGCGCTCGGCAACCTCAACATCATCGAGCGCGAAGGTCTGGTCGAAAACTCGGCCCGCGTCGGTGAGCACGTGCGCTCGCGACTGGTCCAGCTACGCGAGCAACACCGCACGATCCATCACACGCGCGGCATCGGTCTGATGCAGGTCATCGAATTGAAGAAGGACCCGTCGACCGGAGAAGATTTCGACGAATCCGACAACGTCCAGGAGCGCGTCACCCAGTATCTGCGTGACGAGGGCGTCCTGGCGCGAGGAGGAGCGATGATCCCGTTCGCGCCCCCGCTGGCAACCAACCTCGAAGAGGCTGATGAGCTGGTCAGCCGAATCTCACGCGCCATCGCCCGGCTCGAGACCGAACTCGGTCTCTAGTCTGGGCAGCGTGTCAACATCGCCTGAATGCCGGCCCAACCGGGCGGGACATTCAGGCGATGTTGGTTGGTGTCGGACTGAGGGTCTGTCGGTCTGACCGTCGCTAGAAGGTGTTCAGCGCCGCCGGCCGGTCATCGTGGATCGGAATGATCTCAGAGAAGCCGGAGAACTTGAACACTTCCTGAATGTGGTCCTGGACCCCGCAGAGCGCGAGTTGGCCAGCCGACTGGCTCGTGCGCTTCGCCGCCATCAACAGGACACGGAGCCCGGCCGAGGAGATGTAGTTGATCCCCTCAAAATTCATCAGGATCTGCGTGTCGCCGGCATCGATCCGCCCAAGCAGCGCCTCCTCGAACGCCTTCGCGTTCGTGCCATCGATGCGACCCAGCGGATTCAGGACCAACACACTGTCGTCGTATTCGGGGTACAGGTCAACCATGGCGTTTCTCCTCGGTCACGTCTCGCAATCGACAGGATAGCCTAATCCGGCTCCTCGTCGGGTGTCGCCCGACTCTGTCGCAACATCGTAACGTTCCGTCCGTCGGACCGCTCGTAACTCACGTCGTCAAAGGTTGAGGCGATCAGCTGCAGGCCCAGCCCGCCGATCGGCCGCTCTTCCAGTTCGAGCTCGGTGTCTTGCTCGGTCGCCTGCAATGGGTTGAACTCGGGACCGTTGTCCTCATAGCGCACGATCACGCTGTCGCCTTCGCTCCGCATGGCGACCGAGATGTCGGCCTCCTGCTCGCGCCCGGGAAATCCGTGCTCGATCGTGTTAGTCAACAGTTCGTCCAGGGCCAGGTTGATGCGGTAGATCTCGCCGGGTGAGAATCCTTGAGCCTCGGCGAAACGCTCCACGAACGCCGCGACCCGCGGCAGCGACGTCTCCAGCGTCGGTTGCACCACCATGCGCCGCCAACCGGACGCCAGGTGCGTCTGCCCGCGACCGGGAATGTACGGCTCGGGCGACGCGCCGCCGACGAATTGCACGGCCATACAGGTGATGTCATCGAACTGCCTGGCGTCGCCGGTGAACGCGCGCAGATCGCCCAGAATGTCCTCCATCAGCACCTGAGGACCGGCGCCATTCGTGTTCGCCAGCTGCTGTTCCAGTCGATCACGCCCAAACTGTTGCCCGCTGGCGTTCTCCGCCTCCGTGATGCCGTCCGTGTACAGGTAGAGCGACGTGCCCGGATCGAGCGGGATGGTGGTCTCGGCGTAGTGAAGATCGGGCAAGACGCCCAGCGCGATGCCGCCGGTGTGTGGAATCATCTCCGGCGCTTCGTCCGGTCGGATCAGGTACGGAGGATCATGCCCGGCGTTGACGTAGGTCAGGGTGCCCAGATCCATGTCAATCACGCCGAAGAACGCTGTAATGAACAGTTCCTTGGGATTCATGCTGCAAAGCTGATCGTTGGTCGAGGCGACCGCGTCGCTCGGGTCGGGATGTTGGTTCGCCGAACTGCGCAACAATGCGCGGCCGACGGCCATCATCAGAGCCGACGCTACGCCCTTGCCTGACACATCGGCGATCGCGAACGCCAGACGTCCATCATCGGTGAGGAACGCGTCGTAGAAGTCCCCGCCGACATCCAGCGCCGGCGTCATGTAGGCAGCCACTCCGGCGCGGGGATCCTCCGGCAGGTCCGACGGCACTAGCGCCGCCTGTACCGAGTGCGCCATCTCCAGGTCGTTGCGAATCTCGCGTTGTGCGTCCTCGAGCGCTCGATTCTTCTCCGAAAGCTCCACGGTCCGCTCATCAACCAGCGCGTTGAGTTGGATCTCCCTCGCCCCGACTTCCCGAGCCATGTCGAGGAACACTCCGGCCAGTTCCCCGTACTCATCCCGTGTCAGCGAGGTGTTGCGCAGCGATGCGGCCACACCCGGTTCCGGCTGCCGGCCATCTTCGACCGCTCTGGCGGCCCGAACCATCAGCCCAATCGGTCGCGCCAGCCGACGGGCCAGGAACCAACTGGCGAGCACGAGCGCCACGAGGATGAGGATCACCCCGATGATGTACTCCGTGCGGTAGAGGTCGAAGTGCGTGCCGATCTGGCTGGTCGTGAACTCAATCCGCACCGCGCCAATGGCCGTGCCCTCGGCATCTCGAATCGCCGCGGTACCGGCGTAGCGTCCGTCCGGCAGCGACTCGAGCACGGTATCCGCGTTCGGCGCCAGCACCTCGCGGGCGGCGAGGATCTCAGTCCGATCGATCGTTCGCGCATCGGTCGAGGACGCTGCGAGTCGCGCCTGCGAGTTGAATACCCAGATCGTTCCCAGCTCAACCCCGGCGGCCTCGCTATCAGCTTCTGACGGCGCCTGGGTTCGCAGCAGCTCCGCAATCTCCGCATCCACCAATGATTCGACGTCATTGGCGACGAGCCAGCGCCCGACCGCCTCGGCCAACACCTTGGCCGTCTGGCGGCCCGAGTCTTCCTCGGAATCCAGCGCCAGCATCAGATGCACCGCCGCCGCGGCCACGACGCCGACGAACGTCAATACGGAAATCATGCCTACAATTCGGCCGGCCATGACTAGAGATTAACGTTCCACGTCTGCGGACGCCACGTGAGGACCCAGTCCGTTCATGTGTCAGATGTTAATCAGGCTGGCGGCCGAACTGGCTCCGTATGCGCCGAGACGGTCGCCCAGCACCGCCTGAGCCGTCGCGACGCCGTCGGACGCGCCACGAGAGACGACACGCAGGTAATGCCACTCTCCAACCGGTTGGCGATGCAGGTGCATGGTGATGTCGGCGTTGACGTAACCACTGCGACCCGGCTGCATGTTGGCGAACGGAGAGACGAAATCAGCGATTCCGGCGGCGCGCACGGCTGGCGTCAGAGGCGAATCGGCGACGACACGCGCATCATTTCTGATCCAGACCACTGGAGGTTGCGATCCACCCGGCGAAACGACATGCCGCATCTCGAGCGTGCCCGGATACGACACCCAGCGATTGCCGACGCGGTCCACGACGTTTGGCGTCGCCTCATCAGGCGGCGGGGGCGGTTCGACCGCGTGATCGGCCCCGACGGAGCCCAGCCTCTCGTTTGCGCGGAGACAGAGCGATGTCGCCTGCGTCAGCAGCTTGCCGTCGCAACTCACACGCGTCTGAAACACCGCTACCCGGCGCCCTTCGCGAATCTGCTCGACATCGACCGACAGCGGTCCGTACGGAACTCGACGAAACAGGTCGATCGTCTGACGCGCGATCCGCAACTCGCCGGCGTCGGTTGACGCCGAAACGGATTCGAGCATCCGCAGCTCGACGCAGTGGGCAATCAACGCGGCGACGGGACTCCCATGCAGGGAGTCAAACGTCCATGGCCCGCGCGCGCGATCGGTGGGAATGTAGTGGTCGTCGTCTTGCCTGAAGAGCGGGTCGCCGGGCACGGCGAGCGGCGGCGCGCCAGGCTCCGCGGACGGTTCCGGCGATGCTGCAGACACTTACTGAATCGGCGACCGCGGCGTGGCCTCGAGCCGCCTCACCGAAATGCTGTCGCGGCTCATCATCTCGCCAACCTGCGGCGCGATGTCGTTCTTCCAGTGATCGGAGTTGTAGACGGCGTCGTACAACCGCTCCCGCTCTTCCTCGGAGTGGAATCGTCGAATCCAGACGTAGGTGTTGTCGTCTTCCTCGGAGATGAAGGAACCCAGGATCGTCATGCCCTGCGCGGTCTGGAAGGGAATGATCTGCTCTTCCATCAACTTCACGAACTCCTCGCGGCGTCCTTCGTTGATCGTGTACTGGCGAAGTTCGAACAACATGTCGTCATGCTCCCTGGTCTGCGAATTCTGCGGTCAATCAGCCCGCCGCGACGACGGGTCGCGTGCGACCGTATGCTACCGGCTCGTGGCCAGCTACTGGTTGCCGAGCGGACGGGCGCCGAACGTGGTCGTGGAGGTGACCACCGGGGGGCCATCGCTACGAGCTACCGGTGCAGCAGAGCCTTCTCCGCCGCCGCTACCACCCGAGATCAACGTCCACCGATTCCGACCAGTGTTCTGGATCTCGCCCATTTCCTTCATCCGCTGGAGCGTCGACTGCAGCGTCGGCATGGGCTTGGCCGATTGCGGAGCCGCATCGTTCTGCTCAAGGAAGGCGAGAATCTCGGTCGCGTGAACCGGTTCGCTCTGTTGGCCCAGGAATTCGCGGACCTTACCGGTAATCAGTCCCCTGGGCCGGCGGGTCCGTTTTGCCGGAGCGCCGGCCCGCCGCGCTGCCCGTCGCCTGGTGGGTTTCGCCGCGGACGCTGCCCCTGCCGCGCTGCCCGACTCATTGCTCAGCAGTTCATGGATCAGTCGACGCTTGTTCTCCAGTCGCTCGACCTCCGCCTGGATGCCGGCAAGCTCTGCTCGCAATTGATCTTCAAAGTCGCCAGCCATTGACGAATGTCCTTTCACTACTGAACACGGCACTGCGCCGCAACAGACCCTGAGGCCGCTGTCGGCCGGCCGCGCCGATAGTATATGCAAACAATCGCGGACTTGGTCAACTATCTCTCGCTACCGAGAAATAACTTATGATCGCCACGGCGAATCAGGCCATCCTCAATCAGCGAGCGCTCCGCCAATGTGACCCGCGACCGCTTCGCCCCCGTACGTTGCACTACATCAAGCAGAACTGAGTCACGTGGCAACGGACCGTCGGCGTCGCGAAGCAGCGACATCAACAGGCCCCGTATCTCACGTTGCGATCCGACAAATGACGACTGGGCGCGAACGGCCGAAGCCCTGGCTCCTGACATGAACTTCGCGTGGGCGTCGCATAGTCGAGGCAGCGGGCAGGAATCACACTTCGGATTCGGCGTGCAAATCGATGCGCCAAAGTCCATCAATGCCGGGTTCCATCGCGTGGCCTGGTTCTCTGGCAGCAAACGCTCGGTGGCCCAACGTATGTCCGCAGGCCGGGTCTCGAGCGCCGGTTGCAACGCGCCGAACAACACTCGCCCCAGCACCCTTGTAATGTTCGTATCTACGGCTGCAGCATCGATTCCGTGTCCAAAATTCAGAATGATCGCTGCCGTGAATGGACCGACTCCGGGTAGGCGTTCGAGCGCTTTGCGGTCGGTTGGCAACTGACCTCCAAGTTCGTTACATACAACCTGTGCGGTTTGATGGAGATACACCGCCCGGCGTGGGTAGCCGGCACGCCCCCAGACACGAATGGCCTCAGCGCTGGTGGCCTGGGCCAAATCCTCGATCGTCGGAAACGCGCTCATCCATCGGTCGTAGACTTCAAGCACACGCGACATCTGAGTTTGCTGTGCGCAGACTGCCGCGACCAGGGCGGCATAGGGGTCGCGGGCATGCCGCCAGGGGAACGGCTGCTCGTTGCCGGCGTACCACTGGAGCAGCCGTTTGCGAATTGCTCCCAGGCGCTGCGGCGAGAGCGGACGAGGCAGATGCGGTTCGGTTCGTTTCAACGACATCTGGTTCAGGTCAGACCGCACATGTCGTCATAGCAGTCCCGTCCGACTGGAGTGACATAGACCCGGTAAGCAGAGTCTCCAACGTGAGTCAGATCGATCAGGCCATGCTCTACCAGCTTGGCCAGAACACCCGGGTGGTATCCGCTGTGCCGAAGCGCTGGACGAAAGACCAGTCCATCCTCGGCCACCGCTTCTTCGACGATCACCGCCCGAGGCTCCGCCGCATCCTGGAACTCCATCAGGTCCTCCAGCAGGGCGCAGTGGTATTCGTTCAGTCGGACGTGTCGGAACTGGATCACTGGTCGAGCGAACTGAGGCGGGTCTCTACGAATTGAAGCACATCCCGAGCGATCTCGATCGCGCGAGACGAGTCGGTGTGATCATAGGCGTCGTAAGGAATGCCGCCGGGCAGGCCTGTCGGATAACGCGTCGGGTGATGGTACTTGTCCAACAGCATCGCCACCGACTTGATCACGTCGAAGGACTTGTCGAGCTGCATGGCGTCTTCACAGAGATCGGCAAGCGCGTGACCCCAGACATGATCGGCGCCGCGGGCGAAGAGATACCCGGCCACGGCCTTCTCACCCGACTGTTGGGACAGGAAACAGGCCAACGCGTGAAAGCCGCCGCTCGTGGCGTATTCGGCCGCTTCCAGGTCGTGCTGCGCCTGAGACAGCCAGCGCTCCGCCTCCGACCGCGTGCTCACACCACCACCTCTTCGCTCAGAGCGGTCGCTTCGACAATCACGCGATCCGAGTCGCAGAGATCGTCAAACTCCTCGGGCGTGTAGACAATAAAGGTCGTTCCGACCTGCGGCCTCAGATGGGTCTGAAAGAAGTCCGAACGGCGGTGGAACGGCTGCTCCGTTTCGTGAACGATGAGCAGTTCGAGCTCGGACTCGGGACCGATCTCGTCGCGCGCCAGGTCGCCCGTCAACCAGAAGCGCTCGGCGCCGAGCTGACGCATCGAACCGGCAATCCGCAGGAACTCCGCCTCCAGTTGTTGGCGGCGATGCGTCGCGAAGCCGAAGACCATCGGCACTGGCTTCGCCCGATCTGTTCAGGAGCGTCCTAAGTGGTCGAGAGCGTCGGGGCCCGAAGCTCGGCCATGATCTGCTGTTCGGTCAGCGCTTCGGCGTCCTTCTTGAAGACCTGGACGCGATGGCTGCCGAAGTCGCAGATGTAGAGTCGCCCCTCGTGGTATCGGACGCCTTGCGGGAAGCGCAGCAGCTTCTGCTCCTCCAGCGATGTCATCTCGCGCAGACGCAACGTTTTCTGGTTGGCGCGGATGTACTCACGGCCCATCCGGCCCAGCGTCGCCGCGCCATAGAACGACTCGATGTAGCGGCCGCGGTGGTCGTACATCACGACCCGGTGCTTGTTGCGCTCGGCGACGTAGAGGTCTCCGTGCTCGTCGACCGCGACGCCGCACGGTCGGCCCACCTCGTAGCCCGGCCGCGTACCGAAGTCCATGATGTGCTCACCGGATGCGGTCAGCTTTTGGACGCGGTCGTTGCGCCAGTCGGAGATGTACAGGTCGCCTTCAGAGTCGAACGTGATGCCCCAGGGCATGTTGAACTGACCCGGGCCGTCGCCGAACTCGCCGAACCCGCCGATGTGCTCGCCGTCGGACGAGAACTGCTGGATCCGGTGATTCTGCGTGTCGACTACCCAGACGTTGCCGTCGGCGTCGAAGGCGAAGCCCGACGGCCGGTCCAGTTGTCCCGGTCCCGAGCCGTGCTCGCCCCACTGGTTGAGCTTCTCGCCCTCGGGTGAGTAGGTCGTGACGTTGTGGTTGCCTTCGTCGAGCACATGCAGGTTGCCGTCGTCTGTGCGCAGCAGCCCGACCGGCCAGAGGTGTCCCGTGTCGGCCATCGTGCCCAGGTCGCCGTGCGTCAGGTCGTCGCCCAGCTCGTCGTCGGTCTTCAGCGAGACCATGCGAATGTTGCCGCCGACCCCGAGCTCTGTCCGGCCAACCACGTAGATCCGGTCATCGCCGATCGCAATGTCGACCGGGAACGTCGTGACCCGGCGCATGCCCATCACTCGCTCATAGGGGTAGCCGCAACGCAGCATCGCGTGTGGGAATGCCATCTGGAACCTCCTCCTTGGGCCTCTCAGAGCTCCCCCTTTGGGGGAGCAGCCGAAGGCTGAGAGGGCGTCCGGTACGTCGCGAGCGGCCCCCTCAGTCGCTACGCGACAACTCCCCCAAAGGGGGGAGCTCGGTCAATGCTGACTAGTTCGCCAGCATCGTCTGCTTGAACGGGCGGACCTGCTCGAAGTCGCCCACGACGATCTCCTCGGGCTCGACGCCCATCCACTGCTCGAGCATCGTGCCGTAGATGCCGCGGAAGTCGATCGTGTGCTGCAGATCCTCGCCGTTCAACCAGTCCTTCGGGTTGACCGACGGGTACTCGGCGTAGAGACCGCCCTCGACATTTTCGCCGATGATGAAGGCGCCGCCTCCGGAACCGTGGTCGGTACCCGAGCCGTTGTCCTTCATCCGCCGGCCGAACTCGGTGAAGACCAGCACCGCGACCTCCTCGGCTGCGTCATGCTCGCGCAGGTCGGTCAGGAAGTCGTCCAGCGCGCCGGTCATGTCGCGCAGCAGACCGGGGTGAACCGGCGGCTGGTGCGAGTGCGTGTCGTAGCCGATGTGATTGGTGTAGAAGACGCGAGCGCCGAGGCCGGCGGTGTGGATCCGGGCAACGTCGCGCAGCGCCTTGGCGATCGGATTCGCGCCGTACTCGACGGAAGACTCGTACATCCCGGGAACGGGCGCCAGCATGTCGGCGCCGGCCAGCGAGTCAACGCCGGTCTGGCGCAGGTAGTCCATGACCATCCCGCTGCCGATCGCCGGCGTGTACATCCGCTTGAAGATCGCCAGGTCGCGGTTGCGGTCTTCTTCGGCCTGGATGTCAGGCATCAGGCCGTAGTTGTCGAGGTCGCCGACCGATGTCGCCGTCACGCCTGCGGCAGCCATGGCGCGCGGCAGACCGCGGCCAATGTTGATTCCGGTCAGCGGATTCTCGGAATCCGGGTCGAGCCGCTGGATCAGCTTTGCCACCCAGCCCTCGGTCGAAATCCGGTCGGGCTCGCAGGTGTGCATGATGTCCATGCCGCGGAAGTGCGAGCGCGACGAATTCGGGTAGCCGATGCCCTGGACCACGGCGACATCGCCGTTGTCGTACATCTTCTTCATCCGCTCGGCGGCTGGATTGAAGCCCAGCTCGTCGTTGATCGGCATCACCTCGTCCTGAGGCACCCCGACCAGCGGTCGCGCGTCGTAATAGTGGCCCTCGTTGTACGGGACCAGGGTGTTCATGAAGTCGTTGCCGCCCGAAAGCTGGACGATGACGAGGACCGGGTCCTTCTTTTCGCTGTGTCCGTTGCCGCTCATTGACTTGTTCCGTTCCGTTGCTTGCTTCGGTCCCATCTCCCTTTGGGAGAAGTCCAATCCAATCCCCTCTCCCTCCGGGGAGAGGGTTAAGGTGAGGGTTCCCTATGCGAACTGATACTCGGGAGAGGCGATGACGAGTCGCAAGGCCTGCGCCGCGCGCTGGCCGGTCGCTTCGATTGCCTCGTCGCCGTCGAAAGAGAGATCGCCGCCGTCGGAGGCCGCCTCGAGCAGCGCCGCTCGTGTGTTCTCCGACACCACCAGCGGGCCGGCGAAATCGAGCGCGGCGTCAACCAGATCCTCAGGGCTGCTTGCACCCTGCTCCTGCAATCGACCGACCAGTTCCTGAACGCCCGGAGTGGACGGATCGGAAACCAGCTTGGAGGCGAAGTTGATCCGCTCCATCAGCGTGCCGCCGTCGATCCATTCCTTGCCCGTGTGCCAGCCTTCGACCGAGGGCGGGTCCATCAGGCTCTGTCCCATAGCGCCCATCGTCATGTGCAGGTTCCACATCTCGGGCTGCGGAACACCCAGGGTTCCCGACAGCTTGTATGCGCCCGCAACCCACTCGGCCGGGCACTTGACTCGCTCGTAGCGGGCCTCTTTGAACCACTCGGCGTTGAACAGCACGCGCATCACCGCGCGAAGGTCGCCATTCGACTCGGCAAAGGCGGAGGCCAGCTCGGCCACGGCCTCGGGGTTGCCCGGCTCTGTCACCGACCAGGCCGACACGCCCGGCTCGTCCTTGACGAAGAAGTTGTAGAGGTGTCGACCAATGAAGCGGCCGGTCGCTGGCTGCTGGACGATGATGTCGATGATGTCCTCACCGTTGAAGTTGCCCTTGTGTCCCAGGAACTCCTTCTCCGAGTGATCGTGCAGGTCGTCCCGGTAGACAAAGCGCGCCGGGTAGCCGCCGTGCGGGTAGAGCGGGATCGGCTGTTCGAATGTCCAGCCGGTGAAGCTGTAGGCCGCCGCCTTGATGTCGTCTTCGGTGTAGTTGCCCACGCCCATTGAGAACAGCTCGAGCAGCTCGCGTCCGTAGTTCTCGTTCGGCGCGCCGACGACCGACTCGCTGTTGTCCAACCAGAAGATCATCAGCGGGTCGCGCGACAACTCTTCCAGCAGCACGCGCATATTGGCCAGGCCGTGCTGACGGAACATCTGGATGTGCACCGGCATTGACGGGCCGTGCTCCGACTTGAACCACGCCGTCGCAAACACGTGGTGCCAGAACAGCGCCATCTTCTCGCGCAGCGGCGATTCGGAGTTGACCATCCAGTAGATCCAGCGGCCACTCCAGGGCCACGGCGTGTCCGAGTTGGCCAACGCCGGGAAGTAGCGGAAGACCAGATCGTCGTCGTCTTCGGCCAGCGACGGGTTGATCAGTTCTTCAACCACTTCGCTATAGGGGCGCTTGGCCAGCTCGTCGAGCTGGGCAGGCGTCGCACCGGCGCCGGCGCGGCGCATCAGGTGGGCGACCAGCGCTCGTTGGTCGTCAGACATGTGGGGCACCTCTCCAGAAAACGTCCATGCGCAGGTACGAAAACTCCGTCAAGCCCGCGCGATTGCTCTACAGGGGCAATATAGAACATGCCAGAGTTGGAGATCGTGCCCGATCGCAGGCAAGTCTCATGCAACCAGAACGACGAGCGCGCTGAGAAAGCCGATGACCAGGGCGAATCCGATCCCCGTCGCGGCGGCGAGCAGGCGGATTCGCTTGTCGAGTTCGTCGAACTTGGTCATCATCAGCTTTTCGGACTCTGCAAACCGCTGGTCGGTGCGCCGCTGGGCCTCCTCGAACCGCCGATTGGTCTCCGCCTGCGCTTCATCGAACCGCCTATTGGATTCAGCCTGCGTTTCATCGAACCGCCCATTGGATTCAGCCCGCGTTTCATCGAACCGCTGGTCGGTCCCGATCTGCATTTCGTCGAACCGCCGGTCGGTCCTGGTCTCCATTTCGTCGAACCGCCGATTGACCTCCGCGAAGCGCAACTCCATTTCGCGCTGCAGCTGATCCCGTAGATCGGCGAGGCCATCCTTGAGTTCCTGCTTGGTCGCCACCACCGACATCAACCGGTTGAGTCCGAGTTCGAAGGACTGACGGTACGCGTGCGCCTCCGCCTGCTCCATTCCCGCCTCGGTCAGGTCGGCTTCGAGCGATTCCGACCACTGGGCAATGATCGGATCCGGAGTTGCCTCGGTCGTCAAGGAAGAATCTCCATGACATCAGGATAAGAAAAAACTCGGCAAATCCCCGCAAATGGCAAACTGTCGACGTTTGCTGACGCCAACCTGGGTCAATCTCCGCGCGCTGATACCGGCGCGGCGCCGTAGGGCCGCAACGTTCCCCTGGCCTGACGAACGACTCGCCGACTGAGCAGTATCGACCCCTCGTTATACTGCGCATCAACCTCAGCAATTCCGAACTCAGTGCCTGGAGCGCTCAATGGGCCTGCACAAGACATCCGGTACCGGAGACAGCGGTTCGTCGCCTGCCTATATGGATCGCCAGACCGCGGCCGCCTACGACCGATACCGCGAAACGATCGTCGAGCGCGACAACACCTCAGCGCTGCACCAGGCATTCGACCTGATCAAGGAGGGTCGCCCGACCACCGAGATCCTCTCCGAGACGATCCGCGCGCACGCTCCCTACACCCACGTGCCCTACCACCAGCGAATCGACTCGGGCATCGTCCGATTTGTCAACAACGACCACTGCCTGCTCTCGTCGCGCGCCACGCTCGGTCTGCAGAACATGGTCTCCGAGGAGATGCGCCATCTCCCCCTCAGCCAGACCGCCTGGTACGTGCCCACCGGCCTCGACATCTGGAACCAGCTCAAGGGCAGGATGCCCGGACACTACTCCCGTCGCACCTATGACCCCGAGAAGTATCCCGACGGCCCGGCCCCGCCCGCCGCGCACTGGGATGACCAGGAACCTGCCGACTACGACGGCTCGCTGGAAGAGGGCCTGAACGACTGGCTCACGCTGGTCCAGTACGGACACGTCAACGAGGAGTATTCGCTGTTCCTTGGCCTCTGGGAGAAGTTCCCCGAGCGCCGTGAGGAACTGCTCGCCCAGATGATGTTCGCCGGATTGATTGATGTCCAGGATCGGATGTTCTGGAATCGCTCCTACACGACCGGTCACAAGTCATTCCGCGCGCGAAGCACGATCCAGCTCGGACGCGCGATTGGCTGGGACAACGCCCACCACGTGCTCTACGCCGGCGTGCCCGACATCGCCGTCGGCCCGCGCTGGTACTCGCTCTTCGAGTCCGCCTGCCAGATCATGATGTACCACCTCGAGGAGGAGCCGCCGGCCTCGTCGCTCAACGCAACCCAGACCTCGACCCGCGACCAGGAGCTGTTCAAGAACCAGATTCCGCTCTCACCGCCCGAGGCCGAAGGCCTGATCCGCTCGATCATTCGAGAGCCCGAAGAGTCGTACATCGAAGACATCGTGGCGTTGCTCAAGGCCGGTAGATCTCCTAAGTCAATTCTCGATGCCATCCAGATCGCCGCCGCCCGCGTCGTGCTCGAATGCGGCCTGCCGGCCAACTTCTCGATGCCTCAGCACGGCTACGAGTACACCAACATGCTGGGCTGGTTCTACGAGAACTTCGACCACCCGCACAAGACCAAGCTGCTCTTCATCGCCGCCAACTTCATCAACCAATGTGCCCACTGGGTCACCAACTCCAAGGGCAACAAGACGCGCGGCGCCGCGACTTACTTCGCCGGCTACTCGATGGACGAAGACGCCCCGCCGATGTCGCAGGGCAAACTCCTCGGCGAGCTCAACGACGCCATGCTCGCGCTCGACACCGAGCAGTCGGTCTTCTGGGTCGAGAACTACCTCAAGCAGGGCTACGATGACGGCCCGCTTGTGGAGACCCTTGCCGACGGGATCGCCAAGCAGGGCAACGATCCGCATAACCAGGAAATCGGACTCTGCATGCTCGAGGACTACCGCCGCACGACCTCCGAGATGCGCAACACACTGCTGCTCTCGGCCGCCCATCACACGGCCGGTCACATGAAGTACGGCGACCAGTACCAGTCTTACCGCTACTTCGCCGACGCCTTCGACATGCAGGTCGAGGACGGCTGCCTCGGTGAGACGCCGCTGATCGAAAACCTCGCCGACGACGTCGAAGCCGAACTCCTGGTCTCCGAGCCCGCCAAGGCCGACTAACTTTGCTCCCTTCTCCCTTTCAGTCCCTTCTCCCTCTGGGAGAGGGCCAGGGTGGGGGCCGCCCGCCTCTCTCTCAGCCGCGAGTGATACGATCCGACTACATGACAACCGCCGAACTCTCCAGCCGAACCACCGACGACGATCCCGAGCCGCCACATAGCGAGGTCCGGCTCGCCGACGGCCGGACGTTGAGCTGGACCGAGTACGGCGATCCCAGAGGCGAGCCGCTGTTCTTCCATCACGGAATACCGTCGTCTCGCGTTGCCGCTGCAGTCATGGATCCCGGCGCCGCTCGCGCCGGGGTGCGCCTGATCGCGCCGGAGCGACCGGGATTCGGCTACTCCGATCCGCTGCCGGGCCGCGACATTCTTGACTGGCCATCTGACCTGCGCCAGCTGGCCGATTACCTCGAGATCGAGAAATTTTCCGTTGCCGGCATCTCGGCCGGCTTGCCGTACACGCTCGCCTGCGCCCTGAAGATGCCCGAGCGTCTGCATCGCGTCGCCTTGGTGTCCGGCCTGGGCGCGATCGACTCCGGCGAGGTGCTCGAAGGCATGTCCTACGAATGGCGGCTGATCTACACCCTGTTCCTCAAGTCGCAACGCCTCGCCTCGCTCTGGATGCGCGGCTACGGACGTTCGGTGCAAAAGCGACCGGAACGCGTCGTGGCCGAGCAGATCAAGCGGATGCCGCCGGTCGACGGCGCCATCCTCGGCTCGGAGCCGACGCTGACCAACCGGATCACCGACTTGCGAGAAGCCTTCCGCCAGGGACCCGCCGCAGCCGGCGACGAAGCCCGACACCACCTGGAGCCATGGGGCTTCGAGTTGCGCGATATCCAGTTCCCGGTCATGCTTTGGCACGCCATGCTGGACGAATCCCACCCCATCCAGATGGGTCGCCGCATCGCCGCCGAGTTGCCCGACTGCCGTCCGATCTACGTCGACGGCGTCGGCTCACTCGGATTCATCGAGCACGCCGAATCAATCTTCAACGCCCTCTTCAGCGAGCGTCCCAGGATCCCCAGAACCGTCAGCCCCGTCAAAACCGCGCCGATCGACGATGAAGCCGAAATCTTCGGCGGCCTCCTAGACGTCCTCCCCGAGCCCGTCGTCGGCGAATAGCGATAGTCGTCGGCCTGCGAAACCCCCGCCAACCTCGAACGCTCCGTCCCCGCCTCTGAGCGGGGACCCGCTCCCGGTGCCCTGGCAGTCGAGTTCACGCAAGTTCGCGGTACAGGTCCCGCCATTCTGGATTGAACTCTTCGATCAGTTCATCCTTCCAAGCTCGTTCCCACCGCTTGATACGGCGCTCTCTTGCTTGCGCAGAGTCGATCGAGTCGTGGACCTCGTACCAGACAAGCCGCCTGATCCGATATCTGGCAGTGTGCCGACTGCCTTGACCATCACGATGTAACGCGACACGTTGAACGAGGTCGGTGGTCGAGCCGACGTAAATTGGCGGGTGGCCGTCCTGCGGCTTGTTGCCCGCAAGGATGTATACGTACGCCTCGCGGTTCATGACAAAGGTTGGTCTTGTCCCCGCCACCGCGAACGCTCCGTCCCCGCCTCCGAGCGGGGACCTGCTTGCCTGACCGATCCCGGGAGAGCTGGTCCCCGCTCAGAGGCGGGGACGGATGAATTCTCCGGATGAAATCCGGATAGCCGATTAGCCCCTCGCCCAATTGATGCTGTTCTTCAACAGCTGACCGTACTCCTCGGTCTCCCAGGTGAATCTCAACGTGCGCGGCATCTCGCCGTTCTCGTCGCGCGCGTTCTCCTCGACAAACGGCTGTGAGTTCGTCAGCGGTGAGTGGCAGTGACCCAGGGCGATGTAGCAGACGCCGCCCTCCCCGATCCCGCGGGTGTATCCGAACACTCGCGTGACGCCGTCCGCCTCGAGCGCCGTGTCCTCTTCGTAGTCGAAGCCGAAGTCCGGATAGTTGTCCGGACCGATTGGCGCCGTCAGCAGGATGTCGGTGTTGGGACGGTCGGTGATCTCAATCATGTACGGCTCGTCGATCACATCGAACCGCTCGGGCAATCCCTCGAGAATCGGCGAGTTCACGTTCTTCACGTCGACCGTGAAGCGCTTGATCGGCGGGTGGTTGATGAAGAAGCCGCCCAGCGTTTCGTGGTGCTCCATCTTGACCATCGCCCGCTTGCCGTCGCCCATGCGCGCGGCCTTGCCGCCCGAGGTACCGTGCAATCCGACCCAATGGCCGCCGTTGCCGATCCAGTCCCGCAGAATCTCGTTCTGCGGGTCGTCCGCGTACGGGCCGGCCGTGTACGTGATCAGCACGTCGGTCACCGGCAGCCACTTCCACATATCGGTGAAGTCGTTGCCCGTCGTCGCCCGCACGTTGCCGTCCGAGTACAGCATGTCCAGAAGCCGCAGACGGGCAAAATCCATGTCGTGACCACCGTGCTGCCCCGGCGGGAATCCACCCGTCACCACATGTACGCGAGTCGGTGCACTGGCCATCGTGACCTCATTTCATCTAAAGGCTTGAAGCTTGGCCGAATGATACGCCAACGCCAACGCTGTCTCTCCCGCTGCGCCAATCCCAATTCGTCCAAACCCGTACTCCTCTCTCCGATGCCCCGCACTAGATGCGGGGCCCAGACCTCGGCCGCCGCCAACACGCCACCTTCCCCCTCGCTCCCACCATCCGTCTCACCGTCCTCGTGCTCACCCACCGACTACCGGGTCGGGAACTATATCCCCCGTTACATCGTCTAGCTCCCTAACGGGCCGACAGCCGGTCGTCAATCTGTCGCCCCGAATCAGTCGGTCAGGAGGACCACATGAACCAGAACCAGAGCCGAGCGAGGATCCCCAGGTGGACACGCATCCTCGCCCCGCCAATGATCGCGTTGGCAGTCGTTGCTGCCGCACTGCTGTCCGTCGCCTGCAGTGACGACGCGCAACAGGCTGAGAGCCAGCAGCCAACCCGCGTCGAACAGCAACCACAGCAGGCAGCGGCCCAGGTTGCTCAACAGCAAGAGCAACAGCAACAGCAGGCAATGCAGGAACAGGCGCAACAGGCGCAACAGACACAGCAACAGGCCGAGAACGCCGTCTCCGCCCAGGAAGCCGAGTCCGAGCAGGCCCAACAGCAGGCCATGGAGCAGGAGCAGGAAGCCTCCGCCGATAGCTCCCGCTCACAATCCACCCAGCGACAACAGGGCGGAGGCGAACGCAGCCGAACCCCGCGTCGCCCGCTCCCCGGAGCGACCAACTTCGAGGACTACCCGACCATCGGCTGGCGCGAGACCGTCGACGACGACACATCCACGTTCTCACTCGACGTCGACCGCACCTCTTACTTCCTCGCTCTCAACTGGGTCAAGGCGGGATACGCGATCGAGCCCGCGTCGGTCCGCGCCGAGGAATGGATCAATGCCTTCAACTACCACTACGACCTGCCCGACGTCGACGACAGTTTCGCCGTCACCACCGACATCCTCGAACACCCACTGCACGACGACCTGCATCTCGTCCGCATTGCGACCCAGGCGCCCGAGTTCGTCGACGACACGCCGCTCAACGTGACCCTCGTCCTCGACGCCTCAGGCTCAATGCAAGAGGGCAACCGCGTCGAGATCGCACGCGCGGCGGCGGACTCAATCCGCAGTGGACTGGGGCCAGACGACCGTATCGCGGTGGTGCTCTTCTCCGACAACATCGTCGACAGCGAGTCGCATCAGCGTCCCGACGATCGTGACATCAGGAGAATCATCGACCGCCTCGAGCCAACCAGTTCAACCAATGTTCAGGCTGGCCTCAATCTCGGCGTTCGCTTCGCAGACGAGATCCGTCGCGAGCGACCGAACGCTCACAACTACGTGATCCTCATGTCCGACGGCGTCGCCAACGTCGACGCCACCGACCCGTTCGCCATTCTGCGCACGGCCGAGGATCGCGACGACCGCAATCCGCTCCGCCTGATCACAGTCGGCGTGGGCATCGCCAAATACAACGACGTCCTCCTCGAGCAGCTCGCCCAGTACGGCAACGGTTGGTACCGCTACCTGCAGGACGTTGGCCAGGCCCGCTCGACCTTCAGCCGCGATAACTGGCTGGCGCTCTCGGTTCCGTTCGCCGACCAGGCCCGCGCCCAGGTCCGCTGGGACCACGAGTCCGTCGCCGCATGGCGGCTCGTCGGCTACGAAAACCGCGTCACCGACGACCGCAACTTCGAACAGGACCGCAAGGAGTTCGCCGAGATCCCCATGGGCTCCGCCACCACCATGTTCTTCGAGGTCGAGCTGACCGACGCTGCGGTCCGCGACGGCCTCGTAGACCTTGGCGAGGTCGAGCTGCGCTGGCTCACGCCGATGTCCGGTGAGTCCAACCGTCAGCAAGTCCAGATGGTCTCCGGCATTTCCAGGTTCGGCGACGACGACTTCCTCGATCTCGGCTCACTCGTCGCACTTGTGGCCGACCGCTACAGCTGGTTCGGCCAGGACGGCCTCAGCGGCGAGACCATGGCGCTGGCCGCCGAGCACATCCACGAACTGGCCTGGCGCTTTGCCAATCTGCCCGTGGACCTCATCAACACCCTTGCCGCCATGGACTTCGGCAAACTCCTCGTCTCCATGGGCGCCGTCGCCGGAGACCACGAGTCCGAAAACCCGGGTTACTCCCGCTAGCCGCCAATATGTCTCTCCGAAGGGAGAACGTCTCCGGAGAACAGCCGGGCTTCCCCTCTCTCAAGGGGAGAAGCCCGGCAACCTCCATCCAATCCGACGCCCCGGACTCACGCCATCCAATCCGATATCCCGCGCTCACGCCATCCAATCCGATGTCCCGCGCTCACGCCATCCATTCCGATGCCCCGCACTCCCGTCATCCATTCCCATGCCCAGCACTCCCGCCATCCATTCCCATGCCCAGCACTCCCGCCATCCATTCCGATGCCCCGCACTTGATGCGGGGCCCAGACCTCGGCCATCGAATCCAGCCACCCCCAATCGATCCCGTCGCTCACCCAATCCAGTCTGATACCCCGCGCTTGATGCGTGGACCCGGGCTGAGAGTCCCTCAGTCCCCACGGAGGAAGCATCGCCCGAAGAGGACGACGACCCCTGGTGATCGCCATCGACTCCGAGATTGCCAAGCCCCGTGCGATGATGAGTGAGATCTCCGGCCCCTCACCGATTGCGAGCCAATCCATGTCCGACTCCACCATCGTCGACCTGCGCTACTACCTGGTTCATCCCACTCCGCCCGACACCGGTCAGCCCGATCGCTACATCGCCGGCAAGAACCTCTGCTTCGTCCGCCTCGAAACCGCCGACGGTCTACATGGCTGGGGTGAGTGCTACACCCAGTCCGACCGCGACATCCAGATCACCGCCCACCTCGAGGCGATGCGACGATACATCGTCGGCTGGGACGCAGCCCGGATCAAACCGTGGACCGACGCGATCCACAACGACTTCGGCAACCGCCGCGGCGCAATGGACCTCTACTCCGCCATCTCAGGCGTCGAACAGGCCATGTGGGACCTCGCCGGCAAACGCGCCGGGATGCCGGTGTACCAGCTACTCGGAGGTGCCGTCCGAGATCGCCTCCGCGTCTACGCCAACGGCTGGGCCAAGATGGACGACCTCGAAGAACTCCAGGCCCGCGCCCGCGCCATGGTCGAAAGAGGCTTCACGGCACTCAAGTTCGATCCCGTTCCCGGCAAGTGGCGCAGCTACGTCGGAATGAAGGAACTGCGACTGGCTGCCGACCGGGTCCGAGCTGTGCGCGAGGCCGTCGGACCCGATGTCGACGTGCTGCTCGAGATCCACCGCCGCCTGAGCCCCTCCAACGCCGTCAGGCTGTCGAAGATGGTTGAGGAGTATGAACCGTTCTGGTTCGAGGAGCCGGTCTGGGCCGAGAACATGACCGCCCTCGCCGCCGCCACGGCGCAAATCAACATCCCCACCGTCACCGGCGAGGAGCTGTACACCAAGTTCGAGTTCCGCGAGGCCTTCGAGCAGCGGGCGGCCGACATCATCAACCCCGACGTCGCCAACGTCGGCGGAATCAAGGAGCTGACCGAAATCGCCGCGATGGCCGAAATCTACTTCGTCGCAGTCGCGCCGCACAACTACAACTCAACCACGATGGCCCTCGCCTCAACCCTCAACGCCGCCGCCACGATGCCCAACTTCATCATCACCGAATACTTCGTCAACTTCGAACCATGGGGACAACAGGCCGCCACCCCACCCTTCCAGGTAGAGGACAGCCACATCGCCCTCCCCGCAACCCCCGGCCTCGGCATCGACCTCGACGAAGAAGTCCTCAGAGCCCACCCCGCCAAAGACTTCCCGGCGCGAACAATCGGGGATTAGAGAGCAACTGGAAACGGAGCCCTTCTACCAAGCACGTGCTCCGTCCGACCGCGGATTGAGTCGTCCTCGTCGACGTGCGGCAAGATGTAGCAGCGTTTCTCACGGATCGCGAACAGGACCAGTTCTGCAATGTCCTCCGGATCCAGGGCCGTCGCCATGAACCCCTCGATCGTCTCGGCCATCTCAGCCGAAACGTCCATCAACCTCTCGCCCAGATCCTCTGGTCGATTGCGTTCGGCGCGATGCAGATTGGTCCGCACGACCCCTGGGCAGAGCGCCGAGGCGCTCAGGTTCGCCCCGATGTGCTCGAACTGTTGGTACAGCCCTTCGGTCAGGGCCAATACCGCATGCTTGGACACGCTGTAGGCGCTTCCGCCCGGCAGCAGGCCTGCCAGTGAAGAGGTGTTGACGATGTGCCCTGCTTCGCCGTGAGCCAGCATGTGGGGCACGAACGCCTGAATCCCGTACAGGACTCCCCAGAAGTTGACCCCCATCACCCACTCCCACGTGTGCTGGGGCACGTCCCAGGTCATGTTCACGCCGCCAATGACGCCAACCGCATCGTCCAGACCAGTGACGCCGGCGTTGTTGCAGAGGATGTGAATGTTGCCGAACCGGTCGACCGCGCGGTCTCGAAGCTGTTCCAAATCCGCGCGCTGCATGGTGTCCACGGTCACGCCGAGTACGGCGCAACCTTCGCGCTCGAGCAGTGCCACTTGCGTTCGAAGCGCGGCCTCTTCGATGTCGGCAAGCACCACGTTCATGCCCTCTGCGGCAAAACGCCGCGACATGGACAACCCCATTCCTGAGGCAGCGCCTGTAACCACCGCTGTCTTACCTGCGAACTCTTGCATGGCGGCACCTGCCTCCGAAGTCAGCGTCGAACCTGGATGGAGAGTACCGTCTGGATCCGTCGGCGAGCATGAGAACTCGTTCTCGTGAGACGCAACCGAACAGCAGGGGGGTCATGACACAACAGTCAACTCCGCGCCATCCTGCCGGAGGACACCCACACCTGCCGTGGCGACCCCTGGGTCACAAGGTTCTACGTCCACTCCTCCATCGTCATCACCTTCCCCAGCCTCATCCACGCTTTTGGAGAGAACCTAGGAGCCGACTCAATCGCCGGCATTGGCCTGGACGAACAGGTCCGCAACGCCCATCCCGCAAGGGACTTTCCCCGCCGCTCGATTGGCGACTTGGAGTAGCATGACCACATGCCTACCGTGAGTGTCACCCTCTCCGATGACCTTTGGGCCTTTGTCGATCGACAGGTGCATGAAGGCGGCTATCAGGACTGCGGCGAGTTCATCCGTGATCTGATCCGCAAGGAACGTGATCGCCAGCACCTGCGGGCGTTAGTGCTCGAAGGCGCCGCATCGCCGAAGGCGGTGGTGGCGGATGATGAGTACTTCGATCGGCTGTTCCGACGGTTGGATGAGGCCGAGAGGGAGTGAACCCTAAACCGATTTCGGTTCGCGATCCCGCATCTCGCGACATCGCCGGAATTCTTGATCGCTATTGGTTCGATGCCTCGCCGCAAGTTGCTCGCGCCTTTGCCGTCGCCCTGCGCCAATCGTTCCAGCATCTCAGTCAGTTCCCATCGACTGGCTCGTCGCGCTACAGCGGCGACACACCATTTCCCAATCTGCGGTCATGGCCGGTCGCGGGGTTCCCATTCTTGATCCTCTACGTCGAAGAAGCGTCCAGCGTGGACGTCTACAGAGTCTTGCATACCGCACGCGACATTCCCGCGTCGTTGCGCCAGGACATGGAGGAGTAGTCAGGTGCGACGCGTCAACGGACTCCTGCCAACCGACGTCCTCACCTACCGAGGCGACCCCTGGGTCACCAGGTTTTACCTCTTCCTCTGCCTCGTGATGACGTTTCGCAGCATGGTGCACGTCTTCCGCAAGGACGGCGGCGCGAACTCGATCGCCGGCATCGACCTCGACGTCGAGGGCGGCCAGAACGTCGTCGCCATCTTCGCTCAGTGGGGACTCGAGCAGCTGCTTCTTGCCGGCCTCGCCTGGCTGGCGCTGTTCCGCTATCGAGGACTGATCCCCCTGATCCTGCTGCTCAACCTGCTCGACAACATCGGACGAATCCTGGTCGGACGAGCCAAGCCACTCAAGGTCGCCAAGCCGCCTCCCGGCGCATACGGGCAGGTCATCATCCTGCCGTTCCTGGCCCTGGCGCTCTATCAATCGCTACCCAGGCGGGACGAATCCTAGATCAGCGCCTCGTATACGCCCTTCTCGAAGTCGGTCTCGAGGTAGGCGACGGGATTGAACTGGTACATGAACACGTGGGTGAAGAACAGCCCGGCCAGGTTTTCCGACGGGTCTACGAAGAACCAGGTCCCGGCAGCGCCGCCCCAACCGTAGGTCCCAACGCTGCCCGGATACGCGGTCCCGGCGATCCGGTCTCGGACCGCATAGCCAAAGCCGAACCCGTAACCCGGACCGGTCAAATCAATCTCGCTGCCGCAGATCGCTCCGAGATGATTCGCGGTCATCAGGTCGATCGTTTTGCGGCCCAGCACCCGCTGACTGTCCAGTTCGCCGCCGTTGAGCAGCATCGCGGCGAAGCGCGTGTATGCCGCCGGCGTCATCAGCACGCCCCCGTACAGGCCGTTCCCGGAAATCTGTTGGCCCAGCGACTCTCGCACCTTGTGAGAGTCCTCCGGACGCTCCACGGGATTGAGCGCGCCAGTCTCGGACCAGTGGTGGTTCGTCACCAGCCGATCGGCGTCCTGCGGCGGACAGTAGAAGCCGCAGCCTTCGACGCCCAGCGGTCCGAAAATCCGCTCCTGGAAGAGTTCGTCCAGGTTTTGCCCGGTCGCACGCTCCAACAGGACGGTCAGCACGTCGAAGTCCATCGCATACTCCCAGGCCGCTCCCGGCTGCCGTGCATTGGGAAGCTGCGACATTGCGATGATTCGGTCTTCTTCGGAAACGCTGGTGTCGACCTGCCCCGGATCCGTGATCCCAAACTCCGAGCCAGCCCAGACCGGTTCGAGCAGTGGGAACATCGCAGACGGGATGTTGCCGAACGAAGGCAGCCCTGAGGTCATCGTCAGCAGGTCGCGGATCGTGATCTGCCGGACCATCGGCACCGTCTGACCCATCAGCAAGCCCTGTCCGCGAACCTTGTTCGGCGGATCGAACGGGGCCAGGACCTGCCGATTCTCGAACTCCGGCAGCCACTTCGTGATCGGCTCGTCGACGTAGAAGACGCCCTCCTCCTGGAGTTGCATCGTCAACGCCGCGGTCACCGGCTTGGTCTGCGAGTACATCCGGAACAGCGCGTCAATCGGCAGCGGATTCTTGCGCTCCGCGTCGAGGTAGCCGTGCGACGACACGTGCGCCACGTGACCATGCCGAATCACAACCGTCGTGACGCCGGGCACCTCGCCGTTCTCGACCGCTTGCGCCATGCGGGCATCCGTGCGAGCCAATCGCTCCGGGTCAATGCCCAACGTCGCAGGATCGGATGAGGGAAGATTGGCGAAATCAGACATCGGCGGCTCCTTCAAAAGTCCTCAGCCGCCGTAGGATAGCCCGCGATCTCGTACTCTCCCTTTATGTGACAGGCTTACCCCCTCTCCCTCTGGGAGAGGGTTGAGGTGAGGGCAGCGATGGTATACGAATACGACCGCAATATCCGCGACCGGGTGGCCGTGATCGGCGTCGGCGAGACCGAGTACACCAAGCACGGGCGGATCGGACGCCCCGAGTTCCGCCTCGCCCTCGAAGCCATCCTTGCTGCCTGCGCCGACGCCGGACTCGAACCGCGCATGTTAGACGGTTTCTCCTCATACTCCGCCGACCGCAACGACCCCAACCGCCTCTCAACCGCACTCGATCTGCCTCACTATGCGTTCGCATCCATGGTCTACGGCGGAGGTGGTGGAGGCGTCTGTGCCGCGATCGGCAACGCCGCGGCCGGTATCGTCGCCGGTTACGCCAACTTCGTCGTGGTCTACCGCGCGCTCGCCCAGGGCGAGTTCGGTCGCTTCGGACAGTCGCGGCGCGGCGGTCGCCTGCGCGGTCAGTACGCCTTCAACGTCCCGCAGGGACTGATGTCGCCGGCTCAGTTCCTGGCGATGAAGATGCAACGTCACATGTACGAGTACGGCACGACCTCGGCCCAGCTCGGTCAGATCGCGGTGGCCGCCAACAAGCATGCCCAGAACAATCCGCGCGCCGTCATGAACGGCCGCCCAATCACGTTGGAAGACCACCAGAACTCCCGCATGATCGCCGATCCGTACCGCCTCTACGACTGTTGCCTCGAAACCGACGGCGCCGCCGCGATGATCCTCACCACGGCCGAGATCGCGCGCGACTTCACCGACACGCCGGTCTATCTCTCGGCGTCAGTGCAGGGTTCGGGCCACCGCCAGGGCAACGTCGTCGACGGATTCTGGCACGACGACTTCATGAGCTCCAACTACACCACGATGGTCGACCGCCTCTACTCGGCCGCCGGGATGGGACCGGAGGACATTGACTGCGGCCAGTTCTACGAGAACTTCACCGGACAGGTGCTGACCTCATTCGAGGACCACAAGTTCTGCGAGGTCGGCGAAGGTGGACCGTTCTGTGAAGGCGGTCGTCTGGAGACGACGGCGGTCGCCGACCCTGGGGCGACGCACGCCGGCGAGTTCCCGATCAACACCTCGGGCGGCAACCTGTCCGAGGCGTACACGCACGGCTTCAACCTGGCCGTCGAAGCGGTTCGACAGCTGCGCGGAGACTCGTCCAATCCGGTCGAGGGCGCCCGCACCTGCATCGTCGCCGCCGGTCCCGCCTCGGCCCCGATCTCCACCGCGATCTTTCGCAACTGAGACCAAGCACCGACGGGGTTCAGGACAGCGCGCGCTTGATGCAATGACTCGGCGCGTCCGACCAGCGGCCCGCCTCGCGCTCGACGATCGCGTCGGCGAGGATGGCGCCGATGTAGTCCTGCAACCGGCGCGAGCCGACCCAGGTGTAGAAGCTCTCTTGCATGATGGCGACGACGTACCGGGGCTGGCTGCCCTGCCACGGCGCGGCTAGCCAGATCGCGGCGCTGTTCATCCTGACCAACACGCGGTCCCTGCTGGCCAGCTGTTTCAGCGGCGTGTCGGCGGCGGCTCCCGCAGTCGCTTCGGGCGCGTCGTACAGGTCGCTGAGCAGCGTGTGCCGGTCCAGGTAGTCATGCGGATCGATCTTGGCAACCGGGTCTCCTCCGGCGGATTCCGGCAGCGTGAAGTTGCCGGTCTTGATCAGCGACTCCCAACCGGGGAGCGACTGTTCGGGAATCGTCGCTCCCCAGCGATGGCCATCGACCACGGACCTGAGCAGATCGAAGCCGTGTTCGCGAGCAAGCTCGGGCACGGTCTCGGACATCGCCAGCGCCGCGAAGAGGCGCGCCAGGTGGACCGGCTGCGCGCGACTCGCTCCCCAGCGCGAACGATGAGAGAGTTCGATGAGCTCGGGCACTCCCCAGCGCTGGTAGAAGTCGTTCAGCCCCTGCAGTCCGCCAATCATCGAAAGCAGGACGCCCACGTCGGGATTCAGTGACCAGGCGACCAT
Source organism: Chloroflexota bacterium (assembly GCA_028875225.1). Taxonomy (GTDB): domain Bacteria; phylum Chloroflexota; class Dehalococcoidia; order Bin125; family Bin125; genus Bin125. Next base: position 117,074 of record JAPPFB010000020.1, on the reverse strand, counting down.
GTAGTAGAGGGAGTCGCGGTGCACCCTGGTCAGTGGGCGGCCTTCCTCGTATGCGTCGCTCATCACCGCCCAGGCGATGGGCGGTTTGATCACGCTGTGCAACGCGTAGGGACCGGCGTGACCGCCGCTCCAGATGCTCCCGGTCTGCAGGTCGTAGACCGCCGCTCCAACGATTGCGTCGTTGGTCAGGACCTGGCGCTGGAAGTCGGGTGAGAGCGTGCAGAGCGGCGCCTCCGCCGAGGACTGTGCGGCGGTTCCGATCCAGATCAGCGGGGCCAGCAGGGCGATCGATAGCAGTCGGCGCATCCTGCATCAGCCTACAAGTCCGGTGACGCGTTACTCTCGCGATATGACGACGAACCCCGTCCGCGCCGAATTCCTCGACGCTCCCTTCTTTCCCGACGGCATGACGACTCCCGATCCGGACGATGCCGTCAATGGCGGCTACTTCGCGGCTGCGGCGGAGGGCCGGCTGGTCGTCCAGCGCTGCGCCGAGTGCGGGACCAGACAGTACCCGCCCGAACTCAACTGTCATGCCTGCTACGGCTTCGACATGGAATGGGAAGACTCTGCGGGGACCGGAACCGTCTGGTCCTGGGTCGAGGTGGTCCATCCCGCCCATCCCGCCTTGCGAGAGTTCGGCCCCTACATGGTCGCCCTGGTGGAACTCGACGACATGCCCGAGATCAAGCTGATGGGCGCGGTCGTCGATGCGCCGCTCGGGGGGGCGATGGAGATCGGCTCGCGCGTGCAGGTGGTGTTTGAACGCACGGCAGACGATCTCGTCCAGCCGCGCTGGCGCATGGCATGACAACTCAAGCCTCCACGACTCCATCGACGGGTTCAACGTCCCGACGACGCTGGGTGATCCTGCTCGTCCTGGCCGGCTCACAGATGCTGGTCCAGCTCGACGCGACGATCATCAACACTGCGTTGCCCGCGATCAAGCGGGCCTTTGAGATGTCTGAGGCCCAGTCGCTCTGGGTCGTCGACGCGTACATGGTGATCTTCGGCGGACTGCTGCTGTTGGCCGGCGCGCTGGGCGACCGGTTCGGACGCCGCAAGATGCTGATCGTCGGCATGGGGATCTTTGTCGTCGCATCCATCGCCATCGCCTTTTCGCCCGACGCCAACTTCATGATCGTCGGACGCGGCCTGCAAGGCCTGGGCGGCGCGCTGGTCATCCCGCAGACGTTGTCGATTCTGACCGCCGTGTTCCCGCGCGAGGAACGAAGCCGAGCGATCGGCATCTGGGCCGGAGCGATGGGCTTCGGCATGGCCTTTGGGCCGCTGGTCGGCGGCGTCCTGGTCGACCTGATCGGCTGGGCCGGCGTCTTCTGGGTTCCGGCTCCGATCGCGGCATTGAGCATGCTCGGCATGGCCACCGTCCCCGAGTCTCGATCGCAGTTGCATACCAAACTGGATGTGCCAGGCGCGATCACGGGAACGATCGCGATGGTGGCGATCGTCTTTGCGATCATCGAGGGCATCCAGAAGGGCTGGACCGACCCGCTGATCGTCGGATCGTTCGCGGTCGCCATCGTCTCGGCGCTGATGTTCATCGTCATCGAGCGCCGGACCGACCAGCCCTTGCTGCCGATGGCGTTCTTCAAGCAGCGCGACTTCACCGGCTCGATGGTCGGAATGTTCTTCATCATGTTTGCCCTGATGGGCGTCATGTTCTATCTGCCCCAGTTCTTCCAGTTGGTGCAGGGCATGTCGGCGTCGGAGAGCGGCGCGCGGCTGATGCCGCTGGCCCTGGCGATGATGTTCTTCGCCCCGATCGCGGCGAAGCTGCTACCCAAGGTGGGCCCGCGGTTGATGCTGTTCTGGGCACCGGCCGTCCACGGCGCCGGCGCGCTGCTGATTTTCAGTTTCATTCTGGATGTCGACACGCCGTACTGGATGATCGGCCTGACGATGGCCTTCCTGGGCATGGGCGGCGCGATGCATATGCCGGCCACGACCGACACGGCGATGGCGTCGGTGCCCGTCGACCTGGCCGGCAAGGCGTCGGCGGTCAACAACGCCGGACGCCAGCTCGGTGGCACCCTGGCGATCGCCATCCTCGGATCGTTCGCTGCGGCCGTGTACTCCTCGGGCGTCAGCGAGGGGCTCGGGCCGCTGGGCCTGGCGGATGAGTCGGTCGAGATCCTGGCCACGGGCATCGGGGCCGCGCAGCAGGTCTTGCCGACGCTCGACCAGTCGCTGCTCATGCCGACCCAGTTGGTGCTGCGCGAATCGTTCGTCGATGCGATCACCGACACGATGAGATTCGGGATCGTCTTCGCGCTGATCTCGGGCATTGTCGGCTGGATCCTGGTGCCCAAGCGGCAGCGCCAGACGCAGGCGCAGTGGGAGGGCGGCCAGCCGGTCGAGCAGCCGTCCACGCCTGCGGCCATGTCGACCAACGGTGTGAGCGGCAATGGACTGTCCGCCAATAGCCTGCCCCCGGCTCGAACGGGGGGACGACGGGAAGTTGCGCCGCAGGCGAGATCGATGGCGCTGCAGCGGCCGCAGAAGTCGGGGTTTGGCTGAGCTGACCGGGCTGTCTCGTTGGCGTAGGTGATTGTTGGGCGTGTCCGGAGGTAGTGGGCCCCGCATCAAGTGCGGGGCATCGGGGTTGGCGGGCCCTGGTCTCTGGCGGGCATTGGGTTTTGGTGGGCACGGCGGAGCCAGGGGTCGGGTGATCGGCCGTGAGAAAAAAAACGCGCGGGAAGGAAGAAATGAGGAAGGCGGCTACAAGGGGTCGTCGTCTTCATCGGAGGACTCGTCAACGAGCGGCGCGGCCCCCGCCTGCGCGGGGGCGACTGCTGTGGTTGCGGGGGCGACTTCTGTGGTTGCGGGGGCGGGGTCTTGCCAAGCAGGGGAGGCATGGTCGTAGAGGTCGCGGAGGTGGTGGCGGGCGACGTCGTAGGGGTCGGTGGCGAGGTAGAGCTGGTGGTTCTGACGGGCGCGTTCAGTGGGGGCGAAGAGTTCGCGGACGACGGCGTTGAGGGACTTGAGGCGTCGGTAGGCGGGGGCGTCGGAGTTGGCGTGTCGCCAGAGACGGTCGACGCGGGCTCGGAGGTGGTAGGGGTTTGGCATTGGGAACGCTCCTATCGTTTGTGACGTACGTATGTTCTGATGATATCAACGGAGAAGTGGGGTTGATGGACTGGAGCGGCGAGGTTGTGAGGCGAGGGTTACGTGTCGCCCGTGCTCTATGGCTGAGGTCTGGGCCCCGCGTCAAGCGCGGGGCATCGGAAGGGCGCACAGGGCATCGGAAGGGCGCACAGGGCATAGGAGAGGGAAGCGCGGGGCATCGGAAGGACGCGCGGCGCATCGGAAGGACGCGCGGGGCATCGGAAAGGGAAGCGCGGGGCATCGGAAGGGCGCACGGGGCATCGGAAGGGTGCGCGGGGCATCGGAGGGAGTGGACTGGATGTGGATACGGTGTCCGGGGCCCCTTAGCCGCTTCGCGGCAGCTTCCCCAGAGGGGAAGCTCCTGGTGGTGGAGGATCAGCCGGTGATGAGGGATTCGGCGACTCGTTCGCCGATCATGATGGCGGTGAGGTTGGTGTTGCAGCTGACGATGTCGGGCATGATCGAGGCGTCGGCGACCCTGAGGTTCTCGACCTGGTGGACCCGGCCGCGCTGATCAGTCACGGCAAGCGGGTCTGTTGCGGGACCCATCTTCGCGGTCCCGCAGATGTGCCAGGTGGTTGAGGTGGTGCGGCGGATGTAGTCGGCGAGGGCGTTGTCGGATTCCATCACCGCAGCGCGCGGCGCGATCACCCGGTCGACGAAGGGCATGATCGCATCCGAGTGCATGATCTCCCAGCAGAGCCGGGCGCCGTCCATCAGCCGGCGCAAGTCCTCGGGATGCGATGCGTAGTTCATGTCGAGCTGCGGCTGCTCCGAGGGATCGGTTGAGCGCAGCGTCACCGAGCCGCGTGAACGCGGGCGCTGGATGACGGCGCCAACACCGAAGGACGGGTGTTGACGGGGCGCGTCGGTGAGGCCGCGCACCTGCTCCTCGTCCCAGATTGTCGAGATGGCGAGCTGCATGTCGTTGAACTGGTCGGAACCGGGCGCGGTGTAGCGTACGCCGATCTCGGTGACGACGTCGGGATCGTGAACGACTTCCGGTTTAGGGAACGCCTGAACGCCGGTGCCGAAGTGGTCGATCAGGTTTTCGCCGACCCCCGGCAATGGCACTCTCTGAGCGACCCCATGCGGCGAGAGCTTCTCTGCCGGTCCGATGCCGCTGCGCAGCAGGATCGCCGGCGAGACGGCCGAGCCGGCAGAGACGCAGACACGGTCGGCGTTGACGACCTCGCCATCGCTGAGGACGACGCCGTTGACGCGCACGCCAGAGTCGCCGTCAAAGTTGAGCCGATCGACCAGGACGCCGTGACGAATCGTGAGATTCTCGCGGTCGCGAATTCCGAGCAGGTAGGCGATGTTGGTCGAGATCCGGTTGCCGTTGCTGCGATTGCGCGGCCAGGGTCCGACGCCGGTTGCGTCCGGCAGATTGTGATCCCAGACATCGTCGAATCCGCTCGCGCGGCAGGCGTCGTAGAAGGCGCGCTGCAAGGGTTGCCAATTGCCGGACGGCTCGCGCTCGATCGGAATCGGTCCCGAATTGCCGTGGAAATCGCCGCCCTCAGGGTCCGATTCCAAACGCCGGTAGTAGGGCAGGACGTCCTCGAAGCTCCACTCGTCGCAACCCATCGCCACCCACGAATCGAAATCTCCCGGCACTCCGCGCAGCGCGATCGTGCCGTTGACGGCCGAGGAACCGCCCATCACCTTGCCTCGGTGCAGGGGAAACTCGCGGCCGTGGCGTGCGTTCGCGGTAAATCCCCAGTCGTGATCGCGCCACGAGACCCACGGCTTGAGCAGGTCGCGCGGCATGTCCTCGAGGCGGGTGTAGTCAGGACCTGCTTCCAACAGCAGGACTCGGCGTTTCGGGTCCTCCGACAACCGCGCCGCGATTACCGCTCCCGCTGACCCCGCGCCGATGATGATGTCGTCGTACGTCGTCATGAATTCCTCCGCCAGTGGCTAGATGGTAGGTCAGGCCGGGTTCGAGCTGGCGGGATCATCCGATACCGTGACGCAGAGCAATACAGGGGAACCCTCACCCTCACCCTCTCCCAGAGGGAGAGGGGATCAGAGCAGTGCTTCCTGTTTCGCTCCTCCTCCTTCTTGGAGAGAGATCGGAACCAGTTGGGTGAGATTGCCATGAGCGAAGGTCTGATACCTGCGTACGAAGGACTCATCGTCATCGATCTGTCGCGGCGGATGTCGGGCGCCTTTGCGGCCCGGCTGTTTGCCGACCATGGCGGCGACGTGATCATGCTGGAACCGCCGGAGGGTCATCCGCTGCGGCACGAGGCTCCGTTCCTGAACGACGAGGCCGGCGTTGAACGGTCGGCCCTGCATGCGTATATCAACTGGAACAAGCGCTCGACCGTGATCGGGAAGCCTGCAGAGGCTGAAGACTGGATTGGCGCTGCGGATGTCGTGATCACGACGGACGGTCCGGACGAGCTGGCGAGTTGGCCGCTCGGAGTGATGCGAGCGGACGCTGTTCATCTGTCGGTCACGCCCTACGGACTCGCGGGCCCGCTCGCCGGTTCGCCCGGCAGCAATCTCACGCTCAATGCGCGTTGCGGCTGGGCGTACGTGAATGCTCTGCGCGACGAAGCGCCGTTGACCCTGCCCTCCCGCCAGTTTGGATACATGGGCGGACTCGCCGCCTTCGTCGCCGGAACCGCCGCCCTGCGGCGGCGCTCCGAGTCCGACGCCCCCGAGCTGGTCGACGTCCGCGAGCTCGAGGCGATGACCCACACCGTCTACCCCTGGACGATCGGCGCGATCTACCAGGGCACGGGATGGTCGCGCGGAGCGACCGGCGGCCGCCCCCGAGGCGAGCCGGGTCCGCTCTGGGACGCCGCCGACGGACGCATGAACTTCGGTTTCGGCGACTGGCACAACTGGCGCGAGGCGATGGACCTCTTCAACCTCCCGGAGCAGGGCGCCCGCGAGGATCTGCAGGCCCGCAACGCCCGCTACTCCAAGGACCTTTCCGCCGTCATGGCCGGCGTCGCCCGAGAACTGCCCAAGATGGAGAAGTGGCCGCTGTTCCACCGGCTGGCCGCCCTGCGCTGCATCTCCGGCGTGGTGCAGACCATTCCCGAACTGGTCGAAAACGAACAGTTCGCCGCGCGAGGTTTCGTTGTCGAGACCGAGTTGGACGGCGACACCGTCCGCGCGTCGGGCGATCCTCATCCGATGAGTCCGCCGAGTTGGTCGTTGAGATCGCCCGCGCCCCGCCTGGGCTCCGACGAACGCCCGCCCGCGAGATCAGATTCAGCGTCCGCGCCAATCGCCTCATCATCGAAGGGTCCGCTCGACGGCGTCCGCGTCCTGACTTTCACCCAGGCCTGGAGCGGGACGTTCGCCACTGAGCTGCTTGGCTTCCTCGGCGCGGACGTTGTCCAGATTGAAGCGCTGCGGCGCGTCGATATCTGGCGGCTCCTGCGTCCCTGGATCGCCGATGCGATCCGGGACGACTCGAGGACGCAGCATCCGGAAAACACGCAGGGGGTCTACAACGCCGTCAACCTGAACAAGCGCGGGATCACGCTCGACCTCAGCACCGACGAAGGCAAGGACATCTTCTGGCGGATGATGCCCGAGTTCGACGTCATCTGCGAGAACTTCCGCCCCGGCGTGCTCGAGGGCTGGGGGATCACCCTGGAGACGCTGGCCGAGCAACGCGCCGATGTCATTCTCGCCTCGATCTCGGGCTACGGCGTCACCGGTCCCTTTGCCTCCTATCCGGCCAATGGCGCCACCACGGAACCGATGTCGGGCCTGTCATCGATCCACGGCTACGACGGCGATCCGGGCATGAACACCGGCGGGCTGTTTCCCGACTCAATCTCCGGCTACTCGATGGCTGGCGCCGTCATTGCCGCGCTGGCCCGGCGGGATCGCGTCGGAGGCCCGCAGCGCATCGATGTGGCCATGCTCGAGGCCATGGGCGTGGTCGTCGGCGACGCGATCACCGAGTTCGACGCGACGGGACGCATGCCGGTGCCGATCGGCAATCGCGACCGTCAGCGCGCGCCGCACAATATCTATCCCTGCGCCGGCGACGACGAATGGGTTGCGATCTCGGTCGAGTCCGACGCGCAGTGGCATGCGTTGTGCGGGGCAATCGGCCGAGCGGAGCTGTCGCGCGATCGGCGCTTCGCCAGCGCCCCACGGCGCAAGGCGAACGAGCAGGAGGTGGACGACATCCTCTCGGCCTGGACCGTGAGACTCGACGCTGCGGAGGCAGAACGACGTTTGCTGGCGATCGGCGTCGACGCGGCCCGGGTCGCCCGGCCCTATGAGCAGTTCTCGGAACCGGATCCGAACTACCTGGACAGTGGATTCATCCAGGTCGTCGATCACCCGGAAGTCGGGAAGTCGTGGCTGCCCGGCGCGCCCTGGAGATTCAGCGGACCTGAGGATCGGCGGCTCAGGCCATCGCCCTGCGTCGGCCAGCATTCGTTCGAAGTGTTCGCCCAGGAATTGGGCATTGGCGAGGCTGAGTACCGCTCGTTGGTCGAGCGCGGCATCAGCGGCACCATGGACGATGTCGCAGCAGGAGCCGAAGGGAAGGCGCCAGCTCGCTGATATCTTGGCGACAGTTGATGGGCTTGTGTGTTCCTAGTCCCGACTGAAGTTGGAGTGACGTATGCCGCCCTCTGGATCTGTGTCCAAACTGCTGATCGCCAATCGCGGCGAGATTGCCATCCGCGTCGCCCGGGCAGCCTCCGACCTCGGGATCGGGACCGTCGCGGTCTACTCCGGCGACGACGCCAGGTCCCTGCATGTCCATGCCGCGGATGAAGCGGTCGCTCTCGATGGACTCGGCGTGCCCGCCTACCTCGACATCGACGGCCTGATCGAGGCTGCCAGGTCGACCGGCTGCGATGCGGTCCACCCCGGCTACGGCTTCCTTGCCGAGTCCGCCGATTTTGCCCGCGCCTGCCGCGACGCCGGCATCACGTTCGTCGGCCCAACTCCGCACCTGCTCGATCTGTTCGGAGACAAGGTCCGCGCCCGCCAGGCCGCCCGCGAGGCGGGCGTGCCCGTGATCGAAGGGTCGGACGAAGCCGTCACGCTGCAGCAGGCTCTCGAGTTCTTCGAGTCCCTCGGTGACGATGCGGCGATCATGCTCAAGGCCGTCGCCGGCGGCGGCGGACGCGGCTCCAGAGCGGTCACGAGCATCGACGAACTGGAGTCGGCCTGGGAGCGCTGCGTCTCCGAGGCGCAGATGGCCTTCGGCTCCGGCGCCCTCTACGTCGAACAGCTGATTCCTCGCGCGCGTCACATCGAGGTGCAGGTGATTGGCGACCTGCACGGCGGCGTCGGGCATCTCTGGGAGCGCGAATGCTCCGTGCAGCGCCGGTTCCAGAAGATCGTCGAGATCGCGCCTGCGCCGCACCTCGGGGCGGAGACTCGCGACGCGATCGTGGAGGCGGCCGTGCGAATCGCGCGGGATGTCGGCTACTCGTCGCTGGGCACCTTCGAGTTCCTGCTCGACGCGTCCGAGGATTCCGGTGACCGCTTCTACTTCCTGGAGGCCAACGCGCGACTCCAGGTTGAGCACACGGTGACCGAACAAGTCACCGGGGTTGACCTCGTCCAGTCCCAGTTGCGCGCCGCGCGCGGCACGACGATCGCCGACCTCGGACTCGACGATCCTTCCTGGCTCCGGCCGCGCGGCTTCGCCATCCAGACCCGCGTCAACATGGAGACGCTCGCCCCGGACGGCTCGGTTCGCCCGGCCTCCGGCACCCTCAAGGCCTACGAAGCGCCCTCCGGACCCGGCGTTCGCACGGACGGCTTTGGCTACGTGGGATATCAGACCTCATCGGCGTTCGACTCCCTGCTCGCCAAGGTCATTGCCCACTCGCCGACGCCGAGTTTCGCGGATGCCCTCACACGCTCTCTGCGGGCGCTGTCGGAGTTCCGGATCGAGGGGGTCGCTTCGAACATCCCGTTCCTGACGAATGTCCTGCAGCACGACGATCTGGCGGAGGGGCGTGTCCACACCCGTTGGGTCGACGAGCAGATGGCCGAACTCGCCTCCTCCAATGGCGCCCAGCGCGTTCGTTATCTCTCCACCGAGGCGCCGACCGCCGACACCGGATTCGCCGGCGCGCGCGTCGACTCGCGTGACCCGCTGGCGCTCTTCGAGCACGATCAACGGGTGAAGCAGGAGCAATCGATTCAGGTCTTGGAGGAAGACGCGCCCGACCTGACCGGACCCGAAGGATCGGTCGGCCTGCCGGCTCCGATTCAGGGGACCATCGTCTCGATCATGGTTGAGGAGGGTCAGGAAGTCCGGCAAGGGCAGGACCTCGTCGCCATGGAAGCGATGAAGATGGAGCATGTCATCCAGGCGGACCGCGACGGAATCGTCAAGACGCTGGCCTGCTCTGTCGGCGATGTGATCCGCGAGGGCTTTCCGCTGGTCTTCATCCTCGAGGCCGAGGTCTCGGTTGAAGCGCTGGGCGGCGGCGAGTTGATCGACCCGGATTTCATTCGCCCGGACCTGCAGGAGAATTACGACCGCCACGCCTACACACTCGACGAGAATCGCCCGGTCGCCGTCGCCAAGCGCCGGGGCCGGGGCTACCGAATGCCGCGCGAGAACATCGAGCAACTCGTCGACGAGGGCTCGTTCCAGGAGTACTGGCCGCTGATCGTCGCTCGGCAGCATCAGCGCAATACCGATGAACAACTGCGCGAGAACACGCCCAACGATGGTCTGCTGGCCGGCACCGCGACGATCAACCGCGATCTGTTCGAGGACGAACGAGACGCCCGCGCGATTGTCGTCCACTACGACTACACCGTGCTCGCCGGCACCCAGGGCGGCCGCAACCACTACAAACAGGACCGTATGTTTGAGATGGCGCGCCGGTTCAACTTCCCGATCGTCTTCTACACCGAAGGCGGCGGAGGCCGGCCCGGCGACGACCGTACGGGTCCCGGCGTCGCCTTCGACACCTATACCTTCACCCAGTTTTCGAAGCTTTCGGGGCTCGTGCCGCTGGTTGGTGTGACGAACGGTCGCTGTTTTGCCGGAAACACGGCGCTGCTCGCCTGCTGCGACGTGATCATCGCCACCGAGGGTTCAACAGTCGCGATGGGCGGACCGGCCATGATCGAGGGCGGCGGACTCGGAATCTACACGCCGGAAGAGGTCGGTCCGATGTCCTTCCAGGTCCCCAACGGCGTGGTTGACATCCTCTGTCAGGACGAAGAGGAAGCGACCGAGGTCGCCAAGCAATACCTGAGCTACTTCCAGGGACCGATCAAGGAATGGACCGCGCCCGACCAGCGCCGTCTGCGGCATATTGTGCCCGAGAATCGGCTGCGCCTCTACGACATGAAAGAGATCATCGACACCATTGCCGACGAGGGCTCGGTGCTCGAGATCCGCGAGAAGTTCGGCATTGGGATCATCACCGCCTTCATCAGAGTTGAGGGTCAGCCAATCGGCGTGATCGCCAACAATCCGCACCATCTGGCCGGCGCGATCGACTCGGACGGGTCAGACAAGGGCGCCCGCTTCCTCCAGCTCTGCGACGCGTTCGACATCCCCGTGCTCAGCCTGATGGACTGCCCGGGCATGATGGTCGGACCCGACGTCGAGGCGACCGCGCTCGTGCGTCACTGCGCGCGGATGTTTAACACGGGAGCCAACCTCAGCGTGCCGCTGTTTGGCGTCGTCGTGCGCAAGGCCTACGGACTCGGCGTCCAGGCGATGTGCGGCGCGAGCGCGCTGGTCGGGTTCTTCACTGTGGCCTGGCCGACGGCAGAGTTTGCCGGGATGAACATCGAGGGTTCGGTCAAACTCGGCTACCGCAAGGAGCTCATCGCGATTGAGGATGCCGAGGAGCGAATCGAGACCTACGAGAAGATGGTCGAGCGAGCATACGACAACGCCAAGGCCGTCAACGCCGCTGCCGGCGGAGGTCTCGACGACGTCATCGATCCGGCCGAGACGCGGACCTGGATCGTCAACGGCCTCAATCGCCTCCCGCCGACGCCGCGCCGAACCGGGAAGAAGCGTCCCTATATCGACACCTGGTAGGCGGCGTCGCCCATTCACTGGGGCAACAGCTTTTTCGTCCGTCTTGATCCTGTGCCTGTTGCTCACTTCGTGCCGTCAGGAAGCGGGCCCGCAGCAGGAGCCGAAGAGCGGTGACTTCGAAGGTCAGCAGGAGACTGCCGACTCCGGTGATCGAGTGCTGCCCGATTCTGCGGACGACGACGTTCAGGCTCCGTCGGTCCAGTTTTGCGGAGAACACGTTCACAACGACCATTTTCAGACAACGAGAGACCTCTCGCACATTGACGTCGACTTGTTGCCTCCCGCGGTCATTGCGCTGGTTGAGCGAAATGGACCTCCGATCGAAGAGTACGAACGGCGTTCCGTCTCCGGCTCCCAACTGAGGCTGCGGTCCGCAAGCCCCGAGTTTCCGAATCGCAACGGAAACTACCTGATCGTCACGCGAACCCTGGTGTTGGCGCTGATCACGACCGGCTGGCGTGAAGAGTGGGTGATCGAGGAGAGCGAAGCGACCTACCCATGCGACCAGAGTGGCAATGCTTTCGATCTCGCACAGGAATATGAGGTGCTCGAACCGCCAGAGGGCTGGGAGCCGGGGGTATCGAATGTGCCGCCGCCGCCCAATCCGTCCGAGCTGCTTCTGCGGCGTCCCCTCACGTCGTTGGCTGATCTGAAGATTGACCAACTCAGCGTTCTTCAGGTCGCCACCGACATTCTGAGTGTGATCATGCCCGGGTGCTCGGATCCGGATGCCTACTACATCAGTGCGAAAGATCGATACGAACAGGTGTTGCCCACGGACTTGAACTCGACTTCAGACTTGCCGATCGAGCTCCTCGACGCCGTGGGCGAAAGTAGCTATCGAAGGTTTGATCAGATCGACGTCTTCCAGATCGATGAAGACCGAGTCGTCGTGTCCTGGCTCCCAAAGCCTGAGGCAGAGGCTGGAATCCTGGTTGTTGCGGAGTTGGCGCGGGCGCGGAGGGCGGGCGATCGGGAGGCCGCCTGGAGGTTTACCGAGTATGTCGAGGTCTATGGCTGCCACGAAGGCGCCGAGCGTGACGACGAAACCTGGTACTCGGGACGGACCGAGTTGGCCGAGAGCGACCTGAGACTCGGAATGGGTATGCAGCCGGAGTAGAGGAGGGTGGCGACCCCGAGCGGATTCGAACCGCCGATCTCCACCTTGACAGGGTGGCGTGTTAGGCCGCTACACCACGGGGCCGTAGGCGTCAGCTTACGCCCACTGGTCGACTTCGGCAACAGCGCCTAACGTATAGGCGAAGCGTCGGAGGTTGCAGATGGCACGCGGTTCACGACGAGGCAGGGGTGGCTCGAACTGGGCCCAGCGCGCGGCCCGACCGCAGGGCCGCCGAGGCCAGCGAGGTCGCGAGGACCGTCTGCCGACCGCCCAGGCCGGAGCGGCCAACGCGCCCAGTGGAGCCTCGATCAGCGGAAACATCCAGCAGCCAGGCAGGATCGGCGGTCCCGCGTCGCGCACGGCCGGAGGTCCCCGTGGAGGGACAGTCGGTGCGGTCGAGCGACGAGACCACCGGGCCAGGGCCGCCGCCGCGATGCACGACTTTCACTACGTCCGCGGCGACCTGCGCTGGGTCGCGATCACCACGGTCGCGAGCGTCGGTCTGGTCCTGGCGCTCTGGGCGGCGATTACGTTCTAGGTGAGAGCCTCTGGCTAGAGGTCGTCCGGCGGATCGAGCAGCGCAAAGGTCAGCCGACCCTCGGCGGCCGTCTCTCCGTTGACCGTCGCAACCGCTGCGGCCCGGCCGATGCCCCGGCGCAGCCGTTCCATTTCGACCTCGAGCCGCAGCTGATCGCCGGGCACGACCTGCCGGCGGAAGCGGACGCCGTCGATGCCGGCGAACAGGCCCAGCTTGCCGGCAAACTCCTCAGCCGACAACGCCGCAACCGCCCCGGTCTGGGCCAGCGCCTCGACGATCAACACGCCCGGCATGATTGGGTTGCCGGGGAAGTGGCCTTCGAAGAACCATTCATTAGCCGATACGTTCTTGAGTCCAACCGCACGCTGCCCAGGCTCCAGTTCGACAATGCGGTCGACCAGCAGGATGGGAAATCGATGCGGAATGATTTGTTGAATCGCTCGCACGTCGAGCGGCAACTGCAGGTCGGTCATGTCGAGAGGCTCCTCAAGATGTCGGTGATCTCACGTGCCGCATGCGCTGGCATGGCCACGGTCGCGGGACGCAACTCATCGGGGTGCAGGCCGTGGAAGTCAGACCCGACTGTCGGAATCAGACCCAGTTGCTGCGCTTGCCGCGCGCCATTGGCGATCTCCTCCGGACCGTCGTTGCGATAGTAGATCTCGATCCCCTGCCCCCCTGCGTCGGCGAATGCCTCGACCGCTTCGCTGGAACGCTCGTAACGCGTTGGATGAGCCAACGATGAGAATCCGCCGGCGTGGTGGATCATCTCGATCGACGCAGCCAGGGACAGCAGCGTGCGCGGTACGTATGCAGGGCCGTCGTTGCGCAGATAGCGATCGAACGCTTCTTGCACCGACTCCACATGACCTGCCGCGACCATTGCCCGAGCGATGTGAGGACGTCCGATCGAGGCGCCGTCGGCGAGGCGAACCACGGTGTCGTACTCGAGCTCGACGCCCAGATCAGTGAGCCGGGCGACCGTCCGTCGCGCCCGAGATTCTCGCTCGGTTCGGTAGACGGTCAGTTGGCGTTCGAGGTCTTCTAGCGGGGCATCGTTCGAGAAGAAGCCGAGCACGTGGAGCTCACCCAACAGTGGATCGTTCACCCCGATCTCGACGCCCGCAACAACCTCTAGACCTCGCCGGCGGCCTTCGGCCTGGGCGTCGGCCACTCCGGCAAGCGTGTCATGGTCGGTCAGGGCAATGAGTTCGGCGCCGTTCGCCGCCGCCTGCCGCACCACCCATTCCGGAGACCTGGTTCCGTCCGAGTACGTGCTGTGCAGGTGGAGATCGACGCGCGCCATCTGTCGCGCCCCGACTCAGCGCGCGTACTCGGCGGCGCGGGTTTCGCGCAGGACCGTCACACGAATCTGGCCGGGATACTGCAGCGATTCCTCGATCTGCTTCGAGATGTCCCGCGCCAACCGCATCGCACCAAGGTCATCAACCTCTCGCGGATCCACCACAACCCGGACCTCGCGTCCGGCCTGGATCGCGTAGGCCTGACCAACGCCCTCGAACGATGTGGCGATGTCTTCGAGCGATCGCAACCGTTCGATGTAGCGCTCAACGGATTCACGCCGCGCGCCCGGGCGGCCGCCAGAGATCGCGTCGGCCATCTGCACGATGATCGCCTCCACTGTGCGCAACTCGACCTCGTCGTGGTGCGCCTCGATGCAGTGAGCGATCTCCTCGGACATTTTGAATCGACGCGCCAGGTCGCCGCCGATGATCGCGTGGGTGCCCTCGACCTCGTGGTCGATCGCCTTGCCGACGTCGTGCAAGAGCGAGCCGCGGCGGGTGATTTCGACATCGGCGTGGATCTCCTGGGCGATCATCGCGCCGATGTGCGCCGTCTCGACAGCGTGGCGGAGTTGGTTCTGTCCATAGCTGGTGCGGAAGCGCAGGCGGCCGAAGATATCGAGCATCTCGCGAGGCAGACCGCTGCAATGCGCTTCGATGGCGGCTTCTTCGCCGGCGTCGCGAATGATTCGATCGACATCCCGCTGAGCCTTGGCGACAGTCTCTTCGATCCTGGTTGGATGGATCCGACCATCGGAGACCAGCCGGCTGAGCGAGAGACGGCCCACCTCGCGCCGGACCGGATCGAATCCAGATACGGTCACCACGTCGGGCGTGTCGTCGATGATCAGGTCGCAGCCGAGGGCCGATTCCAGCGCGCGGATGTTGCGTCCTTCGCGCCCGATGATCCGCCCCTTCATCTCGTCGGACGGAATCTGCACGACCGAGACGGTGGATTCGGTCGTGACCTCGGAAGCCACGCGCTGAATCGCCGTGGCGACAATCTTGCGAGCGCGTGATTCAGCCTCGTCCTTGGCCTTCTGTTCGGCCTCACGGACGAGGCGGCCGGCCTCGTCGGTGATCTCACGTTCGACCTGTTCGAACAGCACGCCGCGCGCTTCTTCGCGGGTCAGATTTGAGATTTCCTCAAGCCGGCGGTCGTGTTCCGCTTCTCGCTCGTCCAGATCGGCGCTGCGTTGTTGCAGTCGCTGGCTGTCGCGATTGAGCTTGGAATCGCGATCATCCAGCGATTTGACGCGGTCGTCCAGCGACGCTTCGCGTCGGTCAAGTCGGTCGACGGCGCGCTGGAGGTCGTCGCGCGCGCCGCGCACGTCGGTCAGAATTTGCTCTCGTTCGGCTTGCGCCTGCTCCCGCGCTGCTTCTAGCCGATCACGCGCCTCTCGTTCGGCCCGTTCCTGGGCCTGTTGAATGATGCGTTCGGCTTCGAGCGTGGCCTCGTCTCGGGGATCGGGCCCGCCGCGCAGGAGCCTCATCAGGGCTCCCCACATAGTGTCCTCGACTCAAATGAATTGGCATTGCCAGTGCATTGCCTGCCATGGTGGTTTGGTTCGCTCTGCCTGCGTCGCCGGGTTCCACGCCAGCGGGTGGCCTACGGGTGTTCTCTGACTCGCAGAGTACGCGGCTCAGCGACCGCGCGCCAGTGGGGGTTCTGTTACTTCCGTCCACGCCTGTCTCAGAGCCTCCGCTGAATCGTGAGCGCCGAAGCCGCGGAGCGCCAGTCGCCGTCCCTGCGTATTGCGGAACCGTGACCAGGTCAAGTCAGGATTGCGGCTCAGTTCTCTGCCCAGGTTGCGTCGGGTCGACGCGAGCGCAACCTGAAGGTCATCCAGCTCACCGCGTTCCGTCAGATCAGACAATGCCGCGCCGATGTGTGGTTCCCGGATTCCGGTCTGCTGCATGCGCACGGCGATCTCTTGACGGCTGAGGCGACCACGCTGGTTGAGCCGTTCTGCCTGTGCGCGCGCGAGATCGAACGCCGCCGAGTCGCGCAGTCGGTCGACGAAGACCGAGTCGATCTGCTGTCCGCGAAAAAGGTTCGAACGCCGAGCGAAGTCGCGCGTGCAGCGAAAGGAGGTGCCGTCGTCGAAGTTGACCGTGGACAATGCGCCGGTCGGTCGAACGGACAGAATGGCGGGCACGGATCAGCCTCCCACAGGCAGCGCCGGCGCGGTTCGGGCTAACTCGCCCGAGCGCGCCCCTTCTTCTTCGGCGGTGGCTTGGCGATCGGCGTCGGTTCGCCGGCGCCTTCCTCGGCTAGCAGCGATATCGCTGCGGGCAGCCCATGTTCCTCGCGAATCTGCGATTCAATCTCCGTTGCCATATCGGGATGCTCTCGCAGGAACGCCTTGGTCCGTTCCCGCCCCTGACCCAGACGGGTCTCGCCGTAGGAGTAGAACGTTCCCTGCTTCTTGATCACCGTGGGCGAGCCGGTCGCCGCGCCGGGCGCAACCTCAACGCCGAGATCGATCAGGCAGCCGGTCTTGGAAATGCCGTACTCATTGGCGGTGAACATCAAGTCGAATTCGGCCGTCCGGAATGGTGGCGCGACCTTGTTCTTGACGACCTTGGCCTTGACTCGCGAGCCGATCACTAGCTGACCGTCCTTGAGCGTCTCCGCGCGGCGTAGTTCGATGCGGACCGACGAGTAGAACTTGAGCGCCCGTCCACCGGGTGTGGTCTCGGGATTGCCGAACACGATTCCAACCTTTTCGCGCAGCTGGTTGATGAAGATCAGAACGGTCTTCGATCGTGAGACGACTCCGGTCAGCTTGCGCAACGCCTGCGACATCAGCCGCGCCTGGAGGCCGACCTGGACATCGCCCATTTCACCTTCGATTTCCGCTCGCGGCACCAATGCCGCAACCGAGTCGACCACGACCACGTCGATCGCATTGCTGCGGACCAGCGCCTCGGCGATCTCCAGCGCCTGCTCGCCGGTGTCTGGTTGTGCGATCAATAGTTGGGAGATGTCAATTCCGAGCCTGGTGGCGAACTCCGGGTCCAGCGCGTGCTCGACGTCGACGTAGGCAGCCTGACCGCCCAGTCGTTGCGCTTCGGCGATCACGTGCTGCGCGACGGTCGACTTGCCGGCCGATTCCGGCCCGTAGATCTCAACGATCCGTCCGCGCGGCAGGCCGCCGATTCCGAGCGCGACATCCAGTGACAGTGCGCCGGTCGGGATGCCGTCAACGGTCAGCCGCGTTCCGGCGTCGCCGAGCCGCATTAACGCGCCTTCGCCGAAACGTCGCTCCATATCACCGAGAAGCTCGGTCACTGCGGGTGGTGGTTCGTTGCTGGTCGTCATGGGCAGCGGTTCCTGTGTGTCGCGATCCGGCTCCGTGGCCAGGGCGATCGGGACTGGGCTGTCTTCGGTCGTGCTACGTGTCATAATATGCGCTCCCTCTGTCGTGGCTGCTGGACGTCCGAACGTCCGTGCTGCGCACGCTACCGGAGGATCGGATCAAAGTCAAGCAAACGTTCTAAGAAGCCGGGGCACGAGGTTCGAAGCGAATCAGGCGCTGCTCAGGATTGCGTTGCCCAGGATCTGCAACCCGATCAGGGCGACCAGCGGCGATAGGTCGATCATCCCGATCATTAGGTATCGCCTCAGCGGAGCAAGAACCGGCTCGGTGACATCCAACAGAATCTTGACCAAGGGATTCGACGGATCGAGGGGTCGATTGGTGAACATCGGAATCCAGCTCATCAACACCCGTCCCAGGAGGATGAACGAGTAGATGTGGATCACCGTGCCGATGACGAACAGGACTTCGCTCATCGCTGTCCCAATTCCACTGCTCGCCGATGCGCGGCGGCGACGGCGTCGATCAACGCCGATCGCACGGCGCGTTGCTCAAGCACCTGTAGCCCGGCCGCCGTCGTTCCGCCCGGTGATGTCACCATATCCTTGAGCGTCGCCAGGTGCTCACCAGAGTGCTGAGCAAACTCGCTCGATCCGATCACGGTCTGCAGCACCATCCGACGCGCGTCGTCCGGACGCAGTCCAATGTTGACCGCGGCGTTAATCATCGCCTCGATGATCAGGAACACGTATGCCGGTCCACTGCCCGAGACGGCGGTGATCTTGTCGATCGTCGACTCGTCCGGCACGTACAGCTGCTCGCCCATCGCGTCGAGCAGGCGGCTGACCAGTTCCCGTTCCTCTGCGGTCACACTGTCGGTCGCTGTCCAGGCTGTGAACCCCTTGCCAATCTGCGCCGGCGTGTTGGGCATCGCGCGGACTACTCGTTCGGCTCCGGTTGACGCCTCTACCTCGGCAATCGTCGAGCCGGCGAGGATGGAGATCAACAGCCGTGAA
This sequence comes from Chloroflexota bacterium, assembly GCA_028875225.1. GTDB lineage: Bacteria > Chloroflexota > Dehalococcoidia > Bin125 > Bin125 > Bin125. Next base: position 98,621 of record JAPPFB010000020.1, on the reverse strand, counting down.
CCCACTCTGCTGTCGCTTGGCAACGAGTCCAAATCCTGAGGTTTGACCGAGAGATAGATTGCGTCGCTGGTTGCGAGTGCACCTGCGAGATGTTCGGTGACCGCAATGCCGTCAAACTCGCGCTGAAGCCACTCGCGACGCTCATGAACGACCTCGCAGACGACGAGATCAGACATGTCGACCAGGGCGGCATTTGTCACGGCCCGAATGAACGTCGCGCCCATGGTGCCGCCACCGACCACGGCGATCCTGGTCATCCCCCGGCCTCCGGCCGGTCGCCGAAGATGGCGCGCCCGATCCTGACCATCGTGGAGCCTTCCTCGATGGCTACAGCGTAGTCGTTGGTCATGCCCATGCTGAGGACGTGAAGGCCCAACTGTTCGGCCTGACGACGCAGCGCGTCGAACACGGGACGAACGTCTTCGGGGTCGGCGACTTCGGGCGCCACTGTCATCAGACCGTCGACTCTGAGGTTTGGCAAGCCCCGGATCTGCTTATGCGCAGCCTCAACATCTTCAATCAGGAAGCCGTTCTTCGAGGCCTCCCTGCCGACATTGACCTCCAGCAGGATGGGCAGTTCTCGATCGAGCCGGCGCGAGATGGCCTCGGCCAGGCGGATGCTGTCGACCGACTGGACCGACGCGAAGCTGCCGGCGTGCCTGGCCTTGTTGCGCTGCAGATGGCCGATCAGGTGGATATCCACCTCGGATTCCAATTCCGAGGTCTGACCGATCTTGGCCAGACCTTCCTGGACCCGGTTCTCGCCAAACTGTCGATGACCGCAGGCTGCCGCCTCGGCAATCGAGGCGAATGGAAACGACTTCGATACCGCGATCAGGGTGACGCTCGAGCGTTCCCGACCGGCCCTGGCGCATGCGTCGGCGATCTGTTGCTTGACCCGGTCAAGATTGTCTGCGACCGACACGTCAGACTCCGGCGACCGCTTCGAGCGGCACGATGCCCTCATTGGCGGCGGACAGATTCGGCGAGTATGAGGGAATCTCGTTGCCGCCGCAGACGCCGCACATATTGCAGCCGATCTCGGGAGGGGGACAGGCGATCGTCGCTTTTTCGCGTCGGTGTTTCGACAGTTCGCGTTCAAAGAATCGTGCGGTGATGCCGGTTTCAACCGCCGACCACGGACCAGGACCGCTGCCCCAGGGCAACGGGCCGTCAAGGTTCCACTCTGCCGCCGCGCGCATCCATTCGCGAGCCGAAGGCGCTTCCATCTCGAGAATCGCGTGGGCCAGGCGCTGATCGGAGCGTGAACAGATGTCGTCGATGCGCGCCCAGGTGGGACTGTCGCCGCGCAGCCGGATCCCCGTCTTGCGGAATGCCGACTGCAAGATCTGCTGGCGGTGTTTGACCAGACCGGCGTCAGACTGGACCAGTTCCTGGTAGGCCGTCGCCGGCTTCGGCACGAGCGGACCGACCGACATGACCAGTTCGGTCCCGTGACCGTGAGCGTCGAGCCGCTGCTTAACGGCCAGCCCGAGACGGGCCATCGCCTCGACGTCCTCATCCTCTTCGTCCGGCAGCCCGATCATGAAGTAGAGCTTGAGCCGATTCATCGCCGCCGCGCCCACTTTGTCGGCCGCCTCGATGATGTGTTCCTCGGAGACGGCCTTGTTGATCCGCTGGCGCATGCGCTCAGAACCGGCTTCCGGCGCCAGGGTTACGGTTCGCGTCCCGCCGCGGGAGAGCACTTCGAGCAGTTCGGGCGCCAGGTTGTCGACTCGCAGTGAGGATACGGAGACGCGCCCGCCCAACCGATCCGCCTCGACGGCCAGCTCGGCCAACTGCGGGTGGTCGGCCACGGCCGCGCCCAACAGACCGACCCGGTTGCTGTGCTCGAGACCTGACGAGACCTGGTTCAGCAGCGACTCCAGCGGCCGGTAGCGAGGCGGCCGAAACACATAGCCGGCGATGCAGAACCGACAGCCGCGGCCGCAACCGCGGGCCGCTTCGATTAAGGTCATCTGGTTGAATTCGGTCTCGTCGGTCAAGACCAGGGACATCGCTTCGGTGGTCGAAATGTCGCGCACCCATTGCCGCTCCACGCCGGATCCGGCGCCGAGCGCGGGAACGAACACGCCGGGAATTGTGGACAACGCTTCGAGCTGGTCCGCACGAGGGCTGTAGGCGTACTCGTTCACTGTGTCGATCAGCTGATCGAGAATCGGCTCGGCTTCGCCGATCACGAACGCGTCGAAACAATCGGCCAGCGGCAGCGGATTCGTAATCACTGCGGCGCCACCGGCGACAATTAGCGGATCGCCGTCGTCTCGATTGATGCTGAGCGGCTCAATCTGCGCCGCCTCCAGCGAACGGACGACGTGGTAGTAGTCGATCTCGTAGGTCAAGGTGTAGGCGACAACCGGGAAGTCGGCCAGCGGGCGCTGCGACTCGATGGTGACCGGTCCCAGTGACGGGTGATCGCCGCGTTCCGACTTGTGCGGCGGGTCGTAGAAGGCGCGCTCGCAAACGATTTCCGGTCGTCGATTGAGTAGTCCGTAAATGGTCTGCAGGCCCAGATTGGACATGCCCAGGTAGTAGCTGTTGGGATAGACCAGGGCGACCGGCAGCCGTCCGCCCCAATCCTTGACGACGGTCCCCGATTCGGAGGCGAGTCGCTGCCGGGCCGCGGCGATGTTGCGGGCGATCGTTCGTTGAGCCATTGGCTCCAGTGTAGGCGCGGGTGCGGCGGGAACTTAGCGCCTAGTGCTCAGTGTCGCCGGCGATCAGCTGCAGCGCGTGTGGCAGGACCGGAGCCAGCGCGTCCATGTTTTCGCGGACTGCCCGCTCTGATCCCGGCAGATTGACGATCAGGGTGCGCCCGGCGATTCCACAGATGCCTCGCGACAACGCCGCCATCGGCGTCTTGCGCAGTCCCTCGGCGCGGATGAGCTCGGCCAGACCTGGCGCGTCACGTTCGATCACGCGTCGCGTGGCCTCGGGCGTGTTGTCCCGAGGGCCGAACCCCGTGCCACCCGTCGTCACGATCAGGTCGAGCCCGGCTGCGACCCATTCCCGCAACTGCGCTTCGATCGTGTCGGGATCATCCGACTGGATTGCGTGGCTATTGACGGCGATGCCCAGATCAGCCAGGCGCTCTCGAATCGCGGGCCCTGACGTGTCCTCACGAAGACCCGCCGCCCCTTGATCAGAGAGCGTGAGCACCGCGGCGGCCGGTTTCTCGTTCATGGCTCGCGTTCTACCTGGATGCGCTGGGCGTCCCCGGGCAATCTATCCACATTATCCACCAGATCCGCCAGGTTGGGGAGGGTTCAGGCTCCAACTCGCGCCTGGCGAGCCGGCGGATTTCTCCAGATCCAGGAAGTGGGCGCGATTTCCCTGGTTATGGTCTTGAAATCCCTGCCGTTATGTGATTAGAGTGCGAGATGTCCTCAGAAATGGGGAAAAGTGGGGCAGGCGACATAGGTTGACTACAGAGAGCAACAGGGTCTTCTCACGTGGCGACGGTCGACTTCACCGGGGAATACGAACATCGACTGGACGACCGTGGTCGTCTGGCGATTCCGTCCGCCTATCGCGGGTTGTTCGAACAGGGCGGATATCTCCTGCCCGGACCCGACGGCCAACTCGAGCTCTACACGCCCGAGGCCTATCAGGCCGAGAAGCGGGTCCGCACCGTGAACGACAAGCTGCGACCGTCGGCCCGGCGTCTGGCCAGGAGTTTCTTTGGCCGCGTGCGCCGCGTGGAGACCGACCGTCAGGGACGAATCCTGATCCCGCCCCAGATGCGCGAGGAACGGAGCATCACGGGCGACACGACGATCGTGGGCATGGGCGAGTACCTCGAGATCTGGAACTCGGACGCGTGGCACTCGGAGCAAGGGGAGATCGACGAGTCCTACGGGGAACTGCTCCAGGCGCTGGCCGACAGTCTCGAACCATCGAATCACAACGAGGATTCACCGTGACTTCCTCGCCGATCCACATTCCGGTCATGCTCGAGGAAGCGCTCGGTCTGCTCAACGTTGAGGCAGGCAAGCGCTACCTCGACGCGACCATAGGCCTGGGCGGACACGCCGAAGCGATTCTGCGGGCGTCAGACCCGGACGGACAACTGCTCGGCACCGACGCTGATCCCGTCGCGCTGAGTTTGTCGGCCAGCCGCCTGGAGCCGTTCGGCGCGCGGGTGCAGCTTCGCGCCTCGTGGCTCGACGCCGCTCCACGGACTGCCGCGGACGCCAGGTTGACGCCGCTGGACGGCGTGCTCTGCGATCTCGGCCTCTCTTCATTGCAACTTGATGATCCGAAGCGCGGATTCTCGTTCCAGGCCGAAGGTCCGCTCGACATGCAGATGGGTCCGTCCGACGATATCCAGACCGTGTCTGCTCGCCAGATCGTGAACGAGTGGCCGGATGACGACCTGGCCAACCTGATCTACGACTACGGCGAGGAACGGCGCTCGCGCCGCATTGCTCGAGCGATCGTCCGACAACGTCCGATCGAAACGACGACGCAGCTGGCGCAATGTGTGGTCGACGCCATCGGCATCCGGCCCGGCGCTCGTGTTCATCCTGCGACCCGGGTGTTCCAGGCGATTCGTCTGGAAGTCAACCGTGAGCTTGATCGGCTGGCCGCTTTCCTTGCTCAGGTCCGGAGCATCATGCGAATCGGCGGTCGTCTGGTCGTGATCGCCTTCCATTCGCTGGAAGACCGGATCGTGAAGCGATTCATGCGCGACCAATCGTCGGGAACAGCACCCGGCTTCCGCACGTTGACGCGACGGGTGCTGCGGCCGTCACCGGTCGAGTTGGAGCGAAATCCGCGCGCGCGCAGCGCCCGGCTTCGAGCTGCGGAGGCAATCTGATGGCTCGTCGACCATCTCAATCATGCAGCACGAGGAGTGAACAGGAGCAACGTCAGAGAGACAGCGCCGCTCCGCAATCGTTGAGCGGATCGTGTGCAGGGGACAACCCATCAACAACAACAGTGAAGGAGAAGCCCCGCCGCCAATCCACTGGAACACGGTTGTCCGTGGCCCTGAGCCATGGCGAGCGTGAACCACGTCCCCCCGTCTGCGCACACGATCCGCTCAACGATTGCCGAGCATTCGGTCAGCGAATGCGAGTGTCTGCCTCTCACTGTACGTCTCATTCGGGCGGCTGGCGCCATTGGCGTTCAAGTCTCCATAAGCCCCCTGGAAGCGCCGTCCCAACGCGATCACGTTGCTGCGGGAACCGGGGAACATTGTTCACGCAGTCGGCGTTCCAATGACAACGGCCAAACCAGGCACGGCGCTCGACGCGTCGCTGCCTACGTCTGCAGCCAGCGATGCTCATCACGCCCAGCCACATCCAATCTTGCCGCGCCGTCCGCGATACACCGGGCGCATGCCGGCCTGGGCATGGTTGGCGGTGTTCGGATTGTGCATCGCCGCCACGCTGCCTGTGGTTCGCGTCTCGAGCGTGACCGAGAGCGGCACGGAACTGAGAGTCCTCGAAGCCGAACGCGAACGCCTGCGCTCGGAGATTCGTTCGCTCGCCGCACACATCGGCCAGCTCGGCTCGCTGGCGCGAGTGAAACAACAGGCCGAGGAGCGACTGAACATGGTTCCCGCTCGGCCAACATTTTCCCTCGAGGTACAGCAACCGCCTCCTGCTCGAATATTGCCTTCCAGATTCCTGCCGCCAGACCACCAAACGATTGGCGCCTCGTCGGATTCGTCGCTGATCGCCGGTCAAACCGTGTGGGGCGCGATGTTCGACGTTCTGATCATCGATTAGATGACGACGACGAAAGGGCAATGCGTTGGCGAGTCGGCCGTCGGACAGCGGGTTTGAATCCGTCTCCACCTGGCGGATGCGGGCGGTTGTCGCCCTATTCGTAGCACTCGCGGTTGTCGTGGTTGTTCGCCTGGTCATGATTCAGGTGATCGAGCACGAACGTCACGAAACAGAGGCGGATCGGACCTGGGCGATCGAGACCAGGGGTCCCCGGGGCGCGATTCTCGATCGCAACGGCTTTCCGCTGGCGACATCGATCGATTCCTGGGAAGTGCACGTCGACACCAGATTGTGGGCGCGTTCCGAGTTCCAACCCACCGATGCGTCGCGCCGGCTGGCTGAACTGCTTCGCGCTCCTGAGTCGGCGGTGCTATCGCTGGCCGCGCAAACTCACGCCGGCGGAGGTCACGACGCCTTGATCGCCTATGGCCTGTCCAACGCGTTGGGCGCGCAGATTCATGCCGAGGCGCTACATGGCGTGCAGATCCGCAAGACGTCGTCGCGGCGCTACATCGAGGGCTCGATGGCCGCGCAGGTCATTGGCCTGGTCGGCAGAGACGAACAGGGGCTGGCGGGCCTCGAGTACCAACTCGATGGCTTGCTCGGCGGTGAATCCGGTCTGCTGGTCCAAGAGGTCGATGGATTGGGCCAACCGATTCCCTTTGGTCCCCGCGCCGAGCTGCCCTACCAGCAGGGCGCCTCGGTTGTCCTGACCATTGACCGAAACCTGCAATGGCTGGCCGAAACGACGCTCCAGCGTGCGGTTGAGCAATGGCGAGGGCAGGGTGGACACATCATCATGATGGATCCACGTAATGGCGACATCCTCGCGCTGGCGTCCTTGCCGACCTACAACCCGATGACGATCGACCTCGACCGCCCGGAGTCGATGGCCCTGTTGCGCAGCCGAGCAGCATCCGACATCTACGAGCCAGGCTCCACGATGAAGGTGATCACCATGGCCGCGGCGCTGGACGCCGGGATCGTCTCGCCCGATACCACGTTCATTGATACCGGCGCCGTCGTCATCGACGATCGCACGATCAAGAACTTCGACCTCTCCTATCACGGCGAGCAGACGATGACGCAGGTACTGCAGCGCTCGCTCAATACTGGCTCTGTCTGGGTCGCTCAGCAGTTGGGCGCCCGCACCTTCTACGAATACCTCTACCGGTTCGGCTTCGGCGACTCGACGCAATCCGGCCTACCCGGAGAGATCGGCGGGGTAGTGACCGACTCCACCGACATCCGCTGGTCTCCGGCGCAATTGGCAACCGCTTCCTTCGGGCAAGGAATCGCTGTCACTCCGTTGCAGATCGTCCAGGCCTACGCGACGGTCGCCCGCGGCGGCGTGCCGGTCCGTCCGCGCCTGGTCACTGCCGTGATCACCGAGGAAGGCGTTCAACGATTCGAGCCGCAAACCGGAACGCGCGTCATCAGTCGCGAGACCGCCAGCACGATGACCTGGATGATGCAGGCCGTTGTGGACGGCGTCCTGGGACATCCGGCGCAGGTCGACGGCTGGCCCGTGGCCGGCAAGTCCGGGACGTCCGATGTCGTCGAAGCGGGTAGCTATCTGGTCGGTGAGTCGTTGGCGTCGTTTGCCGGATTTGCGCCGGCCAATGATCCTCGGGTGGTGGTGCTGGTTCGCATCGACCGTCCCCAGGGCGAGATCTACGGGGGGATCGTTGCCGCGCCGATCTTCTCCGACCTGATGGCGCAGGTACTGCCGTATCTCGGTGTTCCGCCGACCGCCTACGTCGCCAATCCCGACGCCTGGAGTACTGCGCCGGAGCTCAAGCCGAACGCAGGGCAGGAACAGAGCCAGGCCGAACCTGAAGATGACGCACTGGCGGCCGAAGTGGAGGAGCAGGAGCAGCGCACATCGCCGGTCACGTACATCCAGGATGGGGAGGATGATCCATGATCTCTTCTCGCGACCTGGAACAACTCCTCGGTGGACTGCTGCTCAACGAGCCCGAGACCAGCGCCGAACGATTCTCGGAGATTGTGGTCGATTCCAGAGAGGCACGGCCGGGAGCGTTGTTCGTCGCATTGCAGGGCGAGCATCAGGACGGACACCAGTACGTCGATGACGCACTGTTCAGGGGCGCGTCCTACGCGCTCGTCTCTGAACAATCCGGCCTGCGCGGATCATCGATGGTTGTCGTCGCGGACCCGCTATTCGCGCTGCAGGAAGCAGGCCGCCGCTGGCGTCGCCATTCAAGCGCGCAGATCGTCGGCATCACGGGCAGCGTCGGCAAGACAACGGTGCGCGAAGCAACCTTCCAGTTGCTGTCATCCAGGTTCTCCGCTCACCAGTCGCCACGAAACTTCAACGGAGATATCGGTCTGCCGATCGCGCTGCTCGGGATCAGCCCATCCGATCAGTGGGCCGTGATCGAGATCGGTCCTTACTCGCAGGAAGAGATGGAGTTGCTGGTCTCCTCCGCCCAATCTGACATTGGCATCGTGACCAACGTCGGACCGACTCACCTCGAGCGATTTGGAACGCTGGCCGACACGGAGCGGATCAAAGGCCTGCTCCCGGAATCGTTGCCCGCTCACGGACTGGCCGTGCTCAACGGCGACGACCCACGAGTTCACCGTATGTCGGATCGCACTACTGCCGATGTCGTCACGTTTGGCCTCGGTTCGCATTGCCGCGTGCGAGCGGAGAACATCGTCACGCATGGCTTCGGGGGCATCAGTTTCGAGTTGCATGACACGCTCATCGACGAGCGTGTCAGGGTGAGGTCGCCGCTCATCGGCGGACATCAGGCGATGACTGCGCTCGCCGCGTCGTGTGTTGGCCTTCGGGCCGGAATGGAACTGGAGGAAGTGGCGGAGGCGCTGGCTACATTGACCCCCGGATCGCGTCTGGCTCGACGATCCGCCGAGAACGGCGCCACCATCATCGACGACTCCTACAATGCAGCGCCGTTGTCGATGAAGGCGGCGCTGGATCTGCTGGCCGCCAGTCAGCCGAGGCGGATCGCGCTACTCGGCGACATGTTCGAGCTCGGCAGTGAAGAACAGGCAGCTCACCGCGAGATTGGTTCGTATGCCGCCGAGCGCTGTGACTGGCTGATCGCGGTGGGCGAGCGTTCGCGTGACCTGATCGATGCCGCTCGCGAATCGGGCCATCCGCAGGCCTGCTGGGTCGCAGAGGCAGATCAGGCTATGGACATCTTGCGCCATTCGCTTGAGCCCAGCGACACGCTCCTGATCAAGGCCTCTCATGCGATGCACCTCGAGACGGTTGTCGAGAGGCTGGCGGCTCCGTGACCACGTTCTCGCTCGGCACCGCCGGCATCGCCTTCGTGATCGCCCTGGCGATCGGTCCCGTTGTGATCCGCTGGCTGCAACGGCGCAGCTCGGGCAAATCAATCTCCGACGAGGGCCCAGCCAGCCACATGGTCAAAGCAGGCACTCCGACGATGGGCGGCCTGATCTTCCTGATCCCGATTGCGGTGCTGACCATCGTGGCCAACCTGGTCGAGGGCGATCGCTGGTCGATTCTGTTGCCGCTGGTCGGCATCGTGGCGCTCGGCGCGATGGGGTACTTCGACGATCTGGGCACGCTCATCGGGCGTGCCCAGGCAGGCTTGACCTGGAAGCTGAAGTTCGGCTTGCTGGCGGTGTTCTCGGTCGCTGTCGGGTTGGTGCTCTACTTCGCGCTCGATGTGCAGTCGATCAACGTGCCCTGGGCTGGGCAGTTCTCAATTGGTCCCGCATATGTCGTGATTGCCGCGATCACTGTCTTCGCGACCATCATTTCAGTCGCCATCTCGGACGGGTTGGACACCCTCTGTGGAGGGACCGGCGCGATTGCGATTGCATCGTTTGGCGTAATCGCCGTGGGACAGGAGCAGGATTTCCTCGTCCGCTTCGCCTTTACGACCGTGGGTGCGTTGCTCGGATTCCTCTGGTTCAATGCGCATCCGGCGAAGATCTTCATGGGCGACACCGGCGCGATGGCGCTGGGCGGCACCCTCGCGATCATTGCCCTGATGACCGGTCATTGGCTATTGCTGCCGGTGATCGGCATCGTCTTCGTGCTCGAGGCGGCCTCGGACATCGTCCAGGTTGGCTGGTTCAAGTGGACCCGCCGGCGCACGGGCGAAGGCCGCCGGGTGCTTCGGATGGCGCCGCTGCACAACCACTTCGAGATGAGCGGATGGTCGGAGCCGCAGATTGTGACGCGATTCTGGCTGATCGGCATCGCCGGCGGCATCTTGGGTGTGGCCCTGGCATTGCAGGTGCCGCAGTGACGTTGCCTTCGCCAATCGAGGCGCCCGCCTCATTCGCGGGCCTGAACATCGCTGTCGTCGGACTCGGCATCGAAGGTCGGGACGCGTTCACCTTCCTGGAGCGTGAGGGCGCCGGGATCATCACGGTGGACCGGAATCTTGAGCGAGCCGAGCGACATCAGGATGACCTCAGCATCCTGGATGAGGTTGATGGCCTGATTGCCAGCCAGGGAGTTCACCACCATCTCTCGCTCCTCGTGGAAGCCGCCAGGCGAGACATTCCGGTCTACGGACCAACCCAGATCTTTCTTGAGCGCTGTCCGGCACCGGTGATCGGCATCACGGGGAGCGCCGGCAAGACGACGACGACCACCCTGGTGCACCGGATGCTCCAGGCGGCCGGCGTTCCCTGTCGGTTGGGCGGCAACATTGGACAGGGGCTGCTGGGCCAGTTGCCGGACATCACGTCAACCGACATGGTCGTTGCGGAGATCTCGCACACGCAGCTGCTGCGAACCACGCGCAGCCCCCACACCGCGGCAATCACGAACATCACGCCGAATCATCTCGATCAGTTCAGTTGGGAGGATTACCAGCAGCTCAAGTACCGAATCGTCGACTACCAGTCGCCCAGCGACGTCGTCGTGTTGCCGTTCAACGACGAGCTGGCCGCGGCGGCAACCGCGAGAACGGACGCCAGTCAACGCTGGTTCGGCATCGGCACACCTTCCATGCCCTGGCACTGCGCCCTGCGCAGCAGCGATGGACAGATCCTGTACAACGACCGCCCGTTGATGTCCGTCAAGGAACTCAAGATTCCGGGCGAGCACAACGTGCTGAACGCTCTGGCGGCGCTCGCCATCGTTGCCGACGTGGTGCCCGGCGACATCGCGACCGATGTGCTTCGGACCTTCGCCGGGGTGCCGCACCGGTTGGAGCTGGTTGCCGAGATTGGCTGTGTGCGTTTCATCAACGATTCAATCGCGACCACGCCGGAGCGCACCCTGGCCGGGCTGAAGGCGACTGCAGGACCGGTCGTTTTGATGCTTGGTGGGCGTGACAAGCACTTGCCGCTTGACCCGTTGATTGATGAACTCCGCCGTCATGTGCGCCTGGTGGTGCTGTTCGGTGAGGCGGCGCCGCAGTGGACCGATCGGCTCACCGACCGAGACATCGCCGCCGAGGACGCCGGTTCATTCGACGCGGCGTTCCATCGCGCGGCCACTCGCGCTCGCTCCGGCGAGACAGTCCTCATGTCTCCCGGCGGGACATCCTTCGACGCCTACGCAAACTTCGAGGCGCGGGGCCAGCACTTCCGTGATCTGGTCAACGAGTGGGCACGAACAGGGAGTCTGTCCGATGACCACTAACCGAGCTGCCGTTCCCAATCCAGGGTCCGAATCTCCGGGTGTGCTCGGACGCGTCAGAGTGCCGAGCCTTCGTGGGACTCGGAACCTCTACGTCGCCGAGCATCCCGCCGTCGGACGCCGAATCATACGCCGGCTGCGGCGCTCTCCCTCACCGCCAGATTGGGTACTGGTCGGCAGCGTCCTCGCCCTGGTATTCATCGGGCTGATCTTCGTTTTCTCATCTTCGTTCGCCATCTCCCAGGAGCTGCACGGCAATACACGCCACTTCGCTACTCGCCAGTTGATCGGGGCCGGAATCGGACTGTTCGCGTTTGTGCTGCTGGCCCGAATCGACTACCGGATCTGGCAACGTCTCTCCTCGCCGATTATCTGGGTGTCGCTCGCGCTCCTGGCAGCCGTCCTGATACCCGGGATCGGACATGAGGAGAACGGCGCCACCCGCTGGATCCAGATCGGTTCGCTGCCGGCGCTGCAGCCCTCCGAGTTCGCCAAGTTGGCGATCTGCGTCTACGTCGCTGCGTGGTTGGCAAACAAAGGGGATGAGATCAAGCGCATCCCGCTGGGACTTGCGCCGTTCTGCTTGATCATCGGCGTGATCGGCAGCCTGCTGATGCTCGAGCCCGATCTCGGCACCTTCGCCGCGATCGCTTGCACCGGCGTCGTGATGTTCTTCCTTGCCGGCGCTGCGCTGCGCCACATGTTCATGCTGCTGGTCGGCGGATCTGCCGTCCTCTTCGCCATCGTCGTCGGCGCCGGATACGGCATGGAGCGGATCCGCACCTTCTTCAACGCCGAGGAAGTCGCGCAGGAGGCGGGATTCCAGATCATCAATCTGGTCTCGACGTTGGGCTCCGGCGGGCTGACCGGCGTCGGCCTCGGCGCATCGCGGCAGAAATTCTTCTACGTGCCGTCGGCGCACACTGACGGCGTCTTCGCGATCATCGGCGAGGAGACCGGCATGCTCGGCGCGATGATCGTCCTGACGATCTTCGCCGTCATGATCTACCGGGGGATTCGCGCCGGGATGCGCGCCGAGGATCGCTTCGGCACGCTGCTGGCCTTCGGCATCGTTGCCTGGTTCACGCTGCAGGCCTTCTTCAATGTCGCAGGAGTGATGCGCACCATCGTCTTGACTGGCATTCCGCTGCCCTTCCTCAGCTTTGGCTCTTCCGCACTGATCGCATCCATGGCCGCGGCGGGAATCCTGGTCTCGATCTCTCGGCACGGTCGCGGCAAGATGCCCGAGTCCGCCGATCCGCCCGTCGACGACGAAGCGCCGACGCGCGATGTCGCGCCCATGCGCGAAACGAAGCGACCGCGCGTCTCGCCATTCCATAGCGGACGCGGAGACGGCACCTGATGTCGACGTTGCGGGTGTTGCTGTCCGGCGGCGGATCAGGTGGACACGTCTTTCCCGCCTTCGCCGTCGCCGACGCCTTGCGCCGCCTGTTGGAAGAAGATGGCGACTCTGTGGAGTTTCGCTTCGCCGGGACTGCCGATGGCGTTGAATCGGAACTCGCCGTCGAGGCGGACCTGCCCTACTCGACCATTGCCGCTCGCGCCTTGCGTGGGCGCAATCTGCTCTCCAAGCTGCTCTCCGTCGGGGCCACGGCGACCGGTGTGCTGGACGCGCTGGCGCTGATGGTGCGTTATCGGCCGGCCGTGGTCTTCCTGACCGGCGGCTACGTCTCCGCCCCGGTCGGAGTCGCCGCCTGGCTCACCCGACGTCCGATCGTGCTCCTGCAACCGGACATCGAGCCAGGGTGGACGCTCCGCGCGCTGGCGCCCCTCGCCCGCAGGATCTGTGTCACCCATCAACGCTCGGCGGAACGATATCCACGCGGCAAGTCGATCGTGACCGGCTATCCGATCCGGCCAGGATTCGAAGACCTGGACAAGCCGATGGCCCGCGCCCACTTCCAACTCAACGGAGGACCGGCATTATTGGTCACCGGAGCCGTCCGGGGCGCCCAGCGGATCAACGAGTGCATCGCCAGTCACCTGGAACAGTGGCTGTCGCAGACTCAGCTCATCCACATCTCGGGCCGTGACGACTTTGCCCGGCTCAGGAGTATGCGCGAGGCGCTGCCGGCGAAGCTGCAGTCCCGCTACCGCCTGTACTCATACATGTCCGAAGAGATGCCGCTCGCCATGGCGGCGTGCGACCTGGTGATCTCGCGCGCGGGCGCCTCCGTGATGGGCGAGTATCCGGCCGCCGGGCTGCCCGCCGTGCTCGCCCCAATCGGCGAGGCCGGCGGGCATCAGCGCTACAACGCCAATCTGCTGGCGGATGCGGGTGGCGCGGTCACGATCGAGAACGAGGACATCCCCGAGCAACTGTTTGAGTTGGCCACAGGTCTGCTCGACGACCGCGAGCGGCTGCAAGCCATGCGCAAGGCGATGTTGGGCTTGCGCAGAACCGACGCCGCGCGACGCGTTGCCGAAGTGATCCTTGCTGTGGCAAAGTGACGTAACGATGACGTTGAACGTCCACTTCGTCGGCATTGGCGGGATCCATATGTCCGCATTGGCGCACATTCTTCTCGACGACGGGCTGGTCGTATCTGGTTGCGACCGTACCGACGCCCCGATTCTGCAACCACTGCGTGACCGAGGCGCTCGAATCACGATCGGACATAACGTCCATCACGTCACGACGGCGACGCAGGTGGTTCGGACGGCTGCTGTCCCAGAGTCTCATCCCGAGATATTGAGGGCGATTGAGTTGGGCATTCCGTTGCAGACGCGTGCCGAGTTGCTGGCCGAAATTGCGGCGCCCCGCGACGTCATCGCGGTTGGCGGGTCGCATGGCAAGACCACGACCACGGCCATGATCGCCCATGCCATGCGAGCCGCGGGACGCGACAGCGGTTACGTGATCGGCGGCGAAGCGTCCGACTTCTGCGTTCATGCCAGGCGAGGCTCGGATCCGTGGCTGGTGCTCGAGGCCGACGAGTATGGACGCGCGTTCCATCACTACACACCCCAGGTCGCCGTGCTCACCAACTGCGATTCGGACCATCTCGACTACTACGGATCCCAGGCGGCGCTGGAGGAGGCGTTTCTGCGCTTTATCGGGACCGTCAAACCGGATGGAACGCTGGTCGCCGGAATCGATTCACCGCTGGCGATGGACCTCGCGTCGAAGCTGAAGGTCCAGCGGCCCGACGTGCGGATTGTCACCTGTTCATCGCGAGTCGCAGCCGACTACCGGATCAGCTCAAACGGAGACGACTATGAACTTTCGACGCCGACCAATCTCATCAGAGGACAACTGCGGCAACCGGGCGAGTACCAGCGGCAGAACGCCACCGTCGCCGTGGCGGCGCTGGAGGCTGCCGGCTTCGACGGCCCTCAGGCGACCAAGGCGCTGACATCCTTCAGCGGGGTCAATCGACGGTTCCAGGTCCGTGGTGAGGCCAACGACGTTGTCGTGCTCGACGACTATGCGCACCATCCGACCGAGGTAGCCGCCGCAATCGTAGCGGCGCGGCAGCGCTGGCCGGACCGGCGCATCGTCGTCCTCTTCCAGCCGCACACCTACACCCGCACGGCGTATCTGCTTGACGGCTTCCGTACCTGCTTCGCCGAAGCCGACCTGGTCTACACGGTCGATACCTATGCGGCCCGAGCGATGACCGGGGAGGAAATGACCTCTGAGCAACTCGCCTCAGAGATCGTCGCGCCTGCGGCTATCTACGCCGGCTCCGTTGAGCAGAGCGGCCGTCTCGCTGCCGATAGCGCTCGCGCCGGCGACCTGATCGTCACGATGGGCGCCGGCGACATCGACGCCGCCGGTCCGATCATTCTCTCCAGGCTGAGTGGGGACTCGTGACCAGATCGCAGATCCTCCAGGCGCTGATGCAGGAACTGGGCGCGCTTCACGCGGAGCCGCTCAGCCGCCATACATTCGTCCAGGTCGGTGGACCGGCAGAGTGGTTCGTCGTCGTCCGAGAGCGTCAGGCGCTGGTTGACGCGATCCGTGCGGCTCGCTGTTCCGACACGACATTGACGGTTCTCGGCGCCGGCTCCAATGTCCTGGTCCGCGACGGCGGACTGCGCGGAGTGGTGCTCAAGAATGAGACCCGGAGCTGCCGCAGAATCGGCGGCGAGTTAATCGAGGTCGACTCAGGCATGCGCTTTGCGGCTCTTGCGAGGTCGACGGCGCGGGCGGGGCTGGCAGGACTGGAGTGGGCGGCAGGCATTCCCGGGGCCATCGGCGGGGGATTACCGACCAACGCGGGAGCGTATGGCTCGGAACTCTCCGATCTGCTTGTCTCAATCAGCACCGTCTCACCGGACGGCGACATCGCCACATTCGGCCCCGACGAGCTCGGACTCTCGTATCGAGACTCGAGTCTGCGCAGCGGAGAGCTTCAGGGTCACATCGCCGTCTCGCTCACGCTGCAACTGCGTCAGGGCGACGTGTATTCGTGCCTGGCCGAGATCGACCGCGTCGAAGCGCTGCGCAAGTCCAATGCGCCGACCGGTCCATCGCTCGGCTCCACGTTCAAGAATCCCGGACACGATCAGCCGACCGCTGCACAACTCATCGACCAGGCGGGTCTAAAAGGCCGCCGCATTGGCGCCGCCCAGATCTCGAACAAGCACGCCAACTACATCCTCAACGTTGACGTCGGACACGCGCGCGCCGTCGACTTCCTGGCGCTGATCTCACTTGTCCAACAGCAGATTGCCGAGCAATCCGGGATCCGCCTCGAACCGGAGATCGCCGTGCTGGGTGAAGAAGCGAACGATGAATAGCGAACCGAAGACCCTGGGCGTCGTGCTGGGCGGGGCATCCGTCGAACACACCATTTCGATTCGATCCGCGCGGGCGGTAATCGGCGCCGCCAATCCAGATCGATGGCGCACTATCCCGTTCGCCGTGTCGCGCTCGGGTCGCTGGCTCGATCCGATTGAATCGCAGGCAGTGATGCATGCCATCCACGGTGGCGCTCGCGAGGAGATTACCGAACCTGAGGAGCCTGGCCGTGCCCCGATCAGCCCGCAAACGACCGCGGCGCTTCTCGAGTGCGACGCGGTCTTCCCCCTGATTCATGGATCGACGGGAGAAGACGGCGTGCTACAGGGATTCCTCGAAACCCTCGATCTCGCCTACGTCGGCTCGTCCGTGGCTGCCTCGGCAATCGCGATGGACAAGGCGCGTTGCAAACAGATCCTGACGCAGGCGGGTGTTCCGGTCGCTCCATGGATCTCCGTCAGTTGCAGCGAGTGGCGCGCGGATTCTGACGCCGTCATCCGCCGGGCCGCCGAGATCGGGTATCCGCAATTCGTCAAACCCTCCAGAGGAGGCTCCAGCATTGGCATCAGCAGAGTGGACAGTCGTGAGGAGATTCGCGGCGCCATCGAAGCAGCCGTTGCCTTCGACTCCGAAGTCCTGATCGAAGAAGCGATGCCGTCGCCGAGAGAGCTTGAGTGCGGCATTCTGGGTTCACTCGGTGAAGGCCCGCTGCTCGTGTCCCCGCCTGGAGAAATCCGAACCGGGCGCGACTTCTATGACTACACGGCCAAGTACGAGGATCCGGACACCGATCTCATCGCACCTGCCGACATTGACGATGAGACGGCGCGCCGTCTGCGGGACATGTCTGTGCAGGCCTGGAATGCGGTCGGAATTGAGGGCATGGTTCGCGCCGACTTCTTGCTCGGACCCGATGACCAGCTCTGGTTGGGCGAGCTGAACACGATTCCGGGTTTCACCTCGGCGTCGATGTATCCGCTCCTCCTGGAAGCCACGGGACTGCCAATGACGGCGCTCGTTGACCGCCTCGTCGAACTCGGCGTGGACCGACATCAGCGTCGCACCCGACATCTCGGTCAACAGGAACGGGCGGCAGACCCGTGACCGAAACCATTGAGGCGCCGCCGATGCCTGGTCCAAACGACGGTGACGAGCCGGTCGTTCAACCGCCGCCGCCGACTCGGAGGCAGCAGGTGCTCGCCAGGATCTCGTCGTTCCGTTCTCCGGCGTCGCTATTCAGCGTGCGCATTCGCTGGTCCCGCCTGGTGTTCGCGGCGGTGGCGCTGTCGATCGCATCCCTGGCAGTGATGATTGCGCTGCTCAACTCGCCGCTGCTGGACGTCAACTCCATAGAGGTGCAAGGCACGGATGTCGTTTCGGCCGCATCGGTCAAGCAGCTTGTCGGGCTCAAAGGCCAGCACGTCATGTTGGCTGATCTCGAGGCCGCGCGACAGCGGGTCTTGACATTGCCAATGATCAAAGAAGCCGCCGTCCTCCGGGACTGGCCGAACGGGATAAAAGTTGTCATAGTGGAACGCACGCCGTGGGGCCGGTGGCGGGCCGAAAACACTGTGTGGGCAATTGACTCAGAGGGCGTGATCCTCGAAGGCGCCGCGTCGTCATTCGACGGGCCGATCGTGACGCAAGTCTCTGCCTGGCCGGCCATCAAGGCCGGCACGGTGGTCGACACCAACGCGATCAAAATGGCCGACGAGTTGCATCACCGCGGCGCACCGCTACCGGTTCCCGGCATCCTCGCGTTTGAATGGTCACTCAGCGAGGGGCTCTCCGTGGTCACCGAACATGGCCGCATCGTGTTCGGCGATGCCGATGGCTTCGAGTACAAGTACGCCGTCTGGGACTTGCTTGAGCGCGAAGCGCAGCGCCGGTCCGAGCCGTTGCTCTTCGCCGATCTGCGCTTTGGCCTACGCCCCAGGGTCGAGATTGGCTTGAATGTCGGCCGCGGCATTCGCAACCACGACCACACCACCGCCAGCGTTTCCGAATAGTCAACGAGCGAGTTCGACGGACAACCATGTCTGGAGCAAACATGCCGCCAATGTCAACCGCCAGTGTCGCCATTGATCTCGGGTCGTCCGTCATCACGACGGTCGTGGGTGGACGCAACGAACACGGACGGCTGCACATCCTCGGCGTCGGCCAGTCCCCTTCCGCCGGGATTGAGGCTGGACAGATCTCGCACGTCTCGCGCGCGGCCGGCGCGATACGGCAATCGATCGACCAGGCCGAGGCGTCCTCTGCTCGTGGAATCCTCTCCGTCGGGATTGCCGTTTCGGGAGCTCACCTGCAAAGCATGAACAACCGCGGCGCCGTCGCCTTGCCGTCGCTCGCCGACCCGATCCGCGACATCGACCTGAGTCGAGCGATCGACTCCGGCCGCGCCGTCACGATCAGTGCCGCCAGCACCCTGCTGCACGCGATCCCTCGCTACTACGTGGTCGATTCCGAGCGCCGGTCCTTCGACCCGCGCGGGCAGCACGGACAGCGGCTCGACGTCTCGATGCACCTGGTGACCGCGTCCCAGAGCGCCATTCAGAACGCAGCGCACTGCGTCCAGAACGCCGGTGTTGACGTCGAACTGATCGCCGCCAAGCCGGTAGTCGCCGCCGAGCGCGCCGTTCGCGGCGACGAGAAGGAGTTCGGCGTCCTGGTGGTTGGTCTCGACGCCGGCACCACCACGCTGACGGCGTTCGAAGACGGGGCCATCTCTCACACATCGACCATTCAGATCGGGACGGCGCACATTGCCCGCGACCTGTCGATCGGCCTGCACTGCAGCAGCGATGAAGCGCGTCGTGTCATGCATCTTCACGGTCAGGCGGTCCCTCAGTTGATTCCCAACGACGCGGCCAATATCGAGCTGCGCGGCTTCTCGCCTGGCGCCAGCGACGTTCAGTCGGTGCCGCCATCGTTCGTTGCCGAGATCATCAGCGCCCGGGTTGCGGAAATCATCTCGATGATCAACGCCCGGATCACCGAGTTCCAACTTCAGCATGCCGTCGCGGGCGGCATCGTCCTGACCGGATCCGGCGCCATGCTGGGCGGCGTCGATCTGCTCTTCAGCAAGGCGATGGAGTCGCCGGCGAGGATTGCCAACGCCGGAGACCTCTACGGTCTGACCGACAGACTGAACCGCCCCGATGCCCTCGGGGCGGTCGGCATGTTGGACTGGATGCTGGACTCCGGAGATTTCGTGCAGCTCAGCCAGACCGCGGCGCCCAAACGTCGCGCCGAGGGCACGAGCTCCATGTTCTCGTCAATCGCTTCGGGTGTGGCCGGCCTGGCGCGCGTCTTCAGCCCCAATTCATAACCGGAATCTTGACCGATCGTCCAACGTGCGGACGGCGGTCGACAGTCACAGCAGGGATCAACTCAACCAGCAGGACGAACGAGAGGATTGCGCAGATGAACAGACGACAGCACAACAGCCGCAGCGAAGGCATCCCCCCGATCACCGTGGTGGGAGTCGGCGGCGGCGGATGCAATGCCGTCAATCGGATGATCTCCGACAAGATTCGCGGCGTCGAGTTCGTCGCGGTGAACACCGACAATCAGCAGCTCGCGAGTTCGAAGGCCGAAACGATCGTCCGCATCGCCGACGCGGAGTCGGAGGGTCTCGGCGTGGGAGGAGACCCCGAACGTGGCGCTCGCGCCGCTGAGAACAGCCGCGACGAGATTCGCAACCTCTTCAGCGACGTTGACATGGCCTTCATCACGGCAGGCATGGGCGGCGGCACCGGAACCGGCGCGGCGCCGATCGTCGCTGAAATGGCCCGGCAGGCCGGCGCCCTGACCATCGCCGTCGTCACCCGACCGTTCGAATTCGAGGGCGTCCCGCGATCGAGCGCGGCTCAAGACGGCATCGACCGGCTCAACGACGTCGCCGACACCGTGATCGTGATCCCGAACCAGCGCCTGATCGACAGAAACGACCGGAGCCTCACGGTCACACAGGCCTTCCACCGCGCCGACGACGTGCTGCGTCAGGCGGTGCGCGGCATTTCCGACGTGCTCACGGTCCCGGGTGAGATCAACCTCGACTTCAATGACGTCAAGAAGGTCATGGGCGGCGGAGGACATGCCCTGATGGCGCTCGGCTACGGCTCCGGAGACAACCGCGCCATCGACGCGGTCGAGGAAGCCATCCATTCGCCACTGCTCGAGGACAGCATCCACGGCGCGACGCGCGTGCTCTACAACGTCACCTCGGCCGGAGACCTGGGCATGCTCGAGCTGTCGCAAATCGCCGACTTCGTCCGCGAGAAGGTCCACCCGAACGCCGAGATCATCATGGGCACCGTGGTCGACGAGAACCTCGACGGCGACATTCACATGACGCTGATCGCGACCGGCTTCGTCGATGCCCAGGAACAGTCACGAACATACGGCGTTCCGGCATTCGCCGCCTCCCCACCCCAGACCGCCACCGCGTTTGCCGAGCCAACCGCGCCGCTCCCGCCCTCTCGTGAAGACATCCTCGAGCAGTTGACCTTTGAGCCGGTTGAGCCCCGCAGCGCTGAGGAACTCTCCACGCCGGCCTTCCTCCACCACCGTCAGTCGGTGGCCAGCAACAACGGCGGAGGCGAGCGCCGCTGGGATCCGAACTCGGCCTTCGGCCGCGATTAAGGCGAGCGCGATAACTGGACCAGGTGATGCGAATCGACGTCATCACCATCTTCCCGCCCCTGCTTGCGGGCGCGTTTGATCACAGCATCATCAGGCGCGCCCGCGACAGCGGCATCGTCGAACTTCACGTCCACGACCTGCGCGACTACACCGACGATCGCCACCGCACTGTCGACGACTACCCCTACGGCGGCGGCGCAGGCATGGTGATGAAGCCGGAACCCTGGTTCCGAGCCGTCGAGACGCTGCGCAACCACGACCAGACCGGTCGGGCGGTGCTGCTGACGCCTCAGGGCCAACGCCTCGATCAGGCGCTGGCGCGGCGCCTCGCCGAGGAAGACAGGCTGATCGTCCTCTGCGGTCGCTATGAAGGCGTCGATGAGCGGGTGCGCGAGCATCTGGTCGACGAGGAGATCTCAATCGGCGACTACGTGCTCTCCGGCGGCGAGCCGGCCGCGGTCGTCCTGGTCGACGCCCTCGTCCGGCTCCAACCGGGTGCGCTGGGCTCTCCGCAGTCCACGGTTGAGGAGTCGTTCAGCGACGGACTGCTCGAGTATCCCCAGTACACGAGACCACCGGAGTTTCGCGGCTGGCGCGTGCCCGACGTCCTGCTCAGCGGCGACCACGGCGCAGTGGAGCGCTGGCGTCGCGAACGCCAGATCGAGCGCACCCGCGCCCGCCGTCCCGACCTGCTGTCCGGGGACGATGATGTGTCGGAGACAACCTCATGACTGTCGTATCACCTCGACGATCGGCTAGAACGCAAGCCGAAGTCGGTCGTAAGATGAAACAACCACTTCCAGCCCGTTTCCCAACCTTCCCCTCCGGAGCTGATCATGGACCGCAGCGACCTCCTGACCTATGAGCGCAATCCGGATATTGAGGAATTCCAGCCTGGAGACACGGTCCGCGTCCACGCAGTGATCGTCGAAGGCGACCGCGAACGCACCCAGGTCTTCGAAGGCGTCGTCATTCGCCGCAAGAAACAGGGCTCGTCCTCCAACTTCACTGTCCGCCGCGTGACCAAGGGCATCGGCGTCGAGCGCACCTTCCTCTACCACTCCCCGAGGATCGAACGGGTCGAGGTCACCCGCCGTGGCCGCGTGCGCCGCTCCCGCCTCTACTACCTCCGTGACCGAACCGGACGAGCCGCCCGAATCCCCCAGCGCCCGAGAAACGCCAAGCGCGCGATCCACTCCTACTAGGTATCGGTCCCATTCAACAGTCGTCATACCCGCGCTTGCCGCGGGTATCTCGCCTTATGGCCCCTGGCCGTGCAGGGCCACCGCATCCCGCACCAGTCCCACAATCTCCTCCGTCGGAAACTCCCCATCGCACCACACCTTCAGGTGACGCATCCCCTTCCCTGTGCCCTCCAACCGTTCTTCGGCTTCACGTAACTCGGCCCCTCGGAAAAACTGCAGCCGCACGTAGCCGTTGGCGCCCATGATGCTGCACATGTTGCCGCGTTTGCCCGCATACACCCAGGCTGGATAGTTCCACTTCGTGGTCTCGGACACGCTCGGATTGCTTCCCACTGCGGAGCGCACCACGTCGCGAATCCGGTACGCGACCGCCCGCTCCGACTCATCAAGTTCGGTGAAGTAGCGGTCGAACCTCGAATCACTCATCGTCATCCTCCTCATCCTCCGAGGACTCGACGATCGCCGTCAGCCCTTCCATGCCGATCACCCTGATCGAGTCGCCCTCCGCAATCTCGACTCCTGCGGCCGCTCTCGCCGACCACAACTCTGCCTCCACCATCACCGTCCCGCCCGGCGACAGCGGGCTGTGCGCATGACCGGCCTTGCCCACAATTCCATGCGACGCCTGGAACGACCATTTCGGCTTGCGCCGATCCACGGCAATCAGCGTGCCCAGTCCAAAGACCACGAGGCCAACCAGACCCGCCCCGACGACTAGCGCCCAGATCGAGACCTTTTCCGCATCGACTGAGGCGTCGCCGATCAACAGCAAACCCCCAAGAATGAGCGCAATGATCCCGCCAATGCCCAGGAATCCAAACCCGGCGACGAACACCTCCGCAACCAGCAGGATGATCGCCAGCACCAGCAAGGCAATCCCCGCCGGGTTGGTGTCCAGCGGTCCCAGTGCGAAAAACCCGAAGATCAACATGATCACGCCGAACACGCCCGGTCCGACAAGACCCGGAGAGAACGCCTCGATCAGCAGCAACAGACTGCCAATCGACGTGAACAGGAACGCAATGTTGGGATCCGCAATCACATCCAGCACCGACTCGGCAAAGTTGTAGTTCGTCTCCACGATTGGCGCACCAGCGATCTCCAGAGTGATGCGCTCGCCGTCCGGCTCCAGTTGGATTGAGCGCCCGTCCAGCTGCGCAATCAGATCATTCAGATCGGCGGCGACCACGTCGACCACGTTCAGCTCCACCGCTTCGTCGCCGGTGATCGACACCGACTCCCGAACCGCCTGCTCGGCCCACTCCTCATTTCGGCCCCGATGCTTGGCGATGCCCCGTATGTCTGCTGCGGCGTCGTTGGTCACCTTGTCATTCAGATCGCCCTCGATGTCTTCACCGCTGCCCGCGATCGGATGCGCGGCGCCGATTTGCGTGTTCGGCGCCATCGCCGCGACGTGCCCCGCCAGGGTGATGAACGTCCCAGCCGACGCCGCCCGAGCCCCGGCTGGACTGACGAAGACAATCACCGGTATCTCCGCAGCCAGAATGCGCTGAACAATGTCATCGGTTGATGTGATCAGCCCGCCCGGCGTATCGAGCATCAGGATCCAGGCCACCGCGTCCTGCCGCTCGGCCCGATCCAGCGCCCTGCTCACGAAGTTGGCCGAGACCGGTCCAATCTCCTGGGCCATCTCCGACACATGCAGCCCGCCGGGCGGGTTGTCCGACCCGCAACCGCTCAACAGCGCCGACCCGATACCCAGGGCGATCAATACCATCGCCAATAGTCGCAACGGCCGCTCGACAAACCACCTCATACGTCAAGAATACGCAGGCGAGATACACTCCGATCATGCCCCCGCTGGTCACCCACATGATCGCCGCCGTCCGCGCGGGCGGACAGATCAACGCCGACAGTCTGACCTTCGACGGCCAAAATGGCGACTATCTGCTGGGCGCGACCACCCCCGACATCCGTGTCCTGACTCGCTGGGATCGGGAGCGCACGCACTTCTTTGACATCTACAACGACGGCCACCAGGACTGCGTCGAGAACTTCTTCAGCTCTCATCGCAAGTTCCGCGACCCGTCCAATCTCAGCGCCGAAACCATCGCCTGGGTCGCGGGCTACCTGACCCACGTGATCATGGACCAGGAGTACGTCCTGCAGATCTACCGCCCGTTCTTCGGTTCGCGCTCGCTGCTCGGGGGCAACTCACACGCCAACCTGCTCGACCGGGTCCTGCAGTACGAGCTCGACCGACGTGAGCGCGAGTCGGGGGAGCAGATGCGGCAGATCCGGCGCGCGCTGATCGGCTCCGCCATTGAGATCGACGCTGGGTTCGTCGACCGTC
Organism: Chloroflexota bacterium; assembly: GCA_028875225.1. Taxonomy (GTDB): domain Bacteria; phylum Chloroflexota; class Dehalococcoidia; order Bin125; family Bin125; genus Bin125. The sequence goes on along the minus strand of JAPPFB010000020.1, from coordinate 74,311 downwards.
CCTTGCTGGAGCGCTGGCGCGACACGACGGCCGCCATGACCGAACACCCGCCCGATTGGGAGCGCTTCTCGTTCATTGCTTCGAGACACCTCAAGAGCGCCGGAATCGAGAGTGAATCCGGATTGCGCCAGTTCATGGAAAACATTCCGGAGTTGCTTGATGAGACGCTCACCCACGTCGAGCAAAGCGCGCTCGACGGATTCTTCGAATCGACCGCCGAGCGCACGACATCCGTGCTGAACGACTGGCTGGGCGCGGAGTGATGGTCAGCGCGACCGACATCGACATCCCTATCTGGCACGGCGCCGACGCCGCGCGAGCACAGCTACTCTCCCGTCGCCGACCCGACGACGATGAACTGAGCGAAGCGGAACGCCAGATTCTGCGCCGACTGTTCGACGACGAACCTGACTTCGAAGAGGCCGTCCGCCGGATCATTGAGCAGGTCCGCACCGGCGGCGACGCGGCCGTGCGGCAGATTGCGAAGGCAATCGACGGCGCCTCCCCGGGCAGTCTGCTTGTTTCCGATGCAGAGTTTGCCGAAGCTCGCAATGAAGTCTCCGCCGAACTCGTTGCCGCCCTGCAGCACGCCGCCGATCGCGTCCGCCGCTACCACGAGATGCAACTGGCGCACGCCGCAAAATCGTTCTCTTCCGGCGGCCTCGGCCAGCTCGTCAGACCGCTCTCCCGTGTCGGCCTGTACGTGCCCGGTACCGCTGCTGTCTATCCCTCGACATTCCTCCACACGGCGATTCCGGCGCAGGTCGCAGGTGTATCCGAAGTTGTCATCGCTTCCCCTGCCGTCCCGTCCGCGGACGGAAGCGCAAAGGTCAACGCGCTCAAGTTGGTCGCCGCAGAGATTGCGGGGGTTGACACGGTCTACAAGGTCGGAGGCGCACAGGCGATCGCTGCCCTGGCCTTCGGCACCGAATCGATCTCCGCCGTTGACAAGATCTTCGGTCCCGGCAATCGCTTCGTCACCGCCGCCAAGCGACGCCTCTACGGAGTCGTCGGGATCGACGCGATCTACGGCCCGACCGAAACCCTGATCGTCGCCGATGACACCGCCAACCCCGAACTCGTCGCCGCCGACCTCCTCGCCCAGGCCGAACACGACAACCTCGCCGCGCCAATTCTGATCTCAACCAGCGAGACCCTGGCCCGCGCGGTCGTCGAGCAGTTGGCGGTCCAGTCCGCAGACCTGCCACGCCGCGAAATTGCCCTCACTGCCGTACGCAATCGCGGCGGACTCGCGTACGTGCCCGACCTCGACGAGGCGCTGGCGATCGCCAACGAATATGCCCCCGAGCACCTGGCGCTGGTCGTTGAACAGGCAGATCAGCGAATCGGCGACGTACGCAATGCTGGCGGACTGTTCGTTGGCGAGGCCTCGCCCGAGGCCCTGGGTGACTATGTCGCCGGACCGTCTCATGTCATGCCGACCGGGGGCTCCGCTCGCTTCGCCTCGGCGCTCAACGTCGGCGAGTTCATGAAGATCACGACGGTCGTCCAGGTCACCGACGACCTGTTAGATGCGGTTTCAGCCGACGCCGAACTGATCGCTCACGCCGAGCAACTCGACGCCCACGCCCGCTCGCTCGAACGCCGACGGCGCGATCGATGAGTTCCAAACCGCCGCGGGTCCGGCCGCACCTCGCTCGGCTACCCGGATACGCGCCCGTTGTACCGTTGGCCGAGCGTGCCCGGCTGGCCGGACTCGATCCGGAGGACTGCCTCAAGCTCGACGCCAACGAGAACCCCTACGGCATCCATCCGTCGGTGCGAGACACGCTGACAACCGCACTGGCCGATCCGCACTTCGGCTCCATCTACCCCGACCCCAATCAGACCGAGTTGCGCGCCGCGCTTGCGCGCTACACCGGCCTCGACTCTGACATGATCGTCGCCGGCGCCGGCGCCGACGAACTGCTCGACCTCACGCTGCGCGCCCTGCTCAGCCCGGGCGACTCAATCATCACCTGCCCGCCCTCGTTCGGCATGTATCCATTCCTCGCCGACGTCAATGAACTCAAGCTCGTCGAAGTGCCTCGCCGCGACGGTTTCGCTCTCGACGCCGAAGCATTGCTCGCGGCGATTGACCGCGCCGCCGCAGATAGCGTCGTCGTGCTCACTTCGCCAAACAATCCCAGCGGCGATCTCGTCCCCAGAGACCTGCTCTGCGAGATCCTGGCCCGAGGCGCGACGGTGATGCTAGACGAGGCCTACATCGAGTTCGCCGGGTTCGAATCCTCTGCGCAGGACTTGCTGTCTGAGTACCCCCGCCTGATCATCATGCGCACCTTCAGCAAGTGGGCCGGCATCGCCGGCCTGCGCCTGGGATACGCCTTGGCCCATCCCGATCTCGTGGCCAGTTTGATCAAGATCAAGCAGCCCTACAACATCAACCAGGCCGCCGAAGTCGCCGGCATTGCCGCGGTCGACTGCGTCGACGAGATCGCAGAGCAGATCGATGCCATCCGCAACACTCGAGACCAGCTCTACGACGCGCTGCTCGGCATCGAAGGCCTCTCGCCACTGCCGTCCAGCGCCAACTACATCCTGGTTGAGGTCGATCCCGGCATCGGAACCGGCCGCCAGATCCACGACCGCCTCGCCGCCGTCGGCGTATTCACGCGAACCTACAGCGACCCGCTGCTGACGAACTACCTGCGCATTTCGATGCCCCAAGCAAACCAGCTCGACATCTTGCTTGAACGTCTCAGCTCGGTCCTCTGACCGACGTTGCCATCCCACGGACAGGAACAGAGAACTCTGGAATGAAAGATCAATACGCAGGGAACATCGGCGACTTCGGAAAGTACGGGCTACTGCGGGCGCTGTGCAAGGGTGGTGAAGTCAGGCTGGGTGCGGCTTGGTGGATGACACCTGACGATCCTCACTCCAGCGACGGAACGCTCGTGGACTACCTGAGGAGCGCTCATCCAAGCCTGAGAAACTGTGACTTCGAACTCTTCGATGCCTTGGCTGAGATGGTTCAGCGAGGAAGGCGCAGCGTGTCGTCTGTTTGCGAACTTGGCATCCTGCCGCAAGACACACTGCATCACACAGACTTCCTAGTGTTTCCTACAGGATCGCAGCCAGACCAGAGAATGTCTATCAGATCTAGATGGCTAGCAGGAGTAGCAGCAGCGCTACACGATGCCGACCTGCTGTTCGCCGACCCTGACAACTGCCTATCCGAGTCAGCTGACATCCTTGCTACGGACGGACCCAAGTACGGTGCGCCGCATGAACTTAACGACCTCGTTGCCGAGGACAAGAGCATCTTGATCTACCACCACTTCGACCGCAGTGTGAAGGCACCTGATCAACTGGAACGCGCCGCAAGAACCCTGCAGGATGCACTTGGTCGTGCCTTTCGACCATGGACACTCAGATTCCGAAGAGAGGTCGCGCGAGGGTACCTGATTTCTCCGTCGGAAAGACACCGAGAGATGCTGAGATATCGGCTCGACGTACTCCTTGGAGGACCATGGGGGACGAAGCAACACGGTTTTGCCACGCCGCACTTCGAGGAGACGGGCGCAGCAGACCATTAGGGCTAAAGCAGCGGCGACAAGCGCTTATCCTGCTGTCACTTAGAAGAGATAGCACCTGGAGCTGAGGAGGATGCGATGCGCCTGTCCGAACCACGACTGCAACCGTTAACCATCAAGACGGCTGAGGGCGAGTCGAAGGCCCAGCTCGAACGCGCCGAAGCGCGCGGCGGACCGGTGCTCAACATCACCCGCACGCTCGCGCACTATCCCGAGTTGTCGTCCGCCTGGGGTCGGTTCGCCCGTCACGTCCTTGGCGAATCCTCGTTGCCCGAACGGGAGCGCGAACTGATCATCCTGCGCATGGGCTGGAACTGCCAGTCCGGCTATGAGTTCGGCCAGCACCGACGCATCGGACAGCAGGCCGGCCTCAGCCTGGAGGAAGTCGAGCGGGTCAAGGACGGCCCCGACCACGAGGCCTGGACCTCCCACGAGGCTGCCCTCCTCCGTGCCGCCGACGAACTCCACGCCGACGCCTTCCTCAGCGACGAAACCTGGAACGAACTGGCCGAGCGATACGACACCAAACAGATGATGGATGTTGTCTTCGCCGCCGGGCAGTACAACCTCGTCTCGATGGCGCTCAACACCCTGGGCGTCCAGCTCGAACCCGGCACCCCCGGACTCGAGTTGGAGTAGGTAGACACCATGCCTGGACCGCTCGACGGCCTCCGCATCCTCGACTTCACCTGGGCCCTCGCCGGACCCTACGGCTCGATGATCCTCACTGATCTCGGCGCAGACGTCTACAAGGTCGAGCACGTCGAGACCAATGAGCGTCACCGAGGCGCGGGGCCCTACGTCCACGGCGTCTCGACCTACTTCTTCAGCGTCAATCGGGGCAAGAAATCGGTCACCCTCGATCTCAAACACCCCGAAGCCACTCAGATCATCAAGGATCTGATCGACCCCGCCGCCGGCGCCATCGATGTCCTCACCGAGAACTTCCGCCCCGGCGCCATGGCCCGGCTCGGCCTCGGTTACGACGACCTCTCGGCCGTCAACCCGCGCCTGATCTACGCTTCCACCTCCGGTTTCGGACACACCGGCCCGTACCAGCACCGCCCGGCCGTCGACGTCATCGTCCAGGGCATGGGCGGTGTGATGAGCATCACCGGACATCCCGGGGGCCCGCCCGCGCGGCCCGGCTACTCGATCGGCGACATGGCCGGCGGCATGTACACCGCCATCGGCGTGCTCGCCGCCATGCACGAGCGGGAGTCCTCCGGTCTGGGCCAACACGTCGATGTCGCCATGCTCGACGCCCAGGTCGCCCTGCTCGAGAACGCCGTCGTCCGCGCCGCCAATACCGACGAGGTGCCCGGACCGATCGGCACTCGCCACCCGTTGGTCACGCCGTTCCAGGCATTCCCGACTCTTGACGGCTGGATGGTGATCGCTGGAGTCAAGGACTGGCAGCTCTTTTGCGCCAAGATCGAGCGCGACGACCTGCTCCACGACGAGCGTTTCCAGACCAATCCCGACCGCACCAACCATCACGCCGACCTCGAACCAATCCTCAACGAAGCCTTCAAGAAGCGCACCACCGCCGAGTGGGAAGCCGAGCTCGAAGGCGTTTGCATCGCCGCTCCGATGAACACACTCCCCGAGATCATCAGCGACCCCCATATCCACGCCCGAGGCATGATCGCCGAACTCCCCGTCGCCAAGTCTCAGAAATCCATCAAGGTCTCCGGCTCCCCCGTCCATCTCTCCAGAACTCCAATTCACCTCACCCGAGGAGCCTCCGCCATCGGCGAACACACCCGAGAGGCCCTGGAACTGATCGGCCGTTCCCGGGAGGAGATCGACAGATTGGTGAATGCCGGCGTCATCTCACTCGACGAAGGGGAATCCCAATGACCGATCGCGCCGCATTCGCCAACCTCGTCCGCTCCGGCCAACCGATCCTCGCCCCGGTCGCGCTCGACCCGCTCTCGGCCCGGCTGGTCGAATCGCTCGGCTTCGAGGCGGCCTACCTCTCCGGCGGCGGATTCGGATTCCAGCTATCCGTCTCCGAGGCGCTGCTCACCATCACCGAAGTGGCCGGTCTCACTCGCCAGATCACCGCTCGCTCAAACGTCCCCTTGATCGTCGACGGCGGCGTTGGCTTCGGCGACGCCCTCCACACCACGCGCGCCGTCCGCGAGATCGAGGCGGCCGGTGGCGCCGCCATCGAGATCGAGGACCAGGTCGCGCCCAAGCGGGCGCATCATCACAAGGGCGTCGAGCACCTGGTCCCACTCGAGATGATGGTCGACAAGGTGCGCGAGGCGGTCGATGCGCGCCGCGACGACGACTTCATCATCATTGCCCGCACCGGCGCAGTGCGAAACGAGTCATTCGAACGCGCGCTCGAGCGTTGCGCCGCCTACCGCGAGGCCGGCGCCGACGTGCTGATGCTCTTCACCGCCGAACCTGACCAGATCGCCGAAGCCGGCCGAGTGCTCGGCGGACCGCTCTCGCTGATGGGGCAGGCGGACCGGCTCGGCCGCGCCATGCTGGCCGAGCACGGCTTCAACGTCCTCATCGACCCCTTTACTGGCCAGGTCGCCGCCTACGGCGCCATGCGCGACGCCTATCGCAACATGGCCCAAAGCGGAGCCTCCGGCCGAGACATCGACGAGATCATGTCGCTCTACCGCGAGGTCCAGACGATGGCCGGCATGGACGAGCTCTACGCCATCGAGGAGCGAACGACCGAGCGGCCCTCACCAAAGCCCTCTCTCGGGGGAGAATCGCAGTAGACCAACCAAAGTCGGCCCCGCGCAGGCGGGGCTAGCGTACCTTTTTCGGTCAATGCACCCCCGCCTTCGCGGGGGCGACTTCTTCGCGGGATTCCGCGCAACTCTCCCGGCGAGAGAGCGGACGAGCGGCCTACAGATCCCAGTGGCGCAGGATCGCCTCGGTCTCCTCGAGGTGGCCTGTCTCGTCTCGGATGAAGTCCTCGAGAGTGACCTTGAGCGCGATGTCGCCGAACGCCTCGGCGTCCTGCAATCGCTCGGTGTAGCGATTGACCGCTTCGCGTTCCAGATCCAGGACGGCTTCGAGCATCGCCCGGTTGCCGGTCGGCAGAGGAACCTCCGCAGGCACGGTGGTCGGTTCGCCGCCGAGCGCCACGATCTTGTTCGACAGGTAGGTCGCGTGCACCTGCTCGCCGCTCACCTCAGCGGTGAAAAATTGCGCCAGCTGGGGACGCTGGGGGCCGTCGACACGGGCGGCGTACGTGATGTAGGTGACGATCGCCGCCAACTCAGCCGCCAGATCCTCGTTCAACCGGTCGATCAGCTCCGCTCGTTCCATCAGTGTTCCGCCTGCGCTCTCTGCCTCACTGTGTCCAACCGGCGCGTGATCTCAGTGTAAGACGGCACTGGACAAGCATCGCCATCTGCGACACAGTGAGCGCATGCGCAGCGCAGCCGTCATTCGCGAAACCGGCGAGACCTCGATCTCCGTCGAGTTGGAGCTCGACGGCTCCGGCCAGGCCACCGTCGAGACCGGCGTCGGCATGCTCGACCACATGCTGCACCAGCTCGCCCGCCACGGCGGCTTCGATCTGAACGTGCAGGCCACCGGCGACCTGCACGTCGACGCGCACCACACCTCCGAGGACGTCGCCATCGCCGTCGGCCGAGCCTTCGACGAAGCCCTCGGCGACCGCGCCGGCATCGCCCGCTTCGCCGACCGCACCGTGCCCCTTGACGAGTCGCTCATTCAGGTCGCCCTCGACCTCAGCGGCCGGCCCTTCGCCGCCATCGACCTCGACTTCCCCGCCCCAATGATCGGCGAGCTGCCCTCCTCGATGGCCAGGCACATCCTCGAAACCATCGCCCACGAAGCCCGCCTCGCCCTCCACGTCCGCCAACTGGCCGGCGAGAACGAGCACCACATCATCGAAGCCACCTTCAAGGCCCTCGCTCGGTGCCTGAGGGATGCGGTCCGGATCGTGGAGGAGGCCGGCGCGCCCAGCACCAAGGGGACGCTGAGCGCGTAGCTGGCCGGCGGCCCTCACCCCAGCCCTCTCCCAGAGGGAGAGGGAGTTAACTGGCGCGATCTCTTCCGGTCCCCTCTCCCTGAGGGAGAGGGTTAGGGTGAGGGCCCTTCCCCAATCGCCACCTCGTAATCCTCAATCACCGGATTCGCCAGCAACTGGTCTGACATCTCGTCGGCCAGACGCTGCGCTTCCTCCGACGATTCCGCCTCCAGCCAGACCTCGATGAATTTGCCGGCCCGCACGGCATCGACTGATTCGTAGCCGAGCGAGTGCAGGCCTCCGCGGATCGCCAGTCCCTGCGGATCGTTGACCGTTCGCTTCAGCGTGACGTGGATCTCGGCCTTGTATCGCATCTTGGAACGGTTCAGCCGGCGACAATCAGGTCGCGGCCGGTGACGCGCTCATAGGCGGTCCGGTAGCGGCTGCGGATGTTCTCCACGACGTCGTCCGGCAGCGGCGGACCGGGCGGTTCCTTGTCCCAACCGGTTCCCGTCAGCCAGTCGCGCAGCGGCTGCTTGTCGTAGGACGGCTGCGATTGTCCGGGCCGGTAGATTTCCGCGTCCCAGAAGCGCGACGAATCCGGCGTCAGCGCCTCGTCGATCAGGATCACTTCATCCTCGCCCTGCTCGTTCTGTGTAGTGCCGAACTCGAACTTGGTGTCGGCCAGGAAGAATCCCGCCTCCTGCGCCCGAGACAGGCCAAAGGTGTAGAGCGCCATCGAGCGCACCTTGACCGTGTTGGCTACGTCCTCGCCGACGATTCCGACGGCCTGCTCGTAGGTGATGTTCTCGTCGTGCTCGCCGACTTCGCCCTTGGTCGAGGGCGTGAAGATCGGATTGGGCAGCGGCTCCGACTCGGTCAGTCCGGCCGGCAGCGGGATCCCGCAGACCGTGCCGTCGCGCTGATACTCGGCCCAGCCGGATCCGGCCAGGTAGCCGCGCACAATCGCTTCGAGCTTGACCGGCTCGCACTTCTTGACCAGCATCGAGCGCCCGATGTACTCCGGTCCCAGTTCAACCGGGATATCCGGATTGTCGGTCGAGTCGATCACCCGGATCATGTGATTGGGCACCACCGATTCGGTGGCGTCGAACCAGAAGGCCGACATCTGGGTCAGCACGCAGCCCTTGTCGGGAATCCCATTGGGCAGGACCACATCGAACGCCGACACGCGGTCGGTGGCCACCAGCAGTAGCCGGTCGCCCAGGTCATAAATGTCCCGGACCTTGCCCGAGTGCCTGGGCAGATCGAGGTTGGATTCCATCATCACGGTCATCGCAAACTCCTCTGAGCCGATCTTAGGACAAGTTGACAGAATAATCGGTCGGCGTGGAAGCGGACGCGGATTGTCCTCGACCGAGCCGGGCAGGCTGAGGCGGTCCGCGCCGGAATCATCGTCGTCGGGCCGGCAGGGGGCGCTGAGGAGCGCGTCATAGAGTTCTTGCTGCCGGTCGGTGGGGGAAAAACCGCGCAGCGGGTGCAGCGTCGCGAGCGCGGCGCGCACCGAGGCATCCTGGGGATTAGGGAGGTTCATCGTCCGGCTCCGTTTCGTGTGGTTCGTCGTCGAGCGGCTGTTCGGTCTTGCAATAGGCGAGTTCTTCGGCGGTGGGCTCGGCGCCGTTCATGAGCTCGGCGACGCGCCGGTAGCCGGCGGCGAGCTTGTCAGAGAGGTCTGGTCGGTGGTCTGGTGGACGGCCTGTGCCGCGTCGCGAGCGAGTTGTTTGCCGAGCTGCTTGCCCTGTTCGAAGAGGCCGGTGATGCGGGCCATCATGCCGAGCGCTTTGATGCGGACGTGGGAGGGTCCGTTGGCGGCTTCGTGGGCGATGCCGGCTTTGATGGCGGCGTCGGTGTAGGGGACGGGGGCCTTGATGGATTGGGCTGCGGCGTGCATGGTTGAGTCCTTTCGGGTGCAGTAGGGGATCCATGATAGGTACATATGTTCTGTGTTGGGCGGTGGGGATGTGTTGGGGTTGTCGGAGGGGAGTTGTGGTAGGGATCAGGGCGTGGTCGTGGATGGGGGCGGAGGTCTGGCCCCCGCATCAAGTGCGGGGCATCGGAGGAGAGTGCGGGGCATCGGAGGGGGAGCGTGGATATTGCTTCTACTCTTCGATCCCCCGCGCTTGACGCGGGGGCCAGGGCTCGATTGTTGAGTGCGGTGGGCTGGCGGAGCTGAGATTGGATGTGGATCGGGGATCCGCTGGCGGCGGCTGCGGCCAAGGGGGGCTTCTTCTTGCAGGCGAGGTTGGGAGGTCTGGGCCCCGCATCAAGTGCGGGGCATCGGTGGATAGTGCGGGGTGTCGGAGGGGGAGCGTGTGGCATCGGAGGAGAAGTGGGGGCTTCGGAGGGGAGGGCGGGTAGGGGAGGTCGCGCTGGAGGGATCGAGATTCCCGCGGCAAGCGCGGGAATGACGAGTAGGGGGCCGGGAGAGGACTACAACCCCAGACGGGCGAACGAGGCGTCGATGTGCTGGGTGAAGTAGCCGGGGTCGAAGACCGCGTCCATCGCATCGCCATCGAGGGCGGCGGTGATCACCTCATCCCCCTCGATCAGGTTGCGGAACTGGATGCCCTCGTCCCAGGCCTTCATCGCATAGGACTGGACTCGCTTGTAGGCGTCGTCGCGGCCGACTCCGGCTTCGGTCAGGGCGAGCATGACCCGCTGGCTGTAGATCAGGCCGTAGGAGGACTCGAGGTTGGCCTGCATGCGGTCGGCGTCGATGACCAGGCCGTCGATGATCCAGGCGAGCATGTCGGTGATGTAGTCGAGGGCGAAGCAGGCGTCGGGGATGGCGATGCGCTCGGCCGAGGTGTGGGAGATGTCGCGCTCGTGCCAGAGGGCGACGTTCTCAAGGGCGGTCAGAGCGTTCGCGCGAATCGTGCGGGCGAGGCCGCAGACGCGCTCCGCCTTCTCCGGGTTCCGCTTGTGCGGCATGGCGGAGGAGCCGGCCTGGCCCTCGGCGAACGGCTCGCGGACTTCGCGGACCTCGGTGCGCTGGAGATGTCGGATCTCCGTGGCGAAGCGCTCCAGCGAGGCGGCGATCACGGCGAGGGTCGAGAGGAAGTGCGCGTGGCGGTCGCGCTGGACGACCTGGGTGGAGATCGCCTCGACGCCCAGCCCGAGCTCGCGGCAGACGCGCTCCTCGATGTGCGGCGGCACGGTGGCGTGGGTGCCGACGGCGCCGGAGATCTTGCCGACCGCGACCGACTCGATGGCGTCGGCGAGGCGTCGGCGGTTGCGCCGCGTCTCGTCGACCCAGCCGGCGAGCTTGAGACCGAACGTCGTCGGCTCGCCGTGAATCCCGTGCGTCCGGCCGATGCAGAGCGTGCGCTTGTGCTCGACGGCGCGCTTCGTGATCGATGCTTCGAGCCGCTCCAGATCGTCCTCGATGATCCGCGCTGCGTCGCGAATCTGCAGTGCCGAGGCGGTGTCCCAGACGTCGGACGTGGTCAGTCCATGATGGACCCATCGAGACTCCGGCCCCAACGTGTCCGCGACGGATTGCAGGAACGCCAGGGTGTCGTGGTGAATCTTGACCTGGTAGCGGTCGATGTCGGCGACGTTGTAGCCGGCGTTGGCGGCGATCAGTTCGGCGTCCTCGCGCGGCACGACGCCCTCGTCGGCCCAGGCGTTGACGACGGCGATCTCGACATCGAGCCATCGCCGCCACTTGGCGTCATCGGTCCAGAGCGCGGCCATGGCCGCGCGTTGGTAGCGGGGGATCATTACGGGATGTACTCCTCGCGGGCGGGAGAAAAGATGTCGAGCGCGACTGCGTCTTCGAGCGCGGTGACCTCGTGCGGCACCTCCGAGGGAATGATCCAGGAGTCGCCGGCGGACAGCTCCTTGACTTCGTCGCCAAGTTCGAAGCGGACGCGGCCGGAGACCAGGTACCCGATTTGCTCGTGCGGATGCGTGTGCATCGGCACCGTGCAGCCCTCGGCGATCTGGATCTCGTGGATCGAGGTGCGCTCGCCGGCATTGAGGGTTCGCCGGGCGACGCCCTCGAACATCTCGATCGGCGGGATGTCGTCATGCGTCTGCAGGTTCGGCTTGATCGTGCGAGTCGTCATGTCTGCGCCTCTCTCAGGTCAGTTCTCGGAGCGCGATATCGGTCCGGTGGAAGGAGCCGTCGAACGTGATCCGCCGGACGTTGTCGTAGGCGATGCCTCGCGCCTCCGCCAGCGTATCGGCGACAGCGGTGACCGCGAGCACGCGTCCGCCGGCGGTGATGGTGCGACCATCATCGTCGATCGCGGTACCGGCGTGGAAGATGTCGACTGCGTCGTCGACGGCGTCGAGTCCGTAGATTGGCATGCCGGTGTCGTACGGCCCGGGATACCCGCCGCTGACGATGGCGACGCTGACCGCAGCCCGGCCGGAGTGGGAGATGGCGTCGCGAGGAATGGCCGCTCCTCGTGCCGAAGCGGCGAGCACGGGCAGCAGGTCGCCGTCGATCAAGGGGAGGACGGCTTGCGTCTCGGGGTCGCCGAAGCGGGCATTGAACTCCAGGACGTTCATGGCGCCGTCGTCGATCATCAGCCCGGCGTAGACCAGGCCCCGGAACTCGATCCCGTCGGCGGCCATCTGCTCTACGACCGGTTGGTGGATGGATGCGAACACGTCCTCAGGGTCGCCGACAAATCCTGGCGGCGCGTAGACGCCCATGCCTCCCGTGTTGGATCCCTGGTCGTTGTCCATGATCCGCTTGTAGTCACAACTGAGCGGGAGCGGGAGGATGTCGGTGCCGGAGACGATCGCCATCGCCGAGGCTTCCATGCCCGAGAGACGGTCTTCGATCACCACCCGCTCGCCGGCCGAGCCGAAGGCGCCGGCGAACATCTGGTCGATGGCGTCGTGCGCGTCGTCGATGTGGTCTGGGACGATCACGCCCTTGCCGGCGGCAAGTCCATCAGCCTTGAGCACGGGCAGATCGTCGGGGCCGAGAATCTCGAGCCACTTGTGCGCGGCCTGGGCGGTCTCGAAGAGTTCGCCGCCGGCGTGGGGCACGCCGGCCGACTGCATGACCTGTTTCGCGAACCACTTCGAGGACTCGATCTGTGCCGCGTCGCGGGTGGGACCGAAGGCGAGGATGCCGCGCTCAGTCAGCGCGTCGACGAGTCCGGCCGCGAGCGGCGCTTCGGGTCCGACGACGACGAGGTCGATGCGGTGGTCCTGGGCGACGTCGCAGATGCCGTCGATGTCGGAGTCGTGGACCGCGAGATTCTCGCCGAGTTCGGTGGTGCCGGCATTGCCGGGCGCCGCATACATGGCCTCGCAGGATGGCGACTGAGCCAACTTCCAGGCCAGGGCGTGCTCGCGTCCACCGCCGCCGACGATCAGGATGCGCATGAGGCGAGGCTATCCCACGGCTGTCTGAATCGTAGCCGGAATCCGCGAGAGCTCGCCGTCGATCACGATGGGGTCCATGGCCAGCATTTCGGAGCGGTAGGGGGATTCGGGAAGGTCTTGCATGAGGTAGATGGGGATGTCGAGGATGTGGGCGAAGCCCATTTCGAGGAAGCTGTTGCCTCCGATGTATCGGGGCTTGCCGGGCAGGTCTTCGTTGAGGACGAGGATGGCGTCGGAGAGCTTGATCTTCTCGTAGTGAGTGCGGATCAAGTCCTTGTCACGCTTGAGGTCGGCGCGCTGGTGGTCGTTGGCGCCTTCGTAGTCGAACTCGCGGGTGTCGACCGGGGTCAGGACTTCGTGACCGGCCTGCTCGAGGATCCTGCAGATTTCGGGCAGCCGATGCCGCAGCGACATGCTCATACAGATGGTGATCACCAATGTGCGTCACTCCCACTCAATCGTGCCAGGGGGCTTGGAGGTGATGTCGTAGACGACTCGGTTGATCTCGGGGATCTCGTTGACGATCCGGTTGGCGATCGTGCCGAGGACGTCGTAGGGCAGGCGGGCCCAGTCGGCGGTCATGGCGTCGTCGGCGGTGACGGCGCGGATGGCGCAGACCCAGCCGTAGGTGCGGGCGTCGCCCTGGACGCCGACAGTGCGCGTGTCGGTGAGGATGGCGAAGGATTGCCAGAGGTCGTCGTAGAGGCCGGCTTCATGGATCTCGTCCATGACGACCGCGTCGGCAAGCTGGAGGACGCGGACCTTCTCGTGCGTGACCGGACCGATGATGCGGATGGCGAGTCCGGGTCCGGGATACGGCTGACGGCCGACGATCTCCTCGGGCAGTCCCAGTTCGCGTCCGACTTCTCGGACTTCGTCCTTGAACAGGTGGCGCAGTGGTTCGATCAGCTCGAAGCGCAGGTCGTCGGGCAGGCCGCCGACGTTGTGGTGCGACTTGATCATCGCCGTCGCGGAGCCGTGCCCGGAGCCGGCGCTCTCGACGACGTCGGGATAGGTGGTGCCCTGGACGAGGAAGTCGACGCCGTGGTCGTCGCGGGCGATCTCGATGGCGGTCTCTTCGAAGACGGAGATGAATGTCTCGCCGATTCGCTTGCGCTTGGTTTCCGGATCGTCAACGCCGGCCAGTTCCTCGAGGAAGCGATCGCCGGATTGGGCGACGCGCAGGTTCATGTGCATGTTGCGCTGGAACGTGTCGACGACCTGTTCGGTCTCGCCCAGGCGCATGAGGCCGTTGTCGACATAGATGCAGGTGAGCTGGTCGCCGACGGCGCGATGAACGAGGGCGGCGGCGACGGAGGAGTCGACGCCGCCGGAGAGGCCGCAGATGACGTGGTTGTCGCCGACTTGCTCGCGGATCTCTTCGATCGTCTCGGTGATGAAGTGTGCAGCGTCCCAGTCACCCGAGCAGCGGCAGATCTCGTAGACGAAATTGCTCAGCAGGTGGAGGCCGTGTGGCGTGTGTACGACCTCGGGGTGGAACTGGATGCCGTAGCGGTGGTCGTCATCGCCCATCGCGGCGATCGGGATGCTGTCCGTACCGGCGAGCGCGCGAAATCCCTGGGGCATCTCGTCGACCCGGTCGCCGTGGGACATCCAGACCGGCATAGGACGCGGCAGATCCTCCAGCAGCGGGGAATCGTCGCGCGGATAGATGTGGGCTGCGCCGAACTCACGCTCGCGGCCGCTCTCCACCTGCCCTCCGAGCTGATTGGCCATTGTCTGCATGCCGTAACAGATGCCGAGCACCGGCATGCGCCCATCGAGCGCCCAATCGGGAGCGTTTGGCGCGTCGTCGTCGTGGACGCTCGCGGGTCCGCCGCTGAGGATGACGCCCTTCGGGTTCAGCTGGCGAACGCGTTCCCAGGACGCGGTCGGGGGCACAAGCTCGCAATAGACGTTGAGTTCCCGCACGCGTCGCGCGATCAGCATGGCGGTTTGCGAACCGAGGTCGACGATGACGATTGATTCGTGCTCGCTAGAAAGGTGAGAAGCCTGGCTGTTCACGTCATAATGATACGCGCGGAGTATGATGGATCCGTGTCTAACGGAGAACTTGATCAGGCAGTTGATCATTTGCGTCGCGGCGGGGTGGTCGCCCTGCCGACCGATACGCAATACGCGCTGAGCGCTGTGGCCAGCGACGATCGGGCGGTGGCGTCGGTCTTCCAGCTCAAGCAGCGGCCGGGCGGCGAGAACCTGCCGGTCTTTCTGCCGCCGGCACGCTGGCGGGAGCACCTGGCGGAGATGGCCGAGCCCCTGGAAGAGCGTGTCCTGGCGCTGGCAACGGAGGCCTGGCCGGGCGCGGTGACACTGATCGTGAGGAAGCGGACAGACTGGCGCACCAACGCGGTCGACGGCAATACGATCGCGCTGCGCATTCCGGATCATCCGATCGCGACGGCGGTGTTGGACCTTGTCGATGCGCCGCTCACGGGAACATCGGCGAACGTACACGGAGCGCCGGCGTCGCTGTCGGCAGCGGATGTGCGCGCTCAGTTTGGACCGAATGGGTCCAGCGATGGTTTTAGTGAATCACTTCACATACTCTCCGAGGGCGAGGTAATGCCTGCGGGTACGGCCTCGACTATCTTGGATTGCACGGGCCGGATTCCGCGCGTACTGCGTCGTGGACCACAGCTCAGGGCATCCGTCGGAGAGTTGCTCATGCGGCACTGGGGACTCTCCGAGTTGGAGTCGGTTTCCTGAGTTCACGGCCTATAGGTCTGGATGGGGGCAACGGCACGTGCGAATCGCGATAGGCAGCGACCATGCCGGATTTGAGCTGAAGGAACGGTTGCTCGCCAGGCTGACGGCACAGGGGCACCAGATCCGAGACTTTGGTCCCAACTCCCAGGAGCCGACCGACTACGCGGACATCGCCGCGCCACTGGCGGAGGCGGTCGTGGACGGACAGCACCAGTTGGGCATTGTGATCTGCTCGAACGGCGTTGGCGTCAGCATTGCCGCGAACAAGGTCCGCGGCGCGCGCGCGGCGCTGTGTACCGATGCCTGGTCTGCCCGCCGGGCTCGCGAGCACACCGACTGCAACATTCTGGCGCTCGGTTCCTATGTCACCGACCATCCACTGGCCAGTGAGATCGTGGACGCCTTTGTCGAGTCCGAGTTCGAGGGCGGCCGCCACGTACGCCGCCTGGCCAAACTCGCCGCGGTCGAAGCCCGACACAGCAAGGGGCACAGCGAGCTGCCGGACCACGCACTGGACGAAGGCAACGAGCGGGAGGCCGAGGCGGAACTCTCGCCGATGGCCTGACCGCATCTGTCGCGCCGGCGGATCCGGCTCGCGATGATCCTGGATTGACGCACGATGAGTAATGTTTCGATTCGCGACCTGGATCTGGCCGGGAAGCGAGTCCTCCTGCGTCTCGATCTGAACGTGCCCATGGACGGCGCCCGCGTGCTGGACGACACCCGCATCCGGGCTGCCGTACCGACAGTCAAATATGCACTCGAACAGGGCGCTTCGGTGGTTGTCTGTTCGCATCTCGGGCGGCCCAACGGTGAGCGCAATCCCGCATTCGATCTGACTCCGGTCGCGGTTCGCCTCGCGCGCACGCTGAGAATGAACGTCCGCATGGCCCCCGACTGTATCGGCGACGTCGCGACTCAGATGTCGTCGGAGCTGAAGTCGGGTGAAGTGATGGTGCTGCAGAATCTGCGCTTTCACGAGGAGGAAGAGGAAGACGACGGCGACTTCGCCGCGCAACTGGCCGACCTGGCCGATATCTACGTCAATGACGCCTTTGGTGCGGCGCACCGCGCGCATGCGTCGACGCATGCGGTCGCGACGATGATGCCGTCCGCCGGCGGGCTCCTGCTGGACCGCGAGATTGAGGCGCTGGAACCGATCCGGCGAGGCGAAGCAGGCAAACTGGGCTTCATCTCGGGCGGCGCGAAAGTGTCGGACAAACTGGGACTGCTCGAACGGATCGCTGAGATCTCTGAGGTGATCGCGATTGGCGGCGCGATGGCGAATACCTTCCTGCTCGCTCGAGGCCTGCCGACCGGCGCCTCGCTCCTCGAGCAGGACATGGTCGAGGCGGCGAACGAGATTACCGCCACCGCGCACGATGAACACTGCGAACTGCTGATACCGACTGACTGCGTGATCGCCCGCGGGGCCGACGAACCGCCGCGCGCCAAGCCGCTCGTCTTCGCGGAAGAGGAGATTCCGGAGGACTGGCAGATTCTCGATGTCGGCCCGACCACGGTGGAGACCTTCTCCGAAGCGGTCAAAGACTGCGACACCGTGGTCTGGAACGGTCCGCTGGGTCTGTTCGAGCGCGAGGCATTTTCCGGCGGCACCCGCGCCATGGCCGAGGCGCTAGCCAAGCTGGAGGACGCGACCACCGTGATCTGCGGTGGGGAAACGGCCGCCGCCGTTGCGCAGTTCCGCCTGACGAGCAAGATGTCCCACGTCTCGACCGGCGGCGGCGCCGCGCTCGAGTACCTGCAGGGAATCGATTTGCCGGGGATCGCCGTCTTGCCCGAAGCGGAACCACAGGATGAGGAGGACGACTGATGGCTCGAACGCCGATCGCCGCCGGCAACTGGAAGATGAACGGCACCAACGCGGAGGCGCGGGCACTCTGCCGCGGAATGGCCGGGATCGATGACATCGCTGGAGTCGACGTGGTGCTCTCGCCCAGCTTCATCCAGTTGCCATTGGTCTGGGACTTCTGGTGCGGCACCGAGGTTCATATCGCCGGCCAGAACATCCACACCCAGCCCTCGGGCGCGTACACCGGAGAGGTTTCACCGGCGCAGCTGGCCGAGGTTGCAGACTGGGTCATCCTGGGACATTCCGAGCGCCGGCAGTTCTTCTGTGAGGACGACCAGGCGCTGGCGCTCAAGCTGCGAGCGGCCGAGACGCACGGACTGACGCCGATTCTCTGCGTCGGCGAATCCGAGGCAGAGCAGGAGAACAACCGAACCAGGGCGGTGCTCAGTCGCCAGGTGTCGATTGCGCTCGGCGACGATCCCGCGCCGGCGGGTCTCGTGATTGCCTACGAGCCGGTCTGGGCGATCGGCACCGGCAAAGCCGCCACGCCGGACGAAGCCGAATCCGCCTGTGCACATATTCGCTCGGTCGTCGCCGACACAGTCGGTTCCGAGGTCGCCGACGGCGTCCGGATCCTCTACGGCGGCTCGGTGAATCCGTCGAATGTCGCCGACTTCATGGCCCAACCAGACGTCGACGGCGCGCTCGTCGGCGGCGCGTCCTTGCAGGCCGATGCCTTCCTCGCGATCACCCAGGCCATTGCCGACAGCGCCTGAGACTGCTCCTGAAACCGGGCCGGGGACACGGCCGCTGATCGCGGTCGTCGGGCTCACCGCTTCGGGCAAATCTGACTGGGCCATGCAGATCGCTCGTCGAATCGACGGCGAGATCGTCTCAATCGACTCGCGCCAGATCTACCGCCGGCTAGACATCGGTACGGCCAAGCCCACGTCCGAGATGCGGTCGGAGATCCGGCATTGGTGCATCGACGTGATTGAGCCAACCGAGCGCTACTCGCTGGGCGAGTATCTCAAGGCTGCGCGAGCGGCGATCGAAGACATCCGCGCCAGAGGCAAGCGACCGATCGTCGTGGGCGGCAGCGGGCAGCACATGCGGGCGCTGCTGGAAGGCTGGCAGATTCCGCCGGCGGCCGAAGATCCGGAGTTCAGAGCTGCCCTGTTGCAGGAGAGCGCTGCGGCTCTGTTCGACCGTCTGCGCAATGTCGACTCCCGAGCCGCGGAGCAGATTGGCCCAACGAACACCAGGCGGCTAATCAGAGCACTCGAGGTCCATCACCTCACCGGTCGGCCGATTTCAGAGTGGCAGCAGATGCGTGAACCGGTCGACTATCGGGCATGCGCGCCGGACATTCCGCTGGAGGATCTCGATCAGCGAATCCAGCAGCGAACGGCGGCGATGTTTGAGGCAGGATTGGTTGACGAGGTGCGTCAGTTGCTCGCGGAGGGCTTGGCAGAACGTGCTCCGGGCTTCGACTCCATCGGATATCGCGAAGTGCTGGCACATTTGGGCGGCGAGTGTTCGCTGGACGAGGCACTGGAAGGCGTCTCCCAGGCGACTCGGCGGTTCGCCCGCCGTCAGCGCGCCTGGTTTCGGCGCGACGATCCCTCGATTTGTTGGGCGGCTGATGTTCCGCTGGCGATGCTTGAGTAAGATGCATTCAACTGCCGGAGTGTCAGCATGTCCATTCCATTTCTCAAGGTGCAGGGCGCAGGCAACGATTTCCTGCTGATCGACGCGCTGGGTGAGAACGCGCACTTGAGCGAGGTCGACTGGCCGGCGCTCGCGCCGCGCATCTGCGATCGACACTTTGGCGTCGGCGCGGACGGCATCCTGATCGCGCAGGACACCGATGTCGCCGCTGCGCGGATGGTGATCGTCAACTCCGACGGCTCCGACGGCGAGATGTGCGGCAACGGCTTCCGTTGTTTCACCAAGTACCTGGTTGAGCGCGTCGGAATGACTCCCACTGACGGCGCGCTGTCGATCGAGACTGGCGCCGGCGTCCTGCAGGCCGATTTGTCCTCAATGACTTCGGCAAGCGTTGATCGCGTGCGAGTCGACATGGGACGGGCCTGGTTGCAGGCCGACGAGATCCCCGTCGTGCACGAGGGGCCGGCCCCGATTCTGGATCATCAAGTCGGCGTTGACGGACGCACGCTCGATCTGACCTGCGTATCGATGGGGAATCCCCATGCGGTCTGGTTCACCGATGTGGACGTGGACGAGTTCCCGCTGACCGAGATCGGTCCGCTGATTGAGACCCATCCTGACTTCCCACGGAGAACCAACTTCGAAATCGTCAACCTGCTCGCGCCCGATCATCTCAAGATGCGGGTCTGGGAACGAGGCGTGGGAATCACGATGGCTTGCGGCTCGGGCGCCTGCGCGGTGCTGGTCGCGGCCCGCCTGCGCGGCCTCGTTGACGCGGCTGCGACGGTTTCCCTGCCCGGAGGAGATCTGGAGATCGCCTGGGACGGGCTCGATGATCCGTCGGCGTCGGTCTACATGACCGGCCCGGCATCGTTCTCATTTGAAGGACAACTGGACGCGAACCTGTTGAGCGTCCGTTAGCCATGCACATCGTTTCGACCCCGACTCACGAGCGAATGGACGACTGATGGTCATACCTGACTACACGCGGCACGAGCAGGATGTCGCGCCCGGTTTTGTGCGCGAACTGCACGAAACACTGGCGTCGAAGAACCTCGCCTATCGCAACCAGCCCGACATCAATTTCGACGAACTCGTCCGCCTGCCGCGGATGCTCTCGACCCAGTGCGACGACGGCTACGTGATCGGCATCCCGTACGGTCGGCACCTGCGCATCTTCTACGAGTTCGACACGATCAATCACATCCGCCTGCACCTGACCAACCTGCTCAACGAGATGGGCGAGCTGGCCACCGAGCACTCGGAGTCGGAGTTGATGGTGATCGACTATACGGACTTTCCCCATCGCCACTACGTTGAGCCGATGCTGATTGGCGCCGGCTTCACCTCGCCGTCCGAGGTCTCGGTGATGCGCTGTCGCGACGTGCGCGATCAGTCACTTCCGGAAATCGCGCCCGGAATCGTGGTCCGCGATGCTTCGGAAGACGACGCCGAGGCCGTGGTCGGGATTGAGCAGGAAGCTGCCGGAGAAGGCGCGCATGCCCCGCCGCTGGCGACTCAGTTCTTCGGAGACTCCGAGTGGGTCGGCATCGCCGAGCACGACGGCGCTGCGGCCGGATACATCCGCACCGTTCCTGCCGACAAGCGAGGGATCGCGGCTGAAGAGTTGATCGTCCACCCCGAGCAGGATTTCACTGAGGTCTCTCGCGCCTTGCTGGCCACGGCGATGCAGCGTGGGGCCGAGGCGAATCGCCGGGCAATGACGCTTCGCGTCTCGGGCGAGAGCGTCGGCGATCCGCTGTTGCGGGAGTTCAACTTCCGCCACGTGACCAACGAGCTGAGCTATCAGCGGCCAGCCGATCCGGCCGAGGTCCAGCGCCGCTACGACGATCGGGTAACGACCTACGTCAAGGTCGGCAAAATCTGGGGCCGCTTCTAGCGCGATTCCCTCTCCCCCTGCAGGGGGAGATGCCGCAGGCAGAGGGGGTCCCCTCCCCAGCAGAAGGAAACTCCATGCGCACAGCTGAACGTGTCCGAAACCTTCCTCCGTACCTGTTTGTCGAGATCTCGCGCAAGATCGCCGAACAGCGCGAGAAAGGCGTGCGCGTGATCTCATTCGGCATCGGCGATCCCGACCTGCCGACGCATCCGCACATTCTCGAAGCGCTGCACGAGCACACCGACGTCCCCGCCAATCACCGCTACCCGGAAACGGAAGGACTGCCCGAGCTGCGCGAGTGCATCGCCCGCTGGATGGCCCAGCGGTTCGAGGTCGCGCTCGATCCGGCCACCGAGATCGTTCCGCTGATCGGGGCGAAGGAGGGTATCGCCAACTCGGCGCTGTGTTTCATCGACCCCGGCGATGTCGCGCTCGTTCCCGATCCGGCGTATCCGGTCTACGCGATCGGCACGATGTTCGCCGGCGGCACGTCGTACGCGATGCCGTTGACCGAGGAGAACGGATTCCTGCCCGAACTCGACGCCATCCCAGCCGACGTGCGCGATCAGGCACGTGTGCTCTGGATCAACTACCCGAACAACCCCACCGGCGCGCTGGCCGACATCGACTTCTTCGAGCGAGCTGCACGGTTCGGCCTCGACCACGAGATCGCCGTGCTGCACGACAACGCCTATTGCGATGTCACGTTCGACGGCTACGAAGCGCCCGCCTACCTGCAGGCGCCCTCGGGCAAGGCCGCCGGGATGGAGTACTTCTCCCTCTCCAAGACGTTCAACATGACCGGCTGGCGCTTGGGTTGGGCCTGCGGAAACGCCGAGCTCGTCGATCCGCTGCTGCGCGTCAAGTCGAACATCGACTCGGGCATCCCCCAGGCGATCCAGCAGATGGCGATCGCCGCGCTCGACGGCGACCAGTCGGTGATCGAGGCCAACAACGCGATCATTCAGAAGCGCCGCGATAAGGTCGTCAACGCGCTCCGCTCAATCGGCCTCGAAGTTACGAACCCCAAAGCCAGCCTCTACATCTGGGCCCGAATCCCGGAGGGCGAGACCTCCGCCGACTTCGCCGCGCGCCTGATCGAAGAGCAAGGCGTCGTGGTCACGCCCGGCAACGGCTACGGTCCCGCCGGCGAGGGCTACATCCGCCTCAGCCTGACGCTGCCCGACAACGAGGTCGACGAAGGCGTCGACCGGATCGCGGCGTTCACTTCGCAATAGGCTTGAATCAATCACCTCAAGAGGAGGTCCGCGCTGACATGATCGACTGACTCCGTCTGTTGCACTGACTAGACTGCACCTCGTCCGGCGGCGGCAGCCGTCCGACGTAGCGACGGAGTTCGTTATTCCACGTCAACGCAATCGGCGACCCAAGGGCGGACGCCGAAAACACCATCCGACACATCCACCCTTCGAGCGCGCGATCCTGGTCGGTGTCGACTACCGTCATGCCGGCCACTGGGATATCGATTCTTCCCTGGAAGAGCTCGCCCAACTAGCGTTCACCGCCGGTGCGATGCCGCTGGCGAGGGTCAAGCAGCGCCTCCGCCACCCCGATCCCCGCTCGTACGTGGGCAAGGGGAAGCTGGAAGAGATCGCCGGGCTACGCGACGAACTCAAGGCCTCGCTGGCCATCTTCGACGACGAACTCACTCCTGCCCAGCAGCGCAATCTGGAGAAGCGGCTGGAGATCAAGATCATCGATCGGACGGCGCTGATCCTGGACATCTTCAGCCAGCGCGCCCACACGCGCGAGGGCGTGGTCCAGGTCGCGCTGGCCCAGCACGAGTACCTGCTGCCACGCCTGACCGGACAGTGGGAACACCTCGAGCGGATGGAAGGCGCGATCGGCTCACGCGGTCCGGGTGAGACTCAGCTCGAGACCGACCGCCGCCTGATTCGCAATCAGATCAAGCGGCTGAAGAAAGATCTCGATCGCGTCCGCACGCACCGGCAGCAGCACCGCAATAGGCGCGATCGGGCCGGGATTCCGCTCGTGGCGCTGGTCGGATACACCAACGCCGGCAAATCGACCTTGATGAACGCCATGACCGACGCCAAGGTCCGCGCCCGCGACCGACTCTTCGAAACGCTCGATCCCACGACGCGGCGCTGCCGGCTCACCGATGAACACACCGTGCTGCTGTCCGACACGGTCGGGTTCATTCAAAAGCTCCCGACCCAGCTCGTGGCGGCGTTCCGGGCGACGCTTGAGGAGCTGGAAGAGGCCGACCTGCTGCTGCATGTCGTCGATGGCACCTCACCCGATGTCCTGGAGCAGGTCGCGAGCGTCGAGCGAACCCTGCGCGAACTGGGTGTCGATCAGCGCCCCACGCTGACGGTGGTCAACAAGATCGATGCGCTTGAGGAGCCGTTGGACGAGGTGCTGGAGGCGATTGCCGAAGTGATCGGTGCTCGGCCGATTGCAGCGTCGGCGCAGGAACAGATCAACCTCGACGACCTGCGAGCCGCCATCGCACATCTGATTCCGAGCCTCCAGGGAGTACACATCATCCATCGCCGCCCAGATCACGCGGCCGCCGCGAGCTAGACCCCCTCTGGGGGAGGTGACTCAACGTGGCGGAGGGGCCTCTGAGCCAATCGTGAGGATTAGGGCTGGGGAGCCCCCTCAGTCGCTTCGCGACAGCTCCCCCAATGGGGGAGCTCTTCTCGTCGACATTGCCAACTATCATTCACGCCATGACCACACCAACCGCTGCCGGTCCGCTCGCTCCCTTTCGCGTGATCGACTTGACCAACGAACTGGGCCAGCTTGCCGGCCGGATGCTGGGCGACTTGGGCGCCGAAGTGATCAAGGTCGAACAGCCGGGCGGCGATGTGTCGCGATTCATCGGACCGTTCCGCGGTGACGTCGTCGATCCGGAGTATTCGCTGCACTGGTGGACCTTCAACGCCAACAAGCTGGGCGCGACGCTCGACCTGACGACCAGCCGCGGCCAGGATCTCTTCACCAGGTTGCTGAACACTGCCGACTTCCTGATCGAGACCTGTCCACCAGACGCGGCGGCGGCGCTCGGTCTGGGAGTCGAGGCCGTGCATTCCTCACATCCCGGCCTTGTGCATACGTCGATTACGCCGTTCGGACGCGAGGGTCCCTACGCCAACTGGAAGGCGACCGACCTGGTCGGAACAGCGATGGGCGGCCTGTCGTCCCTGTGCGGCGCGCCGGGACGTCCGCCAATCCGTCCGACCGCGTCGCAGGGCTTCACCCAGGCCTCGGCGCAGGCGGTCGTGGGCACCCTGATTGCGCACTACCAGCGGACGAAGTCCGGCCGTGGCCAGCACGTGGATCAGTCCATGCAGGAAGCCGTCACCTTCACCCACGACAACGCCTCGCCGACCTGGGACATTCGCGGGATCAACAACGGCCGGCCCGGCAACGGCCGTGAGATCGGTGGCTACAAGTCGGGCCAGTACGTCTACGAGGCGGCCGACGGCTACGTGGCGGCGCTCTCCTACGGCGGCCTGTTCGGCCTGACGGCTCGGCAGACAATCGAGTGGCTCGATCATCACGGCATGGCCGAGGATCTGACCTCGGAGGAATGGCTGGCCAAGCTCGACGCGACCCAGGGCATCCTGATTCCACCGACCGGTGAGGACGGCGATCACCTCAACGATGTGCTGGTCAGATTCTGCAAGCAATTCACGCGCGCCCAGCTTGTCGCCGAAGCCCAACAGATCCGGAACGGCTGGGGAATCGTCCACACACCGAAGGACCTGCTCGAGAATGAACACCTCGCCGCACGCGAGTACTGGACTGAGGTAGAGCATGAGGAAGGGCACGTCACCTACCCCGGGCCGTGGGCCAAGCTGAGCAAGACGCCGATCTCGATCCGCCACCGAGCGCCTCGAATCGGCGAGCACACCTTCTACGTCTACGGGGATCTGCTCGGATTCTCCGTAGACGAGATACGAAGCCTCGCGTCTGCGAACGTGATATGACTTGGGAAGGATCACACTCCACGCTTAGGCGCAGGAAGTGAGTGCAAGCAATGGCAACGGCAACACAACCGAACGGAATGCCAATGGGAGCCATTCTTGCGGAAGTCACGATCAGCAACCCGGCTAATCGATCCAGGCGTTGGCAGGGTGAGTTCTTGATTGACACGGGCGCAATCGACACCGTGGTGCCTGCCGCAAGGCTGCGCGAGATCGGCATTCAGCCTGAGGAAACGCGACGCTACGTCTTAGCCGACGGCAGCGTCACGGAGCTGGATGTTGGCGGCGCTCGAGTGGAGTTGTTAGGAGGATTCGCCTGGGTCACGGTCGTCTTTGCCGACGATAATGTCCGGCCCTTGCTAGGCGCGACAGCGATGGAGTCGCTCGGCATCGAGATTGACATGCGGGACGAGACGCTGAGGCGGTTGCCGGCGGTTCAACTCTGAGGATGCCGATGGCTGCATGCCCTGCTGTAGGAACATAGGCAAGCGATGACTGACTCTGCATTATCCGACAAGGTGTTTGACGGCATACGCGTCGCCGATTTCGCCTGGGTCGGCGTCGGACCGCTGGTCTCCAAGTACCTCGCCGACCACGGCGCCGAGGTGATCCGGATCGAGTCCTCGGTCCGACCCGAGCCGCTGCGCCGCGCGCCTCCCTTTGTCAATGACGAGCCTGGGCTCGACAACAGCGGCTACTACGCCGACTTCAACTCGTCCAAGCAGTGCGTCTCCCTCAACCTGCAGCATCCCGACGGCGTCAGCATCGCCAAGCGGATTGTCGAGCACTGCGACATCGTGACCGAGTCATTCACGCCCAAGGCGATGCGCGCCTGGGGCATGACCTACGAGGATCTCTGCGAGATCCGACCCGACCTGATCATGATCTCGATGCCGATGTACGGCCTGACCGGTCCCTGGTCGATGTGGCAGGGTTATGGGCACGTGCTCCAGGCGGCGGCCGGCATCTCGCACCTGACCGCCTACCCGGGTGAGGAGCCAATCGGCACCGGCGTGGCCTACACCGACTTCCTCGTGCCGCACTTCGCTGCGTCGGCCCTGCTGGCGGCGCTCGATCATCGCCAGCGCACCGGCGAAGGACAGAACATCGATTTCGGCCAGATGGAGGCCGCGATCCACGCCACCGAGACGATGGTGCTCGACTACACGGTCAACGGCCGCGAGCAGCAGCCGCTGGGCGCGGGCCACCCGGACTATCGTCCCTACGGCACTTACCAGTGCGCAGCGCGCGGGGACGACGACGACCGCTGGATTGCGATCACTGTCACCAACGAAGCCGAACTGGCATCGCTGGCCGATGTGGCCGGTCAGCCGTCCTGGACCTCGCTGGAGGCGGACGCGCTCGATTCCGAGATCGCCTCCTGGACTCGGACCCAACAGGCCGAGGAGCTAATGGAACAGCTGCAAAGCGCAGGTGTCCCGGCCGGCGTCGTGCAGACGCCGGAGGATCTGCGCAGCGATCCGCAACTGGATCACCGAGGACACTTCTGGATGCTCGATCACCCGACCATGGGCCACCGCGCCTACGACGGCCCCTCATTCCGGCTCTCCGAAACGCCAGCAGACTTGACCAAGGCGGCCCCGCTCCTGGGCGAGGACAACGAGTACGTCTACAAGGAGATCGTCGGCATGTCGGACGAAGAGTACGTCGAGCACCTCGTGTCAGGCGCGTTTGATTGACGACCGGCACATGCCATTAGGGCTCGAGTCCCCGCTTCACGCGGGGACCAGCTCGGTCGGCAGGGCGATCGAATCAAGTGACCGGCAGAACGGGAGCAGGTCCCCGCATGAAGCGGGGACTGGATCGCATCATGCCCATCCAAGTCGACTTCTACAACGCTTCCCAGATTCTCACGCCCGGTGCCGGATACCTCGGCGAGTACGACTACTCGCTCAACCCATACGTCGGCTGCAGCTTCGGTTGCTCATACTGCTACGCCGCGTTCTTCGCGCCACCCGAACAGCAAGCGTCATGGGGCGACTGGGTCCGGGTCAAGCAGAACGCTGCGCTTAAACTCTCGCGGATTCGACGCTCGCTTGCCGGCAAGACGATCTACCTGAGCAGCGCCACCGACCCGTACCAGCCGATTGAGCGGCGGCTCCAACTCACCCGCTCCCTCCTGCCGATCCTGGCTGAGAAGGGCGCCCATCTGGTCGTTCAGACCCGCAGCCCGCTCGTGACCCGGGACATCGACCTACTGCAACGATTCGACCGGGCCTGCGTCAACTTCAGCATCACGACGGACTCCGAAGCTGTCCGCCGGGCCTTCGAGCCGCGCAATCCGCCGATCCAGGATCGGCTGCAGGCGGCCAGGGAGATCGCGGAGGCCGGGATACCCGTAGCGATCACGATGACGCCGCTGCTGCCGGTTGTCGATGTGGTTGCGTTCGCCGAGCGGGTTTCTGAGGCTGGCGCTCGACGATTCGTTATCGATCGATTTGCTGAAACGTCCGGTCACTTCCGGGCTGGAACGGGTGAGACTGCGCAATGCCTGGCGGAGCAGTTCGGATGGAGCGGCGATCGTTTTCGGGAGGCCGTCGAGCTACTGACGACCGCACTGGCCCCCAACATTCGAGCAGGCGAGGCCGGATTCAGTCCGAGCTATCTGCTGAGCAGTCCCGCGCCACGGTGATCATCGTGTCGGCGACGGCGTCGGGGCGGCGCATGGGGATGAAGTGGTCGGAGTCCTCGACGACAGACTCGAAGGCATTGGGGAACACATCCACGGCGTTCTGACCGGTCGGCGAACCATGACCGAACGACTCGCCCGCACGCAGGATCAGGGTCGGCTGCCCGGCCTGCGCCATCTCCGGCCAGGGGTCGACCGTTGGCGCGTACTCAAAGCACCAGGCCTCGACTTCGGGATCGCAGGCCAGCTCCCACTCGCCGAGCGTGCCGGTCGGATTCAGCCCGTAGCGGACATAACTGTCGAGGGCTTCCCTGGGCCAATGCGTAAAGGCGCCGCGACCGGTGAGGGAGTCCGCCATTTCCTGAGGACTCGACCAGATCCGTCGCCGCTTGCGGGCGGCGACCGAGAGGCTGTCGGGAGGCGTCGGCGGCATCGGACCACGCGGATTGACCAGCACCGGATCGATCAGCGCCAGCGATTCGAACCGCTCACCGGTCGCCGCCGCAATCACACAGATGCAGCCGCCCATCGAGTGTCCGGCGGCGACGACATCAGTGAGATCGCGCTGCGCCAGCCATTCGTTGAGATCGGCCGCCATCTCGCGCCAGTCCGCCCCAGCCTTATCCGGCGGCGCCTGTGAGGCGCCGTGTCCGCGCATGTCGAGCGCGAACACGCGCCAATCGTCCGGCAGGAGCTGTACGACCGGGTCCCAGGTGCGCGAGTGGAAACCGGTCGCATGGATCAGCACCGCCGTCCGAACCGGATCGCCGCTCGCAGGCCATTCCCAAACGCGCAGCGAATAGCCGCGGACCTGCGCCGTGGACGCCGTCGGAAGTGGTCGCATCGACGACATCGACGATCAGGTCCGGCGCTTGAGCGCGCCGCGGCCGTCGCCGAAGGGATCGTCGCGCCACTCGAGCGCGACCTTGAGGCCCTTCTCGCGGCCGATGTTGACGAACTCGTTGATGCTCGGCGCTTCGTGCCAGATCGCGTCGAAGTCGGCGCCCTCGGACGCGGCCACACGGAGCCCCATCAGCTCGAACCAGCGGTTGGTCGAGTGCTTGTGCACGGTCAGACCGTCGAGCGGCACGTTGGCGATCCGCTGGCAGTAGGCCATCGTCTCTTCGTCCAGCAGTTCTTCGGGGTAGGCGCGGTTGATCATCCCGATTCGCTCGGCCTCGATCCCGTCGACCGTGTCGCCGCTGAACAGCAGCTCCTTGGTCTTCAGCATGCCGATCTTGGCCGGCCACATCCCGAGCGTCGGCGGGATGCCGATGGCGCGACCGGCCGGGTGGCCGAAGCGCGCCGTCTCCGAGGCGAAGACGATGTCGCATGCGCCGATCATCTCGCCGCCGCCGGCCAGGCACCAGCCGTGAACCTGGGCCACGATTGGTTTGCGATAACCCCACATCCAGAGCCAGCGGTCGACGGACACGCGCAGATTCTCACGGTCGAGCGCAATCCGCGATTCGCCCAGCTCCCAGGCTTGGTCGCCGGTGCGCTGGTTGGGACGCCAGTTCATCGCGCCGCCGCCCGGCGTCAGGTCGTAGCCGGCGCAAAACGCGCGGCCCGCGCCCTTGAGCCGGATCACGCGGATGTCGTCGCCGGGATTCAGCTCGCGCAGCGCCGCCTCCAGGTCGTCGCGCAGCCCGCCCGAGATCGCATTCAGCTTCTCCGGACGATTCAGCGTGATCGTCGCCACCGGGCCATCGGTTTCGACGAGAACGTTTTCGTATTCGGTCATTGCAGTCTCCTCAACCGGGAATCAATGGAATGTTACTTGGCTCTGATGTTGCGGCATAAGCAACGACGCACCGTCATACCCGCGCTTGCCGCGGGTATCTCGCAGCAAACAGTGTCGCGGCTCATAGTCGCTGACCGACGACTGATCTGACCGTGCGGACCGCTGCGAGATTCCCGCGGCAAGCGCGGGAATGACGAACTGCAAATGGCACTCCGATGACTTATCTCCGCACAGCGCCACGACCGTCGCCGAACGGATCGTCGCGCCACTCCAGGGCCGCTTTCAAACCTTTGGTCATGGAAATCTTGCCGAACTCCTCGATTGCCGCGGTCTCGGCGAAGATCGCATTGAACTCCGCGCCCTCGTAGACCGACATCGTGAGGCCCATCAGCTCGGCCCAACGATTGGTCGAGTGCTTGTGCACGGTCAGGCCGT
Organism: Chloroflexota bacterium; assembly: GCA_028875225.1. Lineage (GTDB taxonomy): Bacteria > Chloroflexota > Dehalococcoidia > Bin125 > Bin125 > Bin125. The sequence continues at coordinate 44,494 of JAPPFB010000020.1, read as the reverse complement.
CGAGGGGCACGTTGGCGATTCGCTGACAGTACGCCATTGTTTCCACGTCCAGCTGTTCCTCCGGATACGACCGGTTGATCATCCCGATCCGTTCCGCCTCGACGCCGTCGATCGCGTCGCCGCTGAACAGCAGTTCCTTCGTCTTCAGCATTCCGATCTTGGCAGGCCACATGCCCAGGGTCGGCGGTTGGCCGAGCGCGCGTCCCGCCGGGTGACCGAAGCGGGCGGTCTCGGCGGCGAAAATGATGTCGCACGAACCGACCAGGTCGTTGCCGCCGGCCAGGCACCAGCCGTGGACCTGGGCTACGATCGGTTTGCGATATGACCAGATCCAGAGCCAGCGATCCATCGAATCGCGCAGGTGGTCCCGGTTGAGCGAGGCCATGGACTCGCCCAGTTCCCACGCCTGGTCGCCGGTGCGCCGGTTGGGGACGAACTGGAAATCGTTGTCCTCGGGCGTGATGTCGTATCCGGCGCAGAACGCCCGCCCGGCCGCCTTGATCCGGATCACCCGGACCGAATCGCCGGGGTTCAGCTCGCGCAGCGCCGCCGCCAGGTCATCGCGCAGCCGCTCCGACAGCGCATTCAACTTCTCCGGCCGATTGGGCGTGATCGTCGCTACCGGCCCGTCGATGTCGACGAGGATGTTCTGATAGTCGGGCATTCGTTGCTTCTCGCTGTTAGTCGCTGCCCGATTGCTGCTCGCGTTGCTGCGCCTCGTAGGCGGCACGCCGGCGGGCCATTTCAGCGCGAAATCGCTCGTTCTCTCGCTGGACTCGGCGGGCGTTGCCCTTGACCGCCGCACGGCGACGATTGCGCCGCCGCTGCTCCGCCTCTCGTTTGCGCCGGTGCGCCTGCAGGATCAGCTCCTGCTCCTCCTCACTGACCTCGCGGGCCGGCCGGTACAGGTCCTCCGGCGTCGGCGCCAGCGGATTGCTCAACCGCTCGATCAACAGGTCGTGCGAGGCCTGGAGACGAACGAACTGCTCCGCCGCATCTGGCGCGTCCGAGACGTCGGGATGCACCGACTTCGCCTTGCGGCGAAACGCCTTGCGGATCTCGTCCTCCGACGCGCCCGGAGTGATGCCCAGCAGTTCGTTCGGGTCGTAGGCGTCCAGCATCAGACCGCCGCCTCTTTCAGACGAACCGCGTACCGCGACACGCGAGCTCCCAACTTCCTCGCCTGCTTCCGATCCAGGTCCGTCACCTTCCGCACCGCCGTCGCGCCGTAGTAGCTGCCCGAGTGATTCATGGTTGAGGTCCAGGGCAGTCCGACGATCAGCATCCCGTGTCCGATCAGCAGATGGACAAGCTGCAGCAGGGTCGCCTCAAGCCCGCCCGACGGGCTCCAGCCGGCGCTGAATGCCGCAGCCGGCTTGTCGGCTAGTTCGCCCGTCTCCCACAGATCGCCTGTGTAGTCCCACCAGTGCTTGAGCCGTCCCGTAATCCCGGTCCAGTTGGGACTGCCCAGGATCAGCGCGTCGCACTTGACCAGCTCGTCCTTGTCGGCGATGTCCAGCGGTCGATCCCAGACCTCGACGCCGTCTACCGAGGCGGCCCCTGCGACAATCGATTTCGCCAGTTCCGCCACCAGTCCCTGCGAGTCGTACAACACCAGCACCACGACGTTCCCCGCTTCGTCCGGCATCAGATGTCCGTCTCGAACCACGCGGCCTGACCCGGCATTTCTTCGACCCCGACCCGCAAGCGAGCGAGACCTGTTGGCGCGGAGTCCTGCAGCGATTCAATCAGCTGACCCGCGATGTACTGCGACAGCCGTTCCGCCGTGCTGTTGTCGATCGGCAGGGCCGCCACGTCGTGCTTGGGCAAGCGGTAAGACAGCTCGTCTCGGTACTGAATCAGGAAGTGCGTGTCGTCGTCCGTGATTGACAGCGTCCGCGAGTCCATCTGCAGCAGGAACTTGTGATCGAGCGTCTCGCAGACCTCGCGCGTCAGGCGCTTGAGCAGGGAGAAGTCGATCACCCACGATTCGTCGGTCAGCGGGCCGATCACCTCGACGAAGACGTCGTAGTTGTGGCCGTGAATCGGCTCCAGTTCGTCGGCGAAGGTGGCGAAGTGTCCAGCGGCGAAGCGCAGCCGCTGGCGCTCGACCGTCACGGCGTGGCAGGAGGACCGACTCGAAGGCTGATTGGGCATAGGCGCAGCGTACCGTGCGTCCAAGGACGCACCTCCTAGCCTGCGCCCATGACTCTGCCTCCGCCGCGCGATGTCGCCCGCTGGCTCTGGACCTGGCGGCAGATCATCCTGCTCGGCATCCTCACCTGCGGCGCCTACGGGCTCGTGCTCTACGGATTCGGCATCATCGCCGGTCCGATCCAGCAGGATGAAGGCTGGTCATCGGCGGCCGTCAACGCCGCGTTCATGGGCTCGTATCTGCTGGGAGCAGCCGCCTCGCTGGTTTCCGGACGCGTGCTCGACGCGTTGGGTCCGCGTCCGGTCCTCTGGACGGGGCTGATCGTCGGAACGATCTTCCTGATGGCCGCTTCCTACAGCGAGAACATCTGGCTGTTCATCGTGTTCTGGACGATCGGCGGCGCGGTCACGATCGCCGGTCTGTTCTACAACGTGACCATGCCGATCGCGGCCCGGCTCTTCCCCAGACGACAAACCGCGGCAATGACTGTGTTGGTGACGACCGGCGGCTTCTCGTCGGTCATCTTCATGCCCCTGACCGGCCTGTTCACCGACGAGTTCGGCTGGCGCTGGGCAGTGCGAATCCTGCTCGTGGTGGCCGCTGCGATCTCACTGCCTGCCGTGCTATCAGTGCGGCGGCTGCCGCCGATCCCGCCGCCGGAACCGTCCGAATCACCCGGCGTCGGCCCGCGTAGGGATCAACATGGATTCAGTGGGGTGGGAGATGCCCTGCGATCGCGCGAGGTGCAGGTGATGCTGGCCATGGTCATCGCCAGTTCATTCGGACTCGGCGCGTTGCTCAACCACTTCGTCCCCGCCTCGACCGCCGCCGGCATGTCGATCACCGCTGCCGGCGCGCTGACCGGTCTGCGCGGCTTCCTCTCGATTCCCGGTCGGGCGTTGATCGGCCCCATGTCCTCGCTGCTTGGACTCCGGCCCGCTCTGGGCGTCGGATACGGGGTCATGCTGCTCGGCACGCTGGCCCTGCTGGCGGCGGGTCCGATCTTCTGGATCTATCTGTCGGCGATCATCGCGGGCCTGGTCTGGGGTCAGACCATGCCGCTGCAGGGTCTGATCGCCTCGGATGTGTTCGGTCTGCGACGGCTCGGCACGCTGATGGCGCTGCAAACCGCGATGGGTAACGTGGCCCTGGCAATCGGTCCGTTCGCAGCCGGCGTGCTGCTCGGACTGGTCGACGATAACTATCGGCCAGTGCTCGTGGCCATCGCCGGCGTCAATGCGTTGACCCTGGCGCTGTTGATCCTGATGGCGCGGATTCATCGCAAGCCGCTCGCGCAACTGGCCGCTAGCCTGATTGCCGGCCGAAGAGCTCCTCAGAAACGTGAGTATGACCCTGGCTAAGCATGTCGGGGTGATCGGAACAGGATGCAGAACATGGGACGACTGGACGGCAAAGTCGCGCTGGTGACAGGCTCGGCGCGAGGCATCGGCAAGGGGATCGCGACGGAACTGGCCAGGGAAGGGGCAGACGTGATCGTCGCCGACCTGCTGATTGATCTGGCCTACCAGACGGCCGGCGAGCTGCAGAACCGTCATGGCGTCACCACGCTGGCGCTGGAGATGGACGTCACCAGCGACGACTCGATTGCGGCCAACGTCGAGCAGGCGATTGCGGAGATGGGCCAGATCGACATCCTCGTCAACAACGCCGGCGTCGCCCCGGACAACCTCAGCCAGAACGAGGTCGAGTCGGACTGGGATCGCTGTTTCGAGGTCAACCTCAAGGCGATCTGGAAAGTCACCAGCGCGCTGAAACCCCACTTCATCGAGAACGGCGGCGGCAAGATTGTCAACATCGCCTCGATCGCCGCTCGCCAGGGCGGCACGATTGCGGCCTACTCTGCCTCCAAGGCCGGCGCGGTCAGCCTCACTCAATCGCAGTCCATTGAACTCGGACCGCACAACGTCAACGTCAACGCCGTCTGCCCCGGTCTGCTTTGGACGGACATGTGGCGCAAGCTCGAGGGCATGCTGATCGGCGACGATGCCGATGAAGTCGTCGACCGCCGCGCCGCGTTCGAGACCGCCGTCGCTAACAATATGCCGCTGGGCCGCGAGCAGACGCCCGAAGACATCGGCAAGGCTGTCGTCTTCTTCGCTTCCGATGACGCGAAGAACATCACCGGACAGTCGTTGAACGTCGACGGCGGCATGCGGATGAACTAGGCGTTGTTGGCAACGAGAATCACTGAGGGTCTCCTACCCGCCAACGGGAGACCTGCGCGTCACGCAACCAAAGTCGGCCCCGCGCACGCGGGGCCCTGAGGTGCCCGTCTGGTCCGTGTGCCCCCGCCTTCGCGGAGGCGACTTCTACAAGGGACCAGGCGCAACTCTCCAACGGCGGGAATGGCCGGTTCGAACAAGCTGGGATGACGCTTGGGTCCGTATGTGCATGTGGCCGTTAGGCTGATCATTACTAGAACTGGAGCCCAATCATGGGACGATTGAGTGGGAAAGTCGCGCTGGTCACCGGAGCGGCGCGCGGTATCGGCAAAGGCATCGCCACGGAACTGGCCAGGGAGGGCGCCAACATCGTGATCTGCGACCTCCTGATCGACGAGGCTGCTCGCACCGCGGGCGAGTTGCAGGATGAACACGAGGTAACCGTGCTCGCGTTGGAGATGGATGTCACCAGCGAAGACTCCATCGCCTCGCGGGTCGCAGAGGCGATCAGCCAGATGGGCAAGATCGACATCCTTGTCAACAACGCCGGCGTGCCGCCCGACAACTTCGGCGCCGACGAAACTGAGGAAGATTGGGACCGCTGCTACGAGGTCAACCTCAAGGGCATCTGGAAGGTCACCTCAGCCGTCGCGCCGCATTTCAAGGAGCAGGGCGGCGGCAAGATCGTCAATATCGCCTCGATCGCCGGACGACTCGGCGGCGGCATGGCCTCGTACTCCGCGTCCAAGGCCGGGGCAATCAGCATCACCCAATCGCAGGCCGCCGAACTGGGACGCTTCAACATCAACGTCAACGCGATCTGTCCGGGCCTGCTCTGGACCGATCTCTGGCGACAGATCGAGGGCATGTTCGCCGGCGACCACACCGAGGAGGTCGTCGACCGGCGCGAACGCTTCGAAGCCGTGATCGCGGCCAATATGCCGCTCGCGCGGGAGCAGACGCCCAGCGACATCGGCAAGGCGGCGGTCTTCTTCGCCTCCGATGACGCCATGAACATCACTGGACAATCACTGAACGTTGATGGCGGCATGCGGATGAATTAGGCCGAAATCCGGACGAATCTGGACAGATCTGGACAAATCTGAACAGATCGGAGCGCCGCCGAGCCGTTTCCAGCCAAACGGAACCGAACAGGCCCGAACACGAGCGAACAGAAAGCGCAGGATTCCCCGCCATGACCGAAGAACTGCTCTACGACGTCCAGGATCACATCGCCGTGATCACGCTCAATCGTCCGGAGAAGTTGAACGCGTTCTCCAACGAAATGCTCGACGCCTGGCAGGAGTCGATCACCCGCGCCTCGGTCGATCAGAACGTGCGCGTGATCATCGTCACCGGCGAGGGCCGGGGATTCTGCTCAGGCGCGGACGTGGGCCGCGAGCGAGCCGGCGCCGACGTGCTCGGCGGCGACCCCAATGCGCCGGCCGCCAACCGCAACTCGCTGCGCAACTCGGTCCAGCGCGTCCCCCGCGCGCTGTTCAACTGCGAGAAGCCGTACATCGCCGCCGTCAACGGCGCGGCCGTGGGCGCGGGTATGGACATGGCCTCGATGGCCGACCTGCGGATCGCCTCCGACCGCGCCAAGTTCGGCATGGCCTACGTGCGCATGGCCCTGATCCCTGGTGACGGCGGCTGCTATTACCTGCCCCGCATCGTCGGCATGTCCAAGGCGCTCGAACTGATGTGGACCGGCAAGCTGTTCACGGCGCAGGAAGCGCTGGAGATGGGCTACGTCAGCCAGGTGGTCGAGCACGACGAGCTGATGCCGGCCACGCTTGCGCTCGCCGAGCAGATCGCGAAAATGCCCGCCGTCTCGGTCCAGATGATCAAGCGGCTCGCTTACCGCTCCGCCGAGACCGGTCTGCATGAATCGTTGGAAATGGCCGACCACGCGATGGTGATCGCGCGCTCGACCGAGGATGCCAAGGAAGGCCCCCGAGCCTTCGCCGAGAAGCGCGAACCGAACTTCCAGGGCTTCTGATCGCACGGTCCGCGAGGGACTTCACAACGAATGCCTATCACTCATGCAGGAGAACCGAAGCTGGACGGTAAGACCGCGCTGATCACCGGCGCCAGCGCCGGCATGGGGCTTGCCGCCGCCCAACTCTTCGCCGAGCACGGCGCCAACGTCGTCATGGTCGGACGATCGCAGGCCCGGCTGCAAGCCGCCGCCGATGCGATCGGCGACCAGGCGCTGCCCGTCGTCGCCGACGTGAGTTCGTCGGACGAGATGGGCGCAGCCTTCACTGCCGCCACCGAGCGCTACGGCGGGCTTGACATCGTGTTCAATAACGCGGGCGACGGCAACGCGCCGCCGACGAACATGGACGATCTGAGCGAGGAGTACTTCGACTACTGCGTCGCAGTACACCTGAAGGGCGTCTGGCTGGGAATGAAGTACGGCATTCCCCTGTTGAAACAGGCGGGCGGCGGCGCAATCATTTCCACGTCTTCGATCGGCGCGCACGGCGGGATTGCCGGCACGCAGCCGTACTCAGCCTGCAAAGCGGGGCTCGAGTCGATGACGAGGACAGGCGCGGCCGAGTTATCGCAGCACAACATCCGAGTCAACTGCATCATCGCCGGCGCGGTCGCCACGCGGTTCGGCCTGGCCAGCGACGCTCCGCTCGAGACCGAGGAAGAGCTGGCTGCCCGCCGTGCCAGCCTGGCGCCGCTTGCGCCGATGGGCCGCGGCGGAGAACCCGAGGAAATCGCCAGCCTCGCCCTGTTTCTCGTCAGTGACGACTCATCCTTCATCACCGGCCAATGCATCGCCGCCGACGGAGGCATGCTCGCCACCAACGGCTGGGTCGGGAGTCTGGGTCGCGACTGAGCGGCCAGTCCCTAGAATGGCGGAGAGAGAATCGCTGCCATGACGACCACAGATGCTCGATCAAACACGACTCGGACACTCTTCCGCCTGCCTGAACCGCGGGAACGCGATCTCGACGAAGTGACGTCCTACCGCTACGTCTACGGTCCCGGAGCGCCGATCAATCTGCTCACCCACTTCGGCAATCCCGAGTCGACGTTGGTCGGAGCGGACATGTGGATGACCGCATCCCCCGGCTCACGACCGCTGCTGCAACCGGATCTGGTGATCGCCTTCGACATCGACGTCAACCAGTACTACGACCAAAATGGATACGTGATCTCAGATCAGGGCAAGCCGCCCGATTTTGTGCTTGAAGTCGCCTCGCCCAGCACGGCCGAGCGAGATACTGGCTACAAGCGAGTCGAGTACGCCCGGATGGGCATTCGAGAGTACTGGCGGTTCGACCACACGGGCGAAGACCACGGAGACAGGCTGGCAGGGGATCGCTTGGTCGACGACTCCTATGTTCCAATTCCAGTCGCTGAGGCCGCGCCCGGTGTTCTTGAAGGCCGAAGCGACGCCCTCAACCTGGTCTTGCGCTGGGATCACGGCCAGATGCTCTGGATCGATCCGGCAACGCAAGTGCCAATTCCCAGTCTTGAGTCGGAACGCGAAGCGCGAATCGAGGCCGAACAGCAGGCTCGACGCGCCGAGGCGCGCACTAGAGAACTGGAAGCAGAGCTTGAACGACGTCGCCGAGGCGGCGAGTGATTCGCTCGCTCACTCGTCCGAGACGTAGATTGTCCCGTCGTCGACGCGGGTCCTGAACGTCTGGATGAACTCGGGCTCGATCTTGTTCTTGATGAAGGGTGGCGGCGGCGGCATCAGTTTGTGGATCATGTTCCAGATGCCGTTGGGCAGCCAGGACTTGGTCTGACCGGTGCGCATGTCGAACTCGGAGTCGTGCCAGGGACAGACGATGTGCGCGTTCTTCAGCTCGCCGACCGAGAGCGGCGCGAAGAGGTGCGGGCACTTGTCCTGCACCGCGAAGATCTCCCCGTGCACATTGGCGACGCACACCCGGGTACCGTCAAGATCAGCGGCGGTGACCTCGCCCGGCGGCAGCTCCGACAGCGGACAGACGGCGGTCTCGGTCACGGCGGCCTCCCTCTAGGCATTTGCGGCCAGTGTGACAGATCATCGCTTGACGCCGTTACACAGTCAACGCGCAACACGTCGTTGGGCCGTCCGCTCATACACTGAGCGAGTGCCGACGAAGATTGGATGAACCCACATGGACTTCGAACAGTACTTCTTCCCGCAGCGTGTCGCCGTTGTCGAGGTGGCCGGGCAGATCGGCGCGCGGCTCAATCCACGCGAGATGGCGCGCACGTTCAACAGCATCGCCCAGAACCCGCGCTATCCGGCAGTGGTGCTCGACATCGACTCGCCCGGCGGCGGCGCGGCCGCGTCTGAGGCCCTGTACCTGGCGGCCAAACGACTCTCCGACAAGAAACCGGTCGCCGCGGCGATTCGCGGAGTCGGAGCCTCCGGCGGATACATGGTCGCCTGCGCGGCCAACCCAATCTTTGCCCTGCCAACGTCGGTGGTCGGCTCGATCGGCGTGATTCTGACCGCTCCGATGATCTCCGAGGCACTGGACCGCGTAGGAATCAAGATGCGCACGCGGACGGTCGGTGAGTACAAGGACATGGGCTCCCTGTTCCGCGAGACGACGCCGGAGGAAGACGAGAAACTCGACGCGCTGATGCAATCGATGTACGAGCGCTTCGTCGACATCGTCGCCGAAGGCCGGCCGGAACTGAACCGGGACCAGGTCGCCGAACTTGCCTCGGGTGAGATTCACACCGGAGCCGAGGCGCATGAACTGGGCCTGGTCGACCAGCTCGGAGATCTCAACGACGCCGTCGAATGGGCCGCAAATGCCGCCGGCATCGAGAAGCGAACCACGCTGGTCCGGCCCAAGCGAGGCCTGCTGCAGATGTTGATGACGCAGGGCGCCGACTCGTTGGCGAACGCCCTCGTTGACGCCTTCGTCGACCGACTGGAAGTATCAAAGATCGAGCAGGCCCTGGAAGCGCGATTGCGCATCGCAAAGTAGCGAGAGCGCACACCGCCGTCATTGCCGCGCTTGTCGCGGCAATCTCGATGATCGGAGAACGGCGACAAGCAAGTCGAGATACCCGCGGCAAGCGCGGGTATGACGGAGTGTGGTTACAACGTCCGCATCATCTTGGGACCATTGATGATGTCGTCGGCATGGTCGTTGTCATGCGACGCCCATGCCTCCAGCAGTGACAATGCATTGCCCGCGAACCCCATCCGCATCAGCACCTGGTCCTCCGTCAGGGCAGAGAAGAGCATCGTCGACTTCTCGGCGCCCGCCTGTAGTTGCTCGGCCAGCGCTGCGACCGGTTGGCCCAGATAGCGCTCTGCGCCCATAGCGTTGGCCAGATCCAGTTCCTCGCTGGGCGCCGACGGATCCGGCTTCCACTCTTCCAGCGGCGATCCGTTGAGCACGGCGTTGAGCACGTCGTGATAGCGCCGATCCGACGCCGCCAGGTGGGCCAGCACATCGCGACGCGACCATGCCGCCGCCGCCGATTCCTGCAACCAGCGCTCGCCCGGCAGGACCTCGACCATTTGAATCAGCCGCCGACGGGCTCGTAACGCCCGAGTCAGCGGCACCCAGAGCGCGGGAACGAAATCGTCGGCAGGCAACGGTGGATCGGTCGCCAACAGCGGCCGATCGTCCATGCCCTGCACGCACATCGCAGATGTTGTTTCAGGGATCTACCAGCTCATCGACGGGTCGGGCGGACCCATCTTGCGATAGTTGCCGCCGTAGAACAGAATCGGCTCGTCGTCCGACTGCTGCTCAAACGCCTTCACTTCACCCACGATGATCTCGTGATCGCCGCCCTCGAGCACCGAGTGGATTGAGCAGTCGAAGACCATCGTCGCGTTGGCCAGTCGCGGCTGACCGGTCTCGCCCAACACGTGCTCATGTTCGTCGAACTGGTGCGGCGGCGGCGGACGCTTGCTGCTGGCGAAGTAGTTCGATGTGTCCATGGCGGTGTCGGGCAAGATGTTGACGCTAAACGCGGCCGTCTCTTTGAGCAACGGCAGCACGCTCGCGCCCTTGTCGACGCAGACGAGCACCAGCGGCGGATCGAGCGACAGCGAGGAGAAGGACTGGGCTGTCATGCCGACAAAGTTCGGCTCTGTGCCGGTCGTGATCACGGTTACGCCGCTCGGGAACATACCCAGGGCATTGCGGAACTCTCGGTCGTCGAACGTCATGCTGGTCCCCTCTCGGCGTCTGCCCGGCGGACTGCCAGTTTAACGCAGCGGTAGATCGAGCACGGTCATCAGGCCTCGGCGCGTATGAGGGATCACCCTGGCTGCTCTCAAGACCGAAGCCGCCGTTGCGTCATCGCCGAAGACGCCGCCCTCGAATCGCAGTTTGAGCGGGGGCGTACCGTCGACCACGATTTCGTCATATTCCTCCTCGACTGATGCGTTCGCCTCGAAGTGCAGCCGCACCGTGTGGCCGTCGTAGGTCGAACCCTCCAGCGTCTCCAGCGTCCCTGCGACCAGTTCCTGTCCCGGAACCTCGCAGGGAACCATGTCGTGGCGCCAATCGACGATCTTCCAGCCCAGCGGGTAGGCGAGCAGTCGGGCCGACTCCAGTAGTCCCACGTGGCCGAATCCTCCCGCGTCGCGCTTCGCCTCCCACTGCGCCTTCGAGATGCCCATCCCGACCTTTTCCTGGAACGGAACTCGACGCCGCGACGGATCCTGCACTCGCTTGACGGAGACCGACTTGATGCTGTGCGAGATCGAAGACAACGACGCGGGCAGCGCATCCATTAGGAATCCGGGATTGACGCCGGTTCCGACCACGGTTCGCTCCGCGCGGCGGGCCAGCACGTCGATGCCCGCGGCAATCTCCGGATGGCGCGCCTGGGCGAAGGCCAATTCCTCGCAGGTCGAGACGACGTGCAGATCCTGTCGCAGCGCTTCTTCGATTTGCGGCGAGACCTGCTCAAGGTAGGAGCCGGTGCAATGAATCAGGATGCCACCGTCTGAGCGTGAGTCAACCCGGGCGGCCGCGATCGACTGACGGATCGTGATCTCGGGCGCGCCGTCTACGAAGTCCGAGAGCGGTTTGCCGACCATCTCGGGATTGATCTCGACCGCGCCGACAACCTCAAGGAACGTGTCGTTGAGCGCCGCCTCGACGATTCGCAGACCGATCGGTCCCAGCCCCTGGACGATGACGGGAAGTGGCGCGCTCATGACAATCCTCCAACCCCTCTTCGATATACGGTGATATCGTCAACGGTCTGCGCCTACGGTACCAACGAATCCGAGCCACACATGGTCGACTATCCCGACCACAACGCCGAATCGCTCGAAGCCTGGCAGAACAACGCCGAGTTCTGGGATGAGGTCCAGGGCGACGACGGCAACTATTGGCAACGGGTGCTCGTGTTTCCGAACACCCTCGAGCTGCTGGAGCCGCTGCCCACCTCGCTGCTTGAGATCGCCTGCGGCAACGGCAGTTTCGCCCGGCAACTGGCGAGGCAGGGAGTCTCGGTCACCGCCACCGATGGATCCGAGGCGCAGCTCGAACGAGCCAGGCAGCGAACTGGCCGATTGAACATCAAATGGATGCGGATTGACGCCACGGATCGGACCGCGCTCGCCGCGTTGTCGGGAGCGTCCGGCGCGCCCTTCGGCGGGGTGGTCTGCAACATGGCGCTGATGGACATCGCCGAGATCACACCGCTCTTCGACATGCTTCCGCTCGCCCTGGCCGATCAGGCGCCGTTCGTCATCTCCGTCCTCCATCCGGTCTTCCGTCCAGGGCCCGAAGTAAAACTGTTTCGAGAGCGCACGGAGACGCCCGACGGCCGGTTTCTCGAAGAGTCGGGCGTCAAGATCACCAGTTACCTCAACGCCGGCGTGCATCACGGCATCGCGGTCAAGGGCCAACCGTCGATCCAGCCCTACTTCGACCGCACCCTGACCGAACTCTTCACTACCGCCTTCGATCGGGGATGGGTCCTGGACGGCATCCGAGAACCCTCAATCATCGACGGCGGCGACGGCGACGCGGAAGGTCGGTTGAGCTGGGATCACCTCCCCGACATCCCACCGGTCATGGTGGTCAGAATGCGCCATCGCGGTTAGGGCATCGGCGACCACTCGGTCGGCTGGAGGATTCGGTTCTCGATGTGGTGGACGAGTGGGCCGTCTTCCTCTGAGGCGGCGCGGGCGGCCTGCCACTCGGGGTCGGAGGCGAAGTTCTTCCAGGCCTCGTCCCGCTGGCCGGCGCTTTCGAAGCTGATGATGTACCAGAGCTCGTCCGAGCGGCCGCCGACGGAGTTGGTCCAGTAGCCCACGTTGTGGATCCCGTGGCGCTCGAACAGCTCCATCGTGTGGTCGCGGAAGCGCTTCATCAGCGCGCCCATTTTGCCCGGATGCGCCGTGTAGATGCGAAGTTCGTAGATCATCGTCGGTTCCTCTCAGTCCTTCAGTTGGCAGAAACGCAGGGCCGACGGATATTCTCCGCCGCGCCGGATGCTATTGATCGCGGCCTGCATCTCGGTCGCCGAGTTGACCGATCCGCCGTCGTTCGAGTTGGCCATGAAGCGAGGGTAGTTGCTGCTTGAAATCTCCAGGCGGATCCGGTGGCCGACATCGAATCGGTGGCCCAGCGAGGCCAGGTCCACGGTCAGCTTGACGACTTGGCCCGGCGTCAGCATCTCTTCCCGATCGAACCCCTCGCGGAACCGCGCCCGCATGATGCCGTCGACCAGCGAGACCGGCTTGCCGTCGGGATGGACGTCAACCAGCTTGGCCGTGATGTCGGTGTCCGGCTGATTGCTGGAAAACCAGATGTCGACCTCGACCGGACCGGCGACATCGACCGGCTCAGTCAGCGGCTCGGTCGTGTAACAGAGCACGTCGTCGCGACTCTCTGTCCGGGTCTGATCGCGAGGACCGGGCAAGCCAATCGCCTGCTGCAGGGTCGAGCCGCCCTCGGTGATCACCGGCTTGTAGCCGATGTACATGAACTCGTCCCAGCGTTGATCGTCGTCGGGGCACTCGTCCACCAGCCGGCCGTCCCCATAGAACATCGTCGCTCCGCCGTCGGAGGCGAGGTACAGCGACCGCTCCACCGCATTGGGCGGCGGCCACGACTCGTCGGTCCGCCACTCGTTCGCCCCCATCAGGAACCAGCGGACGCCGGGCAGCTCGCGATCCTTGCCTTTCAGGTGTCGGTCGAGGAAGACGTTGATGTCGGCGATCACGTTGGCGGCAGCGGCCGCACCAGTTGGTCCGAACTCCATTTCGCCCAGCCAGCGGTCGTAGTTGGTGTGCGCCCAGGGACCCATGATCAAGTTCTGACTTGGATTGCCCTGTTCGCGAATCCCGCGGAAGTTGCGCACCGTGCCGATGCCGAAGATGTCGAACCAGCCGCCGATGTGCAGCATCGGCACCTGGAACCGCGAGTAGTCGGCGGAGTGACGAACCGACTCCCAGTACTCGTCCCGCGTCTCGTGCTCCAGCCACTCGTGCCAGTACGCGGCCACGCCTTCCTGTGAGATTCCCGGCATGGTGTTCAACGGCCGGCTGCCCAACAATCGGAATCCATTGCCCATGACCGCTTCTGTCATCTCGGGCTGCGCCTCGGCCGGTCGGGCGTGATTCTGCTGGAGGTAGCCCGTGGCCGCCAGCCCGCTCCCCCACAGCCCGACGAAACCGAGCTGGAAGGCGCCGCCCTGGTAAGTCCAGCCGTCGTAGTAGTCGTCGGCCGTGATGATCGGAATGGCGCAGCGCAGCGAGGGCGGCTGTTCACGCGTGGCCAGCATCGTCGTCGCGCCGACATAGGACGGGCCGTAGATCGCCGTGTTGCCGTCGCACCAGTCCTGCGCCGCGACCCACTCCAGCGTGTCGTATCCGTCGGGACCTTCCTGGTGGAAGGGCTTGAAGTCGCCCTCCGAGGCGTAGCGCCCGCGGCAATCGCACACGACCACCGCGTAGCCGCGTTCGGCCAGCTTGAGCGCGCTGGGCATCACCGCGACCAGTCCGGCGCCCGACTGTTCCTTGTCGTACGGCGTCCGGGTGACGATCCCGGGCACGGCCTGACCAGGCTGGTCGGCGTCCTCGGGCCGATACAGATCGGCGCGCAGGATGATCCCGTCGCGCATGGGGATCTCGATGTTCTTTTCCACGACGACACGTTCGACAGCCATGCTGCATTCCAATCACAAATCAGCTTCAACCGAACGCTATGCTAGAAAACGAGACTCGGATTGGGGCGAGAGATGACCACCAACGTGGACGCCAACGAACTGGGCATCACTTTTTCGGAGGTTGCCCGGTCGAAGCTGCTCGAAGTCTTGACCGGTTATCCGGAGGAAGTCGCCGGACTTCGCCTGAAGATTGCCGGACGGACCTCTGAGGGATTCGAGCACGTGCTGACGATCGTCGAGCAGGGATACGAGCCGGAAGGCGATGTCACGGCCGACTACCCGGACTTCACGCTCTACGTCGAGGGCGAGCGGGTTGACGACCTGCGCGGCACCGCGATCCACTACGAGTTCAAGGGCCCCAACGTGTCCGGACTCGAATTCAATAATCCCAACCCGGTCTGGCGCGACCCACTGGCCCAGGCCATCCAGCAAATCTTCGACGAACAGGTCAACCCGCAGATCGCCGCGCACGGTGGCTACGTGCAGTTGCTCGAGGTGAAGGGCAGCAAGGCCTACATCGAAATGGGCGGCGGCTGCCAGGGCTGCGGTATGGCCAACGTCACGCTCAAGCAGGGCGTTGAAGTCGCGGTCAAGGAGCAACTGCCCGAGATCGACGAGCTGATCGACGTCACCGACCACCAGTCGGGCGAGAACCCCTACTACCAGCCGTCGAAGAAGTAGTTCAAGCGGCACACTGGACAGGCGTCCGATGGCGCGCGTCCTGCTGATCTCCACGTACGAACAGGGTCACCAACCGCTCGGTGTCGCCGCGCCTGCCGCCGCGTTGCGCTCTGCGGGACATGCGGTTTCAGCGTTCGACCTGGCAGTCGAGTCAGTCGGTTCAGATCAACTGCAGTCCGCCGCGGCCGAAGCGGATTTGATCGGCATCTCCACGCCAATGCATACCGCCGCGCGGCTCGGTGTTCGGATCGCTCGGCAACTGGAGCAGATGTCGGGGAAGATCGTCTTCTACGGACTGGCGGCCGGCTCTCTCCGTGATCTCGGTCTCGGCCGTGCGATCAGCGGCGACACCGATCTGCAGCTCGTCGCGCTGGCAAAAGGTGAGATAGCATCAGCCGTTCCGGTCTTCGACCGGGACACTCGTCCAGTGCCCGATCGTTCAGTCCTTCCGGGGCTCGAGCGGTACGCCAGCTATCGCGACGCCGGCGGCGGGTCGCATCTCGCCGGCTACGTTGAGTCGACTCGCGGTTGCGCCCATCGCTGCACGCACTGCCCGCTCACGCCGATCTACGAAGGTCGATTACGCCTCAACGGCGCCGAGACCGTGCTCGCCGATATCGAGCAGCAGGTCGCGGCCGGCGCCGAACACATCACGTTCGGCGACCCCGACTTTCTCAATGCGCCGGATCTGGCGATGCACCTGCTGCGCAGCGCTTCGAAGGCACACCCTGGCATCACGTTCGACGCCACGATCAAGGTCGAGCACCTGATCGAGCACCAGGACGTCTTGCCGGAAATGACAACGCTCGGCGTCACGTTCATCACTTCGGCGTTTGAGTCGGTCGATGACCGGCTTCTGGAGATCCTCGACAAAGGGCATACGGCGGCAGACCTCGATCTTGCGCTTGAGTTGACCGCACAGGCAGAGATTGCCTTGCGGCCGACCTGGTTGCCGTTTACGCCATGGACGTCGGCCGAGCGCTATCTCGGACTGTTGCAGTTCGTCGAAACGCGGCGACTGGTCGAGCTGACGCCTCCGGTCCAGCTCGGACTACGTCTGCTGGTCCCCTCCGATTCCCCCCTGGTCGAACCGATGCGGGAGATGGATTGCCTGGTCGCCTACGACACCGACGGACTCACCTGGAACTGGCGCCACAAGGATCCGCGCATGGACGATTTGCAAGCGGAGGTCGCCGCACTGGCCGAACGCCAGACTCCGTTTGCGCAGATCAAACAGGCGGCCTGCCGCGTGCTCGAAGCAGAGCCATGGCCGGACGTGACGACTCCCCACGTCCATCGTCCCGGCCTGACCGAAGACTGGTTCTGTTGAGCGGAACCGACCGGGGACCAGTTGGCCCCTCTCGACACAATCACTGTGATTGAGAGATAGAACTCGCCCTCCGGTGAGTTGCGCGTAAGACAACCGAGGTCGGCCGCGCAAAGCCGGAGACCCGTGATCCAGATACGGCTGGCCGCACCCGCGCAGGGAGACCATTGCGTAGTCCCCTGAAGAAGTCGCCCCCGCGCAGGCGGGGGCAGCGCGACCAGATACGGGCCAACAGGCCCCGCCTACGCGGGGCCGACCTTGATTGGATTGTGCAAGGTCTCCCTGCGCGGGGGCGACTTGAGCGAAGACTTGCGCGCAGGTCCTCGGTGATGAAGACCTCTGCTCTCACATTCCTTCTAGCTGACGCAGGCGATCCACAAGCAACGTCGCGTCGTCCAGAACGGCCTGCTGATGCGGCTGCAAATCCTGTCCTCCCGCGGTGGCCGAGTTGTCTTCGAACGGGTCGCCCGCAATCGATCGTTTGCCGCTCAGTTCCTCCATCACGGCGAGTCCGCAGAATGGGACATACGTGGGGCTGTAGCCGCCTTCGTGGCTGAGCACCAGCCGGCCTGAGCACAACTCATTGGCGGCTTCCATGAGCAATCGAGTCATTTCGCGGAATGTCTCCGAGTACGCCATCATCCGGCCCAACGGGTCGTACATGCCGCCATCGAATCCCGAGGGGACCAGGATCAGGTCCGGTTGGAACACTTGCAAGGCCGGCACGACCACCTGTCGAATGGTCTCGATGTAGGCCCCGTGACCGCTCCCAGGAGGCAGCGGGATGTTGATGTTGTAGCCATCGCCGGCGCCGTCGCCCTGTTCGTCCATGGCTCCGCTGTTGCGCGGGTACCACTGATCCTGATGGATCGACATGGTCAGCACGTCGTTGCGGTCGTAGAACGCCTGCTGTGTGCCGTTGCCGTGGTGGACATCCCAATCGAGGGTCGCGACCTTTTCGATGCCACGCTCGGCCAACGCATGCATCGCCGCGATGGCGACATTGCCGAAGATGCAGAATCCGCGCCCGCGATCGCGTTCCGCGTGGTGGCCGGGAGGACGCACCAGGGCGTAGGCGTTGTCGACGTCGCCGTCGAGCACGGCGTCGACCGCGGTGATCGTGCCGCCTGCCGCCAGCAGCGCGATCTCATAGCCGCCGTGCGAGAACGGCGCGCCCTCGCCCGCGTCTCCGCCGTCTGCGGCAGACAGTTCCCGTACGCGATCGACATAATCAGGGGTGTGGAAGCGCAGCACCTGCTCGAGGTTCGCCGAGCGCGGCTTGAGCGGGATCAGTTCCTCGGAAAACTCGGAGACCTCGAGCAGATTGTTGAAGCGGCGCTTGGTGTCGGGATTCTCCCAGTGTTCCCAGGCCTGCATCCAGCGCCGTAGCTCGGGATCGAATGCCCGCGTGCGGCCCGTGTCGTGCCACATGTAGGACTCGTGGTACACCCAACCCGTTCGTCGCTCGGCCATGGTCATGCCTCTTCTCTGTTTCAATTCGCAGGCAGTCTAGTCAGGTGTGCGATGTCTTCACGACGAGCGTCGGTCGTATGCTGAATCGGCTTTGTCCGCCCAGACAGGTTCTCAAGATCAATTCGCGTTGCAGCCGCATCGGCCGCTGGCGGCGCGTCTGCTGCCTCGCAATGTCTACTACGGATGGGCAATTGTCTTCGCCTGCGCCGCGCTGCTGTTCGTCTCAGTCGGAGTCGGCTACTACGGCATCGCCGTCTATCTGGGACCGCTGAGAGAACTGCACGGCTGGTCGAACAGCGACGTCTCGCTGGCGACCGGCATGTACTTCGTCTTTTCGGGCGTGACTTCGGCGCTGGTCGGGCCGCTGATTGACCGACATGGCGCCAGACGATGGATGACGCCCGGCCTGATCCTGTTGATTGTGGCGGCGGCTGGCATCGGATACGTGCGCGAGCTCTGGCAGCTGTATCTCGCCTACATCGTGATGGCGCTGGGCTCCGGGATGAGCGCCGGCGTCGCGGTCAATGCGACGTTGGCGCGCTGGTTCGTCCATCGACGCGCCTGGGCGATGGCCATCTCATCGACCGGCGTCTCGCTGGGCGGCGTCGTGCTGTCGCCGGTCAATGGCGTGCTGATTGAGCTGTTTGGACTGGAAGTTGCGACGCCGGCGATGGCCGGCCTGATCCTCCTGATCGGGCTTCCCATGGTGGTGTTCGTCCTGGTCTGGGATCCGCGCCAAATGGGGTTGCCGCAGGACGGTCTCGAACCGGCCGCGCCTCAGCGGACGAGCCTCGCCCGTTCTGCCGCGAATCAAACGCGGCAGTGGTCCGTCACCGGTGCGATGCGGACCGCTCCGTTCTGGGCGATCATGATCAGTTTTGTCATCGTCCTGCTCGCCCAGACCGGCTTCATCCTGCATCAGACGGCGTTCCTGCAAGAGCGAGTCGGCTCGCTCACGGCGGCGACTTCGAGCCTCTCAATCATCGCCTTCGGCAGCATTGTCGCCCGGTTGATCGTGGGCCGCTTCTTCGCCGATCGGGTCGATCTGCGCATCCTGACGGTGATCATGTTCCTGGTCCAGGGAACGGCTGCGCTCGTGGTGATACAGGTCGATCATATTGCCGTCACCTACGTGGCCATCCTGATCTTTGGCTTCACGATCGGCAACGTGTACATGTTGCAGTCACTGCTGACCTCTGACGTCTTTGGTTACGTCAGCTTCGGAGCGGTCTACGGCCTGATCGCGATGGCCACGCAGATTTCGAGCGGCTTCGGTCCCTGGATGATCGGCTGGCTGGAGGACCTGACGGGCTCCTACGAAGTCCCACTCACCGTCGTCGCCATCCTGACTTACGCCGCCCTGATCCCGATCTACTTCGCCAAACCGCCGAAGGTCGTGCTCGGAAGGGCGATTAGCCCGCTCCTCACTCGACCGGCTCCGCAGCGAGCCACGACCTGCGGCAGTACTATGGAGAGGTAGCCAAGAGCAGGATTTCTATCATGTCCGATCAAGAGGCCCGACCGAGTGGTGCATCGGCAGGATCAAATCCGGAGACGGACAGTAGGCCGGACAGGCAACCCAAGCAGCGACCGCCGAGCGCGCCCAAAGGCTTGCCCACAAAGATCATAAAACATAGCTTTTAGCCTCCGACTGCGTCCGCGACCAGTGCGAGGACGATCAGAACTACCTGCACAGTCAAGGCCAGGCCCATCACCTTCTGGGCATCCGAACGCCGCTCAAGAAGTCGATCATTCACCTGATTCGACTTGATCAATGCTGCCAAGGCAAATGACTGCAACTCGTCCTTGGTTGGACGTTGCCAGTCGAGGAACCAGCTCGTGTTGACTCCAAGAGACAGCGACCTCGGCCACAGGGCGAATGTCCCGGCCAGCAACACGACAGTCGACGCGGCAATCGCAAGCATTGAAGAGATACCTTGCAAGTCCCAGGTCAGGACGAGGATGTCTGCAACGGCCACGGTGCCGATGCCCAATACTGACCAGCCGAAGAGAGCGATTATCTTCGAGTCTTGAGCAGAGGTCAGTTCAACAGTGGTGGCGTTCTCGCTTGAAGAGACCTTCAGCAGGTACTCCCGTTCATCCGATTCAAGATCCAAGGACCACTGGAGTAGCTCGTCATCATTCACAGTACGAATTCGATCTTTGACCAGGCCACTCGCAATGCGGACTCAACTTCTGCTGGGTCGTCGCCCCTGGCGAAGATGAAGCCTGGGTAGTCGGCGCCCTCGGGGAGCGGGACGAGCGTGTCGCCGACGCGCGCCTCCATCTCGATGTCCTCGATCAGTGGGACCGCGGCCGCCTCGTCGAGACCGAGGATGGCCTTGATGCGGCCACGGCCGACGATCGGCATCATCATCACCCCGGCTGCCGTAGCTTCGCGATTCAACGTGTCCAGCGGGGCGTTGATCGCGTGACGCAGGACGATCTCTTCCAACGACATGCCGGCCCCGAAGCGCAAGGTCCGCGCGCAGAGTCCGCCAATGGTTCTCGCGGCCACATCGACGGGCCAGGCGCCCTCGTCGTTCAGGCGCAGCTCGGCGTGCAGCGGACCGTCGCGCAGCCCCAGCGCCTCCGCCGCTCGACGCGCGGTCTCGACGACCTCCCCGATCTGCTTTTCGGGCAGTCGCGAAGGCGTGACATAGATGGTTTCCTCGAAGAAGGGTCCGTCGAGCGGATCGGGCTTGTCGAATACAGCCAGGGTGTGCAGTTCGCCGTCTCGGAGCAGACCTTCCAGGGCGACTTCCGTGCCGGGGATGTAGCTCTCGACGAGGTAGCGGTCGGCCAGGTCGCCGCACTCTTCCGCCGCCGACCTGGTGCCCAACAGTCTCCGCAACCGGTCAACTGCCCGCTCGAACGACGCCGAATCGTTCGCCCGCATGACGCCGCGCGACCCATTGAGACCAAGCGGCTTGACGACGACGGGATAGGTCAGAGAATTCGCAGGGGAGTCATCCTCGAATCGGTAGACCTGCCACCACGGCGACCGCACACCGTGCGCATCGAGGGCTCTTCGCAACTCCGATTTGTCCCGCGTGCCGATCACCGACTCGGGGGAGTTGCCGGTCAACTGCAGCTCGGCTGTGGCATGCGCTGCCAGGATGGTGCCGGGATCGTCCACCGCGACGACCGCGTCGAGCGGGAAGCGATCCGCGTATCTTGCCACTGCCTGGGCGCCGCGTTCGACGTCGTGATATGGCAGCGTGAGCCAGCGACCGGGGTACATGTCGGCCAACGGTTGATCGACGTCTGAAGCAACGACGACGTCGAGGCCCAGCTTGTCGGCGGCCGACATGAAGTCGGGCGCTCGATAGGAGGCGGTCGGAATCAGCAGCATGACGCGCGGCATGGAGTCAGCCTAGGTCCTGTTCAGAATCCGCTGAGGGTTTCGGGGGCCGGAAGCGTGAGTATCCCGGGGTGATGGGGCGATCTCCTTGCCAGGATTGAGGATCGTGCGAGTTGTTGTCCAGATGAGTCCAGATTTGTCCAGATTCTTCTGGATTAGTCCAGAAATGGCTCAGTTTTGTCAGATCCTGTCTGTGGAATTCCAAGGAAACCCAGAATTGTGCATTCTGGCGCGATTTGTTGACTGAGCACCACGGACGTATCCCGGACATGTCAAGACATGCGTTCTGATTCTATCTGACATTCCTCTGGCGTAGGGAAGCCGGAAGCCGGCCTCGGACCTGGGCGCCGACATATGCTGCGATCAATGACGACGGCGACCGAGCATCAGACCCAGACGCTGCGGATTGAGGGCATGCACTGCGCCGCCTGCGTGCGGCGGGTCGAGCGGGCGCTGATCAAGATTGACGGGATCTCGGAAGCGTCGGCAGACTTCATTGCCGGCCGCGCCGTGATCGAGGTCGAGCGGCCGATTGAGCAACCGTCTTTGAGCGCAGCGATCAGCGGTGCGGGATATGAACTGATTGAATCTGGCGAGGCAGAGGAAGCTGAAGGCGTTGGCGGCATCGCGCCGCTATTGCTGCGGGCGGGTCCAGCGCTGTTCCTCGGTTGGGGCATCTTTGTCGCGATGCAGGCCAACCGCTGGGGCGAGTTTGGCTGGAACCCAGACGTGTTCTTCCCGATCCTGTTTGGCGTTGCCACGCCGACGATCGCCTGGAGCCTCTGGCCGATGCTCCGCCGCGCCGCACTCGCCGCGTCGCGTCGGACCAGCGACATGGACACGCTGATCGTGCTCGGCGTGACGGCGGCCTGGGGCTACAGCACCGTGAGCGCATTGTTTGGCGGCGCGCTGGAGGGCGCGGACGCGTCGCGAGACGTGTTCTTCGACACAGCATTGATCATCGTCGGGTTCGTCAGCCTCGGCAGAGCGCTGGAGGCGCGGGTGCGAATTCGCGCGGCAGCCGCACTGACGGGTCTGCTGGAGCTTGCCCCGCAGACCGCACGAGTCGTAGAGAACGGCCTGGAACGCGATATCCCCGCTTCAGAGGTTGCGGTCGGCGACACGTTGCGAGTCCGGCCCGGAGAACAGATTCCGGTGGACGGCGTCATCCTGAACGGTTCCAGTTCGATTGACGAATCGATGCTGACGGGAGAGAGCGTGCCGGTGTCCAGGGGCAGCGGTGAGCTGGTCTTCGCCGGCACGATGAATCTCGATGGCGCGTTCAGCTACCAGGCGACTCAGGTTGGGGCGACAACCGCCCTCGCCAGGATCACATCCGCCGTCGAGCGCGCCCAGTCATCGAAGGCGCCGGTGCAACGACTTGCCGACCGAATCGCAAGCGTGTTCGTCCCGGCAGTGGTGTTCATTGCGCTGATGACATTCGTCGTGTGGGCCGTGTTCGGGAACGCCGAGAGCTGGACGCTGGCCCTGCTCAGCGCGGTTGCTGTGCTCGTCGTCGCCTGCCCCTGCGCGCTCGGACTCGCTACGCCGGCGGCCATCGCCGCGGGGTCAGGGCGCGCCGCGAGACTGGGCATCCTCTTCCGCGACGCCGAAGCGCTCGAGGCTGCCGGCAAGATCGACACCGTGATCTGGGACAAGACCGGAACGCTGACGACCGGTCGGCCCCAGGTCAGCGCGGTCGAGGCGTTGGGAGTCACCGAACTGGAGTTGCTCCGCGCCGCCGTGGCGGTCGAACAGCATTCCGAGCATCCCCTGGGCGCCGCCATTGTCGCCCACGCTGAGGACATGGCTATCGCTACGTCGGAGGTCAGTGACTTTCGCAACGAGCCAGGTCGCGGCGCAGGCGCAACGCTGGATGGCCAGCGCATCACCGTCGGCAATGCCGTCCTGATGTCCAGTCTCGGAATCCAGGTCACCTCCGACGGTGGAGCGGAGACTCCGGTCTACGTCGCCCGAGACGATGACCTGATCGGCGTGATCCGACTGAGCGACGAGGTCAAGCCGGGAGCCGCCGGCGCGGTCAGCCTGCTGACCCAGCACGGCATTGAGTCGATGCTCGTGAGCGGCGACAGCCAGGCCACCGCCGACGCCGTATCGCGGCAGGTCGGGATTCGCGACGTTCATGCCCAGACGCTTCCGATTGAGAAGGCGGGTGTGGTCGAGGGCATCCAGGCCCAGGGCCGCCGCGTGGCGATGGTGGGCGACGGCGTCAATGACGCTCCAGCGCTGGGCCAGGCTGATCTAGGGCTGGCCATGCGCACGGGATCGGACATCGCGCTGGAAACCGCCCAGGTGGAGCTGATGCAGTCGAATCCGCTGCGCGCGTCCCAGGCGGTGCTGCTGGCCCGGGCTACGCGTCGAGTCATTCGCCAGAATCTCGGGTTTGCATTCGCGTACAACATCCTGCTGATTCCGCTCGCCGCCGGACTGGCCGTACCGATTTTCGACGCCGCCGGCGGCGTCCCCGGGGGCCTGACCTGGCTGTTCGGAGAGCGCGGCCAGTTCGAACCGATCGCCGCCGCCCTGGCGATGGTCGCCAGCTCGATCTCGGTGCTGACCAACGCCCTGCGGCTCAACCGGTGGCAGGCCGGGGCAACCTAGCTGCCCGCCTGACCGAGTCCAGCTTCGGCTTCATCGGGCAATGTTTCCGCCGGCGGAATCGCGACTGGGGGATTGACGATCACGAATCGCCGGTGCAGTTCGCGGAAGTAGTCCCGCACCGCCTGTTCGCGGACATCGTCCGACCAGCCAAGCCTCCGGGCCATGATCGCCGCCGTCGGCCTGGCGGCGCTGCGTCCCAGATCTTTCGTGAGGCCAACCGACGTGCGCCTGAGCAGTACATCGGCTACCGTGCGCGCCCCTTCGTGGTCGACGGCGAAGGCGACCTGCGCGCCGATATCTCGATGTTGACTGGAGATTGGCTCCGCCAGGGACGGGTCGGAGGCCGCGTATGCGGCCACTTCCGGTACCCGGGGTCCGTACACGGTTCGCAAATGCTCTTGCGTTTCGGGCTGAAGGAAGACGGCCCGGCTGGTCGGCGTTTCCGGCAAGGCGGCGATGCCGCGGGCTCGCGGGCGACCAATCTGTTGCGCTACCGATTCGGCCACGTTGCGACCCAGTTCCGCCGCCGTCGTCAACTTACCTCCCACGACCGAGACCAACTGCTGCACCCCTTCCGAGGCATGGTCGGCGATGATCGACCGACGCGAGATCGCGCCTTCAAACACCCCGTCCCCGGCTCTCGCAAGCGGACGGACGCCCGAATAGGCGTAGAGCACATTGCGATGTTCAATGCCCAGGCCGGGTAGCACCCGGGCTGCCTCGGCAATGAGGTAGTCGATCTCCCAGCCGGCCGCTCGGACCTCGGACGGATCCTCGTCGTCACGGACATCGGTGGTACCAATGATGTGATGGTCGAGCCACGGGGTGACGAACATCGGCCGCCCGTCCGATCGGGCGCTGGCCAACACGGCGTGCTTCGGTCCACGGCCATTCAGATCGACGACCAGGTGGGAACCGCGTGTCCCTCCGATTCGCCGCTGTAGCGTGCGCCCCGTCGCATCCAGGACCGCGTCGACCCACGGACCGGCAGCGTTGATCACCAACCGACCCGATGCCGTCGATCGCCGTCCGGTGAGTACGTCGTGGAAATCGACGCCGCGAGCGCGGCCGCCGTCGACGATGATGAAATCGACCGCCGAGTGGTTGCGCAGGTCGGCGCCCGAGGCTCGCGCTTCGGCCAGGTACTCCAGCGTCAGTCGTTCCGGCGACCAGACCTGGGCGTCGTGGTAGAGGTAGGCGGCTTTCAGGTGGTCGGTCGAGATCGACGGTTCAAACCGCTGCAGCTCGCGTTCTGAGAATGACGAATGCCAGGGCGACACCTTGCGCGGCGACAACAGGTCGTACAACGCCAGGCCGGCGCGGATGTACCAGGACGGACGCGGGTCGCCGTCGTAGACCGGCAGGATGAAGCCCATCGGCCGCACGAGGTGCGGACGCTCACGCAGCAGTCGTTCGCGAGACTGCAACGACTCGTGGACGAGCCGCGCGTCGCCGGTTTCGAGGTATCTCAATCCGCCGTGGATCAGCTTGGTCGAGGCCGAGGTCGTGCCGGAGGCGAAGTCGTCCTGCTCAAGCACCAGCGTGCGGTATCCGCGCGCGGCGACCGCAGCGGCGGTGGCGGCGCCGTTGATGCCGCCGCCGATGATGATCACGTCGTATTGTGCTGTCGCCATGCCAGTTGAGTCTATTCAGCTGAGAGGAATCGACTGTACCGCCCGCCGGGCGGCGCTCCAGCGCTCGAACTCGGGCTGCAGACTGGCGCTCGGCTCGAATCGCTGCACGTCGCTCTCGATCGGCGGTTCCAGGCCGGCCTGCTCCATGGCCAAGCGGGCAACACCGAGGGCTGTGGTTTCCTGCATCGCCGGCCGCACGATCGGACGTTGCAGGACGTTGGCCTGAATCTGCATGAGCAGGTCGCTTGACGACATTCCTCCATCGACTCGCAGTTCATCGATCGAGCCGGCGCCCGACTCCATCGCTTCTACGATCTCCCGGACCCGAAACGCCAACGACTCGAAGGCCGCACGCGCGATATGCGCGGGAGTTGTTCCGCGTGTGATGCCGAGGATCGCTCCGCGGGCATCGGGCTGCCAATGGGGCGATCCGAGTCCGGCCAGCGCCGGAATCATCATCACGCCGTCGGAACTGTCCGTGGAGGCGGCGAGCTCCGAGATCTCGGGTGCGGTCGGCGCGAGCTGTAGCTCATCTCTCAGCCACTGAATCAGGGACCCGGCCGTGAAGATCCCGCCCTCGAAGGCGAAACCGGAATCGGCGGTCGCGGTGAGGATCACCCCATCCGGCGTTGAAGCCGGCGAGGCGGCATCGCCGGCGTGGGAGAGCAGGAATGCGCCCGTGCCGTAGGTGCACTTGGCCGCACCGGGTCTCACAATGCCGTTACCGTACAGCGCCGCCTGCTGGTCTCCGGCCATGGCCAGAATCGGCAACTCCCGGCCGAACAGCGACGCATCGGCCACACCGAAGTCGTCGGCGCTGGGACGAACCTCGGGCAAGAGCGAATGCGGTACCTGTTGCCAGTCGCATAGCTTCCCGTCCCAGCGTTGTTCGCTGAGGTTCCAGAGCATGGTTCGCGAGGCGTTGGTGACATCGGTGGCGTGAACGGCGCCACCGGTGAGATTGGCCAGTAACCACGAGTCGACGGTGCCGCAAGCCAGCATGCCCGAGGATGCCAGGTCGCGGGCGCCTCTCACCCGATCAAGCAGCCAGGCAATCTTGGGACCGGAGAAGTAGGCGTCCGGCTTGAGACCGCTCCGAGCACGTATCTCTTGACCGTGAGCTCGATCCAGCTGCTCGCAGACTTCGGCGGTGCGTCGGCATTGCCAGACGATCGCCGGGCCCAATGGCTCGAGCGTCTCGCGATTCCAGATGAGTGAGGTCTCGCGCTGATTTGCGATCGCGATCGCGCGGACGTTGCCGACGCCGACCTGGTCGACGGCTTCCTGAGCCGCACTGAGTTGGCTGTCCCAGATGCTGAACGGAGATTGCTCGACCCATCCCGGCTGCGGGAAGAGTGCATCGACATCGCGCTGAGCGCTGGCGCGAATGCGTCCACGTTCGTCGAAGACCAGCGCCCGGCTTGAGGATGTTCCCTGGTCGAGTGCGAGGATCAGGCGGGGTGTTACGCCTCGTCCTCCTCGTCGCGCCGGCGGCCCATCACCACGCGCGCAACGGCGGCCAGAACCGCCAGAATCGCGCCGACACCAATAATTCGTTTCATTGCGGATTCCGTTCCATGTGCGACCGCGCCATCAGGCGGCCCGTGTTTGTCGGCACAATACCACGATCATTTCGTGCCGGCGTCTGTGAATCCACGCGTGATCAGGGTGAATTCGGCAACAGTGTTTCCGGGATTAACACTTGGTCCCCGAGTTCGATGCCCATGCGCTCGAACCTGCCCTCGGGCATCTCCAGGACGAAGAAATATGGCTGCCCTGGCCGTTTGGTCGTGTCGTCCTCCGCCAGCAGCGTCGAGAACTCGAGGATGGTTCCGTCACGGTCCAGCCAGGCGACGCTCAGGTCGATCGGTACGTTCCGATTCCAGAACCCGCCGGTGCGCGCCCGGGTCTGTTCCCAGATGAAGATCATTCCGCTGTTGCTCGGCAGCCCGCTCCAGTACATCATCCCTCGGCTGCGTCGGTCCGCAGTATTGGCAACCAGCACGCCGACGGCGACGTCCCCCGTTTGCCGCTTGACGATCACCTGGGACCAGGGAAACACCACTTCGCCGACCAGCGACGGAAGATTCAACAGCCCCGACAACTCCGCCGGCCGCTCGATTGCGGGGGCGATCACGCCGCCGCGGGTCGCCGGGTCGCCCGAGGGGCCGCAGGCCAGCACGACCAACGCGGCCAGCCCGATCAGCGCGCCGAAGCTGAGACGCCAATTCATGAGCGAATCGTAGTTGAGCGGCTGGATAGACTGGGAATCGGCGCCCCGAGGCACCACGGGCCGGTAGCTCAGGGGTCAGAGCAGGCGGCTCATAACCGCTCGGTCGCTGGTTCGAATCCAGCCCGGCCCACCAAACTGGACAAAATCGAGAACCTTCGAGTTGCGGTTCAGGTTGGATGTCTAGCCCGGGACATTCTTGGGACGCAGAGCGACATCTATTGGCCTGTTCAGCTGAAGAAGAGGTAGATGCCGCGAGCTCACACGTCTCAGCGGAGGGCATTGAGGTCCCGCTCTCCGACAGGGTCCTAGCAGGCTGCTGACCAATAGGTTGCGAGAGTCGGTCTGAGCTGTGTTTTGCGATTGGGTACGGGTTCGACGGGCCCGCGACTGAATCCGTTAGGTGAGCGGGGCTGTTCGTCGGTGTTGGTTGGAATGTTGGAGGCCACTCGCCGGTGGTTCGGCTATGTGGCGGCCGCCTTGAGGTTGGCCAGGCGGCTGAGGTGAGTTCGAGCCAGAGCCTGTTGCGGGCCCGGCCGAGGTGGCGCGGCTTCCCCGAGGCGTCGACCGTCGTTACACAGCCAAAGGCCTCCTCGCCCAGCTGGCCCTGGCTCTGGCGGTTGCCCTGATGCCGGGTCGTGCGACCGTCGATTGCGCGACGGCATCGGCGCTGGCCGAGCGGCGCTCTCGCCTCGGACTCCGTCGCCTCAAGGTGCTGCTGCCGCTCCCTGTGTTCAAGGATGCGGGGCTTGAAGTCGTTGATGTCCATGTTGGGAATGATGATCTGATTTGGCCCCGGTTTGATCATCGTAACTGGGCCCACCTTGCGGATGGATTCAGGTCTGGGGAGCACCTCCTTTGGCCGACTCGGAGAGTCGGAGCCGGTAGGAGTCGGAGCCGGTCTCGATGATGTGGGCGCGGAAGGTGAGCCGGTCAACGACGACGACGGCGAGCCGGGGGTCATCGAAGGCTGGCCCCACTCGGAGAACGGCGCAATCGAGGCGACGGCGACGGAGGCACGCTCCGCTCGCTCGGTCAGGATCTGGAAGAGCAGTTCGGCGCCGCGCGGGTCGAGGTGGATGTCGTTGAGCTCATCCAGGCCGAGCAGGCCGAGCCCGCCGTAACGGGCGACGAGGCGCGAGAGCTGGCGTTCGTCGGCGGCTTCGGCGAGTTCGTAGACCATCGCGGCGGGCGGCCGTGTAGCGCATGCGCAGGCGGCGCTGGCAGGCGGCGATGCCGAGTCCGATCCGCCGGGCACGGAAGCAGAGGTCGACTTCGGCCAGTTCAGCGCCGAGTTCGATGGGCGAGTCGACCGAGCTCTTGATGTTCGTCATGCGGCGCTCGCACTCCGGCCGGGCGGTGCACGTCTGCTTCCCGAGCGAGGGCCAGGAGGCGTTCCTGGAAGGCCATGCGATCGCCTTCGAGCGCTTCGGCAGGGCGCCCGGCCGGGTGCGCTACGACAACCTCAAGGCAGCCGCGGTGCGCGGGCTGGCCGGGCGCGATCGGGTCGAGAGCGACCGCTTCACCGCCCCGCGCTCGCACTTCGGCTTCGACGCCTTCTTCTGCAGACCCGCAATCGAGGGCGCCTACGAGAAGGGCGGGGTTGAGGGCGAGGTGAGGCGCTTTCGCCGCCGGCACCTGGTTCCAGTGCCGCGGGTGGGAAGCCTGGCAGAGCAGAACGCCTTGCGGGAAGCCGCCGACTGTCTGGACGACGAGCATCATATCGGCAGCCGCCTGCCCACGGTCGGCCAGATGGCGGAGCGTCCGGCGCTGCGCCATCTGCCCGCCGAACCGTTCGACCCCACCATCCCACGGCGCGCCAAAGTCGACCGTAAGGTGCGGATCTCGGTGCGCGGCTCGAGCTACTAGGCGCTCGCCGCCTGTGGCGGCCGCTCAGTGGACGTGCGGCTGGGCGGCGGCAGCCTCTGGACCGCTCGTCGCGAGCGAGCGGAGTGCCCGGCGCATGATGTGGCTGCGGTGCGCCGCAGGTGCTGCGGCGATGCGCAAGCTAGTCCCTGTGCGGCAGTTGCCGGATCAGCAGCCACGCGGTGAGGAAGACGACGGGAACCGTGACCCCGATGGCCAGGCCCAGCTCATGCGGCGCCAGGTATTGACTCCATGCGCCGAGCATCTGCAGGGCGAAGCCGGAGCAGACGGTGGGCAGGCCGAGCGGCCCGAGCGTCGACCACCACCGGCGCAGCGTTGGCAGTTGGTCGGGATCCTCAGGCTGTTCCAGGGCCAGGAATGAGGGGCGGTGGTGCACCCGAGGCCCGGCCAGGAGCAGTGCGACCCCGACGATGTCGAGCGCAAGTCCGATGGTGACGAGGAGGCTGCCGATCATCGGTTGCGCCCGAGTGTAGCGGCGGTTCGCAAGAGAGCTGGCGTCATGCGTCGCTGATGCGTTGAACCGAAGGGTGGGGTGTTGATCAGATGGATGGGGCTGGGCCGGGGCGGTCGGTGGAATGTCAAGCGCACCAGGCTCGGCCGTCAGTCCGCGCAGGCCGTCGTGGGGAGGCGGAGCGCGACGCGCGGGAGCACCGGCTGCGCAGGCCTGACGTTGTGTTCGGGGCTCCTGCTTTGAGCCGCGGGCCGAGCAGCTGGATCTCGAGATCGTCCCGAGCGGATGGCTCGAGGCAACGCCGACGCCGGCTGCGGCGTCTGCATCGATGGTGGAGTCCGATCGCGGGGGATGTTGGCTGGACGAGGAGCACCGCTGCCGCCGCCCGACTCGGCGCGGCGCCGGGGTGTATGGCGCCTTGACCTGCCGGGCAGGGGCGACCGTCTGACCGGTCGGATGGGCCCCGGGGTTACTGGTTCTCCCAGGTGCAGAGCGGGCCGCCGTCGTCTGCGACTTCGTTGTGGTCGCAGACGAGGAAGGGCTGGCCGGCCTCGATCAGGGCGTGCAGTTCGACGGTCCACTCCTGGAAGGCGCCCTCCGGGAGGTCGCCGTCCTCGTTCTCGGTGGGGAAGTCGAGGACGACGATCTCGCTGTCCTCGCCGGGATGCGAGGGGAAGCGGTTCTCCCGCTGCCGCTGCCGTTCCGCTTCTTGCTCCGCCTGCCGCTGCCGATGCAGCTCTTCATGCACGGCCAGCTCCGCCTCGAGTTCGGCGTCCGAGAGCACATCTTCGGGAGTGTCGGGATCGCGCTCCGGCCAGTCGCCTTCCTCCTGCCGCCTGCGAATCTCGGCGTTGACGTCGTCCAGCTCCTGTTGGGCGTCCGCCATGCGCTGTTCGTGTTCCCGCTGCCGGCGGGCGATCTCCTCGGGCGACAGTTGCGGCGTCTCGTTGATCTCGTCGTCGGTGGCGGCGACCGGTTCCGGCGTCGTTCGGGCCACGACGGTGTGAGGCTGATCCTCCGTGGCTGGAGCGGACTGGTGCGGCTCGACCTGTGCTTGCACTGGTTGGGCGGTGACGGCGTCGGGCTGGTCCGCCTCGGTGGCCCGACTCGTCTCCTCAAGCGTCGGGGTCTGTTCTGCCGTGGTCGGAGTGGACTGTGGCGGCTCGACCTGCGCTTGCGTCCTGAGCGGTGACTGAGGCTCTGCTGTGCCGGCGTCCGTCGGCGACGTATCCGCCGTCGTCGGTGGTTCAACGCCCGAGACGACCGGCGTCACCTCGGTGATCGAGAAGTCTTCGCCGCCATCCTCTTCCGGGGTGAACGAGAAGACGTAGCATTGGCCCGCGCGCTGGCCGCAGGACGAACTGGAGCGGAAGACGATGTTCGTTTCGCGGGTCGCAACGATGGTCTCGGTCTCGGCGCCGCGCGCGAGGACGAACTGCACGCCTTCATCCTCGGCAAGTGCGCGCGAGCTGATCAACTTGCAGCCGATCAACTCACCCACGCTCCGGCAGGTGAGCTGGAGGACGGGCTGATCGGCGCCGGGGGTCGCGGCCAGGACGCGCTGATTCCCGCCCTGAGCGAAGACCGCGGCCGCGAGCGCCAGCACCAGCAGCGCGAGGGTCGCCAAAGCCGCACGCCGTCGGTGCGCCAGCGGTCTCAGCGGCAGGGACACGTCATCCTCGGCATTCGTTGCCAGTCCAGCCTACCGCTCGGCTGCGTTCGGCGAAACCGAGAGGCCGCCGATCCGGGCACCTGACAGAACGGCGCAGGCGGCGAGCGGAGCGGGCGGCGTCCGCCGAGCGCCCTGCTCCGCGGAAGCCGACTGCGGGCGTGGCGGGCACGGCTTGCCGGTGACGGCCAGACTCGGTTGCGAAGGCAATATGATGTGCATATGACCTGCCGAGGCAATTCGGCTCGCCCGGACCATCGGTCTCCGTTCGGGCGGCCGGGACGGATCCTGCCGAGCAGAGCGCGCCGCGCCGCATGGAGGCGCGGCCTGCTCGCGCTGCTCGCGCTGGCGCTGTGGGGCGGGTTCGGCGCGCAGGCCGCCGCGCAGGCCCCGGCGGCGCAGCTGGAGTCCTCGGTCGTCAGCGAGGGCGAGACCGCGGTGCTGCGGATTGTGCACGCGCCCGAGGCGGGCGGGCACTTCCTCCATCTGCAGCCGTTCGAGGATCCGTACACGGCGAGCGCAGACGACATTGAGCTGCGCGGCGACAACGGTGTCGCGGTCAGCCCCGGCGCTGCGGCGCGGGTGACTCGGCAGACGGGCGGCGTGGTTGAGTTCAGCATCTCAGCGCACGCCGATCAGGAAGCCGAGGGCGGCGAGACTTTTGGCATCCAGCTCTGCCGCTCGGAGACCGACTGCAGCGGCGAGGCGCTCTTGGGCGAGTGGACGATTGAGATCGCCGAGCCTGCGCCCGAGTTGGGCGTGGAGCAGGGGCTGATCGCGGAGACCGAGCTCGACGCGCCGCCGCTGGGCGAGCCGACCGGACCGGTCAGCGTGCTCGACTATCTCGGTCCCGACGGCGTCTACCGCCTGCGCGACGGCGGCGGAGCGATCGAGCTGCGCCTGCTGCCGTCGTCCGGCGCGCCCCATGCGCTGGTGGAGGGCGACGGACCACCAGGCGGCGTCGACCTGGATGCGCTCGCCGCGAACGCGGGCGAGGCCTACGCGCCCGCGGTCGGCGTCGACAGGCTGAACGGCACCGCGAGCACGCTGGCCACGCCGAGCAACTGGTTCGCCTCCCAGGGCGGCCAGCTCTTCCTGCTCGTCGGCGGCGTCAACGTGTTCTTCGCTTCGCATCTTACTGAGAGCGAGATCAGCGCCATCCTGGCTCGGCACAACGTTCCCAGCGACCGCGTCGAACCCTTGGGCGAGCTGCCCAACGCCTACCTGATCCGCACGGCTTCCGACCTCGAAACGCTGCAACTGGCCGACGCGCTGGCGGCGGAGCCGGGCGTTGAGAGCGCCGTGCCCAACCTCTACACGCCGCTGTCGGAGGCGCCGGAGTTGCAAGCGAACAGCTTTTCCTGGGCGACGCGCCTTGCGCAAGTGCGGTGCAGCGACTGGAAGCAATACCCCGACGCGCTGTCGGGCTGCCTCTGGCACCTGAATGCGGATACCAATTATCGTTTCGATGGCAAGGACCCGACGATTGATATCAATCTAGGCAACATCTGGGAAGCGACGATGGGTGCGGGTGTCACGGTCGCCGTGATCGATCATACGTGGGAGGGGGGGCACCCAGACCTCAAGGACAACGTTGACGCAACCCGCACCAAGCACTGGGGCGGCCGCACCGGTGAAGATCCGACGAAGCGCGGCTCCTACCACGGGACGGCGGTGGCGGGCGTGATCGCCGCCCGCGACAACGCCGTCGGCGGCCGCGGGGTCGCGCCGCGCGCGACGCTGGTCAACTACAACTTCCTTGATGAGCAATCGAGCGCGAACAAGATCGCTGCGTTGACGCTGAACAAGGAAACAGTTGCCGCCTACAACATGAGCTTTGGCCCCGGGGATGATGTCAGGATCGCGCGGAGAAGCGATGGCTGGCGGCGCGCGGTTGAGGAAGGGCTGAGCTCCGGTTTCGGCGGCAAGGGCTCATTGTATGTGGTTGCCGCCGGCAATGGCGGCCGGTTTATCGGCGCAGATTGGGCGACGCTAGACGAACAGAACAATCATCGCGGCGTGATCGCCACCTGCGCCGTCAACCTGTACGGAGTGGCAGCGGACTACTCCGAGCAGGGACCCAGCCTCTGGGTCTGCGCCCCCTCGAATGACACCAGCGGCAGGTATCCGGGCATCCTGACCACGGTCGGCGCTGAGTACTACGCGGATAGCTTCGGCGGCACCAGCGCCGCCGCCCCGATCGTCTCCGGCGTGATCGCGCTGATGCGCAGCGCGAACAGCGACCTGACCTGGCGCGACGTGAAGCTGATCCTGGCCAACACCGCGCAGAAGAACGATCCGACGAACCCGGGTTGGGTCAGCGCAGGGGACAAGTATGGCTCGAGCGGCGAGAAGTATTCGTTCAACAATGAGTACGGCTTCGGCACGGTCGATGCCTCGGCCGCGGTGCAAGCCGCGAGCAACTGGAGCTTGCTGCCGGCTGAGCAGTCGGCCGCAGTCGCTTCCAGCACCGTGGCGGCCTTGCCAACCTATGGCAACGAGATTGTCCTGACGGCGGATGTCACCACGACGATCGACTTTGTCGAGCAGGTCACCATTTCGATCACGGCTGACATCTTTGATCTGCGCGCATATCGCTGGACGCTGGTTTCTCCGTCGGGCACAGAATCATTGTTGGCGCCAGAATACTTGAACTGCCGCAGCATCGTCTGCTCATGGATCGGGACATTCCATTTCGGCTCGAATCGGCATCTGGGGGAAGGCGGGTCGGGCGCCTGGAAGGTCAAGGTGCGTCGCCATGATGCGGATGTGACCGTCTGCGGCAACCAGGTCTCTGCGCTGCATAGCATTTTGTGCTCGCAGATGCAGGGTATCGACGAGGAAATCGAAGCATTCAAGTTGGTCGTGTACGGTCACAAGGCGGAGTCTGGACGGCCCGTCCGCCTGAGCGCCGCCCCACTCAGCGTGGCCGAGGGCGGCGAGCTCAGCTTGAGCGTCGCAGTGGATGGCGACCCCCTAGCGGCGGATCTGGTCATCCCGTTGCAGTTCGCAGACAGTAACACCACCCCAGTCGGTTTGCCCGGCGCGGACTATGGTGCGCTCGCGTCGATCACGATTCCCGCCGGCTCGACATCGGCAACAGCAAAGCTGGCGATTACCCAAGACACGGTGTATGAGGGTGCGGAGACGTTCGTCGTGCGCCTGGGCGCACTGCCGGCGGGATTTATGCGGGCCGGCAATCCGGTGAGCGTGACCATTGCCGACGACGAAGCGGTCCCCACGGTGACGCTCAAGACGTCGTCGTCAACCGTCGCCGAGGGCGATTCCGTCACGATCACGGCCAGCCTCAGTCACGCGGCTGAGGAATCAGTCACGCTGAGTCTCAGCGCGACGCCAATCGCCCCGGCGGTCGCGGCGGACGGATCGATTCTCACCCACGCGACGCTGACCATCGCAGGAGGCGCGACGAGTAGTACAGGTGTTGCGGCATTCTCGTCGGTAGAAAATGCTCTCTATGAGTTAAGCACGGCGACGGCGAAGAAGTTCAAGATCTCGGCCGCGGCCAGCGGCGGTCGAGGCGTGGCGGATCCGGCCGCGATCACGGTTGAGATCGAGGACGACGAAGCGAAGCCCGAGGTGAGCATTGCGGCCGGCGCGGACGTGACGGAGGGCGCCGACGCGACGTTCACGCTGACGGCGTCGCCGAAGGCGGAGGCCGATTTTGTTGTGGATGTCTTTGTCACGGTCAGCGGAGACTACGGAGTCTCTGCCGGCGCGCGGACAGTCACGATCCCGACGAGCGGCACTGCGACGCTGACGCTGCCCACCACTGACGATCAGGTCGATGAGCCTGGCGGTTCGGTGACGGCGTCCGTGTTATCAGGTCCCGATAACACGCCGGCGACGCCTTCGTCGGCAAGCGTCGACATCGCAGACAACGACGACGCGCCGTCCAGCGCCGATTACCAGACGGTCGTCGATTTGCTGATCGACGTGCGCGACAATCCAGCCAACGATCTGGTGCGCGGCAATCCTGCTCACATTCTCAAGTGGAACCGGGTATTGGCGGCGATTGGCTACAACAGCGGCGAGTCGGCGATGCCGGAGTCGGAGATTCACGCCAAGGCCGCGCAGTGGCCGGATAGTCCGTTTAAGCAGGCGTCGGACTACCTGAACAGTCAGAACCAGCCGCCGACGCCGGTGGTCAGCATCACGGGCGGCAGCGGCGTGAGCGAGGGCGGCGACGTGACGTTCACGCTGACGGCGAGTCCCGCGCCGGCGGCCGACCTGGATGTGGCGCTGACGATCGCGGCGGTCGGTGATTACGGCGTCACGGCCGGCTCGCAAACGGTGACGATTCCAACGTCGGGCAGCCAGACGCTGACGATCGCAACCACGGACGACCAGACGGATGAGACGGACGGCTCGGTCACGGCGACGCTGGTCGATGGGTCCGCATATGACCTGGGCGCGTCGAAGACGGCGACGGTCTCGGTGTCGGACGACGATCTGGCGCCGCCGCCGCAGACGCCGGTCGTGAGCATTGCCGCGGGCGGCAGCGTGACCGAGGGCTCGAGCGCCAGGTTCACGTTGACGGCCAGTCCCGCGCCGACGCAGAACCTGAACGTCTCGCTGCTGATCGGCAAGAGCGGCGATTACGGCGTGGCGAGCGGCTTTCGGACGGTCACGATCCCGGCCTCGGGCAGCCTGACGCTGACGATTCCCACGACGGGCGACGAGGCGGATGAGGCCGACGGGTTCGTCAGCGCGACGCTGCTGGACGGTACCGAGTACGACGTGGGTGCGTCCAGCAGCGGCCAGGTGGCCATCTTGGATGACGATGATCCGCCGCCGGGTTACACGGTCGATCCGAGCGTGGTCGCGGCGGTCAAGACGCTGGCGGCGCAGACGCAGCACGGCGCGGCCCACGTCAACCGCTGGCAGCGCGTGCTGGTCGCGTTCGGCGAACACGGCGGCACGGGTGTCGCGGGCGGCGCGATGACCGCCGCCGAGGCGCAGCAGATGGCTGACGCGCACAGCAGCCCCGTCTGGGATGAGGTGGTGGTCGAGTTGACGGCGCTGGAGGCGTCCCTGAACGCCGTGCCGGTGGTGAGCATCGCCGCGGGCAGCGATATCAGCGAGGGCGGCGACCTGACGTTCACGCTGACGGCGAGTCCCGCGCCGGCGGCCGACCTTGCTGTGACGGTCACCATCGCGACGGTCGGAGACTACGGTGTCGCGGCCGGTTCGCGCACGGTGACGATCCCGGCCTCGGGCAGCCAGACGCTGACGATCGCGACCACCGGCGATCAGGTAGACGAAGCGGACGGTTCGGTGACGGCCACGCTGGTCGATGGGTCCGCCTATGACCTGGGCGCCTCGAAGACGGCGACGGTCGCGGTGTCGGACGACGATGATCCGCCGACGCCGGTGGTCAGCATCTCGGGCGGCGCCGGCGTGAGCGAAGGCGGCGACGTCAGCTTCACGCTGACGGCGAGTCCCGTGCCGGCGGCCGACCTGGATGTGACGGTCACGATTGCGACCGTCGGAGACTACGGAGTTACGGCCGGTTCGCGCACGGTCACGATCCCGACCTCGGGCAGCCAGACGCTGACGCTCGCGACCGCGGGCGACCAGACGGACGAAGCGGACGGTTCGGTCACGGCGACCCTGGTCGACGGCGCAGCCTATGACCTGGGCGCGTCGAAGACGGCGACGGTCGCGGTATCGGACGACGATGATCCGCCGCCGCCGACGCCGGTCGTGAGCATCGCGGCGGGCGGCAGCGTGACCGAGGGCTCCGGGGCCAGGTTCACCGTGACGGCGAGTCCCGCGCCGACGTCGAACCTGAACGTCTCGCTGCTGATCGGCAAGAGCGGCGATTTCGGCGTGGCGAGCGGCTTCCGCACGGTGACGATCCCGGCCTCGGGCAGCCTGACGCTGACGATCCCCACGACGGGCGACCAGGCGGACGAGGCCGACGGCTTCGTCAGTGCGACGCTGCAGGACGGCGCTGAGTACGACGTGGGCACGGCCAGCACGGGCACGGTGATCATCCTGGATGACGATGATCCGCCGCCGCAGACGCCGGTGGTCAGCATCTCGGCCGGCGCCGGCGCCGGCGTGAGCGAGGGCGGCCGTGTGACGTTCACGCTGACGGCGAGTCCGGCGCCGGCGGCCGACCTCGATGTGACGGTCACGATTGCCGCGGTCGGCGACTACGGCGTCGCGGCGGGCAACCGGACAGTGACGATTCCGGCCTCGGGCCGCGTGACGCTGACGATCGCGACGACCGGCGATCAGACGGACGAAGCGGACGGCTCGGTCACGGCGACCCTGGTCGACGGCGCCGACTACGACCTGGGCACAGCGAAGACGGCGACGGTGACCGTGTCGGACGACGATGATCCGCCGGTCGTGGTTCAGCCCGTGACGCCGGTGCTGAGCGCCTGCGCGGGCGAGCCGACGCTGCTGATCAGCAGCCCGACCGCGAGCCGCGCGGACGCGTCGGTCGACTTTGAGGTCAGGCTCGACTGCATCCCCAGCGGCCGCGCAACAATGCTGGTGACCGCGCTGCGTGACGGCGTGCTCACGGAACATCACTACGTCAGCTTGAGCGGCGAGCAGACCTCGGACACGGTCACGCTGCAGCTCGAGGGCGAGCGCAGGCTCGGCCTGGCCCTCACCTTTGAACGGGGTCTCGCCAACCGCTCGGCGCAGGGCGACGTGCAGTTCACGGACTAGCGACTCGCGACTAGCGAGGGGGGGCGCCGCGCCCCGGCGTCAGCCGCTGAACTGGGGCGTCAGCCTGAGAGCTGGCGCTCGAAGAACTCGAGCATCCGGGTCCAGGCGGCGTCGGCCGAGGGTTGGTGGCCGCCGGCCTGCATCGGTCCGAAGCGGACCAGCAAGGACTGCAGGCGGCCGTACTCGCTCATGAACGAGTGGCCGGCGTCGTCGTAGACCGTGACCTGGTGCTCGACGCCGAGCGCGTCCAGGTGGCCGCGCAGGCGTTCGGCGTGGCTGCCGAAGACGGCGTCGCGGCCGCCGTAGGCGCCGACCACGGGGCAGATGCCCTCAAGCGCGGCGGCCTGCTCGGGCACGGCGCCGTAGAAGTCGGCGACCGCGCCGACGGGCGCACGGGCGGCGTAGAGGATCGCGAACCCGCCGCCCATGCAGAACCCGGCCACGGCCAGGCGCGAGGCATCGACCTCGGGACGGTCCGCCAGCCACGCGCGGGCGGCCTCGATGTCGTCGAGCGGCCGTCCGCCGCCGGCGCCCAGCGCCTGCATCGTGCGGCGCATGCAGATCGGCCGCGGGGCGCGGTCAACGGAGTAGAGGTCGGGCGCCAGCGCGACGTAGCCGTGCTCGGCGAAGCGGCGCGCAATGCGGCGGATGTCGTCGGTCAGGCCGAACAGCTCGTGCAGCACGAGCACGCCGGGCCGCGGCTCGCCGCCGCCCGCCCCGGTCGCCCCCGTCGCTGTGGTTGCCCCTGTCGCTAAGAAGGCGGACAGCTCTCCGTTGCGGGTCGCGATGCGGACGCTTCTGTCGGGCATGGCCTGTCTCTCTTCCGCGCAGGGGCTGGTGCGGCTCAATTGCTCCAGTGGGCCGGCTGACGCGGGGGCGCGGTCAGCCTCAGGGGCAGGGTAGCGACCCGCAGGCTGACGGCGCTGGGTCGCAGCGACCGCCGCTCCGCGCGGGACCGGTCGGCGATCCCGCTCGACTCAAC
The DNA here is from genome assembly GCA_028875225.1 of Chloroflexota bacterium. Lineage (GTDB taxonomy): Bacteria > Chloroflexota > Dehalococcoidia > Bin125 > Bin125 > Bin125. Next base: position 5,006 of record JAPPFB010000020.1, on the reverse strand, counting down.
CGCTGTGATGCGGGCGGCTGACCGAGGGCGCTGACCGCGCATCGCTGGCGGCTGCGCAGACGGCGAGGGGCGGCCCGCGGGCCGCCCGTCGTGACCTGCGAGATGCGCTGCGGCGCTAGTCGCTGAAGACGACGTCGCCTTGCACATCTCTGCCGGCGAGACCGCTTTCCCAGCCGATCGCGAGGCCGAGTGCTGCCTCGCCGCCGATGTCCACCGTGACCGTCGCGGACGGGGTGTCGCGGGTCAGGGAGATGAACAGGTTCTCGCCGATGATGCCGTCGCGCACCGGGACCAAGAGGATCATCGGGTTGCCGCTGGGCAGGCAGCTGAGCATGACCTCAAAGTCGACCGAGGCGTCCGAGCGGCTGGCCGTGGGGCTGCCGATCAGCAGCTCCGGCTCGCCCTCGCACGCGGTCAGCGTCGCGACGTCGGGCAGATCTCCATCGACCGGCGGGTCGGCCTGCTCGATCGGCTGAGGCGGATCGTCGTTGTCGGCGACCGCGACCGTGGCCGAGCCGCTGCCGGTGTAGCCGCTGCCCGATGCCAGGCTCACCGTGATCGAGCCGTCGGATTCGTCGGTCGAGTCGTCGGCGGTGCTGACCGTGAACGTCTGGGACGTCTGGCCCGAGGTGATTCGGACCGTGCGCTGACCGGTCGAGGCGCCGAAGTCGCCGACCTCGGAGACCGTGACGGTGACGTCGATATCCGCCGTTGGCGATGGGTTGGCTGAGATCGTGAAGGAAGCCGAGCCGCCTTCCGTGATCGCGCTGCCGCCCGTGATCGAGACGACCGGGGTCACGACCAGCTCCGGGACCGGCGGATCGTCGTTGTCCGCGACCGCGGCGGTCTGGGCGCTGAGCGAGCCGATCGTGTAGCCGCTGCCCGTGGCCAGGGTCGCGGTGACCGAGCCGTCCGGCTCGTCGGTCTGGTCGTCCGTGGTGGCCAGGGTCAGCGTGGCGCTGCCCGAGGCGGGGATCGTGACCGTGCGCGAGCCGGCCGTGACGCCGTAGTCGCCCGAGACGCTGATCGTGACCGTGACCGGCAGGTCGGCCGCCGGCGCGGGGGTGGCGGTCAGGGTGAAGCTGACGTTGCCGCCCTCGCTGCCGTCCGCGGCGCTCGTGATGTTGACCTCAGGCGTCGGCGGCGGCGGCTGGTCATCGTCGATGATGATCAGCCGCGTGGCGGTCGTCTCGACGCCGTCGAAGCCGCTGTTCGTGCCGAGCGTGACGCCGGCGGTGTTGCCGTTCAGCGTGGGCGGTCGAGCGCTGTCGAAGTCGAATGTGATCGTCTCATCGTCGGCGTCGGCGTCGTCCTCGGCCGTCAGGTCCAGCAAGGTCAGGAACCCGTCGCTGTCGCTGAAGGTGATTGACGATTGCGCGCCGAAGCTCGCGTTCGGGTCGTTCGGGTCGTTCGGATCGCTCAGGCGCCAGGCGTCGGCGTCGCCGTCGACCTTGAACGGCACGACGAGTGTTTCTCCGGCGAGCAACTCGCGACTCAGGCCGATGGCCAACTTGGTCCGGCCGGCCGCGCCCGGGCCGCCGGAGAGCGGACCGCCTTCAGTGAGCTGAACGGCGTAGAGCAAGAGATAGATCGTGACAGGCTTGACCGTCCCCGATTCGATCTGCTCCAGTTCCGCCACCACCTGGTCCCAGACGGGGCTGCTGTGGCGGTCCGCCATCTGCTGCGCCTCGGCGGCCGTCATCGCGCCGCCCGTGACGCCGGTGCCGTCGTGCTCGCCGAAGGCGACCAGCACGCGCTGCCAGCGGTTCACGTGCACGGAGCCGTGCTGCGTTTGCGCGGCGAGTGCCCGGACGGCTGCCACGACCGAGGGCGAGGCCGTGTACGCGAGGCCTTCCCCGTTGTCGTCGTCGGCGACCGTGATGCTGGCCGAACTCGCAGTATCCGAGACGCTGTAGCCGGCGTCGGCGAGCGGTGTGTCCAGCGTGGCGACGACGCGTCCATCGGCAGCTTCGTCGAGGGAGTCGACCGATGTGCCGATGCGCAGCGTCACGGTCGTGACGCCGGACGGGATGATCGCGGTCCGTTGACCGAGGTCCCGGTCGTAGATGTAGTCCTCGTCGCCCGAAACGGTTAGGAGCACGGCGAGCGGGGTGATCGGCGCCGGATCAGCGGTCAGCGTAAACACCGCCTCCTCGCCCTCCGTCACGTCGGGGCCGGCTGTGATGCTCAGTTCGGACGTTCCAGCCTGGTCCGTCACCGTGACCGACGCCGCAGAGGGGTCGCCGAGGACGTAGGCGCTGTTGGCTGTGATCCGCGCCGTAATCGTGCTCTCCGGCTCAACCTGGGCGGTGAGGACGGTTGGCAGCGACAGGCTCAGCGCCGCCTGAGCGGCCGGGAACTGCGCCGACGTTGGGGCTGTGCCCTGGATCTTGCCGTCGGGGTCGGTCCATTCGAGCTGGATGTCCAGCGGTTTCGACCGATCGCCGCCGCGCCGGCTGAGCACCAGCGTCAGCGGCGCTCCCTCCGTCACCGTCTCTTCTGCGAACGCGAGCGAGACGGTCGGTGTCAGCGAGAGCGTCTCGGCGAAGACCCAGGGGCGGGCCTGCTTGATCGCCAGCTGGTTCGCGGCCGTGATCTTGAACTCAATCTCGATCGCGAACCGCTCGCCGTCCTTGACCTGATAGAGCTGCCGGAAGCGGTGGTGGATCACTTCGAGATGACGGCGCAGCTGCCGCATCTGCGCGTCGCTCATCAGCAGCTGCCCCGCCGGGGCATGGTTGGAGCGGGTCAACACGCTCGCCTTGCCGTTCGCGTCCAGCAGCAGCTGCTCCGGATAGGACCTGGCCTCGGGGTTGGTGACCAGGTCCTCCCCGATCTGGGTGTTCACGTAGTAGGCGTTGGGCGAGAACGAGATCGGGTCGTGGCTGACGGCGACCCCGTTGGCTTTCTCGTCGGAGTAGTTGGGATGCACCAGGACGCCCATGGCGACCGACTTGTGATCGACCCGGTAGTAGTCGCGCTCGAGGAACGCCCGGTAGTTCCACAGGCTCGCCCAGACCGCCTTGATCGACTTGTCGATGCCCTCGTCGGCCGTCTCGTCCGGATCCTGTGTCTTCGAGCTGTACAGCCCGGCCCCGTTGAACGCGGGCAAGTCCTCGTTGTTCGTGCTCGAGCGGTAGCGCAGCGACGTGCCCTCCGGATACGCGGCGTGCATGTCCTCCAGCGCCTTGATCATCCAGGCCGGCGTCGTCCCCTTCTTGATCTTCTTGCGCAGCGCCTTGAGCATCGACTCCTGCACGGCGTAGTCCGACTGGAAGCTCGGGTCGGCCAGCATCGTCTCGATCTCGTCGTAGAAGCCGTTCGCCTTCATGAACTCGTCGTAGAAGTAGAACGGCACCGCGTATCCGGTGGGCACGACCCCGGCGGGCAGGTTGAGCTTGCTCAACTCTGCCATGTTGGCCGCCTTGACCCCGAACGCGTCCCAGTCGGCGAACGACACGTTGGCCAGGGGCGTGATCGCGGTCACGCTCAGATCGCGGGTCAGCGTCTGCGTCGCCGTCGGTCGCGACTTCGCGTGGTGGGCGTCGACCTCCGCCTTGGTCGCCTCGCGCAAGGTGAATCCGTCGGCGGCCACGGCGAAGTAGACGTGCTTGCCGATCAGATCCGCGTACTGCTTGGTCGTCAGGATGTCGCGCAGGAAGGCGTTGGGCACGCCGTTCTGGATGGCGCGCAGGTTGACGTGCGAGAGCGGCGTCTGCGGCACGGTCGTGATCGATCCGGCCACGCGCGGCAGGTCATTGGGCAGCGACTCGTAGATCGGAATGTCGCCCGGCCGCGGCTCATCACCCGCCGCCATCAGGCGCAGGCGGCCGTAGCCCTCGGCCTGGTTGAGCGGCATGTAGTCCACGTCGGGCAGGATGTCCTCCTGCAGCAGGATGTTGACCCGCGACGCGTCGTACTGGGCCTGCTCCCGGCGGTAATGCAGGAGTCCTTGTTCGCTCCGCGGGTAGTAGGCCAGGTTGTTCTCGAGCAACGGCATCGCCGAGGCGAGCAGCTGGTACAGGTTCGCGGTTCGGGAAAAGCCACCGGTGCCGAGGCTGTAGGAGAAGCGGTACATGCCCAGCGACCCGTCCGGGGCGATCACGTTGGGGTGATACACCAGATTGCCTCTCATCGCCACCAGGAGGTGACGCTCGGGTTCGCCCAGCTGCCGCAGCTCCTCAAGCAGCGCCGCATGCCACTTTGGGTCGTTGGAGTCCATGAAGTAGATGGACGGGTTGCTCTCGAACTCACCAAGGATCAAGAACATGACGTACTCGAGCCCGCTCAGCGGTTCATAGTCTGAGTTGTCAACGTCGCGCTGACTCGACAGCTCCTGGAAGGCCTGACGAGATTCGAGCGCCGCTCTGACGGTGACATCGGTGGTGGTCCTGGTCGGGTTGATCGGGTTCTGAGCGCCGAGATCATCCAGCTCGGTGATGTCGTCCACGCAGTCGCCGTCCAGATCGCCCGGCTGGGCGACCTGGTACTGCTCGACCCGGTACTTGTCCGGGCTGAGCGCGTCCAGGTTGTCCGTGAGCGTCGTCGTGCCCGCTTGGCCGCGGGTGACGGAGACCGGGATCCAGCGGCGCGGATTGTTCGGGTTGGGTCGCTCGACGTAGAGCACGAAGTAGTCCGCCGCAGTCGAACTGACCACGATCGGCAGTTCGCTGACCGCGACGAGGACCGGCGTCGGTGCGACGTAGCCCGATTCGCAGGGGCCCGGCGGCGGATCGCCGCTCGCCTGGATGCTGGGGTGCCAGGGCGGCGCGGCCGGGATCGTTAGGATGACGGTCAGCGCGAGCGCCAGCCACCACGCGGAGGCCCGCCTCACCGGCCTGCCTCGCCAGGCTCGGCGGGGGGGGGGCAGCAGTCTGCCGGCGAGTCGCAACAGCCATGGCGAACTTCGAACTCCTGCTGCGTTCGGTGCGTGCCGACTCAGCCTAGTTCCACAAGCATCCGTTGTCTGTCACATAGTTGCATATTGATCGATTCCGTCAAGAACG
>JAPPFB010000002.1 GCA_028875225.1 Chloroflexota bacterium | reverse complement strand
TCGGCCGTCGCCGGGTTGTGGACGGGGAGCAGGATGCGGAAGGGGGCCGTGGGGGGGGCGCCGGGGCGCCCGGCCCCCCCCCCCCCCCCGGGGGGGGGGGGGGGGGCGGGGGGGGGGGGGCCCCCCCCCGCGCATCGTTTGCGGTGCTCTCTGCGGCCGGGCCCCCTCAGTCGCTTCGCGACAGCTCCCCCAGAGGGGGAGCTCTTGGGACCTACTGCAGCTTCGAGTAGGGCAGCGGGTTGAGGAAGTAAAGGTCTTCCTCGGGGGCGTGCTCTCGCAGCGGGCCGATGATGTCTTTGAGCGGGTCTCCGGGGTGGTAGTCCATCATCGCTCCGGGTCCTTGGGGCATGATCCAGAGATCAGTCAGCTCGCCGGTGCGTCCGATGCGTGACGCGTAAGCAGTGACGAGTTGCAGGGCTCCGGCGCTGTCCATGGTGTCGACCAGGCCGCCGATCGTCTTGATCGCGGGCAGCAGACCGCCGGTCGCCGTCTGCAGGACCGCCAGCATGTATTGCCGCGGCTGGTCGGGATTGGCGTCGAGCGCGGCCTGCAGCCGCTCCTCGGTGCCGTAGGAGACCGTGTTGGCGAACTTCGTGACTTCCTCAATCTCGATCTCGCCGCGCAGCTTGTCGACGGCTGACCAGAGCGCCGTGTCCTGGCCGAGCGAGTTGAGGCATTCCTCGGCGTGGGCCATGCTCTCGTAGCGGTGAATCGAGAGGTCCCAGCCCATCTCGCCGCCAGTCACCTTCCAGGCGCCGAACAGATCGATGCCGTGGCGGTCCATGGCGGGCAAGACGGTGTCGGCGTAGAAATCGACGAACAGGTCGAAGGCGGTGTTGGTAATCGGCTTGATCCGGTGTCGGACCTCGAGAAAGACGGCCATGTTGGTCTCCATCCAGTCCCCGCTTCACGCGGGGACCTGCTCGGCGGGGTTCCGCTCAGGCTAGAGGCTGGGCGCCAGCGCCGCGACGAACTCCCGCGTTCGCTGACGCTCCTCGCCATTGGCTCCTTCGAACGCGGCGTAGAAGTCGGTCACGCCGACGTCTCGCCAGCGCCGCAGTTCCCGTTCGACCTCCTCCTCGCTGCCCACGATCGAGACGCCGGCCGGGTCGTCCGCGCCCGATCCCTGGATCACGCGCTGATAGGACGGCAGCGTGTTGTACATCGCGTAGGCCCTGGAGATGCGCTCGCGGGCGCCCTCCGGATCGGCGGTGATGGAGATCGGCACCCCGGCGATGATCCGCGGTTCGGGCCTCCCGGCATCCCGGGCGGCGCCGCCCATCTCGGGGATGACGACTTCCTCGATCCACTTGGGACCGGCCAGCCACAGCGCCGTGCCGTCGGCGAGGCGGCCGGTGACGCGCAGCATCTGCGGGCCCAGGGCTGCGACGATGACCGATGGTGGCTCGCAGTCGGGCAGCTCCAGTTTCGAGTGAACCTGAAACTCCTCGCCCTCGTAGTCAACCTGCTCGCCGCGCATCAGCGGTTGCAGCACGTCGAGGTACTCGCGAATGTGGCGGACTACCTTGTTGAAATCCAGGCCCCACGAGTCGCGGATCACGACCTCGTGCGAGAGCCCGAGCCCCAACGTGAAGCGGCCGCCGGCAGCGGCGTTGGTCGCCAGCGCCTGCTGGGCCATCGCCACGGGATGCCGCGTGTAGGTGGGGATCACATAAGTGCCCAGCTCGATTGTGCTGGTCTCCCCGGCGGCGAGCGCGAGCACGGTCATCGCGTCGTGCCCAACCGACGGCAGGTACGCGCCGTCGAATCCGTCTGCCTCGAGTTGTCGGATCTGGTCGAGTTTGCCGGCCAATGTCGAGGCCAGCGGCGGTGAGAGTATGCGCATGTGCGAGTCCGTTCTGAAGTCACCCCCAGTATCGCCCAGGAAAGTCGTTAGCCTGCGCTCCGACAGGACAAGATCCGGAAGAAGGACGGACAACGATGGCATCAGCAGAACTGCAGAAAGTACTCGGCCTGCTCGCCGAGCGACCGCTCGGCGAGGGCAACCCCACGCTCGAGGAAATGCGCGCCGGGATGGAGGCCAGCTCCTTCCCGACGACCGAGGCGGCGACCGTCACGCCGGTCGACGCCAACGGCGTCCCGGGCGAATGGGTGACCGTTCCTGAGTCCGACCCCAACCGGCGCCTGCTCTACGTCCACGGCGGAGGCTACGTGGTTGGCTCTCCGGTCACCCACCGGCGCCTGTGCGAGGACATCGCGAGAGCCGGCGGCTGCTCGGTGCTCAATCTCGGTTACCGGCTCGCGCCCGAGCATCCCTTCCCGGCCGCGGTGGAAGACGCGATCGAGGGGCTCAAGTTCATCCAGTCGAACGGCCCCGACGGCGAGGGCGCCGCGGACGCGACCTTCGTCGCCGGCGACTCGGCCGGCGGCGGGCTCACCCTGGCGACGCTGCTCACGGCCCGTGAACAGGGCGTCGATCAGCCCAAGGCGGCAATCGGCATCTCGTCCTGGACCGACCTCGCGATCACGGGAGAGACGCTCAAGACGCGCGCCGACAGCGACCCGCTGATCACGGACAACGCAATGATCAAGGACATGGCCTCGCAGTATCTCGGCGGCGCCGACGCCGACAATCCGCTCGCCTCACCGCTCTACGCCGACTACGCCGGGCTGCCGCCGCTGTTGCTCCAGGTCGGCGACGCGGAAGTGCTGCTCTCCGATACGACCCGCGTGGCCGAGAAGGCCCGCGCCGCCGGCGTCGACGTGGTCGAGGAAGTCTGGGACGAGATGTTCCACGTCTGGCACCAGTTCGCGCCTATGCTGCCCGAGGGTCAGGCGGCCGTCGACCGGATCGGCGAGTTCATCTGTCAACATGCATAAGCGAAGCCGCCGAGCGGCCAGGGCCTGTTCACATGGAGCCAACAAACAGCCCATGTCCCGTCATGCCCGCGCTTGCCGCGGGTATCTCGCCGCGTTCAGCACTGAGGTTGGTACCCAACACAGTGACATTGCCGCGGCAAGCGCGGCAATGACGAGCCCCATCGGCCGTGTTTGGCCAGTGTGAACACGACCTAGCGGAGAGGCATGCCATGCCATCGGATGAGTACTTCCAGGTCGTTGAGGCGATGCAGGCGCAAGCCGCAAGCATGATTGAAGGCGAACTCAGCGTCGCGGAGCAGCGCGCGGCGATGGAAGCGGGCTTCGCTTTCCCCCTGCAGGACGACATCTCGCTCACGGCGGTCGACATCCACGGCATTCGTGGCGAGTGGACCGTGCTGCCTGGGTCCGATCACAATCGCCGCCTGCTCTACGTCCACGGCGGTGGATACGTGCTGGGCTCGATCGGGACGCACCGCCGGCTGGTCGCCGACATCTGCCGGGCGGCGGGCTGCGTGGCGCTCAACCTCGAGTATCGCCTGGCGCCGGAGCACGTCTTCCCTGCCGCCGTTGACGACGCGATCACCGGCCTGGAATACATCTGGGCCAACGGACCGGTCGAGCCGGGCGAAGCGAGCGCCGTGTTCGTCGGCGGAGACTCAGCCGGCGGCGGTCTGATGCTGGCCACCCTGCTCGCCGCCCGCGAGCGCGGCGTGCGCATGCCGACCGGCGGGATCGGACTCTCACCCTGGGCCGACCTGGCCGCCGGCCCGGAGGAGTTGTCGGCGTTCGGACTCGAAGACCCAACCATTCCCGACAACACCACCGCGATCACGGCCTCTCAGGGCTGGGCCGCCATGTACGCCGGCGATGCGGACCGCAGCGATCCCTTGCTCTCCCCGGTCTTCGCCGACTACGAGGGAATCTGTCCCCTGCTCCTGCAGGCCGGATCCGTCGAGCTGATCTGTCGCGACACCGAGCGGGTCGCCGCCAGGGCGCGAGAGGCCGGCGTCGAGGTCGTTGAGGAAATCTGGGACGACATGTTCCACGTCTGGCAAGCCTTCGCCCCCATGCTCCCCGAAGGCCAGCAGGCGATCGACCGCATCGGCGAATGGATCCGCGAACGCTCCTAGAGGTGAATGATCTCAACGTCGCCCCAGTGATGTTTGAGATATTCGGCCGCGAGCCGACGATGGCACCGCTCCGGAGTGTCCTCGCTGCAAAGAAGCACCCCGTCGTCAAAGAGCGCGCGATCCAGCTCGCGTTCGGCCTCACGCTCAGCCAGCAGCTCCAGATACCCCTCGCAGTACTCATCCCAAGTGATGTCTCCGCCCCGGTAGGACGTGAACAACTCCTCGGACGGGGAGAGCAGCGGGACATGGAAGTAATCCATGCCGCATAATCGATCGAGCAGGAATTCGAAGTCGCCGCCGGACTTGGACACTTTGGCGAATCCCGCCAACTGCGACGACGGTCTTAGGCGCACGTCGATCACGCGCCCCACACCGCTGGGTCGGAGCAGTTCATCGAAGAACTCGCGAGCGGACTTCTTCGTGAACCCGATGGTGTAGAGCTTCATCCGCAGGAGTCTGTCTCAACGCTTGCGGGAGGCGACACGACCGTGCGATTCCCCAAACTCCGTCATTGCCGCGCTTGCCGCGGCAATCTCGCCGCGCTGTGTACACACGTTCGCGCTGGAGTCCGCGAGATACCCGCGGCAAGCGCGGGTATGACGGTGGTGGACCCCTTACGGATAGAACAGCTTCTCTGCCGCCTTGCGCAACTCCCCGCGAAAGTCGGGATGGGCCACCGAGATCAACTCCTCGGCCCGCTGACGCACCGTCTTGCCAAGCAGCCGGGCGATGCCGTATTCGGTGACCACCGTGTCCGCGATGTCGCGCGGCACCGTGACGATCTGGCCGGGGTCGAACTGCGCCATGATCGTCGAGATCGTCCCGTCGCGGCTGGTCGAGGGCAGGACGGTCACGGAGCGTCCCTTCGGCGCCAGGTAAGCGCCTAGCGCGAAGGCCAGGTGACCGCCGACGCCGGCGTAGACGCGCGGACCGATGGTGTGTACGCCGAGTTGACCGCTCAGGTCGGCCGTCAGCGCCCCGTTGATCGCCACGATGTTCTCGTTCCGCGCAATCTGGCGAGGATCGAGCAGGTATTCGATCGAATAGGTCTCGAAGGCGGGATTGCGGTGCACCGTGGCGATCTCGTCCGGCGTGTTGCCGATCACGGTGGCCACGAACTTGTCCGGATGCGTCTTCGAGTATTTGCCGGTGATGATCCCGCGCTCGACCAGTGGCACCAGACCCTCGGTCGTCAGTTCGGCGAAGTAAGAGAGGTTCTCCCGTTCGTCGAACGCGCCCAGGCGGGCGAGCGCTCCCGAATGGGAGCCGACGCCGACCTGGATCGTGTCGCCGTCCTGGACCAGCTGCGAGACGTAATGCGTCAGGCCGAGGTCGACCTGGTTCGGCTCGGGAAACTCGAGGTTGACCATCACCGGCGTGTCGCCGGGCACGAAGCAGTCGATCTCCGACACATGCAGCCAGGAGTCGCCAAAGGTCTCGACCACGTTCTCGTTGACTTCGGCGATCACCGTCTTCGCTCGCTTGGCCGAGGTCACGCCGTCCCAGACCGAGCTGCCCAACGAGACGAATCCCGCGTCATTGGGCGGCGTGCAGCGGATCTGCAGCACGTCGATCGGCCAGGCCTCGTCCTCGCGCCCCGCGTCCCAGGCCTTGTGGATGCCGACCAGCCAGTACGGGTGATAGTCGGCGATGCCGGCGTTGACGGCGTCGCGATCGAACAGCGTGCCGAACTGGGGCGCGACCTTGAACGCGGTCATCATCTCTTCGGTAAACCAGCCCGCGTCAGGCACGACGATGCCACGAACCTCAATGCCTTCAAGCTCGTCGCTGCGCGCGACCAACGCCTGCAGGATCTGCAGCGACGCATGTCCCGGCGGAATCCAGAGATGGTCGCCCGAGTTGAACAGGGCCGCCGCCATCTCGGGAGTGGCCAGCCGCTCGGCGTATGTGTCTCGCCAGTTGATTGTCGGATCGAAGCGGCTCGTGCGCCGCTGAACATACGGAGACGTGGTCATCGTGCTGCCTGCCACTCAATCCTGCCACCGGTAGTTAGACTCGCGATTAAGGTAACGCCGACTCAGCTGATGGCGAACGGGGGACGATATGGCTACGGACGGACGAATGGACTTCGGCATTTTCATGGCGCCGTTTCACCGCGTGGGCGAGAACCCGTCGCTGGCGATCCACCGCGACCTCGAGCTGGTCGAGTGGCTCGATCAACTCGGCTATGACGAAGCCTGGATCGGCGAACATCACTCGGCCGGCTGGGAGTTGATTGCCTCGCCCGAGGTGTTCATCGCGGCCGCCGCCGAGCGGACCAGCAACATCCGACTCGGCACCGGCGTGATCTCGCTGCCCTATCACCACCCGCTGATGGTCGTCGACCGGATGATCCAGCTCGATCACATGACCCGCGGACGCGTGATGATGGGCGTCGGACCAGGCGCGCTCTCCTCCGACGCGCGGATGATGGGCATCGACCCGCTCTACCAGCGCCAGCGCATGGATGAGTCGCTGCAGGGCATCCTGGCGCTGCTCAAGCAGGACGGCCCGGTCAACATGAAGACCGACTGGTTCGAGCTGACCGACGCCCGCCTCCAGGTCTCGCCCTACACCAAGCCGCACTTCGAGATGGCGGTCGCCTCGACCGTCTCCCCGGCCGGCCGCCAGATGGCCGGCAAGTACGGCATGGGCATGCTCAGCATCGGCGTCTACCTGCCCGGCGGACGCTCCAACCTCGAAGGTCAGTGGACCGAGGTCGAAGAGGTCGCCGAGCGCGAAGGCCAGACCGTCGACCGCAACAAGTGGCGGCTCGTCATCCCCATGTACATCGCCGAGACCCGCGAACAGGCCTTCAACGAGGCCCGCGAAGGCTGGCGCGCCTGGCAGATCGACTACTTCCGCGACACGCTCCAGGCGGTCCTGCCCGGCACCGCCGAGACGCCCGAAGGCGCAGTCGAGACCGGCGGCGCGATCATCGGCACGCCCGACGACGCCATCCAGGCAATCGAAATCCTGCAGGAGAACTCCGGCGGCTTCGGCGGCCTGATGATGCTCGCCCACGAGTGGGCCAATCGCGAAGGCATCCGCCGCTCATACGAACTGTTCGCGCGCTACGTCGCGCCCCGATTCCAGGGACAGTTGGAGTCCGTCGAGGGCACCCAGCAATGGGTCGCTTCGGGCGGCGGCGCGGTCTCGTTCAGCCGCAACGATGTCCTCGCCAAGGCCTTCCAGGACGCCGGACAGGATGTCCCCGACTTCCTCCAGGCTCCCGCCGAGGCTGCTTCCGATTAGGCAAACCGCCCGTTCCGATGTCCCGTGCTTGACACGGGGCCCAGACCTCAGCCAAAACGTCATCGGATTGGCTGCGCCGGCAAACGTTCGCCAGTTCCGATGCCCCGTGCTTGACACGGGGCCCAGACCTCGATCGTCAGTCGGAACGCTTGAGTAGCCCCTGTTTGAATCCGCTGGGGGAGTCCCGCTGTGCGCAGCCGAAGCGCCGAATGCAGAGTCGTCTCGCAATCAGCGCCACATGCTCTGGACCCCGCGCCGGAGCGCGGGGTATCGAAGACCTGGGATCTCGGACTAGGCGCCGTTCGCCGCTCGGTGGAACGCGCGCCCGAGCCGTTCCGCGGCCTCTTCCAGCGTCGCCGCCGGCGGCCATGAGTACGCGAGCCGAACCGACTCGCCGTCGTCCCCGGGATCGGCGCCGGGATAGAAGCGCTTGCCCGAGGGGAAGTTGAGACCATCGACGCTGGCCGCGTCGCGCACGCCGTCGCCGGTCAGGCCGTTGCGCAGTTTGAGCCAGAGGAAGAATCCGCCCGAGGGCTCGATCAGGTCGAAGTACGGCTCGCCGTAGGGCTCGATCGCGGCGGCCAGGGTCTTCGCCTTCAATGCGTAGAGCCGACGCATCCGCTCGACATGGTCCCGGAAGTTCCCGCGCAGCATGTACTCGTGCAGCATCCGGTGCAGCAGCGGGCTGTTGCCCATGTCGAAGCGAGCCGGGACCATCGCCTGGATCCAGTCCGGCCGGGCCTGCACCCAGCCGACCCGCAGTCCGGTGGCAATCACCTTGGAGAACGTGCCCACCGTGAGCACGCCCCACCCGTCTGTCAACTCCGAGAGCGTGGGCGGCGGCGGCTCGCCAAAGTACAGCTCCGAGTAGGCGTGATCTTCCATAAGCAGGATCTGTCGGCGTGCGGCAACCTCGATCAGGTCGAGCCGGCGCTGCAGCGACATTGTCAGACCGGTCGGATTGTGGAAGGTCGGCTGCGTGTAGATCAGCTTGATTCGTTCGCCGGCCGCTTCCAGCCGGTCGACGGTTGACTCCAGTTCGTCCAGCCGGATTCCTTCGTCATCCATCCCCACGCCGACCACGTTGGCCTGCTTGCCGCGAATCGTGCGCAGCGATCCGGCGAACGTGGGGATCTCAGTGAGCACGACATCGCCGGGGTCAAGGAATGACGCGCAGATCGCCTCAATCGCGCCCGCCGCGCCGTTGGTCAGCAGGTACCAGTCGGCGTCCGGCCGGGCCGGATGGTTGCGAGCGAAGTAGGCGGCCATCTCGTCGCGCAGCGGCTCGTAACCCTGAGCGCCGCCGTAGACCAGCGCGGCGTCGCCAGGCTGCTCCAGCACGCGCCCCATCGCCGCGAGCAGTTCCGCGCGCGGCTGGGTTTCGGCGTCGGGGATCCCGCCGCCGAGCGAAATCGGCGGCAACGTACTCCGGGGCGCCGCGCCGCCCAGCCCCCACTCCGTCGCGTTACCGGCCGACATCCCCCGGGTCGCGATGCTTGTGCCGAGCATCGACGGGAACCGTTCCCACGCCTCGCGCGCCGCATCCGCAGCGCGGCTGTTGAGTGGGGTCGGCGGATCGGAGGATTCGGAACGGGTAGTCATGCGACACTCCGGCGGAGTCAAGATCGGACGGCGTCGGCCGCTGGCGTACCCAATCAGCTTACGTGAGCATCCGGGGTCGGTTGTAGGCTGACCGCATGGCGCAAGACATCCGGCTGGGCGTGCTCGATCAGATCCCGATTCGCGACGGCGGCACCGCCGCCACAGCGATCAACGAGACCTTCGAACTGGCCCAGACCTGCGACCGCCTGGGCTACTCCCGCTACTGGCTGGCCGAGCATCACAACGCCGGTTCGCTGGCCTGCGCCTCGCCCGAAGTCTTGATCCCACAGGTTGCCTGGCGCACGTCGCAGATCCGCGTCGGCTCCGGTGGGATCATGCTGCCCCACTACAGCTCGCTCAAGGTGGCCGAGAACTTCCGCACGATGACCACCCAGTTTCCCGGCCGGATCGACCTCGGCGTCGGCCGCGCGCCGGGCTCCGACGGCCGCACCGCGCGGGCGCTGGTCCATGGACCGGGCGCGCTCGGGATCGACCACTTCCCCGAACAGCTGCTCGACCTCTACGGCTGGCTGGCCGACGATCTGCCGCCCGATCACCAGTACCGCGAAGTCCGCGCCGCGCCGCCCGGCGCGCCAATGCCCGAGCTCTGGCTGCTGGGCTCCTCGCACTACGGCGGACACGTCGCCGCCGAGCTGGGCTGGTCGCACTGCTTCGCGCACTTCATCTCGCCCGAGGGCGGCGAGCAGGTCGTGCGCAAGTACCGAGAGCGCTTCCAGCCCTCGCCGGTCAGTTCCGAGCCGCGAGCCTCGTTGGGCGTTTCGGTCACCGTCGCCGAGACCGACGAAGAGGCGGAGCAGCTCTGCTGGAGCCGCTGGTGCTGGCGGATCAAGGGCAACCGCGGCGCTCGCGGCGGCATCCCCTCGGTCGAGGAGGCGATGAACTTCCCCTACTCTCAGCCGGAGCTCGACTACATCGGCTACATGCAGAACCGCAGCATCCACGGCTCGCCGCGGCGCGTGCGGGAGCAGTTGGAGAAGCTCGCCGCAACCTATGACGTCGATGAGTTCATCGCGCTCACCATCACCTACGACTTCGCCGCTCGCATCCGTTCCTACGAACTGCTCGCCGACGTCTTCGATCTCTCTCCGCGCTCCCCCTCGCCGGGTGAGCTGCCGCAGGCTGAGGGGGTCCCGTCCTGAGCGCCGAATGGCGACTCACACTCAATGGTCTACCCAAGCGGCGGTTGACTGATCAGCGGCCCCGCATCAAGTCCGTGCTCTGTCAGGATCTCCGCCGCAACTCCCCGCGCAATTTCGTAGCCGCCATCGTCCCGACCCTCAACCAGCACCGTCAGATACGGCGTCGTGTTCGACGCCCGGATTACGCACCAGGCCCCTTCGGCCTGCGCTGACAGATCGATCCGAGCTCCGTCGATGCCGATCACGGGCCATCGCCGACGCGCCGACTCGGTGATCGCCGCGGCGACGTCATGCTTTCGATCATCGGGACAGGCGATCTTGACCTCCGGAGAAATCGGAAACCTGGGAATCGCGTCGAGCATCGCCTCCAGCGACGTCTGCGATGCAATCTGGGCGATGCGGCAGGCCGTTCGAACGGCGTCGTCGGTGTAGTGCGGCGGATCGTCCACGCGATAGAAGTAGTGGGTCGAGGCCTCGCCGCCGAAGTCGATGCCCCGCTCCCGCATCGCGTACTTGCCCAACGAATGTCCGACCGGACCGAAGAACGCTTCGCCGCCCAGTTGTTCGATGTGGTCGATGACGGCTCGCGACGTCTTCACATCGACATGGATCGACGCCCCTCGATGCCGGAACAACCAGTCCTCCGCCAACAGCGCCAGCACCTGATCGGGCGCCGCTCGTCGACCGCGCCCGTCGACCAGGCCCAGCCGGTCGCCATCGCCGTCAAAGGCGAACCCGAGCTCAGCCCCCGACTCGGAGACGAACCGAGCGAGCTCCGCCACATTCTCAGCGTGCTGCGGATCGGCCGGATGCGACGGGTCGGTCTCCTCCGGGTCATCGTTGATCGCCACCACCTCGCAGCCGATCGCCCGCAGCGCTGCCCCCGCCGTCACTGCGGCGACGCCGTTGCCGGGATCGATCGCCACCTGCAGCGGACGTTGCAGTTGGAACGACCGCGCCAGACTGCCTACGTAGTCCGCTCTCGGACTCCACAGGCTTCGCTCGCCCTGTCGATCGGCCACGGAAGCGCCCGACGCCACACGCTCGGCGACCGCCTGGATCTGCTCCGGCAGGAGCGGCATCGCGTCGGTGTGGAGCAGCTTGATCCCGTTGTCCTCGACGCGATTGTGAGACGCGGTGACGACCAGTCCCGCGGTCGGACGCTCCCGGGTGAGCGTCGCGGTGGCCCAGTAGACCAGCGGCGACGGCGCCCGGCCGATATCGACGACGTCCAGTCCGGCGTCCAGCAGCCCGGCAATCGCAGCCTGCTGCAGCGCGGGCGTGGTCGGTCGGTTGTCGCCGCCGACCACGATCCGCTCCGCCGAATCAACCTGCTCGGCGTAGGCCAGGGCAATCCGAAACGCCAGGTCGGGCGTGAGCAAGGCGTCAGCGCCGAGCGCGGGACCGCGGATGTCGTAGGCCCGAAAGATCTCACGCGGGATCGGAGACGCGCTCATCGATCATTACCCTACGGCCATGCCGCTCGACGTCTCCGACATCGACCTCCAGCGAACCCTGTTTCGCTTCCTCACCAAGTCCGCGCGCAAAGGCGAGTTGGCCGATCGCGAGGCGGCAACGAAGCGGTTCCCGCCCGAGGCCGACGCAATCGATCTCGACGAGATCGCCGACGGCATGCAGGCGAGGCTCTCAACGCCGTATCCCCATGCGCCCGACCTGCGAGGGCTGCTGCGCGGCGCCAGCGAGGCCGAGTTGGTGGCAATGCAGTCCTTCGACTGGGTGACCGTCGGGATCTATGCCTTCGGGCTGCCGCCGACCAAGACGCGGTCCGGCACCGCCGAAAGCTCGGTCCACCGCGCGCTCAAGGAGTGGGTCGCGTCGAACGGTGACGCGCTCAACGCGCCGCCCGGCTCGGTCGGTGTCACGGAGCGCTGGTTCCCGTCGGGCGACGAGTCCGACGCCGCCTTTATCGGCGAGACTGAGTCGTTAATTGTCGAAGTCCGCCCGGCCGGCGCCGAGGCACATGAGTTGCAGCAGGCCCTGTTCACGCTGGTCAAAATGCGTGCGGTGCGGCAAGCCGAGCTGTCGCTGGACGGTCGAGACGATGGCGTTCGGGCGACCTTGGTCCTGGAAGATGAGCCGGACTCGATCGTATGCGAGTTGGCCGACGATCTGGGAGTAGCCATCTTCGTCAGATGAGCGTCTGGGGACCGATCGTCGGCGGTTCGCTCAGCTGGTCAATGCCTGAGACGGACGGGAGCTGTGATAGCGCGCCGTGAAGTTGCTCGGCGATTCGCCGGTAAGCAGACTCATCCACGGCCTCGAAGCGGAGACTCAGCGCGGGAGCGGTGTTCGACGCGCGGGCGTGAAGCCAGCCGTCGGTGAACGTGACTCGCGCTCCGTCGCTGCGATCGATTGCCGAATCGCCATGCCGTTCGGCAAACCAGTCGCCGATCCGGGCGGCGACGCGGGTCTTCTCACTGTCCGGACACGGCAGCCGCAGTTCGGGCGAGATCGGGCGAGATTCGATCTCGGCCATCTCTTCGGCCAACGTCCGGCCGCGCTCCGACAGGTAGGCGAGCAACACGCAGGCGGCGTAGACGCCGTCGTCGATCCAGGGCGCGTGCTCGCCCGGCCTGTACTCCGGGCCGAACATGATGTGTCCGCTGGTCTCGCCGCCGAAGGCGATCTGCTGCTCGCGCATCATGCGACGAAAGAAGGAGTAGCCGGTCTTCGCCGTGAGCGGCCGCCCGCCGTGCCGGCGGACGTTCTCGATCACGCTCGTGCTCGTCTTCAGGTCGAGCAACACCTCCGCTCCGGGGCAGCGGGCCAGCAGCGGACGCGCCAGGAGGGCCGTGAGCCAATCCGCCTCATAGCGCCGCCCCAGATGGTCGAGCCCGCCGATGCGGTCGCCATCGCCGTCCCAGGCAATTCCCAGATCGGCGCGGATGGTGCGCACCACGCGAGCCAGCGCCCGCATCGTCTGCGGATTCTGCGGATCGGCAGCGTCGCTGTGAACTGGCCTGGGACTGGTCCCGATGGCGTGGACCTGCGCGCCGGTGTTGATCAGCGCCAGCGGAGCGGTGCGGGTCGTCGCGCCATTGCCGCAGTCGATGGCGACACGAAGGTCGGCGGCGCCTCCAAACCGCTCGTCGAGCATGTCGAGGTATGGTCCCACGACGTCAACCTCGGTTCGCGCTCCAGGTGCGGCTGCGACGCGTCGGGCATGACCGGCGACGTGTTGGATTTCCTCGGGCAACAGTGGCTGGGCGCCGTCGGCGAGCAGCTTGAACCCGTTGAATTCGGGCGGATTGTGGCTCGCCGTGACAACCAGCCCGCCGCCGATGCCCTCGCGCTCGACGGCCCAACCAATCACTGGCGTTGGCGCGAGTCCGGCGGCCGCCGCGCCGATTCCCGCACTCACCGCACCCGCAATTACCGCCTCGTACAACTCTGGGGACGACGAGCGGGTGTCATGTCCAACGATCAACGATTTGCCGCCGCGGTCCAGGAGCCACTGACCAAACGCGTTGCCAATCTGTTCGGCAACCGCAGTGTTGACCTGGTCGGGCGTCGTTCCGCGGATGTCGTAGGCGCGGACAATCTCGGCGGAAATCTCCTCCGTGGGCATGGAATCACTTTAGGCTGAGTGCGCCTGAGAGGCGGGGGTAGATGCCGTCCTGGTTCGGCCGAGACGATTGGGAATCGGTCCTGGACCGCTGGACGCAGGCGGGACTCGTTGGCGACGAGACGGCCGCAGCGATTAGCGCCTGGGAGGCGGAGCGGCAGGATCGCGCATCGGCGAGCCGTCTGGTTGACGCACTGACCTACCTCGGCGTCTCAATCGTGGTCATCGGCGTGCTAATGCTCGTGGGCCTGACCGTCGACGACGGTCCGGTCTGGCTGCTGCTCCCGCTGGCCGCGGCATTGGCGGCCGGCTACACCGCAGTCGTGGCGACCCGCTCGCACGCTCGTGCTCTGGCCGACGCCGGCTCTGCGGCGGCGGTGGTGTTGCTCTCAGTCTGCTGGGCGCTGTTCCTGGATGAGATCGGCGGAGACGATCAGTTGTCGATCGGCTGGGCGCTGGTTGGCATCGTGGCGCTGTTCAGCGGCGCAGTCATGGCGCGTCTGACCCGCTCGCCATTGGCGCTGATGCTCGCGGGCGCCGCCGTTGCGTTGCTGCCATTCGCGATCGCCATCGAAGGCAGCGAGTCGGCGAGCGACTTCTTCGACCACGGGCTCTGGGGACTGGCCGAGTGGGCCCATTGGAGCGCGTTTGCGGCGACCATCGGCGTCGGGGGCGCACTGCTCGTTGGCCTGGCCGGTCCCAGACGTTGGAACGAGCTTGCCGGCACCGACGCGCCAATCGGTTGGGCGCGTCTGGGCGTCTCCATGGGGACCGCCATTGGGATGGTTTCCCTGGCCGCCTCCTCGGACCGCGTGATCACGGACTGGATGACGTTGCTCGCCGCAGTCGTCATCACTGCCTGGGCTCGCCGCAACAACCAGGTCGAGTTGCTGCCCGCCGCTGCGTTGCTCCTGCTCGGAGCGCTAGCCGGTGGGCTGTCCGACCTCAACGCAGCATCTGGCGTGGCGCTCACGCTGCTCGTCATGCTCTTGCTGCTGGAGTTGGGCGCGTCGTCATTGATCCTCCCAAGAGTCTTCGGTCCGCTGAGCGACCACTGGCTGGTTGCCATCTAGGAGGCGGCGCTGTTGGTTGGCGGTGTGGCGGCAGCGGTGATTCTCTCCACGCAGAGCGTCGCTCACTCCGTGATTGGCCTGGTCTGGTCGTTGGCGGTGCTGGGAACCGGCGCGGTCCGACAGCATCAGCTCGCGCTGGGACTGGGGCTACTTGGCTTCTATGTCTCAGGCACGATCGCATTGTTCGGCGGGGTCGAGTCGACCGAGGCGGCGATCGCCGGCACACTCGCCTTCGGAATCGCGCTGGTAGCCGCGGCCGTCTGGTGGAGCCGACGCACTCGGGCGTCGCGAGTCGATTGACACTGGTCAAGGCTGACTCATAGCCTTTTCTGGTGCGCCCGCGCGCTGAGCGGGCTCGATCCCGAGTGCGCTGTTTCGGAGGTGTCAGGATGGAAGACAAGACCGTTTCGCTCGTCAATGGACGATTCAACGTCGGGTACATGGAAGCCGGTTCGGGTCCGGACCTGCTCTTCATCCACGGGGCCGGTGGGTTGATGTGGGACCCGTTCCTCGAACAGCTCTCGCAGCACCACCGCGTGCTGGCGCCGAAGCTGCCCGGCACGGCCAATTCAACCGGCGTCGAATGGCTGATGGACCACCACGACGTCTTCTACTTCTACTGGGACTTCCTCGACGCCATGGGCGTGGACGACGTGATCGTCGTCGGCCACTCGATGGGCGGCTGGTTCGCGGCCGAGGTCGCGGCGATGCAGCCCAGCCGAGTCTCCAAGCTGGTGCTGATTGCGCCGGCCGGTCTCTGGAACGACGACTACCCGGTCGCCGATTTCTTCGCCATGCTGCCCAATGAACTCGTGCCGGCGCTGTTCCACGACACCAACCACCCCGGCGCGCAGATGATGACCGCGCCGCCGCCGGAGGATCCGGACGAGCTGCGCACCGTCACCGTCGAGCGGGCCAAGATGCTGCAGACCGCGGCGCGCTTCATGTGGCCGATTCCGGACAAGCGCCTGTCGGAGCGGATCCACCGCGTGACCTCGCCGACGTTGATCGTCTGGGGCGCCTCGGACGGCTTGATCTCGCCGCAGTACGCCGAGGACTTTAACCGCGCGATTCCCAACTCGGAAGTCGCGATGTTCAACGCCTCAGGCCACATGCCGCAGGTCGAGGAGCCCGAAGCGGTGCTGGGCAAGATCGGCGAGTTCCTCAGCACCTGAGCAGGGACATGTCTCCCAGGAGCCATCTCGATGCGCCGACGGCGGCGCGATACCGCGACGTGTTTCATCGCTTCGCGAGGGTCGAGGCGCCCGATCTCGCCTCTCCGCTGTACGCCGAGTTGTCCTACGGCGTGTCGCTCGACCCTGAGCTACTCGAGCTGGCGGCGCAGAAGCGACGACACCAGCCGGCGCCGAACATGCTCTTTGGTGCGGTGCAGTACCTGTTGCTCAGCGGGGGCGACCATGCCGAGCATCCGCTGGCGTCTCACTATCCGATCGTTTCCGGAGTCGAGCGCCCGATGGAGCCGGCGTTCCCCGCCTTCCGGGACTTCTGTCTCTGCCATGCCGACGAGATTGTGGATCTGATCCGCGCGCATCGCACGCAGACCAACGTCGTGAGGCGTTGCACCTGTCTGCTGCCCGCGTTCTCGATGGTGCAGCGCGAGTCCGGACAACCATTGGCGCTGATTGATGTCGGAGCGAGCGCAGGTCTCAATCTGAATGTGGACCGGTATCGCTATCGCTACCTGCGCGGCGGACAGGAAGAGGCGGTCTGGGGACGTCCCGACGCAGACGTATCGCTCGAAGCTGAGCTGCGCGGCGAGGGTCAGATGCCGCAGTTGGCCGAAGACCTGGCCATCGAGTTCCGTGGGGGCATCGATCTCAACCCGATCGACCTGCGCGACGAAGACGAGCTGCGTTGGCTCAGGGCCCTGATCTGGCCCGAGCACACTGAACGCCATCAACGGCTGATCGCAGCCGCCGGCGAGTTGGCGCGATCTCCGGTCGATCTACGCAGAGGCGATGCGGTCGACCTGCTGCCCCGGATGATCGCTGATACACCGCGCGAGGCGGCCTTGACGGTCTTCTCAACGGTCGCGCTGTATCAGATCCCGTCAGCAGGACGCGAGCAGATCTTCCAAACTCTGCAAGAGACCAGCAACGAGCGCCCGGTCTGGCTGATCACGCTGGAACTGCGCATGGAAGACATCGACGAGGTGCAGATGCCAAGCCTGTCGATCACGCGCTACACCAACGGCGCCGCGGATCGCCAGCTACTCGCCAGGTCATCCCCCCACGGCTGGTGGATCGAGTGGGCGGCGTAGAGTCGAGCGGGTCCCGCCGCGCAGGCCGGGACTGAGGCCTGGGTTGGCTAGCCCTTGAGCGCTTCGAGGATCTTGCCGAACTCGTTGGGGTCCTGTTCCATCACGTTGACGGAGTGGAGGAGGGCGCCCGCGGCCTGTTCCTGTTCGAGGCGTTCGACGCATTGCTCGGTCGTGCCGACGAAGCCGAACTGGAGCAGCATGTCTTCGGGGATGGCTTCGGCGCCGGCGCGTCCGCCGCCGTCCTTCCAGGCGACGCGGACGGCGTTGGCCTCGTCCTCGTAGCCTTGGCGCGAGAGCTGGCGGTAGTAGAACTCGCCCATGCGGGCGCAGTAGAAGGCGAGCGTACCGGCCTGACCGGCTCGGGCGCGGGCGTGATCCTCGGGCGTGTTGGCGACCGTGACGCCCCCCGGCGCGCGGACGGTGAAGTCGGCCGGGTCCTTGCCCGCCTCGCGGACCCATTTGTTGACCTGGTCGATTTCTTCGCCGAGCCGATCGATCGGGATCATGACCGGGAGCCAGCCGTCGGAGATCTCGGCAGTCATTTGGACCGACTTCGGATTGAGTGTGGCCAGGTAGATCGGCATCTGCTTGCGATACGGCTCGAATCGCAGGGTGAACCCGCGCTGCAGCTTGAAGATGTCGCCGTCGTAGTGCAGCGGCTCGTGCGAGAAGAGGATCTTCATGATCTCGACGGTCTCGCGCATGCGCTTGAATGCGGGCTGGAAGGGGACGCCGTGGAAGTGCTCGATCACCTGCGGTCCGGAGTTGCCCAGTCCGACGATCACGCGGCCCTCGGAGAGCTCGTCGATGGTGGCGAAGTGCTGGGCCAGCGCGGCCGGCGTGCGCGAGTAGATGTTGACGATGCTGGTGCCGACCTGGACGTTGTTGGTCCGCTCGGCAAGCTGCACAAGCGTGGTGAAGGCGTCCTGGCCCCACGCTTCAGCGACCCACATCGAGTCGATCCCGACCTCGTCGGCGACCTGCGCGCGCTTGAGCGCGTCCTCGCGGTTGATCGATCCCTGCCAGTCGAATCCCATGCCAATGCGTCGGCTCATGGTTGGCTCCTCAGTGTTGTTGCGCGATTGAAGTCAATCGCATCTAGCGTAACGTCGCCTCTGGCAATTCCCGAACGTCGCTCAAGGCATCGTCGGATAGCCTGCATCGGTGCTGGCCGGTTGCGAGAGCGGAGGGACGACATGTCAGACCCGAAATCAGCAGTGACAAGGTTGGGCGTCCTTGGCGGCGGCACGATGGGTTCCGGGATCGCCCAGACCGCGCTGTTGGCGGGAGTGGAGGTCTCACTGGTTGATGTTGATAACGGCCAACTGGAGCGGGCGCGAGGGACAATTCAGGGCGGTGTCGAGCGGCTCGTATCGAGGGAGCGGATCAGCGCCGAGCAAGGTCAAGCGGCGCTCGCGGCGCTGTCTACATCGACGGATCTCGAAGCGCTGGCCGGATCGGAGGGCGTGATCGAGGCGGTCTCCGAGAACATCGAGCTCAAGCAGGGCATCTTCGAGCGGCTAGAAACGGTCTGCCGCGAGGCCCGGTTCATTGCGTCCAACACCTCGTCCCTGTCGATCCAGGAGATTGCCCAGCGGATGTCGGACCCGTCTCGGGTCGTTGGGCTGCACTACTTCAACCCCGCCCAGGTGTTGCCGCTGGTCGAAGTGGTGGTGCCGTTAACCGCCTCCGACGATGCCGTCGAGGCGGCCTGGGCCTTCGTCGAGGCGACCGGCAAGACGCCGGTGCGGGTCAAGGACACGCCGGCGTTCATCGTCAACCGGCTGTTGGTGCCGTTCTGCCTGTCGGCGCTCCGGTTGTGGGAGTCGGGCGTGGCGACGGCCGAGGACATCGACCGCGCCTGCCAGCTCGGCCTCGGGCACTCAATGGGTCCGCTGGCGACGGCCGACCTGGTCGGGCTGGACGTCCTGCTCGACGTGGCCGAGAGCATGCAGCGGGAAATCGGCGATCCGAACCTGACGCCTCCGACGATCCTGCGGCGGCTGGTCTCGGCCGGCCGGCTCGGCCGTAAGACCGGCCGCGGCATCTACGAACACGATGGGTAGGGAGTTTGAACATGGCAGTGACGTATGACGTTTCGGATCGGATCGCGACGATCGTGCTGGATCGACAGCAGGCGCTGAACTCGTTTGATCGGGAACAGTACGCCGCATTCGCCGAGGCCTGCGCACGATTCAAGGACGACGACGACGCCTGGGCGGCGATCATCACCGGCGCCGGCGATCGCGCGTTCTCGGCCGGGGCCGACCTGCGCGACATGATCCCGGCGCTGATGGACGAACCGTCCAGGGAGCGCTTTGAACTGGCGCCGTCGATTATGCGCGGCATGTACATCGCCAAACCGCTGATCGCCGCGATCAATGGCTATGCGTTTGGCGGTGGACTTGAAGTCGCGCTGGCCTGCGACATTCGCATCGCGGCCGCGGGCGCGCAGATGGGACAGCCGGAGGTCGGCCTCGGACTGCTACCCGGCTGGGGCGGGACGCAGCGGTTGCCCCGGTTGCTGGGCGAGAGCCGGGCCATGGAAATCATGCTGACCGGCGATCCGCTAACGGCGGAGCGGGCGCACGAGATCGGCCTCGTGCACCAGGTCGTCGAGGCGGACGAGTTGATGAATGCGGCGCGGGCGATGGCGGAGCGGATCAATCGCAACGGCCCGCTCGCGGTGCGCGCCTGTAAGTCGGCTGCCGTACGCGGGATGCAGACCTCACTGGATGAGGGCTTGCGGATCGAGCAGCTCTACTTCGAACGGCTCGCTTACACCGACGACATGAAGGAGGGCGTCGCGGCCTTCACTGAGCGCCGCAGCGCGGAGTTCACCGGCAGCTAGGCAGGCTGGTCCGGTCAGAAGCGCCAGCGAGTGGCGGTGCTGGGAAATTCGGCCTCGGTCCAGGCGAGCGCTTTCTTGACCGAGAGCGTGAACACGGGGATCGTTTCGTCCTCGCCCCAGGGCATGTCGTACTTGGTGTTGAAGGCAACCTGGATGGCTGGCGTGGAGTCGTGCAGCTCGAAGCGGCCCTCGAGGATGACGACCTCGTCGCCCGATTCGAGATTGACGACCGATTCGGGGTTCTGGATCAGGTTCTGGGCAGTGACGCCTTTCGGATCGGTGGCGAAGTGGAAGGCGTCCTCGACCCAGACCCCCCAGACGGGTACCGAGTGGGGTCGGCCCGAGGGCCGGGTCGTCGCGACCCAGTAGTTGCGAGCGGTCTGCAGTTGTTCCGTGACCCATTCCCACGACATCGGCTCGAAGGGATAGTCCTCAATGCTGAAGCCGAAGCTGTCCGGCATCTGCGGTCGTTCCGGGTCAGGCACGTTCATGGCGCTACTCCGCCGGAGCCAGCGGATCGTATGTACCGAAGTGCCAGAAGTTGCCTTCCGGGTCTTGAGTCGTGAAGGCGTGCGATCCATAGTCGGTCTCTTCGAGCGGCGTGACGATCGGCGCCCCGACGTCCTGCGCTCGCCGATAAAGATCGTCGACCTGTTCGTCGGACTCGGCGGTCAGGCTGAGCGACGCCTTGCCGACCGTCACGTCCATGAAGTCTGCGTGTCCGCGGACGGAGCCGAGCATGACCAGGCTGCCGCGCCACTCGAGTTGCGCGTGGGCGATGCCGCCCTCTCCGTCGGGAACGATCAAGTGCTCGTTGAAGCCGAACGTATCGCGGAGCCAGTCAATCAATGCCGGGGCGTCGTTGGCGCGGAAGGCTGGAACGATGGTCTGGCGTGTCATTCGTTCCTCGTTCCTATTGGTCCTGGGCCAGGGCGTCGTAGGTGCCGAGGTGCCAGTGGTTGCCTTCGTAGTCTTCGACCGTGAAGGCGTGGGAGCCGTAGTCGGTGTCGGTCAACGGTTGGATGACCTTGACGCCGGCATCGACGGCGCGGGCGTAGACCTGGTCAACCTGCTGCGCCGATTCGGCAGTCAGGCTGATCGAGCCGTGCCGGTGCGGGAGGTCGTGCAGATCGCCCTGCAGGTCGCCGAGCATGACCAGCGAGCCGCGGAAGGCCAGCTGAGCGTGCTCGACCCGGCCGTCGTCATTGCGCACGACGAAGTGCTCGGTGAAACCGAAGGTGTCCTGCATCCACTCGATGGCGCGATTGGAATCCTCGTAGCGCAGCGAGGGGATGATGGTCTGATGGGCCACGACTGATTTCCTTTCGTTGTGTCCCGGTTTTGGTTGGATTTCCAGTGTTTCAGGGGCCGAAAGAGGCACCGGTTGTACGGATTTGTTCGATTCTGTTCGATTCTGTTCGGATTCGGACGGGATTTGGCCGGCGTTGTGCGGCGATCGACGAGCGAGAACGGCGCTGTTCGGGGGTCACAGGGCGCAGTGTCATGCAGTCTCCGACGGCCAAGAACATAGATGGTCTGTTCGTGGTTATCAGGCTACTACAACGGCAGCGGGTCGTCGAACACGTTTTGCAGCTCGGCGGCGGTGTGGACGGGAGCCGAACAGGCGAAGGCCTGGCAGACGTAGGCGGTGGCCCGGTCGTTCTGCTGCGGTTTGTCGGCGAGTTGCGGAATCACCGTCTCGTCGCCGGTTCGCTGCATGATCACCAACGGACGCGGCTCCCCGGACCAGAGCTCGCGGCGCATCCGCGTGATCTCAGGGTCACCGGCGGCGCCGACCAGGGCGACCGAGCGGTGGTCGGTGAGCCAATCCTCGACCGAGACGAAGAGGCCGAGCATGGTCGGCGCTTTGCTCAGGTAGGCGGAGAAGGTGGCGCGCATGGCCTCGATCAGGTCGGCGTAGCGGCCGTCGGCGGTGAGGGCGTACATCCGGGCCAGGGCTCGCGCCGCGAGCGCGTTGCCGCTCGGCGTCGCGCCGTCCTGACTCGGCTTTCGCTGGGCGATGAGCTGTTCGCCCTCGCGCGCGACGGTGAAGAATCCGCCGCCGTCGTGGTCCCAGAAGCGATCAATCATGTGGTCGATCATTGCTCGCGCTTCGATGTACCAGGACTCGTCGCCGGTCGCCTCGTAGAGCGAGATCATGCCGTCGGCGAGCGCCGCATAGTCCTCGACAAAGGCGTCGACGGATGCGCGGCCGGCGGAGTGAATGCGCAGCAACGCGCCATCCGCCGCCTGGTTGGGGCGCATGTTGTCGAGGATGAAGCGGGCGGCGCGGCTGGCGGCGTCGATGAAGCGTGGTTCCTCCAGCACCGCGCCGGCTCTGGCCAGGGCGTCGATCGCCATGCCGTTCCAGGCGGCGATGATCTTGGTGTCGGTGGCCGGAGGAATCCGGGTGGCGCGGTGTTCGAGCAGGGCTTGGCGACTCCTGGCAAGCGATGCTTCGACCTCGGCGACTGGCAGGTCGAGCCAGCGTGCGACGTCCTCGGGCGGCTGCGCCGCCAGGAGGATTGATTTGCCCTCCCAGTTGCCGCCAACGTCGACGCCCCAGCGCCGGCAGGCGACCTCGGCGTCCTGAGGATCAAGTAGTTCGTGCAGCTCCTCGCGGGTCCAAACGAAGTACTTGCCTTCGACGCCCTCGGAGTCGGCGTCGGTGGAGGCGTAGAAGGCGCCCTCGGCTGTTTGCAGACCGTCGAGCAGGTAATCGGCGGTGTCGCGGGCGATTCGGGAGAAGAGGGAGTCCCCCCCCTCTGCCTTCGACATCTCCCCCCCAGAGGAGGGGTGAGGAGACCTGGGCTGGAGTAGGCGATGCGCGTCGAG
Source organism: Chloroflexota bacterium (assembly GCA_028875225.1). Classification (GTDB taxonomy): domain Bacteria; phylum Chloroflexota; class Dehalococcoidia; order Bin125; family Bin125; genus Bin125. The sequence continues at coordinate 260,579 of JAPPFB010000002.1, read as the reverse complement.
ATACAGCGGGATCAGCAGGGCGTTGTCGTAGAGCATCTTCTCGAAGTGGGGCACGAGCCAGATCTCATCGACGGCGTAGCGATGGAAGCCGCCCGCCAGCTGGTCGTAGATGCCGCCTTCGGCCATCTTGCGCAGCGTGTGCGCCAGATGTTGTCTGGCCTCGCTCCGGTTGCTCGCCGACTCGTCCAGTGCCTGCTGGACCATGAGCTGCAGATAGAAGGGCTGGGGGAATTTGGGCGCGCCGCCGAAGCCGCCGTGAGTGTGGTCGGCGGCTTGCAGCAGCGCGGTGGCGGCGCGTGAACGGACCTGGGCCGGCGACTCGCTCAGCTCTTCCCCGGCCAGCTCGACGCGCAGGTTGAGGTGGCGGGTGAGCTCGGTGGCCTGTTGTTCGACCTTGTCGCGCTGCTCGCGGAAGGCCTGGGTGATGCCCTGGAGGACATCGGCCCAGCCGGGCATGCCGGTGCGACGCTGGGGCGGGAAGTAGGTGCCGCCGAAGAACGGGCGGCCGTCGGGCGTGCAGAACACGTTGAGCGGCCAGCCGCCATGACCGTGCAGCATCTGCTGCGCGTCCATGTAGATCTCGTCGACGTCGGGTCGCTCCTCGCGGTCGACCTTGATGCTGACCACGAGATCGTTCTGCAGCGCGGCGATCTGCTCGTTCTCGAACGATTCGCGTTCCATCACGTGGCACCAGTGACAGGCGGCGTAGCCGACGCTGACGAGGACCGGCTTGTCCTCGGCCCGGGCGCGGGCCCAGGCCTCTTCGCCCCAGGGGAACCAGTCGACGGGGTTGTTGCCGTGCTGCAGCAGATAGGGAGAGGTTTCGCGAGCAAGTCGGTTTGGCATAGCCCAACCTTAACAGCGCACACAGTCCCGGCCCGGCGTCGACTGTTAGCGTTTCGGTCGAATTCCTGAAGTCAGGTGGGAGGTCCGACTATGAGTCCGATTGAACAGGCGTTGGCTCCGGTCGGGCGCGTGGTCAATCCACTGCTTGGGACACTGCGCCTCGATCGGGCAAGCAACCAGGCCAGCGCCCGGCAGCTGATGGCTGAAGTGCTGGGCACCTTCGGTCTGGTGCTGTTCTGCGCTGGATCGGCGCATGTCAACTGGTGGTCGGGCGGAGAGCTGGGGGCGCTCGGCGTCGGGCTGGTCAACGGATTTGGCGTCGCGGTGATGATCTTCGCCTTCTGGGCGATCTCGGGGGCGCACCTGAACCCGGCCGTCTCGCTGGGGCTGTGGCTGACGGGGAAGTTGCCAGGCCGCAAGCTGGTTCCGTATGTGGTCGCGCAACTCATTGGCGCGTTGATCGCGTCGTCGGTGATGCACGGGTTGTTTCGCAATCACACGGGCGAGGGCGAGTCGTGGCTCGGCGCGAACTTCAGCGACGGTCCGCTGATCCAGGCGTTCGGGACGGAGATCGTGATCACGTTCTTCCTCGTCTACGCGATCCTGATGATGGCCGAGCGCGGGCGCAGCGCAACGGTGTTCGCTCTGGCGGTGGGGCTCTATGTCGCGGCGGCGGTGACGATGGCCGGAAGTGTGTCGGGCGCGTCGATGAATCCGGCCCGATCGTTCGGACCTGCGGCGATCGCCTGGTTCTGGGACGATCACTGGGTCTACTGGATCGCGCCGGGTCTGGGGGCGTTGTTTGCGTCGGTGTTTTTCGCGGTGTTGCGTGAGCGGTCCGATTCAGGAACTGGGTAGGATTGAGGCGAAGGGTCAATCTGAGTCATGGTTTCCCGTGAACAATCAGTAGAAGAACAGCTCGCGGCGATGTCATTCGCGGATCGCGAACGGTGGTGGCGGACGCGTTACATCGAACAAGGTGTCTCGTGGGGTATGCCGGAAACGTTGGACTGGGTCAGAGATGCGGAGGAAGAGGAGAACGACGCCACGCCCGACCAAGCGTCGAATTCTCAGGTAGCCGAGGAGGAAGGCAACGCCTATCTCGAGGGCGACTGGCTTGCTGAGCTCGATGAGACGTACCCGGAGGACAAACGGTTTTTCGGGCAACTGGAGGAGTACTTTCCGGATGGCTATCGGTGGGTCCATATCGTCGATCCCGCGTCCAGTTCCGGTGCGCAGTTCTTCCACAGACTCAAGAATGAGTTCCCCGAGGCCTGGGAGTTTTTCCTGGGCGACGTGGAGTGAACACACCGCTGGGACTGCGGTGGCGGGTCGTTCGGAGCGAGGAGGCGGACAGAGATTTTGGCAGTCTCAATCCTGAGCGCCGCAAGAGAATCAAGAATGCATTGGAGTTGCTGCGGGACGGCCCCTACGTGAAGGGCTCCAAGCTGCTCGACCAGTATGACGACATGTGGAGCCTACAAGTGGACGACTGGCGAATCGTGTTCGTGCCGGAGTTCGACACACGCGAGGTCCGCGTGCAGAGAATCAGACATCGACAAGTGGTGTACGAGGGGCTCTTACCCCGTCGACGGCCCGATTCTTAGCTCTCGATTCCCGCGGCGCGCAGGGCGATTCTGAGGGCTCTGTAGTTGTTGCGTGTGAAGTGGTAGCCGCCCATGCCGATTCTCTGGGCGCCGAGCACGTTCTCTTCAAGGTCGTCGATGAAAAAGCAGTGCTCGGGCGTGACGCCGATTTCTTCGGCGGCGTGATGGAAGATGCCCGGATCCGGCTTCCGCATGCCGATCTCGCCGGAGACGACGATCGCGTCCCACTCCACTTCAACAGGCAGATTGCTGAGGAAGCGGTCGCGCAGGTCGTCGGGCGCGTTGGAAAGGACGCCGATCCGGTGACCGGCGGACTGGAGGTCGTGGGCGAGTTCGAAGTTGGGATGGTGATATTGCCAGGGCTGGGCGTACCAGGCGTCGAGCAGGCTCTGGACTGCTTCGACGACGTCGCCCTGGAGGTAGGGAGCGAGGCTCTGTTCGACTCCGCGCTGCCAGGTGTCCCAGTTGCCGTGGCCGGTCTCGATCGCGTGCCATTCCGGGGTTCGATAGAAGGCGTCGACCAGGGTGCCGGCCGGCAGGTTCCAGCGCTTGCCGAACTCGTCGTAGCCATCCCAGTCCATCCGGATGAGTACCCCTCCAAAGTCGAAGAGCACTGCGCGCTGGGTCATCAGAGGGCCTCCTCGGCTGGTTCGCCGTGTGCCAGTCTATGGGCGATGTTGATGATTCGATGGGCCGCGACTTCAAATGGCCGCTCGCGTCCCCAGGTCGATGCGGCTTCGCGGCGGCGCAGGATTTCGCGATTCTCGTCGGCGTGCAGAGCTCGTCTGATCGCGGCGGCGAACGCGCGCGGCGTCGGCTCCGCGATCCAGCCGTGACGGTCGTCAACGGTCGCGTAGGCGCCCGCGTGGGGCGCGGCGATGACCGGCGCGCCGCTGGCCAGCGCCTGGGCGATCGTCAGGCCGTAGGCCTCGTAGTAGCTGGGTGAGAGGAATGTGTCCGAGGCGGCGAATAGACGCCACTTCTGCTCACTGGTGACGTAGCCGGGGAAATGGACCTCCGCGCGCCGCAGTCTCGATGCGGCCTGGCGGAGCTTTCGTTCATAGGCCGCCCCGCCCATGTAGGCAGCGCCTCCGGCGACGATCAACTGGATTCGTTCGGCCGTTGCGGGCGACTGACGCTCGATCAACCTGAGCGCGTCGATGACCAGTTCGACTCGCTTCTCCGGTGAGAGACGGCTGAGCGTGAGCAGCGTGAAACGGTTTGGATCGGCGTTGATCTCGCGCAGGGTTTCGCGGCGTCGCTCTCGCAGGTCCGGATCTGGCTCGCCGGTGACGCCCCACGGCACGATCTGGGTGCGTCGGGCGACGCCGGTGCCGGGATAGCAATCGGCCAATGAGCGGGCGACCGGAGCGGATGGCGCGATCGGCGCGTCGACGTGGCGGGCCAGGTCGCGTTCCTTGGCCCAGACAAGGCGGGCGATGTCGGGGGCGTGCCGTGTGAGACCGCGGCGCTCGGCGAGTCGCCAGAGCGCGGACAGATGCGGGCCGCTGATCGGCAGGCCGGTCGGTTGGGAGACGTAACGGCGACTGAAGAACTCGCTGACGATGACATGAAGCAAGGCCAGTTGCGCGAATCCGTTCGCCCGCAGCTGGGCGAAGGGCGGACCTTCGGCCGTGTCGTTCGCCAGTACCACGGTGTCGGCCGGATCGATGTCGGCGAAGTAGCGGGCCAACGCGGCTTCCCATTCGATGGCGAAATCCGCGTAGCGGCGGGCGTTCAGTCGCAGGATCCGGTCGGGTTCCACGCGGGCCAGGGTCGTGACGGGTAGTTGCTGGCGAATGCCGTCACGGCGATCTTCGGCGCCGGGGGTCAGCAGGGTGACCTCGAATTCTGACCGCTCGAGGTGGGGCATGAGTGCCTCGAGCACGGCGACGCCGCCACCGACCGGAGCGGCGTCAGTCGTCAGAGAGCCGGTGGCGCTGCAAACGAAGATGCGTGGCATGGCTTGAGATTAATCGCTGAAGCGTCTCATGGCTCAGAGCTAGGCTGCCAACAGGCACACAATCGGAGGCAACCCCATGGCTCTGGCGTACGAGCGGCTCGACGGCCTGATGGCGGCGCAGGTGACGCCGTTCACGGAAGGCGGGCGTGACGTTGATGTGGACTGGATCGGTCCGCACGTCGAGTTCCTGCGCACGATGGGCATTACCGGCATCCTGACCCTGGGCACCAATGGCGAGGGCCCGTCGGTCGGCATGGACGAACGACGGCGCGTCGTGGAAGCGGTCAAGCAGGCCTCGCGCGGGATCGGCGGCGGTCTGGTCGTGATCGCGGGAGTGACCTGTCCTTCGTTGCCGGACACGATTCGCGCCGCCAACGAGGCGCTCGACGCCGGCGCCGACGCGGTCGCGCTGCTTCCGCCGTACTTCTTCAAGAATGTTGACTCGCGGGGTATGGCCGACTGGTTCTCAGCGGTGATCGAGTCGTTGCCGTCGGACGGCCGGGCGCTGCTCTACAACATGCCGGCGCAGGCAGGCATTGAGATTCCCGACGAGGTTCTCGCCGCTGTGCTCAGACGACATCCCGACCAGCTGATGGGAATCAAGGATTCCGGCGGAGACGCCGAGCGCACGAAGCGCTACATGGCGCAGGTGCCGTCGGACGGTCCCGGCTCAGAGTTTCGGGTGATGGCCGGATCTGACTCGGCCCACGCGCCGCTCTACCGGGCCGGGTGCGTGGGCGGCGTTTCGGGGATGGCGAATGCAGTTCCGGCGTTGGTCAAAACGATCCAGTTCGCCCATCGTGAAGGCGGGGAGCCGCAGCGGCCGCAGGACCAACTCAACGAGCTGCACGCCATCCTCAACCTGTTCCCCCGACTCGGCGCCATGAAGCAGCTGATCAACATCACCAGCGGCCTGCCGCTGACGCACACTCGACCGCCCTATCGCGACCTCGAGCCGCATGAAGTGACGGCCCTCGAAGAGGCCGTGGGCCAGTACCTGCTGGGGGAGGCCGTCTGAGTACCTTGACTTACCGCAACGCCTAGAAGTGGTTCATGCAGTGCATCGCGTACTCGGTCGCGAAGAGGTGATCGGCGCGGATCAGCGCGGCGGAATCGGTGGCCTCGATGCGACCGAGGCGGTGACTGTAGGTCGCTGAGAGCGCGCCGGTTGCCAGGTGCGCCATTGTGAATACGTCCATCGTCAACTCCGGCGATGCGTCGACCTGGCGGATGTCGGCGCCTTCGGGACCGACGGAGAGTCTCCAGGTGCCCTGGTTCCAGTCGCAGAGGTCATCCAGCACTCGGAAGGTGAGCTCCGATTCGATCGAGTACTTGCGGGTCATCAGGGCGCGCGGTAGGTCGACGATTCGAACGAGGATGCCGTCCATCGACTGGACCCGCAACGTTCGTGGATCGCGGGCAAAGTGGACGATCGGGTCATCGGAGGGCACGTCGTTGACGAAGATGCGCCAGGTAAGGTCCTGGCTGGCGGCGAACTGCCACATCGCGACATAGGCCTCGGGCGTCAGCCAGCCATACTCGCGAATTCTCATGCGATGGTCGCGTTGAAAGGCGCTGAAGTGGCTGATCGCCTGATCTTCGCGACTGGTGTAGACCATGTAGCCCAGGGCTTCTCCATCCTCCTCGTAGAGGAGGACGCGGACCGGGCCTTCTTCGATGTCTGAAGGTTCGTCCAGGACCTCCGCGTTCCAGAGATTGACTCCGCGATGCAGGAGCCCGTTCCTGGGTTGCATGTACTGGCGATACAGGTCGCGGATGACGACGGCGTCGTCGGGCAGGTCCCTGGCGTTGCTGATGCTCAGCGAGCCGGACGGGGTTGGCGCCTGGACAAAGTTGAGGTCGAGCGGATCAATCTCATACTTCTGCCGCCGTGAACAGACGGCGTAGCCGAACCGCTGATAGATGCCAGCCTGGGACGCATAGAGCGCCGCCAACGATTGCCCACGTTCGTACTGTTCGTCCAGCGAGTGCTCCATTGCCAGCCTCAGATAGCCGCGGCGGCGCTTGGTTGGGTCGGTGCCCACAGCCGTCACGCCGGCGACGTGGGCGCGTTCGCCGTTGAAGCGCATGGAGAACGGCCAGGCTCCGAAAGTGGTTGAGAGGGCCCCGTGCTCGAAGACGCAGGTCGACCACTCGGGCTGCAGGAAGGTCACCGGATCTCGCATCGGGTTGCCGTGTTCTCCGAGGGCCAGGTTGGCGACGAAGCGGAAGTCCTCCATCTCCTCGGCATTGGCGGCTCGGACCTCAACTCCGGCGGGCACTTCGCGACGCGGCATGGTGTTCTCCTCGGTGATTGATCATGATGAGACTATCAACGGATCGCACGATTCCCGAACGCTTCTGTCGTTGATCGGTCGCCGCTGACGGCGCATCAGGTCCTATAGTGAAAAATGGTTGGCTGGCAGGCTGCGCGCCATGAAAATACTCATCGCCGATGACGAGCCCCACATCCGTGAGTTAGTCCGCCTGTATCTCTCCCGAGAGGGATATGAGCTGGAGTTCGCCTCCGACGGCCAGGAGGCCCTCGAGAAGGCGGTCATGCTCCAGCCCGACCTGGTCGTGCTGGACCTGATGATGCCCAAGCTGGACGGCTTCGAGGTAACCAAGGGGATCCGCCAGGATTCGGACGTGCCGATCCTGATGCTGACCGTACGCCGCGAGGATGCGGTCAAGGTGGCGGGATTCGAGCTGGGCGCCGACGACTACCTGACCAAGCCGTTCAATCCCAAGGAACTGGTCGCCCGGGTGAAGGCGATCCTGCGCCGGGCCGACGGCATCGCGCGTTCGGGCGTGGAGGTGTCCGTGGGCAGTCTGACGCTGAATCGTCAGACGCGGGAAGCGATCCTGGGCGGGGCGTCGCTCAAGCTGCGCACCAAGGAGTTCGATCTGCTCTTCGCACTGGCCCAGAACCTGCAGACCGTGATGTCGCGTGAACAGCTGCTCTCTCTGGTGTGGGGCTACACCTTCAGCGGAGAAACGCGAACGGTCGACGTTCACATCAATCACCTGCGGCAGCACCTGCGCGACAGTGACCTGCAGATTGAGACGCTGCGCGGGGTGGGCTACAAGATGACCATGCGCGATAACCCGAACGGCCTGTCGCTTGCTGCGAACGGTGACACTGACTAGGCGTCGCCATCGGTCGCCGGCAGCCACGCGCAGATGATGTCCAGGGGTCAGCCACACTGGAAACCGGCACTGGGCTGGCCGATCCTCCAGCTGCAGACGATCCGCTCGCGAATCTACGTGACCCTGGTCGCGATCGTCGTGCTCACGCTGCTGGTCGTCGGACTGATCAGTTTCTTGCTGCTGGGCGGCTATCAGGACCGTGTGGAACAGTCGCGGTTGCGGGAACTGGCGACTGCCTGGGGTCCGGAGTTGTTCTCGGAGGAGGGCGAAGCGCGAAACCTCGACCAGCTGCTGCAGGAGTTTGCGCTGGCGGCACAGACATTGACCGGGTCCCTGGTCAGCGATCTCGACGTGCCGGTGCTGGGCATCACCTCGGGCGGTGAGGTGGTCAGGGTCATGGAGACCGGAGACCGGTTCCTGGGCGAGACCCTGCCGATTGACCTGGGAGCGCTGGACAGCAATCGCCTGGCCGAAGGCCAGTTGACTACGGAGGACGGCGAGCGACTGACCTACGTCGTGACCAGTTTGCCGTCCGATGAGCAACAACGGCAGGGCTATTGCTGTATCGCGGTGGTGCTGGTCGGCGAATCGCGCTGGGAGGTCGTGGGCGATCTGGCGCCGCGACTGGTGATCGCGGGCGTGATCGCGCTGGTGGTCGCTTCGCTGGTTGGCTTCCTGGTCTCACGTTCGATCTATCGGCCGATTCAACGGGTGGCGGCGGCGTCGCGCAGCGTGGCTCGCGGGCAGTTGCAGCAACGCGTCGACGTGGGCGGTTCCCAGGAGGCGCAGGAACTGGCGCGATCGTTCAACCAGATGACTGAGGAGGTTGAGCGTCAACAAACTGCACTGCGCGACTTCCTGGCCAACGTCTCTCACGATTTGCAGACGCCGCTGACGTCGATCAACGGGTTCTCGCAGGCGCTGATGGACGACGTCGTCAAAGAGGACGAACAGGGGAACGCGTACCGGATCATCGAGGACGAATCACGGCGGCTGCTGCGTCTGGTCGAAGGCCTGCTTGACCTGTCCCGGATTGAAGCGGGGCAGGTGCAGGTGGAGTCGAATCCGCTCGATGTGGGGGCGTTACTCGAACATGTTGGCGACCTGTTCGCGCTGCGGGCGCAGGAGCTCGACGTGAACCTGACGGTCGATCCTTCCGAGGTCGGCGACGTCCTTGGCGATTGGGATCGGCTGGACCAGGTGCTGGGGAATCTGCTCGATAATGCGCTGCGGCACACGCCGCCGGGCGGGCACGTACAGTTGAGTGCACGCCGGGAGAGCCAGGGCAGCGTGTCGATCGCGGTCGCCGACACGGGCGTAGGCATTCCCGAGGAAGCGATTCCCAACCTGTTTGACCGCTACTACAAGTCGGATCGACCCGGCGCGCAAGGCGGCACCGGGCTCGGACTGGCCATCGCTCGCGAACTGGTGCGGGCGCAGGGAGGCGAGATTCGCGTCTCGAGCGAGCAAGGCGTCGGCACCACATTTCATATCGTGTTGCTGTCCGCCCGGAACGCGGTGTCGGCGAACGATGCAACGGAACTTTCGAGCCCGGAGCTCGACTGACGTGGCGCGGAAGAGCGACTGGACCGTTCTGGTCGGGCCGGTCGTCTGCTGTCTGGTGGTGATCGGCGCGCTGGTCATCCTCGCGTCCTGCCGCGACGACAACTCGAACCTGCCGGTCGAGACCGAGGCCGGGCAGCAGGTCGAGCAGGAAGGCGAGGCTGAACCCGAGGTGGAGCAACCGGTTGAGCAGGTGGTGCGTGAGCGGCAGCTGACGATCAGTTCGGCGGACGTGGGGTTGCACCTGGAGGAGAAGTCGTACGCCGCCGGGCTGCCGTCCTGGCTCGAGGCGTCCGAGGATCGCACGCTGTCGTCGCTGCCCGGCCGCTCGCTGACCTCGAGCGGGATCGCCTTTTCGCCGAGCGGCGAGAGTCCAACCGGCGAGACGCTCTGGCTGCACGTATTCACCGACCAGTCCGAGGAGTCGGCCGCCGACTGGGTGAAGTACGTCGCATCGCAGCCGCCCGATCTGGCGGGGGTGATCGTGCCGCATCACCGGCTGTTCGCGGCCAGCTTCCTGCCCGCGCCGCTGGTCGGCGACGCCTCGGTGGCGATCGAGCTGTATCGAGGACACAGCGGGATCTGTGTGCGCTCGGCGCTGCTCGTGTTTGCCCAGGGGCGCGATCTCGTGTTTCTCTTCACTTCGATTGAGATCACGACGGACGATGATGGTTCGACCCAGAGCGGCACCCGGATCGGGTTGCCCGCGCATTGCGATCGTTCGGTCGGCGACCAGCGCCTGACCGACATCAATGCGATTGCCCGGCTGATCTCCGAGCGTTTGTCCGTCTCCCCGTAAGGCCATCAGACAGGCGGCGCACAGTTCGGTAAGCTGTGTTGCCAGAGTCGATAGGATTGATCGCGTCGGAACGGGCGATCGGATTGCGAACCGAGTGGGGAGGGCTGAGCGGTCGTGCGTCGGTTCCATCGCGTGGCAGGAATCAGTCGACGGGACGTGATCGGCGCGGTCTGCTGGGCCGCGCTGGCCGTGGGCGTGTTGGGCGTCTTCCTGCGACAGATTGCGTCGTTGGACCCGGTGGCCTTTGCGCCGATCAGCGGCGTGGCGGTGGTGGCCGTCTTCGTCCTGGCCAGGCGATGGGGAGACTGGGGCATCCTGGTCGCGTACGTGGTGGCGATGGGCTTTTTCATCCAGTTGCGGGACGCGGCCGACGAGACGGGTCTGCGCACGCTGACCGACTACGTGCTCGACTGGGAGCTGTGGATGTTCGCGGGGATTACTCCGTCGGCCTGGCTCCAGGCGCGGATTGGCGGCGCCAGCTCCGATCCCGGTTTTCCGGCGTTCTTCTCCGCGATCATTCACTGGACCTGGTTCGTGTTCCCGCATGCCGCCGTGCTGGGTACCTGGCTGTTCATTCGGCGAATGGCGTGGAGAGTGACGATCATCGTCGCGCTGACCTTCTACCTCGGCGCGGTCCTGTATTTCACGGTGCCGACTGCGCCGCCGTGGATGGCGGCGGACCAAGGGTTTGTCGATGGGATCGTGCGGGGGATGAACACCGTGGGTCCGGCCCTGCTGGGCGTCGAGTTCTACAACTGGGCATTCGAGGCGATGGCGGAGCCGAATCCGACGGCCGCCATGCCCTCGCTGCATTTTGCCGCTTCGTTCGTGGTGGTCGGCGTGGGGATTCTGCTGCGTTCTCGCTGGGTGATCTCGGTGGCCGTGCTGTACTCGATCGCCCTGGCGTTCTCGCTCGTTTACCTGGGCGAGCATTACATCGCCGACATCATCGCCGGCGCGGCCGTGGCGTTGATCGCCTTCTCCGCCGTTGAGGGCGGGCGATACGCGCGCGCACAGATCATCCTCCGACGTGAGCAACTGACGATCGCGGGACAGCGAGCCGGGCAGTGGGTGCGCGAAGCGCTGCGCTTCCCGCCACGACGGATCGAGGCAGGCTAGCCTCCGCCTAGATTTTTCGCGGACTGGGCAATGAGCGTTCGGCTTCCTGCTTGGGCGACTGGATCGGCGGCGCGGCTCGCGTTGGGACTGGGCGGCAGCACCGCGTTCCTGGTGCTGTTCCTGCGCAACGCGGACTTCCATCAAGTGGGACGCGCGTTTACCGAAGTTTCGGCCTGGTGGATCGGACCGGCGCTGGTCGTCTACTTCGCCGGCATCGCAGCGAGGGCCTGGCGCTGGCACTGGCTGCTGCTGCACATCCAACACATTGCCTGGTGGCGGCTGTTCCCGATCGTGGCGATCGGGTTCGGGGTCAACAACGTGCTGCCGTTGCGGGCCGGAGAGCTGGTTCGGGCTCATGTGCTGTACCAGCGGCACGAGATTTCGCGGCTGTCGGGACTGTCCAGCATCTTCATGACCCGGGTGTACGACGGGTTGATGCTGACGTTCTTCCTGGTGATCGGCGTGATCATGAGCCTGATCGGATTTCAGGGCATGAATGACGCCGGCGACGAGCTGACGGGCGCGATGGCGTTTCTCGTGTTCGGCATCACGGGCGCCTTCCTGGTGTTTGGCGCGATCGCGCGGCGTCCGGCCGACGCCGAGCGGGTGATCGGCCGCATACTGAGCCGGTTGCCCGGACAGGCTGGGCGCGAGTGGACCTGGTTGCCGCCGCTGATTACCGGGATGTCGGCGCAGGCGAACCGGCGCCAGGTGATCGGGGCGCTGGTCGCCAGCCTGATCGCCTGGACGCTGGAGGCGTTGATGTACTGGATGGTGGGCCAGGCGTTCAATCTGGACTTGCCGTTTCCCGTCTATCTGCTGGTCGCGGCGGCGGCCAACCTGCTGATCACGGCGCCGTCGACGGCGGGCGGGGTGGGGCCGTTCGAGTGGGCGACCAAGGCGACGCTGCTGATCTGGCTGCCGACGGTGGGCGGGCTGGGGATCGAGGATGCGGAGGCGACGGCGGTGGCGTTCGCGGCGATCCTGCACGGATTGGTGATCATTCCGATCTCGTTCGTCGGCCTGCTGGCGCTGTGGGTCTTCCAGGTTTCACCGCAGCGCCGGCTGATGCGGGGCGAGTCCTGAGGTCAGAACCAGTCGGGCACGGCAGGGCCGGGAGCGGGTGATCCGCGGAAAGAAAAAAAACGCGCGGTGGGGAACGAGGTGAGGGTGGCGGTTACAAGGGGTCGTCGTCTTCGTCGGGGGACTCGTCAACGAGCGGCGCGGCCCCCGCCTGCGCGGGGGCGACTTCTATGGTTACGGGCGCGGGGTCTTCCCAAGCAGGGGAGGCATGGTCGTAGAGGTCGCGGAGGAGGTGGCGGGCGACGTCGTAGGGGTCGGAGGCGAGGTAGAGCTGGTGGTTGAGGCGGGCGCATTGGTTGGGGGCGAAGAGTTCTCGGACGACCTTGTTGAGGGACGTGAGGCGTCGGTAGGCGGGGGCGTCGGAGTTAGCGTGTCGCCAGAGGCGGTCGATTCTCGTTCGGAGGTGGTAAGGGTTTGGCACGGGGAATGCTCCTTGGCTCTCAGGCGGACGTATGTTCTGACTATATCGAGTTTTGGCGGGGTCGGAGTCGTGGGCTTGAGGAGATTGTGGCGAGGATTGGCTGTTGCCTGCGCTCTGTGATCGAGGTCTGGGCCCCGAGTCAAGCACGGGCATCGAACCAGGTGGGGGAGGATGGGGCATCGAAGCGGATGGGCGTGCGCGGGACATCGAAGCGGATGGGCGTGCGGGGGTGGCTCTGGTCGAGTAGTGAGCTGGTCTCGGACGCTATGGGGCCCCGCCTGCGCGGGGCCGACCTCGATCTGATTGCATGTCGGTCTCGAGAGTGCGGCAGACGGAGCGCGTAGCCTGAGGCTGGGTATCGGTTTTGCGTGAAGGGCTGTTGCGATGACGATGCTTGATGGGCCGTTGGACGGGATTCGGGTGGTGGATCTGTCGGCGCTGGCGCCTGGTCCGTACTGCTCGATGTTGTTGGCCGATATGGGGGCGGAGGTGATCCTGGTCGAGCAGGCGGGGCGGCCTCAGGGACGCAGAGATGTGGCGCGCGATCCGAACGAAGAGCGGCGCCGGTACTCGTCGTATGCGCTGGGGCGGGGCAAGCGGTCGATTGGGCTCAATCTCAAGGCGGATGAGGCGCGGGAGATCTTCTACCAGCTCTCGGACGAGGCCGATGTCGTGCTGGAGGGGTTCCGGCCGGGCGTGGTGAAGCGGTTAGGGGTGGACTGGGAGACGTTGTCGGCCCGCAATCCGCGCCTGGTCTATTGCTCGCTGTCCGGGTTCGGACAGACGGGCCCGTATGCGGCCCACGTGGGGCACGACATCAACTACATCGCAACGGCCGGCGCACTGGGCATGATTGGCGACTACGCCAGCGGCGGGCGTCCGGCGATCCCGGTGAACATCATTGCCGACTTCGCCGGCGGCGGGTTGATGGCGGCATTCGCGATCGTCTGCGCGATCCAGGCTCGCGAGCGGACGGGCGAGGGGCAATACATCGACCTGGCCATGTCGGACGGGTCGATGTCGCTGATCACGTCGGCGCTGGCGGGCTACGAAGGCGCGGGCGCGGACATGCGGCCGGCGCAGCATGTGCTCAACGGCGGTGAGCCGCATTACCAGGTCTATGAGACCTCGGACGGGCGCTGGTTCTCGGTCGGCTCGATGGAGCCGTACTTCTACGCGAACCTGTGCCGGGCGCTGGATCTTGAGCAGTACATTGAAGACCAGGGCACGACGGATGCGGCGCGGCGCGAAGAGATCCGGGCGGCGTTCGCGGCGGTATTCAAGCAGCGCAGCGCGCACGAGTGGCATGAACTGCTCAACGACATCGACGTGTGCGCCAAGCCGGTGCTGTCGCTGGAGGAGGCGCTCCAGGACCCGCACAACATCGCGCGCGAGATGGTCGTTGAGGTTGCGACGCCGGACGGCGGCACGATGCGGCAGGCAGGGGTTGCGCCGAAACTGTCGGGGACGCCGGGACGGATCCGGGGCGGCGCGCCGTCGCGAGGTCAGGACACGGAGGCCTTGCTGTCGTCGCTGGGGTATGAAGCGGAGACGGTGGCGTCGTTGCGGGAGCGGGAGATCGTGGCGTGAGCGGCGCTTGGAACAGGTCGGGGCCTCACCTCGGCCGCCGCGGGGCCCTCACCCCCCGCTTTCGCGGGGGCAGGCTCTAACCCTCTCCCGCCGGGAGAGGGGATCGGAGGGTTTACGCGCAGGTCTCCGGTAGGGGATCTCACAGGAACGCTTTCTGCTTCCTTTCGCGGGAGGGGGTTCCGACGGCGGAGGGGCCGTTCCCTCGTCTGCTGTCTGGCCGCGACGGCCGAGGGACCCCCTCAGTCCCTACGGGACAGCTCCCCCTGCAAGGGGGAGCGGGTTGGCGCTCAGGTCCCGTGATGGAGTGTGGATGCATTGGCGTGGGCGCGGCGCCAGGTGGTCCAGAAGAGGATGCCACCGATCAGGAGGATTGCGAAGGCGAACGCGAAGCCGGCCTGGAAGTTGTAGGCGTCGACGAGGGCGGAGGCTGTGCCGATGACGATAGTGATCATCACGGCGGTGCAGAGCGAGAAGATCGAGAGGACGGTGGCGCGCTGGTCGGAGGGGATGCGGCGATTGATGTAGCCGCCGGCGAGCGGTTGGACTGCGGCCGTCGCGGCGGCGAGGAGGGCGAGCGAGGCGACGAGGGCCAGGTGGTCGACCAGCAGCAAGGGGATGAATACCAGCAGGCCGGCGATCAGCACGGCCGGCAGGGACCATCGCTCGCCGAGTCGCGCCGCGAGCGGCGCGGCCAGCATGGCGCCGATCATGAGGCCGAGGAAGGAGGGCAGCATGAGGCTGGAGTACGTCAGACCCTGCGCAAGGTCGAGGGACGGATCGACGCCGTGCGAGCGCACGAAGGGCTGGATGAAGAATTCGGGGAGGTCGAGCGTGGCGAGCAGGACGCCGCCGAACAGGATGGCCCAGAGCACCTGGCGGTTGCGAAGTGAGATTCGTAGTCCGACGCGAATCTCGTTGAGGACGGCGATTCCTGACGGCGTTGACGGAGGCTGATCGCCGTCGCCGTCGCCGTCGCCGTCGCCGTTGATGTCGGCTTCGCGGCGGGGCGGTTCACGCAGGGTGAGGGCGATCAGGCCAGCGAGGCCCATGCCGACCGCGCTGATGATGATGACCGCGCGGAAGTCGAGCAGGGAGACCAGCGGTCCGGCGAGGATCGTGGCGGCCAGCAGCGATGACGTGCCGACGGCGCTGGATCGTCCGGCGTGGCGTTCGTATTCGTCGGTGCGCTTGAGCTGGCGGAGGCTGTCGAAGAGGAGCGCGTCGTCGGAGCCCGACATGAGTGTGCGCGTGATCGACATGAACAGGTGGCCGACGATCAGCGCGGGGAAGTTGAGCAGGGCGAAGAGGACGGTTGCCCCGGCGAATCCGAGCGCGCCGAATCCGAGCGCGACCCGTCGGCCGAAGCGGTCGGCGATGGCCCCGGTGGGGACCTCCGCCGCAATCGTGGCGATTCCGAAGAGCACTTCCATCAGCCCGATCTGGACGTATGAGAGTCCGTGCTGGGACTGGAGGAAGAGGAACCAGACCGGCAGCCAGAAGTGGAAGCCGCGGACGAACTGGAAGAGGTAGTAGAGGGGGATGTTGCGCGCGAAGGCGCTGGTCGGCGCCGAGTCGGGCGACGCCGATCGGCTCATGAGCGGTCGGGGTGCTTGATCGCCGCGCTGTGTGTCGCCGCGCCGTTCTCAGCCGCGCTGTGGGCGACGCTGGCTCCGTTGCCGTTGGCGCCGGGATTGACGCCGTTCGCGTGGACGCCGATCGTTGTGCCGTCGGGTGTGACGGCGATCGCCTGGGGTGCTGCCTGGGGTGCTGGGCGGAGGCTGATGCGTCGGAGGGCGTCGGTCTGCTCGCGGCGGTGAGAGCGACGCCAGACGATCAGGAACAGCACGCCGAGCGTGAGGACCACGCCGATCGAGAGTCCGTAGGCGAAGCGGAAGTCGATGACGTCGGCGGATGCCGAGATCAAGGGCACGATCACGGCCATCTGGGCGGCCATCATCAGCTCGAAGATGGAGAGCACGGTGGCGCGTTGATCGGAGCGGATGCGGCGGTTGATGTAGCCGGTGGCGATCGGTCGAATGGCGGCGTGGATGCCTCCGAGGATGGCGATCGGCGCGACGATGCTGATGTGGTTGAAGATCAGGAGTGGAATGAAGAGGAACGCGCCGCCGAACATCAGCAGGGGAATGGCGCGGCGCTCGCCGACGCGGGCGACAAAGGGGGCGGCGAGCAGTGATCCGGCCGACATGGCGGCGAAGCCGGGGACGATCAGGGCGCTCCAGGTGACGCCGTCGAGCAGGCCGCCGGAGGGGCTGAGTCCGTGGCTGCGGAGGAAGGGTTGGACGAAGAAGTTGGGCATCTCGTAGGCGACGGTGACGATGCCGGCGAGGAGGATGATCCAGAGGATCGGCCGCTGGCGCAGGACGATGCGGAAGCCTTCGAAGACGTAGCCGAAGATGCCCGGCGTGGCGTGGTGGTCGGAAGCGGCGTCGGCGGCGGAGATCGGCGCGGCGTGGAGGCCATCGGGACCGAACTCGGCTTCGGTGCGCGGCGGTTCGCGCAGCAGCAGGGCGACGAAGCCGGCGCCTGCCATGGTTCCGGCGCCAATCAGGAAGACGGTCTCGAGTCCCCAGAGGCCGGCCATGGGGCCGCCGAAGAGCGCGGCGCCGAGCAGGGCGCCGGTCATCAGCGCTTCGGAGCGGCCCATGTGCTTTTCGTACTCTCGGGTGCGGCCGAGGACGCGCAGGCTGTCGTAGAGGAGGGCGTGTCCGGAGCCGGAATAGAGCGTCATCGAGATCGCCATGATGACGTAGCTGATGGCCAGGCCGACGAAGCCGTCGGCGAGGACGAAGAAGATCGTGCCGCCGGTGAAGAGGAATCCGCCCAGGGCCAGCGAGGCGCGGCGACCGAAACGGTCGGCGATCGCGCCGGTGGGCACTTCGAAGAGCATCATGCAGGCCCAGAAGACGGCTTCCATGAGGCCGACCTCGGTCAGCGTCAGACCGCGCTCGTCCTGCAGGAAGATGATCCAGACGGGCACCCAGATCAGAAATCCAGTCGCGAACTGGAACAGGTAGTAAATCGGAATGTTGCGCGCGTAGCGTTCAGGGCGAGACATGGAACCTGGCATCGGGCAGGGGTTCGGCGGACGGCGCGACCGACAACGCACTCAATCCTACGAAAACAGGGAACGGGAGCGCTTGCTCCTCAGTCGAGGTTCTGCACATTGGGGTACACAGCGGCGCCCGAGCCGCCATGTCCATTGGGAGTGGTCCCCGCCTGTGCGCGCGGCGCCTGCGGTTTCGGCACGGAGATCGACCAGCGGCGGATGCGATCGGTCTGGTCGTGTCGATGGGCGCGATGCCAGAGCAGCCAGAGGCCGACTCCGAGCGTGGCCACCGTCAGCAGCGCGAGGCCGAACGACGCCGGGAACGAGATCATGTCGGCCGCCGGCAGGAAGACGATCATGACCACGCTCATGGCGACTCCGTGGACGAGGGAGAGGATCGACAACACGGTGGCCCGCTGATCGGAGGTGATGCGGCGGTTGAGGTAGCCGTTGGCGATCGGTCGGACGGCAGCCGGCGCGATGCTGACCAGGAAGATCGCGCCGAGCAAGCCGAGATGATTCCAGATCGCGAGCGGGATCAGGCAGACGCCGCCGAAGAGCAGGATGGTCGCGAAGGACCGCCGCTCCCCGAGCTTGCCGACCAATCGGGCCGCTCCGAACATGCCCAGCATTGTGCCGACGTAGCCGGGCAGCATCAGCGCCGACCAGATGAAGCCGTCGACCGCGCCCGCGAGCGGATCGAGCCCATGCTGGGCCACGTAGGGCTGGGACATGAACCCGGGCATCTGGTAGAGGGCGAGGATGATCGCCACGAAGGGGATGAGGAAGCGAATGGGCCGGTTGCGCCAGACGATCCGGAATCCCTCGATCATTTCGTGGAAGATCGGCACGCCGCCGGAATCGTGCTGGGCAATATCGGCCGCGGTGTTGCGGATTTCGGAGGGTGTGCCATGGAGTGGATCCGGCAAGAAGTCGGATTCCCGGCGAGGCGGTTCGCGTAGCATCAGGGCGGCGGCGGCCGAAATGAGAAAGACGCCGGCGGACATGAGGATGGCAGCGGTGTAGCCCACGAGGTAAGCAAGCGGCCCACCGATCGCGGTGGCGGCGACCATCGCGGCGAAGAACAATCCGTGCGAGCGGCCGGCGTGATGCTCGTACTCGCGGGTTCGTCGGAGGACGCGCAGAGTGTCGAAAAGCAGCGCATCGCCGGCGCCCGAATAGAGCGTCATGGCGATGCCCATGACGAGATACGAACCGAGCAGAATCGAGAAATGCCCCGCCAGCGCAAAGATCACATTCGAAATCGCGAACAGGATTGCGCCCAGGGCGAGCGAGATGCGCCGTCCAAACCGATCGGCGATCGCCCCGGTCGGCACTTCGGCCACGATGATCGTGAGCCAGAAGAAGGACTCGAAGACGCCGACCTCGGTCAACGAGAGTCCGCGGGCGTCCATGAGGTAGATGATCCAGACCGGCAGAAACAGCATGAAGCCGGTCGCGCCCATGAACAGGTAGTAGAGCCGAATGTTGCGCTGGAAGCGGGCCGGGTCGTACCTCGGCGGCGCGGTGGCTGGGACAGACATACCTGACCAATGTACGGTGCCGGCGCGCCTCTTGTCTGCGTTACACGCGTCGCGCGCCCAGCGGACGACGCCGGATCATGCTCCAGGAGCGCGGGTATCTGGCTTCGCTCGGGCGAACCTTCGTCGCAACGATGATGTCGGGCGGCGGATCGATCGGCGTCGGTTCGGCTCCCAGCTCCTGGAGCGCCGCAACCACGGCCTGGTTCTCGGCGTCCGAGAGCCGGCCAGTCCAGGCCGCGGCGATTCCGCCGATCTGAAGGAAGGGCAACATGAGTTCCAGTGCGATCGTCGGAGTCGCCGCCGCACGGCTCACGGCCATGGCGAAGCGTTCCCGCAGTTCGGAGTGCGCCGCCTGCTCCGCCCGCTGTTGCCGCACGTCGATCCCCGGGGCATCGATCTGCTCGACGACCCGCTCCAGGAAGCGGGTGGCGCCGGCGCGGGAATCGAGCAGGGTGGTCGCTCGGTGCGGTTCGCAGAGGGCCAACGGCAGTCCGGGCGCGCCATTGCCGCTGCCGACATCGATCAATGGCCCATCAGGGATCGGCAGGTCGGCGAGGAACAGGCGATGACGCCCCGACAATGGTTCGATCACGTGTTTCTCGATTGCGGCCTGGGGCTCACGGACTGCGGTCAGATTGCGCGGCGCGTCGAGCATCATGCTCAGCCAGAGGCCGGCCTGTCGAGGGAGATCGGTGTTGAGGTCCTCCACATAACTCAGGCCGGCAAGGCGAAGCGCTGCTCGAATTCGCTGCTCATCTATCAAGTACAGCATCGACAAGGGAGTAGGATAGGGGTGTCGGAGCCGGGTGACGCTCTGCTGGTCGTGCGTGCCAAGCGAACTCGTTGCGGCGCGTGCCATCTGGGGACATCTCAATTGCTGCTCGATAGTTGGAGACGACGATGGCATTCTTTGACGACGAACAGACAGCAGACACGGCGACGGATGTGCTCGACGATGTGGTCGAAGGTGACGCGGAACTCTTTGACGATGGGGTTGTCGCGGACGACGTCGATTCCGGCATGTCGACGGTTCAGCCGGTGACGCTCGACACGGCGGTGATGGAGTACTTCTCGTGGGAGGAGGAGCGCGAGGCGAAGCGCTCGCGTCGCAAGGCGGCCAGCGCGATCCGGCCACGCCGGGGCACGTTTGTGCTCGATGAACACGCCCGTGAAGCGGTGACACGATTTCTCTGGCACTTCGGGCCGAGTACGCCGATCGCTGATCTCTCGCCCAAGTCCATGGAGGGATTCCAGGAGACGGTCGGCAGCAACACGATGGATCTCGCCTCGCGGCTGCAACCGGTCAAGGAGTTCCTGCGCTACTGCTGGAAGCAGGAGTACACGGTTACTGTCGACGCCGAGGGCAATGCCAGTGCGCAGAACCTGGGCAACTATCTGCGGATCAAACGGCCGACCTCGGTGGTCAGGGATGATTCCCGCTTCCAGCACGAACAGGCCCAGACGTTCGAGATGACGGCTGACGGACTGCAGTTGCTGCATGAGGAACTGGGACAGCTGAACGCCGAAATGCCTGAGGCCGTGCAGGCGGTCGCCGCGGCGCGGGAGGACAAAGACATTCGCGAGAATGCGCCGCTGGAAGCGGCGCGCGAATACCAGGAACGGCTGAAGTCGCGGATTGACGAGCTCGAGTACCAGATTGCGCACGCCGTGGTTCGCGATGAGCAAGCCACCGGTCGGGCCAAACTGGGTAGTCGAGTCTCGGTCGTCGAGGTCGATGACAGCGGCGCCTATCTCGGTGACGCCAAAGAGTACACTCTGGTAGGAACCACAGAAGCGAATGCAGCGGCGCGGCGAATCTCTGTGGAGAGTCCGCTGGGCCGAGGACTGCTTGACCAACCTGCCGACCGGCAGATTGAAATCCAGGCCCCGAGCGGTCGCAAACGGTTCCGTCTGCTCGCGGTCACGGGCTAGCCGGCCGGAGTTACCGGCAGCCTGAGCGAGACAACCAACGAGCGAGATGTTCCGCGTCCCGAGCGCACCGGGTCGCGGTCAGCATCCACGCCTGCAGCGTGCGCGCGGGGAAAGTGATGCCGATGTCCGACATCCCGACCATTGAGTTCACGATCACCAACGACAACCTCGACACCGGCCTCCGGGGCTATCCGGTGGGCACCTGCGAAACCAGTTACGTCGATCCCCAGGAGGGCGTCTCGTACGTCGGCTATCCGATCGCGGATCTGGCCTTCCTGCCGGCCGAGGACATCATCCACCTGCTGTTCAACAAGTCGCTGCCGACCGACGCCGAGCGGCAGGCCGTGGCCGACGACATTGCCGAACGTTCCGAGGTCTCGGAGGAGGCGCTGGCGGCGATCTCTTCGTTGCCGATGTCCGGGCATCCCATGGACCTGTTCTGCGCCGCCATCCAGATCCTGGGCATGACCAGCAAGACCGACGACTACTACGAGGACGCGGTCAATCTTGTCGCCAGGATGCCGACCGCTCTGGCCGCGATCTTCCGGTTGCGCGAGGGATGGGGCGACCTGATTCCTTCGGAGCCGTCGCGCGGGTACGTCAACAACTTCGTCCACATGCTGGGCATGCCCGGCGGCGACGAAGCGGCCCTGACCAAACTGCTTTCGGTCTACTACAACTTGCACGCCGATCACGGCGGCGGCAACCTGTCGACGTTCACCGGCCGCGCGGTTGCCTCGGGTCTGGCCGACATGTACCGGTCGATGGCCTCGGGGATGAACGCGCTGGCCGGTCCGCGTCACGGGATGGCCAACCAGGACGCCTTCAAGATGGTGCATGAGGTTGACACCGAGGACCCGGACGAGGCGTACCAGATTCTGAAGCAGCGGCTGGCCGATGGCGGGCTGATTTTCGGGTTTGGTCACGCCGTGTTACGCCAGGAAGACCCCAGGGCCAAGGTGCAACTGGGAGTCGGCGAGGAACTCTGTCCCGACGACCACTGGTTCAAAGTGGTCAAGGCCGTGCGCGAAGGCGGGATCCGGGCACTGAAAGAGAACCCGAAGGTGTCGAATCCGTACCCGAACGTGGACCTGATCTCGGGCAGCCTGGTCAACGCTCTTGGCTTCACCGACCCCGACTACTACACGACGCTGTTCGGCTGGTCGCGGATCTCCGGAATCGGCGCGCAAATCGTCGACGAGCGCACTCGCGCCCGCGGCGGCCGCGGCGTCGCGATCTACCGGCCTCGCTACATCCCGATCAACCAGCCGGCTCGCTCGCTCTCAAGCTGAATCGTGCGTCGCGCACCATGTGGACGCCGCCTCGATGGGGGATAGCCTCTGTCGCGGGGCTGGGTTAGGATCGGAGATCGACCGTACGTCCCGCACAGGGAGCGGCTGAGCGAGAGGCGAACAGACGGCAATGCCCACGCTGGAATCGGCGAGGCAGAAGCGCGCCAGTGTCCTTCAGCAGATCGCTGAAGCGTCGTACGGCTATCCCAACGACGAGTTCCCCGATCGGGAAATGACGACCAACTTTCCCACCGAGCAGATGGGCGTGCGGGTCAGGTCGGGCGGCTGGCTCTATCCGGACATCGTCGTCACCGACGAGCCGGGACACTTCATCGCCATGGCCGCTGACCTGGCGCTGACGCACGAGGTCACCAACGAGACCGCGGTCGAACGCTGGAAGCCGTTGGCGCAGACGGCTCCGCTGATTCTCTATGTGCCCATGGGCCAGAGCGGCCGCGCGATCCGGCTGTGCCGGATGAACGGGATCAAGCTGCACAAGCTGATGACCTACCGGCAACGGCCGGCGGGCTTCGGCATCGACCTGCAACAGGCGTACAGCGGACCGGATCTGCTCAAGCCGATCGCGGGATTGCTGCCGCCGGCGCTGCGCCCCATGGCATATCGCAACGAGCGCAAGGTGGTCGCGGACGCCTATCTGCAACCGCTGCCCGCCTCCCGCAGCGGCGACGTTCCGGCGATCGCCGCGCCGGCCGAGCAACCGGCGGCGACGCTCGCCCTGCCCTCCGGACTGGACGACGAGCATGGTCACGGTGAGCACGATTCGCCCGAGTCGCATCTGCCCCCGCCCAGCCTCGCGCCAATCCTGTTCGCCCTCGGACTGATCGTGATGGCGGCCGGGGCGATTTTCGTTGGCGAGATGCTCAGCGTCGGAATCACGCTGATCGTCCTCGGAGCCGCCCGCTGGTTCCTGGAGGACATGGGCTACTTCGAGGCGGGTGGACCGGCGGAGTTCCGGCAACGTCCGCTGCAAGTCATGCCCGACGTGTCGCCACCAGCCGGCATTCATATGCCGCCGCCCAGTCTGTCTCCGTTGATCTTCGCCGCCGGACTGATCATCACGGCGGCCGGGGCCATATTCACCGACCAGGTGCTGGGCGCCGGCATCACCCTGATTGTCTTCGGCGGCGTTGGCTGGTTCCTGGAGGACATCCAGTACTTCGAGGAGCCGGCTCACGACGAGCATCACGACGACCACGAATCTGATGCGCCGCTGATGCACAGCGAAGGCGGCGCTGAGCAACGCGCCGGCTGACCGGCTGCCTCGGCAGTCATGAACCTGCATGAATACGGGACTGAACCAGGGAGCGAACGGAGCGGGCGGATGAGGGCTTACGTACGGCTATGGCGAACCCGGATCGGGCGGCTCTCACTGATCATGGGCGTTGCCGCCCTGGCACTGCTCGCCTTCTCCGGACTGGCGAACGCGCAGGTCGCACTGCCCGAAGCGGTCACCGAACAGGGAGACTCGATTCGGTCGTTGTTCTTCGTCGTGCTCGCCATCGGGGTGATCGTCTTCGTCATCGTCGAGGCGATGATTATCTGGGTCGTGTTCCGCTACAAGCGCAAGTCGGACGACGAGCTGCCCACCCAGATCGCCCATAACACCACGGCCGAAATTCTCTGGACGGGCATCCCGCTGGTCATCGTGGTGGTGCTGTTCATCGTCTCATTCTTCGTCCTCCAGGACATCCAGGCGGCGGCCGATTCGGATGAAGACGTCACGATCGTCGACGTCCAGGGCCGGCAATGGGCCTGGGCCTTCAACTACGGGGTTCCGCTTGGCACCGAACTGGCCGAGGGCATTTCTCCCGATCCGGCCGAGACCGAAATCCACCTTGAGGATCCGTCGCTGGTCGTGCCCTTCATGACGATCAAGATCGGCATTGAGCACATGCGTGTCGTGGCGCGCACCGGGGACGTGGTCACCGTTGACCGTGCGGTCAACGGCACCGTGCCAATCCGGCACGCCGCCGGCAGCGCCGTCGAGCGCGTCTTCAACGGCACCGACACGGTCGCCGAAGGCCGCCTGCAGGCGGCGGACAATACGCCGATCGTGACCGTGCCGGTTGGACAGATGATCCGCTTCAACATCGCCTCGGCCGATGTGCTGCACGCCTTCTACACTCCCGTGTTCCTGACCAAGCTCGACGCCGTTCCGGGCCGGGTGCAGACGCTGTGGGTGCGAATCACCGACGCGGGCGACTTCATCAGTCAGTGCGCCGAGTTCTGCGGTCGCGACCACGCACGCATGATTTACACCGTCCGAGCCCTGCCCGAGGGTGAGTACGCCGCCTGGTTCGAGGACAAGGCGGGCGAGGCGCCGGCGCCGGTCGAAGGCGATTTCGGCGGCGAGGAAGAAGTCGAGCAGGAGGAAGGCGCCGTCGGGAATCCCGCCAACGGGCAGAGCCTGTTCTTCGAGATGGGCTGCAACGTGTGTCATGGCGACCTGGGCGAGGGCCTGGTCGGTCCGACGATCGCGATGACCGTCGTTCCGCTGGACCGCGTGATCACCCAGTACCGCGAGCCGCTCGAGGCGATGACCGAGTTCCCGCCCGACCAGGTCTCGGACGAAGAGATTGCCGACATTTACGCCTGGCTGCAGTCGGTCCCGAGGCCGCCTGAGTCAGAGATCATTCCCAGCAAACTGGCAGAGTTGATTGAGGCCGGCGGCTAGCCCCGCCACGGCGCGACGCGTTCAGGGGAACACGCAGAGGGAGGCGAAACGATGGCGACACTGGCGGGGGCACAGACCAGCGGCTATGCCGGGGCGAATGCCTGGCGTGTGATCCTCGAATGGTTGACCACGGTCGACCACAAGAAGATCGGCATCATGTACCTGTGGACGGCCGGGGCGTTCGGCCTCGTGGGCATGGCCTTCTCCCTGGTCATGCGCACCGAGCTCGCCCAGACCGGCACGATCATCTCTGCGGAAACCTACAACTCGATCTTCACGATGCACGGCAGCGTGATGATCTTCCTCTTCCTGCTGCCAATCGGCGCGGCGTTCATGAACTATTCGATGCCGCTGCAAATCGGCGCGCTGGACATGGCCTTTCCGCGGATCAACGCGCTGTCCTTCTGGATCTTCCTCTTCGGCGGCGTGCTGATCACCCTGAGCTTCGCCGCCGAGGGCGGGACCGCCTCGGCCGGATGGACCGCCTACCCGCCGGTCACGCTGGACACGGGCAACAACGCCGAGCCTCCCGGCGCCGGGATGGACATGTGGTTGGTCGGCGTCATCCTGTTAGGCCAGGCGTCGATCTTCGGATCGGTGAACTTCTTAGTCACGATCTTCAAAATGCGCGCGCCGGGGATGACCATGTGGCGCTTGCCGCTGTTCACCTGGACGACGCTCGTTACCGGTCTGCTGATCCTGCTCTCGACCCCGGTGCTCGCCGCCGCGCTGGTCCTGGGCTTCATCGACCGCAACGGCGCGGGCGGCGCATTCTTCGATCCCGCCGCCGGCGGACAGCCGCTCCTCTGGCAGAACCTGTTCTGGTTCTATTCGCACCCGGCCGTGTACATCATGATCCTGCCCGCGATGGGCATCGTCTCCGACGTCTTCGGCGTCTTCACGAGGCGACCGGTCTTCGGTTACCGATCGATGGTCCTGGCCCTAATCGCCATTGGCTTGCTCGGGTTCATCGTCTGGGCGCACCACATGTTTACGACGGGCGGTGTGTTCCTGCCCTTCTTCATGGGCGCGACCTTCCTGATCGCCGTGCCGACCGGTGTCAAGATGTTCAACTGGATCGCGACCATGTGGCGCGGTTCCAACATCTTCCCCACTGCCATGCTGTTCAGCGTCGGCTTCCTGATGCTCTTCCTGATCGGCGGGATCACCGGCGTCTTCCACGCGGCGGTGCCGGTCGACTTCGCCCTGCACGACACTTATTTCGTGGTCGGCCACTTCCACTACACGATGTCGATCGCCGCGACCTTCGGCTTCCTCGCCGGTTGCTACTACTGGTTCCCGAAGATGTTCGGCAAGTTCATGAACGAAGGCCTGGGCAAGCTGCACTTCTGGCTGGTGTTCATTGGCGTCAACCTGATTTTCTTCACCCAGCTGCTGCTCGGCCTCGACGGCATGCCCCGCCGGATCAACGACTACGTCGACAATCCCGGCTGGGAGCTGATGAACATGCTGACCACGATCGGCGCGTTCGTCTCCGCCGCCGGCATGATGGTCTTCCTCTACAACGTGTTCTACTCACTCAAGTGGGGCGAGCGCGCGGGCGCCGACCCCTGGGAAGGCACCACGCTCGAGTGGGCGACGACCTCGCCGCCGCCGGCGCATAACTTCGACTCGCTGCCCGAGATTCGCTCCGAGCGGCCGCTGTTCGACCTGCGCTTCGGCGAGAAGCTGCAGGACGACCCGCACTACCACGTCAACAACGGTCACAACGGCAACGGTCGTGGGGGCGGCGCCAAGGCGCCCACTGCGTCTACGCGGGAGGAGGCGTAGTCATGGCAGCCAGCGCCATCCCGCACAAGCGCGTGCATCCGGTCCGCAGTTTCCTCGTCGGCGACGAGCCGATGACGACCGGACTGTGGGGCATCATCTTCTTCATCTTCTCGGAGATCATGTTCTTCTCCGGGCTGATCGCGGCGATGCTCGCCCTGCACAGCGACACCCTGGTTTGGGAGCCGACCAACGGCGCGCACCGGGTCGAGGGTGCTCACGTGCTGCCGATCCTGTTCACCGTGCTCCTGGTCTCGACCAGTATTCCGATGCAGTTCGCCGCCTTTGCGATTCGCAAGGGCAACCGCAAGGCGATGCTGATCAACATGGCCATCGTGCTGGTGGTTGGCACGGCGTTCATCATCAACCAATACTTCGAGTGGAGCCATGCCGGCTTCGGCATCTCCGACGGCCCCTACGCGGCGACGTTCTACACGTTGACCGGCTTCCACGGAGCGCACGTGATCGGCGGGCTGGTCTTCATCTTCGCCCAGTGGTTGCGGGGTCTGCTCGGACACTTCGACGCCAAGCGCAACACGGCGATTGAGGCGGCGACGCTCTACTGGCACTTTGTGGGCTTCGTGTGGTTGCTGGTGATCTTCCCGCTCGTCTTCTTCCTCAGCTGACGCGGACCGGCCCGTGACCAGGAGACCGCGAGCGCTGACGGCGCTGGTCGCGGCAATCGCTGCCCTCGCAGCAGTTCTGCTGCCCACGGGTCTGCTGGCCCACGACGGCCGCTATGCCGAGTCGGGCGAGCTCCTGAATGCCCTGCAGGTCTGGAGTGTCGACGCGCCCGGCCTGGCGATCGTGATCGTGGTGGGTGGTCTGTACGCCTGGGGCTACTACCGGCTGCGCCGAGACTCGCCCAGTTTCCATTTCCCGCGCTGGCACGCATGGTCCTTTGCGGCCGGCTGGGTCGTGATGATCCTCGGCCTGATGTCGCCGGTCGACACCTATTCGGACGACCTCTTCTGGATGCACATGATCCAGCACGTGATGATCACGATGATCGTCGCGCCGCTGATGCTGCTCGGCGCGCCGGCCACCCTGGCCCTGCGAGCCGCGTCGCCTCGGGTCCGGACGACCTATCTCGTCCCGTTCCTCAACTCTCGCCTGGTCCGCGCGCTGACCTGGCCGCCCTCGGCGATCGTGATCTACATCGCCAGCGTCTGGAGCTGGCACTGGCCCGACGCCTACGACGCGGCGATCGCCTCCGAAGCGGTCCACTTCGTCGAGCACGGCGTATTCCTGTTCGGCGCCGTGCTGCTCTGGTGGCTCGTGATCGGCGTCGACGCGACCCGGCTGCGTCCCCATCACGTCTGGCGCTGCGCGCTGCTGGTTGTGGCGATCCTGCAGAACATCGGACTCGGACTGATTCTGATCAACGTCGGCGAACCCGTCTACGACACCTACGCGACCGCGGCGGCGGTCCGCGAATGGGGGCCCGACGCGCTGCTCGATCAACGCATCGGCGCCGGGATCATGTGGGTACCCGGATCGATGATGTTCGCGCTCGCGATCATCGTCACGGTCTACTACTGGGCTGAGCGCGAGGGCTTCAAGGATCGCCGCAACGACGCAGTCCGCGACATGCAGATCCGCGTCCATGGCGAGGTCCCCACACTCGGCCCGCGACCGGGCGATCAATAGCCAATCAGTTTGCGATCAGGTGGTTGTCGGCCGCCCAGAAATCTCGCCGGTACGCGTAGAAGTGCGACACTTAAGCGGCATCGCAAGCGTCGCGACCACAAATCCGGAGCACCGGCAGATGGCGTCGATGACCAGATTTCAGCGTGTCGGCCTCGGGCTGGTGTTCGGCCTGCTCGTGCTGACGGCGCTGGGCGGGATTGTTCGCGTGACCGGTTCCGGTCTGGCGTGTCCCGACTGGCCGGGCTGCTATGGCGCGGTCATCCCGTCGGGCGATTTCGGTGAGTTCGCCGCACACCAGGTGTGGCTCGAATGGACCCACCGGCTGGTCGCCGCGATCATGGGCTTCATCATCCTCGGCTACGCGATCGTGGCCTGGCTGAGGCATCGGGATCGGAAGCGCATCTGGCTGCCGGCCGTGCTCTCGATTCCGCTGCTGGCCGTGCAGGTCGTGCTCGGCGGCCTGACCGTGACCGAGCGCCTCGAAGAACTGATCGTCACGCTGCATCTCGCGACCGCAATGCTGATCCTGATGGTGGTCGCATGTTCGTGGCTCAGTACATTCCAGTGGCGTGTCGTCAGCAGCGACGACGAGGCGCCGCTCGGGTCCGATTCTCCCTCGCAGGCGCGGAACTACGCCTGGGTGGCGTTGCTCACGGCCCTGCTCGTCTATGCCGTCGTGGTGGTTGGCTCGTATGTCACCCACGTCGGCGCCGGGCCCGACGCCGGCGCGCACGTCGGGCCCGGCGGCGCGGCCTGCGGCAACAACTGGCCGCTCTGCTATGGCGGATTGTTTCCCGACGGCGAGTACGCTCAATGGAACATGGGACATCGATTCCTGGTCCTCTTCGGCGCGATCGCCCTCTTCGGCGCGTCAATGGGCGTGGTCATGCTGCGACCTCGCGCGCGCGGCCTGACCTTCATGGTCCATGGCGCGGCGACGCTCTATGTCGCTCAGATCTTCATCGGTGCGGCAATGATCTGGATCAACTTCGATGCCTGGGCTCGAGCGCTCCACCTGTCGATGGGCTCGATCACCTGGTTGCTGGTCTCAGGCGCGGCGCTGCTGGCGATCTACCGCGCCGGCGGTCTGCGCAGCGACGCAGAGGCAACGCCGGGGTTGCAACCGCCCGGTGTCGCCGACGCAGGCCTGTCGGCGGAGAGTGAGCGCAACGGATGACCGATCGTCCGCTCACACTCGACCGACCGGCCTCGCTTCTCAGTTCACGGCGCGCGCTTGAATTCGCGCGGGGACTCTGGGATCTGACCAAGCCCGGCATCATCGGCCTGCTCCTGGTCACCACCGTTCCGACCATGATCGTCGCCGCCGATGGCTGGCCAAAGGGAAGCTTCGGCGAGGGGCTGGTGCTGATCCTGCTCACGCTGCTGGGCGGAATCCTGACCGCGGGTGGCGCCAACACGTTCAATCAGTGGTTCGACCGCGATATCGACGCGATCATGGAGCGGACGGCCGGGCGGCCATTGCCTGCCGGCGTCGTTCAGCCCTGGCAGGCGCTGGCCTGGGGCGTGTTGCTCGCGACCCTGGGCGGGATCCAGCTCGCCCTCACCGTCAACCTCTTGTCGGCGCTGCTGGCCGAGGCCGCCGTGCTCTTCTACGTGCTCGTCTACACGGTCTGGCTCAAGCGCTCGACCACGCAAAACATCGTGATCGGCGGAGCGGCCGGATCGATCCCTCCGCTGGTCGGCTGGGCCGCCGTGACCGGTGAGGTCACCTGGACGCCGTTCATCCTGTTCCTGGTCATCTTCATGTGGACGCCGCCGCACTTCTGGGCTCTCGCGCTCAAGTATCGCGAGGACTACGCCAGGGCCGACGTGCCGATGCTGCCGGTCGTCGCCGGCGAACGCGAGACGCGCAAGCAGCTCATGATCTACTCGGTTGGGCTGGTTGCCGTGAGCTTGCTCGGACCGCTCGGCGGTCATCTCAGCTGGTGTTACCTGACCACGTGCGCCATTTCGGGCGCTGCGTTCATCTGGATCGCCTGGCAGGTCTGGCGCAACCAGGCCCCGCCGATGCGGCTCTTCTTCGCCTCGATCGCGTACCTGTTCATCGTCTTCGCAGCCGTTGGACTCGACGTGCTGGTCTAGCGAACCAACCTCTCGACGGCCGCTTCCAGTTCCGCCCGTTCCACGATAATCTCGAATCGCGCCGCGACCAGACCATCCCGGTCAACGAGGAAGAACTGCGGCTCCGCCTCGATCGACCAGGCCTCGTTGGCCTCATCGATCAGGGCTTGCAGTGCCTGAGGACGCGGCCTGCCGAAGGGTTCTACATGCAGAACCGCGAGTGTTTCTTGTTGTAGCACTTCGATCGCCTGCTCCAGCGCTCGTGCGCAGGCGCGCCTGCCCGCGCACCGTTCCGCCGACGCCCAGACGATCAGAAACGGCTCCCCCCTGGCGATCAACTCAGACGCGGAGCGCTCGTACAAATCACGAGCTTCCGGTCCTGGTTCGGCCATTCGCTCAAGCACGCCATCGGAGATCGTCGGTGTGTCGACCCGCGGCGCCTGATCGCCTGCTGTGAGGCCCCTGGCCGTCCCGCGAACCAGGAACGGCAAGCGGGGCGTGCTTTCAGCAGTGCCATCGGGCAAGTCGACGGTCACGGCGAGCGCCCATTGTCCCGCCGCAGCAAAGGGCGGGTTCGAGGCGATCAAGTAGCGCAGTCCTTCAACGTCAATCTCTCGGAGCGCTGCTTCCGAGTGAAACTTGATCCCGTCTTCGGTCGGGTCGAAGTAACGGATGCGGAACTCTGCGTCCTCGGGGAACTGCGGCTGCTTGTCGCGTTCCAACAAGGTCAGCACCAGGCGCGGGACCCCGACGTGGATGTCCGACGACTCGATGACCGGGACGAACGCCGCCTCTGATGAGGTGATGACCCGCCGGTCGGTCGATTCGCCGCAGCCCACGATCGCCAGTACGGCCAGGACGATCCCGAAGGCGCCACTCAGGAGCGCAAGCGACTGACGGGAATTGTTCATCTGCTCACACCGCCCTCGGCGCCCGCCTCAGACCGACGGCGAACAGCAGCACGGCCAGTCCGCCGAGCACCAGACCGTCGATCAAGGGCCCAATCAACCCGTTGGAAGAGTTTGCGTACGACGCGTAGTGGAGCAGGTCAACGGCGTAGGTCAGCGGGTTCATGTATCCGATCGCTTCCAGCCAGGTCGGCACCTGGTCGAGTGGGAAGAATGCTCCGGAGAGAAAAAACAGCGGGAACAGGACGAGGTTCATGATCAGGTGGAATCCCTGCATGGTCTTGATCCGCACCGCCAGCAGCAGCGAGAGCCCCGAGAGCATGAAGTTGAGCGCGAGGATGGTGACGACGACCGTGGCGACGCCGCCCAACCAGCCGAACTGCCAGGCCAGATCAATCCCCGGAATCATCACTGCGAGCACCAGCACCGCGAGTGCCTGGATCGTGCCGATCAGGATCGCGCCGAGCGCCTTGCCGAAGAGGATGGTCTGCGCGCTGTGCGGCGAGGCGAGCATCGCCCGCAGCAGACCGCTCTCGCGGTCGCGGTAGAAGCCGGCGCTGGAGAAAGTGGAAGAGAACAGCGCCGTCATCGCGATCATGCCCGGCGCGAGATACGAGGTGTAATCGCCGTCGAGGATTCGCGGTGACGTCGGCGCGAGCCCACTGGAGACGCCCGTGCCGAGCAGCGCCAGCAGCATCAGGGGAAACAGCAGCGAAGAGTAGAGCTGCGATCTGGACCGGGCCACGGCGCGCAGATCGCGGCTGAGCAAGGCCCAGGATGCATATGCCGCGTCGATCACCGTTGGTCCTCGCGGCTGTCGGTCAACGGCCGACCGACGATCTGAAACCAGGCATCGCGCAGACTCGACTCGCGAGTCCGGCAGCCGGTGATCCTGGAGCCATAGCGCTGGAACAGCTGCGGCACGGTCTCGCTGGAGTTCTCAACTGTCAGGACGAGTTGATCCTCCGTCCACAACACCGTCCCTACGCCGTGCCATCGCTCGAGTTCTGCAATGTCGTCCCCGGTGGCCGACGGCCAGTCCAGCTCCAACGCGTCGTGGAGCAGCCCGTCAGTCAAGTTGCTGGGACTATCTTCCGCCACGACTCGCCCATCGCTGACGATGACCACGCGGTCCGCATACGCTTCAGCCTCGGCCGTGTCGTTCGAGCAGACGACCACTGCCGCGCCGGCCGATACCTTCTCGCTCAGCGCCTCCCAGATCGCGGCGCTGGAGTCGGGATCGAGCGCCAGGGTCGGTTCGTCGAGCAGCAGCAGGTCGGGTTCATGCGGCAGCGCGCGGGCAATATCCAGTCGGCGTCTCAGGCCTCCGGAGAGGGTCTCGCATCGGTCGCCGGCGCGATCGCCGAGCCCGAGCGAATCGAGCAGCTCGTCGCAGCGGCGCTGCAGTGTTGACCCTCGGAGTCCGAACAACCGCCCGTGAAGCTGCAAGGTCTCCTGCAACGTCATCAAGTCGTCGGTGCTGGGTTCCTGGAGTACGAGCCCGATTCGGCGCCTTGCTTCGCGCCCGTGCGGTTGGTCGAAGATCGTGACCGAGCCCTGTTGCGGCTCGATCTCGCCGCTCAGCATCTTCAGGATGGTGGATTTGCCGGCGCCGTTCGGCCCGAGCAGGGTGACGACTTCGCCCGCTCGGACGCTGAGATCGATCTCACCGGCGCCGCGTCCCTCCTGCCACCAGAAGGTGGCTCCACTCAACTGAGCCGGCAGTGCGGCAGTTGCGACTTCGGTCTCGGCGTTCGGCACGGCTCAAAGTTTATCCGCCGTGCGATACGCTGCGAACCGTCGGGCCACGTGCAGCTGAGGAGCCTGTGTGCGACGTTTGCGCGCCTCCCTGGCGCAGATCAATTCGACCGTCGGTGATCTGGAGGGCAACGCTGCCAAGATCATCGACCGGATCCGCGAAGCGGAGTCGATCGGCGCAGACCTGGTCGCGTTTCCCGAGTTGGCGCTGACCGGCTACCCGCCCGAAGATCTTGTACTCAGACGCGGCTTCGTCGAGGACAACCTCGCGACGCTCCAGCGCGTCCGCGATGCAACCAGCGGATTGCATGTCACCGCTGTCATCGGCTTCGTTGACTATGCGCACGACATCTTCAATGCTGCCGCGGTCGTCCACGATGGCCATCTGGCGGGCGCCTATCACAAGCAGTACCTGCCCAACTACGGCGTTTTCGACGAGGCGCGCTACTTCCGCCCGGGCACCGGCGTGCAACTCTTCGACATCGCCGGTGCTCGCGTCGGCGTCACGATCTGCGAAGACATCTGGTACTCCTCCGGTCCGATGCAGGATCAGTGCCTGGCGGGCGCGGAGGTGGTCGTCAACATCAACGGGTCGCCGTTCCATGCCGGCAAATCGATGCAGCGCGAGCAGATGCTGGCCACACGAGCGTCGGACAACGCCGTCCTGACCCTCTACTGCAACCTCGTCGGCGGACAGGACCACCTGATCTTCGACGGCGGTTCGACGGTCTTCGGACCCGGCGGCGACCTGATTGCGCGGGCGCCGATGTTCCGCGAGCATCTGCTCACCGTGGACCTCGATGTCGAGGAGGTACGTCAGACGCGGCTGCACGATCCACGCTTGCGCCGCCTGCCGCAGGCGCAGGCCGAGTTGCGATCCGTGTCCAGCGATCGGCCGGCCGAGCGGGGTCCGGCTCTGGACTCCGAGCTGATCGATTCGCTTACCGACGACGAGCAAATCTACGAAGCGCTGGTCCTCGGCACCCGCGACTACGTCCACAAGACCGGGTTCAGCGACGTCGTGATTGCGCTGTCCGGCGGGATCGACTCGACCCTGACGGCCGTGGTCGCTGTTGACGCATTGGGCCCGGAACACGTGCGCGGCGTCTCGATGCCGTCCCGATACTCCTCGGAAGGCAGCGTCGCCGATGCGCGGGCGCTGGCCGACAACCTCGGCATCCGCATGGATGTCCTGCCGATCGAGGGTCCGTATCAATCCAACATCGACACCCTCGCGCCATTGTTCGAGGGTTTGGCGCAGGACGTGACCGAGGAGAACCTCCAGGCCCGCATCCGCGGCGTGCTGATGATGGCGATATCGAACAAGACCGGGGCGCTGGTGTTGACCACGTCCAACAAGAGCGAGTCGGCCACGGGGTACACGACGCTCTACGGCGATATGACCGGCGGGCTGGCCGTGATCCAGGATGTGCCCAAGTTGCTCGTCTATCGGCTGTCCGAGCTGGTCAATGAACGCGCCGGACGAGGGATCATTCCCGTGTCGGTCCTGACCAAACCGCCCAGCGCCGAGTTGCGCCCCGACCAGTTCGATGAGCAGTCGTTGATGCCGTACGAGCGGCTCGACCCAATCCTCGAAGCGTTTGTGGAAGAGGATCGCTCGCTCGATGAAATCGTCGAGTCGGGATTCGACGAGACGGACGTCAAGCGGGTGATGTCGCTGGTGACCGGCGCGGAGTACAAGCGTCGCCAGGCCGCGCCGGGACTGAGGATCACGCCGCGCTCGTTTGGACGCGACCGCCGCTTCCCGATCGCCAACCGCTACCGCGGCTTCTAAGACTCCCATGCCGGATTCAGATGGCGCTGATTGGCAGCTCCTGGCCGAGCGAATCAGCGCTCGGCATCGGGGACGCGACTCTCTGATCCGTGGAGTCGCCGTCGTCGGCGACTACGCCCGCAACCAGGTCTGGGAAGGATCGCTGCTGCAGATCCTGCTGTTTCGGCATCGCAGCGAAGCGCTGATCGACGAAGGCGGCGTGGTCGAAGAGAACGGATTTTCCGTCACCGTCGATAGCATCACTTCCGGCTCACTGGTCGAGTTGGAAGAGCTGTTGCATCTCGAACCGTTGGCCGGGAATCTGGCCGATATGCATACGCTGCGCATGGCCGATCCAACCCTGCGTGACGTGCTGGCCAGCTTTCGCGATCGCTACCACTCGGCCGACGGTCGTCAACTGAGAGCTCGGCGAGCTCTCCAACGAGCCCGCGTGGCCCTGGACGACTACGACTCGACGAAACGGCCGATCTTCGCGATCGAGGCGGTGCGCTCGGGCATCTATCCGGCGGCGAGCGCGCTCGTCGGTGAGCGGGTGGACGCGCTGCGAATGCCGCGCCGCCTGCGCGCGGCGTCCCGCCTGCTCAAGTTGCCGGAGCTGCTACCGCAACTCAATGCGGCGCTGCAATCTGAATCTGTGGACCTGAGTCGGCGCTGGGACGCGGTCGAACGGCTGCATGCATTGGCCAGGTCGCACCTTGACGCCAGGATGCCCGAGGTTGGGTCAGCGCTGGTACCGCGTCTCGAGCGAGCGTTGATTCCGGCTCGTCGGGGCAGCGATGCGCTGCTGACCGCCGGTGATCGTGATGCAGCTGCCTGGGTCGCCATGTCCGCGGCGGCCGAGCTGGATGGCGTGGTCGAGGCGGCGCCTCCGGGCTGGCGCGAGCGCGACGACTACCGCGACCGGTCCATGGACGTGTACGGCCGACCGAGTCCTGAGATCCTGCGTCACGCATGCGTGGAGATTCAGTCGCGCGTTGATTGACGGGTTCGGAGGTTACGGCCGTCAGGGCAGGATCACGAGCGGATCGACGTACCAGTCATTGTGATGGACCTCGAAATGCAGGTGCGGGCCGGTGCTGTAGCCGGTGCTGCCGTTGTACGCGATGACATCGCCTCGGCTGACCGTCTGGCCCAGGGACACGTTGAACTCGACCACGTGGGCGTAGACCGTTTTCCAGCCGTGTTCATGCTCGATCTCGACGTACCAGCCGAGGCCCAGGAGCGAGTCTCCGCCAAGGAAGGTCACGACGCCGTCGGCAGCTGCCAGGATCGGCTCGTAGAAGTCGAGCGCGATGTCGAGTCCCCGGTGTCGGTAGGAACAGTCCCAGCTTCGGCATTGTCCGAAGGGGTCGGTTAGCTGGCCGGAGGCGGGCCATCCGAACTGAGGCATGGCGAGCGGCAGGATGATCTCCTGGCCAATCACGATGGCATTCGGATCTTCGACGCCGTTGGCGGGGTCGGAAAGGATCAGATCGATGTCGACGCCATGCGCGTTCGCGATCTGTTGAAGGGTGTCTCCCGGTTGGACGGTGATCAGCAATCCATCCCTCAACGGCAGTCGCCAGGTCGTGCCCTCGCCGAGCCACTGGCCGCTGTCCACCCAACCATGATTGGCCAGCAAGGTATGCGGAGTGACGCCCAGAGCGGCGGCGGCGTACTGGACCGTGTCCGCTTCCCACAGCGTTCGAGTCTCCGCCACGACCGGCGGATCGATGGTTCCCGGCAGGTACAGCAACTCGCCGATGACGAGCAGGTCGCTGAGCTTCAACGGATTCTGCTCGCGGAGTTCATTGAGCGTCAGGCCGTGCCGTTCGGCGATGCCGGAGAGTGTGTCGTTCGGCTGCACTCGGTAGGTGCGGCGTCGGACCTCAACAGCGGGAACAGTGCCCGGCGCAGCGTTCGCGGCGACGCCGTTCCAGGGCACCGTGAGGGTCTGCCCGACGAAGATCATCGACAGGTCAAGACCGCCGTTGAGCCGACTCAACTCGCCAAGGGTCAGGTCGTAGTGCTGCGCAATCTGAGAGGCGTTGTCGCCGGGCCTGACCGTGTACAACTCCGTCAACAGCTGCATGGATTCGGATGGGTCGAGGGCAGGCGCGCGGTAGTCCGGAATTGGCACATTGAGGATGTCGCCAGGATGAAGATTGGGGAAATCGGCCTCGGTGTTGTAGGCCCGCAAGTCGCTCAATGAGATCCCGGCCGCAACCGCGATCCCCGTCCACGAGTCGCCCGGCTCGACCACGTACTGCACCGTCTGCATTGACGTGGGGGCCGGGTCCGGACTTCGGATTCCTGCGTTCAACGCTGGTTCGCTTCCTGATGTACCCGAGTTGGTTCCGAGGCCGCTGCCTCGCTGGATGGTGATCTCGTTGCCGACCCAGAGCAGGTTGGGATTGAGTCCGGGGTTGAGCAGCAGAATCGCTTCGACGCTGGCGCCGTAGGAGGCCGCGATTTCGCTCAACGTGTCTCCCAACTGCACGCGATAGACAATCGTCAGCCCGCCGGTGTTGCCGGGGCGTTGCGCGCTACCGTCCGAGTCCGGTTGTGACGATCGCGAGTTGGTCGAGTGCGAATGCGTTGAAGAACCGTGAGAGTGTCCCGAGCCGCTGGATGCGGCATTGTCGGGGATCTGGATCTGCTGGCCGACATAGATGTTGTTCGGCGAGGTGATCTCCTCATTCAACGCCAACAAGACGGAGATGCGGACCTGCAACCGATTGGCGATCTCCCACAGCGTGTCGCCGGGCTGGATCGTGTAGGTGTCGGCCGAGACTCGGTTCCAGCCTCCGGCCGCAACCCAGCCCGAGACAATCACGAACACCACGACCAGGGGAAGCAACAGTACACGTCTGCAGCGGCGCATATGTCACTCTATGCACCAACGCGGGACATCCAGATCGGACCATTGTCAAGGGAGTGATAACTTCCTCACCAGTGACGTAACGCAGCCTGCTGGTGGCTGCAATTGTCGCCGCATCAAGCACTCCTGAGCGTGGAAGCGAGAACTGGCTGCCCCATGACGTACGAACTGATCGAGGTTGAACAGCGCGGAGCCGTTGGGATCATTCGCAAGAATCGTCCCGAAAAGCTCAACGCCTGGAGCCGAGCCATGGCCGCCGAAGAGCAGGACGCGGTCACCAGCTTCAACAACAACCCCGAGGTCGCCGCCATCGTCTTCGCCGGAAACGGCAGGGCCTATTGTGCCGGACTGGATCTGCAACAGCAGCAGGCCGACGTCGAGAGCGGCGACGCCTCACGGCGGGCCGGCGCAGCCGACGAACACGACGAGACCTGGACCGACTTCTGCACCTCGAGCAAGCCGCTCATCGCCGCCGTTCACGGCTACGCCGTCGGCGTCGGGGTGACGACCATCCTGCCGTTCGATTTCCG
Organism: Chloroflexota bacterium; assembly: GCA_028875225.1. GTDB lineage: Bacteria > Chloroflexota > Dehalococcoidia > Bin125 > Bin125 > Bin125. The sequence continues at coordinate 222,537 of JAPPFB010000002.1, read as the reverse complement.
TATCGCCGGAGAGAGCGCGCAGTTTGGGTTCCGCTTCGTCAAGATGGGTCTGCTGCCCGAAGCCGCCTCGACCACGCTGCTGCCCCGGCTGGTCGGCGCGGGACGCGCACTTGACTGGTGCCTGACCGGCCGATTTGTGGGGCCGCAGGAAGCGCTCGAAGCCGGCCTCGTTCGCGATGTGGCGCCCGACGACGAACTGATCGATCGCGCCGTCGCACTCGGCGAAGAGCTGGCTCAGAATCCCGACTCGATTATGCGCCGCGTAAAATCACTCCTTTTGCAAAATCAACTGGAAACGAATATCGGCCTCGTGCAACAACGCGAGGGCGAGGCGCTAGAGTGGGCGATGCAGACACCGGAGCATGCGGAAGCGATTGCCGCGTTTCTTGAGAAGCGGCCGGCGAAATTCCGCTAAGCGACACGCCATCAGGCAACCATGCGGCGGGGTGACTCGGTTGGGAGACCGGGATGTCCCTGCAGGAAGCCGCCTCGTCCGGTTCATTCAATCCGGGAACGGCGCAACCATCTGACCAACAGCGCCCTGCCCTGACGCACCAAGCTGCTGCGGGTGGCGCCGCCGGCGACCAGGCGGTCGCCGAGCCGACGTCGCCCTTTGGCAACCCCTATGACTTTCCAGCCACCGCTGGCGAGGCGTTCGCCGACGACGGCGCGCCCGACATGCGCGCTTCCCGGCGCCGCGCCTGGACGGTGGTCGGTCTGGCGATTGTGATTCCGGCCGCCGTCGCCGGCGTGATCGCCTGGCAACTGTTCGGTAGCGGCCCTGAGCCGGCGCCGACGGTCACCCGCGTCACCACGACGCCCGCTGCGCCGGTGACCTCGCAGGTTGACACCAGCGCCGCAGCCTCGGCCGTGGCGTCCACATCGACCGCGACCGAAACTCCAACGACCTCCGCGACGACGACGACGCAGGCAGCGACCGTCGCCGCCTCGAGCGAATCAACGGTCGCGGAACCCACCACCAGCGCGGCGGCAGTCGCCGCGGAAGAACCCGCGGTCGACCTCTCCGAGCTGGATCCGGCCGCCCGCCTCGCCGCGTGGACGGATCTGGAGACCATCCAGGTGCTTCCGGGTGAGACCCTCTGGCTGATCGCCCAGAACTACAACACCACGATCTCGGCGATAGCCACGCTGAACAACATCGCCGATCCCTCGACGCTCAGCATCGGACAGGAACTGGTCATCCCGGTTGGCTTTGCCGAGGATGTCGTGACGACCCCGGTCGTCGCCGACGAGGGCACTGAGTCGGTCGCGGCCGACGAGGGATCCGTCGCAATCACGGCGGCGGTCACCGAGGCGCCGCTGGCCTCCGACGAGCTGGCCAACTGGCACACGATCGCCCCGGTGTTGATTGAGGAGGGTGACAGCCTGCAGGCGATCGCCCTGGCCAACGACACGACCGTCGAAGCGATCATGGCGCTCAACGGGATCAGCGATCCCAACCTGATCTACGTCGGCGCCTCACTGTTAGTTCCGGTCGGCTACCAGGGCGACGCCGGCGTCATCGTCAACAGCCAGCAGAACCTGGAGCTCGAAGCGGGCGCCGAGGCCACGGCGAGCGAGACGACAGACGATCTGATGCAGGAAGAAGAGACCGCAGCGAGCGGCGCCAACGACGACATGATGGAGGAATAACCGGCAAGCCGGCAAACCGGCGAATGTGACAAGCGCGCCCTCATTCGCTTGCGGACAGGCGAGCTAATGTGGGCGCGTTCACGTCTCCGGAGATTGTTGACTTAGTCCTTGGGGTCGGGCGTGACGTTGCGCTCAGTGAAGCGCCACTGTCCATCGACCTTGCGAAGCTTGTCGTCGTAGCGGCCGGTGATCACGCTGCTGCCGCCGTCTTTGGTCTGAATCAGGTTCAGATAGCAACTGTGGGTCGCATCGTCGCCATCGCCGTCGACGACGTGATTGTTGGTCCAGTGCCGCGCGCCGGCCATCTGCGAGCCGAAGCCAGCGACAAACTGCGCCAGCGCGACGTGACCGCTGACCGGCTGCGGGCCGCCGTTGAACACGCCATCCTCAGTGAACGTGCCCGCCCACGCTTCGCCGTCGCCGAAATCGATCGCGTGGTTGTAGCGCGCCGCGAGTTCCAGAATCTCCATCTTGTCCGCTGCGTCGAGTGCCATGTCGGTTCCTTCCGCTACTCGTTCTGCTTGTTGTCCGAGTCCTCGCGCAGGATAGCGAGGTCTTGTGAAACCTGGTCAATGGAACGATGCACGCCATGCTCAAACAACAGCAGGGTGACGAGGTTCAGGGACAGCGGAGATTCGTCGGAGTAGGAATCTCGAATCCACGAGGCTTGCCTGGCAGCGTCAGCCGTCACAGGAAAGTCGGACTGCAGCGCCTCGACTCTTTCCAGGAGGGCAGGCAGCCGTGCTGCGTCTTCGGCAGATAGACGGACCCGTGGCGGCATGACGCGAGGGTATCCTGCCCGGGTAGCACGAGCGCAGAGTGATCCAGCCGACGGGACTCCAGCATGCAAGGACCCTTGAAGGGATATCGCATCCTCGATTTCACCCGCTATCAGCAGGGTCCCTATGCCACCGTCCTGCTCTCCGACCTCGGAGCGGAGATCTGGAAGGTCGAGCCGCCAGGCGGCGACCCGGGCCGAGGCTCGGACATGTCGGGAGACGGCTTCTCCCGCTACTTCGAGGCCCACGACCGCGGCAAACGATCGGTGGTCCTGAACCTGCGCGAGCCGGCGGCGGTCGAGGCGGCGCTGCGCATGGCCGAGCGCTGTGACGGCGTGATCGACAACTACCGGCCCGGCGTGATGGATCGACTCGGACTGAGCTACGACAATCTCCGCCAACGGAATCCGAAGATCGTCATGGTCTCGGCTTCGGCCTTCGGCGCCGACGGCCCACAGGCCGGGGAACCGGGTTACGACGTGATTGGCCAGGCCACCGGCGGCGTGATGACGCTCCAGGCGCTCGGACCAGAGGAGGAGCCGCGCACGCTGCCCGGCGGGTTCGCCGACCAGGTCGGCGCGATGCAGGCCTGCATCGCGATGTTGGCCGGGCTGCTGGCGGCCAGGGATTCCGGCCAAGGACAACAGGTCGACGTCTCGCTGCTCGGCTCCCAGATTGCCCTGCAGTCCGTCTACATCACCGGCTTTCTCAAGGATGGCCAGCAGCCGCACATGCGGCGGCGGCGCATGCCGACCTTCACCTTCTACCAGGCCTCCGATGGCCGCTGGCTGGTGATCGGCGTGGTCGACCAGAAGAACTGGCGCGCGCTCTGCGGCCTGTTGGGCCATCCGGAGTGGGAGACTGATGAGCGCTTCGCCACTCCTTCGGCCCGCCTCGCGCATACCGAGGACCTTGAGGCTCAGCTGGAAGAGTGCTTCGTGAGCGCCGACCGTGATGCATGGCTGCGTCGCTTACGCGAGGCCGATATCCCCTCGGCGCCCGTCAACAGCTACGCCGATGTCGAGGCTTCGGAGCAGGTCTGGTCCAACGGCTATCTGACCGAGATCCCCGATCCCCGTTACGGAACCCGGCGGGTCACCGGTCTGCCCTGGAACTTCTCCCATACGCCCGGCGCAGTGCAGGGACGAGCACCGGAACTGAATGCCGACGCCGACTCGATTCTCTCGGAATGCGGCTATAGCGTTGACGAGATTGGACTCCTCCGCTCCTGCGGGGCATTGCCGACCTAGATCCTGGAAAGACCTGCACATGAGCGATACACCAGCCGACGTGATCGGCTTCTATTCGACCCAACTGGGCATCGATGAAGCGGCGGCCGAGTCGGTCCTCGATTCTGCATTGGGACGCGGGGGATCATTCGCCGAACTGTACTTCGAGCACAAGCGAGCGGGTTCGCTCAGTTTCGAGGATCAGCGAGTGGCGTCGACCCAGGCCTCGCTCTCGCAGGGCGTCGGCATCCGCGTTGTCGAGGGCGACGCGATTGGCTACGCCTACACCGAAGACCTGTCGCTCGAGGCCATGCGCCGCGCTGCCTCGACGGCAGCACAGATCGCCCATGGCGCGAGCGATGCTGAACCCGTCGACGTCACCGCGGAGTCGTACCCCGCCGACCGATACGCGATCGCCTCGCCCAGCACGTCCACGCCGTTGGCCGACAAGGTGGACTTGCTCCGTCGCGCCGACGACGCAGCGCGCGCGTACCACTCCAGCATTGCCCGAGTCGATGCGTCGATGGTCGATGAAGAGAAGCGCGTCCTGATTGTCCGCAGCGACGGCCGGATGGTCGCCGACTATCAACCGCTGCTGCGCTTCAACGTGTCCTGCCTCTCCGAGATCGACGGGGAACGCCGCAATGCGCGTTGGGGCGGCGGCGGTCGCATGGGCATGCCCTACTTCGACGACCACACGCCGGAATCACTGGCTGAGGAAGCTGCGCGCCAGGCAGTCCTGCAACAGGAGGCGCGGGAGGCGCCGGCCGGCACGTTCCCGGTCGTGCTCGCCGCCGGCGACTCCGGCATCCTCCTGCACGAGGCGGTGGGCCACGGACTCGAAGCCGACTTCAATCGCAAGGAGACCTCGAACTACTCCAACCGGATCGGCCAATCGGTCGCTTCCGAACTGGTCACCGTGATTGACGACGCCACGCTCAATCTGTCCCGCGGTTCGGTCAATATCGACGACGAAGGCGAAGTCGCCGGGCACAACCTGCTGATCGAGAACGGCCAACTCGCCGCCTACATGCAGGACCGGATCTCGTCCGATCACTTCGGTGTCGCGCCGTCGGGCAACGGTCGGCGGCAGTCGTTCCGCCACTCGCCGATGCCGAGGATGACCAACACCTACATGACCGCCGGCGAAGACGAGCCGGAGGATCTGATCCGGCGGGTCGAGTACGGCATCTACTGCAAGGCGTTCAGCGGCGGCCAGGTGAACATCACCAACGGCGATTTCGTCTTCTCGGTCACCGAGGGCTACCTGATTGAGAACGGACAGATCAGCGCGCCGATCCGCGACGTCAACCTGATCGGCAACGGACCCGACGTATTGTCCAAGGTCACCGGCGTCGGACACGACCTGGAGATGTCCGACGGTCGCTGGACCTGCGGCAAATCGGGGCAATCGGTCCCCGTCGGAGTCGGCATTCCGACCGTCCTGGTCTCGGGAATCACGGTCGGCGGCACACAGATGCGTCCCGGCGCCGGGATGTCGGCCTGATGGCGACCGCGACCCTCTCGACGGAACCGCTCGAACTCGCAGCGCGCCTGCTCGAACTGGCCCAGGCCGCCGGCGCCGACCAGGCCGACGCCGTCGCGGTTGCTTCGACCAATGCCTCCACCTCCGTCCGCAAACAGCAGATCGAAAAGGTCTCGGAGTCGACGGCGCGGTCCGTGGGCCTGCGCGTCATCCTCGACGGCCGGCAGGCGACGGTCTCGACCAGCGACATTGGCGACTCAGCACTGGCCGAGACGGTAGAGACGGCCCTGGCACTGGCTCGAGTGTCCGAGCCGGATCCATTCTCCGGCCTCGCCGATCCGAAGGACCAGGCACGCAATGTGCCCCAGCTCGCGCTCTTCGACGAGCAGATCCCCGAAGTCGATGGCGACCATCGGCTCGGTCAGGCGCTGACCTGCGAGCAGGCGGCGCTCGACGCCGACTCCAGAATCGTCAACAGCGGCGGCGCAACCTTCAGCACCAGCTTCAGCAGTTTCGCCCTGGTCGACACCAACGGGTTCGCCGGCTCCTACGCCGACACCTCCGCCTCGATGTGGGTCGAAGTCATGGCCGAGGAGGAAGACGGCCAACTGCGAAACGCCGGTTGGTCGACGTCCGAGCGCAGCCTGCACCGGCTGGACAACCCCGAGGATGTCGGCCGCGAGGCGGCCGCGCGCGCACTCCGTCAGCTGGGCGCTTCCAAGGCCTCGACCTGCGAGGTGCCGGTCGTCTGGGAGCCGCGCATGGCCGCTGGATTGGCCGGAATCGTCGCCGGCACCGCCAGCGGAGAAGCGCTCTACCGCAAGGCCACCTTCCTGGCCGATCGGCAGGAGGCTGAGGTCGCATCGCCGTTGCTCACGATCATCGACGACGCGACGCTGACCAACCGGCTCGGGTCGCGACCCTTCGACGGCGAAGGCGTCGTCACTCGACGCAACGCGCTAGTCAATCGGGGCATGTTCCAGGGCTTCCTCTTCGATTCCTACAACGCCCGGCGGCTCGATGCGGCCAGCACCGGCTCAGCCTGGCGCAGCGTCGGCGGCCTGCCCCAGATCGGCAGCGGCAACCTCACGATCGAACCAGGTGAAACATCACCAGAGGAGATCATCGGGGAGGTCGACGACGGCCTCTACCTGACCACCCTGATGGGATTCGGGATCAACTACACCACCGGCGACTTCTCCCGCGGCGCGGCCGGCATCTGGATCCGCAACGGCGAACTGGCCGAACCGGTGCAGGAGATCAACGTCTCCGGCAATCTGCTTGAGATGTTCCAGCGCATCGACGCGATCGGCAACGACGCCCAGTGGTTTGGCGCCACCTCGGCTCCGACGCTGCGCATGTCGAGGATGACGGTCAGCGGGGTATAACGCTCAAGCACGCTCCGGCAGCAGAATCACCGCCGAAGAGCGCACGCTGCGGTCGCCGCTTGCCTGCTCGATCCACAGCTCCAGGTGGATCTCTCTGACGCCCTCGACCGGCTCCACGCGCGTCACCTGGCCGCCGATCGTGAAGCGGTTGCCGTGGTAGTCCGGACGCCGGAATCCCGACTGCAGCCGCACAATCCTGCCGTTCGGCTTGGCCAGCTGGCGCAGGTAGGCGAGCAGATACGCGGACTTGTACTCCGCCGGAATCAGCGGCCGTTCCAGTCCGGTCGCGCGAGCGGCAACGGGGTCGAGAAAGATCGGAATCGCAAAGCCGGCCGCGCCGATGAACTTCGCGACATCCATGATGTCGGGCGCGAGCGAGTGCTCGGGCAGCGGTGTGCCTTCGCCCAACTCGCCCAGGTCAACCAATCGAGGCAGCGGCACAGGGCTCGGCAGACCTAGTCGAACGCGATCGTCGCCGCGCCGCGCACCGAGCGGTCGCCCTGCGGGTTGTCGATGTGGATCTCCAGGTCGACCATCCGCCGTCCGTCGGCCTCATAGGTGCGCGTCACCTCGCCGCCGATCGTCATTTCCGCGTCGTGGACGTCGGGCCGGCGATGATTAAGTTGCAACCGCGTGATCTGGTTGCGGCCGAAGTACCGGCGCAGGTACTGGTCGAGGAAACCCTGCTTCATGTTGCCCGGAACGATCGGTCCGGGGAGCCCCATCTTCTCCTTCGCGAACTCCGGATTGAGAAACTGCGGACCGGCGTTGCCGGTCGCGTTGCAGAACCCCACCACCTGCTCGGTTGAGGGCGTGCGGTGTTCGGTCGGGAGTTCGGTGCCTTCCTGGAGCTCGTCGTATTGATACGCCATCGTCGCCCTACTCTCCCGTGTGTCGAGTCTGGAAGTGGGTCACAGTGCGCCGGACTCGGGCAACCTCCACCTCGTCCTGGTTGGTGTAGACCCATTCGTGGTGAATGAAAAGCGAATGACCTACGCGCCCGCCGATCCGTTCCTGGATCTCGGCCAGACGCGGCACAATGGTCAGCTGGTCGCCCAGGTGGATGTCCGCCTTGACCTCCCAGGCGTCGGCCGCCATCAGCGCACGCTCGGGCGCGTCCGGTACTTCCAGCTGCCGCTGCGACGTACTGGTTGTCAGCAGCGCGTAGGTCGGGATCGGATAGGCAGTGTCGCCCGCTTCGACTGCCGCGAGCAGATCCTCGTCGTCCTCATCCAACGCGCGCATCAGGCGCAGGACGAGTTCCTTGTCGACCGTCACCTCGCGCGGTTCGCCTTCAGTCCCGATCGCCGCTTCCATTGCAGGCGTGATCAGACTCTCGTCATCGCTCATGGTTGACTCTCTTCCAGCGCCGACTGTTCAGTTCAGTGGGCGAGCGCAGGCTCGCTCAAGTATCGCCTGAGCGCGGCTCAGGCGCTACGGGACGCCGACAGGAAGCTAGTGCTCGCCGCCGAGGAAGCTATCCAGGTCCTCGCCGTGTTCGACGTAGTGATGCGTGACCACACCCTCGACCATGCGGTTGATCGTCTTGCCATCGCCAAAGCGTCCCGGATCGACCGCCCCCACGGCGGCCGTGAACTGTTCGTGGCCCTCGTCGAATGCGGCGCGCGCCGCTTCATAGCTCTGTTCGCCCCGATCGGCGACGAAGCCCGGGTTCCAGTCCTCCGGGTCGGAGTAGTCCACGCCCTCGGGCGTCGGGCGCTGACCGGCGTTCATTCGCTCGACGGCCGTCGTCATCTCGGTCAGCCAGCCGTGCATGTGCTGCAACATCTGCGCCACCGACCATTCGCCGACCGCGCCTTCCCACGACCCGTGAGCCTCATCAATCCGGTCCAGCCGCTCGTCCAGCGACGACTTCGCTTCGGCCATCTCCTGCAACGTCGATGCCTGGTCGGTCATTCGGCCCCTCCCGTCAATGATTCATCGTTGAGCTCAGTTCGGAAGAATCAGACCACCGGGGGTGCGTCGCTCGCCCGGATTGATGCCGCGCTGTTGCAGGGTTTGCAGGATGAACGGATTCTGCACCCGCTCGGCGCCCAACGTGGTCTGGTCCATGTGTCCGGGCAGCACGATTGTCTCGTCGGGCAACATCAACAGCTTGTCGACGATTGACGACATCTCCTGGTTGTAATCGCCGCCCGGCAGATCGGTCCGGCCGATGCTGTTGCGGAACAACGTGTCCCCCGAGAACAACACCCCGTGCCCGTAGAAGCAGACCGAGCCAGCAGTATGGCCCGGAGTATGAATCACATGGAGAGAGACGCCGTCCACCTCAACCTGCTGCTCGTCCTCGATGTAGTGATCGGGATCGGGCGGCTGTTCGACCTGCATCCCGAACCGGGCGGCCGAGTCCGCCGCTCCCTGCAGGATGTCCAGGTCCGCCTCGTGCAGCAGGAAGGTGGCGTTGTCGTCGGATTGCACCCCGCGTACGCCCAGCACATGGTCGAGATGCGCGTGCGAGTTGGCGATCATCTTGATCTTGACGCCCATCTCCGACGCCATATGCACGATGTCGTCGGCCTGTTCACCCGGATCGATGCAGATCGCTTCGCCGGTGCGTCGGTTACCGATCACCCAGCAGTTCTCCTGGAACGCGCCGACGATCAGGCCGCGTACCTCAACCTCATTGACGAACGGTTCGCCCGACGCGTCTTCTTCGTGGTCGCGGCCAATATCGTCGTCCTGCGCCATGTCAGTTGGACTCGTCGCCGCGCAGCAGGCGATTCACGGCCTCCATGATGTCGTCGCTGTCCAACGGAGCTTCGGCCGGCGCATCCTCGGGCGACTCCTCGTCCGATTGCGCCTCCAGGTTGCGCACGTAGTCGCGGATGTCAGGCTTGTCTTCGAGCGCCGTGTCAATCTGGGCCCGGTAGCGCTCCTGGGCGCCATCGAGGTGGCGCAGATCAAGATCCAGGCTGAAGACGCGGTCCAGTTCAGTCAGCAGCGCCTTGGTCGCGCCCGGATTGTGTCGCGAGGTCACATAGTGGGGAACCGAAGCCCAGAAACCCATGTGCGGCACCTGGGCGATCCGGCAGGCGTCGCCGATCGATCCGACGATGCCAGTCGGTCCCTCGTAGCGCGACGTCTGAAATCCGAACTGCTTCTGGCGTTCGGGATTGGACGATCCGCCCGACACCCTGGTCGGCCGCGTGTGCGCCACGTCCGCCAGCAACGCGCCCAGGGTCACGACCTCTTCCGCTCCAGCCATCTCGGCCACCTGCAGCACCGCGCGGCAGTAGCGGCGCCAACGCAAATCGGGCTCGGTTCCCAGTCCCAGGATCAGGTCGTGGTCAGCCTCCGGCCGGCGCAGCACGGTGAACTCGGTCAGCGGCCAGACCACTTCCCGGCGGGCGTTGTCGCCGTCGATCCACTTCACCGTCGGTCGATGCTCGGTGAAGACGAAGAACTCGTCAGAGTCGAGCGACGCCACCGGCGCGGCCGGATCGAGATTGCGCAGGAACTTGACCGCATCGGTGGCCGCTTCGGCGGCGTCGTTCCAGCCAAAGAAGGCCAGCACCAGGATCGGCCGGCGCAGATCGTCGGGCAAGCCGTCAATCGTCAGCGCGTCGTCGATGCGTTCGTTGCTCATGTGTTGAGGGTAGTCCCTGTGGAATCCCCACCGCAGTCAACTAGAGTTCGACGGCGCCGTACTTCTCGCGCAACGCGGGGACGACCTCATTGATGTACGCCGCCAACGCCTCTTCGCTCCACGGCGCACGCAGCGCGACGTTGACGCCGGCCGCGCCGGCGTCGCAGTACATCGATACCCGATCGAAGGCGTCGTCGGGCGTGCCCTGCAGCGCGCCTTCCGAGACGCGGTCGGCCTGGTCGCCCCACTGCTCCACCAGCTTCTGCCGGGCGATCTCCGCCTCGGCCTCGGTCGGGCTGAGATTGAACTGCAGGTTGACCGTGCGGTCGATGGTCGCCGGATCGCGGCCCTGTTCGCCGCAGCGGACATCGAGCACGCCCGAGAGCCGAGCAAACTCCTCCGGACCGATGTAGGGCACGTTCCAGCCGTCGGCGTACTGCGCCGCCATGCGCAGCGTCTTGCGTTCGCCTCGCCCACCGATCCAGAGCGGCACGTGTTCCTGCACCGGGCGCGGCTCGTTGGTCGCGTTGATCGCGTTGTAGTGAACGCCCTCGAAACTGGTCCGCTCCTGCGAGAGCATGCCCTTGATGATCTGGGTACCCTCCTCGAGCATCTCGAACCGCGTCTTGAGGCTCGGCCAGCCGTAGCCGAAGCCCTCAAACTCCATCTGGTGCCAGCCAGCGCCAAGACCCGGCTCGATCCGCCCGTTGGAGATGTGATCCAACGTCATCAGCGACTTGGCCAGGTAGGCGGGATTGCGATAGGGCACGCAGAACACGAGACAGCCGATCCGCACGCGCTCAGTCTCGGCGGCAATCGTGGCCATGCAGGTCAACGACTCAAAGTGCGGCGAGGTCCCATCGACCGGCGGCGCTTCGTAGAAGTGATCCCAGACCGAGATCCAGTCCATCCCCTGCTCGTCGATCCAGCGCCACAACTGGCGCAGACCGCCCATCGACACATTTTGCTGTCCGGTGTGAACGCCAAACGATACGGCCATCGGAACCCGCTCCTACTCAACGCCGACCACAATCGGCGCACTCGCAGTCAGTGGAGGATAACGCTCGACGCATTCCGTTATCCCCGCGCCTGCCGCGGAGCCTGCCCCCGGCTCGAACGGGGGTATCTCGCCGAGCGCAGCACCAACGTTCTCCCACAGCACAGCGAGATTGCCGCGGCAAGCGCGGCAATGACGAAGCAGCTGCGATACCGTCAGTCGGGCAACTCGACCGGGATCACGTCGCGCCAGCCGGGAATGTCCATGCCGTAGTAGCGGGCCAGCAGCAGGATCGCGATCTTCTGCTTCGCCGGGCCGACGCCGGGCACGCCGCCCAGCCGCTTCATGATCGTCTTCGCGTCGGGCTGATCATCCCAGATGTTCTCGGCGTTGTTGTCGAACTCGTCCCGCACGGTCGCGCAGGCGGCCTGGACGCGTTTGCCCATCGACGCCGGGAAGCGGTGGATCGCCGGCTTCTCGCGGAAGATGGTGAGGAACTCCTCCTCGTCCATCTCGGCGATCTGCGCCGGATCCAGGTGGCCCAGCCGCTGCTTCAGATCGCGCGGCCCGCTGAACGCCTTGGTCGTTGAGATCTGCTGGTCCAGCACGATCGCAATCAGCAGCGCATTCGGGTCGTTGGCCAGCAACTCGTTCGCGTCGTCGTCATTGGTGAACTTGATCACCGGCGTCCCGGCATCGGTGAATTCCGGCGCGAGGTCGACGTACATCTCAGGATTGCCCATGTCGTGTCTCCAGTCAGGTGAGTTTGTCGATGGCAGTGATCGCGCCGACGATGACCACAGAACAGGCGATCATCCATCGAATCAGGCGGCGCTCCATCGCTTTGAGATCGGCGACAAGCATCGGTCGCGTCCACAGTTGGCCCGTGTCTGGTGTCTTGCGCCGATGCATGAGCACATAGTACGCGGGACACGAACCCAGCTTCAGGGGAACAGCCCAAGCTCGAGGTAACTCTGCGCGACCAACTCCAGCGAGTACAGATACGCGGCCGTGCGCAGGTCGGGCAGGTCTCGCTCGCTGCGCAGGTCGGAGATGCGCTGATACGACTCGCCCATGGTCTTGGCCAGCGAGTTGTGGACGATATCGATCTCCGTTGGACCGCGCTCGAGCATGGCCCGCTCCTGCAACGGCACGGCGCTGCCCGTGATCGCCTGCATCGTGTCGAGGATGCGGCGATTTTGCATGTCGGCCGTGCCGGTCAGCATCCGATCGAACGAGACGTGCGACAGGTTCTTGATCCATTCGAAGTAGGAAACCGTCACCCCGCCGGCGTTCAGGTAGAGATCGGGAATCAAGGTGATGCCCCGCTCTCGAAGGATGCGGTCTGCATCCGGCGTGGTCGGCGCATTGGCCGCCTCGGCAATGATTCCGGCGCGGATGCGGTCGGCATTGTCGACCGTGATCTGATGCTCCAGCGCCGCGGGGACGAGGATGTCGCACGACTGCTCCAGCGTCTCCAACGAGTTGGCGAAGACCTGCCCGGCCGGGAAGTTGCCGATCCCGCCATGCTCCCAGCGATGCCGGGCGATCGCTTCCATGTCTAGCCCGTTCGGGTCGTACAGACCGGCGTCATGCTCGGCGATCCCTACGATCCGCGCCCCATGGTCGGACAGCTCGCGCGCTGCGTGATAGCCGACATTGCCGAGTCCTTGCACAATCACCCGTTTGCCGTCCAGTCCGGGCGAGAGATCATGTCCGGCCCTGGCGTCGGCCAGGCAGTTGATGATCCCGTGAAACACGCCCAACCCGGTCGCCTCGCGCCGGCCGGGAATCCCGTGCAGCGAGAGCGGCTTGCCCGTGACGCAGGCGAAGTGGTTGATGTCGTGCGGGTTCAGCGTGCGATAGGTATCGGCAATCCAGGCCATTTCCCGCGCGCTGGTGCCGTAGTCGGGCGCCGGGACGTCGATCGCCGGTCCGATGAATTGGTGTCGATTGAGCTCGATCACTAGGCGCCGCGTGACCCGCTCGACGAACTCCGGCGAGCGCTGGTAGGGATCGATGCAGACCCCGCCCTTGGCTCCGCCGAAGGGCACATCGACGATCGCGCACTTGAATGTCATCAGCGCTGCGAGGCCTCGGACCTCATCCGCGTCGACCATCGTCGAGTAGCGAATCCCGCCCTTGGTCGGCAGACGGTGATGGCTGTGCTGCGCCCGATATGCCTCGATCACCTCGATCTCCCCGTCGTCGTTCTCGACCGGGAAGGACATCTGGTAAACGTTGTTGCAGGTCTTGACCTGCTCAAGCAGCCTCGGATTCAGCTCCGAGTACTGCGCCGCCGCCTCGAAGTACTCCGTGAAGTCGTCGTACAGCGTGGCCATCCGACGCCTCCGACGCGCTGCTCAGAATCGTCCTGTAAGGCTAAGCCCGGGGCAGGCCGAGGCCGCGCGTCGCGATGATCCCGCGCTGAATCTCCGACGATCCGCCCGCGATCGTGGCCGGCACCGAGGACATGTACTGCTCGGTGAACCAGCCCTTCATCTGCGCGTACGGGTCGCCCTTGCGCACCTGTCCGTAGCTGCCCATCGTGTTGATCCCGAAGCGCGCGAAGCGCTGCGAAAGCTCGGACGAGAACATCTTCGCCACCGACGCCTCATGGTTCGGGGCCAGCCCGCCCTGCTGCATCGACAGGACGCGCAGCGACAGCATCCGCGAGACCTCGATGTTGATCGCCGTGTCGGCGACGCCAAGCTTTGCCTCGCGCGTCGCAGCCGGATTCTCCCCGAGGTAGTCGATGAAGTCCTCGAAGTTTCGCCGCAGCGCCGCGCTGCCCGACAGCGCGGAGCGCTCGAAGTCCATCGTCGCCATGCCCACGTACCAGCCGCGATTTTCCTCGCCCACGCGGTTCTCCACGGGCACGCGCACGTCCTCGAAGAAGACCTCGTTGAATCCATGTCCGCCCAGCATGTTGATCAGCGGCCGCACAGTAATCCCCGGCGTGTTCATGTCGACCAGCAGGTAGGTGATCCCACGGTGCTTCGGCGCGTCCGGGTCGGTCCGCACCAGCGCGAACATCCAGTCGGCTCGGTGCGCGTTCGATGTCCAGATCTTCTGACCATTGATCACATAGTCGTCGCCGTCCTTGACCGCGCGAGTCTGCAGCGAGGCCAGGTCGGATCCGGAACCGGGCTCCGAGTAGCCCTGGCACCACGACGCCCGCGAGTTGACGATGTCGTCGAGAAACTGGCTCTTCTGGTCGTCCGTGCCGTAGACCAGCAGCGTCGGGCCAACGTAGCCGACCGAGATCAGATCGGGACCGGGAACGCGGTGATAGGCCAACTCCTCGTTGAAGATCGCCTGCTCCGCGAACGACAGACCCATGCCGCCGTGCTCGGTCGGCCAGGCCGGCGCCGTCCAGCCCTTCTCCGCCAGCTTGCTGCGGATGCCTTTCGAGAACTCCCAGGCCTCGTCCGACCCCTCTTCGTCGTTGGAGACGTCGAGCCCGTTCCAGTCTTCCCCGAACTCATCGCGGATCCATCCGCGAATCTCGTTCCGCCATGCTTCCTGGTCGGTGTTGAATTCAAAGTCCATCGTGCGTCCTCGTCAGTGTTCGCGCGCTTCTGGCCAGTTTACCCGCGACCCGGGCGAATCCCCGAGGAATCCCCGCTACGGACGCGAGAACTGATACAGGATGTCCTCCGAGGACGGAGTCCCGTCCGTTCGTTCGCTCGGATTGTCTCGCGACACCGCGAATCCAATCAGCGCGTCGTCGGATTCCAACTCGTTCGGATTGACCGAGACCGCCGCCCGTCCCTCGGCGTCCCGCTCGAAAATCGGCCCGGGTTCGACCGCTCCCGATTCACGCACCAGCCAGAGTTGCCAGCGTTCGCCTGCTTCAAGCTGCGGCAGCCCCCAGAAGATCAGGGCGAACAGCCGCTCCTCGTAGCGCGGCAGCAGGACGCCTGTCACGCCGTCGTCGGTCAGGGCGACCGCCTGACCGGAGATCGGATCGTCGCCGCGGAATGCGAGGTATCCGAACAACGCCGCCACGGCCACCAGGCCGGCCAGCAGCAGCCAGACCGAACTGCGACCCGCCCGGCGCAAGGTGCGCCGCGAGCGAACCTGCGGCGGACGCTCAAGCCGCGCGCGCTGGATCAGCCGCTGTTCGAGCCGCGCTTCGACGCTCGATCGGTCGATCACGAGGCTCGCGCAGGTGATCGCGGCCACCGCGGTCGGCCAGGGCGCGGAACGCCTGCGGATCGCAGAGTCAGACCGTACCGCCCGCTGCACCATCTCCTGCTCGGCGCCCTCGAGCAGTCCCAGATAGAACGCCGCCAACGGCAGCTCGTCGGTCCGCTCCCCCACCTCTACAGGCTCCACAGGCTCAACTGGTTCCGACATCTAGCGCGCCTGCCGCGTCAGATGACCGCTCAACATGGCGCCGGCCACCGTGTCCAGGGCCTCGTTCAGCGCTTCGTCATCCCCTCGCAGACCATCCAGCCAGGCGTCCTCCAGTTGACGACCCTGGTCGCTCGGCAAACGCAACATGACTCGTTGCAGTTCGTCGTGGTCAAGCTCGTGGACGACATCGGGCATCCCTGGATCAGGGGCCATCACGAACGGTTGCAGGTCCTGTGCGGCCAGCACCGCGGTGACGCCGCGACGGCGCACCGCCAGCGCCAGATCGCGCACAACCCGAAGAAGCTGAACGTCCAGCGCCTCGGACGCCCAGTGGTCCGGCTCCGACCAGATCAGCAGAAATGCCTCTTCGACGATCTCATCGGCCTGTTCTGGACCAACGACTCGCCGGGCCAGCTCCCTCGCCGTCGCGCCGTAACTGCGGAATGCGTCGCGCAGGGCGATCTCGTCGCCCTCGACGATCCGCTGGAACAGTTCTCGCGATGCCACAGGACCGGCAATCAGACTCGTTCGTGGGTGTCCACGCGCCCGTAGTCGTCCGCCAGGCGCACGATGTCCTCGACATCGTCGGGCAGACGCGAGGCGATCTCGAGGATGTCGGCGCCCGACGGTCCGGCGCAGATCCGATGCAACACGCCTGCGTCGATCTCCCAGTGAACGTCTTCACGCAGCGCAATCTCACCCAACGTGTCGATGCTGGGACCGAACGTCAGCTCCGCCTCGCCGCTGAGCAGCATCAACGTCTCGTGCTTCCGGCGGTGGAACTGAAGCGACAGGCGCCGGTGTGGCCCGATCCGCAGCGCCTTGACGACGGTGCGTGCCGTCCGTTTGAGGATCAGCTCTTCGCCCCACGGCTTGGCAATACGTTCCAGCGGCGGGCCGGCGAGGATGGTCGATGTCCCCGATTCCTTCGTCACGAAGCCTCCTCGCCGTTCTGCCGTCCGTTGCCCTGACTAGAGTGAGGGTACGAGGGCCAGCGGCGTCAACCAACCGCTGGACGCCAATCTCAGCATTGCTTCGGGCATCGGAGTCCGTGTGTGAGCGGTCGATTCCTGGTCTCGATAGCGATCCTGGCTCTGCTGTCCGCCGCCGTCGGAGCGGGACTGGCCGTCCTCCTGCAGCCCGATGACGATCCCGTCCAGACTTCCGCGCAGGTCGCCGTCGTCGCGACAACCAACGCCGCCGATGCCATGGATCAGCCGGAACCGGCGCCGGCAGAGCCCTCGTCCGAGGAGACCGATCAAGCTGCCGCACAATCCGTGGCTCCGGTTGAAGATGCGGAGCAGCAGCCGGCGCCCCAGCAGCAGCCGCCCACCGAAGACCAGCAGCCGACGGTCGAGCGCGAATCAGGCGACGTGCAGTCCGTTCAGGCAGCGGAGACCGAGCAGAACGAACCGGACGAAGACCGGCAAGATCAGCTCGAGCGCGAGACTCAGCAAGAAGCGCCCGTCGATGCCGAGGCGCATCTCGTCATCATAACCATGCCGAATCTCGTTACCCAGGGTGAGGCGCTGTCGCTCACGGTCGAGAGCGACGAGGCCTCCGCGGTGGCCGCGACAATCGCTGGGCGCAGTTGGAATCTGCTCGATACGGAGCCAGGCGTCTGGTGGGCGGTCGTCGCGATACCGCGCGACGCCGCGACCGGCTCGACCGATGTCGTCGTCGACCTCTACGGCCCCGGCGGTTCCTGGCTGCGATCAATCTCATCCTCGATCATCGTCCTGGCCAGCGCCGCCCCGTTTGAGGAGGTCATCCTCGGCGGAACCGGAATCGCCGCCGACCCGGCCGAGATCCAGCGAGATCACGACGTCCGCTTCGTCCACAACGTCCTGGTGTCCGGCCCCGCTCGCTGGCGAACACCGTGGCTCCTGCCCGTTCAGGGCGAAGTCACCGGCGTCTTCGGAGCAAAACGCTCGTACGACGGCGTCCTGTCCGATGGCTGGCACCACGGCCACGACATCGCCGCCGATCACGGCGATCCCATCGTCGCTCCGGCCCCCGGGACGGTGGTCTGGACCGGTGAACTGATAATCCATGGCATGGGTGTCATCCTCGACCACGGCGCCGGCGTCTACAGCGGTTACTGGCACATGTCGCTGATCGCCGTCCGCGAAGGCATGGAGGTCGCTCCCGGCGACTGGCTCGGCAACATCGGCACGACCGGCCTCTCGACCGGGCCGCACCTGCATTGGGAAGTGATCATCCAGGGCGTCGACGTCGATCCCGTCCAGTGGCTGGGCGAAGATCAGGCGCCGCTGCCGCCGGCTCCTCCGGAATCCGGGCAGACCGCCGATACACTCAACTAATGCCGTCAGCGCCAGCGATCGCCGATCGAGCGACTGAGCTCGCATTCGCGCTGGGCGCGCGATTCCCCGACATCGAGGCCGACGACCTCAGCGTCGTCGAGGAGCCCGACGCCGACCTGATCAGGGTTGAGTGGGAAGGCTGGATCGCGCTCTTCCCGCAATCCGAGGCCGCCTCCGAGCAGCTGACCGTCATGTCCTCCGTGATGCCCCATCTGCGCGGTTTCCTCAGCCCGACGGTGCCGCTCTGGGAGGAATCCGATCACGTCGACAACTGGAAGCGTCACTGGCGCGCCGCTCGGCAAACGGAGGGTCGTCCACTGAGGCCGGAACTGATCGTGGAGCAGAATCGTGAGCGCCTCGTGCGCGACCTGGCCGGCTTCTTCCATGAGCTGCATGAATTCTCCGTCGAGCGCGCCCGAGGGTTGGGCGCGCCTGCGTTCCGAGAGTGGCGCGACCAGCACGAGGCGCTCTCCCGCCGCTCGCTGACCATCATGCGCCCCCTCGTCAACTGGTCGCAGATCACCTGGGCGCGGCGCTGGTGGTCGCGCTTGCTCGGCGACGACGCGGTCTGGAACATCGAGCCGCGCCTAGTGCACGGCGGCGTCTCCGTCGAACGCCTGCACGTCGACCCGTTGGTCCAACAGCTCACCGCCGTCACCGGCTGGCACGGACTCCGCGTCGCCGACCCGGCCGTCGACTTCGCTCAGCTGATTGATTGCTACGGAACCGAGCTGGGCTGGCGCATCGTCGAACACTACGGAGAACTCGGCTCCACCGCCGACGCCGCCCTCTTCCGCCGCATCCGCCTCCAGCAGACCGTCGCACGCTTCCGCGACCTGGCCGAAGCCGCCGACCGCGACGGCCCCGAAAGCGAATCCGTCGCCAACGCCCTCAAGCAACTGCGCTAGGACCTGTTTGCGTCACGGCGGCATCGGTCGCCGTCGACCAATCGGGCTACGATCAGAACGTATGATCTCCCACACGGCAAGTGCGCCGGCTCCAATCCGCCAACATCCCGCGACGAATCTGGACGGCCCTGGAACCGCGTGGATTCAGCCGGAAGAAACCTATCCCAATCGAGCCCAATCCGGACTGATCTGGACAAATCTGGACAAATCTGAACACCCGCACGCACGATCGTCAGTCCCCAACAGCAGATTCGCAGGTCTCCATCGGAATTCGCCCGCTGTTCAGCGTCGACCCACTTCGCGCCGCATGAACGAGCCCAGGGTTCATCCGGCGTTTGGTACCTTTGACTTCGATCAGTCTCGGCGAGTTGGATGATCGGAAAGAAGACGAATCATGAGTGACGCACCCGCCCGCGCAATGACCCCCGTCGGCGTCAATCACCTGGTCCTCAACGTGCGCGACATCGAGGTCGCCCACGAGTTCTGGACCGATGTGATGGGCTTCCGCCACATCGGATCGCTCAAGCCCCGCGATCAGCGTTCGATGACTATGCGCTTCTACAACGGCCTCTCCGAGAGCCACCACGACCTCGCCCTGGCCGAGATCATGGGCGACTCCGAGGACTCCGGCGACTGGTCGATGGCTCCCCGCCGACCCGGACTCAATCACCTCGCGGTTCACTACCCGGACCGCGACTCGTGGCTCAAGCAGATCGCCTTCCTTCAGTCCAAAGGCGTCAAGTTCAACCTGCGCATCAACCACGGCATGACCCACTCGGTCTACATCAACGACCCCGACGGCCACGGCATCGAAGTGCTCTACGAACTTCCCCGCGAGCACTGGGAGGGCGACATCGACGGCGCCCTCAACTACGCAGAGGTCCTCCCGACCGAGGGCGAGGAGGCCCTCGTCGACGAACCGACGCCCGCCTTCACCGGCGGCGACTAGGTCATTCGATCAATGGCCATGCGCGACGGCGCGGCCTACCTGGCCGGGCTGAAGGATCAACGGCGTATCTGGCACAACGGCGCGCTGGTGGAAGACGTCACCACCGCGCCCGGCTTCGCCAACGCCGCCCACACCATCGCCGGGTACTACGACTTCCAGTGCGACCCGGCCAACCGCGACATCCTCACCTACGAGGATGAAGACGGCGAACGTTCCCACCGCTCGTTCAAGATTCCGCGCTCGAAAGACGACCTGCGCAAGCGCTCGGCGGCCTACGCCGCCTGGGCCGAACACACCGGCGGACAACTCGGACGCGCGCCCGACTACATGAACGCCGCCATCGCTGGCGTCGCCGCAGCCGAGCATCATTGGGGTCAACAGGATCCCCAGCTCGGCAAGCACGCCGTGGGGATCCTCGACCATTGCCGCCGCAACGACATCTGCCTGACGCATACCTTCATCACGCCCCAGATCGACCGCAAGACCCCGCTGGGCGAACAGGAACCCTTCCTCAACGCCGGCGTCGTCAAGCGAACCCCGGACGGCGTCATCGTGCGAGGCGCGCGCATCCTCGGCACGCTGGCGCCGTTCTCCGACGAAAACCTCTCGATGGTCCTGCCGATCGTCAAGGGCGAAGCGGAGCTCAAGTACGCGCTCTGCTTCACCATCCCAGTCGACGCGCCGGGCCTGCACTGGGTCTGCCGCGACTCCTTCGACCCCAACCGCTCCACCCACGACTACCCGATCTCCAGCCGCTTCGAGGAGATCGACACCGTCGCTGTCTTCGACGACGTCGAAGTGCCCTGGGAGAACGTCTTCGGCTACCAGGACGAGAAGATCCACAACACGGCACTGATGGTCATGCGCTTCCAGGAATCGCTCGGTCACCACGTCATCGTCAAGAACGTCGCAAAGACTCGCTTCCTGCTGGGCCTGGCCCATCTGATCGCCGAGAACGCGCAGACCAACTCGTTCATCAACGTCCAGATCCGTCTCGGTGAAATCGTCACCATGCTGCAGACGCTGGAGTCGATCGCGATTGCGGCGGTCGAAGGCGCCGTCGAGAACCCCGACAACGGCGTCTGGTACTGCAACGCCAACGCGATCACCGCCGGCCTCCGACTCTTCCCCGAGTACTACGTCCAGATCATCGACCACATCAAGCAGATCGGCGGCAGCAACTTCATGGCCGCCCCGTCCGCGGCCAACATGGAAGCGATCAGCGAAGCCATCGGCCCAGCGGTCGAGCGGTACTTCAAAGGCGCAGCCGAGATGACCGATGAAGGCATCGACAAGGTCCCTCTCTTCCGCCTCGCCTGGGACGTCGTCGGCACCTCCCTCGCCGGCCGCCAGGAACTCTACGAACGCTTCTTCTTCGGCGATCAGCAAGTCTCCAAGTCCCAGTCCTACCTCCGCTTCGACAAGACCGAGTCAATCGAAACCGTCCTCCGCCTCCTCGATCCGAAGTGGCTTGGCCAGAGGTGACGCGATGACCGACGCTCGAATCTCTTGGTAGCCTGAACCGGTACAGCAAGGTCTAGCGGTGACCAGCGAAGAGCAGAGTCAACAGCGCATCCGACAGCCGGCGAGGGGCGAACCCGTCCTCGAATCTCGTCTGCCGCTTGACTGGGGCGACGAAGAACCGGACGAGGTTTGGGAAGCGCTCTACGACGAAGGCCTGGTTGATCCGCCATATCGAGGGCGTCGGCATGGGCAGACGATTGCCGAAATCGTCAGGACGTGGAAGCCACTTCGTCACGACATCACCGATGAGTATCTTGTTTGCGCACTCGGCCGTTGTGACTGTTGTCAGTGAACGAAGCTCATCTCTACTTGGACACGAGCGCGGTTGCCAAACTCCTCATCAGGGAAGAGCGGGACGCCGACGTTGCTGCCGAGCTGGTCGCCCGGTCTGATGTGATACAGACCAGCCTCCTGACCTATCCGGAGACGATGTCGGCGCTCACGCGAGCACGAAGGGATCGGCGACTGTCCGATCAGGGACTGCAGGATGCCCTGGATCGATTCGGCATGCTCTGGCCTCGTTTCGAGGTCGTTCAATTCTCCGAGCGGATCGCGTTTGACGCGGCAGCCTTCATTCTCGAGTTTCCCCTCTCAGGCGCGGACGCAGTCCAGATCGCCAGCGCCCTGTCGATTCCACAGGACTTGACATTGACGCTCGCCACGTGGGATCGACGACAGGCAGACGCCGCTCGCAGCATTGGACTCACCGTCCAACCCGCAATCGATTGACCCTGCCCGCCGACCGCGCCTAGCCTCCATCCGTATCTCACGTAGAGGGATTGGGGACGATATGGGACACCTCGATGGCAAGGTGGCGCTGGTTACTGGCGGCGCCGGCGGCATGGGATCACAAATCTGCAAGGTCTTTGCCGAGCAAGGCGCCGCCGTCGTCGCCTGCGACACCGGCTTCGACGTGGAAGGCCGCGCCGGAATGGACCCTTCAAAGGTCCAGGCAGTGGTTGACGACATCATCGCCAACGGCGGACGGGCAGTCGCCGTCGCCGGCGACATCGCCGACATGGACACCGCCGAACGCGCCGTGCAGACCGCGATCGACACCTTCGGCGACCTCGACATCCTCGTCTGCGCCCACGGCATCCTGCGCGAGCGCATGGTCTTCAACATGACCGAGGAGGAGTGGGACGAACTCGTCCGAATTCACCTCAAAGGCTGCTTCGCGCCGACCAAGTTCGCCGCCATTCACTGGCGCGCCAACCGCGACAAGGGCAACCGGCGAATCATCTACTTCACCTCCTCCGCCGGCGTCCGCGGCGAGGCCGGCCAACCGAACTACTCCGCCGCCCACGCCGGCAAGATCGGTCTCTCGCTCTCAAACGCCGAGGCGCTCGAACGCTACGGCGTGACCTCGAACTGCATTTCGCCCGCCGCCTCCACGCGGATGACCGACCGCGGCCGCGAGGTCGATCAGAGCGCCGACGCGCCCAGTCTGAGCGCCGCCGGCACGATGATGGACCCGAGCAACGTCACCCCCGTGATCACCTACCTCGCCTCCGACGCCTCAGCCGACATCAGCGGCCGCGTCGTCGGCACAACCGGTGGGCGCCTCACCATCTGGAAAGAGCCTGAGTGGGAGCAGACGATCTGGAATGTCGAACCGTACTGGGACATCGACACGCTGTTCGACCTGATTCCGTTGACGTTCGAGCTGCAGGGCATGGGCCCGCCTCCGCGACAGTTCCCATAAGCAATTCCCAGACCTCCCCCTCTGGGGGAGGTGCCGCGAAGCGGCGGAGGGGGCCTGCGCACCGCCCCTGAAGGAGAATCACCATGACCACACCAGACTCCGACAACACCCCTCCCTTCGTCGGACGGAGCGATCAAACCGTGAAACACCTCGATGGACGCATCTGCATCATCACCGGCGGCGCCGGCGGCATCGGCTCCAACCTCTGCCGCGTCTTCGGCGAGCAAGGGGCGAAGATCGTCGTTGCCGACACCGGCTTCGACGTCGAGGGCCGGTTCAGCATGGACGCCTCCAAGGTCGAGGCCATCGTCGACGAGATCCGCGACGCCGGCGGCGACGCGGTTCCGTTTGTCGGCGATGTCGCCGATATGGATACCGCCGAGCGCATGGTCCAGACCGCAATCGACGAGTTCGGCGGCCTCGACGTGCTGGTCTGCGCACACGGCATCCTGCGCGAGCGGATGATCTTCAACATGACCGAGGACGAATGGGACGGCCTCGTCCGCGCGCATCTCAAGGGTTGTTTTGCGCCGACCAAGTTCGCCTCGATCTACTGGCGCGCCAACCGCGACGGCGGGCATCGACGGATCATCTACTTCACCTCCGACGCCGGAATTCGGGGAGCGGCCGGTCAGCCCAACTACTCGGCGGCTCATGCCGCCAAGCTGGGACTGATGCGCTCCAATGTCGGCGCGTTGGGACGCTACGGCGTGACTACGAACTGCATCGCACCGGGCGCATCGACCCGCATGACCGACCGCGGGCGCGGCGTCGATGCCTCCGAAGCGGCCCCGTCCGAGTCGGCCGCCGGCACGGCGCGCGACCCGAAGAACGTCGCGCCGATCGTGGCCTGGCTGGCCTCGGACCAGTCCGACGCCGCCAACGGCCGCATCTTCGGCGCAAGCGGCCATCGCATTTCGCTGTTTTCCGAGCCGGTGCTCGAGCGCTACCTGCACTTCGACGACACCAAGATCGACGTCGACACCCTCTTCGATCTCTGGCCGCACACGCTCGGCGCGGGCGGATTCCCCCGCAACAGCATCCGACCAGGCCTGGTCTGATCGCGGTCTGTTGTTGCAATTGGTTGCATTAGCTGCCGGTCGCCCATAGTCTGACTTCGCACCACTAGAAGTCAGGTTCTGTGATGAGACTCCATCCCGCTCTCTCGTTGTCCGTCGTGGCGATTGTCTGCTCGCTGTTCATTGCGGCCTGCGGCGACGACGCGCAGGATGACCGACTGTTGGTCGTCACCACGGTCGCGCCGCTGCGCAACATCATCGAAGAGGTCGGAGGAGACCGCATCAATGTGGTTGCACTCGTTCCTGAGGGCACCAACAGCCATACGTTCGATCCGCCGCCTTCGGCCGTCGGCGAGATCGAGCAGGCCGATCTGATCATCATCAACGGCCTCAATCTTGAATTGCCGACGCTGGAACTGGCCGAGGCGAACGCCGCCGACGATACGCCGATCGTTCTGCTCGGCAATCTTGCCGTCTCGCCGGACGAGTATGTCTTCGACTTCTCCTTCCCCGAAGAGGGCGGCAACCCGAATCCACATCTCTGGACGGCTCCTCACCTGGCCGTCGAGTACACAGAGATAGTCCGTGGAGAGCTCAGCAAGGTCGATCCCGAGGGCGCCGGCTACTACTCCGATAACGCCGATCTGTTCATCGCCCGACTCTGGGAACTTGACGAAGCGATCGCCGAAGCAACGGCCACGATTCCGGAGGCGCATCGCAAACTGATCACCTATCACGACTCGTTCCCCTACTTCGCCCCGCGCTACGGGCTGGAGATCATCGGCGCGATTCAGCCCTCCGACTTCTCCGAGCCGGCGCCACGGGAAGTCGCCGATCTGATTGGACAGATCCGCGACGCCGGCGTCCCGGCGATCTTCGGTTCGGAAGTCTTCCCCTCGGAAGTGCTGGAGACCATTGCCGAAGAAGCCGGCGCGGTGCAGGTCTCGACGCTGTCGGATGATGACCTGCCGGGAACTCCGGGTGATCCGGAGAACACGCTGGTCGGCATGATGGTGGAGAATGTGCGCACCATGGTCACCGTGCTCGGCGGCGACGCATCGGCGTTGGATGGATTTGACACAGGCAGCACGTGGCAACCGTCGGAGTAGACGCACTGGTCGAACTGCAAGGCGTTGCCCTGGGCTACGAGGGCGTTGTCGCCTTGCGCGATGTCGACGTGACCATCGCGCCCGGTGAGCTGATCGGCATCGTCGGCCCCAGCGGCTGCGGCAAGACCACCCTCTTGCGGTCGTTGCTGGGCGAGCCGGAACTCTACGCCGGCACGGCCAAGGTCGCCGACAACACGCGGGTTGGCTACGTGCCCCAGGTCGAGACGGTCGACTGGAACTTTCCCATCACGGTGGAGCAGGTCGCGATGCTGGGCAGCTGGCGGACCCGGCGTTGGCTGCCCTGGACCAGCCGGGCCGAACGAAGTCGCGCTCGGGTGGTGCTCTCCCAGCTCGGGATCGCCGACCTGGCCGATCGCCCGATCCGCGCACTGTCAGGCGGGCAGCAGCAACGCACCTTTCTCGCTCGGGCACTGATCCGTTCGCCGGATCTGTTGCTGCTCGATGAGCCGACCTCGGGCGTCGACATCAAGACCCGACACGAGATCTTGCATCAGCTGGCCGGTCTGAACACCGCCGGCGTCACGGTCGTCCTGACCACCCACGACCTCAACGGCGTCGCCTCGCACCTGCCGCGCCTGATCGCGCTGGGCGAACAGACGGTGCTGGCCGACGGGCCGCCATCGGAGGTCTTGCAGCCCGGCATTCTCGAACGTGCCTACGGACAGCCGATGCTCGTTGTGCAGAGCGGCCACGAGACCTACGTCCTGCCGATTCCGGAGGAAGCGCCCGGCGCCCACGGCGATGTTCTGCCGCCGCCCGAGGTCGTCAACGTCATTGGACGCCCTGACAGTGATGAGGACGGCGAAGCTGACTCTGGCCCGATATCTGACAATGCTTGAGCCCTTCGAGTTCGGTTTCATGCAACGGGCGATGATCGCTGCCACGCTGGTTGGCGGCGTCACCGCCGCAGTCGGCGTATTCGTCATTCTGCGCCGGCTCGCCTACATCGGTCACGGCCTCGCCCACAGCATCTTCGGTGGCGCCGTCGTCTCGTTCACGATCGGCTTCAACTTCTTCCTCGGCGCCAGCCTCTGGGGAGCGTTCAGCGTCTTCCTGATCAACCAGGCGGCGCGTCGCCGGCAAATCGGCGGGGATGCCGCGATTGGCATCGTCACTACGGCCGCCTTCGCAATTGGCATCGCCGTGATTTCGCGAGCGCGCAGTTTCACACGCGACTTCGAGGCTGCCCTGTTCGGCGAGATCCTGGGTATCACGAACCAGGATCTCTACGTCACCGCCGGAATGGTCCTGCTGATTGCGGTCGTGATGTTCCTGCTCTGGAAGCCGCTCGTCTTCATTACCTTCGACCAGGATGTCGCCACGTCCTACGGCATACCGGTGCGCTGGGTTGAAGCGATCTTCTCCCTGGCTCTGGCGGCGACGGTCGTCGCTGCTCTGCAGGTCTTGGGCGTGACGCTGATCGCCGCCGCGCTGGTGATTCCGCCGGTCGTCGCCAGGTTGTTGACCGACTCGTTTCCTCGACTGTTCATCATTGCCGTGGTCATTGGCGCGGTCACCGGATTTCTGGGGGTGTACGTGTCCTGGTTCGTCGACGTCTCCTCCGGCGCGACCGTCGTGCTGGTCCAGTCGGCCGTGTTCGCGCTCACGCTCGGCTGGGGTGTCCTGGAGTCGCGTCGGGGGTTCAGCGCCGCGCGTCGAGCGGAACGGCTCGCCGGCCTCGAGCGGTCGCTCAACGACTAGCAGGTTCTCGGATCAACGAGGCCGACAGGCGTGCCAGATTGTTCAGAGTCCATAGACTCTTGCCTCAGCCCACACCGCTGAGAATCAGCCCCATCAATGTGAGCGTCAATGCCAGTATCAGGCCGATGCCCCACCGCATCCAGGCCTGGCCCGACTTCATATCCGAGCGCAAGTCGTCGCTCCTCGCGTTCATGTCCGAGCGCAGATCGTCGATCCTCGCGTTCATGTCCGAGCGCAGATCGTCGATTCGGGTGTTTATCTGGGCGATCGAACGTTGGAACTCTCCCAACTCAACGGGCCGACGATCTGCATCCGGAATCTGCTCACTGTTCGATACCATCTCGCACCTCACACAGCGATGTCATGATACCGGACTAATCCCACCAGCGCCACAACCGGATCGGACGCTCCCTCAACGACCGATTGACTGGCTAGAGTCAGAACCAGCGGGCAACATCGCTCCGTCCATAGAATCGTTTCATGTCCAGCCAGCCCAGCAACGGCTCCGCCGATTCCATCGAGGATGCGCCGCCGCCCATCTTCGACCTGGCGGCGCTGGAAGAGGGCCAGCCGCCGCTTGATCCCGACACGCTGGGCCGCGTCACTGAGGCGCTTGCGGAGGCAGAAGGCCGAAGCCTGGGCGGATGGCTCTCCGACTGGCCGACCTCGGCCACCACCATCGAGTCGCCCCCGCCACTCGCGCTGGAGTCGGGGGCCGCACTCTCGCCGTTGGCCGAGCCGGCCGAAGCGCCCCGTCCGCCGGCCAGAACCAGTCCGGCCGAACCACCCGAACTGGTCGGTCTGACGCAGACCGAAGTCGCACAGCGCATGGAGGACGGCCGCGTCAATCGCGACTCGTCGAAGCAGCGCTCCGACCTCGACGTCATCGTCACCAACGTCTTCACCTACTTCAATATGGTCCTCTTCAGCCTGATCGGCATCCTGTTGATCCTGGCCATCACAGAGCAGAAGACTGACCACCTGCAGGACGCGGCGTTCGTTGGCATGGTGGTGCTGGCCAACGTGCTCGTGGGGACATTCCAGGAGTTGCGGGCGACGCGCAAACTGCGCCAGCTCGTGGCGCTCACCGCGCCCACGGCGACGGTCGTGCGCGAGGGCTTTGAGCGCGAGGTCCTGGCGACGGACGTGGTCGCGGACGATCTGCTCGTGCTGCGCAGCGGCGATCAGGTCGTCGCCGACGGCCCGATTGTCTGGGACGAGGCCGAACTTGACGAATCGATCCTGACCGGCGAGACGAGTTCGGTCCGGCGCGGCCCGGGCGACACGCTCGAGTCGGGCGCGTTCTGCGTCGGTGGCTCGTGCTACTACCAGGCGACGCACGTCGGCGACCAGTCGCGCGCCGTGCGCGAGACCCGCGACGCACGCGAACTGAAGCGCACCGAGACGCCGCTTCAGCTTCGTTTCAAGCGCATCCTCGACGGCCTGATCGTCGCCACGGCGATCCTCGGCCTGCTGATCATGATTTCCTTCCTCATCACCGGTCGCGAGTTCGACGAAGCGGTCAAGGCGACGATTGCGACCGCCACCTCAGTCGTGCCCGAGGGACTGATGCTCGGCTTCACCGTGGCGTTTGCCGTTGGCGCGCTGCGCGTCTCCCGACTCGGCGCGATTGTCCAGGACAACACCGCCGTCGAGGCGCTCAACTACCTCGACACCATCTGCCTCGACAAGACCGGCACGATTACCGCCAATCGATTGCAGGTCGATGACGTGCGCTGGGCGCCGGGCGGTCGTTCGCTGGCCGGCTGGCTGGGCGCGTTCGCAGTCTCGACCTCGGCCAACAACAAGACGGCCGAAGCGCTCTCGGCCGCCTTCACGGCGCAGACCAACGGCGCGCAGCTGGTTGACGACGAGCCGTTCAACTCCGAGCGACGCTGGAGCGCGGCGCGTCTGCGCCTGGGGACCGAAGAGCGGGTTTTCGTGCTCGGCGCGCCGGAGCGACTGCTGCGATCCGCAGACGATGACGCCGACGACGCTGACGATGACAGGGCGGCGCGCTCGGAACTGCTGGCCGAGTACGAGCTCTCGGCGCAGCGGGGGCTGCGCGGCGTGGTCTTCGCGGAATCGGCGGCCATGCCCGATGCCGAGTCCGACACGCTGCCGGCGCTTCGGGTGATCGCGTTGATCACGGTCGCCGACGAGCTGCGCGAGGAGATCGCGAACGCCTTCCGGATGATGGACGATCTCGGGATCGAGCCCAAGATCATCAGCGGGGACAATCCCGCCACCGTCGCCGCGCTCGTCCAGCAACTTGGGATTCGTTTGCCGGGCGGGCTGATCACCGGTTCGGCGCTGGCCAGGCTCAACGAGTCCGATTTCGCCGACGCCGTGGAATCCAACTCGGTCTTTGGACGGATCGCACCACAGCAGAAGGAACAGATCGTCGCGGCGTTGCAGGCGAACGGGCGATATGTGGCCATGGTTGGCGACGGCGCCAACGACGTCCGCGCATTGCGGCAGGCCGATGTCGGCGTGGCCATGGAGTCGGGCGCGAACACGGCTAAGGGGGTCGCGTCGATCGTCCTGCGCAACGATTCGTTCGAGGCGCTGGTCAAGGGATCGGCTGTGGCGCAGAGCGTCCTTGGCAACGCCTCGCAGCTCTCTAAGCTGTTTGTGACCAAGAGCTTCTACGCCTTTCTGATCATCTTCATCTCCAACATGATGGGCCTCGAGTTCCCCTTCCTGCCCCGGCACGGTTCGCTGACGGCGCTGTTCACGCTTGGCGTGCCGGCCGTCTTCATCACCCTGACCCGGCCGCCTCGCTCGGCCGGTCGCGACTTTCTCTCCTCGACGATGCGCTTCGCGATTCCCGCCTCGCTCGCGTTGGCCGTCTCGGCCGTGGCCGTGCACCTGCTGACCGAGGGCATCCTCGGGCGACCGGTGGAGGACGCGCGGACCCTGGTCTCGACGACGATCGGCATCGTCGGGCTGGCCTACATGGTCGAGGTGATCGGCTACCAGGGCGCGACTCGCGAGAACCTGATGCGCCCGGCGCTGGTCACCTTCTTTGGCGTCGCGCTGCTGGGCGTCTTCATTCTCACCCTGTACACGCCGCCGCTGCGCAACTTCTTCGACTTCTCCCCGCTGTCCGCGGCTGAGTGGGCGATCGTCGCGTTCGCCGTCGCCGCGGCGCTGGCCGGCAAGTGGGTGCTGTCGACCTATGCCGCCCAGATCATACGCCGCCTGACCGGTCAGGCCTACGAGGAAGCCGCTGCGCGCGGTCGGGCGAACTGAACCCAATTCGGTCATACCTGCGCTCGTCGCGGGAATCCCGCAGCGAACTGTAGAGTGCCTGCCGACTGAATGCCGGTCGGGGCAGCGCGGCGGGGCTCGGTCTGATGCGTCCCTGCGGCGCCAGGCGAGATTCCCGCGGCAAGCGCGGGAATGACGGACCCTGATTGCTCTGGTCTGCAGCAGAACATCTCTTATGTGGCATACAGTTCGGCCAATTCAGGATCCTTGGCGGACAGCATGTCGGCGAGGTCGAGCAGGACCTGGCATTGCTTGTAGGTGGCGTCGTCCTGCATTTTGCCGTCGACGACGGCGACGCCGCCGGAACCGCCCGCTTCTTCCATGGCGGCGACGACGCGGCGGGCGAAGGAGACCTCGTCCGGGTTGGGCCGGAAGACCGTTTTGGCGATTGGGATCTGGTTAGGATGCAGCGTCCAGGCGCCGACGCAGCCGAGGATGAAGGCGGCGCGGAACTGGTCCTCGCAGCCGACGGGGTCGGAGAAGTCGCCGAACGGTCCGTAGAACGGATAGATCTCGTTGGCGGCGCAGGCGTCGATCATCCGCGCCAGCGTGTAGTGCCAGGGGTCCTGGATGTAGGGCGTGCGCGAGGCGGTCTCGTCGTCGGGGTCCGCGTCGGTGCGCACGACGTAGCCGGGATGCGGTCCGCCGACGCGAGTCGTCTTCATCCGCCGGGAGGCGGCCAGGTCCGACGGACCGAGGCTCATGCCCTGGAGCCGCGGGCTGGACTGGGCGATCGCCTCGACGTTGGAGACGCCCTGCGCCGTCTCGAGGATGGCGTGGATCAGGATCGGCCGGCTCAGGCCGTTGCGCGCTTCGAGCTGGGCCACGAGCAGGTCGAGGAAGCGGATCTCCTCCGGACCGTTGACCTTGGGCAGCATGACGGTGTCCAGCACGCCGCCGATCTCCGCGGTCAGCTCGAGCATGTCGTCGAGGAACCAGGGGCTGTCGACCGCGTTGACCCGGGTCCAGAGCTTCGTCGCGCCCAGATCGAGCGTTTGGCCCACCTCGATCAGTCCGGCCCGCGCCGCTTCCTTGGCGCTGGGTGGGATCGCGTCTTCGAGATTGCCCAGCAGGATGTCGACGGTCGGCGCCAGTTGCGGCAGGCGGTCGCGGATGCGCTCGTTGGATGGGTCGAAGAAGTGGATCATGCGCGAGGGATAGGTGGGAATGTCGGTCGGCGGGTCCGGCGCGCCGAGCACCAGCGGACGGAGGAACTGTCGGGGGACGGGCATGGATTGACCTCCTGGCTTCTGGCCTGAGCCTATCGGGGGATTCGGGGTATCGGCGAAATCCGCCGGGGGACACGGCGGAGCCGGAGGGAGCGATCCTCAGGAAGAAAAAAAAACGAGCGGGAGCATGAGAGCAGATTGGCGTTACCAGGGGTCATCGTCTTCCTCGAGTTGCGTTCCCTCGGTGAGGACAAGGGAACCCCCCTCTGCCTGCGGCATCTCCCCCCGCGTTGGGGGGGGGAGAGCAGAGATGAGGGCGGTCGTGGAGGTCACGGAGGAAGTGGCGGGCGACGTCGAAGGGGTCGGTGACGAGGTACATCTGGTGGTTGCGGCGGGCGCGGTCGTTGGGGGCGAAGAGTTCGCGGACGACGGCGTCGAGGGCGTTGAGCCGGCGATAGGCGGGAGCGTGACTGTTCGCGCGTCGCCAGAGGCGGTCGATCCTGGCTCGGAAGTGGAAGGGGTTGGTCGTGGTTTGCATTGGTCGGTCCTGACGTGTGCGAGAAGGAGTTCATTGTAGGTACATGTGTTCTGTAATGGGTGGTGGGGATGTGTTGGGGTTGTCGGTGGGGCTGAGCATGGGGTCAGAGTGGCGTCGGGGATGGCGATCGCTGTCTGGGCCCCGCATCAAGTGCGGGGCATCGGAGAGGTGCGTGTGGGGCATCGGAGGGAGAGTGTCGGGTATGGGAGAGCGGCGGGGCGTCGGACGAAGGGCGGCGCTGGGGGTTGGGGTGGAGGTGGCTGTGCTGGAGGGAGCGAGATTCCCGCGGCAAGCGCGGGAATGACGGAAACCGGTGCGGGAATGACGGAGAGCGGCGAGGGAGGGACGGGAACTGGCGCGGGAGCGACGGGGAATGGGGCGGGGTTAGTATTTTGGCATTGTTTCGCGAGCTGAGATGGGAGTTGTGATGGCAATTGATCTGACACTTGGGGCGGTGTTGCCGACCAATGAGATTGGCGGCGATCCGTCGGCGATTCGGGACTTTGCCCAGGCGGTTGAGGGCATGGGCTTCGACCACCTGTTGATCTATGACCACGTGCTGGGGGCCGATCCGTCCGTACACCGGATGACCGGTCCCTACACCGACGAGCATCCGTTCCACGAGGTCTTCGTGACGCTGGGCTTCATCGCCGCCTGCACCCGAAACCTGGGCATGGCGACCTGTGTGCTGGTCCTGCCCCAGCGGCAGACGGCGCTCGTGGCCAAGCAGGCGGCGCAGCTGGCCGTGCTCTCGGACAACCGATTCCGGCTAGGCGTGGGCAGCGGCTGGAACCACGTCGAGTACGAGGCGCTGAATGAGAATTTCCGTAATCGGGGACGTCGCCAGGAAGAACAGATCGAGCTGATGCGCGCGCTCTGGAACCAACACCTGGTCGACTTCGAGGGCGAGTTCCACACGGTCAAGTCAGCGGGTATTGAGCCGCGGCCAAGTGAGCCGATCGAGGTCTGGTTTGGCGGCGGACATGACCTGCAACTGCGCCGCACGGCGAAGATCGGCGACGGCTGGTTCCCGGTCGGGCCCCCGAATCCGGATTCGGCGGCGATGGTCGAGACGCTGCGCGGCTACCTGGCCGACAACGGCCGTGATCCCGCGAGCTTCCCGATGGAGCCCCAGGCGCAGTTCCGGGGCGGCAACCCGGAGCTGTGGGTGTCGCACGCGGAGAAGTGGGCCGAGATGGGCGCGACGGCGATCTCGATCACCACGATGAACGCGGGTCTGCCCGACATCGACGCGCACATCGAGGCGGTGCGTCAGTATCGCGAAGCGGTGACGGCGTAGGGCCGATTGACATTCAATGGGAACGCAGGACGACGTAAGTTGGGGCGCAGCGCGAGAGCCGTCCCAGCAAAAGTCGGCTCTCACGCTAGGGCGGAGAGTTGTGGTGACTGCCAGTCCAACTCTTCGCCCGCCCAATCGCACAATACTTCACCACTGGCGGAGTCGTACCGATCTCAGGGTAGCCAAGACAGGGAGAGGCGCGCGCCAGGGGCTGGCCTAACGGTCTACCTTGACGCCTGCCCCTGGGCGGCGACGGCGGCCGCGGCTTCGTCGGCGGCGTCTTCGCCGGCGAGGTATTGGCGGTCGATCACGTTCATGTCCCGGTCGAGCGTGTAGGCCAGGGGCATGCCAGTGGGGATGTTGAGCTGGGTGATCTCGTCGTCCGAGATTGCGTCCAGGTGCTTGACGATCGCACGGATGCTGTTGCCGTGTGCGGCGATCAGGAGCCGCTGACCGCTCTGCAGGGCGGGCACGACTTGGGACTGCCAGCAAGGCATGACCCGTTCGAGGGTCAGCTTGAGCGACTCGGCGGCGGGCAGTTCGTCAGCGGGAATGGCGGCGTAGCGGCGGTCGAAACGCGGATGATCGGGATGATCGCCGCCCAGCTCTGGCGGAGGGATGTCGTAGGAGCGACGCCAGATGTGGACCTGCTCGTCGCCGTGTTGCGCGGCGGTTTCGGCCTTGTTCAGACCCTGCAGGCCGCCGTAATGGCGCTCGTTGAGACGCCAGTCGCGATGGACCGGCAGCCAGGGAGCGTCGATCTCGTCGAGGATGATCCAGAGGGTGTGGATCGCTCGTTTGAGCACGGAGGTCCAGGCGGCGTCGAACTCGATGCCGGCTTCGCGGATCTGGCGGCCGGCGCTGTGAGCTTCGGCGACGCCCTGCTCGGACAGAGGGACGTCGATCCAACCAGTGAAGCGGTTCTCGAGGTTCCACTGGCTCTGGCCGTGGCGGACGAGGACCAGGTTGGCCAGATTGACTGGGCTGACGCCGTCTGACATGCCCACAGGCTACCCTGCGGTTGCCATCGAACCGGGCATCAGCACTTGGTCGCGAGCGGCAGGAATCACAGCATGTCCCTGGAGCATCTCGACGCCCCCCCTTCAGCCTTCGGCAGCTTCCCCCCAAAGGGGGGAAGCGAAGAACCGAGAGGTGTTGCGTTGGTGAGTGTGGCGCGTGTGTGAACCAGATCGTTCTTCGAATACCGTGTTCGGCGCGATTGTGCGCGGTGAGATTCCCGCGGACATCGTCTATGAGGACGAGCAGTGCGTTGCGTTTCGCGACCTGAATCCGCAGGCGCCGACCCATGTGCTGGTGATCCCGCGAGCCGGGATTGTGGGACTGCAAGAAGCGGATCAGGCGGATGCGGCTCTGCTGGGGCACCTGATGCAGGCGGCCCAGACCGTGGCGCGGCAGGAAGGGCTGGAGGATGACGGCTGGCGCGTGGTTGTGAATGTCGGCGAAGACGCTGGGCAGACGGTCGCGCATCTGCACCTGCATGTGCTGGGCGGTCGCCGACTGAGCTGGCCGCCGGGCTGAGGCGCCGAGACCGGTCGATGGAGACGCTGCTCGAGGTCCGCGATCTGGACAAGCACTTCGGCGGCCTGCGCGCCTGCGACCAAGCGACGTTCCAGATCGAGACCGGCGCGATCGCCGGAATGATCGGCCCCAACGGCGCCGGCAAGACCACCGCCTTCAACTGCGTCGCGGGATTCCTGAAGCCCGACGGCGGGCAGGTCTCGTTCGCCGGCGAGGACGTCACCGGATTGCCGCCGCACCGGATGTTCAATCGCGGTCTGGTGCGGACCTTCCAGATTCCCCAGGGACTGGAGACGATGACCGTGCTGGAGAACCTGATGCTGGCCGGCGAGCACCAGTCGGGCGAGGCGCCCTGGATGAACTGGGTGCTGCCCGGTCGGGTCCGGCGGGAGGAGCAACGCCTGGAGGCGCGCGCCCATGAAATGCTGGAGCAGACCCAGCTCGGACACCAGGCCTACATTCGCGCCGGCGCGCTGTCGGGCGGACAGCGCAAACTGCTCGAGCTGGCTCGCGCGCTGATGGCGGAGCCGAAAATGATCTTGCTGGACGAACCCAGCGCGGGGGTCAATCCGGCCCTGATCGTGCGGCTGGCCGACCACATCCGCGACCTGAGCGAACGGCTGGGGTTGACCTTTCTGATCATCGAGCACAACCTCGATTTCGTCCGGCAGCTCTGTGACCCCGTGGTCGTGATGGCCCAGGGTCGGGTCCTGGACGTCGGTGCGCCCGACGACGTGCTGGCCAATCCCGAGGTGCAGGCTGCGTACCTGAGCGGGCGGCGAACATGACCGATCGACGGCCGATGTTGCGCGTGGAGGCGTTCTCGGGCGGCTACGTCGACGGGATCGACATCATCCATGACGTCGCGATTGACCTATATCGAGACGAGATTCTGACGATCATCGGTCCCAACGGGGCCGGCAAATCGACGCTGCTCAAGGCGGCGGTGGGGGCGCTGCCGTTCGAGCGGGGGCGTCGCTCGTTCCAGGGCGAGGACGTCAGCGGCTGGTCGACACCGCGGATGATCGCCGCGGGGATCGGCTATGTGCCGCAGGTCGACAACGTGTTCACCTCGCTCTCGATCCGCGAGAACCTGGAGATGGGCGGCTACATGCGCCAGGCGGGACTCGGGGAGCGGATCGCCGAAGTGCTGGCCATGTTTCCCGACCTCGAGAGCCGGCCGAACGAGCGGGCCAGCCGGCTCTCGGGCGGTCAGCGGCAGATGCTGGCGATGGGCCGGGCGCTGATGCTCGATCCGGTGATGCTCTGCCTCGACGAGCCGACCGCGGCGCTCTCGCCGGCGGCGCGCGGCGAACTGTTCAGCCGGATCTACCGGATTCACATGTCCGGCGTGGGCATTCTGATGGTCGAGCAGAACGCGACGGAGGCGCTGGTCTGGTCTGACCGAGCCGTGGTGATGGTCGACGGCGAGATCGCCCTCGAGGGCAGCGGCACGGAGATGCTGACCAGCCGCGATGTGGGACGCGCATTCCTGGGCCAGGCAGACGGCGAGGGGTTCACGATCGAGGAAGGGACGGCGCAATAGAGATCGCGCAACTGGTCACGATCGGCATCATCGTCGGCTCGATCGTCGCGCTCGGCGCGATGGGGCTGACGCTGGTCTTCGGCGTGCTCGGCGTCGGCGATTTTGCCCACGGCGACAAGATGGGCTGGGGCATGTTCCTGGCCTTCTTCGTCGTCTCGTCCGAGGGCGCCAACCTCGGATTCGCGGGCGGACAGTTCGGTTCGCTCTCGTTCGGCTGGGGGCTGATTGTCGGCTTGCTGGTGGCGATGCTGGGCGTCGCGGCGCTCTCGGTGGTGCTGGAGCGGTTGGTCTTCCGCCGGCTGCGAGCCTCGGGCGGCGGATTCTTCGTCTTCGCGATCGCGTCGTTGGGCATCTCGATCATGCTGCGGGCGGTGATCCAGCTGATCTGGGGTCCTTCGAATTTCCGCTACACGCCGGGGATTCATCCGGCGGTCGAAATCCTGGGCGGGATCAAGGTCAAGCCGGACCAGTTCTTCATCGTCGGGGTCACGATCCTGGCGGCGGTGCTGCTGTACTGGCTGCTCTATCGCACGCGGTTCGGCAAGGCGATGCGGGCCACGGCGGACAATCCGGGACTGGCCGAGGCGTCGGGCATCGATACCAACCGGATCCGTGTGGGGACCTGGATCATCGCTGGGATCCTCGGTGCGTTGGCCGGGGTGATGCTGGGTCTGCAGGCCGAGGTCCGCTTCGACGCCGGGTTCCGCCTGCTGCTGCCGCTGTTTGCGGCGGTAATCCTGGGCGGGATTGGCAATCCCCGGGGCGCGCTGGTTGGCGGGCTGACCGTCGGCATCGCGCAGGAGGTCTCGACCCAGTGGATCAATACGGGGCTCAAACCGGGGATCCCGTTCGTGATCGTGATCGTGGTACTGATGCTGCGGCCGCGAGGTCTGTTCGGACAACAGCGGTGAGGGCGCGCTGAGATGGAACAGCTACTGCTCAACGTTGTCACGCTGGTCACGTTTGACGGCGCCGTCAACTGGACGGTCGGGTTCCTGACGACGGTCGCCATCTTCGCGATCCTCGCGCTGGCGCTGAACATCCAGTGGAGCGTGGGGATTCTCAACTTCGGCGTGGCGGCGTTTTTCATGGTGGGGGCGTACGTCTCGGCCGTGCTGACGCTGCCGGCGCCTGAGGGGCTGGAATCATACGTGGCCGGCTGGGGCCTGCCGATTCCGGTGGGCTGGCTGTTCGCGATGGTGGCCGGCGCGGTGCTGGCGATCCTGCTGGGCATTCCGACCTTGCGTCTGCGTGACGATTTCCTGGCGATCGCGACGATCGGGGTGGCGGCGATCCTGCGCAGCATCGCCAACTCGGTCGAGGGACTGGTCAACCGCAGCCGCGGACTCAACGGCGTCGACGGGTTCCTGGAGGACCAGGTCCAGGGCGGCGACTACCGCTGGGTCGAGCTGGCGATCGCGCTGGTCGTGCTGCTGGCGGTGTACTGGCTGGTGTCGCGGGCGACGGCGTCGCCGTGGGGCAGAACGCTGCGCGCGATCCGCGACAACGAGGACACGGCGAAGGCGTCGGGCAAGAACACGGTGAAGTTCCGGATGGGCGCGTTCATGCTCGGCGCGATGCTGATGGGTCTGGCGGGGGCGATCTACGCGCATCGCAGCGGGACGATCTCGCCGCTGACGTTCTCCGATCTGCTTGGGACCTTCTTCGTCTGGACGATGCTGATCGTGGGCGGCAGCGGCAATCACCGCGGCGCGCTGCTGGGGGCGGTCGTCGTTGGATTCTTCTGGTTCGGTACGCCGTTGATCCAGGAGAGTCTGCCGGACTGGCTGGGCAGCCGCGTCTTCCAGGTGCGGCAACTGTTGATCGGCCTGCTGATCGTCGTCTTCCTGCTCTGGAGGCCGCAGGGATTGCTGGCCGAGCGGGATCGGGTGAGCCGGTTCGTCACTCGAGGTCCTGACGATCGCACCCGGGGCGGGGACCAGGGGTCGGTGTGGGAGCGCTTACGCAGCGCTGTCTCTCGTTGAGCGCGGGACGGCAGCTATCGATTGAGGTCGATTGGAAGACGACGCAAGATCTCGACCTCACCGTCGGCAGTGAACTGCCAGATGCCGATTGTGAAGCGGGTGATATCACCGTGATCGTCCCAATCGAGACTGGACACCGCGCCGTCGAAGTCGATTTGCTGGCCACGTTCCAGCGCCTCCAGCGCCGCAGCGAGCTGAGCGGCGGTCAGGCTCTTGCCCTGACCATCGCTGATTCCGCGGAGCTGATCACGGATCGCTGGTCCGTCCGTCGACTGCGCGGCCAGCGCCAGGGAGATGGTCGCGTCATAGACGGAGGGCACGTACGACACGTTGACCGGCGGCGGCTGGCCCCACATTGCCGTGTAGCCGTCGACGAAGAACGTGGTCGATTCAGTCGCCTCGCCGACAGTGGGGGCAGTGCCGATCAGCGTGGTGGCGATGTCGGCGCCCAGGGCCTCGAACAGGCTCCTGCTCTGGCCGCAGTCGCCGAGCAGGAAGTGGTCGAACGTCCCACTGGCAACTGACTCGCCGATTACGGTGGCGGCCTCTTTCCAGCAGCCGAGGACAATCAGGACGGTCGCCCCGACCTCTGCTGCATTCCGAATCTCGGGCAGAAACGTGACGCCGTTGATGTGGTCCAGCGGCAATGCGATGGCTTCGCCCGTCTGACTGCGCAACACCTCGTCGGCCAGACCCTTGCCCCAGGCATCGTCGCGATACAGGATCGCAATCCGCTCATGTCCCTGCTCGCGAGCGAGTTCGGCCAGGACCGCTCCCTGGCCGGCGCCATCGGATGGCGACGTGCGGAAGAAGAAATCACCGGGGTCTGCCTCGGTCAGCGCCGGGGAAGTCGCCGATGGACTGACGGTGGGGATTTGGCGCGGGTTTGAGATGTGCTCGGAGATGATCAACGAGGTGGAGCTGAAGGTCGGACCGACGAACGCGTGGACACCTTCCTCTTCAACCAATCGAGTGGCTGAGGCGACGATGAACTGCTCGTCGAGATTGAAGTCGGCAATCACCCCGATCACCGGGCGTCCAAAGACGCCACCGGCCTGATTGAGGTGAGCGATCGCCAGCTTGAATGCGCGCCGCCGATCAGCGGCCGCACCGTGGACGGTCTGCAGCAGCGCGATTTTCAGAGGGCCCGGCCCAGGATCGGAGAGCGATATCGGAGCGAGGGCGATGGCGTTGCTATGAAACCAACGGCCAACCTCCGCCTCTGTTGGGAGGAAGCGAGCTTCGGGAGCGATGTACTCGCCCCAGCCGTGGTCGTCGCGCCGTTGCAGGGCGACCTCGGTGCTGCCGTCGACCAACGCGCGAGCCGCGATCCGCACTTCGTCGCCGGATGCCGTGCCGTTGCGGGCGTGTCCGTCTCCGCTCGAGAGTTGCCAAGCGGCGATGGCGACCAGGGCGACGGCAACGATTGCAGCAGCAATGCTGAGTCTGGGAAACCGCGTCATCTGCCGCATCATGACGCTCCAAACCGGACCACTGAGCCTAATCCCCATATGGAATCACGCCGGTGTCTTCGATCCCTCCTTGTGAGGTGAATCGCCAGATCCCGACGAAGCCGCGCGCGAGATCGCCGTTTTCGTCCCACTCCAGGGTCTGGGCGGCGCCTTCATAGTCGAGGTCTTCGCCGCTTCGCGCAGCTTCGAGGCCAAGGCGGATGCTGCCGATGTCTGCCACAACGACCTGTCCCGGCGCTCCGCCGATCCGGCGGAGCTGATCGCGGATCGCGGCGCCATCGGTGGAGCCGGCCGCCTCCGCCGCGAGGGCGAATGCGATCGTCGCGTCGTACGCCTGCTTGGTGTAGGGGAAGCCGTAGGGCCGGTCGTATTCGTCGATGAAGGCGGACTCCCAGAGCAGCGCCGACTCCGTGCCGGGGGCCGTGCCCGGCGCGGTGCCGTGCATGCCGCCCAGATGCGCCCCGCCGATCGCGTCGATCAGACCCGGATTGCGGCTGGTCGGGCCGAAGACGAACCGGTCGTACAGCCCGTTCTCAATCGATTCGCGCAGGATGATCGTTCCCTCGGGCACATAGGCGAGCATCACCAGCGCTTCCGGTTCGTTCTCACGCGACTGCTGGATTTCGCTCAGATAGGTGGTCTGTTGCGGCGCGACGGCGACCATCACCACCTGGCCGCCCCAGGTCTCGACGAACGCCTCGGCGAACGAGTCGGCGATGCCCTGCCCCCACGCGTCGTCGCGGTAGATCACGCCGACATTGGAATATCCCTGCTCGTCGACGAGCTGAGCCAGGGCCGGTCCCTGCACCTTGTCGTTCAGCGTGGCACGGAAGAGGAAGTCGTTGTCGGCCGCGACCGCCAGCTGCGGCGAGGAGGACGCCGGAGAGATTTGCGGAATGCCGGCCGGACC
This sequence comes from Chloroflexota bacterium, assembly GCA_028875225.1. Lineage (GTDB taxonomy): Bacteria > Chloroflexota > Dehalococcoidia > Bin125 > Bin125 > Bin125. Next base: position 182,044 of record JAPPFB010000002.1, on the reverse strand, counting down.
GGTGATGCTCTCCGCAACCGCCAGCGAATTCGTGCTCGAATGCGCGCCGACGATCACGTGGGCGCCCTCGATTTCGATCATCCGGCGCGCCTCTTCGACCGCGATGGTGGGATCGGTGTTGGTGTCGCCGATCACGAACTCAACCGGTTGTCCGAACACGCCGCCGGCCGCATTGATGTGCTTGATCGCCAGCAGGAAGCCGTCGCGCATCTCGACGCCGATCTCGGCCAGACCGCCGGTCAGGTCGCCGAGGAAGGCAATCTTCAGCGGGCCGTGTTCAGCGCTCTGTTGAATCGTCTGGTCCGTGTTCTGCGCCGCAGCCTGAATCTGTTCCTGCTGCGATTCACTCTCGGAACCGCAAGCAACCAGTAAAGCAGTCGCGACCAAGAGGCAGAGAAACGAGATCAGACGCATAGACAGTCCTGAAGCGATTGAACTGGTCGATTCGATGTGAGCTTATCCAATACTCCTACTGGGCAACGAATTCGAACACAGCAACGTCGGCGATGGAGCCATCAGCAGTGAACTCCCAGATGCCGATGAAGCCGTGGGTGCTGTCGCCGCGTTCGTCCCACTCGAGAATGCCGGCTGCGCCCTGGTAGTCGAGGTCGTCGCCGCTGCGTGCCGCCTGGAGGCCCTGGGACAGGCTGTCCGGATCGGGGATCACGACAAGTCCGGGCGACGAACCGATGCGACGCAGCTGATCCCGTATTGCGGGGCCGTGGGACGAACCGGCCGCCTCGGCCGCGAGAGCAAGCGCAATCGTCGCGTCGTATGCCTCCTTCACGTAGGCAAGCGCTGGTGGAGCTCCGTGCTCATCGAAGTATGCACGGTTCCAGGCCTCGGACGATGGGCTCGACGGCGCGGGAGCCACGTACGTACCGCGCATGCCCGCCAGTAGCTCAGGTCCGATCGCTTCACTGACCCCCGGCGCCCTTGCCGGCGCTCCGAAGACGAACTGGTCGTAGTAACCAAGTTCCAGCGCCTCGCGCAGGATCAGGATCGTTTCGGACGGAAATGAGATCAGGACGAGGGCCTGCGGCCCGAACTCAATGGACTGCTCAAGCTCGGCGATAAAGCTGGGAGATCTGGGGTCGACGCCGATCAGCTTGACGGTTCCCGGCCAGTGTTGCTCGAAGGCGGTGGCCATTCCCTGACCAAACGCGTCGTCCCGATAGATCAGGCCGACGTTGTCGTAGCCCTGCTCCTCTGCGAGTCGGGCAAGAAAGCGGCCCTCGACGTGGTCGGCGAGCGACACCCGGAAGAGGAAGTCGTCATCGTCGGCCAACGTGATCTGCGACGAGGTCGCGACCGGCGAGATGGTCGGGATTTGCGCCGGCCCGCTCACCGACTCAGCGACCGCCAGCGTCATGGCGCTCGACATCGGGCCGACCAGGCCGTGGACATGCTCGACCTCGATCAGGCGGCGTGCCTCTTCCACGGCGATGGTGGGATCCAGTGCCGTATCGCCGACGGCGGTCTCGACCGGCATGCCCCAGACGCCGCCGGCCTCATTGATGTGCTTGATCGCGAGCTCGAAGCCAGTGAGCAACTCCTCGCCGTATTCCGCCAGCGGTCCGCTGAAGTCAATCAGGAATCCCAGCTTGAGCGGCTCGCTAGGCAATCGTCTCTGCGCTGATTGGGGCTCCGTTGCACCCTGGCCGCCCGCCTGCTGCGTGCCGGACGATTGGGAGGCCCCTTGCTCTCGACCGGTTCCACAGGAAACGAGAAGCAAGGTCAGGATGAGCAACGGTATGAAGAACGGCCGGAGATGATGTTGACGGATTGGTCGGCTCCCTTGCCGCCCCAGCATCTCGGTGTTCGTTCTCGAGGAGCCGTTGCTCGGTCCCGACGACGCTGAGCGCGGCGCGATTCGCTCTGTGCTCAGCGTCGGTGAAGCGATTCGGTCCGCCTACTCGTTCAGATCGAAGGCGGTCACGCTGATCTCGACGATCTGACCTCCCTCATAGGCCCAGACGCCGATGTAACCGGAGGTGATGTCGCCGTGTTCGTTCCAGTCCAGAGAGGTCGCCGCGCCCTGGATGTTGATCCGCTCGCCGTTGGCGATCGCCGCCAGCGCGCCGGCCACGCCGAGCGCGCCCGCCGGGTAGATGTCGCCCGGCGGCGCCGCGACCTCGCGCAGCGCGTCGCGGATTGCCGCGGGATCCAGGGATCCGGCCGCCTGCGCCGCGAGACCAATCGCCATGGCGGCGTCGTAGGCCTCGGGAATGAACGGCAGCGGGCTCAGCTCGCCGAACTCGGCGATGTAGGCCTCGTTGAACGCGACCAGCGACTCCGACTCAGGTCCAGGCGCGGGCGCAGTGCCGCGCATGCCTTCGAGATACTCGCCGCCGATCGCATCGACCAGTTCCTGGCTCTTGCTGCCGTCGACGAACAGGAACTCGTCGAACAGGCCCTGCTCCAGCGCCTCGCGGATGAAGATCTCGGCCTCTTGCGGGAAGGCGATCACAATCAGGACTTCAGCCCCGTCGTCCGAGGCCTGCTGTAGCTCGGCCAGGTACGAGGCCTGGCGCGGCTCAATCGAGACCAGGTTGGCGTCGCCGCCCCAGGCCGCTTCAAACGCTTCGGCCAGACCCTGTCCGTACGGGTCGTTGAGGTAGATCACGCCGACGTTGCTGTAACCCTCGTCGGCGGCCAGCTGCGCCAGCACCGGACCCTGCGCCGCGTCCGACACCGTGCTGCGGAAGAGGAAGTCGTTGTCGTCCGCAATCGTCAGCTGCGGCGACGTCGCCGAGGGCGAGATCACCGGTACGCCCGCATCGGCGGCCACCGACTCGACCACGGCAAGCGTGATCGACGAGGCCAGCGGCCCGACGATCGCGTGGACGCCTTCAACCTCGATCAGGCGCCGAGTCTCCTCGGTGGCCTGGGTCGGGTCGAGCGCGGTGTCGCCGGTCACGATCGCGACCGGTCGGCCCAGCACGCCGCCCGCCTGGTTGAGGTGTTGGACGGCGAGGACCACGCCGTTGAGAATCTCCGGGCCAAACTCGGCCAGCGGGCCGGAGAAGTCGGCCAGGAAGCCGATCGTCAGCGGCTCGTCCGAGATCATGGCCTGATCGTCCGACGCGCTGGGCGTCGCCACGATCGGTCCGCCACTCAGATCGAACGCGGTCACGCTGACCTCTTCGATCGTCCCGTCGGAGAATTGCCAGACGCCGATGTAGCCCGAAGTGACATCGCCGTTGGCGTCCCAGTCGAGCGAGGTCGCGGCGCCGTCGTAGTTGACGTCGTCACCGCTGCGGATCGCATCCAGCGCTGCCGCGATGCCGCTCGCTCCAGCGGAAACGGCTTCGCCCGGAGGCGCGGCCGCGTTGCGCAGGTTGTCGCGGATCGCGCCCGAGTCGGCCGCGCCGGCCAGCTCGGCGGCAAGACCGACGGCGATGGCCGCGTCGTATGCCTCGCGAATGAATGGCAATGGCGACAGCTCGCCGTACTCGGCCACGTAGGCCTCGTTGAAGGCGCGCAGCGAGTCCGACTCCGGTCCGGCCGCCGGCGCCGTGCCCTGCATCCCGTTCAGGTATTCCCCGCCGATCGCGTCGATCAGGTCCTGGCTCTTGGTGCCGTCGACGAAGAGGAAATGGTCGAACAGACCCTGCTCCAGCGCCTCGCGCAGGAAGACTTCGGCCTGCTGCGGGAACGCAATGGCGACCAGCGCCTGCGCCCCGTTCGACGCGGCCTGCTGCAACTCGGACAGGTACGATGCCTGACCGTCCTCGATCGAGACCAGGTTCACGTCGCCGCCCCAGGCGCCGGAGAAGGCTTCGGCCAGACCCTGACCGTAGGGGTCGTTGAGGAACAGCACGCCGACATTGCTCAGACCCTGATCGGCCGCCAGTTGCGCCAGCACCGGACCCTGAGCCGCGTCCGAGGTGGTGCTGCGGAAGAGATAGTCGTTGTCTTCGGCGATTGTCAGCTGCGGCGACGTGGCCGACGGAGAAATGATCGGCACGCCGGCCGACGCGGCGACCGATTCGGTCACGGCCAACGTGATCGACGAAGCCAGCGGCCCCACGATCGCGTGGACGCCCTCGACTTCGATCAGCCGGCGTGCTTCCTCGGTGGCCTGCGTTGGGTCGAGTCCGGTGTCGCCGACAACCAGGACCACGTCGTGGCCGAGCACGCCGCCCGCGTCGTTGAGATGCTTGATCGCCAGTTCGACGCCCGTTTGGATGGCCGGTCCGAACTCAGCCAGCGGTCCGGAGAAGTCGGCCAGGAAACCAATCTTCAGCGGCTCATCGGCAACGGGAGCCGCCGGCTGGGCCTGCTGCTGTTCCTGTTGTTGCGCGGGTGCGGCGGTCGTCGTGCCTTGCTGCTCGTCCTGCTGTTGTTCGGCGACAGCCTGCTGCTGTTGCTGCTGGTCCGGGTCGTCATCGCCACAGGCGGCGAGAAGACCGAATGCCAATGCGACAAGCAACCCGAGGGTGAAGATTCTCAAGCGCGATATGTTCATGATCTGACCTCTCTTCTGGCTCAAACCGATCGAATTCTGATACAGCAACGTTGTTGACGGCAGGTTATCGATCAATCACAGCTTCGTCGCGAGACGTTCTCGAATAAGGACACTGTCTGTCACGGAAATGTAATGAGAGCGACGAAGTCGCTGGTGCGCGCCTAGTCGTCGAATGCGCTCAGCACTTCGGCGTCGAACTGCTCAAAGAGGCGCGGATTGTTGGGAATCGACTCGAACACAAACCCCTGGATGCCGACCGCCTCATACTGCTCGAACACGCGGATCAGGTGCTCTGCCGGGCCGATCGGCAGATGCTGCAGTTCGTCCTCCGCCATCCCCTCGCCGTGGATCTGGCGCAGGCGGTCAATCTTGTGCTGCTCGTAGACCAGCGCCGGGCGCATCACGGTGGTCAGGTAAATCTCCGACGGGTCGCGGCCCGCGTCGGCGCAATGCCGATGAATGACTTCGATTAGCCGCGCAACTTCTTCAGGCGTGCCGCGGATATTGCAGATGTCGCCATGGCGGGCCAGCGTGCGCAGGGTCCGCCGCTCGCCGTTGCCGCCGATCATGATCTGGACGAAGCCGCCCGGATGATCGGGATGCACGCGAGGCGCGAACGGCGCGTTGTTGAGCCGGTAGTGCTCGCCCTGATAGTCGACGCGACCCTCCGAATGGAGCAATGCGCGGATCAGCTCGGTGGCTTCCTCGAGCCGATCGGAGCGTTCCCTGATCGAGGGGAAGTCCCAGCCATAGAAGCCGTGTTCGCGCGCATGTCCCGCCGCGCCCAGCCCGAGGATGGCGCGGCCGCCGGTGTTGTGATCGAGCGTCGCGGTCATCTTGGCGACCAGGCTGGGACTGCGGTACGTGACAGCCGATACCAGCGTGCCCAGCATCAGGTTCGACGTCGCCTCGCCAATCGCCGCCAGCGACATCCAACCTTCGAGCGAGTCGCCGGTCTCGTCCATGAAGTCCAGCGGCGGCACGAAATGGTCATAGGTCCAGGCCGAATGCCAGCGCGTGGCGTCCATCGTCTGGGCGACGTCGCGCATCAGCGAGAAGTCGGTCTGATTGCCCGGAATCTGAGCGCCGAATGTGAGTCGCATGGTCATCGTTGCACCTCGCCTGGAACTGGACCGAACCGGATCAGTCGTCGAACGCGCTCAGCACCAGCTCGTCGAACTGCTCGTAGAGTCGCGGGTTGTTCGGAATCGACTCGAAGACGAATCCCGTGATGCCGATCGCCTCGTACTCCTGGAACAGGCTGACCAGGTGCTCGGCCGGGCCAATCGGCAGCCGTTCACGTTGCTCGTCCGACATGCCCTCTCCGTGCACCTGCCGCAGACGGTCGATTTTGTGCTGCTCGTCGACGAGCGCCGGACGCATCACGGTGGTCAGCGTGATCTCGGACGGATCGCGTCCTGCGTCCTCGCAGTGGCCGCGAATCACGCCGATCATCTGCGCGACCTCTTCCGGCGTGCCCCGGACATTGCAGATGTCGCCGTAGCGAGCCAGCGTGCGCAGGGTTCGGCGAGCGCCGTTGCCACCGATCATGATCTCAATCGCTCCGCCGGGATGGTCGGGATGCACGCGAGGAGCGAACGGCGCGTGATCGAGCCGATAGTACTTGCCTTCGAACTGGACCGGTCCGTTGGCGCGGAACAGCGCGCGGATCAGGGCGGTCGCCTCTTCCAGCCGATCGGAACGTTCCTTCAGCTCGGGGAAATCCCAGCCGTAAGCGGCGTGCTCGCGCTCGTGCCAGGCCGCGCCCAGACCGAGGATGGCGCGTCCGCCGGTGTTGTGATCCATGGTGGCGGTCATCTTGGCCAGCAGGCCGGGATTGCGATAGGTCACGCCCGAAACCAGCGTGCCCAGCATCAGGTTGGAAGTCGCCTCGCCCAGCGCGGCCAGCGTCATCCAGCCCTCGAGCGAATCCTGCGTCTCGTCCATGAAGACCAGCGGCGGGACAAAGTGGTCGTACGTCCAGGCCGACGACCATCGCGTCGCGTCCATCGTCTGCGCCACATCGCGCATCAGGGAAAAATCAGTCGAATTCCCCGGAATCTGAGCCCCAAACGTCATTCGCATGGTCATGGTTGGCCCTTTCGCAAGTAGCTGCTCATCATTGCCGCGCTCCGCCGCGGCAACCTCGCCGAGGTGCACGCTGGCGTCGATGCCCGGAGCTGCGAGATACCCGCGGCAAGCGCGGGTATGACGATCTTGGTTGGTGCATCGTTCTGAGCTTAGTTCCCCCGGTAGATCGGCGGACGCTTCTCCGCGAACGCCTTTGGGCCTTCCTTGAAGTCCTCGGTCTTGCGGATGTGCGCCGAGAGCAACTCCTCCATCCGGATCCCCTCGTCGATCGGCAGCGACAGCCCGCGCACGGCCGCTTCCTTGATCGCCCGCTGGGTCAGCGGCGCGCCGGCCGTCAGCTTCTCCGCCCAGGCCCGAGCCGTCGGCATCACCTCTTCGGCCGCGACAACGCGGTTGACCAGGCCAATCTCGTAGGCCCGCTGCGCGCCGATGTGTTCGCCCATCAGCAGCAGCTCCATCGCCGCCGACCACGGCAGCTGCCGCGTCAGCCGCTGCGTCGCGCCCAGCGTCGGCACAATCCCGCGAATCGCCTCGGGCAGCCCGAACTGCGCGTGCTCCGCCGCGATCCGCAGGTCGCAGGCCGACAGCAGCGTCAGCCCGGCCGCAAGACAGTACCCGTTCACGGCCGCGATCATCGGCTTCCAGATCTGCATCCCGCCGTCGATCGTCTGCCGCAGCGACGGCTGAAACACCGGCCAGTTCACGTTCTCCGCCCCCGGCCGCGTGGGAATCGTCTTCTTCAGATCGGCCCCGGCGCAGAACGCCCGCTCGCCCGCGCCGGTCACGATCCCCACCCAGATCTCCGGGTTATCCCGGATCTCAACCCAGATATCCGCCAGCGAAGCAATCAGATCCGGGTCAAGCGCATTCATCGCCTCGGGACGATTCAGCGTCACGGTGGCGATGTGCTCGGACAGTTCAAACGTGGCGGTATCGGTCGTGAGGTCTGACATGATGTTCCTCGGCCGTTCGACTCGTCAAGCAATCTAGCGGAGCGCTGGTGCGATGAAGATCATCAGCTGGAACATTGCCGGTCGCACAGCGCCGTGGGAAGTGGTCGTCGAGATGCTGGAGGCGCGGGAGATCGACGTGGCCCTATTGCAGGAGGCTCGCCGTCCGCAGAAGTCGATTGCTGATCTCATTGAAGTGGATCCGGGACCGTGGAGCACGGCCGGGACCGGAGTCAAGCGCGGCTGGAAGGCGGCTGTGGTCGTGTTGAAGGGCCGATCGGATATGAACGTCCAGTGGATTGAGGCAAAGTCGATTCCCGATGCGGGCTACCACGACCTGGCGGTCAGCCGGCCGGGCACGCTGGCTGCTGCGGTCGTGACCCCGTCCGATGGGTTGCCGCTGACCGTGGTCTCGATGTACGCGGCGGCTGAGGGTTGGACGGAAGAGTCCGGACGTCCGTCGCACAACGCCTGGGTTGGCTCCGCGCATCGGCTGATCTCCGACCTCTCGCGCCTGGTCGGCAAACGGACGCGGCTGATCGCCGCCGGCGATCTCAATGCCTGGCGGCGGTCCACGTCGATCTTCACGCGGATGAACTCGCTCGACCTGCCCTGCGTTGGCCCAGACGCGCCGGAAGGTGGTCGGCAAGCCCAGGAACCCCGTCACCCCGAAGATGTGCTGACCTTCTACCTCCCCGCCGAGCGAGAGCCGGCCAACGCAACGCAACAGCTTGACTACGTATTCGCCACCCGCAACATCGCGGAACAAGTCACCGTGCGCGCGCTGAACGATCCGCACCAATGGGGCCCCTCCGACCATTGCCGCATCCTCATCGACGTACGATAGGTTTCGCCTTGCAACGCGAACGAGGTCCGGATGAGAATCGTCGCCTGGAACATGCAGAACAAAAGGCAGAGTTGGCGTTTCCTGGTCAACCGGCATCAGGATTTCGACTTTGCGTTCGTCGGGGAGGCGTGCGTTCCTCCATTGGACGCGAAGCGAGTTGCGGATACAGCCAAGTGGAACATCCCGTACGAGACGTGGGAGCTCCAGCCTGGCGAGCAACGCAAGCAGTATCGCCAGGAAGTGCTGGGCATCCGAGCCGGGTGGTCTATCGAACGCCTCGACCGCCACGAGGTGGTCGAAGCGGCCAGTCCCTCTTTGCCGCCCAAGCATGACCGAATCTTCCGTCGCTGGCATCGCGTCGCGGTAGTGAGCAAAGCCGACGAGCAGTGTTGTCTGGTCTGTGTCGTCTCAGGACACGGTCAAGTCCAGTCGCTGCCGCTCTTGATTGGAGGAGTTCGTACTGCCCTTGAGAAACAAGGCCACGATCCTGCAATGCCAACCATCGTGGCGGGTGATCTGACCACGAACGAGCACTACTCGCCCGAGATGTTTGCCAGGATGTCCGAGATTGGCCTCCCTTGGGCGGGTCCAAGTGGTGCGAACTACATCCATGTCGTGGGTCGGAACCGGCACCAGCGCGAAACCCCGGAGTCTGCCCATCGACGCCTCAACCACGTCTTTGTCAGCGCGGAGCTTGCCGATCGTGTCATCGTGACCGCCCTGAATGATCCCTGCGAGGACTCCGATGCCTATTGGGGTCCCTCCGATCACTGCCGCATCCTGATTGACGTGCCTTGAGCGCTCCACTTGTCTCTTGCGCCATCACCAACACATGTGTGCTGGTAAGATCGACCGCCTCAACCAGCCAACCAGACGGCAACCGAGCCTGACATGAACTCTGAACACATCATGGACTCACCTGGACAACTGCAGAATCACCCTGTTGGTTCCTGGAACCATCCGGACTCAACCAGACAGATCTGGACAAATCTGGACGGATTTGGACGGAAATCCTCAGCATTCCCTGCAAAACTGTGCATTTCTAACCCATTGGCCCCGAATTTCGCCCGCCAATCCGCGCCTATACTCGTTTCCGATTTCCCTGCACCTCGAAGGACCACCCGATGACCTACGACAACATCCTCTACGACACCGACGGCCGCGTCGCGACCGTGACCCTCAACCGGCCCGAGAAACTCAACGCGCTCTCCAACGAATTGCGCGGCGAAATGTTCCACGCCCTCAAGGCGGCCGAGGCCGACTCCTCGATCGGCGTGATCATCATCAAGGGCGCCGGGCGCGCCTTCTCGGCCGGCTACGACCTCCAGCCATCGCCCGACCCTGATCATCCGCACACGAATCAGTGGACCGGCCTGCCCGACACCGGTACGACGCACCCCCAGCACTACGACTGGTCGCGGCACGCCGTGATGGGCAACTTCATCATCTGGGAGCTGGCCAAGCCGGTGATCGGACAGATCCACGGCTACTGCCTGGCCGGCGCGACCGAGCTGGCCTCGGCCTGCGACCTGCGGATCATCGCCGAGGACTGCCAGGTCGGCTACCCGCCGGTCCGCGCGATGGGCACCATGGACGCCATGTGGGCGCCCTGGCATCTGCCCCAGGCCAAGGCGCGCGAGTTCGCCTACCTCGGCGACCCGCACTCGGGCGCCGACATGTACCGCTGGGGCTGGGCCAACTACGCGCTCCCGGCCGACGACCTGGACGAGTTCACCATGGAGTTCGCCCAGCGCATGGGCCACATTGACAACCACCTGCTGATGTACTCCAAGCGCTCGGTCAACCGCGCCTACGAGATCCAGGGCTACAAGACCGCCATGATCTCCGGCACCGACGTCGAGGCGATGTCCAAGCACCGCCCCGAGGCCGGCGAGTGGGGCGAGCGCGTGCAGCGCGACGGCCTCAAGTCCGCTCTTGAGTGGCGCGACGGCCCGTTCCGCGACTTCCGCGGCGCCCGCGCCAACGCGCCTCACGACCGCGAGCTGATGCGAGGCGCGGCGGCGCCGTCCAAGCCCAGTTGGGACTAGGGACGTAGCTGCGCGGGGCGCAGATCCCTCTCCCCCAGGAGAGTTGCGCATAGTCTCAAAGAGATGTCGCCCCCGCGAAGGTGGGGGTGCCGCGGGCGGATAAGCTCCGCAGGGCCCCGCCTGCGCGGGGCCGACCTGGGTTGGTTGACACGCAAATCTCCTCAGGAGAGGGTCGGGAGAGGGCAGGACCGACGCCGATGGCAGTGCTCTGGCTTCAGTTCGTCGCCTCCGCCGTGCTGATCCTGCTTGCGGCCCACTTCCTCGCCAGCTCCGCCGACACCGTGGCCGATCGCACCGGGCTGGGCCGTTCGTTCATCGGCGTGGTGATGCTGGCGACCGCCACATCGCTGCCCGAGTTGGCCACCGGGATCAGCTCGATCGCCTGGCTCGACGCGCCCGACCTGGCGATCGGCGACGCCTTCGGCAGCAATCTCTTCAACCTGATGATCATCGGCCTCGCCGATCTCTACTGGCAGAACGGCCCGGTGCTGAACGCGGTGACCCGCACCTCGGTGATGGTTGGAGCGCTGGGCGCCGGATTGATCGGTCTGGCGACACTGGCCATCTTCATCTACAGCGAGACCGACCTCACCGACGACTGGTACCTCAGCCCGTTCACGATCCTGCTGATGCTCGGCTTCGTCGCCGCCATGTACCTGATCTATCGCCATTCCCAGCAGACCCAGGATGCGCCCGGCGTTGACGAGCCCGAAGAACAGGCCAAACCCGACGTCCGCCGCCAGTCGCTGTCCAGAGCCCTGACGATCTACGCGATCTCCGCCGCTGTCGTCGTCGCGTCCGCCGTCTGGCTGGCCGATGTCGGCGAACAGATCGCCGAAACGATGCACTGGGCGGAGAGTTTCGTCGGCACCCAGTTCCTGGCGATCAGCACCTCGCTGCCCGAGATCGGCACGTCGTTCGCGGCGTTGCGCCTGAACGCGCCCGACCTCGCGATCACCAACGTCCTCGGCAGCAACGTCTTCAACATGGGCATCGTGCTGTTCTTCGACGACATCGCCTTTACCGACGGAGCCGTGTGGTCGGCGGTGTCGACGGTGCACATCATCTCCGGCATGATCGCGCTGCTGATGACCATGGTCGTGATCGTCGGGATCATGACCAGACCAAGAAAGCGGGTCGGGAACCTGTGGACGCCGGAAGGGGCGCTGCTGGTTGGCGGATATGGCGGGGCGAGCGCGTTGCTGTTCCTGTTGGCGTAACCGGGGTAGCCGGTCCGCTAACTCTCGGGCGCCGGGCCGGCGCTCTCGCTCAGCGGGCGCCTGCGGGAGGCGTACCGTCCGGTCCCGGTGTAGAAGTCGAGCAATGACACAGCGATCGCCGTCAGCGGCACGGCGACGAACGCGCCCAGGATGCCCCAGAGCGCGCCGCCGGTGGCAACAGCCAGGATCACCAGCATCGGGTGCAGCGAAATCGAACGCCCCAGAATGAACGGCGCCATGACGTTGCCTTCAATCTGCTGCACCGCGAGCACCAGTCCGCCCACGATCAGCGCCGCCGTGACGCCCTCGGTCGCCAGCGCGATCAGGAACGCGGCCAGTCCCGCCAGGACCGCGCCCAATACGGGGATGAACGCTCCGAAGAAAGTCAGCACGGCCAGCGGCAACGCGAAGGGGATCCCGATGATCACCAGACCGATGCCGATCAGCAATGCGTCCATGAAGGCCACGATCGTGACGCCGCGGATGTACTTGCCCAGGGTGTCGAAGAGCCCCGACGACAGCACCAGGAAATCGTGCCGATGATGACCGGACAGTCGCCTGGCGATGCCGCGTTGCATCGACTCGGCGTCCTTGACCAGCAGAAATGTCAGCACGGCCAAGAGGATGATCCCGGCCAGCAGTTCGGCGGCCAGGCGGACCCCGGAAAAGACCCCGCCGGCGATCGTGTCGGCATTGCCGCGGGCGCCTTCGAGCACATCGTCGATCGCCTCGTCGATCTCTTCATCCGAGACCCCGGCCCAGTCGCCGATCGACTGCAGCACCTCGGTGAATCCCGCCTCGATATCGACTTCAAGTTCGGCGAACTCGGACGTGAGCGTGGTGATCGTGAAGTATCCGATCAATCCCAGCACCGCCAGCCCGCTGATCACCACCGCAATCGCGGCGACCGCGTTGTTGATCCCGCGGCGCGTCAGCAGGTGTTTCGCGGGCAGCAGCGCGGCCGAGAGGATCAGCGCCGCCAGCACCGGCAGGAAGATCAATCGCAGTCGGTCGATCGCCAAACCCAGCAGGATCAGGAATCCCGCCACGACGACCGCTCGCAGGGCCAGTTCGGAGACACTCTGTAGCCAGCGCGGCGCGAATGAACTCATCAAAAGCACAACCGAATATGGGCCGCCCGTGCGCCAATCATAAGGCCGAGGTGTCCGTCGACTGGTCGGCGGTGGGCTCGAACCCCTCGCAGCGCCGCACCGGCAGGTTCGGATACCTGGGGTAGCGCTGGTCTTCGTCTGCTAGGCCGCAACGCAGGAAGGTGGAGCCTCGCCGGGTTGGCACCAGCCGGGCGAATCGACATCCGGCGCAGAGCCCTGGATCGGCCCGAGAGAGTGTCACCGGTAGCGCTCTCTGAGACGAAATTGATTGAATCCGTGTGATCTGCCTGCATAGCATTGACGGAACGTTCGGTAATCGCGCACCAGGCCGCCGTCGCACGCGGTGCGCCATGGATCAGAGTCTGAATCAGCATGCGACTGACAGTTCTTGGTTCCGGGGCGGCGTGTGCCGGAGGAGGCGGTAACAGTTCCGGCTACCTGATCGAGGACGCGGGCGTTCGGATTCTTCTGGACTGCGGTCATGGCGTGGCCAGTTCCCTGGTCGACATGATGTCTGCCGCCGAAGTTGACCACGTGTTTGTTTCCCACATGCACGCAGATCACTTTATCGATCTGTTGCCCCTGCGCTTCGCAGTCACCAAGGACATGAACGGGCTGCCCTCGCCTCGGAGTTGCCTGCATCTGCCTCCGGGCGGCCGCGAGGCGCTGTCGCGGTACCTGGCCGCCGTCAGCTTCCCCGATGATTTTTTCGATACCGTCTGGCAGGTCCGTGAGTATCAGGCCGGCGAAACCTACGAGTTGGCCGCCGGCCTGCGCGCGCGCCTGGTCGGCGGCGTCCACTACATCCCGGGATGGGCGATCCGGATCGACGGCTCGGCAAGCCTGACCTACACCGGCGACACGGCGCCCTCACCGGCAGTCTGCGACCTCGCCATGGGCTCCGATCTGCTGCTCGCCGAGGCGACCCTGGATGAGCCGGAAGACGGTCCCGTGCAGGGCCATCTGACCGCGACGCAAGCAGCCGAACTGGCGCGGAAGGCCGCCGTCCGGCGCCTGATGTTGACTCACTTCTGGCATGACGCCGACAAGGAGCTCGCCGCCCAGGCGGCCAGACAACTCCTGAGCTGCAGCGTGTTGGTCGCGTACGACGGTGCGGTCCTGGACCTCTGAACAGTCTCAGCGTCCATGCATCGCTGCAGGACTGAGATGCCCTCGTCACACCAATCTCCACGATCGCTGTCGGGCGGTCGAATTCGGTATCGGTGTTGGCGGCAGGTGACAGTAAGCTAAGCACGTGCAACCTGGAGCGCCCGCGATCCGCGGGGACAACCTGACGGTCAGAATCGACGACAAGACGCTGCTCGAAGGCGTCAGCATGGGTGTGCGCGGCGGCGAGTTGCTGGGCATCGTCGGACCGAATGGCGCGGGCAAAACGACGCTGCTACGCGCGTTGTCGGGAGATCTGGAGCTGACTGAGGGAACGGTCTACATCGACGATCGGCCGTTGAGCGACTTCGATTCGCGCGAGCTCGCGCGCCGCCGGGCGGTGATGCCGCAAAGCTCGTATCTGCCGTTTCTGTTCACTGCTCGCGAAGTCGTGCGCATGGGCCGTGCGCCCTGGGAGGGCGAACGCGGCGAACGCGAACATGGCGCCAGGCTGACCGACTATGCCATGGGCCTGACGGACACGCAGGAATACGCCATCCGCGCCTATCCCACTCTGTCGGGCGGCGAACAGTCGCGTGTCACGCTGGCGCGGGTGCTGGCGCAGGAAACGCCGATCCTGCTGATCGACGAACCCACCGCGCATCTGGACCTGCGCCACCAACATCTCGTCCTGCAACTGGCTCGCGAGCTCGCCTCGGAGGGGGCGGCCGTCGTGGCGGTGCTGCACGACCTGAACCTGGCCGCGATGTATGTCGACACGGCGCTGGTGCTGCATCGAGGCAAGCTGGTCGCCGCGGGACCAGCCGAATCCTCGCTGCATCCCGACCTGCTCGGTCCGGTGTTCGGGATGGAGTTTGCGCTGCAACCGCATCCCGACCTGGACCGGCCCATGTTGGTTCCGCTGCCGTCCACCGTGTCGCACGAGCGAGGCTGACGGCAGAGACGTTCCGTTGCTTGCGTCGCAGACGACACCAGCGGGGATTTTCAATGATTTTGTGCATTTTTCTCTTTCGATGGCGATAAACTGAGAAGCGCCACTCCACAGCCGGGGCGCCATGGCACGGTTCACCGGTTGACGGGCGTGGGGACGGGAAGTACACATGCGTCCACGGGAAACCCGAACGAGCCTGCTTGAACGCGTGGTCGAGCTCGGTGGCGCGACGGTCGCTCAGCTGTCGAACGAGCTGGACATCTCCGACGCCACCGTCAGGCGGCACCTGGATCGCCTGGAAGCCGAGGGATTGCTGCAGATCGAGGCGCTGCGCCGCGGACCAGGCCGTCCCTCATACCTCTACCGGGCGACCGACGCCGGGGTCAGAACGGTACGCGATCACACGCCGGAGCTGGCCGAGCGATTGCTGAGCGAAATGACGCGCCTGCAAATCGAGCAATCGATGATCTCGGAAGCCCTGGCCGACCAGGTGGCCAACGCGCACCGATCGGAAGTGCCGAGCGGCTCGCTGGAGCAGCGGGTCGACGCCGTCGTCGACGCACTGCGCCCCGAGGGAATCCTCGATCACTGGCAACGGACCGAGAGCGCGCTGCAGTTGATCAACAATGCCTGCCCGTACATCGGCGCGGCGAACACGAACTCCTGCGTCTGCGACGCCGACCGCCTGGCAATCGAGAAACTGCTGGGCGTCGAGGTGGAACAAACCGAGCGACTGGCCACCGGCGACGATGGCTGCGTTTACATCATTCCGCTGGAGCCCATTTCGCTCGATGCAGAATTCAAGCAAGCCGTCTGACTCTGTCCACGATGGCTGGAGTCGGGCCGGTGGACCCCGCAAACAGAAAGCACCCGGTGAATGACCTCACCTCTGTTCGAGATTGACGCGCTGGAAGTCGCGGTCGAGGACAAGCAGATTGTCAACGGCCTGTCGCTGACGCTGGAACCCGGCGAAGTGCACGCGATCATGGGCCCCAACGGCTCGGGTAAGAGCACGCTCGCCAATTCGCTGATGGGCCATCCCCGCTACACGATCGCCGGAGGCGACATTCGACTGCAGGGCACGAGCGTGGTCGACATGCCGCCCGACGAGCGGGCCCGAGCCGGCCTCTTCCTCGCCTTTCAGTACCCGACCGACATTCCCGGCGTGTCGATGATCAACTTCCTGCGCCGCGCGATCAGCGCTCGACGCGGCGAGGAGATTCCGGTCCGCGAATACCGTCAGCTGCTGAACGAGGTGCTGGGCCGGTTGCAGATGGACGAGCAGTTCGTGCGCCGCTACGTCAACGACGGCTTCTCCGGCGGCGAGAAGAAGCGCGCCGAGATTCTCCAGCTGGGACTGCTGCAGCCGCTCGTCGCGGTCATGGATGAAACCGACTCCGGTCTCGACATCGACGCGCTGCGAATCGTCAGTGAGGGGATCAATACCTTCCACTCGGATGACAACGCGATTCTCCTGATTACCCACTACCAGCGCATCCTGCGCTATGTGCAGCCCGACCACGTGCATGTCCTGATCGACGGGCAGATCGTGGAATCGGGTGACGCCAGTCTGGCCGAACGGCTCGAGCGCGACGGCTACGAACCGTTCATGGAACGAACGAAGGCTGAGGTGTTGAGCTCATGACTACGCCTGCCCCCGAAGCGCCGGTCACTCCCCGGAGCGAATACGAGTACGGATTCCACGACGACGTGGAAGCCCTGGTCAAGCTGCCCAAGGGCCTCTCGCGCGAGGTCGTCAACACGATCTCCGACATCAAGGAAGAGCCCGACTGGATGCGCAAGCTGCGGCTCAAGGCGCTGGACCACTTCAACGCGCGTCCGATGCCCGAGTGGGGTGGTGAGCTGGGCGACATCGATTTCAACGACATCCACTACTACGTCCGCGCCACCGACCGCGACGAGTCGGACTGGGACGACGTCCCCGACTACATCAAGGACACCTACGACAAGCTGGGCATTCCCGAGGCGGAGAAGCAAGGGCTGCTGGCCGGCGTCGGCGCGCAGTATGACTCCGAGGTCGTCTACCACAACATCCGCGAGGACCTTGAAGAGAAGGGCGTGCTCTTCCTCGGCACCGACCAGGCGCTGCGCGAGTATCCCGACCTGGTGCAGGAATACTTCACGACAGTGATCCCGCCCAACGACAACAAGTTCGCCGCGCTCAACACGGCGGTCTGGTCGGGCGGATCGTTCATCTACGTGCCGCCGGGCGTCACCGTTGACATTCCCCTGCAGGCCTATTTCCGCATCAACTCCGAGGACATGGGCCAGTTCGAACGCACGCTGATCATCGCCGACGAGGGCTCGCAGGTGCACTACGTCGAGGGCTGCACCGCGCCGATCTACTCGTCCGACTCGCTGCATTCGGCCGTCGTCGAGATCGTCTGCAAGCCGGGCTCCAACGTTCGCTACACGACCATTCAGAACTGGTCGAACAACGTCTACAACCTGGTGACCAAGCGGGCCACCGCCTACCAGGACGCCGTCATGACCTGGGTCGACGGCAATCTCGGTTCCAAGCTGACGATGAAATACCCGGCCGTCTACCTGATGGAGCCGGGTGCGCACGGTGAAGTGCTCTCGATTGCCTCCGCCGGCCAGGGTCAGCACCAGGACGCGGGCGCCAAGATTGTCCACGCCGCTCCGAATACGACCTCGGTGATCACATCGAAGTCGCTCTCGATGGACGGCGGACGTTCGACCTACCGCGGCCTGCTCAAGGTCTACGACGGCGCCGACGGCTGCCGCTCCAACGTCCGCTGCGACGCGCTGATGCTGGACGAGCACTCCCGATCCGACACCTATCCGGTGATGGAGATCGACGAGAAGCGAGTCGACATCGGCCACGAGGCGACCGTCTCCAAGGTCGGCGACGAGCAGCTCTTCTACCTGATGGCCCGCGGCCTGTCGGAGGCGGAGGCGACCAAGATGATCGTCAACGGCTTCGTCGAGCCGATCATCAAGTCGCTGCCGCTCGAGTACGCGGTCGAGATGAACCGCCTGATCGAACTGCAGATGGACGGCGCGATTGGCTAGCCCTCGCTGTCTTCAGACTCAATGAAAGCCGTGCAATGACCACTGCGACGTTGGACGCGCCGTCGGAGTCGGATATCAAGCCGGACGACCTGCGCGCTGAGGTCGAAGCGCTGAGCCGGAGCAAGTCCGAGCCCGACTGGCTGCTGGCCTTCCGGCTGGCCAGTCTCGAGCAGGCGCTGGGCATGGAGTGGTGGACGGGCCAGGAGGAGTCCTGGCGCCGCACGCCGCGCGATCGCCTGCCTCGGCGGGCCCGCGTGACCGACTTCCGCGCCTCAGTCCACAACGCCAATGGCAGGGTCACCAGGGTCCCGCAACATGCCTTCACCCCGCATGCCCACTCTGGCTTGATCCACAAGTATCACGGCGACATCGTCGCCACCGACATCGCCGAACAGGCCGAGGCCGACGGCATAATCGTCAAGCCGCTCTCCGAGGCGGCTTTGGAGCACCCTGAGCTGGTTCAGCAGTGGCTGGGCGCGGTCGGCCAACCGCTCGACCGTTACGACGCATTCGGCCGCGCCATCTGGACGCAGGGCGTCTTCATCTATGCGCCGCGCGGGGTCGTGTTGGACGAGTCGCTCTTCTACCTCGTTACTCAGGACACGGCCGCCGGCGATCACTGGCACTACACCCTCGTCGTCGCAGAGCGCGAGTCCCAGCTTTCCCTGATCGATGCCGGCGACGCTGACGATCGCCGCGCCGACCTGGATGAATCGCCCTTGATTCACGCGTCCGTTGAGCTGATCGCCGAAGATGGCGCGCAACTGCAGTTCGCCTCCGTCCAGCGTTGGCATCGGCAAACCGCTGCCCTGTCCACGACCCGCGGCCGCGTCGGTCGCGACGCCTCGATCCGCGTCACCACTGCCGCCTTCGGCGCCGACCTCGACAAGCAACGGATCGATCTGGACCTGTCGCAGAATGGCGGGTTCGCCGAAATCCGCGGACTCTTTGTCGGCGACGGTAAGCAACACATCGAACATGTCACTCGCCAACATCACAAGGGCGTCGGCGCGACCAGCGACCTGCTGATCCGCGGAGTGCTGACCGACGAATCACAGGCGGTCCAGTACGGACTGATCCGGATTGAGCCGGAGGGCCAGAAGACCAGCGCGCACCAGACGATGCGCAACCTGCTGCTCGACGACGGCGCGGGCGCCGATCCGATCCCGATGCTGGAGATCGAAGCGGACGACGTGAAGTGCTCCCACGCCGCTGCCGTGGGACCCGTTGACCCGGATCAACTCTTCTATCTCCAGGCGCGAGGCATTCCGCCCAAGGTCGCCGAGCGGATGGTCGTTCGCGGCTTCCTCGCCGAGATCGCCGACGGCGTGCCGGACGAGCACATGCGCGAAGTGATCGACGAACTGGTCGAGATTCAACTGGAACCGGCGAGGTCGAACTCGTGACCCTCGAACATGTCGGCAGCCTTGACGAGATTGAGCCGGGAACGGCACGGGTCGTCGAAGCCGGCGGGCAGAGCATCGCGCTCTGCCGGGTGGAGGAGGGCGATCTGTACGCGATCGAGAACCGCTGCACGCATGACGACGGTCCGCTTGGTGAAGGCGAACTGGACGGCGACCGAATCGAGTGCCCGCGTCACGGCGCGTTGTTCGATGTCACCACCGGTCGCGCGGTGACCCTGCCGGCGATCGGCAAGGTGCGCTGCTTCGCCGTCTCGGTTGACGACGGTCAGGTTCAGATCGAAGTTGACTGACATGACGACGACGAAGGCCGGCGCCCCGCTCGATACCGCCGCGATCCGCGCGCAGTTCCCGATTCTCTCGCGAGAGGTCCACGGCCAACCGCTCGTGTACCTCGACAACGCCGCCACGACGCAGAAGCCGCAATCGGTGATCGACGCGTTGACTAACTACTACTCGACGATGAACGCCAACATTCACCGCGGCCTGCACACGCTGGCCGAGGAAGCGACGGCGGCATACGAAGACGTTCGCAAACAGGTCGCCGCATTTGTCGGCGCTGCAAGTCACCGCGAGATTGTCTTCACCCGCAACACGACCGAATCGCTAAACCTGCTCGCCTACACGCTCGGCGCGCGGTTGCGGCCGGGCGACGAGATCGTCCTGACGACCGCCGAACACCATTCCAACCTCGTGCCCTGGCAGCTGGTGACGCAACGCACGGGCGCCGTGCTGCGCTTCATCGAACTGAACGACGACCAACAGATCGATGTCGACACCGCGCGGGCCGCGATCAACGCCAATACGCGGATCGTCTCGATCGTGCACATGTCCAACGTGCTGGGCAGCATCGCGCCCGTGGCGGAGATATCGGAAATGGCCCGAGCAGTAGGCGCGACGATGATCGTCGACGCCGCCCAGAGCGCGCCGCACATCCCCGTCGATGTGAATGACCTCGGCGTCGACTACCTCGCGTTTTCCGCGCACAAGATGCTCGGACCGACCGGCGTCGGCGTGCTCTGGGGACGGCAGGAGTTGCTGGCCGACCTCGACCCCTTCCTCGGCGGCGGCGAGATGATCAGCGTCGTCACCCGCGAGGAGTCGTCCTGGGCCGCGTTGCCGCACAAGTTCGAGGCGGGCACGCCCAACATCGCCGACGTGATCGCCTTCGGCGCGGCGCTCGACTTCCTCAACGATCTCGGCATGGACGCGGTCGCCGCTCACGACGCCGAGTTGACGCACTATGCCGTGGAGCGGTTGTCGCGTCTGGAGGGTCTGGACATCTACGGTCCCTCAGATCCGGCCGAGCGCTCCGCCGTGATCGCCTTCAACTACCGCGACATCCACTCCCACGATGTCGCCACGATCCTCGACCGCTCCGGCATCGCCGTGCGGGCCGGACACCACTGCGCCCAGCCGTTGATGCGGACACTGGGCGTGCCGGCGACGGCGCGGGCGTCGTTCTACCTCTACAACGAACGCTCCGAAGTCGACGCGCTGGTTGACGGGTTGCTGGACGCGGGCGAACGTTTCGGATTTGAGCGAGGGGTGTAGCAACGGTGAGTAACCGAGAGGCGCAGAATCCGGTCGATCTGGACGACCTCTACCGCGACGTGATCCTCGATCACTATCGCAGCCCGCGCAATCGCGGCATTCGCGACGACGCGACCGTCTCCGCTGAGGGCTTCAATCCCTCCTGCGGCGACGAAATCCAGCTTTCGGTCGCCATCGTCAACGGCTCACTCAACGGACTGGGATTCGGCGGCAGCGGCTGCTCAATCTCGCAGAGCTCGGCCTCGATGATGACCGAAGCGCTCACCGGTCGCACGCTGGACTCCGCCCGCGAGATGTCGAAGCACGTCCAGCAGATGTTGACCGACGACACCTTCAACCTTGATGCGGTCGACCTCGGCGACCTCGAGGCGCTCTCCGGCGTGGCCAAATTCCCGGTGCGGATCAAGTGCGGTCTGCTCGCCTGGAAGGTGCTCGACCAGGCGCTCGCCAATGCCAGCGGCGAAGCCGTCAACGACGACAGCGACATACCCACCCGCGTCACCAGCGGCTAGATTCTGAACACGACTTCAGGCAGAGGAGACCCACATGGCCAGCGAACAGGAAGTGCTCGAAGCACTGAAGACGGTCTTCGACCCCGAAATCGGCATCAACATTGTTGATCTCGGCCTCGTCTACGCGGTCGAGACTCCGACCGATGACAGCGTCAAGGTGGAGTTCACGCTCACCTCGCCCGCCTGCCCGGTCGGGCCGATGATCAAAGCCCAGATCGAACAGGCCGCCTCAACCGTGGAAGGCGTCGATCACGTCGAGTCCGAGATCGTCTTCTCCCCACCCTGGGATCCGCGAGAGATGTGCTCCGACGAGGCCAAGTTCGAACTCGGGATCTTCTAGTCAATCATCCCGGTCCCCGCTTCACGCGGGGATCCGCTCGGCTCCACACTGGCGGCGCCGTTGGCCGACGCCGCCCGCGCGCCATTCGAGAACCGGTGCTGCGGCTCGGTCCGAGCAACCAGGCTCGCGACCAGCGGCCGCACGAAGCTGAGCGACGGACTCGGAATCCGCGGGTTCGGAATCGCATGCGCCAGGGTGAAAAACACCATGGACAGTCCCAGACAGCCGATGTTGACGACCAGCAATAGGTCGTAGGCGCCGGTGACCTCGTAGATTGCCCCGCCGACGGTCGGTACCAGGAACTGACCGATCGTCTCGAACATGAACAACGTGCCCATGATCGCGCCGAAGTGGGCCAGGCCAAAGGTCCGGGGCAGGATCAGCGGCTCCAACACGGGTCCGCCGGCCGATCCGATCATCCAGCAACAGAGGAACAACGTGACGGCGAGCATCAGATTTGAGTCGTGCAATATCAGCAGAATGAACATGCCCAAGGACATGATTGCCGCCAGTCCGACCGAAGCCAGCTCTATCGACGGAATCCGTTCCGCCAACAGTCCGAAGGTCGGTCTCGATATCAAACCGCCTAGTGCCTGCAGTGACAGGATCACTGAGATGGTCTCCCGACTGATGCCCATCGACTCATAGACCGGTGTGCCGTTGAACATCCAGCCGAACATGGCGAAGAAGAAGGTCGCGAAAGCCAGCGCAATCACCCAGAAGTTCCACGTGCGCATCGCCTGCCTGACGGTCAGACCGCTGAACACTCGCGGGCGGTGCGCATCCGATCCTGCCGGGGTCGGCTCGCCGTCGACTTCCAGCCCCTTGTCGTGCGGGTGATCGCGAACCAGGAACAGGCCCAGCGGGAGGAACACCACCGCCAGGATGGCGGCCGCGAACAGGAATGAGACATCCCAGCCCACGTTGTCGATGATCTGTTGCATCAGCGGCATCAGGAAGCCGCCGAGCGAGAAGCCCATCGCCATGATCCCCACGGCGCGGCCGCGCTTGCGGTCGAACCAGCGCGAGATCAACACCTGGAAGGGGATGTAGAACATGAACCCGCGGAAGAACGAGTTGATCGCAAAGTAGAGATACCACTCGAGGATGGATGAGGTGGTCGCCAGCAGTACGTAGGAGGCGCAGGTAAAGATCGTCCCCCAGATGATCGAACGTCGCGGGCCGTAGCGGTCGACCACTCGCCCCGCGAGCGGTGACGCAAGGCCGCTGACCAGGAGCGAGACGGAGATGCCGGTCTGCAACAGCGTGCGCGACCAGCCGAACTCCTGCTCGAGCGGTGTGACGTAGTAGCCCAACACCCAGAAGGAGACGCCCGACGCGATCGCCATGCCGAGCACTGCGGCAACGAGGATGTACCAGCCGTAGTAGGCGTTGCGGAGTTTGGTGATCACAGGGGTCTCAGGCAGCCCATCGGCGCGTCCTTGACGCCCGGCGGATGGGCGAACAACCGAATTCTATCGCGCCGCAGGCGATTGGCCTACGCACGGCATTGCAAAGCATGCCATGAGCCGACTCTGGCGTATCCGCATGGGCCGTATAGAGATAAGAACCTCCGTCATACCCGCGCTTGTCGCGGGTATCTCGCCGAGTCCAGCAAGGGCGTCAGTACAGATCATGGCGAGATTGCCGCGCTTCCCGCGGCAATGACGGAGATTGACGGCTGATGTCGACCTATGTGAGCAGGGCCTAGCCTCCGGGCAACTCGATCACCGCGGCAGGCTCGATCGTCTGGCCCTCGACCGCCGCGACGGCGGTGATCGGGTTCGACGACCTGAGCTGGATCCAGGGATGACGGCGCGAGCCGCCGTCGTAGCTCAAGGTGCTCGATCGCGACAGCCAGGCCTGGCGCACGTCGTGTTCGCAGGGAATCTCCGAGGCGGCTCCGCTGCCGTTGCTCGGCTGCACGACCAGGAGCGGGTCGTACCTGACGATCGCCACCGGCGCCGCATCGGTGGTCGGTGAGTGCAGCGTCACCGTCAGCCCGTCGCCGACGTCGAAGCTCGACGTGATTGCGTCGTCGCCGCGCTCCACATTGATTACTCCGACGCTGGGCAGGTACTTCCAGTGGGCCGCGATCGCGTCGCGGGCCGCCTCCGAGTCGACCACGGCGTCGACGACGAAGAGCGCCGGGATGATGCCGACGCGGCAGCCGACCATCAGCAGCGCCTCGCGGTAGGGACCGACCGGGCTGTCGCTGCGGTCGATCACACTGACCCGCCCGTAGGTCGGCGCCGAGCGTGTGACGATGTCGGGCAGATTTCGGCGCGCGTTTGGCACGGGAATCTCGAAGGTGATGTGTTGGACCAACGCTTCGCCGATTTCCCATGGTGGAGCCGGCGCGTCGCTGCCGATGTCCACGCGGGGCAGGGCCGAACTGTCAATCAGACCGGACTCTGGCATGATGCTTCCTTCCCGCGTTCTGTTCTCCCCCTCGCAGGGGGAGATGCCGAAGGCAGAGGGGGTCCCGCTCTGTTGGATTGATTGCCTGTCTTCATGACTCCTGCTGTGCGACTCCTGCCATGCGACCCTTCGCTCACCGATGTCTACGCAGACGGCGCAGACGGCGATTGGCAAAAGCCGAGGCCCCAGGCGCCGGCGCCCAGCAGACCGCCGACCGTCGGTCCGAGTTCCGTGATGTGAATCTCTTCTGCGGTGAGTCTGGCAGACGCTTTCTCGCTGAGTCTGGCCGCCGCCTCCGGCGCGAGCGCGTGGGTGACCACGAGAATGGCCGGCTGACCGCCCAGGATGTCGGCGGCGCGGTCGAGGAGCATGTGCTCGGCCTGATCGGCATCGTCCGCGAGGGCAACCGCCTTGACGCGGTCGCGTGCGCGGAAGACGGGCACGCCGAAATCCAGCGATCCGATTCCGCTCTGCGATTGCACCGCCGACAGTTCTCCGGCCCGGTCGAGTCCGTCCACGTCGGGCGTGAGCATGAAGATGTCGGCGCTGGCCGAGACCTCGTCGAGCGCGCGTTCGACCGCCTCCCGATCGCCGCCCGCATTTGAGACCCGCGACAACGCCAGCGCGATCGCCGCCTGTCCTGCCGTCGAGCGCGGCGTCTGGTGAATTCTCACGTCGATCTCATGGAAGTGTTCGATGCGCCGCGACGCGAATTCCGCCGAGTCGAAGGAGGGACTGGACGATCCGAACGCTTGACACAGGCAGATGACCCCTTCGTCGCAGCCATCCGCCGCCTCCAGAAAGACTGATTCCCAGTCTTCGGAGGTCACTCCGTTCAGGGTCAGCCGTTCACCCCGCCCGAGGGCGTCGTAGAACTCAGCGTGAGTTTGTTGACCCTGGCTGTAGTAGGTCGCGCCCAGGCTGTAGCCGACCGGAGCCGTACGCAAGCCGCGTTCTTCCAGCAGTCCGTCCGGCAGATCGACGGACGAGTCACAAACGATGCCGACGGACATGGTGCCTCCCGCTTCCCGTTGGATAGCGGAGCGTCGCAGCGCGGTCAGAATGCTAGCATCTTCGCACGCCGCAGATTGCCCGTGGCGCGTGCGATCGGACCGTGGAGATCGGCCTGGTTTCCACAAGTTGAGCAGCGAGTCTGACATGAAATTCGGCATCTTCTACGAACACTCCGTCCAGCGTCCCTGGACCGAGACTTCCGAGTGGCGCGTCTACCACCAGGCGCTGGAACAGATTTGTCTGGCCGACGAACTCGGCTTCGACCAGGTCTGGGAGGTCGAGCACCATTTTCTCGAGGAATACAGCCATTCGCCGGCCCCGGAGGTCTTCCTCTCGGCCGCCGCCACGATGACCGAGAACATCCACATCGGCCAGGGCATCGCGCTCTGTCTACCCCAGGTCAACCATCCGGCCCGGGTGGCCGAGCGCGCCGCCGCGCTGGACATCATCTCCAACGGGCGGCTCGAGTTCGGCACCGGCCGCGCCGCGACCTGGACCGAACTGGGCGGCTTCCAGGTCGAGCCCGACGATACCAAGGACATGTGGGACGAAGTGATCCGCGCCATCCCGCATATGTGGACCAACGAGGTCGCCGGCTGGGACGGCAAGTACTTCTCGATGCCCGAGCGCGCGGTGATTCCGAAGCCGGTGCAGAAGCCGCACCCGCCGATGTGGGTGGCCGTCTCCAGCCCCGAGACCGCGATCCAGGCCGCCGAGCGCGGCATGGGCCTGCTCGGAGTCTCGATTGGGACGCCGGCCCAGTACGAACAGCGAATCGCCGACTACCGCCGCGTGATCCGCAACGCCGACCCGGTTGGCAAGTTCGTCAACAACCAGGTCAACGGCGTCGGCTGGATGTACTGCGGCGAGTCGGACGAAGAGGCGTTAGCGCTGGGCGGCGCGGGCGCGATGGCCTTCATGAGCGCGGCCGCGCACCTCGTCGGCGTGGGCAGCATCTACCCGTCGCCCGCCTATAGCTCGCAGGCCTCGGCGATCCAGCTGCGCGACCGACCCGGCGACGTGATCAACCCACTCCAGCAGGGCACGCCGATCGGCAATCCCGACACGGTGATCGCCGCGCTGCGGCAGTGGGAGGAGATCGGCGTCGATCGGATGGTCTTCCTGATCAACTTCGACCAGGTCGTGCCGCACGACAAGATCCTCGCCTCGCTGAAGCGCTTCGCCGCCGAGGTCATGCCGGCCTTCGAGGAGCCCGAGCGCCCGCCCCTGACCCGCCTGCCCGACTTCGACGCCGTCGAGGAAGTCGGACTGTTGGCGGCTGCGGGCGGAGGAGGCGATTAATCTGTCACGAATCTCGCATCGTCGCGGGGTCGCCAGCGAGTCCAACTGAAGGAGCGAACAGATGGAACGCAGGAACTATTGGCAGCGGATGCACCGATCGCGGATGAGCCGACGTGCGCTGTTGCGGGCGTCGGGACGCGCCGGCGTCGGCGCGGCGGGACTGGCGCTGGTCGGCTGCGGCGGTGACGATGACGACGACGCTCAGCCGCAGGCGGCGGCGCAGGTTCAACAGCAGGATCAGCCGCAGCAACAGCAGGCTCAGCAACAGGCGATGCAGCAGTAACAGCAGCAGGCCATGCAGCAGGAGCAGGCCGAGCAGCAGGCCCAAGAACAGGCTCAGCAGCAGGTTCAGCAAGAGTCCGACGTGCAGGAACAGGCCGAGCAGCAAGCCCAGCAACAGCAACAACAGCAGCAGGCGGCCGTCGGCAATCGCCAGTACGGCGGCAACTACTCGGCGTACACCGCGCCGAACTGGGACGGATTCGACCCGCACCGCACCAATCTGGCTCATCCCTTCCAGGTGTTCAACGATTCCATGGGCCGCCTCGTGGAGATCTACGACAACTCGGGGCCCGTCTACGGCCCATATCTCTCATCGCTTCCGGAGGTGCCCGACGACGAGACGTACATCTTCAGGATGGATCAGGGCGCGCGCTTCTGGGACCGCTACCCGACCGAGGGCGGTCGGCTGTTCACCGCGCATGACGCCCAGGCAAACATCCAGCGGCAGATCGACGCGCTCGACGCGGACGGCGTTCCCGATGCCAGATTCCCGCGACAGACCATCTATGCAACCACCGCGTCCATGGATGTCCCGGATGACATCACGTTGATCTGCAAGACGGCGGGTCCGGATGCGACATACCTCGAAGCGGTCCACATGCAGTGGTCCTTCATGACTTCGCTTGAAGCGATGGAGCTGTGGGAACGCACCTGGATCGACGAACAGACCAACGTCGAATTGGTGTCAGGCTGCGGGCCGTTCATTCCGACAATCTTCGAGCCCGAGTCGCGCTTGCATCTCGAGCGCAATCCCGACTTCTGGATGTCGCTTGACGGTCAGCAACTTCCATTCCTCGATTCGTTTACCTGGGTGATTCTGACCGATCAGACCGCCGCCGAGACCGCCTATCGCAATGGAGATCTGGACACGATCAGCCTGAATGCCGTGGCAATCGAGGGCCTTGAAACCGACTTCCCCGACCATGTCCGCTATGACCGCGGCGTGGTGCTGCCGTTGATGATGCGCTTCAACTACAACCAGGATTGGGCCGACAACCCCTGGCTCGACCGTCGGGTGCCCTATGCCTTCCACGTCGCAATGGACCGCGACGCCATCATTGACGCGGTTTACCTCGGCAGGGGCAACCCGTCCACCATTCAACACCTCAACTGGTACCACGGCTGGGCCATCGACCAGGAGACGACGCGAACACTACCCGGTTACCGGCCGAACAAGGATGAAGACATCCAGATGGCCAACGAACTTCTCGACGCTGCCGGCGTCGAGGAGGGAACCGAGTACACGATGATCGTCGCCGACATCTTCGAGGGTCTCTACCCGGGATCGGCTGAGCTGTATCGCAACATGTATGAGAACTCGCTCGGCGTCACGATTAACATCCAGCTCGATCCATACGACGCGATCTTCGCCCAGCTCGCGACTGGCAACTTCCCCGGGCAGATGCCGATCTGGGTGGGCGCCGGCACCGGGGACCCGACATCCGCCTGGAACTCGCGATACGTCCCTGGCGGCGGCGAGAACTGGGAGAAGTACGACTTCCAGCCCGTGACCGACATCGTCACAAGGATGCGGGTCACGCTCGACGCCGAAGAGCGACGTGAGATGGCGCGTGAGGTGTCGTGGATCCTGCTCGGCGAGGATGAGCGTTACGGCCTGGATGGATTCGCGCCATCGTCGGTCATGGGTAACGGCATCGACACCGGGATTTACTGGCCGTACCTCAACGTTCCGCCGCGCAGCCTGAACGTCTGGGAGCGCGAGGGCTGGCACTGGCGTCGAGAGGTCTGGATGGATACCGGCCACCCCGACTTCCCCGGCGAGCGCACCTAGATTTGCCCGAGGGTCGTCGCTGCAGCGGCGAAACGTAAACCACGCGATTGAGCACCTCGGCCGTCGGGGCGCTCAGTCGCTGTTTGAGCCGAACTGCCTCTATATTCTGGTGCAATCGCACCGCGTGAGTTCGTGCAGAATTTCACACGCACCCTTCCAGGTTGAGAGGCTCGCCACTATGGCCGACCCCGTGTCCGAGGCACACCAGCAGATTGCCGTCCGCTATCCACGCTCTGCATCATTGCGCGACGGCCACCGGATCTCGCTGCGGCTGATGGCGCCCGGCGACGAGGACCTGATCCTCGACTTCGCCCGCTCCTTGCCCGCCGACGACCTGCTCTTCCTGCGCCGCGACATCACCCAGCAGTTCGCGGTCGACCGCTGGATGCAGGAGATCGTCGAGCAGCGCACCTTCACGGTGCTGGGTTTCGACGGCGATGAACTGCTGGGCGAGGGCGACCTCAACTACTCCTCGGCCGACTGGACGCGGCACCTCGGCGAGATTCGCCTGCTGCTCTCTCCGGCCGCCCGAGGCCGCGGCCTGGGACGTGTGCTGGCCGAGGAAATCTACGCCATCGCGCAGCTGCTCGAGCTGCAACTGCTGACCGCGCGCATGGTGCTCGACCAGGCGGCGGCGCAATCGGTCTTCCGGCGACTCGGATTCCAGCGCGAGGCCGTGCTCTGGGACTACGTGATCGACGCCGACGGCAAGACCCACGACCTGCTGATCGCGACGCGGCGGATGAAGTCGCCACGCTCGGGTTCGTAGCTTCAACATCCGTCATTGCCGCGCTTGCCGCGGCAATCTCGCTGTGCCGGGCACTGACGTCTGTGCTGGCAGCGGCAAAATACCCGCGGCAAGCGCGGGTATGACGAACATCGGCATCCTGCTTCCCCTACAACGCCAACCAGTGCAATCGGTTGAAATCGATGTGCCGCTCGTGGTTCAGTTCTCGGCCGGCGAGGCCGGGGAAATCGGCGTCGTAGCGCCAGGCTCGGAAGACCCAGTTGCAGACGTCGCCGCGCTGCTTGACCTGGAACGGCGAGATCCATTCCCAGACGACGGCGCCCTTCGCGTCGACTTCGAACAAGCGCCCGGCCGCGCCCTCGGTGACGAGGAAGTTGTCGTTCGAGAGTTGCGAGACGCCTGAGATATGGGCGGAGAAGAACTGCTCGCGCGGCTGTCCCTGGTAGATGACGTCGAGCTGGTCGGTCTCGGGATCGACGGCGACGACCCGCGAATAGCTGAGATCCTGCAAGCGGTGCATGCCGTTGTCGTAGACGAGCACTCGCCCGTCGGCCAGCCAGTTGGCGTGATGCTGGTGGGAGATCTCGGGTTGGCCAAACTTCCAGCGCAGCGTGCCCGGACCATCGCCGTCGGGCGCGTCGACGATGCCGATCGTGCTGGTGTTCCTGGCTGAGAACAGCAGTCCGCCATCGGGGATCTTCTCGATGCTGTTGACGTGCGTCCACTCCCAGCGATTCTCCAGCGGACAGATCACCGCGTCCTCCGGCTGCAGGACTCGCCAGAGGTTGACCCGGCTGACGACCTCACCGGCCGGATCGATCTCGATGATGTCGTCGCCGAGCATGACGGGGGGCTGCGGCTGACCGGGCTGCGGGCCGCCGCCGAGCACGCCAGATTCCACTTCCTTCGTCATCTCAACCCATTCCAGCGATACCGTGTTGCCGTTGTCCTGACGGTGGAAGTCGTGGTGGATGCCGAGATTGTCGTACTCCCAGACGGTGTTGCCGTCCCAGTCGAGCTCGCGCAACCCATTGCCGCGTCCGCCAAGCATGTCGAACACCTCCGGCGGACCTCCGGGATCGACGGCGAATCTCGACTGGTTCGCTTCCTCTCGCTGCGGCGGTGGATGTTTCGGCGCGACCATCGTGAGCAGGTTGCCGTTGGGCAGCAACTCGACGTTGAAGAAGCGCCGGTCGTCGATGTGCCAGCGATGGACGACGCGGCCCTGCATGTCGAGCAGGACGGCGTCCTGCGAGTTGGTCCCGCACATCAGCGTGTAGCCCTTGCAGGAGGTGAACGGGTCGTGGTGAGTCAAGCCGGTAGGACGATCGATTGGCCAGCCCATGTGCGCGGCTCCTCAGACTTGCTCGGCGACGGCGACCCGGGGGATCACGTCGCGGGCGATGCGTTCGGCCTCTTCCAGGTGCGGATAGGCGGAGAGAATGAACTCGTCGAAGCCCATGCGCCAGTAAGCGCTGAGTTCGTCGGCGGCCTGCTGCGGCGTGCCGACGATCGCCGTGCCGAGATTGACCCGGACGCGGGAGATCCCATTCCAGAGCCGCTCGCCGAGCCGGTCGTCGTCGACCCGTCGGGCTTGCGCTGCGGCTCCCACCATGGCGGTCGATTTGACGGCGGCGGCGCGCTGCGCGAGCACTTCGGGATGCGCTTCGGAAAGCAGTTCAGATGCGGCTCGCCAGGCTTCGGCTTCGGAGTCTCGCACGACGAGGTGGGTGCGCAGCCCGAAGCGCGGTCGTCGCCCGGCGAGCGCAGAGGCGTCGCGGGCACGATCGAGCAGCGCGGCCATGTCGTCCTGCGGTTGGATCCAGCAGAGCAGGACGTCTCCTCGCTCGGCGGCCAGGCGCAGGGCGGCGTCGGAGGCGCCGCCGAGGTACCACTCGGGCGCCGGCGGCGACGGCGTCGGCGCGACGACTGCTCCGTTGAGGCGGACGGATTCCCCCTCAAAGTCGAGCGGGCCGCCGCTTGACCAGAGCTGGGCGCAGGCGTCGATGAACTCGTCCGCCTGCGCGTAGCGGTCGGCGTGGGAGCCGCCGACGCCGAGGCGCTCGTTGTCGCCCTGGATGCCGCCGGGCACGATGTTGATGTCGATTCGTCCGCCGGAGATTTCGTGCAGGGTCGCCGCTTGCTGGGCGAAGAGTCCGACCGGCGTGATACCGGGTCGGACGGCGATCAGCAGCCGGATCCGTGATGTAACCGCGCAGAGCGCGGAGGCCGTAGTCCAGGTCTCGGCCAGTGGCGCCGCGTGTTCGAAGGAGCCGTTGGCGAAACGGGTGGGAATCAGCAGCGAGTGGTAGCCGAGCCGCTCGGCGTTGAGCACGACGTCGCGGAGGTAGGCGAAGGTCGGCTCGCGCTGGGCCCGCAGCGAGCCGATCCGGTCGCCGTCGCCGTCGATCGGGACGAACCAGCTGAACCTCGGGTCTGGCCGCGCGGTCATGTGGCGAAGTGTAGGTCGTGGTGGGAACTCTGGTTCCGGTCCCCTCTCTCGGAGGGAGAGGGTGAGGGTGAGGGCCCTGCCGCTAGCAATAACGACTGAAGCCAGAAATCGGTATGCACTCAGCCCGTACCCCAACCCTCTTGCAGTGGAGAGCTGCGGGTCACCCCTCAATGAAGTCGCCCCCGCGAAGGCGGGGGCGCCGTGACCAGTTGGCGGCGAGGGCCCCGCCTGCGCGGGGCCGACCTTGATTGGTTCACGCGCGAGTGTCCAGAGGGTGAGGTGTCAGGAGTCGAGGAACTTGTTGACCTCGCCGAGGAACCGGTCGAGCTGATCGTGGTGAACCCAGTGACCGGCGTCGGCGATGCCGACTCTTTTGGCCTGGGGGAAGGAGTTGGTTCGGTCGTCCTCGTTGGGATCGCCCTGGGACTCGAGGCCGGCGATAAGGAGAGTGGGCATTCTCACCCGCGACCAGATTTCCTCGGCGTCCGTTTCATTGAAGGGATAAGGCGATGAGGAGCGGGCGTAGTTGTCGAACTTCCAGATGAAGGTGCCGTCCTCGTTCTGGTGGACGGCATGGGTCGTCAGGTGCAGCGCCTGTTCGTCCGAGAGCCGCGGGTTGGCTTCCTGCATCCGCTCGACGGCGTCGTCCAGCGTGGGATAGCGGCGCGGGAGGCGGCCGGCGAATCGGTGGGTGTCCGAGATCCACTCCGACATGCGCTGGTGGGCGGGAACGGCCGAATGCGTGTCGGTGATGCGGCGCGAGGGGCCGAGACCCTC
This sequence comes from Chloroflexota bacterium, assembly GCA_028875225.1. Taxonomy (GTDB): domain Bacteria; phylum Chloroflexota; class Dehalococcoidia; order Bin125; family Bin125; genus Bin125. The sequence continues at coordinate 149,574 of JAPPFB010000002.1, read as the reverse complement.
GATCGCGATCAGCCTGGCGACGCGATCGGGATAGATGCCGGCGTATTCGAGGCAGATGCGTCCGCCGAGCGAGTGTCCGAGCAGGGTGACCGGGGCGAGGTGCTTCTGTCGGACCAGCTGGGCGAGGTCGTAGACGTAGTCGATCATCGAATAGCCGGAGCCATTCACCCACTCGGAGTCGCCGTGGCCGCGCAGGTCGGGCGCGATCACGTGGTAGCGATCCTTGAGCGCTAGCGCGACCCAATCCCAGGAGCGGCAATGGTCGCGTCCGCCGTGGACGAGGATCAGCGGCGGCGCCGTCGGATTGCCCCAGTCGACGTAATGCAGTCGGAGGCGCTGGGAGAAGTAGATCTGAGAGGCCGGGTAGTCGGTGAGTTGGGTCATGGGAGGATCGTAAAGGGTGATCAATCGCGAGCAGCCGTTTGCCCTGCTGTGCCCATCTCCCCGGCAATCTCCGCGCCCAACTCCGTCATTCCCGCGCCTACGTCCGGCAATCTCCGAGCCCAACTCCCTCATTCCCGAGCCCAACTCCGTCATTCCCGCGCCCAACTCCGTCATTCCCGCGCCCAGGTCCGTCATTCCCGCGCTTGCCGCGGGAATCTCGCCTTGGTCCGCACCAAACCTCTCTCATCTTCCCCGTCCTACCCGAGAGGGACCGTCCGTCAACCACGACACAACAACATCGAACATACATTCACTACAGTAACCAGAACACATGTCCGCGAGAGAGAAGGCTTCCATCATGCACATCCCGCCCAGACGGCGACGCCGAGTCATCCACGTCCACTACCTCACCCAGCGAGGATGCTCGCAGCGAGAAATCGGCGAGAGGCTCAAGCTCTCGAAATCCACTGTCCGTTCGGACCTCCAGCTGATCGAGACGCACTGGAGCAGCATTGCCGCCCCCGCCGCCGACGACCTCCTGCTCGAGTCGCTCCAACTGCTCAAGCTCCGGCTCTCGCTTGCCATCAAGGAGGACCCTGTTGACAAGAACGCCAATCGCCTCACGCCGGTCGAGTACCTGCGCGCCCGCGAGAACCAGGAGTCCCAGCTCAACGCGCTCGCCCGCGAAATCCGCCGCACCGTCCAACAGGTGCATCAGCGAGCAGAGCAACGACCTGACCAGCCCGGCCTCTACGACGAAGAATCGCAGAATTCTGCGCAAACCAGTCCAGAATCAACTCAAACTGACCCCTCCGATTCCACGACCTCCAGTCCAGAGCAGGAGATCGAGGAATCTCAGCCTGCGCAAGAAAAATTTCCTGCGGAGCCGGTACAGCTACCCAACCCACCCGGCCAGGACGCCCTGATCGAGGAAGCCGTGCAACATTTCCCTCACCTCAAGGGCCAGTCAGCCGAGCAGATCCTCCAGTTCCTCGACCAGATCACCAATCCCGACGCCCCGGAACAGGAAACCTCACCCCTGATCTACACCGAAGCAGCCGGCTAACGCACCCTCGCCTCCGCTGCCCACAGCAGTTTCGCTGTCTCCATCTGTTCCGATGCCCCGCACTCGATGCGGGGCCCAGACTCCGAACGTCATGCCCCGCGCCTGCGCCTGTCAAGTACGACCGTGAGCGACAAAGTGGGAAGCCATCGAGAGAACTGGAGTGGGGTTTGGGCCCTGTTCATATTGGCCGAAGAGGAACAAGAAACTCCGTCATACCCGCGCCTGTCGCGGGTATCTCGCCGCGTCCAGCACGGCTGTCGGCGCACGTCAAGCCGAGATTGCCGCGGCCAACGCGGCCAGCGCGGCCAGCGCAGCAAACGCGACAACGACGGCATCCGGGCTGATCTCGGTCTACGCGTACAGCCCCTGGTCAGCCTGGGGCAGGAGGGCGAGGTTGTTGCGATGGACAACGGCGGAACCGTAGCTGTAGCCGAGCGCTTCGGCGATCTCGGAGGATTTCTTGCCGCGGATTCTCATGGTCTCGCCGGACGAGTAGTTGCTGATCCCCACGGCGACCGGCACGTCGTGGGCGTCGTAGAGCTGGATGATGTCGCCGCGTTCGAACTGGCCGCGGACGTTGGTGATGCCGGCGGGCAGCAGGCTGCGGCCCTGCCGGGTCAGCGCGATCACGGCTCCCTGGTCGAGATCGATGCCCTCGCCGTTGTGCAGACCGGCGAGCAGCCAACGCTCGCGGCTGTCGCGGATCGTGGTGTCGGCGGGGACCAGCGTGCCCAGACGTTCGCCGCCGGCGATCCGGCTGATCACGTTGGGTTCGTGGCCGGAGGCGATCACGACCTCGGTGCCCCCGGCCGAGGCGCGGCGGGCGGCCTCCAACTTGGCCCGCATCCCGCCCCGGCTGCGCTCGTCGACGTCGCCGGCCGCCGGCATCATCGAGGCGGGGTTGCGCAGGACGGGAATCAGTTGCGCGTCGTCGTGAGTGCGCGGGTCGTGGTCGTAGACGCCATCGACGTCGCTAAGCAGGATCAGCAGGTCGGCGTCGATCAGGTTGGCGATCAGCGCGGAGAGGGCGTCGTTTTCGCCGAACGCGCCGCCGCGCAGTTCTTCGTCGGCGACGACGTCGTTCTCGTTGATGATCGGCACGACGCCGTACTGGAGCAGGCGCAGCAGGGTATTGCGGACGTTGAGGTAGCCGCGGCGCTCGGTCACGTCGCCGCGCGTGATCAGCGCCTGGGCGGCGATCAGGCCATAGCGCTGGAGCAGCGAGTCGTAGCGTTGGACCAGTTGGCCCTGTCCGATCGCGGCCAGGGCCTGACGCGCGCCGACCGAGGAACGGGTCTTGCTGACGCCGACGCGGGCGCGTCCGGCGGTCACGGCGCCCGAGGTGACGACGGCGACCTGGGCGCCCTCGACACGAAGTTCGGCCACCTGGCGGACGACCTCTTCGAGCACGCCGGGATCGAGGCGGTCGCTGCCCGAGGTGAGCAGATTGGTGCCCAGCTTGCAGATGATGCGTCGCGGTTGGGCGTCGGTCATGAATTCACCGCCGGTCCGCCCCATCGGCGCTGCCGCAGGCGGATAATGGTGTCATGAATTGGCTGCTGCGGATAGATCCTGAGCAGTACCGCCAACGGTTGCTGCGCTGGCGCCGCTGGCTGGTGCTGCACCTGGGCTGGTGGCGGACCGACCTGCAGTTGCTGGCCAAGCGGTCGGTCTCCGAGTTCCTCGACGACCATTGCGCGCAGCTGGCCGCGTCGATGTCCTACTACGTGTTCTTCTCGCTGTTTCCGCTGGCGATCCTGGTGGTCTCGATTGCCGGCGTGCTGCTGACCGACGACGGGTTGCGCGAGGAGGTCGTGGACGGATTGTTCGAGCTGCTGCCGCTGCAGTCGGGAGCGGGTAGGGAAGATCTCGAAGCACTGATCGAACCAATCGCCAGCGGACGCTCGGCACTGGGAGTCGTCTTCGTGCTTGGCCTGGTCTGGGCGGCGACGGGGATGATGTCCGCGTTGCGGTTCGCGCTGGATTCGGCCTGGGACCTGGAGTTCCGCCGTCCATTCGTGCGCGGCAAGCTGGTCGACCTGGGACTGGTGCTGGGGGTGGGCGGACTGCTGACGATCTCGATCGGGGCGACGGCCGTGCTGCAGGTGGGTACGAACGTCTCGGAATCGGTCTCGGACTCGCTGGGTCCGTTCGGGGCGGAGGCAACGGGATTCTTCCGCCTGGTCACAGTGCTCTTGCCGTTCCTGCTGACCTGGACGACCTTCACGATCATCTACAAGGTCGTGCCCAGCGTGACGACGCGGGTGCGCGACGTGGTCGCCGGGGCGCTGGTCGGCGCGCTGCTGTTCGAGGCGCTGAAGCACGGATTCGCCCTCTACCTGAGCAACTTCTCCAACTATGACGCCGTCTACGGCTCGCTGGGCGCGGCGATCGCGCTGCTCTTCTTCGTCTATCTCGCCGCTTGCGTGTTGCTCTTCGGCGCGGAGATTGCGGCGGAGTGGCCGCGCGTGATGTACGGCCACTATGACGATGGGGACGATGAGGATGAGCAAGAGGAAGTCGGGCCGATGACGCTGCGCGAGCGGGTGCGTCAGGCCGCGGCCCGGCAACTCGTACACGACCGGCCGATTCCCACGAACGCGCCAGACGAGGAGGCCCGGGCGGCGCGGCTGGAGCGTCGCCGCGCGGAGCGCAGCGAACGGCTCGGTGGTGAATGACGTCCGGTCAGGCGCGGTCGAGCGCCAGGGTGATTGCTGCCCCATCGATGTCCGCTTCAGTTCGGTGCCCGGCGAGCGCGAGATCGGCGCCGTCGACCGCGATGGACGTCGCCAATGTCTCGGCGGCGATCAGTGATTCAAACTCTGACACAGCCGAGGCGAGTTGGTCATCGTCCGAGGCCAACTGCAGCGAGATTCGGTCGTCGGGGTCGAGTCCTGAGTCTCGGCGCAGAGCCTGGATTCGGTTGATCACCTCACGGGCCATGCCCTCGGCGATCAGTTCGGCGGTCAGTTCGGTGGAGAGCCGCACGGCGCAGCGATCGTCCTCGGCTGAGGCGGCCTCTGCCGCCGCGTCGCTGTCGACCTCGATCAAGAGGTCGGTTGGCGCCAGCGAGATGCCCTCGATCTCGACGCCGCGACCAGCTTCAACCGCCCGCGCAATCCCGGAGGCCAGTTCGGTCGGGAGCACGTCGAGGGCAGCGCGAAGGACCGGCAACTGGGGACCAATTCGGGGTCCGAGTGCCCGCAGGTTGGGCTTGATCGTGTAGCGGCGCGAATCGGCTTCGGCGTCGGCGAGGGTGACGGTCTTGACGTTGAGTTCCTCAGCGATCGTGGCCCGATGCCGCTCGACTGCTTCGGCGTCCTGCGCCGAGCGGACGGCGACGCTCACGGCCGGCAGGGGCTGGCGCACCTTGATCCCGGCTCCGCTGCGGGCCGAGCGCCCCAGCGAGGCGACGCGCTGGACGAGCTGCATCTCCTGGTTGAGGGTTTCGTCGATCAGGGCGGCGTCGGCGATGGGCCAGTCGGCAAGGTGGACCGACTCGGCGGCGTCCGAATCGTTCTCGGCGGCCAGATTGCGCCAGATGTCTTCTGCCAGGTAAGGGGTCATCGGCGCGAGCAGTCTGGCCAGCGTGGTCAAGACGGTGTGCAGGGTCTGGTAGGCGCTGCGCTTGGCGTCGAGGTCGGCGGCCGCTCCGCCTCGGGCGGATGACCAGAATCGGCGTCGGCTGCGTCGGACGTACCAGTTGGAGAGCGAGTCGACGAAGCCGTCGATCTCGCGGGCGGCGGCGGTGGGGTCGTAGTCGTCGAGGGCCTCGGTGACGCGGTCGATCAGCGCGTGCAGCTCGCTGATGATCCAGCGGTCGAGTTCGACGGTTGGCGGGGCCGGATCGGAATCGGGACGCCAGCCGTCGATGTTGGCGTAGGTGACGAAGAAGGAGTACGTGTTCCAGAGGGTATGCAGGAAGCGGCGCTGGGCTTCGCCGACCAGTCGGGGCGAGAATCGGCGCGGGTTGCCGGCCGGCGAGGCGACGTAGCAATACCAGCGCAAGGCGTCGGCCCCGCTCTGGTCGAGCACGGTCCAGGGGTCGACGACGTTGCCCTTCGACTTGGACATCTTCTCGCCGGCCTCGTCGAGGATGTGGCCCAACGAGATCACGTGGCGGAAGGAAATGGGCTCAGGAACGGCCTCGGCGTGGTGGAGCATGGCGGCCTCGGCGTGGAGCGAGTAGAACCAACCGCGGGTCTGGTCGACGGCTTCGCAGATGAAGTCGGCGGGGAAGCGCTCGTCGAAGCGGTCCTGATTCTCGAACGGGTAGTGCCACTGGGCGTACGGCATCGCGCCGGAGTCGAACCAGGCGTCGGCGACCTCGGGACAACGGCGCGCGGCGGCGCCGCACTGCTCACAGCCGATCTCGATCTCGTCGACGAAGGGCCGGTGCGGATCGGAGAGGTCGGGCTCGACGCCGCTGAAGGCCAACGCGCGCTCGCGGAGTTCGTTGAAGGAGCCGACACAGGAGACGTCGCCGCACTCGCTGCAGCGCCAGAAGGGGAGCGGCGTGCCCCAGTAGCGCTCGCGGCTGACGGCCCAGTCGACATTGTTGGCCAACCAGTCGCCGTAGCGTCCCGTGCCGGTGTGCTCGGGATGCCAGTGGATGAGGTCGGCGTTGGAGCTGGTCAGCAGGTCCTTGGCCTGCGAGGTGGCGATGTACCAGCTCGGCTTGGCGTAGTACAGCAGCGGCGTGTCGCAGCGCCAGCAGAAGGGGTAGGTGTGCTCGTAGATGTCCTGGCGCAACAGGAGTCCTCGAGACTCGAGGTCGTCCATGATCATCGGGTCGGCGTCTTTGACCCACTTGCCGACGAAGGGCGGCGCGTCGTCGGCTGCGGGATCGCCGACAATGCGGCCGCTGAGATCGACGGGTTGGCGGAAGAGCAGGCCAGCCTCCCGGCCGAGCAGGTAGTCGTCCTCACCGAATGCGGGGGCGACGTGGACGATGCCGGTGCCGCTCTCCATCTCGACGAAGTCGGCGGCTGCGACCTTGCGCTCCGGCAATGGACCGTCTTCCTCAAGGCATTCAATGAGTCGTGCGCCGTCGAAGCGGTAGGTCGGGACGCCCCAGCGGTCGGGGTCGTAGAGACCGTCGTAGGTGACGTTGACCAGTTCGGACCCCTGGACTGTGCCTTCCATGTAGTAGCCGTCTCCGAAAGGAGTGAGCGTCGAGCTAACCAACTTGTCAGCAAGAATGACTCTGCCACGATCCGGTATTCCCACGACTCGATAGGTTTCGTTGGCCGCCAAGGCCAGCCCCGAGTTTGCCGGAAGTGTCCAGGGTGTCGTTGTCCACGCGAGAAAGTAAGTTGGCTCGGGACTTCTCAGGTTGGGCGGCAGTGATCCGTCGTGAGCCCTGAACATTACGGTGACCGCTTGATCGCGGACGCCGTCCTGCATGCCCTGGGAGAGCTCGTGACTGGAGAGGGAGGATTCGCAGCGCGGACAGTGCGGCGTGGTGCGGCGGGCTTCGTAGATCAGGCCGGCGTCCCAGAGGGTCTTGAAGATCCACCAGCAGGACTCGACGTACTCGGGTGTGTAGGTGCGGTAGGCGTCGGACATGTCGATCCAGAACGCGACCCGCTCGGTCATGTCCTCCCACTGCTCGACGTACTCCATCACCGACTCGCGGCAGTGGCGGTTGAACTCGGCGATGCCGTACTCCTCGATCGCGGGTTTGCTGTCGAGCCCGAGCATCCTCTCGACCTCGATTTCGACCGGCAGGCCATGGGTGTCCCAGCCGCCCTTGCGCGGGACGCGCTTGCCGCGCATGGTCTGATAGCGGGGGAAGAGGTCCTTGAACACACGCGAGAGCACGTGGTGGACGCCGGGCGTGCCGTTGGCGGTCGGAGGGCCTTCGTAGAAGGAGTAGATGTCTTCTTCGGGCCGCTCTTCGACCGAGCGGCGGAAGATGTCGCGCTCCCGCCAGAACTCGCGGATGCGCTGCTCGAGCTCGCGGTGGGGCATCAGCGAACCGACGGGTCGGAAGGGTTGGTCGCTGGCGGAAGGAGTAGACGAATCGGGTTCGGAGCGTTCGGCTTCGGTGAGGGACTGGTTAGCTGTCTGGGTCATCGTCGGATGAATCCTCGGGGAATCGTTTCGCGATCTGCGCATGGGCCAGTTGGGCGATGCGGTCGCGGGTTGGTTGGTCGAGCAGTTCGGCAGCTTCATCGAGCTGCCGGCTAATCCAGCCGCGGGCCTGTCGGGCGGAGGCGGCCTGGCCCTGGCGTCGGGACTGGTCGACCAGCGCCTGGGCGGCGCGTTCGGGATAACGGGCCACGTTGTCGGCGACGTCGGCGTCGCTCGGCGGACGGGCGGTGGGCCGGCCCTGACCGCCCATCAGGCGCATCCAGCGTTGCGCCGTCGTGTCTGCCATGTTGTCCTTCTGGGTGAACGGAGGATGTCTAGGAGCGAGTGCGTTCGAAGTCCGGGATTTCGACGCCCGGCTTGGGCGGGATCAAGCCGCGGCGCAGGTCCTGGTTGATGCCCTCGACCTGGCACGGGTGAATCCCCCAGCGCTGCTGAATCTCATCCATCTGGTAACCGAGCGTCATGATCCGCTTGACCGTCGTACAGAAGACCGGGCGGTCGCCGCGCGGCAGGAAGGGGACTTCGATCATGTCGCCGCACATGGCGCAGGCGGCGGGGTGCATCTGCCGCGGCGTGCGGCCGCCGAACGAGGCTGCGCCGCCGTAGCGGACGTAGCCGGCTTCGGCCTCGGGCGAGGTACGGATCGACTTGCGCACGGAGCGGCACTCCGGGCAGCGGACCGGGTCGTTCTGCAGTCCCTTGGACTGGTAAAACTCCTGTTCGCCGGAGGTGAAGACGAAATCGCGTCCGCAATCGCGGCATACGATCGAGCGATCCTGCAAGGCCATGGTTTCTCGCCAATGTTGTCGGTGACTGGATGTATCTGAATCCGAGAGCGCCAAAGCAGCAGCGCCGGAACAAGGTCAACTCTATCAGAGGTTGGCCATCGGCCTGGTCGGCCTAGCGCCGGAGTGCGCGAGAGAGCACAGACTCCAGTCTGAGGATCAGCGCCTCCGCCTCATCCTGTCTCATGATCAGGCTGAGCACGAAGTAGACCACAGCGCCTCCGCTGACGCAGAGCAGCAGGGTGAGCCAGGAGTCGCGAGCGATGTCGAGCCCGATAAGCACTTCAATCAGCAGCCAGACCAGCTGCGCCATGATCACGGTCGCCACGATCGTCTTGGCCGTCGACCACCAGACGACGCCGGAGAGTAACTGCCGATTCAGTCGGCCGTTGAGCAACAGCGTCAGCAGCAGGAACTCGGCGATCGCCGAGATGGAGAGGGCCAGCGCCAGACCCTTCAGCTCCAGGGGGCCGACCAGCACAGCCGAGAGGATGATGTTGAGCAACATCGAAGAAACTGCGAGGGCGACGGGCGTTCGCGTGTCGCCGAGGACGTAGAAGCCGCGCGAGACGATCTCGATGGCCGCATGGGCGAAGACGCCGATCGAATAGAAGAGCAGGGCGTCGCTGACCAGCTCCGTGGCGACGGCGTCGAAGGCTCCGTGTTCGAGCAACGTGGCGACGATTGAGTCTCGCAGCAGGAGCATGCCAATCGAGGCGGGGATGGCGAGAAACAGCGTGAAACGCAGGGTTTGCGAGACCATCGCATTGACCGCGCTGGGTCCGGCGAGCGCGGCCCGCTCGGCGAGGCTGGGGAAGACCGCCGTCGCCAGGGACATCCCGAACAGTCCGACGGGGAACATGAGCAGCAGCCAGGCGAAGTTGAGCGCGGAGATCGAGGAGTCGCCGACCAGCGAGCCGAAGAATGTCAGCACGATCAGGTTGACCTGTGCCGCGGCCAGGCCCAGCGTGCGCGGCGCCATCAGGCGCAGCACCTCCCGCGCTTCGAGGTCGCCGAGGTTGAAGTGCAGGCCGAGCCCGCCTCCGGAGCGCCGCAGCGCGGTGGAGAGTGCCGGCAACTGGATCATCAGGTGCAGACCCGAGCCGGCGACCACGCCGATGACGAGCGCCTCGACGCCGAGCTGCTCCGGCAGCAGCAGCGCGCCGAGGATGATCGCCAGGTTGTAGAGCATCGGCGAGATCGCCGGGAGGAGGAAGTGGCGACGGGCGTGGAGAATGCCGGTCAGCATGCCGCTGATCGAGAAGAGGATCGGCGACAGGAGCAGGACCCGGGTGAGGAAGATGGCGTCCTCGGTGATCGCGTCCTGAATGCCGGAGTCTTCGCCCAGCCCAGGGGCGAGGGCGGGGACGATCCACTCGGCAGCGAAGAAGACGCCGACCGACAGAGCGAGGGTTCCGAGCAGCACCCAGTTGAGCACGATGCTGGCCAGTCGCCAGGCCGAGCGTTCGCCGCGGTTCTGTAGCACGCGGGCATAGACGGGGATAAAGGCCGAGGCCAGGGTGGCGCCGGCCAGAAGCTGAAAGACGAGATCGGGCAGCCGCATGGCGACCCAGAAGGCGTCGAGCTCGACCGAGGCGCCGTACTGGTCGGCGATGACGGCAGTGCGGGCGACGCCGAGCAGGCGAGATCCGAGGAATGAGACGCCGATCAGCAGGACCGCGCCGATGATGCCGCTGCGGCTGCCGAAGAGTCTTCCACCAAGCGATGCGGGGGCGTTGAGGCTCACTCGCTCACTGTCGCAAACTGCGGCGGAAGATGCACGTGGAGGGGTATGGCGTCCGAATATTCGCGCGCCAGCGCACGACCGTGGCTAGACACTCGCGGATCGGCTGATACGATGAGGCGGATTCAGAAAGCGGGGTTGTCGTGGCCAACAAGGCTGCTGCCGTCAAGTATCTACGCCAGAGCCAGAAACGGCGCATGCGCAACAAGCCGGTGCGGACGTTTGCCCGCAGCACAGTGCGCGATGCGTTGGACGCGATCGACGACGCGGTTGACTCGCAGGAGTGGACGGACGCCGACGACGCGATCCAGCGCGCCGTGAGCGCGCTGGATCGTGCGGCGCAACGGGGCGTGATCCACGCCAACACCGCTGCGCGTCGCAAGTCGCGGCTGCTTCGCCAGTATCACGCGTCGCGAAATCCTGACGCGACGTTCCGCCCCCGCACGCGACCGCCCGAGCCGGCGCGCACGCCAAACTGAGCGGTCGGTGTCACCGACACCGTCACCTGGGCGATAGGCCCACCCATGCGAGCACTGATTTTTGAACGACCCGGTGAGATACGGGTCGGCGATCTGCCGTCTCCGGAGCCGGGACCGGGCGAGGTGGTGATCGAGGTCGGCGCGGCGAGCGTCTGCGCTTCCGACCTGCGCGTCTATCGGGGCGAGAAGTACGCCCGGGCGGGTGTGGTTCCGGGTCATGAGTTTGCCGGGCAGGTCATCGCGCTGGGTGAGGGCGTCGGCGATTTGAGTCTGGGCGACGGCGTTGCCGTCTATCCGATCATCTCCTGCGGCGGCTGCGAGTTCTGCCGCCGCGGTCTGCGCAACCGCTGCACCTCGCGCCAGACGTTGGGCTACGACGCCAATGGCGGCCTGGCGGAGCAGGTTCTGTTGCCCGCGCCGCTGGTGGCCCAGGGACACGCGGTCAAGCTCGCCGACGGGGCCGACTGGGGACGCGCGGCGCTGACGGAGCCGACCGCCTGCGTGCTCAACTCGCTGGAGTCCTGCCGGTTTCGCGCCGGCGCGACGGTTGCCATTCTCGGCGCGGGACCGATGGGGTTGCTGCACGTGCTGCTCGCGCGGGCGCTCGGGGCCGGCGAGATCGTCGTCTCGGAACCGGTCGATGTGCGCCGCGCCGCTGCGGCCGAGGTTGGCGCTTCGCGTGTGTGCGGCGGCGATCCGGACGAGTTGCGGGCGACCGTCGATGAGGCGACCGGCGGCAATGGCTGTGATGTCGTGATTGTCTCGGTGGGCCTGCATGGCCTGACCGAAGCGGCGTTGCAGGTCGCGGGACGACAGAGCAGCGTTAATCTGTTCGCCGGATTTCCGCCTGAATCATCGGCGATCGTCGACGTCAATGACCTGCATTATCGAGAGGTGTCGCTGACCGGCACGCAGAACGCGACGCCCGACCAATTCCGCCGCACGGCGGCGATTCTGCCGACGCTGGACGCCGTTGATCGCATCGTGTCGCATCGGTTTGCGCTGTCTCAGGCGGATCAGTCCTACACCTCGCGTGAAGATCCCTCGGTGCTCAAGACCGCCGTGTTGCCGGACGCCTGATCATGGTGGGTCGAGGCGACGGGTATCTGACCGGCATTGGCGAGGAACTGCGCCAGGCCAGGATTCGCCGCGGCCGTTCGATCGCGCAGGCCCACCAGGCCACCAGGATTGCCCGCCATTATCTCGAGGCGCTTGAGGCCGAGGACTGGCGGCGCATGCCGGCCGCCCCGTTCGCTCGGGGATTCCTCAGTTCGTATGCGCAGTATCTGGGTTTGGACGACGGGCCGTTGCTCCAGCGATTTCCCTTTGAACCGAGTGCGCCGGGCGAGGGACTGCAGCTGAGCGACGAAACGATCGAGTCGTACCAGTCCGTGGAACGAAGTGGAACGCCTCGAGAGGAGCTTCGCGCTTCGCGAGTGCACCTGGGACCGTGGCTCGTTGCCGCCGTTGTGGTCCTGGTGATCATTGGCGCGGTGGTGGCGGTGGTCAGCTTGCGCGATGAGGCGCTGCCGGTGGAGGAGACTCGCGACGTGCCGGGGATCGACAGCGTGGCGGAGACCCTGGAGCAACCAACCACCCCTCAGATCAGCACGAGCGCCGATTTCCAACCCTTGCCGGACCTCCGGCAGTTCACATCGCGCGAGGCGGTCAGCTACATCAAGTTGCTCAACGCGCCCTACGTGGTGGTCTCGATCTACGACGACTCGCCGGTCGGCACGGTGCTGGAGCAATCGCCCGCGCCAGGCGCGGAGCCGCCCGAGGACGCGGTGATCACGCTGGTCGTCAGCCGGGGTCCACGGCCCGGCGCCGCTGGCGATAGCGGCTCGGGAGGCGGCTGATGCGTTACCAGATCGTCACGCTGGGCTGTCCCAAGAACACGACCGACTCCGATCGGATCGCACGCGAGTTAGCGCAAGCCGGCCACCGTGCGACCGGCGATCGGCAGGCGGCCGACCTGGTGATTCTCAATACGTGCGGATTCATCGACGACGCGCGCGAGGAGTCGCGCCAGGCGGCGGAGCTGCTGGCGACTGAACGCTTGCCTGGTCAGCAAGTCGTGGTGACCGGTTGTTGGTCGCAGATTGAGCGGGAACAGGTCATCGCGATTGACGGCATCGGGGCCACGTTCGGGATTGAGGCCTGGCAGGAAATCGCCGAGCACGCGGGCAGTGTCGAAGCCGAACGGGACATTCCCGACACCTCGATCGGGATCGGACCGTCGGCGTATCTGAAGATCTCGGATGGCTGCGCTCGGCCCTGCACCTTCTGCAACATTCCGGCGATCAAGGGTCGGCAGTTCCGCAGCGTCGAGCCCGATGCGCTCGTCCGGGAGGCTCGCGACCTCGTGGCGCGGGGGGCGCGAGAGATTGTGCTGGTCGCCCAGGACAGTACGGCGTACGGCGCGGAATGGGGCGACGCCAACGGGCTGGCGCGTCTGATCGAACGGCTGGCGGCGGAGTCCGGCGCCGACTGGCTGCGGCTGATGTACGCCTACCCGGGATTCGTCACACCGAGCCTGGTCGACGTCATGGCGAACACGCCGCAGGTCTGCCGCTACCTCGACATTCCATTGCAGCACGGGTCGCCATCGGTCCTGAAGCGAATGAAGCGGCCGCACAACATGGGCATGGTCCGGGGCACACTGGATCGCCTGCGCCAGGCGATGCCCGACATCGCGATCCGGACGACGTTCATCGTCGGCTTTCCCGGCGAAACGGACTCCGAGTTTCGGGAGTTGCTCCAATTTGTCGCCGACGCGGAGTTCGACCGGGCCGGCGCGTTCGTCTACTCGCCGCAGGAGGGCACGCCTGCCGCCGTGATGTCGGAGCAGATCGGTGAGGACGTGAAGCATCGGCGGCATGAGGAGCTGATGCTGCTGCTCGGCGAGGTGTCGGCGCGGAAGAATGCGCGACAGGTTGGGCGGCGGATGACGATGCTGGTCGAGTCGGAGCCGGGGCAGACCACTGAAGACGGCGACCCGATCATCGCAGGACGGACGTATCGCGAGGCGGCTGAAGTCGACGGGCTGGTCTTCGCGCTGGGCGAAGCGGAGCCCGGCGATTTCAGAATCGTTGAGATCGTCGAGGCGATGGGCCACGATCTCTGGGCTGAACTGGTCGATTAGAGCGCGAGCGTCTCGGTCGACACGGTTCCCACCTGGCAATCCAGGCGCAGGTCCTCGATAAACGCCAGCACCCGTTGCGCCGTGGCGTGTGAGATTTGCGAGTCGGACGAGATGGCGGCGAACGCCAGCGTCGCGCGGGAGGCGTCGTTCTGGCTCTCGACCTCGGCCGCAGCGACGGGGAATTTGTTGCGCGTCCGTTGGATGACCTGGCGAGTGATGGCCCGCTTGTCCTTGAGCGAAGCCGACTCGAAGATCAGCAACTCCAGCGTCAGTACCGTGATGAAGGTCATGATTCTGCGCCGCTCGCGTCGCCCGCTTCGAGCGGGAGCACGGCCTGCTCTGCCGGCGGTTCCAGTTCGGCGAGCGGTGGCAGTTGGTCGAGCGCGCTGAGTCCGAAGTGGTCGAGGAAGCGCGGCGTCACGCTCCAGAGCAGCGGCTGACCGGGAGTGTCCAGTCGACCGCTCGGCGCGATCAGATCGCGCGCCCGGAGCGAGCGAATGACGCCAGAGGCGCCCACTCCTCGGACTCGCTCGACCTGGTCCCTGGTGACCGGTTGGTGGTAGGCGATGATCGCCAGTGTTTCCAGCGAGGCCCGTGACAATCGCGGCGGCGTGTCCAGTCCCAGCAGCCGTTCGACGTACGGCGCCGCTTCGGGCGCCGAGACCAGGGCCACGCTCTGTTCGTGCCGGCGGATGCGGATCCCGGCGGACTGATCGGCCTCCATCTCGTCGATCGCGGATCGTACCGTGGCGTCGGACACGCCGGTGACTCTCGCCAAGGTGCGAATGGACGGGGGAGATTCGGCGACCAACAGCAGCGCCTCCAGCGTGAGGCGCAGATTGTCCGGCGGCGGCAGCGAGGCGGATTCGTCGGTCGTCATCCCGAAAGCTCGCCGAGCAGACCCGTTTCGTGGGCAGCGACGACGTTCACGCTGCGGATCTGGTTCGTGAGGTCTGCTTCGCTGTCGACCCGGACCGGCAGGTAGGTGTCGGAGAGGCCGGTGTTGGAATCCTCAAACAGCACCGACTGCACCGAGCCAAGGGCGGCATCGAGGGCTGCGGTTCGGTGGCGCGCGCCTCTTGCCCGCGCGTCCGCCGCGCGGCTGCGCTTGATGTGCGGCGGCACGTCGTCTGCGAGCAGCGCCGCCGAGGTGCCAGGTCGGGAGGAATAAGGAAACACGTGCACGTCGGTGAAGCGCAGATCGTCCATTATTCGCATCGTCTGCTGGTGATCGTTGTCGGTCTCGCCTGGGAATCCGGCGATGATATCGGTCGTGATTGATGCGCCGGGGACCGTCGCTCGGATCGTCTCGACGGCGCGACGGAATTCACCGGCGGTGTAGCGCCGACGCATGCGCGAGAGCACGTCGTCCGATCCGCTCTGTAGGGCCAGATGAAAGTGGCGGCACATCCGCGAATCGTCCCAGCAGGCGAGCAACTGCGGTGTGATGTCCTGGGGTTGAATCGACGAGTAGCGAATGCGCGGCGCGTCGGTTCGGGCCAGGAGCGCTTCGATCAGCGCCGCCGCCGATGCGCCGTCCGAGCGGTCGCGTCCATACGCGCCCGGCTGCGTGCCGGTCAGCACAATCTCCTGGACGCCCTCGTTGACTCGCTGCTGGGCCGTCGCCACGATTTCGTCGATCGGCACCGCGCGTTCGCGCCCGCGCACGTAGGGCACGATGCAGAACGCGCAGACATCGTCGCAGCCCTCCTGGATCTTGATGAAAGACCTGGTCCGGCCGGCCGAGGCGCGTTCATTGGCGGTGGATGGCGGTCTCTCGACAGTTCCGCAGACCGCCTCAAGCACAGCATCCGCCGCCTCGTGCTTGCGCGCGTTCCCGACAATCTCGACCTTTGACAACTCGGCGAGACCTGCGGCGTCCCGTTCGGCATAGCAGCCGGTCACGATCACGGGAGCCTGTGGCGAGAGCCGGTTGGCCAGCCGGATCAGACGACGAGCCTTGCGGTCGGCCACATGGGTGATGGTGCAGGTATTGATCAGATATGCATCGGCGTGCGTCGGACGGTCGATGGTGACGCAACCATGCTGTTGCAGATGCCGGGCGGCCTGTTGTGTTTCGGCCTGGTTCAGCTTGCAGCCCAGTGTGAGGGTCGCGACGACCGGA
Source organism: Chloroflexota bacterium (assembly GCA_028875225.1). Classification (GTDB taxonomy): domain Bacteria; phylum Chloroflexota; class Dehalococcoidia; order Bin125; family Bin125; genus Bin125. The sequence goes on along the minus strand of JAPPFB010000002.1, from coordinate 133,750 downwards.
GATCGACTGGACGTTGGCGTGGATGCACGGGCGCTCATGCCCATCTACGATACTGACAGCAAGCGCTGACGGAGGTGCGAGATGGTGGAGATTGGACTGGCAATCCTGTTCGTCAGCATTCTCGTCGCCGCCGACCGGGGTCGCTACGACACGCTGAACGAAAAGATGCGCGACTTCGTCGACTGGCTGGACCGTCCTGAGGATCAGCAGTAGTTCCATCGGTAAGCCGCACCTTCACCAATCCAGGTCGGCCCCGCGCAGCCTGTCCCGTACTTGATGCGGGGGCGGGACCTCGCGATTCTCATACTCACTCGGCGCCCCCGCATACGCGGGGGCGACTTCATCTGTTGGATTTGCGAACGCTTTCACCAGGCATCCCGGGCGCGTTGTCATCCAGGCAACTGTCAGATTTGACAACGCCGTACGTGCGTCCTACCTTTCTACTTAACAGAACGTACGTACCGGATGGCGAGATGTCGATCAAGAGTCCTGGGTCGGGCACCGGATTCATTGCCCGGGGCGCGCAATTGCCGCTGATGCTGGATCCCCTGCCGAGTCCTCGAGTGTCCTATCCGCGACCTCGGCGCGGGAGTTCCGCCTGTCCGCGCTGCGCCGGCCCGACGGCGAATCATGGGCGACGGATCGTCTGCGTGATTTGCGGGTTCGGATCCCGACCTCGGAGTGCTCGGCGGCGCGTACGATAAAGCGGTGAGCATCCTCGTTGCCATCGTGATCCTGGCCCTGCTGATCGCCGTGCTGTACATGCGCGGGCTGCTGACCTTCGGCAACCTGCTCTCCGTCTATCGGAGGATCCGGCTCGCCCTGTTGCTGGCGGTGGTGGCCATTCTGATCATCGGCATTCTGCGCATACTCGGCATCGGGGCAGGCGATTGACCCATGCGCGTTGTTATCGCGCCGCAAGAGTTCAAGGGCAGCATGACTGCCGTCGAAGCCGCGTCCGCCATTGAACGCGGCGTCTCATCGATGTATCCCGAGGCGCTCGTCGACATGGCTCCGGTCGCGGACGGCGGTCCGGGCACGGTCGACGCGATGGTCCACGCGGCCGGCGGACGCACATCCATCGCCAGGGTTGACGGTCCACTGGGCAGTCCGGTCGACGCCCGCTGGGGCCGGATCGACGAGGGCCGCACCGCGGTCATCGAGATGGCCGCGGCGTCGGGACTGACGCTGCTGCGCCAGGAGGAGCTGGATCCACGCCGAGCATCGACCCATGGCACCGGCCAGCTGATCCGCCACGCACTTGACGCCGGCGTCGAACGAATCCTGATCGGCGTGGGCGGCAGCGCCACGAACGACGGCGGCGCCGGCATGGCCGAAGCATTGGGCGCCGTCTTCCTTGATGACGAGGGTCAGCGCCTGCCTCCTGGAGGGGCATCGCTGGCCCAACTGGCGGCAATCGACATCAACCAGCTCGATGCTCGACTCGGCGAAGTCGGAATGACCGTCCTTTGCGACGTGCAGAATCCCTTGCTGGGGCCAGAAGGCGCGAGTGCCGTGTACGGACCGCAAAAGGGAGCCGATCCTGTCTGCGTCGCCGAACTCGACCGTGCCTTGTCGAATTTTGCCGCAATCCTGGAGCGCGATCTGACAGCGAAGGTCGCCGATGTGCCCGGAGCAGGCGCGGCAGGGGGACTCGCGGCGGGGTTGATGGCGTTCTGCGGCTCCACGCTGCAGTCGGGCTTCGCGGCAGTAGCGGACGCAGTCCATCTGCCTGAACGGATCGCGCAGGCGGACCTGGTGATCACGGGCGAAGGACGTCTTGACACTCAGTCGGCCTACGGCAAGACCGTGGCCGGAGTGGCAGAGCTGGCGAAGACGGCGAATGTTCCCTGCTTCGCCATTGCCGGCCTGATTGATGGTGACGCGGAGCTTCCCGGCCTGATCGACTCTGAAGCGTCGACGCCTCCCGGGATGCCTGTCGAGGAGGCGATGGTTCGAACCGGAGAACTGGTTCCAGCCGCCGTCGTACGTCTGCTGAGGCGCTATTCGAGGTAGGGGGTCCGGCGCTCGGTCAGATTGATCGCGCCGCGGACATGGTTTCTGGGCGGCGGGGCGATGCCGATCTCGTCCAGCCGATCGTCGTCGATGCCGAAGTGGTGCGCGACCTCGTGCAGCACGGTCTCGCGGACCTGCTCGACAATTTCGTCCTCGCTGCGGCAGATGCTCTCAATTGGTTGCTGGTAGATCATGATTCGGTCGGGCAAGGTCTCGCCGTACCAGCCGCGATTGGTCAGCGGTTGTCCGACATACAGGCCCAGCAGCGTCTGACGCGGCCCGAGTCCCACGGATTCCCGCTCTTCCTCGGTTGGCTGATTGCGCAGCAGGATGACGACGTTTTCCATCCGGTCGGCGAGCGCGTCCGGGATTTCGTCCAGGGCACGCTCAACCAGGCGGCGAAATCGTGAACGTCGCATGGACCTCAGGGTACCCAGTTGTTGAGAATCGTGCCCTCGAGAATGCGCTGCACAATCGGCCCGGCATCGTCCGATCCCGACTTGCCGTCGTCCAGGACCACGGTGACCACCAGCCGCGGCTCCTCGAAGTTGGCCCAGGCAGAGAACCAGGCGTGCGTGAAATAGCGCTCCGGTTCTTCCTCCTGCTGCGCGCCTTGCTCATCCGCCTCTTCGTCCTGCGTCTGCTCGCTGTTCAACTCGACATCGATCTGCTCGTCGTCGTTCAGTTCGTTGGTCTCTTCATCGTCGATGTCGGCGAGCGCGTCCGGCTCAACGACCTGGTCTTCGGCCGTTCCCGACTTCCCGGCGATGCGCAGGACGCTGCCGCGGAACACGTAGAAGCCGGTGCCGTAGGGCTGTGACACGGTCGTTCGCAGCGCGGCCTGCAACTGCTCCAACGTGTCCGCCGAGACCGGCAGCACGCTGATCGAACGCCGATCGATCACCTCCGGCGGTCGTCCGTGCGGCTCGATGGATTGCGCAATGATCGGCGTGCTGACCACCCCGTTGGTCGCCAGGGCGGCGTAGGCGTTGGCCAGCTGCAGGACGGTCACGGCGAGGAAGCCCTGGCCGATGGACAGGTTCAGCGTGTCGCCCGTGAACCAGGCCTCGTTGACCTGTTCCTCTTTCCACGACGGGCCGGGATTGACGCCGGATTCCTCGTTCAGGCCGATGATGCCGGTGGCCTGGCCGAATCCGAAGCCCGAGGCGACGGACGGCAGGAGCTGGTCATCGATCCGATCGAGGTGGAGACCCAGTTCGTAGAACACGGTGTTGCAGGACTCGGCCAGCGCCTGCGACAGGGTGATTCTGCCCTGATTCTCGTCTTTCCAGTTTCGCAACGGCTGATCGCCGACCTCCATCCAGTGCGCCGGACAGTCAATCCGGTCGGTGATCTCATAGCCGCCGCCTTCCAGCGCCGCGGCCAGGGTGACGATCTTGAACGTCGAGCCCGGCGCATAGACCTGCTCGAGGGCCCGGTTGATGAATGGCTGTCGCTCGTCGAAGAAGTAGGTTTCGTACTCCTCCTGCGTGACCCCGTCGACGATCGTGTTGGGGTCGATCCTCGGAAACGAGGCCATCGCGAGGACGTGACCACTACGGGGATCGATGGCGACGACGGCGCCGGGCTCTTCGCCCAGCGCTGCTTCGGCGAGTTCCTGGACGCGAATGTCCAGCGTGAGCCGGATGTCGGCGCCCGGGATCGCGGCGCGAGTGGTGATTTCGCGGACCGGCCGGCCGATCGGATCGACGACCAGCAGCGTGCCGCCCCGGCGGCCGGCGAGGGCGCGCTCGAAACTCTGCTCGATCCCGTCACGGCCGACCATGTCCCCGGCGCGGTATCCCTCGACGAACCACTCGGCCAGTTCAGTCGGGTTGATCTCCTGGAGGTAGCCGATCACGTGAGCCGCCACGCTGCCGAACGGATAGAAGCGTCGAGTCTGGTGGGTGAGCAGGATGCCATCGGAGGCCAGACGCTCGAACTCGCCGATCGATTCTGGCGGCGTGTCGATCGGCAGGACAGCGACCGGGATGAACTGATAGGAAGGCAGGTCCTGGTAGATCAGCGCCCTGACGTCTTCTTCCGCCATGTTCAGCCGATCGACGAAGAAACGCAGCACCGCTTCTTCATCAGAGATCGAGTCCCAGTGGACGCCGACGATGGTCACGTCGGTTTCGCCGGCGAGCACGACGCCGTTGCGGTCGAGGATTTGACCGCGGGGCGGGGTCTCGATCAGCGCGTTGATCAGGTATCCGGGCGAGCCCAGACCGCTGAACATCAGGTCGGGCGTCCAGTCCACGACCCAATGGGGTTGGCGCAGGGCGCGGGCCTGGATGATTTCCTCGATCTCGCCGAAGAACGTGGTCTGATAGCGAATGACGACTTCATGTGAGGACGCGTTTTCGTCTTCCTGGGGAGTGACCTCCCAGGTAAAGCCGCGGATGGTCGCCTCGGCCCAGACGTCGCGGTAGCGCTGCTCGAACGCCTCGACGGTGATGCGTTCGCGGGTTTCGGTCGAGGTCCGCTGGTAGGCGCTGCGCAGGTCGCCGGTCGCGACCAGGTGGAAGAAGCTCTGCACGGCGAAGCGCGCGCTGGCGGGTGCGACCTCCAGGTACTCAAGCTCCTCGGCCGGCGGCGTATACGCCCCTGATTGGTCGGTCGTTCCGCCCACGGCGGCGCCGGCGCTCGTCGCCTGATCCTGTGTCGGCGCTTCGCCTTCCTGCGGCGGCGGAGGAAAGTACTGCGAGAGGTCGCGCTCGGATTCGCCGCCGAAGACGCAGGCGCTCAGCGCCAACACGGCGAACACGGGCGCCAGAACCCAGATGCGAAGGGACAGGTGTTGCAGTCGAGGCACGTCGCCCATGCCAGGCTTGTCCGCTCACCCCGCTCCCTGTCACCTTACCAGCCGATCGCTGCCGCGGAGCCATCGAAGAATCCGAAGACTAGCGCTAGACTTGAATGGTTCCAAGGTCGCGTACCTGACGCAGAGGGGATCCACCAGATGGACTATCGCGAAGACCAAACCATCGTCGACTTCCGCAACGAAGTGCAGACGTTCATTTCCGACAACCTGCCTGACGACTGGGGTTCGAAGCCTCAGGGCGAGGGCTATGACGCCGACGTCATGCAGGTCACCCGCGCGTTTCAGACGGAGATGGCCAAGCGTCGCTGGCTGACGATGGCCTGGCCCGAGGAGCATGGCGGCCTCGACGCCCCGCACTCGCAGCAGATGATCATGTCCGAGGAAATGGCCTACCACCGCGCGCCCGGCGCCGGCGGCAACATGGGCGTCCAGTGGGTCGGCCCATCATTGATGCTCTACGGCACCGATGAGCAGAAGGCCGAGCACCTGGCCGGCATCGCCGACGCCGAAACCTGGTGGTGCACGCTCTACTCCGAGCCCGGCTCCGGTTCCGACCTCGCTTCGCTGCAGACCCGCGCGGTCAAGGACGGCGACGACTACGTGATCAACGGCCAGAAGATCTGGACGTCGGGCGCGCACGTCTCCGACTGGGGCTGGCTGGCCGCTCGCACCGACCCCGACGCGCCCAAGCACAAGGGCATCACGATGTTCATGATGCGCATGGACACGCCCGGCGTCACGGTCCGCCCGCTGATCAACATGGCCGACGGGCACGGCTTCAACGAGGTCTTCTTCGAGGATGTGCGGATCCCGCAGACCAACGTGGTCGGCGAGGTCAACCGCGGCTGGTATCACCTGGCCGTAGCGCTCGACTTTGAGCGCAGCGGAATCGGCGCCTTCGCCGGCGGCCGCCGCACGGTCGAGGAGATCACCGAGTTCGCGCAAGACAACGGCCATCTGCTCGAAGAGCGGCCCAACGCCCGCTACGAACTGGCCGAGCGGCACATCGAGGTCGAAATCGGCACGATGATGGCCTACCGAATCGCCTACATGCAGGAGCATGGCGTCGTCGCCAACCACGAAGCCTCGATGTCGAAGCTGTTCGGCTCCGAGCTCGGCCAGCGGATTGCCAAAACGGGCATGGAACTGCTCGGGCTGCGCGGAAACGTCTGGTCCGACGGCCCGTACGCCGCACTGCAGGGCCGGCTCAGCCGCAGCTACGTCAGCAGCGTCAGCGGCACGATCGCCGCCGGCACCAGCGAGATTCAGCGCAACATCATCGCCACCCGAGGCCTGGGCCTGCCTCGCGGCTAGTTCTCGCTGCCGCGAGCCTGTCGACGAACAGTGGTTCGCCGCGCGATTCCATATGCCCTGCTGCTACCGCTACTGGCGGCCGGCGTCGTTGGCGCCGTCCTGGCCGTACAGCCAGGGGACGGGTTCGTTCGCGAAGCGCGGGCGCAGGGGCAGGACGCCGCCGAAGTGCGAATCGCCGCACAGCGCCTGGCGAGCGGCGCGACCGAATTCGCGTTGCAGGCACGGCAGGGGGACAGCTGGGGCGAGCTGCGGCTGCCCAGCCCGCGCTTCTTGCCGGCGAGTTCTCCCGTTGACGCCTGGAGATATTCCGGCACGTTGCAACTTGACAACGGGGTCGAGGTGCGGATCGCAGCGCGGCGACTCGCCAACGACCAGATCGAATTCTCGTTGCAGATTCTTGACGTTGGTGAATGGTCCGAGCGATTGTTGCCGGTCGCGAGACTGTTCCCCGTGCTTCCGGCTCTGCGGACCTGGCTCTACAGTTCCTCGTTACGCGCGCCTCGACCGACGCACGTGCCCTATGCCTATGTCAACAGCTGTCACATCGGCCAGGCGATCGAGTGCCGGACCTGGATGGATTTCCGGGGCCGCGTGACAACCTCGTTGCAGGCAAAGTCGAGGGAATCGCGTGAGCCAGAGGTGCAGCTCGAAATCACCTGTCTCAGTGGCGATCTCCTCAGAATTGAACTTCGACGGCTGCCGATCGCTGAACTCGGAACCACCGTTTCGGTGCAGATGAGACTGGAAACCGGCGAAGTGGACGTCGCAAACTGGTCCGTCTGGCAAAGCGGAGATGGCTCGTTCAGCGTCGTGGCATCGCCACGGCCTGTCGACCACCAGGAGTTCTTGCACCGCGGTCAAGCTGTTGAGATCGAGTTGCCGGGTACCGATTTACCGCGCTATGCGTTCAGTATCGCGGGTCTGTTCAGCACGCCGATTCAGGACAACATCGATCATTGCGGCAACTACTTGGCTGAAGCGGCGAGGCTACTGCCCCCGCCTTACTCGGCCAGTGACAGCAGACGACTCGAGGGAAACGAGTCATACGTCAATGGCTGGTGGCGGGAGGCGGGTCCGAGGTCACTGAATGAGGTGGGGCTGCGGCAAGAGTCGCCGTTGCATGGAGATATGCAAACCAACGATTCGGAACAGCCGTCCATGTGGTTCGACGTGGTCTGCGGTCACCAGGGGTTGGCCGGCGGCATCAGCCTGAGCCCATCAGCCCATTCGGCGCTCTCGCCCGATCGCCCGTCACCGGCCTCTCGGTTGCGGGTTCAGTGGAGCGTTGACGGCGGAGATGTTCGTGACGATATCTGGATCGATTCATGGGCCGGATACCGGCCAGCCAACATCAAGGAGTTTCTCGACGTCGTGATCGCAGGGAGCACGCTTGATTTGACCTTAGGACCAGCCTCAACGCTGAGCGGCCGATTGTTGCTGGATGCGATGTTTGGCACACCGGTGCAACCGTTGCTTGAGCAATGTCTCGCGCATCCATCCGCACCGGACGTACCACGGACAGGCAAATTCTGGGATACGGCGCGAGGGATCACCTATCACTGGGGGAGGTTCATCCTCGGACGTTGGGACGGATGGGTTCGCTTGCAGGTCGATTCGCTCAGCGTTCATCGCGAGGACGCGAACCAACCGATGTTGGTGATGACTTGCGGGATCGACGGCCTGGGCATCGAGATCTACGGCCTGGAGCGGGAATTCCCGTTCGCTGCCTCGGGTACCAGCGTCGAAGTTTCGTGGACGGCCAACCAAACGACCATGACCGACACCTGGGACCTCTGGACGAGCAATCGCTCCCCAGTAGGACGCGCCATCTCTCCGAGAAACGACGACGACTTCTATGAGGCGATCAGAGGCGCCGACCGGCTGACGGTCAGCAGCGCCTCCAATCCCCGAATCACGGACTCGTTCGACCTGGCAGGCCTCGGCGTTTGGGAGCTGACTGTCATTGACGGACTCGATGGCTGTGCCGATGCGCTGAGGGAACATTAGCGTCATCCTCAACGTCAACTGTGAAAGAGGCGTCGTTGCCCCGCCACCGACCCACGGGAGGTTTCCATGATCCGATCTCGACTCTGGCTCATCGTGCTTGTGGCACTCCTGGGGGTCGCCGTCGTGGCTACCCAACACCTCGCACTGGCGCAGTCGACCGAGGCTCCGGCCTTGCGCAGGTTCAACACCTGCGCCGAGTTGCACGATCACTACGTGCGGCTGGCCGTGGCGTCGGCAGAGGAGGAGCGGTACGAAGAGGAAGCGGTGGCAGAGGAGGAGGAAGCAGCATTCGAAGAGGATGCCATGGCCGATGATTCCGGCGTCGGGGGCGACGCGGAGTTGCCAAACACCGGTACCGGTCCTGTGGATGAGGGCGAGGTGTCGGACACGGGGACCAACATCCAGGAACGCGGCGTCGACGAGTCGGACATCATCAAGACCGACGGCGCACATTTCTACATTTTGCGACCACAGTCGCTGTTGATTGCGGAGATCTCGGCAGACGGTCCGCTCGTCGAAGTGGGACGGATCGACTTCTCAGCGCGCGGCTACCGGCAGGAACTGCTGATCGGCAGCGGGAAGGCGATCGTGGTTCGTCAGCTGGCGGCCATCTCTACTTCGCTCGAAGTCGACGATGACGAACTGATCAAGCCCGCTCACGACATCTGGTACGAGCGCCAACAGGCGGAGCTGCTGGAGATAGACATTGCCGATCCGTCCTCGCCGGCGCTGGTCCACGAGCTCGACCTGGATGGCCGGTTCCTCAGCGCACGGCTGGTGGGCAGCGACCTGCGGGTCGCGATGCAACACAGCTCGGCGATTCCCTACGTCTCGCCCTGGTCGTTCGGCTGGCAGAATCGATGGACCAATGCCGAGCGCTACAACCGAGCGCTACAGGGGTCGTTCCAGCTGGGTCGCTGGTTCCCGTTGTACGGTCTGCAGAACCACGTCGACAACTCCTTCTCGCACGGCTACGCCGTTGAGTGCTCTCAGACCTTTGCGCCGGAAGATCGGCTGCCGACCCGCTGGGGCGAGCTGCCCAGTACGGCCTTCATGCTCTCGTTCAACATCGGTGAGGACGCCGCAGGAATCGGCGATTGGGGCAGCGTGGGCGTGCTCGGCATGGCGACGGACCCGACGGTCTACGCGTCGCGCGACTCGCTCTACCTGGCTGCGCCGCACAACTGGTGGCGCGACACGGCGATTCATCGCTTCGACATCTCCGACCCGCTCGAGTCGACCTACTTCGGCGGCGCGACAGTGACCGGCCAATTGCTCTCGCAATGGTCGTTGTCCGAGCACGACGGATACCTACGCGTGGCGACGACCAACAGGAACCGCTGGCCGTGGGTCAGCAGTGTGACCGTGCTCGAGGCGGTCAGCGACGAATCGGTGGACGACGACAACGGCAGACCGACCGGTTCACTGCGCGAGGTCGGTCGCGTCGGCGGACTCGGCAAGACGGAGGAGATCAAGTCGGTGCGGTTCGCCGGCGATGTCGGCTACGTCGTCACCTTCCGCCTGGTCGATCCGCTCTACGTCCTCGACCTCTCGGATCCTGCGAACCCGATGGAAGTCGGCGAGCTGAAGATTCCCGGCTTCTCGCGCTACCTGCATCCGCTGAGCGGCGGGCTGCTACTCGGCGTCGGCCGCGACGCCGACCCACAGACCGGTTGGGAGTGGGGGCTGCAGGCGACGCTGTTCGACGTCTCCGACCCGGCCAATCCGACCCAGATTGCCATTCTCCCCCTGGGTCATGACGCCTACAGTCCGGTCGAGCACGACCATCGCGCCTTCCGCTATCAGAATGGCGTCGCCTGGATTCCAGTCGGCCCGATTGACCACTGGCTGCGCCAGAACCACGATGGCGCCTTCTTCGGCGTCCGAGTCACCAGTGAGGGCTTGAGTCACGAGTCAACGCTCAGGGTCCACGGAGAGGCGCGCCGCGCCATCCCGCTTGGCGAGCGCATCCACCTGCTCGGCGGCGAGGAGATCCGGACCTACGACCTGGGCAACTACGCCGACCTGGGCGCCCTCAGCTTCGCCCCGGAGTGGGACAATCGCTGGTTGCCCGTCTCGCCGGAGTAGAAGTTCAGTAGGATCCGGCGCTCAAGTGTATCACCCGTATTGTAGCAATGTAAGTTAGAGGCGCTCCCCCCACACGCTCAGGCCGCTCTCAACCGTCTCATCCAGCCAATCCCGAAACGCAGGTTCGATTTGATCGAGTCTGGAAGTCTCGGCACCAAACTTGAATGCGTACTCAGGAATGGTCTTGGTTTCCCATCGGCGCGATTCATCGTCCTCGCCTCCCTCTAGAGGATTAGTTAGAAATGCCGTGACAGCATGCAGGTCGGCAGATCTTCCAACAGCATGGAACGATACGACAAGACGAGCCTGTCGCTTCTCAATGTCTGGAAGAGCTAGCTTGAGGGACACCCACCGACGAGGTCGATCGAGTTCAGCGAAGTAGTTGTGCCGTCGGGCCGAATCTATGATCTGCCATGACCACCAATCTCGCTTGTCATCCTCGTCGCCTAGTACCTCAGCTTGCACGGTGACACCCAAACGCTGAAAGGCTCGTTGTATCTCAGCAGCCGCCTCTTGAAGACGCGCATCGGCCACCTGTTGAAGATCTTCCATTACACCAGCCGCCTGCCGCTGAGAAACCTCCATTCTGCGCTTGGCTCGTTCCGCAATGGTTTCCGATACCCTAACGAGCGTCTCGCCTCGGAGCTCTCTGAGTGCAGAGATAGCTCCGTCTAAATCGCTGATTTGTACTTCAGCGAAGAGGTCCACCAGGGGTTTCAGATCGCCATAATCAGCTGCTTCTAGGGCGTTGATGTAACGTTCTCTATGTTCCTCGTCTCGGATGACTAAAACGAGATAGTCTGCTTTGACGAATATGGCGGTCGTCAGCGCACGAGCAACCCGTCCATTACCGTCTTGAAACGGGTGGATTTGTGTGAATCGGTGATGCAGCCATGCGGCTTCGACCTCGGGGCACACTCCTAACGATTCGTGTTCTGAGTGCCACTTCAGGAGTTGATCGATTTCGTCTTGAACGAACTCGGGGGGACAGTATTGGTGTATGGAGCCGTCTGGGCGCAGCGGATTGTTGGGGTTACGTTTCCAGACGCCCTTCATGAGCTGTACTTGAATCTCTTTACCGGAGGGATCCAGGGCGTCTGTCGTCTCTTGACTCAAGGTAAGGCGATGGTGGAGTTCTTTCATATAGGCGTCGTTTAGGGTACGTTCGCCGCCTACGAGATCCATGACCATCTCCAAGGCTTCCCGCTGGTCCTTAATCAGCGCCTGCGCGTTAGCCGTTAGGAGGCCGCGTGCGTGGAATTGGCCGAGAGCCTCCATCCCCGCTTGGAGTATCTGGACTGTAACCCCACGGTCAACCTTGTAGAGTCGTTCGATGATCCCAGTTTCGACTGCCCATTGAAGGGCGAGCTGTTCCTGAAACCTCCGTAGCTTCTCCTGGTCTTTGATGAGGGATCGATCCTCAATCCACTGGCGATGCACAGCATGGAGGTCAACGCGGCAAAGCGTGTCCCAGTTTGGTGGAAGATCGTCGATCAGGTCCCATTCGAAAGCAACTGGTGGTGCGGTTTGGTTCATTGGTCACACTCGTTATCTTGGGTTTGACGAAGCTAATGATAATGGTCCGGCGGAGAATTGCTTCGTTTGTCGTCGCAGCGGCGCGGTGGGAGTGGTGAGGCTGTCCGGTTGGGTACCTTTGCGCTGGTACATGAGGAGAGGCGTTCGGGTCGCCACCAGGTGGGCGGCTAGGATGGTATCGCGTTCGCGGCGATAGGAGAGCAGCATGGCCCCTCCCTTGATCAACACTCGCGTCCTCGACCTCTCAACCGGGTCGGTCGGTGGAATCGCCACGATGGTGCTGGCCGACTTTGGCGCGGAAGTGGTGAAGGTGGAGCCGATCGGCGGCGATCCCTGGCGCTCGCTGGCGGCGGCGCCGATGTGGCTGCGCGGCAAGCGATCCGTCGAGCTGGATGTCGTTTCGGAGCGGGCAAGGCTGGAGGAGTTGATCCGCCAGGCTGACGTCGTGGTATCGACGGATTCCCCGGCGCAGGCGAGAACTCGCGGACTGGAGTACGCGGACATCCGTGCATTGAACGAAGCCGTGGTGTTCTGCTCGATCACCGGCTTCGGCCCGACCGGTCCGTACGCGGAGTATCCGGCCTACGAGGCCCTGGCTTCGGCCAAGTCGGGCCGGATGCTGTCGTTTGCCGGTCAGCGGCTGCGCGAGGGTCCGGGCTTTGCCGCGGTACCGGTCGGAGCGCACGGCGCGTCGCAGGGGGCGGTGCAGGGAATCCTGGCGGCGCTGATCGAGCGTCAGCGCTGTGGGCTCGGGCAGATCGTCGAAACCTCGCTCCTGCAGGGACTGATGCCCTTCGACCTGCTGCTCCTGCTGCTAACCCAGCTCACCGAGCGGGAACCAGAGGTGTATCCGCAGGTCTTCAACATCGGCGGCGGGATGCCGACCCTGAACTATCACCCGGTAATGACGCGCGACGGGCGCTGGATCCAGCTGGGCAACCTGCTCGAGCATCTCTTCTACGCGTTCATGGACGCCGCCGATCTGACCTTGCTGTTCGCCGAGGAGCAGTGGCAGGGCGGTCAGGCCGAGTGGACACCGGAAGCGACCGAGGAAATGCGCGACCGCATCCTCGAACGGATGCAGGAGAAGACCTGCGACGAGTGGATGGAGATCTTCCGCGCCCAGGGCAACGTCGCGGCTGAGCCGTTCACGCCGACCCATGACGCGGTCGACAACCTCGACATGGCCGCCAACGGCGACACGATCACGATCGACGATCCGGTCCTGGGAGCGATCAAGCAAATCGGCCCGATCGCGCACTTGCGCGAGACTCCGGCGGAGATTTCGCGTCCGGCGCCGGCGCTCGGCGAGGCGAATGGCTTCTCCTGGACGTCTCGCAACGGCGACGCGCCGATGATGACCTCGCCCAACGGCGCAAAACCGTCCGGCAAGCCGCTCGACGGATTCACGGTGCTGGAGTTCGCGACGATCATCGCCACGCCCATCGGGGTGTCGATGCTCGCCGATCTCGGCGCCCGAGTGATCAAGGTGGAGCCGATCGGCGGCGATCCGTTCCGCGGCATGGGCGGCGGTCCGCTGCGCGGTCTGCTGGCGACGAAGACGAACGCGGCCAAGGAATCGATCTGCATCAACCTCAAGGATCCCGAAGGCCAGGCGATCGTCGCCGATCTGATCGCCCAAGCCGACGCGATCGTGCACAACTACCGCCCAGGCGTGCCGGATCGGCTGGGCATCGGTTACGAGACCGCGAAGGCGATCAATCCCGAGATCGTCTGGGTCTCGGCCAACGGCTACGGCCCCGATGCGCCCGGCGCGCGGCGCCCGTCGGCGCATCCGATTCCGGGAGCGGTGATCGGCGGAGCGCTCTTCCAGGCGGGTTCGGCGATGCCGCCGGCGGGCTGCGAGACGATTGAGGAGATCCGCGAGGCGTCGCGCCAGTTGATGCGGGCGAACGAGGCCAATCCCGATCCGAACACGGGCCTGCTGGTCGCCTCGGCCACCTTGCTGGGACTCTACGCGCAGCGTCGCTACGGCGTCGGCCAGGAAATCTACGTCAACATGTTGACTGCCAACGCCTACGCCAACAGCGACGACTTCCTCCAGTACGAGGGCAAGCCGTCGCGCCGCCAGGTCGACGGCGAGCTGTACGGCACCGCGCCCTGGTATCGGCTGTACGAAGCGTCCGAGGGCTGGGTCTTTCTGGCCGCGGTGACCGACGACGAGTGGTCGGCATTCTGCCGCGAGGCCGCTCCCGAGTTGGTCGGTCGGGACGCAATCGCTGAAGATGCGCTGATCGCTGCGCTCGCCGATCTGTTCTCGAAGTCTCCCGCAGACGAGTGGGAGCGTCGTCTGACGGAGATCGGCGTCGGCTGCGTGAGAGCGGACGGCGGACCGGTCGGCGAGTTCCTGTCCAAAAGCGAACATGTGCTGGCCAATGACTTCAGCCCAATCGCCAATCACCGACGGCTCGGTGATGTGCGTCGCTGGGGCCCGCTGACGACCATGGCCGGCGGCCGCGACGACTACGGCCCCGGCGTCCTGGCCGGTCAGGACACGGACGAGATCCTCGAGGAGATCGGGCGAGCCTCCGACACTGACCGCCTCCGAGCCGAAGGTATCGTCTGGTCGGAGCCGGTTGAACTGGAGTAATCAACGCGGAGCCAGTCGTTCATGCGCTATGAGTACCCATGCTCGATTGAGCGAGACCTGGAAGAGCTTCGGGCCTCTGGTCGTGAGGCCTACGTAATCACGTTCCGCGACATCCGAGGCGCGAACTCGTGTGGCTGGTCGTGGCCGGAGGCACTCGAGATGGCCGAGGACTGTTTGGACGTTGCGCTCTCCTGGTACCTGGACGATGACGCAGATCCTCCGCCTCCAAGTCCCCTGCAGGCAGGAGAGGTGATGGTTGCAGCTACCCCAATCATGGCCGGAAAGCTGGCGATCCGATCAGCCATGCGCGAGCAGGACATGACGCTATCGGAGTTGGCCAAGCGCATGGACATCAGTGACGAGAAGACGCGCCGGTTGCTCGATCCGCGATACCGAACCCACTTGACGACCGTGCAGCGTGCTCTGTCCATCCTTGGACGCGTGTTGATAGTCGAAGACTGCGCTGTCGCCTCTCCTCCGGAATCAGTCGCGATGGCTGCGGAGACATAGGCCCTACCGAACGATCGGACACCCCGCGTACACTGCTCCCGACAGTGAAACGGAGCGGATCATGGGACTTCGCGGTGAAGCGGCGATTGTCGGGATTGCGGAGTGGAAACCGGAGCGGCGGCCGACGGCGCCCCCGATGTTCACCCTCGAGCAGTGGGCCCAGCTGACTCGCGAGGCACTCGACGACGCCGGCATCGACCCCTCCGAGGTCGACGGCATTTGCGCCACCAACATCCGCGAGTCCGACTCCTTCGTCCCCTCCACCATCACCGAGTACCTCGGTATGCAAGTCAACTTTGCCGAGGTCGTCGACCTGGGAGGAGCGTCATGCGCAGCGATGGTCTGGCGTGCAGCGGCGGCGATTGAGCTGGGACTGTGCAACGTGGTCGTGATTGCCGCTCCGTCCTGGCCCTCTCCCCGACCGCCGAATCCTCCCTCCGGGCCGAGCAGCTGGCGCTATGGCGCATCGTCCGCCAACTACGGCTCGCCCCAGGCCGAGTTCGACATCCCCTACGGCAACGTGGCCCAGAACTGCGGCTACGCGCAGATTGCCATGAAGTACGGGGCCGAATACGGCTTCGACCCCGTGGCGCTGGCCAAGATCGCGGTCGACCAGCGCGTCTCGGCCAACCATAATCCGGCCGCGGTCTTCCATCACGTGCCGATCACGGTTGAGGATGTGCTCAATTCGCCGATGATCGCCGACCCGATTCACATGCTCGAGATCGTCATGCCCTGCGTCGGCGGCGCGGCGATCGTCGTGGCCGGCAAGGACGTGGCGCGGCGCTCGAAGCACCGGCCCGCGTGGATCTCCGGCTTCGGCGAGCGCGTGCTGCACAAGACGCCGACCTATGCCGAGGACCTGCTCTCAACCGCGCTGATTCCAGCGGCCGACCAGGCCTTCACCATGGCCGGGCGGAGTCGCGAAGAAGTCGACCTGATCTCGGTGTACGACTGCTACACGATCACGGTGTTGATGACGATCGAGGACGCTGGCTTCTGTCCGCGCGGTGAGGGCCAGCCCTTCGTGCGCGAACACGACCTGTCGTTCCGTGGCGACTTCCCCTGCAACACGCACGGCGGACAACTCGGCTTCGGCCAGGCCGGACTGGCCGGCGGGATGTCGCACATCACCGAGGGCGCGCGCCAGGTCATGCGCCGCGGTGAGGATCACCAGGTGCCCGACGCCGACGTGGCCTTCATCACCGGCAACGGCGGTCTGATGTCCGAGCAGGTGGCCCTGATCCTGGAGGGCGACTAATGGCCGCCGAGACTCCGCAACGACCACTGCCGACGCCGATCGATCGGACCCGACCGTTCTGGGACGGCCTGCGCGAGCGCAAGGTGCGCATCCAGTACTCGCCCTCCAGCGACACGTGGGTCTTCTATCCGCGTTCGCACGCGCCGCTGACGCTGGCCGACGACCTGGAGTGGCGGGACATTTCCGGCGAAGGCACGCTCTACACCTACACGATTGCCCGCCGGCCCACAGCGCCCGACTTCGCCGGCGATGAGCCGCAGGTCATCGCTGTGGTGGAACTGGACGAGGGACCGCGTCTGACATCGACGCTCGTCAATGTTGATGAAGACCGGATCGTCGTCGGAATGCGAGTGCGCCCCGTCTTTGAGGACGTGCCCGAGACGGATACGACCCTTCTGCGCTATGAGCCGGCTCCCTAGGATCCGCGCCTTGCCTGCGCTGGCCGCACTCCTCCTCCTCCTCGGAGGCGTGCTGCTCGTCGCCTGCGGCGATGACGCGGCGCGGCAGACGACCCAGCCTGCTCCAGGGCCGACAGGGCAACAGCAAGAACAGCGGGCCGCGTCGGCGTCAGAAGCGGCGTCAGGGCAAACCGACTCGGATCAACCTGATTCGGCAATGGATGAGGAACAGCTGCAACCGACCACCGAGACGCTCCAGCAGCAGGACAGATCCGACGAAGGCGATGACGGCCAGCGCGACCGCACGGCTTCAGATGTTCAGGCGTCGGAGGCGTCGTCGCCGGGCTTCGCTCCGGCGCTGCGGCCGATCCTGGGCGGATTTCAGTTTCATCAACCAATCGAGATGCTGGCCCTGCCCGACGGATCCCTGCTGGTGGCGGAGCAGCGCGGTTACATCACCCGATTTGTCGAAGACGGTGATGAAATCGAGCAGATCGGCATCCTCGACCTGACCGAGTCGGTCATGTTTCGCGGTGAACAGGGCTTGCTCAGCGTTGCCCAGCATCCGCAGTTCGAGAGTCAGCCCTTCCTCTACGTCTACTACTCGCCCAGGGGAAAGAGCATCACTCGACTGTCGCGATTCCGCATCGTCCAGGGTGTGGCGCCGCCGGCCACGGAGTTGGTGATCATCGAGATTCCCCAGCCCTACTCCAACCACAACGGCGGCGCGGTCCGCTTCGGACCGGACGGCATGCTCTATCTCGGGCTGGGCGACGGCGGCGCCGCCAACGATCCGCAGGGACACGGACAAAACCGCGAGACCCTGCTGGGCACGATCATCCGCATCGACGTCAACGACATCGACACCGCGACGCCCTACCGGATCCCGGCGGACAACCCGTTCCTCGGTATTGCCGGCGTCCGGCCTGAAGTCTGGGCGTACGGACTGCGTAATCCCTGGCGGATGGCGTTCGATCCCGAAACCGGCCTGCTCTGGGCCGGAGATGTCGGACAGGACCGGGTTGAGGAGATTGTGATCATCAGAGAGGGCGAGAATCACGGCTGGAACGTCTTCGAGGGTGACCAGTGCTTCCGCAGCGAAGACGACTGCGCAGCGCTGTCCGGTGCGATCGCGCCGGTTGGGGTCTACGGACACGACGAGGGCTGCTCGGTCACCGGTGGCCTGGTTTATCGCGGCCAGGCGATGCCACACATGGTGGGCGCCTACGTGTTCGGTGATTTCTGTTCGGGAACTATCTGGGGTCTGTGGCCCGACAACAGCTCTGAAACCGGCTGGACTCGAAGCCCGATCATCGAGAGCGGCGCCCCGATCGCATCCTTCGCCGCAGGCGACGACGGCGAGATCTACGTGCTCGTCTTCAACGGTCCGATCCTCAAGCTGGTCGGGGAGGAGCGCTAGTCTGAGTCGACAGCACCCGATGGTCGGAGAGATTCCCCTATGACCACCTCTCGCGCGTTTGGCAAGACGCCCGCGCCCGACGTTCCCGCCGGCATGACCTGGCTGAACACCGGGCGCGAGATGTCGATGGACGACTTCAAGGGCCGCCTGCTCATCCTGCACTTCTGGACCTACGCTTGAATCAACTGTCTGCACGTGCTTCCGCAGTTGCGGAAGCTTGAACGCCGCTACGCCGACACGCTGCAGATCGTCTCGGTCCACTCGCCCAAGTTCCCCACCGAGCGCGAGACCGAAAACCTGCGTCAGGCGATCCTGCGTCTACGGATTGAGCACCCGGTGCTCAACGACGCCGATTTCAAGTACTGGCAAACCTTCGGCGCCCGGGCCTGGCCGACGCTCTACTTCATCGATCCGCGCGGCAATGTGATCGGCATCCACGAGGGCGAGCTGACCGAGGACATGGCCGCTCCCCTGATCGAGGGATGGCTGGTCGAATACGAAGCAGAACAGATCCTGACGCGCCAGAATCTCGGCCTGGTCCGTGAGACCGGCCGCGACAGCGCACTCTCCTTCCCGGGCAAGGTCGCCTGGGACGACGCGTCGGGTCGGCTCGTCGTCTCCGACAGCAACAACGACCGGATCATCGTGGCCGACATCGACGGCAACGTGTCGCAGGTGATCGGCGGCTCCGAGGCCGGATTCAGCGACGGTCCGGCCGGCGAGGCGCAATACAACCAACCCCAGGGCGTCGAGATCGTCGGTGACCATGTCTTCGTCGCCGACAACGAGAATCACGCCCTGCGCCGGATCGATCTGCGCGATGGCAGCGTCGCCACGATCGCCGGTACCGGCGAGCAGGCGCGAATGATGCCGTCGGGCGAACCGGCCATCCGCACCGCGCTCAGCTCTCCCTGGGATGTCGCCGTCCATGAGGGCGACCTCTACATCGCGATGGCCGGTATCCACCAGATCTGGCGGATGCCGCTCGGCGACGCCGCCGGCGACGGCTCATACGTCGGCCCCTGGGGCGGCTCCGGCCGCGAGGGCATCGTTGACGGTCCGCGGATGCAGTCCGAGCTGGCCCAGGTCTCCGGCCTGGCGCCGGGCCCGAGCGGGCTCGCCTTCGCCGACTCCGAGTCCAGCGGCGTGCGCGAGATTAGCTGGGATCCCGACGGTCGGACGACGACGTTCATCGGCAAGACCGGTCAGGGCGGACTCTTCCACTTCGGCGACGCCGACGGCGGGCGCTCGGTCGCGAAACTCCAGCATCCGCTCGACGTCGCCCGCGTCGGCGACGAGCTCTACGTCGCGGACACCTTCAACCACAAGATCAAGCAGGTCTACCCGCTGACCGAGAACGTCAACACGCTGGTCGGTGGCCACGGCGACATGCTGGGCAGCTTCAGCGAGCTCGAGCTCGACGAACCCGGCGGCCTGACCAACGGCCCCGGCCGCTCACTGTTGGTGGCGGACACCAACAACCACCGCATCGTGCAACTGGACCTGGAGACGCGGCAGGGCCGGGAGATTGTGCTGAAGTTCTAGTGCCGCTGGCCCTCACCCCAACCCTCTCCCTCTGGAGAGTTGCGCGGAACTCCAGATTCCGTCATTCCAGGCTCTGCCTGGAATCTCGTTCCCGTTCCTCTTCTATCTGGTGGGGACGAGATTCCCGCCTGAGGCGGGAATGACAAGATCGGGCGGTGACGGGGTGACGCGCAGGTCTTCTCTGGGAGAGGGCTAGGGTGAGGGTACCCCGACAATGACATCGCCGCCCTGCATCACGAAGACCGGCTGGTCCAGGTCGCGGATGTTTGCGGCGGGATCGCCGGTGAACGCAATCAGGTCGGCGTCGTAGCCCGTGACCAACTTGCCAACCTGATCGCCGACGCCGATCGCGCCGGCCGTATCACAGGTCATGATTCTGAGCGCCTGCCACTCGGACAGGCCCACGTCCTCCACGAACGCCCAGGCCTCGGCCGGAGCGCGGTTGAAGTCGGCGTAGGCCATGCCCATGTCGAGGCCGGAAGTGAAGCGAGCGCCGCGATTCCGCATATCGCGCAGGATGTCCAGACCCTGCTCTCGGGGCGACGGCCCCTGCAGGTTCGGATTGCGCCGCGGTGCGGCGTCGCCGCGCTCGCGCGCCTCTGAGGCGAGCAGGCCCAGACCGATGGTCGGGTTCACCCAGATGCCTTCGTCGGCGATCCGCTGGGCCAGTTCCGGGTCGTAGCGGAACCCTTCCTCAGGATTGGCCGACAACCAGCGGCAGTGGATCAGGTGCCTGACGCCGCCCTCGACGGCAGCGCGAATGCCATCGGCGGCGTGGGTGTGCGCCGCAACCTCGATCCCGCCTGACTGGCCCGCCTCGACGATCTCCCGGATCGTCTCCGGCGGATACTGCCGGTCGCGCGGATTCGAGGTCGGTGTGAAGTTGCCGCCCGAGGCCATGACTTTGAGGACGTCGGCGCCTTGATCGACATGGGCCTGGGCCATGGCGCGAACCGCTTCGGGCGAATCGGCCTCGCCGCCCCAGAACCAGCAGTGATCCATCGTGCGCGTGATCGGCGCCCCGGCGGCCAGCAATCGCGGTCCGGGAATGGTGCCCGACGCAATCGCGTCTCGGACCGCGAACACGACTTCGTTCTTCGAGCCCAGATCGCGCATCGTCGTGATGCCGCTGCGCAACGCCAGGCCGACCGCATGCGCCGCGCGCATCAGCGCCGGTTCGTTGGGCTCCTCGGAAATGATGTCGAAGGCGTCAACCCGCGGCGGGCAGGGAATGTGCGTGTGGCCTTCGACCAGGCCGGGCAAGAGCGAGACATCGCCCAGGTCGACGGTCTCGGCTGCCGGAGCGTCGGCGGCGGGCAGGACATCGATGATCGTGCCGTTGGCCACGCCCACGGCATGGTCGGGCAGCCAGTCGTCCATCGCTTGATTCGCGACGCGCGCTGCACGGTAGAAACGCCGCTCGGAATCCGCCATCAGTGGGCGTCCCAGCTGGGAACGCGCTTTTCGCGAAATGCTTGAGGGCCTTCTTTCGCGTCGCTGGTCTCACGTGCCACGCGGCGCATCGTTTCGCCGAAGCGGATCGCCTGCACGAAGGGCAGCTCCTGGCCTCGGTGGGCGACTTCCTTGGTTGCGCGAACCGCGAGCGGCGCGCCCTTGCACAGGCGCTCGGCCAGGTTGCGGGCGGCCGGCATCAGATCATCGTGCGGCACGATCTCCCAGACCAGTCCCATCTCCTTGGCCCGCCAGGCGTCGACCCGGTCGCCGATCAGGAGCAGTTCCATCGCGTAGTGCCAGGCGACGCGCTTGGGCATGCGGATCGCGCCCTGGATTGTAGGCACGCCGATCTGCACCTCGGGGAAGCCGAACTGGGCGCGGTCGGAGGCGATCACGAAATCGCAGGCGGCGACCATCGTCAGGCCAAAGCCGAGCGCGTACCCATTGACGGCGGCGATCGTCGGCTTCCAGACCTCCATCCCCGATTCAAGCGAGGTCAGCGAGGGTACCTCCCAGAACGTGTGCTCCTCGGGCGGCGCGGGCGAACGCAGGTCGGCCCCGGCCGAGAAGGCGCGTCCGGCGCCGGTGACGATCCCGACCCAGGCCTCGTCGTCGTTGCGGAACGCCTCCCAGGCCGCGTTCAGGTCGGACCGCAGTTCATGGTTGATCGCGTTCAGCGCCTCGGGCCGGTTGTAGGTGATCGTGCCAATCCGGCCGCTGCGCTCATAGGTGACGGTGTCGCCCATCGGGGCCTCCAGGATTCATCGGCTGCGCGGGTCTGATCCAGCCTATCCGGCGTCTCGGTCTGGGCGAACTCGTCTAGGCGAAGGGGTTCAGTTCCTCGTTGAGCGTGTTGAGATAGTCCGCGTACACATATCGGCGATCACGCCGGCGCCCGGTGATCTCCTCGACGATGCCCAGACGCTCGAGATGTTGCACCGCCGCGTCGGCGGCCGAGAAGGAGAGGCTGGTTGCGTCGCGGACGGCGGAGATCGTCAGCAGCGGTCGCTGCATGAACTCGTGGTGCGCACGAATGGCGGAGTTGGCCCGTCGGCCCGAGACGGCGATGCGTTTCCGATCGGCGTCGAACAACTGGGTCAGGCGCTGCGCCGTTTCGACGCCATGCTGTGCGGTCAGGCGCACGCCCTCGAGAAAGAATTGCAGCCAGGCCTCCCAGTCGCCGTCGTCGCGCAGCTGATTGAGCAGGTCGTAGTAGGTCGAGCGGAACTGTTTGAGATAGAGGCTGAGATAGAGGATCGGTTGGCTGAGCGCGCCCGACTGGACGAGGATGAAGGCGATCAGCATCCGGCCGACCCGCCCGTTGCCGTCCAGGAACGGGTGGATCGACTCAAACTGGGCATGCGCCAGACCGGCCCGAATCAGGGATGGCAAGCCGTCGTCCGCGGCATGGATGAAGCGCTCCAGATCGCCCATGCATGGTTCGACCTGGTCATGGGGCGGCGGGACGTAGTGCGCGACGCCGGGTCGCCGGCCGCCGATCCAGTTCTGCGAGCGGCGGAACTCGCCCGGCTGCTTCTCGGAGCCGCGTCCACTCTGGAGCAGCAGCCGGTGCAGTTCGCGCAACAACCGGTTGCTGAGCGGGAAGTCGTCGTCCCGCATCCGGCGCAGTCCGTGGTCCAGCGCGGCGACGTAGTTGGACACCTCGGTGACGTCGTCGACCAGAGCTCCGGGCCGGTTGCCGAGTTCAAATTCCAGGAGGTCGGAGAGCGACGACTGCGTCCCTTCGATTTCGGAGGAGAGCTGCGCTTCGCGCCGGACGTAGGAGTAGATGAACAGATCGGGATCGGGCAGGTGCCTGGTCACCGCATCCAGCGAACCCAGCGCGATGGTCGCAAGCTCGAGCGGTCGATGCAGGTTGGAGAAATTGATCGGCGGCGCGGGTGGCATCGGCGCCGGGACGAAGGCCCGGACGGGCTCCTCGGCAAAGATGGTCGTCTCGAAGTGACCGGTCGTCGGGCGTTTCACGAGTTGGCGTTCCATCAGTCGACGGTCCGGCCAATGGACCGCGGCGGTTATTCCTGGATGGACAGTGAAGTCGGAATAGCGGTGTCCCTTGTTCCTGAAGTTGGAATAACGATCATCGTTATTCTGACTTTCTGTCTGAAATCAGAATAGCATGGGTCGTAGCTCCTCAACTTGGAATAAGGAACAGCGTTATTCCGACTTCACCGATAAGTCGGAATAACGAGGTCAGCAAATGCGGAAGTTGGAATAACTCAGTTCGTTATTCCTGGTTTCCTGGCAACACAGAATAAGGAAACGTTGTTCACCCGCTCTGCAGGCCCTGGAGATGCTTCCCCGCGAACTCGGCCAGCACGGCCTCGGCGTCGGCGGCGGGATGCAGGTTGGCGATTGCCTGATCGAAGCCCCGTGATTTCATCTCGTTGAGGGTCTCGGCGGCCTCGTCGATCGTGTCCTCGGCGAGCACCGTGATCCGGTTGATCATCAGCTGCATGCCCGAGGAATCGCGGCCGCGCGACTCGGCCTCGGATTTGACCAGCGCCCAGTCCTCATCCAGCGTGTCGAGCATCGCCGGATTGGCCAGATAGCCGTCGGCGAAGCGGCCGGCGCGGCGCAGTTGGCGGGGATTGTTGCCGCCCAGCAGGATCGGCACGCGCCGCGGCGGCTGCGGCCGGCAGTACCAGCCCCTGGTGTTGTAGAACTCGCCCTCGAACGAGCCGATCTCGTTCTCCCAGAGATCGCGCAGGACCTGCAGATACTCGTCCATCCGCGCGCCGCGACGGTCGAACGGCATCGACAGCGCCTCGAACTCCTCCTTCCACCAGCCGACGCCGGCGCCGAGGATCAGCCGTCCACCGGCCAGGTGGTCGAGCGTGGCCATCAGCTTGGCGTGCAGGACGGGCGCGCGCATCGGCGCGACCAGGACGGCGGTGCCCAACTCGACCCGTTCGGTCACGGCGGCGGCGAAGGTCATCAGGGTGAGCGGCTCGAGGAACGGCGCCTCGGCCGGGACCAGGAAGCGGCCGTCTTCGGAGTAGGGGTAGTCGGAACCCTGATCCGGGCGCAGCACCACGTGATCAAAGGTCCAGAGCGAGTCGTAGCCGTTGGCCTCGACCGCGATCGCCACTCGCTTGATGTTCTCCGGGCTGGCGACGCCGCCGACCTGCGGCAGGTAGATGCCGACCTTCATGCTCACCTCCCGTGAAATTCGGGCTGGGCGATACCCTCGGCAGATATGCCCCAACCGATCTCGCGTTCGCCGCATAGTATGCCCGACGCGTCCCTGCAGCGGCGGCGGATGCCGTGAGCCAGCGCCCCGCCTTCTCCCGCCCGCCGCTGCGCAGCCTGTTCCGGATCCGTGACTACCGCGTGCTCTGGGTCGCAGCGCTCTGCATGATCATCTCCCAGATGATCCGCTTCGTCGCGATCCCGCAGTGGTTCGTCGACCAGACCGGCGGCGAGTCGTTCACCGAGGTGGCGATCATCGGGGCGGTGCAGTTGCCGATCCAGGCGTTCGGCGTACTCTATGGCGGCGTCCTGGCCGATCGCTTCGATCGGCGCTGGCTGATGGCCTCGGCCAATGCGGCGGTGCTGGCCATCCTCGTCGCCGTCGCCACGGCGGCCACCCTCGATCTGCTCGAGTTCTGGATGGCCTGGGTCGCGTTGGGCGCGCTCGGCGGTCTGGCCACCTTCGTCGCGCCGGCGCGGGCGACGATCACGCCGCGGGTCGTGCCGCCCCGCTATCTCAGCGCCGCCGTCACGCTGGACACGAGCACCCAGATGACGGGCTGGATCCTGGGCGGACTGATCGTGACGGCGCTGGCGGTCGGTCTGGACGCGATCGGGATGCTCTGGGTGGCGGCGGGGTTCGCCCTGATTTCGGCGATCATGCCGGCTCTGATCAAGACGTCGGCGCGGGCGGTCTCGGAGCGGCAGTCGACGCTGCGCATGGTGATCGAGGGCACGCGCTACGTGATCCGGCATCCGATCCTGCCGGGGCTGTTCATCCTCGACTGGGGGATCACGGTGATCTCCTACTACCGCGAGATCCTGCCGTTGCTGGCGACCGGGCTGTTCATGGCCGGGGTCGGCGCGGCGGGAGCGCTGGGCACTGTTAACGCGGTGGGCTCGGCCTGCGGGATGCTGCTGGCGCTGTTCCTGGTCAACTACCGGGCCAAGGGGATCATGGTCCTGGCGGCCTCGGCGTTCTATGCGGCGCTGCTGTTCGCCCTGGGCGCGGCGCCCTGGCTCTGGGTGGGGATGATCGTGATCGCGATGCTGGGCGCGGCCGACGCCGTGACGGTGGCGGTGCGCCAGGTGACGGTGCACCTGACCACGCCGGATGAGATGCGCGGGCGGGCCTTCTCGGTGATGGTGCTGATGGCGCAGACGGCGAACAACCTGGGCATCATCTGGGTCGGGTTCTGGGGCGACGAGATCGGCGTGGACCGGACCTATCTGCTGGGCGGCGTGATCGGTCTGGGCGCGACCTTGTTGATCGGCGTGCTCTGGCGCTCGATCAGCCGCTATCGGGCTCCCGATCATGCGCCCGATACCCTCGTCAGTTGAGCGGCCGCACCGGAACGGGGACTGAGATGGTCTTTAGCGAGCAGTTGTTTGACTTCCTGGTCGAGCTGGCGACCCACAACGATCGCGAGTGGTTCAACGCGCGCAAGGACCTCTACGAGTCGGTGCTGCGCGAGCCAGCGCTGGAGTACGTGCGCCAGATCTCGGGACCGCTGGCCGATATTTCGCCGCATATGACGGCGTCGGACCGCAAGCAGGGCGGTTCGCTGATGCGGATCTACCGCGACGTGCGCTTCTCGCGGGACAAGTCGCCGTACAAGACCAATGTCGGGATCCAGTTCCGGCACGAGTCGGGCAAGGACGTGCATGCGCCCGGGTACTACGTGCACATCGCGGCCGACGACTGCTTTCTCGGCGTGGGCAGCTACATGCCCGACCGCGATGCGTTGGCGGCGTACCGCCGGGCGATCGACGAGCATCCCCGCGACTGGCTGGCGATCAAGCAGCTGACCGAGTCGGAAGACTGGGAACTGGGCGGTCACGGCGACAGCCTCAAGCGTCCGCCGCGCGGCTACACGGCCGAGCACCCGCTGATCGAGGACATCAAGCGCAAGCACTTCATCATCACCCACTACCTCGACGTCGAAGACGTGACCTCGCCTGACTTCGTCGACTACTCGGTCGAGCGATTCCGGGAGTCGAGGGAGTGGATGGCCTTCCTGACCAAGGCGATCGGGTTGCCGTTCTAGAAGGACCTCCCCCTCCGGGGGAGGTGCCACGAAGGGGCGGAGGGGGCCCACGCCAGCTCCCCGACTCCGCCCAAGCTGCTGCGCGCCCCCTCAGTCGCTCCGCGACAGCTCCCCCGGAGGGGGAGCTCTTCACCCTCTGTTTATCCTGCGAGCCGAAGGTATTGATGAGGAGGACGCGATGACTCAGCAGACGCCCGAACGGAACATGCCGCCGGTGGCTCCGGCCCTTGAGGGCGACCCGGTTCCGCCGCCCGAGGATTCGCGCTTTGTGATCAAGCCGATTTCGGAGACGGCGGTCAGCGTGGGGCGGAACATTCATTCCCGGCGGATGTTCACGACGGCGGAGGGGCGGTTTGAGAGTTCCTTCCAGTTTGTGCTCTACAACGTGCTGCCGGTGGGCGAGACGAACGTGCGGCACATTCATGAGGACATCGAGAAGGTCTACTACTTCCTCAAGGGCAATGCAGAGATCGATTGCGGTCCCTGGCGGACGACGGCGACGGCGGGCGATTTCCTCTTCTTCCCGGCCGATATCGCGCACCAGATCTACAGCCAGGGTCCCGAAGATCTCGAGTTCATCGTCTGCGCGGCGCAGACGCAGGGCGAGGCGCGGGGCATGTCCGACGGCGGCCTGCTGGAAGCGGGCGACGGGGGCGACGACTGATGGCCGACCAGGATGCGACCGAAGTCGTCCCGCTGGAGCCGCTGCGCGAGTTTGGCGCGAAGGTCTACGAGGCCTGCGGCGTTCCATCAGCAGACGCGGCGTTCACGGTCGAGATTCAACTGACCGCCGATCTGCGCGGCGTCGACACGCACGGCTTCCAGCGATTGGGCTGGTACGCGGGACACCTGCAGGCCGGTCGCTACAACCCGACGCCGAGCCTGGAGGTGCTGAAGGAGACGCCGGTCTCGCACGTGGTCGACGGTGACGGCGGGATCGGCCAGTTGATCGTGGCGCGGACGATGGAGCGGACGATCGCGAAGGCGAAGGAGACCGGACTGGCGCTGGGCACGCTGCGCAACTCGAACGACTGGGGGATGGGCGCGTTCTATCCGATGATGGCGGCGGCCGACGGTTTCGTTTCGTTCTGCACGACGACCAGCGTGCCCAACATCGCGCCGTTCGGCTCGCGCACCCGGATTTCCGGCAACAATCCGATGGCCTTCGCCGCGCCGCGGGCGTCGGGTCCGCCGGTGGTGCTGGACATGGCGCTGACGCCGGTCGCGCTGGGCAAGGTGATGCGGGCGCGGGCCGAAGGCCGAGAGATACCGGAGGAGTGGGGCTTCCTCGACATCGAAGGTCTGCCGACGACCGATCCGGAGACGGCGCTGTCGGGGATCATCCCGGCGCTGGGCGCGGTCGCGGCCTACAAGGGGTCTGGGCTGAGCATGTTCATGAACCTGCTCGCCGGCGCGCTGCCGGGCGGCTATCACTCGCAAGACGTGAACATTGGTAAGCGGGGACAGTTCCTGCTGGTGATCGATCCCGAGATCTTCGGCGAGGCGGATAAGTTCGCGGAGAAGGTGGACTCGATGGTCGAACAGATCAAGTCGGCCGATCCGCTGCCGGGCGTCGATGAGGTCTTCGCTCCGGGCGAGATCGAGCAACGGGCGTACGAGGAGCGGGTCGCGGCGGGGCACGTCGTCTATCCCGCATCGACGCTGCAGGAGTTGCGCGAGTTGTCGTCGGAGATGGGGATTCCGCTGGAGGTCTGAGCGCCCGCCGCTGCGTCCTGGTTTACGGAGTTCAAGTCGTCGTCGGGACGGAGTTGACGGCCGCCTCGCGGAGCGTGGATCAGGCCCAATTCTTGATGCGCGGCGCGCGAGAAGGGAATTTGGGTCAGTTTTGGACAATTTCCAGTGCTCAACGGCGGTTGAGGCGCGTTGGAGTCCAGATTTGTCCAGATCAGTCCAGATTTGTCCAGATGAGTCCGGAACATGTGAGTGTGAATCCGGCCTGATCCGGGAGAGTCCGGGAACGTCTGGATGGGGATCTGGCTGTCGGTGAGGCATGCGACGGCTCCTCGGCGGTGATACGCTCAGATGTTCTTATCGTAGCCGGATTTGGGTCGATTGAGCTGTGGACAGGTGACGAGTGGAGTGTTCGACGGATGGAGCGGCGAGCGGGTTCCCGCGTGAAGCGGGGACTGGGACTCGGGCCTGTTCACATGGACCGACATCAGCCCCCAAATGCCGTCATTGCCGCGCTCGCCCCCGCATCAAGTGCGGGGCGGGCTGCGGCAATCTCGTGGTGCCGTGCGCCGACATCGGTGCTGAAACCGGCGAGATACCCGCGACAAGCGCGGGTATGACGAGATCTCTCGGATGTTCTTCTTCATGTGAACAGGCCCTGGCAGCGTGCACGGGGGCTTGCAGCGGGGAATGAGACTACTGTTCGCAGACGACTCCGTCGCCGTCTCCATCACGGGCTGAGGGGACGACGTCGGCTGGGAAGCCTCGACCATCTCCCCGGGCGCCGACCTGTCGCTCGAGGCCCGCGGCTTCGGCTTCGTCGCAGGAGGCGTAGACGTTGGTCGGCTGTTCCGCGCTGCCTGCGCGCTGCTGGTCTTGTTGCTGGTATTCGATGTGGACCACGGTGGGTTGGCGGTCGGGGTGTTCGGCGCGGCGGAGGTAGTTGGCGGGGCAGGTGTGCAGCATGGTCCGGAGGGCGTCGACTTCCTGCTGGTCGGCGGTGAGCGACCACTTGACCTTGACGGCGATCCAGTCGTGGGCGTACTGACACCAGGCGCTCCTGAGCGGCGGCTTCCAGTCGGCGGGATCGTCGGCGCTCTTGGTGCGGTTACTCGAGGCTGATACGGCCGTGAGCGCGGCGGGGAGATCAAGGTCGTTGGCAAAGGCCGACTTGCGCTCGGCCGACCAGGCGGCGGCGCCGGAGTCGTGCGCTTCGGCCAAGGGGACCATGTGGTCGATGTCGAGAGCGGAGGGATTGTCGAATGGGCGGTCGTCGTACCAGGAATGCCAGAGGCCATCCAACGGTCGACAGTCCTGGTTGACCTCGGTGATGGTGATGGCTTCCGCGATCAGTACGAGTTCGCGGACGTTACAGCGCGATCGGTCGGTGTCGAGCCATCCGTGGGGCATGTACAGGTCGCGGTCGTAATCGACGCCGCCGTCGGACTCGGGGGCGACGCTGAGCTGGGCGAGCAGTGTCTCGTACCGATCGTGGGCTTCCTGCTGATGTTCGGCAGGTTGCTCGACAGGTTGCTCGGGAACGGTGTGCGCCCGCGGCTGCACGTTCCGCTGGTCCTGCTGGGGTTCGGACTGCACTGTCTGGCCGGCGGACTGATCGGGCTGCGTGGGTCGGTCGATCGAGCAGGCGGAGAGCGACAGCGCGGCGAGCAGGAGTGGGACGCTGAACGATCGGAGGTGTCTGAGCCGCATCGAGTTCCTCGAGAGAACGCTTCAGGTTGGAAATCAGGAACGATACCAGCGAGTCGGCGTTGTATCCCTCTATCCTGATTCGGAAGCCGAGAGGACGAGTGTCATGGTCAGCGAGATTGTCTATTCCTGTGATTCCCACGTGGTCGAGGGCCCGGAGGTCTTTGACGGATTGGTGGAAAAGTTCGGCGATCGCGCGCCGCGCGTGGTCGATGGCTGGAAGGGCCGCGAGGGGGTGTACCTGGCCTGGCCGCAGATCGACTTCGCGATGCTGGTCGGCCGCCTGGGGATCGCCGGGGCGAACCTGAACCTGCCCGAGACCAAGGAAAAGATGCAGCGCGGCTGGGATCTGATCAACCCCGGCGTCAAGGACCCGGTGGCGCGCCTGACCGAGCAGGACACCGACGGCGTGGTCGGCGAGGTCATGTACCCGTCGATCAACATGCTCACCTACATGGTCGACGACGTCGAAGTGGTTGACGCCGTGTTCCAGCGTCACAACGACTGGATCCGGGACTATTGCTCGCACAGCCCCGAGCGCCTGATCGGCGTCGGATGCCTGACGTTGCGCGACGTGGAGGTCGGAATCGCCGAGCTCGAGCGCTGCGCCAACATGGGGATCAAGGGCGTCGCCATTCCCTGCACGGCGCCCAAGGACAAGCCGTACTCGGACCCGTACTACGAGCCGTTCTGGACGGCGGCTGAGGAAGCCGGCCTGCCGCTGACGATGCACATCTTCTGCGGCGCGGAGCCGGGCATGGGATTGCCCAAGGAGTGGGACGAGGTCGTGAGCTACACGCTGGCGCACTCGGCCGCCTGGAACACGATCTCGAACCTGGTCACGTCGGGCGTCTGCGAGCGTCATCCGGGACTGAAGTTCGTCATGGCCGAGTGGGAGACGGGCTGGATCGCGCACACTCTGGAGCGCTGGGATCACGCGTACTACCGGGCCCGCGCGGTTGACCGCACGCCCGAGCTGGAGATGCTGCCCTCGGAGTACTTCCACCGCAACTTCAACGTGACGTTCGAGGACGATGCGATCGGCGTGCAGACGCGCGACGGCATCGGGGTCGACAATCTGCTCTGGGGCAACGACTACCCGCACCACGACGCGATCTGGCCGAACTCGCGCCGGATTCTGGACGAGATCATGGAGGGCGTGCCGCAGGAGGACGTGGACAAGATGGTCTGGGGCAACGTGCAGAAGCTGTACAACATCGACGTGAACGCGCTGCCGGTGTAGGTGTCAATGTCAACGGAATTGACTTCAAACTGACACCTAGCCTCTCGCTTCAGGTCGGCTGCATGTCGATCTGGCACGACTCAGCCAACTATCGGATCGATAGAAACCGATAGGAAGCCGATCGGCTCCTGCGCAGGGCCGAGATTGGGCAGTTGCTCACGGTTTCACAGAAACCGTGAGCAAATCAGCAGAAGCGCCATCCGCTGTAGCACGTTGGCTTGAGGTGTCAAAGTCAGCGAACTTGACTTCAAAGTGACACATCGCCTCCACACGGTCGAATGAGTCTCCCAGGCTCCTGTCTCTACTGATAATGTCAAAGTCAATGAGATTGACTTCAAACTGACAATCGGCAATGGAGCCTGCGGGATGCGACTACCTCAATCCTCTCCGGCGCTGCAGTCGCTGATGGAGGAGTTCGACTCTCTCGAACCGAGCCAGCGCTTGCGGCTGTTAGAGGAATCGGATGTCCTTGATGGCAAGCGCCGCTACCTCCACTGGGATCAGGTTCGACGCCGACTGCCACCCGAAGGGCTGACCCACCGCACCTGGTGGCTCGGGTTCGTCCTGGCTCGACGCGCGGGCCGCCAGCGACTTCCGCTACTTGGCAAAGGCGGCGTCCCTTTCTGGTTCTGCAATGCTCCACCGCTCACAGAGGGCCTACAACGGGTCGACCGTGAAATGGCTGGACACATCCTGCTCGATCAGGATGTCGTCAGCAACTCGGACAAGGACCGCTATCTGGTCAGCTCGCTAATGGAGGAGGCAATTCGCTCCAGCCAGTTCGAGGGAGCGAACACGACTCGACAGGTAGCCCAAGAGATGTTGCGCACCGGAAGACAGCCGGTCAACAAGAGCGAGCGCATGATCTTCAACAACTTCGCCGCCATGCAGACGGTCGAGCGCTGGGCGCGCGAAGATGTCGCGGTCACGGAACAGCGACTGCTGCAGCTTCATGAGATCGTGACCGACGGAACGCTCGCCGATCCCACAGACTCAGGCCGGCTGCAGCAATCCGGCGAAGGAAGAGTCGCTGTCGTTTCGGGCGACGGGTCCATCGTTCACACACCGCCCCCAGCCGCTGAGTTACCTGAACGCGTCGCTCGGCTCTGCGACTTCGCCAATGGCGTGGCCGACGACGGCTATCTGCACCCGGCTGTCCGAGCGATCCTGTGTCACTTCATGATTGGATACGACCACCCATTCGTCGACGGCAACGGACGTACCGCCCGAGCCCTGTTCTATTGGACGATGTTGCGCAACGGATACTGGTTGGCCGCCTATCTGTCGATCTCCGACTTGCTCCACGATGCCCCGAGTCGTTACTCGCGGGCATATGAGTACGTCCACGCGGACGCCAACGACGCCACCTACTTCCTCATTCACCAGTTGGACATTTTGCAGCGGGCGGCTGACCGACTGCGTACCTACATCGAGCGCCAGGCGGAACGCGCGGCATCGGTCGCCCTGCTGCTCAAGCAGCGGCGAGATCTCAATCATCGTCAGGAAGTGATTCTTGATCGGGCATTCCGAGGATCACAATCCCAGTTCACAGTGGCGGGTCATGCAACCGAGTTTCGGGTGGTCAACGCAACGGCGCGCAGCGATCTGATGGGCCTCGTCAAGATCGGGCTCTTCGTCCGCCACGGCAACCACCGCCAGTATGTGTTTCGACCAGCACCGGACCTTCAAGAGCGGTTGGGCGAAAGCTAGCGGTAGTCTGCAATTCGAACTGCGAACGGCTGGCGATATGAGCAACATGCGATCTGTCCTGGTTGATGTGCTGGTTGCGTTGCTGATCATGATCTTTGGCGGGATCATCTTTGCCCGGCTTGCGGGGGTTGAGGAGGGGGAGACGGCTCCGGACTGGGCTCAGTTTGCTCCGCTGGTGCTGGCGATGATCTACCTGGGTTGGCGGACGCTTCGGCGGGGGCGGCAACGGCGCGAGGCGGAAGCCCGGATGGAGGAAACCGGCGAGGAGCGCGACGGCTGGGGCGATGAGGGCCGCTCGGATGCTCCGCCCATGGATGATTACGAGTGGCGGTCGCGGCTGGAGTCGTCGATCCGCAACCTGGGGCGCGACGCGTTTGAACAGTTCACGATCCGGATCCTGGGTGCGTTGGCGGTGGTGGACGTCAAGGTCGAGCGGATTGCGTTCGACGGCGCGGTTGAGTGCGTCGGCGTCCACGATGACGAGGAGCGGGCCAGTGTGTACGCGATCTTTCGCCGTTCGTTCGGGTCGCTGGGAGCGAACCAGATCCGGGATTTGCGGGCGTCGATGGAGGGCAAGGCGGCGGAGGGCCTGTTCGTTTCCAACGGCGAGTTTTCGTCGTCCGCGATCGACGAGGCGGACGGCGGGGAGCAGCCGATCGAGCTGGTCGACGGCGACGAGTTGCTCGATTTGATGTATACAAACCGGCTGGGACTGATCTTCGATGAGATCGGACGGGTGACGGGCGTCGACGACGAGTGGTTCCGCGGCCTGGCCAGCGACCAACGAGTCAGGGACGGAGACTGAGGATGAGTGCTGCCACTGACGCGCAACCGACGGTCGGCGTGCTGCCCGGCGACGACGCGGCGCCCGAGGCGGTGCATGCCTCGCTGGCGGTCCTACAGGCGATGGAGTTACCGATTGCGTTCGAAGTGTTGCCCGACGGCGCGGACATGGCTCGGGAGATGTCGCGCGAGGAGGGCGAGCAGCTGGTGATCGATACGGCCGAGCGCTGCGACACGGTGCTGTTCGGCTCGACCAATGGTCAGACGCCGGGCGTCGGCTACTTCCGCTGGGGCAGGCAGACGTACGCCAACGTGCGCCCGATCAAGTGGCGGCCCGGCTTCCGCTCACCGATGGCGCAACCTGAGGGCATCGATTACGTCATCGTGCGCGAAAACCTCGAGGACCTGTATGCCGGGATTGAGGGCGAGCTGTCGGAGGTCGCAGCCTCGGGTCTGGCCGACCGGCCGCGCTTCGGCGGCGTCTCGCGGACGCAGATTCCCGGCGGATTCGGCCACTTCGCCGAGGCCGAGGGTCGGTATGCGATCAAGTACTTCACGCGGGCCAACGTCGAGCGGGTGGCTCATTTCGCCTGTCGGCTGACGCAGCAGCGCAAAGCCGAGGGATTCGAAGGCAAGCTGACCTGCTCGGCCAAGACCAATGTGCTCTCGAAGACCGACGGGTGGTTTGTCGAGATCGCCGCCGAGGTCGCGTCCGGTTATCCCGATATCACCTTTGAGTCATTCATCGCCGACGATTTCGCCCGTCGGATCGTGGCGTCGCCCCATGACCTCGACGTGGTGCTGTTGCCCAATCTCTACGGCGACATCTTTTCCGACGAGGGCGCGGGCACGATCGGTGGGCTGGGACTAGCGCCGTCGGGCTGTTTTGGCGAGGACTGGGCCTACTTCGAATCGGTCCACGGGACCGCGCCGGACATCGCCGGGATGCACCGGATTAACCCGACCGCGACGCTGCTTTCGGCGGTGATGATGCTGCACCATCTCGGTCAACACGAGCGGGCGTCGGCGTTGGAGTCGGCGATTGACGCGGTCTACGAAGCCGGGGAGCGGCTGACGCCGGATCAGGGCGGCTCGGCGAGCACCGAGGAGTTCGCGCAGGCGGTGATCGACGCGCTGTAGCCACCGGTGCCCAACTTCCGATGCCCCGCGCTCCGACGCGGGGACCAGATTTCAGCCGGTGTACGAAGCTGAATGGTGCTCTTACTTCAGCGTTGTACAGCAGATCCGTTGACGGGTGCGCGGTCGATGCAATTGCTGTCCCGCGCGCGAGGTTGGGTGCTCTGGGCCCCGCGTCGGGGCGCGGGGCATCGGATCTGGTTGCGGGTGGCCTGTTGGCGGGAGCGCATGGGAGTCGAACCCACCCGAGACGGTGCGGACCGCCCCGCATCAGTTTTGAAGACTGTGGAAGACACCGGTCCCCTTCCGCTCCCGTGCCAGTGAGGTTAGCGGAGACTAGCCGACGTACAGGTCGACCGAGGCTGGGGCGACGGTGGATTCGAGGGCGGAGCGGAACTCGGCCCAGCGATCGTCGTAGGTCGAACGGCGGAAGTTGGCGTGGAGGCTGGCGGTTCCGGCGTTCTGCGTGGATGAGGCGATTTTGAAGCCTCGCAGATTGGCTCGCAGGAAACGCAACAGCTCGGTCTCGTGTTGGGCGTAGTCGTCTGAGGGCATGGTGATGATCAGGTCGCGGCTGCCGGCGGTGAGGCCTCTCAGGCCGGTCGAGCCGAAGATGCGCTGGCCGACCAGGACCAGGGCGACGGCGGCGAAGAGGATGCCGATCAGCTCGTAGTTGTAGGTCGCCGCGCCGATTGACGAGGCGATGACGACGAGCAGGTAACCGATTTCGGCGGGGTCCTTGATCGGCGTGCGGAAGCGGACGAAGGAGAGCGCACCGAGCAGGCCGAGCGAGAGCGGCAGCGACCACTGAATGGCGATAAAGAGCAGCGTGATCGCGGGTCCGGCGAGCAGGAAGACCCGGTGGATGCCCGCGCCGCGCTGCCAGTCGCGGTAGAAGATGAGATAGAGCACATAGATCGCGATCGAGGCGGCGAGCGAGACGATCATGGCGAGCAGATATTCCTCGAGCGCGATCTCCGAGGTCGGGCCGAGGATGTCGGGCCACTCGATCATGACAATGGGCATCGGCTTCTCCAGGTAGGGCGTTGCGGTTCAGCCGGCACGGGCGGATTCGCCGCCGTAGAGCGTTTCGACGGCGAGCGCGTACTTCGAGTGGGCGGTGCGGCGCAGGCCGAGCCGTCCGAGATGGGCCAGTTGCGCCGGAAGTTCGTCGCTCGATTTGAGTTCGAGGACGGAACCGTTGGGAACCGGCAGCCAGATCGGGGCGCCTCGCGGGTTTGACGTACGCACATCGGTGTCCAGTGATGCTCGGACTGAGCCGTCGGCGGATTGCCAGCGAATCCGTTGGTAGCGAATCAGGGCGG
Organism: Chloroflexota bacterium; assembly: GCA_028875225.1. GTDB lineage: Bacteria > Chloroflexota > Dehalococcoidia > Bin125 > Bin125 > Bin125. Next base: position 97,910 of record JAPPFB010000002.1, on the reverse strand, counting down.
TGGGTATGACGGTCGGCTCGAGCGGCAGCGCGGCGACTCCAGACAGGTCGCGCAGGCGGAGTACGAGCTCGTCGCGCTCGGGGATGATCAGTCCGAGCTGATTGGGCACGCCGGTCGACGGATAGCGAAGCCGCTGCTTGGTCGAGCGGGCGCCGTCGCGCGATTTCAGTTCGAGCCAGACGCCGGCGTATGGATCGACGGGATCGCCGTACCAGCGCAGGCGCAGCTTCTGTTTGGCGAACTCGCCGTCGGCCGATTCCTGGTAGGAGTCGAGCTCGGGCGTGTCGTAGTAGCAGCTGGTAATGACGCCGACCGGATACTGCGGATCGCGGGGCAGGCGGGCGTCGAGCCAGGCGGTCAACAGGGCGGCTCGGGCTGCCAGCAGCGGATACTTGCGTTCCTCTCGCGAATCCGCTTTCGTTATCTGGTTCCGAGTGCCCGGGCGACGTAAGGTGAGCGCCATGCCGATATGTTATCCCGTCGTTGACGCGGCACATGCGGGTCATGCGGCCCCGGAGGCGCGGTGAACAAGCGGTCGGCGCTGGCGCTGGTCCTGGCGGTCGCCGTGATTGTCGCCGGCGTCGTCATCGCGACCACGGGCAACGCTTCGGCTCCGCGCGTGCCCTCGAGGGCGGCGGAGACGACAATTGGCGTCGATCAACAGCGCAGCGATCCCTTCAACATCGTCTTTGACCTGAGCACGGTTCGGGTCTACGACATTCAGCTCGGCGAAGCTGAGCAGGCGAAGCTCGACGCCAATCCGACCGCCGAGCAGTACGTCGAGGGCGCGGTGATCATCGACGGCAAACGCTACGGGCCGATCGGCGTTCGTTACAAAGGCTTTTTCGGCGTGCTGCGGCAGTGCTTCTTCACCGGCGTGAACACCTGCGACAAGCTGGCCTGGAAGTTGAAGTTCAACCACTACGAGCCGTCGCTGCGCTTCCATGGTTTGAAGCGGCTTAACTTCCACCAGATGAACAGCGACGACGCGCAGATGCGCGAGGTGCTGACCTATCAGGTGTTCCGCGACGCCGGGGTAGCGGCGCCGCGCTCGGTCTTCGCGCTGCTGCGCCTCAACGGCGAGCCGCTTGGTCTGTACACGTTGTCCGAAGATATCGACGATCGATTCATTGCTGATCGCTTCCGCGACGGCGGCCGGGGCGTGCTCTACAAGGAGATCTGGCCGGGCAACATTGAGCGGTTGCCGGCATTCAGCGAGACGATTGAGGGGGCGATCAGGCGGGGTCCCGAAGATCCGTCGGGCCTGCGCGAGTTCTCGGCGGCGCTGAACGAAGCGGAGCAGTCGGACGATCCGCCCGCGGCGGTGTTCGCCGTGCTGGAGGACTACATCCAGGATCTGGACGAGCTCTACGGTTACCTGGCCGCAGACCGCCTGACCGACAACTGGGACGGGATCGTGGCCTGGTACTGCGTGCCGGTCTGCGGCAATCACAACTACTTCTGGTACGAAGATGCGCTGTCGGGAGCGTTCAGCCTGATTCCCTGGGACGTGGAAAACAGCTGGCGCTCGCCCAGCCCGATCCGTTCGTACTACGAGATGCCCGACTGGGATGAGCTGGAGCGCAGCTGCCGCTTGCGCAAAGTGTTCTGGGACATCGACGCCCGCGCGCCGCACTGCAATGCAGTCATTCACGCGCTGGCGACGCAGGGTTGGGAACGCTACATCGAGGCGTCGCGCGAGCTGATGCGGGATGTCGTCACGCTCGAGCAGATGCATGAACGAGTCGACTCGATCGCTGAGCTGATCGAGCCGCATGTGCTGGCCGACGACAAGGGTCCGGGGGAGATCAAGTGGCGCGCAGCAGTGAAGCTGCTGCATGACGAGATCGACGACCGTTGGCAGTACATTGCCGACAAGATTGCGGCCTGGGACTCCAGCGGAAAGGCTCCGGGCGATGGCTGACCTCATCCTTTGCGGCGGCACGGTCGTCGATGGGACCGGGGCGGCAGGCTTCACCGCCGATGTCGCGGTTGACGGGGATCGGATCAGCGCGGTTGGCGATCTGTCCGGCATGTCGGCGCAGCGGGAGATCGACGCGACGGGACTGACGGTCTCGCCCGGGTTCATCGATACGCACGCCCATTCGGACGGCGTGTTGCTGCGTGATCCGGTCCATGCGCACGGGTTGTTGCAAGGCGTGACAACGGAGTTCATCACCCAGGACGGGCTCTCGTACGCACTGCTCTCCGCCGAGAATCTTGACTCGTACGGCCGATACATCGCGGGCCTGTACGGTCCACCGCCAGTGGATCTGGATATGTCGACGATGGCGGCGTTTCGCTCGCACTACGAGGGCAAGGGCTGCAACGTCGCGGTGCAGGCGCCGCATGGTCCGGTCCGGCTGGAGAGCGTCGGCTTTGAGGACGTGCCGCTCGAGGGCGAGGGGCTCGCCACCGCGGAGCGGATGGTCGCTGAGGCGATGGAGCAGGGCGCGACGGGGTTTTCGACCGGGCTGTCCTACTATCCGAACTCCTACTCGAACACCGACGAACTGGTGGCGCTGAACAAAGTCGTCGCGCGCTACGACGGTGTCTATGTGACGCACATCCGCAACCACAACGACGACCGCGCGCCCGGCGGCTCGGGCATCGTCGAGGCGATGAACATCGGCCGGCGCAGCGGGGTCAAGGTGCACATCTCGCACTACCGCACCTTTCCCAGCAACGCCGGAGACATTGACTCGATCATGTCGGAAGTCGACCGGGCCAAGGCCGACGGCGTCGATGTGACGCTCGAGTGCTACCCCTACGCGGCTGCAGCGACGGTGCCCGGCTACTTCCTGCGGGGTGAGTGCCACGTCGGAGGCATCGATCGGTTGCTGGCGCGTCTCGGTGATCCGGCCTGGCACGACCGACTGGTCGACTCGCTGGAGAATCTCTTCCCCGGACGCAACGACGCGGCCACGTTCACCTGGATTGGCGCGGATCACCTGAAACACCTCGAAGGTCTGTCGTTCGCAGACGCTGCCGTGCGGATGGACATGTCGGTCTCGGACCTGACGCTGAAGGTGATGCGCGAGTCGGGTCTGCAGGTCGGCTTCCGCGACGCCATGCCGGCCAGTCCGGCGATCGCGCGGCAGGTCGAGGCGGATGTGATTGCCCTGCTTTCGCGCGACGACTACATGGTCGGCTCGGACGGAATCCCGTTCGACGAGGGCGTGCCGCATCCTCGCGCCTACGGGACGTTTCCCAGAATCGTCGGTCGGCTGCGTCGGCGAACGGGCGTCTCGCTGGCGCACCTGGTACGGGGAATGACATCGCTGCCGGCGGGCCGGTTTGGATTAACCGATCGGGGTGTGGTTGCAGAAGGGAAGTATGCGGATCTGGTCGTGTTTGACGCCGATTCGGTGATCGATACCGCTGACTTCAACGATCCCCGGACGCCGCCGGCGGGGATTCCATACGTGGTTGTGAATGGGCAAATCGCGGTCGATGGCGGTCGGCCCACTGGTGTGCTTGCTGGACGGTCGGTGCCGTAGAGTCGGATCCTGTCATTCCCGCGCAGGCGGGAATCCATTCACCGAGAAGATCGTGTCCACCACGGAATCTTGTGATTCCTGTCGTCCGACGGCTGAGAAGTCGCGAAGTCCAGAATGGCGTGCGCCGGTCGTTCTGGATGGATTCCCGCCTGCGCGGGAATGACGTAGCACTGACTGTGGCGGAGGATTCTGAAGCGGAAGTGAGGCGTACGTGCGTTACTCAACCACGCCGTCGACGATCAGCTGTTGGAACTCCTCCTCTGAGTAGCCGCACAACTTTCGGTAGACGTACTCGGAATCCTCGCCGAGGAGTGGGGACGGCGCTGGCATCGGCGGCGGCGTGTCGCTCAGCCTCCAGGCCGGACTCTCGTAGGACATCTCTCCGATGACGGGATGGTCGCTGGGCCACCAGTGATTGCGGTGCGCGAGTTGTGGGTCTTCGTGTGCGTCGCGCACATTTGACGCTCGGTGCGCGGGAACTCCCACCGCTTGGAGCAGTTGTTCGACCTCGGCGACGGTCTGTTCAGAAGTCCAGCGAGTGATCCCGTGGTCGAGTTGGTCCTGCTCGGCCAGACGTCCCGCGGCGTGGCAGAGCTCCTCCGACTCCAGCCAGTCCTGACGGTCCATGATCAGCGCCAGGCGACGCCACTGGTCGTCGTTGGTGACGGCAATCGCGATCCAGCGGTCGCCGCCGGTGTGGTCGTCGGCGCAGGGATAGACGCCGTGGGGCGCATAGCGGAGGTCGCGGTTGCCGAGGGGTTGAGCGACCCGACCCGTGTTGGCGGCGTCGATCACACCGGCGTCCAGGACCAGGGTCGAGGCTTCAAGCTGGGAGAGGTCGATGTACTGACCCTCGCCAGTGCGGCGTCGATGGTCGAGCGCGGCCAGGATGCCGATGATTCCGATGTGAGTGGCGACCCAGTCGGTGTAGGCGACGCCCGTGCCGACCGGTGGTCGATCGGGCCAGCCGGTGACTCCGGTGATACCGGCGGTCGCCTGCAGTGTGAGTCCGAAGCCGCGGAACTTCGCGTGCGGGCCGGTCTGGCCTTCCATCGACATTGAGCACATGATCACATCCGACTTGATCTTGCGGACTTCCTCGTAACTCAGGCCGATGCGTTCCATGAAGCCGGGCGCGAAGGATTCGGTCACGATGTCGGCGGCGGCGATCAGCCGTTTGGCGACCTCCGCGCCCTTTGGATGTCCAAGATTGATCGCGACGGAGCGTTTGCCACGGTTGAACTTGGCGAAGTAGGCGGAAGCGTCGAGCGAGCTGTCGCCGGCCGGTCGCGGACCGCCGGAGCGGAACGTATCGGGCCGGTGCGAAGACTCGACCCGGATGACTTCGGCTCCATGGAAGGCCATCTGCATCGTCGCGTTCGGACCGACGCCGACCCAGGCAAAGTCGGCGATCCGGATGCCGTCGAAGACCTGTGCGCCGGGAGTGTCGTTGCTGGTCATCAGGCCAGTCGACCCTAGCGCCGCTGAAACTGAGGGTCGCGCTTCTCGACAAACGAGCGCGCACCTTCTCTGGCGTCAAGCGAGCCACGCAGCCAGGACTGGTAGAGCTCTTCCAGCTGCGCCTGCTGGGTGGCGTCGTTGTTCAGTGCGGCATAGATCGCGCGCTTGGTCAACCCGACCGCGAACGGCGCCATGTTCGCGAGTCGATCGGCGAAGGCGAGCGTCTCGGTCATCAGATCGTCGTGCGGAATCACGCGGTTGGCGAGTCCGATTGCGACGGCTTGTTGAGCGTCAATCGGATCGGACGTCCAGAACAGTTCCATCGCCTTCGCATGTCCGACGAGGCGGGTCATCGTCCACGAGGCGGCCCAGTCCGGGCCGAGTCCAATCTTGAGGAAGCCCGGGTGAATGCGGGCGCGGTCGGACATCAGGCGGATGTCACAGGCGAGGGCGATCGCCATGCCGGCGCCGGCGGCCGCGCCATTGACGGCGGCGATCACGGGGATTTCCAGCTGTTGCAATTCGGCGGCAAAGCCGTAGCGCAGTTCGGTCGATGCGAGTCCGGGTTCGTTCTCAGCGGCGACGCGCTCGTCTCGATTGGAGAGGTCGGCGCCCGAGCAGAATCCCCGGCCGGCGCCGGTGATCACCAGGGCGCGAGCGTCGGGATCACCGCGCAGGTCGGTGGCCATTTCTCGCAGCCCACTGCGAATCCGGGGGGACAGCGCGTTGAGCACCTCGGGTCGGTTGAGCGTGGCCACGACCACACCGTTGTCGCGTCGGTCGATTAGCAAGTGGTCATCGGTCATGCGATGTTCTCCAGGTGTCTAGCCGGGGTGGGAGTGGGCGAGGATGTGGTCATTGTCCTGTCCGAGCGTCGGCGCAGGTCTCGTCCGCCAGGGCGTAGCGGACATGTTCAGCGGCGCTCCGGGAACCTTGAGTCGCCCGAGGTTTGGGTCGTCAACCTCGTCGAAAAACGAGCGCGCGTTGAGCTGAGGACTGTCGACGATGTCCTGCATCGTGTTGACTGGACAGATCATCACGTTGAATTGTTGTCCCGACTCGTACAACGCCTGCGCTCCGCGCGCGGAAAAGAACCGCTCGATCTCCGTCTCCAGTTCGGCGATTTCATCTTCGCTGGGCAGATTGTTGCCGGCGATGGCGATGCCGGCCCAACGCTCCGCATCGAACTGGGGGTCCGCGCCTTCCGCGGACATCCATTTGTGCAGGCGGATCATCGAGGCCGGAACCCGGACGAAGGCGACGTAGCCGTCGGCGCAGGGATAAATGATCCGCGTGGCTCGGTCAGCGAAGGCGCGGGCGCCGCCGGCGCGCTGAGTGACGATTCCATCCATTTCGTAGTAGAGCCGGGCGTTGCCCAGCGTGTTGGCCATGGCCGCCTGCATCGATACGTCGACATGTTGACCGTGGCCGGTCAGGTGTCGGGCATGCAGAGCGATCATCGCGGCCGAGCCGGCGTTCAGAGCGGTGATGTTGTACGCCTGCTCGACCGAGGGCCGCAGGGGCGCGCGGTCGGGGTCTCCGACGAGTGAACTCAGACCGCCGGAGACGTGGCCGATCAGGTCGGAGGCGGCCCACATCGATTTTGGCCCGGTCTGTCCGAAGGGTGTGATCGAGACATAGATCAGTTGCGGCGCCCGATCTCGGAGGTCGTGGTAACCGAGACGCTTTGATGCCATCGCGCCCGGCGCGTCCGACTCAAACAGGAAATCGGCCGTCTCGCACAGACCGCGCAGTCGCTCGCGGTCGCGTTCATCCTCAAGGTCGAGCGTGGTTGACCGCTTGCCGGCGTTCATCTGGGCCCAGTACAGGGATGAGGTCTCGTCGTCCCGCAGCATCGGGCCGCGTTGCCTGGTCGGATGGCCAGCGGGCGGTTCGACGCGGATGACCTCGGCGCCGAGTCCAGACAGGACCATCGTCGAGAGACCGCCGATTTCGGCTGTCAGATCGATGACTCGGTACGGACTCAACGCACCGCTCGGCGACAACTGGGACATAGTCAATACAGTACGACAGGTGGGGCGGATGACAATCCGTGTATCTTCTTCTTTTCTGACGGACGAGTCGGCAACAGTGCCGCAGTTGAACGGAACAGGTTGTGAGCACCTCGGTCTCCGGATCGCCGATCCGGGCAGCGATCATCAACGTGACGGGATACGTCGGAGCGGAGTTGGCGCGTCTGCTCGCGCAACACCCGCGTGTGGAGATCGTCTGCGTCACCGGCCGTTCCGAGGTGGGCAAGCGTTTGCCCGAGGTGTTTCCGCACCTCTGGTCGCTCGATCTGCCGATCGTGGCCGAGGTCGAGGACGATGTCGACGTGATTTTTTCGGGCCTGCCGCACGCGGCCGCGGCCGAGCGACTCACCCCCTTTATCGAGGGCGGCACACCGGTGATCGATGCATCAGCGGACTTTCGCCTCTACGACGAAGAGACCTATGAGCAGTGGTACGGCGAACATCCGTCGCCGCATTTGCTGCCCGAGTCGGTGTACGGCCTGCCCGAGCTGCACCGCGACGCGATCGCCGAGTCGCGGCTGGTCGGCGTGCCGGGTTGCTACCCGACCTCGGCTATTCTGGCGCTAGCGCCCCTGGCCGCGAAGGGTTGGCTGGACGGCCGCACGGTCGTCGACGCCAAGTCCGGCGTTTCCGGTGCGGGTCGCGCGCTGAAGATCACGTCTCATTTCTCTGAGGTTGATTCCAACTTCTCCGCCTATGGCCTGAGTGGTCATCGGCATCAACCGGAGATGGTTCAGGAACTCTCGACGTTGCAGGACGGCGCAGAGGGCGATTCTGAGCTAAGCGTCACCTTTGTTCCGCACCTCGTACCGATGACAAGGGGCATCCTGGCGACCTGCTATCCGTCGATCGCCGAAGGGTCGCTGCCGGAGAACTCGGAAGAGCGGTGTGAAGCCCTGCGGGACGTCTACGAGTCCTACTACGAGGACGAACCGTTCGTGCATGTCGCACCGAGCGCGCCCTCCACCAAGCAAACGCTAGGCTCGAACGCCTGCATCGTCTATCCGACGGTCGACCCAATGACCGGCGAGGTGATGGTGATCAGCGCGATTGACAACCTGGTCAAGGGCACCGCCGGCGCTGCCGTTCAGTGCTTCAACCTGATGTTCGGTTTGCCCGAAGAACTGGGGCTGAGCAAGATCGGCGTGTACCCATGAGCGGCACACATGATGCGCTGGGAGCCAATCCCGACGCTGAGGGAGCTGTCACCGGAGCGCAGGGGTTCTCGGCATGCGGCTTCACCGCCGGGATCAAGGAGTCGGGACTGCCCGATCTGGCGCTGCTGGTTTCGGATCGCCCGGCGACGGCAGCGGCCGTTTACACCCAGAACCAGAGCACGGCGGCGCCGGTACACATCAGCCAGGCGCATACGGCAAATGGATCGCTGCGGGCGGTCGTCGTCAACTCCGGCAACGCCAATTGCGCGACCGGCGAGCAAGGCCTCGCCGATGCCCGCGAAATGACGCAGCTGGCGGCCTCGTTGATCGGCTGCGAGGCCGACGACGTGTTCGTCAACTCGACCGGGATCATCGGGCACTACCTGCCCATGGACCTGTTGCGATCCGCGATCCCACAGCTCGCGCCGGCGTCCGACGGTGGCGCGGATTTCGCCCGTTCGATCATGACCACCGACACCTTCCAGAAGGAAGCGGTGGCGACGTTCGAAGCCAACGGCGTCAGCTACACCGTGGGCGGCTGCGCCAAGGGCGCGGGCATGATCCATCCCGACATGGCCACGATGCTGGCCTTCTTCACCACGGATGCGCCGGTCGCTGCCGGCGCGCTGGACTCCTGCTTCCGCTTCGCCATGGATCGATCGTTCAACATGGTCACGGTCGATGGGGATACGTCGACCAACGACTCGTCGGTGATCCTGGCGAACGGGGCTGCCGGAGGAGAGCCGCTCACCGATGCGGCGCTTGAAGCATTCGGTGCTGCTTTGCTGGAGGTGTCGACGGCGTTGGCAAGGATGATGGCTCGCGACGGCGAGGGCGCGACCAAGCGGATTGCGATCACGGTCTCGGGAGCGAAGTCCTGGAACGACGCGCGCGACGTGGGCCGTACGATCGCAGTGTCTCCATTACTCAAGGCCGCCTTGAGCAAGTACGACCCGAACTGGGGCCGGATCCTGATGGCCGCCGGTCGCGCCGGCGTTCCCTACGACCTCGACCGGGTGCGCATCTGGATCTCCGACCTGTGTGTGTTCGACGGCACCGCCACCGGCGTGCCCGAGGCTGAGGCCTCGGAGAAGACGCAGGGCGAGGAGGTCTTCCTCAGAATGGATCTCGGCCAGGGAGACGCCGAAGCCACCGCCTGGGGCTGCGATCTGACCGAGGAGTATGTCCGTTTCAACGCGGACTACGTGACGTAGTAGATCCATTCGATCAACTAGGCTGAGTCAATGACCGAGCCAACCCCAACAAAGCCATGGATTCTGCCTGGGCGCGATCCATCGAGCCGTCCACCGGTTCAGGTCGGAGAAGCATGGTATGACGCGGACTCATGGGATGAAATCCAGCGCATCCAGGCTCTGCTCCCACGGTCGGCGCAAGGCGGCATTTCTGACCACGACCTGATGTGCTCGATGGGAATGACTGCCGATAGATTGCTCGATCATCTCGGGATGAGCGACGACGAGATACTCGAGCAGTTTGGCGAACCTCGCGAAGAACTTGCGGATTCCCTGGGGCTGCCAACCGAAGCTGAGGTGTTGAGGTTCTTGGAGCGATACTCCGAACAGCATGCCGTTTCGGATTGAGTACAGCGACCAGGCATTCGCTGACTTCCAGGCCCTGCTGCCACAGAACATCCCTCCAACACGGAAGTTGATCGGCAGTTTCCCTCACAATCGGTGGTTGATGGGTGTTTCCTCTTCGGGTTACTCGCGACCGGACCTCGATGTGCGTGAGCTGAGAAATGGTCCAATCACACTGGTGTATGAGTTGGACCACGCCAACGAGGTCGTGAGACTACTGCGGATTCTGGCCGTTGCGGACTGACGAGATTCAGCTACTGCAGCGGCAAGGGCGATTGCCACCACGACGGCTTGCTGCTGACCTCGATTGACGTCACCCACTTAACCCAGTTGTATCCGCGATGGCCTGGCGCAACCAGCCTGAGCGGGAACCCGTGTCCCGATGAGAGCGGCTCTCCTCCGATATGGGTGGCCAACAGCAGTCGGCCTGTCTCCTCAATCGAGAAGCGGCGATTGAACCCGGTCGCGGATTTGATGACGACGCTCTCCGCCTCTGCTCCCACCTGGACTCGCGCCAGTACATCCGACAAGCTGACGCCGCTCCAATCCTGGATGGTGTACCAGCCTCCGGTGCAGTCGAGCGTGGCGGTCGTGCCGTGGTTGGCGATGTCCTGCAGTTCGTCGTATGTGATTCTGACAGGCTTGTTCACCTGCCCATGGATGGTGAGGCTCCAGTCCTTCGCGTTGATTCGTTGGCGGCTGTCGAAGAGCCATTGCGTGACCGGATGCGCGTTGCCCAGTCCGCTCGCTTCCTCTCTCGAACCGGTAAAACGGGGTCTCTGACCGGCGATGGGAGCCGCCGCTGACGCGCCCTGCCAGAGCACGAGCCCGCCGAGCCCCACGGCAATCAGCCTGAGCGCGGCTCGTCGGTTGGTGAAATCGGTGCGCTTGACCCTCCGAGGCCAGCGCACCGCCGCATGGGCGATCAGCGGAATCGTCAGTGCCAGTCCCAGCGTCGTGTGGATCACCAGCAGCCGGGCGTTGCCATAACCGGGGATGTCGAGGCTGCCTCGGCCGATGATCGCCCAGAGCGTACCCGTGGTCAGGACGCCGACGAAGAGCAGCACAAGGATGATCGAACCGACGGTCTCCGCGGCCACGCCGCGTCGCCGAAACGAACGCAGGACGATCCGGTACTTCCAGATCACCAGACCGACCAGCGAGAATCCCGCGATCCCGTGCAGCCAGAAGACCCACTCGCCGCTCGGACGGCCAATCGTGAAGGAGATCAGACCGGAGAGCAGCTCGACGCTGAGCAGGAAGAGGATTGCATGGTTCGTCGCTCGGGCGCTCATAGTGCGACGGTATCGGGTTGCGCCTGTCATCTCCGGAGGCGTCCGAGAGACGGGTGTCGGCTAGGCTGGCATCGATGAGATCTGCCAACCACGGCTATGGCGCGCTCGTGATCAAGATCGGGGGATCGACCCTCGGCGAGCACGACACGTCGTTGTCCGATTGTGTGGAACTGCACCGCCAGGGCCGCCAGGTGGTCGTCGTTCACGGAGGTGGCGCGGCCGTCACTGACTGGCAGAAGCGGTTGGGCGCGGAGGCCGCCTGGGTGGATGGCCTGCGATCGACCACTCCAGAGTCGCTGGAGGTGGTCGTGGCAGTCTTGGCCGGCCTGATCAACAAGGAATTGACCCGTCGTCTGCAAGAATTGGGCGCGCCGGCCGTGGGACTCAGCGGCGTCGACGGACGCACGCTCAGCTCGCCGATCTCGACCCGGATCGGACTGGTCGGGGAGACGCCGTGCTGCGACCCGCAGACCTTGCGGCGAGTCCTGGATGCGGGCTTGCTGCCGGTGCTCGCGCCGGTCGGACTCGCGGTTGATCTGTCGACCACGCTCAACATCAACGCCGATGCCGCCGCGGGAGCGGTTGCTGCGGCGCTTGGAGCCGATGCACTGGTCTTTCTGACTGATGTGCCGCAGGTACTGGATGGACAAGGCGCGGGCATCGATTTCCTGTCAGAAGTGCAACAACGGGCGCTGACCGAGGCCGGCGTGATCGCCGGCGGCATGTTGCCCAAACTGCGCGCCGGACGCCAGGCGTTCGCTGAAGGCGCGTTGGTGCGTATCGTGGATGGCAGACAACCGCATATTGTCCGTGATGCGGTCGACGGCGCAGCGGTGGGGACGGCGCTCTCGTGAGCAATCTCAATCAGAAGTGGACGACCCTGATCCATCGCACGCAAGGCGGCTGGCGCAACGGCAACGACGGCCCGCGCGACGTGCCGCCCTCGGACGAGGGCCGATCCGGACAGCTCGGTCCTCCTCCCCCGGTGTTCCGCGAGGGACTCGGCGGTGGAGGAGGCATTGGCGACGACGAGCCGCCGCCGTACACAGCAGCCGAAGGTCAGCCGCCGCAGGGCGGTCGAACCTGGCCCCGGGTGGTGGTCGCCGGCGTGGCCCTGCTGGTCCTGCTGATCCTGCTCAACATCGGCATCGACATCTATGTCGATCGGCTCTGGTTCGGCAATGTCGGCTACCAGGGCGTATTCGACCTGCGCATTGTGACCCAGGTCTGGTTGTTCGTGGCGGGAGCCGGCGTTGCGCTCCTGATCCTCGGCGGCACGTACGCGATCGCCTGGCGCATGCCGGTTGAAGCGCTGGCCCCACCGGTCGACGATCCGCGCTTGTCCCGAGTGATTCACATCATCGCCGCCGTCGCGATGATCCTGCTCGCGATCATCTTCGGTTCAGTGGCGGCGGGACAGTGGGACCTGATTCTCCAGTATCTGAACGCCAAGCCGTTCGGGACGACTGATCCGCAGTTCGGCAAGGACCTGGGCTTCTACGTCTTCGAGCTTGAGGCGCTGCAGTTCATGAAGGGCTGGGCGACGGGTCTCGCGATCATGGCGATGCTGACCACCGCCGCCACCTACGGCGTGCGGTTGATGATTCACCGCGGAAACGCGCGCTCCACGCTGGGCGTGAGGATCCACATCGCGTTCACGATCGCCGTCGTGATGGGCCTGTTTGTCTGGAGTTACTGGCTGGCGCGCTTCGAGCTGGCGCTCAACCCCGGCGGATTCGTCTTCGGCGCCACCTTCACCGACGACAACATTCGCTCGCCCGTTCAGATTGTCAAGATGGTGGCGGGCGTCTTGGTCATCCTCGGCGTGCTCTCCTGGCCCTTCCACGAGCGCCTGCGCTTCCCGCTGACCTCAATCGCGCTGCTGATCCTGGTCTCGATCGTCGGTGGCGCGATCCTGCCCGCCGCGATCCAGCGGTTCACCGTCGAGCCGAACGAGCTGCAGCGTGAAACGCCCTACATCGAACGCAACATCGCCGCGACCCGCGCCGCGTTTGCTCTCGACACGATCGAGGAACGTGAGTTTGCTGCCGACGACGTTGTTGGAGAAGCCGACCTCGCGCTGAATCCCGAGGCGCTGCAGAACGTCCGACTCTGGGACCACCGCCCGTTGAACGACACGCTGAACACGATCCAGACCATCCGCCCGCTCTACGTCTACCCGGACGTGGATGTCGACCGCTACAAGGTCGGCGGCGTGGAACACCAGGTGTTTCTCGCGGCGCGCGAGCTGTCACAGGCCAATCTCCAGTCGACCCAGCAGGGCTGGGTCAACCGGCGCTTGCAATTCACGCACGGATTCGGCGTCGTGATGACGCCGGTTGACGAAGTCTCGCCCGCCGGCGAGCCCGTCTTCTGGGTCTCGAACATCCCGCCCGAGGTGATTGAAGAGACCTCCTCAGGACCGATCGACCTGGAAATCGTCGAACCGCGCATCTACTACGGCGAAGCGACCGACGCCTACGTGATCGCCAACAGCGAGACCGAAGAGTTCGATTACCCGCTGAGCGGCGAGGAATCTGACGGCGAGGCCGATCAGGCCACGACGCGGTACTCAGGCGACGGCGGCATCGAGCTGGGCGGCTTCTTCCGTCGACTGGCCTTCGCCTGGTCGTTCGGCGACGCCAACATCTTGATCTCCGGGTCTGTGGACGGCGACAGTCGGATCCTCTTCCGACGCCTGATCCAGGAGCGCGTGAACGAACTGGCGCCATTCCTCCAGCTTGACGCCGACCCCTACATCGTGGTCGGCGAGGACGGGCGGTTGTACTGGATCCAGGACGCCTACACCGTCACCGACCGCTACCCCTACTCACAGCCGCACGGCGTTGGATTCAACTACGTGCGCAACTCGGTCAAAGCGGTGATCGACGCCTACCACGGGACGGTCGACCTCTACGTTGTCGACGACAGCGACCCGATCATCCAGGTCTGGGAAGACATCTTCCCCGAACTGTTCAAGCCGGCCGAAGCGTTCCCCGGCGACCTGCAGCAGCACTGGCGCTACCCGCAGGACTACTTCCAGATCCAGGCCGACCAGTACCTGACCTACCACATCGAGTCGGCCCGCGGCCTGTTCAACCGCGAGGACCTCTGGGCGATCCCGCAAGAGCTGTTGCGGCAACAGGAGATCGCGGTCGAGCCGTACTACGTGACTCTGCGCCTGCCCGACCAGGCAGAGCCGGAGTTCCTGCTGATCCTGCCCTTCACTCCGCGCAACCGGCTCAACTCGATCGCCTGGATGGCCGGCCGCTCGGATGGCGAAAACTACGGCAAGCTGTTCGCCTTCCGCTTCCCCGCCAACAAGAACGTCGACGGCCCCAAGCAGATCGAAAACCGGATCGACCAGGACGTCGCCGTGTCGCGGCAATTCACGCTGCTCGGACAGCAGGGCTCGGAGGTGATCCGCGGCAACCTGCTCTTCATCCCGGTCGGAGATTCCTATGTCTACGTGGAACCGATCTATCTGCAGGCAGAAACCGGGCGGTTCCCGCAGCTCAAAGGAGTGATCGTCGTCAACGGCGACACGATCGCCTTCGAGGACACCTTCGTCAACGCGGTCGACGTCGCGCTGGGCAAGCGCGCGGCGCAGGGGCTGTCGTTCCTCGGCGATGTTCCCGGCCAGGAACCTCCGCCGGAACCGGTCGCTCAAACTGGATCTGAACAGGCAGAACAGGAAGCGGAGCCACCGCCGCCGATTGAGCTGTCCGACGACGCCGCCGAACTGGCCGACCAGGCGCAGGCCGCATTCGAGGAAGCGCTCGAGAAGCAGCGCGAAGGCGACTGGGCCGGCTACGGCGCTGCGATCGAGCGCCTGGGCCAGATCCTCGAGCGTCTGACAGTTTCGGCGGAGTAGGCCGCTGTTCGAGCGCTACCGACTGCATAGACGCGCACTGAACGCTCGCCTAATCTGAATCGGTTGAATGTCCTGTCTGCGTAGCCGGAGTGACGACCATGCCCACCACTGCTGAGCGCGAGTCCGCTGTCTTCATGATGTCGGCGGGCCGTCTGCCCGTCACCCTGGTGCGCGGCGAGGGCTCGAAGGTCTGGGACGACGAAGGCAACGAGTACCTCGACTTCGTCGCCGGGATCGCGGCCGACAACCTCGGACACTGCCACCCGCGGATCGTCGAGGCGATCAAGCGGCAGGCCGAGACGTTGCTGCACGTCTCGAACTACTTCTACACGATTCCTCAACTCGACCTCGCCGACGTGATCCTCGAGCAGTCGGGCATGACCCGCATTTTTTTCTGCAACAGCGGCGCCGAGGCGACCGAGGGCGCGATCAAGATCGGCCGTAAGTGGGGCCAGACCCGGCGCGACGGCGCGACCGAGATCATCGTCATGGACGAGGCCTTCCACGGCCGCACCCTGGCCTCGGTCAACGCCTCCGGCAATCCCAACTATCGCGAGCCGTTTGGCCCGCTCGAAGGCTTCCGGCACGTGCCGTTCAATGACGTCGGCGCCGTCCGTGACGCGATCGGTCCGCAGACCGCCGCGATTCTGGTCGAGCCACTGCAGGGCGAGGGCGGCGTCAACGTCGCCGACGAAGGCTATCTCGTCGCGCTGCGCCAGGTCTGCGACGAGCACAATCTCCTGCTCATGCTGGACGAGGTGCAGACGGGCATCGGCCGAACCGGCAAGCTCTTCGCCTGGCAGCACGAGGATGTCCAGCCCGACGTGATGGCGCTGGCCAAGGGGCTCGGCAGCGGCGTGCCGATTGGCGCGATCGTGGCCAACGAGCGCGGCGACATCCTCGAACCCGGCGACCACGGAACCACCTTCGGCGGCCAGCCCTTCACCACGTCGGTGGCGCTGGAGACCCTGCGCGTCATCATCGAAGAGGACATTCCCTCGCAGGCTGCCGCCCGCGGTGAACAGCTCACATCCGGCATCCGCGCGCTCGAGGATCGGCATCCGCTGATCGACCACGTGCGAGGCAAGGGATTGCTGGTCGCCGTCCAACTCAGCGAGGACGTCGGTCCGGCGCTGGTCGCGGCGATTCGCGAGCGCGGATTGATCTGCAACGTGGTCAAGCCGAACGTGCTGCGCCTCGTGCCGCCGCTGACCATCTCCGAAGACGAAATCAACGATGCCATCGGCATCATCGACGACGCGCTGTCGTCGATCGCCGAATAGGCCCGAACAGAACCGAACAGGATCGAACACCAGCGAACGAATTCGACCCGCCGCGAACCCTCCACGTCCGCCCATGGCCGGTCAGAATCGAACGCGATCGAACAAGATCGAACAGATCTGATCAGATCCGAACAAGTCGAACACAGTTGGGAGCACTGGGGTGGCAAGACGAACTGACGACAAGCGGGTGGTGCTGGCCTATTCGGGCGGACTCGATACATCCGTCGTGACGCGTTGGCTGACCGAACGCGGCTGGGAAGTCATCTGCATGACCGCCGACATGGGCTACCTCGAGGCGGACGAAGACCTCGAGAGCCGCGCCTACGCCGCCGGTGCGGTCGGATTCGAGATGCTCGACCTGCGCGACGATTTCGCCCGCGCCTTCTGTTTTCCCGCGCTCATGGCCGGCGCGCAGTACGAGGGACGCTACCCACTGGCGACCGCGCTCGCGCGGCCGCTGATCGCCAAGGCCCTGGTTGACGTCGCGCGCCAGCACAACGCGACCGCCGTCGCACACGGCTGCACCGGCAAGGGCAACGACCAGGTCCGCTTCGATGTCTCGGTCCAGGCGCTGGCCCCGGATCTACGCATCCTCGCGCCGGTCCGGGAGTGGGAACTGACGACGCGCGAATCCGAAATCGTCTACGCACAGGCGCACAGCATCCCGATCACCGTCAGCGTCGACAAGCAATACTCCACTGACGAGAACCTGTGGGGGCGCTCGATCGAAGCCGGGCCGCTTGAGGATCCGTGGACTGAACCGCCCGACAACGTCTGGGATTGGACGGTCAACCCTGAAGACGCGCCCGACGAGCCGACCTACATCGAGATCGGGTTCGAGCGTGGACGTCCCGTCTCCCTGGACGGAGAAGAGCTCGATCCGGTGACGCTAATCAGTCGCGTGCACGATGTCGCCGGAGCGAACGGCGTCGGTCGGATCGACATGATCGAAGACCGCCTGGTCGGCATCAAGTCGCGAGAGGTCTACGAGGCGCCCGCCGCGACCACCTTGCGGATCGCGCACGAAGCCCTGGAAACCATGACGCTCTCCAAGGCCCAGCTCCGGATCAAATACCGGCTGACGCACGACTACGCGGACCTGATCTACGACGGCCTCTGGTTCACCGGCCTGCATCAGGATCTCGCGGCGTTGACCTCCTCCATGCAGCGGCACGTGACCGGCACAGTGAGGGTCAAGCTGTACAAGGGTCAGGCAGTCACCGTCGGCGTCGAAAGTCCCAACAGCCTGTATCAGTACTCGTTGGCGACCTACGACGAAGGCGACATCTACGATCAGACCTCGGCCGTCGGCTTCATCGACATCTTCGGCTTGCCGGTCAGGGTCCAGGCCGAAAAACAGTTGCTGCAACAACCGGGCGGCGTCCTCGACGTATCATCGGGTAGTACGAGCTGACCGACCGGCCGGTGAGCCGGACGAACCGGCCAGACAGGAGAGCGTGCGATGACGACGAACGCCTCTGACGCCGAGATCATCATTCAGTACGAGGCCGCCGTGCCCACCGCCGGCGGTCCCGACGCCGCGGATTTCGAGATTCGCCGTCCCGGGCACGCGACCCTCGAAGTCGCGCTGTACCTGGCGCTCGACGCCAAGCAGGCCTTCGAGGCCGCCTGCGGTCCGCTCGCCGAAGCGCAGACGCAGGCGCTCATCCGGGCAATCGCCGCCGACCTCTACCCGGCCCTGTTCGCCGACGGCGCAATTCCGCCTGCGATCATCACGATCCGCGCCGGAGATTTCGACGACGAACAATTTGAACACACGATCAACGCAGCAGGATTGACCAGGCTGCCCGCAGACGAATAGCAGGCGGCGCATGGCAGACGCCGACGGTCCGAGCGACGACGCCCAACGCCTCTGGGGCGGACGCTTCGAAGAAGCGCCCGACGCCCTGGTCCAGGCCTATACGTCCTCGATCCAGACCGATCTCCTGCTTTTCCGGCATGACATCGCCGGCTCGCGTGCCCACGCACGCATGCTCGCCGCCCAGGGCATCATCGACGCCGCAGACGCGGCCAGCATCATCCAGGGACTCGACCAGGTCGAATCGGAGATCGAGTCCGGCGGCTTCGAGATCAATCACGAGCTCGAAGACATCCACACGCACGTCGAGGCGCGGCTCGGCCAGATCATCGGCGCCGACGCCGCCGGTCGGCTGCACACGGCCCGCTCGCGCAACGACCAGGTCGCGCTCGACACCCGGATGTTCGTCCGCGACGCGATCGTCCAGGCGGTCGGCGCCGTGCGCGGATTGCAGGCCTCGCTGATCGAGTTGGCCGAGCGCTCGCTCGACGTCTACCTGCCCGGCTACACACACCTCCAGCGAGCCCAACCGGTCCTCTTCGCGCACCACCTGCTGGCCTACCTGGAAATGCTCGACCGCGACGCCGATCGCCTGGTCGACTCCTTCGCCCGCGCCGACGTCATGCCCCTGGGCAGCGCCGCGCTGGCCGGCGCCGCCTACCCGTTGGACCGCCAGGCCGTCGCCGACGAACTGGGATTCGAAGCAGTTTCGCGCAACAGCATCGACGCCGTCTCGTCGCGTGACTACATCGTCGAATTTCTCTCCAACGCGGCGATCTGCATGGTCAACATCTCACGGCTCTGCGAAGACGTGATTCTCTGGAGCTCTGCCGAGTTCGGCATCCTCCAGTTCGCCGACGCGTTCACGACCGGTTCGTCGATCATGCCGCAAAAGCGCAACCCCGACATCGCCGAACTCGCTCGCGGTCGCAGCGGCAAGGTGCTCGGCCACCTGACCGGTCTGCTGACCACGCTCAAGGGTCTGCCCCTGGCCTACAATCGCGACCTGCAAGAGGACAAGTCCGGCCTGTTCGACACCGCTGAGACCCTGATCGGCACGCTGCACGTCCTCGCCCGAGCGCTCTTGACGGCCCAGGTGAACGGCGACCGCGCGCGCGCGATGGTCGACCAGGATCCGTTCATCCTGGCCACCGACTACGCCGACTACATCTCGCGAAAGGGCGTGCCCTTCCGCGAGGCGCACGGAGTCGTGGGTCGCCTGGTCAGACTCTGCGAGCAACGCGGCTGCGGACTCTCGGAGCTCACACTTGCGGACCTGCAGTCGGAGCATCCTTCGTTCGATTCCGACGCCGTTGGGATGACCGTGCAGTTCGCCCTGGAGTCTCGCAACGTGCCTGGTGGAACCGCGCCAGACCAGGTCCAGGCGGCGCTCACTGAGGCGAAGGAGCGACTCCAGCTCCAGCCGGCTGGACAACCGTCGAGCCAGGAGGCGAACCAGCCGTCGGCGCCCCAGACAGAGGCGCAACTCGAAACCGGACTCAATCGCGCGCAGCGTCGCGCCGCCGAGCGCGCCGCCGCCAAACAGCAGGGTCGACGATGACTGTGACCGCAAGCAGGCCGGTGCAGATTGCGCCCTCGATCCTGAGCGCCGATTGGACTCGGTTGGCTGAACAGGTCGCCGACGCGGAGGCCGCGAACGTCGACTGGATCACGCTCGACGTGATGGACGGCAACTTCGTCCCGCCGATCACCTTTGGCGCCCAGATGGCCTCGGCGGTGCGTTCGTTGACCGAGCTGCCGATTGAAGCCCACCTGATGGTCGAGCATCCCGAAGATCACATCGGAGACTTCATCGCCGCTGGCGTCAATTGCGTCACGATCCACATCGAGTCCACGCGCCATCCGCATCGACTGCTCCAGCAGATTGCCGCCGCCGGCGTCGAAGCCGGAGTGACACTCAATCCAGGCACCCCGCTCACCGAGATCGACGCCGTCGTTCCGATCTGCGACCGCATCCAGATCATGAGTGTCAATCCCGGCTGGGGCGGACAACAGTTCATCCCCGAGTCGCTCCAGCGAATCGCGCAGGCGAGACGCATGCTCGATGCCTGCGGCCGCGAGCAAGCGCACGTCGCCGTCGACGGCGGCGTCAACGAATCGACGATCGCCGCCATCGTCGAGGCCGGCGCCAACTGGCTGGTCGCCGGTTCGGCCGTCTTCAACGATCGCGAATCCATCGCCGACGCGGTCGCTCGTCTGCGCCGCGCGCTGACTAACGCACAGCCGTAGCATCCCCTGCGCGCATCCACCAATCCCCGTCATTCCCGCGCTTGTCGCGGGAATCTCGCCTGACCGGACATGGCGTCAGTGGGATCGAGTTTCCAGGCAGAGCCAGGTATGACGGAAGCGGACTACTTCAGCACCCTGTTACAGCGTCTTCTCGAAGATCCGATAGACCTTGTAGACCTCGGCGTCCGTGCGGCGCAGGGCGTGGTTGAGCAGGTGGTTGTCCTCCAGCACCCAACCGAGTTCGGCCCACTGATACCCCTGGGCCGCGCCGCGCACGTGGACCTCGGCGGTCAGCATGACGCCCAGCTGCGCGAACTCCCGCGTGCGCCATTTCTGCCGCACCCCGAGCAGCATCACCCGCCCGCTCTCCGGACCTCGCTTGAGCCGCCAGAGCACCTTCGCCCATCCGAAGGGGAACAACCGACCATCAATGTCGCGGGCGCACTCGTTCAGATTCGGGATCGAAATCACCATCGCCGCCGCTTCGCCGTCGATCTCGACAAACGCGGTCAGCCGCGGATCGGCGAACTGCGCGAGGTCGGCGGCCAACCGGTCCGCCTCCTCCGCCGTGATTGGGACCGATCCCCAGTTCTCGACCCATGCCTCGTTGAAGATCTCGGCCGCAATGCGCACGTCGCGCTGGAAGTTGCGCTTGTCGAAGGGCCGAACGGTCACCCGCGGATGGTCGTGAATCCGCCGCCAGGCGCGCTCGCGCCGGTCGCCGAGCGGCGCGTCGACGGGATAGCGATACGCCCAGAGGTCCTTGGCCTTCTGGTAGCCGTTGGCCTCGATCAGCTCGGGAAACCAGGTCCGGCCGTGGGGCATGGCGACCATCGGCGGCGTGTCGAAGCCCTCGACCAGGCAACCGGATTCGTCATTGATCGTGAAACTGAACGGCCCGCGCGAAAATCTGGCCCCGCGCTCGCGCAGCCACGTCTCAGCCGCCTCGAACAACGCGGTCGCCGCTTCGATGTCATTGGTGCAGTCGAAGTGACCGAAGAATCCGGCCGACTCGTTCCATTTCTCATCGTGCAGCGGGTTGATCTGCGCCGAGATTCGCCCGACATCGCGGCCATCACGTTCGGCAATGAAGAGCTGCGCCTCGCCGTATCGCAGGAACGGCGTCTTCTCCGGATCGAGACGCTCCATCTGCGCCCGGCGCAGCATCGGGATCCAGTTGGGATCTCCGCGATAGACGGTCCAGAGCAGATCGACGAACGGCGCGGCCTGACGCCCGAATCCGATCGCTCGGACCCGGACGCCGGACGTCATCTCAACAGGTGAAACGAGAGCAGTGCCGGTTTTGGGCTACCAGCGTCGTCCGCGGTCGGCGTAGCTGTCGCGTGAACCACGGTCGTCATAGCGCGGCTCGCGGACGCCGCCACCGCGATTCTCGCGGTAACCGCCGTCCCGGCTGCCGCCGTCGCGGTAGCCACCGCCACGCTCTTCGCGGTAGCCGCCGCCTCGGTCGTCCCGGTAGCCGCCGCCACCGCCACCGCCGCCTCGGTAGCCACCACCGCCGCCGCCGCCGGCGCCTCGCGGGCGCGCTTCGTTGACGCGCAACTGGCGGCCGTCGAGGTCGTAGCCGTCAAGCGCGGTGATCGCGTTACGCGCTTCGTCGTCCGACATATCCACGAAGCCGAATCCACGTGAGCGGCCGCTGTCGCGGTCGACAGGGATCACACAGTCGTGAACTTCGCCGTGTTCGGCGAACAGGTCGCGGAGTTCTTCGGAGTTGGTTCGGAAGGGCAGGTTTCCAACGTAGATTCGCATATTCCTCGGTCTCGGTGTGGCAGCGCTGGTGCGCCGTCTTCGGGCTCGTACAGGTCGTCAGGGGCGGACGCTTCGTCCGCGGCTCTGGCTCTCGGGGATTGGGTGTTCCGATCCGGCTCGATCTTGGTCGATCATCGTTGATGAATCAGGCGGCGAGCCGCTTCATCATCGTTCTCAGGCATGCGGTGCAAACGTTAAGCCGTTGCGTTTTACCGTCAACGACTATTTTGTGTCGGTGAACATTTGGCTTGAAGGTGCGCGACGTGCGTGGCGCCTTGCGCTTCCAGCGTCCGGAGTGCTTGTGGCGGATATTGCGGCCGAAGCTGGTCCGTTTGTCGCAGAGGTCGCACTTACCGGCCATCGATCTGCCCTCAAGTCCTTCGTCCGCCCACGCGCACTGGCAGCCGGGCGCGCCAAACGCCCGCGTGTGGCAGGTATCATACCAGCACCTTGACCCGATTTCGGGTCGGCGCCTGTGGCGACGTTGGCACTCTATACGGGAGGCTACAGATGGTCGAGAGCGTGCTCACCGGCGCCGATGTCAAGCGCATGATCCAAGGCGCCGCCGGCTGGGTCGCCTTGCACCGCGAAGCCCTGAATCTGATCAACGTCTATCCCGTGCCCGACGGCGACACCGGCGCCAACCTCGGTCGCACCCTGGCCGCCGCCAGCGAGGCGCTGGACGATCTGGCCGACGACGCCCCGGCACGGGAGATCGCGACCGCCGCCTCCTCTGCTGCCCTGCTGGGCGGTCGAGGTAGCTCCGGGGTGATTGGCGCCCAATGGCTGCGCGGATTCGCCGCCGGATTGTCAGCAGACGGCGACGCCTCACTGGCCGCAGCCTTTGCCAGCGCCGCCGAGGCCGCGCGCAACGCCGTCGCCGAACCCCGCGACGGCACGATGATCTCTGTCGCTGCCGATACCGCCGCCGCCGTTCAATCCGCCGATGCCGAGCTGCTCGCGCAGTTGCAGCGCGCTGTCGAGGCGGCCTATGAATCGGTCGAGCACACGCCCGAGCAGAACCCTGTGCTCAAGGACGCCGGCGTCGTCGACGCCGGCGCGCGCGGACTCGAGTTCATGCTGCGCGGCATGGCCGGCGCGCTCGCCGGCGAGCCCATTCCCGACGTACCCGCCGAGTTGGGCGCCATCGACCCGGGTTGGCTCGCCCGCCGGCTCGACGACGGAGGCGAGTTCGACGGCTTCTGCACCGAGCTCGTCGTTGCCAACGTCGATGACATCGACGGCCTGCGCGACGTGCTCTCGGGCGATGACGAGACCGTCATGCTCGCCCCCGATGGCGACGATCTGCGCATTCACCTGCACACCACCGAGCCCGCCGACGCCTACGCCGCCGCCGACGAGGCCGGCCGGATTCGAGTCTTCCGCGCCGTCGACATGCGCATGCAGGCGGCCCGCACCCACGAGTCGGAGTCCGACGCCGCGGTCGTCGCGGTCGTCCAGGGCAGCGGCTTTGTCCGCGTCTTCACCGAGCTCGGCGCCGCCGCCATCGTTTCCGGCGGCGCGGCCGACAACCCCTCGGTCGAGATGCTGTTTTCTGCGGCCGAGTCGGTCAAGGGCGAGGACGTGATCATCCTGCCCAACAACCACAACGTCACGCCGGCCGCCGAGCGCGCCGGAGAACTCGCCGCCGCGGCCGCCGAACCGCAGCGGATTCACGTGATCCACAACGACAGCCAGGCCGAAGGCGTGGCCGCCCTCGCCGCCGTGATCGGCGGAGTGCCGGCCGAGGATGTCGTCGCCGAAATGCAGGACGCCCTGGAATCGGTGCGAATCGGTCGCGTCACCCATGCCGCCCGGACACTCGAAGGCGACATCCCGATCGCCGAAGGTCAGCCATTCGCGATGCTCGACGGCGAAATTGCCGGCGCCGGTGATTCCATCGACGATGTCGCGCTGTCGCTGGCCGCGCAAATGGCCGATTCGTTGTCGGGAGCGTCGCTGTTCACCGCATATATCGGTGAAGAGGTTTCGGAAGAACGGGCCGATGCGCTGGCCGAAGCGATTGCAGAATCAACGGGCCTCGAGGTCGACCTGATCGACGGTGGACAGCCGCATTACCCGTGGCTGCTCGCTCTGGAGTAGGGATGTCATACCCTGCCATTCCTCGCATTCCCTCGCAGAGCCTGTCCCCGACTTGATCGGGGAGGGACCTGCCGAAGGCTGAGGGGGTCCCGCCGACGCTCACCCACCAACAATCCTTCACCTGCTCCCCTGACGAAGCCTGTTAGGATAGAACATATGTCCATCGCAATCGTCACCGACTCCGCCTCCGACCTCGAACAGGGCGAGATCGACGGCATTACCGTAATCCCGCTGCATCTGCATTTCGGAGACGAGGTGTTTGAGGACGGCGTCACCCTGACCAAGCCCGATTTCTGGCAGCGACTCAATCGCGTCGTCGACGAAGGCGGCACGCTGCCCACCACCTCGCAGCCCGCGCCGGGAGCCTTCCGCGACACGTACCAGCAACTGATCGACGACGGCGCGGACGGAATCATCTCGATCCACATCAGCGGCAAACTCTCGGGCACCCTCAACTCCGCCCGCCAGGGCGCGTCCCTGCTCGAGGACGCGCCGCCCTTCGAATTCGTCGACACCGAGACCGCATCGATGTCGGTTGCCTGGGCCGCACATGCCGCACTCGACGCCGCCCGCGAGGGCGCCGGCATCGAACAGGCCGCCGAGGCGGCGCGTGAGAGCGCAGCCCGCTCGCAAGCCGTGCTGTTCGTCGAGACCCTCGACTACCTGCAGCGCGGCGGACGCATTGGACGCGCCCGCCACCTTGCCGGACGCCTGCTGCGCATGCGCCCGCTATTGGAAGTGATCGATGGGGAGATCGTCGACGTCGAGAAGCCGCGCACCCGCAAGAAGGCGCTCGACCGGATCTACGCGCAGATTGTGGCGCAGGGAGCGCCGGAGCGCGTCGCGATCATGCATGGCGGCGTGGAGTCTGACGCTCGCGACCTCGCCGACCGCGTCTCGGCCGCCTGCGACGGCATGAACGTCCCGGTCGTGCTCTCCTCGCCCGTGATCGGCGCCCACGTCGGTCCGGGAACCGTTGGAGCTTCGGTCCTGAGACGCGCCTGATGACCAGCCAGCGCCGGCCCACGCAGACGCTCCAGTCGATGCTGGCGTTGGAGGAGAAACTCGGCTACGAGGATCGCGCCGTCGCCGGCGGACTTGACGGATTCCTGCGCAATGTCCTCAAGGATGGCGAACAGGCGCAGTTCTTCACGCAGATCGTTGCCGCCCTCCCGCAGGATGGCTACGCCTCGCTCACCCCCGACCAGCGCAAGCGTTGGGCCGCCGACGTGCGCGCCGCCCTGCGCCCCGGCGCCGCGCCGGGCAGCTTCAAACGCTCGGACAGAACCAGAAACGGCAGGACGACCACTCAGCCGGCGAGTAATGACCCGGACCAATCCCAACATAATCTGGACAAATCTGGACAAATCCGGACGCCAAAGCGCACGAAGTCCAGCCGCAGACGGCCTCCGGCCACATTCGACGACGAAAATCCCCTCGCCCGCGACGTCTCCGTCCTCGGCCGCATCCCGCCCATCTCCCGCAAGGCGATGACGTCGATCGGGCTGGAGACCGTCTATGACCTGCTCTGGCATCTGCCTCGCCGCTACGAGGACTGGCGCAACGTGCGCACGATCTCGGAAGCGCTCGAAGGGATCGAACTGACGATCGTGGCCGAAATCGCCAGCATCGGCGTCAAGTACCTGCGCGGCGGACGCACCGCGACCGAGGCCGTTGTCCGCGACGGCACGGGCAGCCTCCGTATCTGGTGGTGGCAGCAGCCCTACCTGGCGCGCTCGCTCAAGGCGGGCATGCGGGTCGGACTCTCCGGCACGGTCGAGATCCAGGGACGCCGACTGCGCATGGTCTCACCAGAATGGGAGCGGCTCGACGATCCCGACGACGACACCGTCCACGTCGGTCGCCTCTCGCCTGTCTATCCACGCACCAAGGGACTGCCCAATCGCACCATCCGACGCCTGGCTCACAGGGCGGTCCGGGACTATCTGCCGCTGCTGGCCGAGTCATTGCCGCCGCAGATCATCGCCGAACAGGGCTACCAGTCCGAGGCTGAGGCCCTGGCCACCATTCACTTTCCCGACCGACTGGAAGACGTCGAACTCGCCAAAGAACGCATTGCGTTCCAGGAACTGCTGTCAATCCAGCTCGCCGTGCTCTCGCGCAAGCGCGAGGCCCGCCTCAGGGCCGACGCCCCGCCGATCCCGATGCCCGGCGATTTCCTCGACAGGTTCATCGGCGCCCTGCCCTTCGAACTGACCGCCGCGCAGCAACGCGTCCTGACCGAGATTCGCAACGACATGTTCCGCCGCGAGCCGATGGCGCGATTGCTGCAGGGCGACGTCGGCTCCGGCAAGACCGTCGTCGCCGCCGCCGCGATGCTCGCCGCGGTGCGCGCCGGACACCAGACGGTGCTCATGGCGCCGACCGAGGTGCTCGCCTCCCAGCACTACGAGACCTTCCAACGCCTCTTCGCGGGCGACGATCACACCGGCGGCGAACAGCTCTGGTACAACTTCAGCCTCGCCCCGGCCCTCGGACGTCCGGTGCGGATGGCGCTGCTGACCGGCAGCGTCCGCGCGGCGCGCAAGCGACAGATTCACCAGGAGATGGCCTCAGGCATGCTCGACCTCGTGGTCGGCACGCACGCGCTGATCCAGGAGAGCGCCAACTTCAACGACCTCGGCCTGGCCGTCGTCGACGAGCAGCACCGCTTCGGCGTGCTCCAGCGCGACGCCCTGCGCAGCAAGGGACGCAGCCCGCACCTGCTGGTCATGACCGCCACGCCGATCCCGCGCACCCTCGCGTTGACCATCTACGGCGAGTTGGACAACTCGGTGATCGACGAACTGCCGCCGGGCAGACAACGCGTGCGCACGCAAATCGTAGAGCCGTCCCAGCGCGAGGAGATCGTCTATCAGCGCATCCGCGAGGAGGCCGCTCAGGGTCGCCAGACCTTCGTGATCTGTCCGCTGATTGACGAGTCCGACAAGCTGGAGGCTGAGGCGGCGACCGAGCAGTACGAGTTCCTGCGCAGCGGTCCGTTGCGCGAACTGGCACCCAGGATTCGCCTGCTGCACGGCCGCATGTCCGCCGATGAGAAACGCTCCGTCATGGCCGACCTCGCCCGCGGCGACGCCGATGTGCTGGTCTCCACGATCGTCGTCGAAGTCGGCGTCGACCTGCCCCGGGCGACCGTGATGGTGATCGAGGGCGCGGAACGATTCGGCCTGGCGCAGTTGCATCAGCTGCGCGGCCGCGTCGGCCGCAGCGACCTGCCGTCGGTCTGTTACCTGATCTCCGAGACGGATGTCGAGCAGAGTCAGCGCCGGCTGGACCTGATGGTCCAGACCACCAACGGATTCGAGCTGGCCGAAGCCGATCTCGAAATGCGCGGTCCGGGCGAATACTTCGGCACCCGCCAGTCGGGCCTGCCCGAGTTGCGGGTGGCAAAGTTGACCGACCACCGAACCCTCAACCTCGCCCGCAACTGGGCCAACCGAATCCTCGACGGCGACCCCCACCTCCGAGCCCCCGAACACCGCCTCCTCCGCGCCCGAGCCGACAGCCTGAACGTCGCGGGCGCCACGGCCGTGCATTAGCAAGTGGAACCGCGACGAACGAGAGAGGACGTGAAACGAAACCCGTCATACCCGCGCTTGCCGCGGGTATCTCGCATTGGTCCCCGTGGCCGTGGCATGTGAGCCGCTCATCGCCGCAGCTCCGATCGGCCCAATGAGACGGGCGCTGCAGAGTTCGGCGAGATTCCCGCGACAGGCGCGGGAATGACGAGGCTTGGTTCGGAGCGCCACATCGTCGGCAGGTCTGGCGGCGGCTATGTGTCGCATTCGACCCGCGATATCCTGCTCCTTTGGCCCGCGCCCGACTACAGTGTGAGTCTGGCAAACGAGAGAGTGTGTTCGACATGGCGCGCGCGACGCGGGATCTGGTCGGCGAACTGGTCCGCAATGCCCTCGAACTGGCGCAGGCCGACGGGGCCTTGCCACCAATTCCACCGATCGAGCTGCGCATCGAACGCCCCAAAGAACGCGAGCACGGCGACTATTCCTGCAACGTCGCCCTGAGGCTGGCCAGCGCCGTGCGCATGCCGCCGATGGATGTCGCCTCGGCGATTGCGCAGCGCATCATGCGCACCGAGCCCATCGCCGATGTGGACGTGGCTCGGCCTGGATTCATCAACGTCACGCTCGACGCCGAGTGGCAGCGCAACCTGTTGCTCGCCGTGATCGACGCCGGAGACCAGTGGGGCCGAGTCGAACAGGGCGCCGGACACCGCGTTCAGGTCGAGTTCGTCTCCGCAAACCCGACCGGTCCGTTGCAGGTCGGCAACGGACGCGGCGCGGTCCTCGGAGACGCACTGGCCTCGGTGCTCGACGCCGCCGGATTCGATGTCCAGCGCGAGTACTACGTCAACGACGCCGGCGCGCAGATCCGCCTCTTCGGACGCACCCTGTTCGCTCGATATCAGCAGCAGTTCGGACGCGAGGTCCCGCTGCCCGAGGGCGGCTACCAGGGCGCGTACATGGTCGACGTGGCCAGGCAGCTCAAAGAGGAGTCGGGCGACCGCTGGCTGCAAAGCAGCGAGGATCCGCCGGCCGAGCTCTCGGAGCGCGGCCTGCAACTGATGATCGAACAGATTCACGACGACCTGGCCCTCTTGCGGGTCGAGTTCGACCACTGGCAGCGGGAATCCGCGCTCTACGACGGCGCGAACGGTACCTCCACCTACGACGTGGCTATGGAGCGGCTACGCGGCGGCTCCTTCGTGATTGAGAAGGAAGGCGCGGTCTGGTTCCGCTCCGAGGATCTGGGCGAGGACAAGGACAACGTTCTGATTCGTTCCTCCGGCGAGCCGACCTACTTCGCCTCGGATGTCGCCTACCACTACGACAAGTTCCTCACCCGTGAGTTCGACACCGTGATCGATGTCTGGGGCGCCGATCACCAGGGCCATGTCGCCCGGACCAAGGCTGCGGTGTCCGCCGTCGGCGGCGACGGCGACGCGCTTGAGGTCTTGCTCTACCAGCTCGTGCATCTGCGTCGCGGCGATGAGCGCGTGCGAATGTCGAAGCGGACCGGCGAAATCGTGACCCTGCGCGAGTTGATCGAGGAAGTTGGTGCGGACGCCGCGCGATTCTTCATGCTCCAGCGCTCGGCCGACGCGCAAATGGATTTCGACCTGGCCGCGGCGGCGTCCGCCGACCCACGCCAGAATCCGGCGTCGTACGTCAAGTACGCTCACGCCCGCTGCGCCAGCGTCCTGCGCAACGCGGCGGAAGCCGGCCTGGCGCCGTCCTCGGACCACCTGGATCTGCTGGTCGAAGAGCAGGAATCTGTCCTGATTGGTGAAATCCTGCGCTTGCCGGAGCTGGTCGCCGACATGGCCGCGCGACGCGAACCCCACCACCTGACCTACTACGCGCAGAGCCTGGCCCAGGCGTTCACCCAGTTCTACGACGCCCACCGGATCGTCGTCCCGGAAGAACCGGAGCAGTCGGGAGCCAGACTGACGCTGACCCAGGCGTCGCAAGCGGCGCTCGCCGCCACCCTGCGACTGATCGGCGTCGACTCGCCCGACGAAATGTAACGTTTGAGTAGAAGAGCCCGACCGGAGCAGGAGATGGATATGCAGGATCGCGTGTTCGCGGGTATCCGCGCGACCGGCCGACAACACATCGGCAACTACCTCGGCGCGATCCAGAACTTCGTCGCGCTGCAGGACAGGTACGAGTGCATCTACTCGATCGTCGACCTGCACTCGCTGACCACGCTGACCGAGACTGAGCAACTCCGGGACAACGTGCGCGAAACCGCCATCGACCTGCTCGCCGCCGGGATTCGCCCAGAGGAGACCATCCTCTACGCCCAGAGCCATGTCCCGGAGATTTCAGAACTCCACCTGTTGCTCTCGATGGTCACCCCGATCGGCCGCCTGATGAACGTGCCCACGTTCAAGGAGAAGGCCAAGTCGCAGCCCGAAAACGTCAACTACGGACTGGTCGGGTATCCGGTCCTCCAGACCGCAGACATCGTCCTCTACCGGGCCAACAAGGTGCCGGTCGGTGAGGATCAGCTGCCGCACCTCGAGCTGGCCCGCGAAATCGTGCGCCGCTTCAACAACATCTTCGGCGACACGTTCCCCGAGCCCGAGGCCGAACTGACCAGCGCGCCCATGGTGCTGGGCTTCGACAACCGCAAGATGTCCAAGTCGTACGGCAACGCCGTCGATATGGCCGCCACGCCGGAAGAGACATTCCAGGCCATCCGTACCGCGATCACCGATCCGCAGCGCGTGCGCCGCGACGATCCGGGCCGCCCCGAGGTCTGCAACGTCTACACCCTGCACGGCTTCTTCGGACCGGAGAAACAGCCCCAGATCGACTCAGACTGCCGCAGCGCTGCGATTGGCTGCGTCGACTGCAAGAAGATGCTGACCGAATCGGTCAACGACTACTTCGCCCCGATCCGCGCGCGCCGCGAGGAGCTCTCGGCCGATCCGGACGCGGTCGATGAGATCCTGATCGATGGCGCCCGCCGCGCCCGCGTGATCGCAGCCGAGGTCCTGGCCGACGTCAAAGAGGCAATCGGACTGCCCGCGTCGCTGCCGGAGGTTGCGAACGTGTCCTGAACAAGTTCGTCATTGCCGCGCCTCAGCGCGGCAATCTCGACGTTCACGCGACGGCTGTTGCGACTGCGTCATACCCGCGGCAAGCGCGGGTATGACGGAGCGAATGGGCTACTTCCGTTCGAGCACCACGATCGGAATCTGCCGACCGGCGCCCCCGGCCCTGATCGCGTAGTCGAGGTATGGGTCAAAGTCCTTGGCCATCATGGCGAATAGCTTGTCCCGCTCGGCGCCCTCGGCGGTGCGGGCGGTGGCCTCGAACTGCTCGGTGCCGACCATCAGCTGCACGTCGGGGTTGGCGTCCAGGTTGAGATACCAGGCCGGGTGACTCCTGGCGCCGCCCTTGCTGGCCACGATCACGTAGGCGTCGTCCGCCTCGCCGTAGATCAGTGGCAGCGTGCGCCACTCTCCGGACTTGCGGCCCTGGGCCGCGAGCAGTAGGCAGGGAATCGGACCGGAACCATCGGGCCGATCCCACATGTGTCCCTCTTCGCCGCCCGAGTTGAGGTATTGCTCGGTGTGCGTGCGGATCCAGTCGGGGAGGTTGGGGTCGACGGTGAAGACATCAGACATCAGGGGCGCCTCTTCTTGCTAATCGTGCTGTGTCGAGTCTAAGCCGTCCCCGACCTCCCCTTCGGGGGAGGTGTCACGAAGTGACGGAGGGGGCCGCCTGCTAAGGCCGCACCCCCGCTTTGCCCTTGACGCCGAGGTTGGTCGAGATCGTGTCGTAAGCGTGCTCGAGGAAACGATGAATGTAGGACCGAGTCTGGCGCGGGTCGATGATGTCCTCAATCCCGAACGCCTCTGCGGTGCGGAACGGATTGCGGAACTGGAGCAGGTGCTCCTCGATCTCGCGCCGTCGCTCGTCGGGATCGGGCGCGCTCTCGATTTCGCGGCGGTAGGCCGCGGCGACGCCGCCCTCGATTGGAATCGAGCCCCAATCGCCCGAGGGCCAGCCGACGCGGTAGTTCATCGTGCCGACGTTGGCCGTCGCCTGTCCGGCCATGCCGTAGTTCTTGCGCGTGATCACGGTGAAGACGGGCACCGTGGCGAGGTAGGTCGCCCAGTAGGCGCGCATCCCGTGACGCAGGGTGCCCGTCGCTTCGGCCTGCGGGCCGAGCATGAAGCCGGGCACGTCGGCGACGAAGACGATCGGGATATGGAAGTGGTCGCAGAGTTCGACGAAGTGTCCCTGCTTGTCGGCAGAATCGGCGGTCATCGCGCCTGCCAGCATGCTGGGATTGTTGGCCACGATGCCAACGACATACCCGCCGACGCGGGCGAAGAGCGTGTGCACTGTCGTGCCGAACTCCGGCTTGATCTCGAAGAATTCGCCGTCGTCGACCAGGAGCTTGATCAGCTTGAGCATGTTGTACGGCCTGGTCCGCTTGCGCGGGATGATGCTGAGCAGCGCCTCCTCCTCGCGGTCGGGCGGATCGTCGGTCGCCTTGAACGGCGGCTGCTGGTAGACGTTCTGCGGCATGTAGCTGAGGAACGCCTTCATCTGCTCGATCGCGTCAAACTCGTCTTTGGCCCGGTTGTCGATTGCGCCGGACTGGCCGACGTGAATGTCGGGCCCGCCGAGCTCGTCCTTGGTCACTTCCTGGCCGAGCGCGCGCTTGACGAGCGGCGGCCCGCCGGCGAAGAGCGCGCCCTGCGGCGTCATCACCGTGAAGTGGCCGAGCATCGCCCGCGCCGCGACGCCGCCGGCAGTCGCGCCCGAAACGCCGAACACGAGCGGCACTTCCTGTCCGGCGAGAATGTCGGGGCCGAACACGTCGAAGCTGCTGGGCAGGTGGCCGTGGCCGTCTCCCTCGGCGGCGACATTGGCGCCGGCGCCTTCGTGGAACACGAACAGGGGCACGCGGTACTCGCGCGCCATGTCGGCCAGGAACAGGCTCTTGAATCGCTCCTGGGTGCTGATGTCGGCCGCGCCGCCGCCGACGGTGAAGTCCTCGCCGCCCACGACGATGGAACGACCATCAACCTTGGCCAGTCCGCCGATGTAGGGCAGCGGTTTGAAGTCCTTGAACGCTCGATCCTCGTACGCGCCGTAGCCCGCCAGCCCGCCGATTTCGTGGAAGCTGCCCGGATCGACCAGCGCGTCGATGCGATCGCGGATGGTCAGTTTGCCCAGCTCGCGCTGGCGGTTGACGCGTTCCTCGCCGCCCATCTTGAGCGCCAGTTCGCGACGCAGATACAGCTCATCGACTTCGGGTTGCCAGTTGGTCGGTTCGGACATCACGCGCTCCTGGAGTCTGCGCGATCAACCTAGCGGATTGACGGATTGCCGAGACCACAGGGGTGGTCAGGCGGAAGCGGCGGCGCCCAACCAGCCGATCAGCAAGATCGGCACCGGCGGCACGATCAGCCAACGTTGCAGTCGAAGTCTCACTTCCGAAACGCGCCGCATCAGGATCCAGATGCAGAACAGTCCGGCGATGATGATGTAGAGCAGCGGACCGAGCAGCCAGGCGAGGTTGCCGCCGGAGAGATTGATCGACGCGGCCGCAAGCGCCAGCGCTGCGGCGAGTATGGCCCAGGACATCGAAATCGCCGTGTCGATCCCGAGCCAGTGCAGGATCGAGCGTGCGCCGTCGAAGTCGTCAATCTCGAAGTCGGGCAGCTTGTAGATCATGAATGTGGCCGCCCCGGTCAAGGCTCCGACCGGAATGACCCAGATCAGATGAGCATTGGAGAATCCCTCGTCGGCGGTCTGAATGGCGCCGAGCGGCAGAAGCACGCCGATCAGCGCGAAGGCCAGGAAGCCCAGCGGCGATCCGCGCCAGGCCGCGCTGTACAGCCCACTGGCGGCGAGCATGGCCAGACCGATCACGCCGACTCGCCAGTCAGTGGCGAACCCGATCGCGGCGCCGAGGGCAACGGGAACCGCCGCGGCAATGAGCGCACCCCGGATCGTGACCTTGCCGGCTGGAATCGGCCGCATCAGACGGCTGGACGAGTCGATCTCGGCATCCAGCGCATTGCCGATCAAGGCAGCCGCGTACGCGAAGGCGACGACCATCGCCCCGTATTGAAACGGCAGGCCCCACTCGAGCGAGCCCTCGGCCGCCGTCAGGACCATCAGCGCGCTCGAGAAAAGCAGCCAGGTTCCGGTGGTGGGCCGGCACATCTCGAGCCAGGCGAAGGCGCGGCTGCGGACAACCCTGGTCTGCCAGGGCACCTCGGACTCGGGCAGCGGATCACGATTGGGATCGGGATCGTTCACAAGAGGCAGCTTATTCGCCGCCCGCCGAATCGCGCGGAACCTGGCCCGCTGTGTACATTCAGGTTGCGAGCGAATCCATATACTCGCTGCGAACGAACAACGGGCGGTCGGCAGCGATAGCCAATAGAGGAGTACCCCATGGCGATTATCAATATGGTCCGTGACTACGAACGGGTCGCCAAGTTCCAGCTCGGCCGCTACGTCGGGATGAAGGGCCCGGGATTGGTCTGGATCATCCCGATCATCCAGGCCGGGACCAAGGTCGATATGCGCGAGCAGTACTTCGACGTGCCACCGCAACGCAACATCACGCGGGATAACGCCGGCGTCGACGTCGACTTCGTCGTCTATCTGCGTGTAATGGATCCCGAGCGCACGGTGCTCGAAGTCCGCGACTACCTCGGCGCAGCCCGCCAGTTGGCCACGACGACCCTGCGTGCTGTGGTCGGTGAGATGGCATTGGACGAAGTCCTGTCTCGGCGCGACGACATCAACGACCAGATGCAGGTCAAACTCGATGAGGTGACGAACCGCTGGGGCGTCAAGGTGACCGCGGTGGAGATCCGGGAGATCGAGCCGCCGCCCGCGATCGCGGAAGCGATGACCCGGCAGATGTCGGCGGAACGCACACGGCGCGCGCAAATCACCGAGTCTGAGGGTTCACGTGATGCGCAGATCAACGTCGCCGAGGGTGAGCGCCAGGCAGCGATCCTCGAGGCCGAAGGCGAGAAGCAGGCGCAGATCCTGCGAGCCGAAGGTCACCGAGAAGCGCAGATTCTCGAAGCCCAGGGTTACGCGGACGCGCTGAACTCGATCAACGCGGCCGCTCAGATCGCGCACGGCAACACGATGGGTCTGCAGTACCTCGAAACATTGCGCAACCTGGCCAACAGCGACAGCACCAAGTGGATCATCCCGATGGAGCTGACCAACGCGGCCCGCACGATCGCCGAGCGTCTGGGCGTCGGCGTGGCGGCCGGGAACGGCAACAACAACGACGAGTAGCCGGTAGCCGGGACTAATGCGGCCCGACGTGTTCGTGGACGAACTGGTGCATCTCCGACATCACGGTGTCGGGATCTTCGGCCAGGCCGTGGCCGCCATCGGGGATCAGCACCAGCCGCTTCGGTTCGTTGGCTCGCTCGTAGATATCTTCCGAGGCCATGTGATGCAGGATCGCGTCGGCGGTGCCGTGGATCAGCAGGAGCGGCTTGTCCATTTCCTCGACCTGGCGGGTACCGAACAGCTGCGGTGAGAGGGAAATGACTCCCCGCACCTGAGGCATGATCTGCGCGGTCTTGATCACGACCGCTCCACCGAATGAGTGTCCGGCGAGGACGATCCGTTCCGCGCCGACGCCGCTCAGGAACGAACAGGCGCCGAGTAGGTCGAGTACGCATTCCTCAAACTCGCCGGCAATGCGGTAGTGAATCCGCAGCGCAGAGATGCCCTCGGCGGGCAGCTGCTCGGCCAGACGCTGGTAGACGCTGTCGGCCGGACCGCGGACCTCGTGCTCGCCCCCCATCGCGCCTGAACACGTGATCAGCGCTCCGGTCTGACCCTCGGCGACGTCGAGCAGGGCGCTGAGCTCGCCGCGGGTGGTTCCCAGGCGCAGTTCCAGGCGCGACGGGTCGGGTTCGCCGCCTTCAACCGGCCGCGGACGCGCCTGCACGCCGGTGATTCTCAGCGTCAGATCCTCGGGTTCGGACTCTCCCGGCGGCGGATTGAGGCGAAACGTCATGGCCGCAGGCTAGCGGCTGGTCATCCGTTGCCCGAACGCGTTACTTGGCCAGCGGCGCATAGTGGAGGAAGCGGCCGATGCGCTCAAGCGCGTCCTCGATCTCGTCGTAGCTGGTCGCGTAGCAGGCGCGCACGTGTCCGGCGCCGGCCGCGCCGAAGGCGGAGCCGGGCACGACCGCGACCTGCTCCTGGATCAGCAGTTGCTCGGCGAATGTTTCGTCGTCGTAGCCGGTCTGGGCGACCGAGGGGAAGGCGTAGAACGCGCCGCGCGGCTCGGCGCAGGCCAGGCCGAGCTTGTTGAATCCGCGCCACATCAGCTGGCGGCGGCGATCGTACTCCTCGCGCATCGCCACGACATATTCCTCGCCCGCGCGCACTGCTTCCAGGGCGGCGTACTGCGCGACGGTGGGCGCGGACATCATGGCGTACTGGTGGATCTTGAGCATGCCGGCGAAGAGGTCGGACGGAGCGGCGGCCCAGGCGACGCGCCAGCCGGTCATTGCGTGCGACTTGGAGAAGCCGCCCAGCGTGATCGTGCGCTCTTTCATGCCCGGCAGCGACGCGATCGGCGTGTGTTCGAAGCCGCTGTACACGAGGCGATCGTAAATCTCGTCCGAGATCACCAGTAGGTCATGCCGCCGGGCGATGTCGGCCAGCGCTTCCAGCGTCGACCGTTCGAGCACCGCGCCCGTGGGGTTGGAGGGATAGGCGATCAACAGGGCTTTGGTCCTGGGCGTGATCGCCGCTTCAACCGCCCTGGGTTCAAGGACGAAACCCTGGGACGCTCGCGTCGTGATTGCCACCGGCACGCCGCCGGCAAGGACAATCGCGGGCGCGTGCGCGGCGTAGGACGGATCGGCGACGATCACCTCGTCGCCGGGATTGATGATCGCGCGGGCGGCGAGATCGAGGCCCTCGGAGACGCCGGTGGTGATCAGCATCTCCTCGCGCGGATCCCATTCGACCCCGTAGCGGCGCTCGAGGTCGCGGGCAATCGCCTCGCGCAGCTCGAGCAAGCCAAGGTTGGAGGTGTAGTGCGTGTGCCCCTGCTCAATCGCGCGGATGCCCGCTTCGCTGATCGGCCAGGGAGTGACAAAGTCCGGCTCACCGACGCCCAATGAGATCACGTGGTCCATCGAGGCGATGATGTCGAAGAAGCGCCTGATGCCGGAGCCGGGCACCGCCTGCACCCGCTCGGCAGTCCGAGCCGCTCCATCCGCAGATCCCGACGCTTGCGCCGCAGCCGCCGATCCGGCGCCCGCGGCGCCAGTACGCCGGGGGTCGTCGTCGTTCGAATATGGGCGGTCGTTGGACGCTATCGGCATGGTTCTCTCGCTCTGAACTCATTCCTGCTGCGGGGATGGGCGGGTCAGAAGACCACCTTCTGGCGGTCGTTCTGCAGGTCGGCGTCGATGTAGACGCCGTCTTCCTTGTAGCGGCGCATGAGGACGCGGGTGGTGGTGCCCTTGACGCCGGACATCGTGGCCAGGCGCTCGCCGACGAAATCGGAAATGCCGCGCATGTTGTCGGCGGCGATCATGACCAACAGGTCGTAGGCACCGGAGACGAAATAGACGGTTTGTACTTCGTCGAATCGCGCGATGCGCCGGGCGACGGCGTTGTAGCCGACATTCGGCTGGGGCTCGACGGTGACCTCCACGACCGCGTACACGGTCGACAGGCCCAGGGTCTCCCAGTTGATCTTGGCCCCGTAGCCGAGCACGATGTTGCGCTCTTCGGCTTCCCTGACCGCTTCGGCGACTTCGGCTTCGCTGCCGTCGACGCGCTCGGCGATCTGTGCTGCCGACTGACGGGCGTCGCGCGCGAGTTCGCGGAGCACGGGTTCGAGAATTGGATCCATCAAGATCGAACTTTACGTGAAGAAACCGGCAGTGTCAGTGCCGGACGGTCCCGCACAATCACTCGTTACGTAGAGCCAACATTTCCCGACGGGAAGGTGGGCCATTGCGTCAGTTGTTCGTAGGCGTTGGCGACCCCCAGCAGTGCGGTCTCGTCCAGGCGTTGACCCACGAACTGGAGTCCGACCGGCATGCGGCCTTTGCCGAATCCGCCCGGGACGGAGATCGCCGGAAGTCCGGCGATGTTGGCCGGAATGGTGTAGATGTCGTTGAGGTACATCTGATACGGGTCGGTGATCTCGCCCTGCCTGAACGCGACGGTAGGAGCAGTGGGAGCGACGATCACATCGTGCTCGGCGAAGACGCGATCGAACTCTCGCCGGATCAGCGTTCGGACTTTCTGGGCCTGGAGATAGTAGGCGTCGTAGTAGCCGGCCGAGAGCGCGTAAGCGCCCAGCAAGATGCGGCGTTTGACCTCACGACCGAACCCGTGCTGGCGGGTCGCTTCCATGTCGGCCCACATCGACTCACCGCCGCGCGCGCCGTAGCCGTACTTGACGCCGTCGAAGCGGGCCAGGTTGGCCGAGCATTCCGACGGGGCGAGGATGTAGTAAACGGGCAATGCCATCGGCACGGACGGCATTGATGGCGAGCGGTCAATGATCGCTCCATTGGCGGCGAGCAGATCGAGCGCCGTCTCGACCGCGCTCGCGACGTCGTCGTCCATGCCGTCGCCGAAGAACTCCTGCGGCGCGGCGACGCGCAGGCCGTCGAGCCCGCGGTCCAGTTGCGCGCTGAAGTCCGGGACCGGCTCGTCGTAGCAGGTGGAATCGAGCGGGTCCGGTCCGGCGATGGCCTGGAGCAGCATCGCCGCGTCCTCTACCGTGCTGGTGAAGGGTCCGATCTGGTCGAGCGAGCTGGCGAATGCGATCAGTCCGTATCGTGAGACGCGGCCGTACGTCGGCTTGAGGCCGACGACGCCGCAGAACGAGGCCGGCTGGCGGATTGAGCCGCCGGTGTCGGAACCAAGCGTGGCGATGCACTGCCGCGCGGCGACGGCGGCGGCCGAACCGCCGGAGGATCCGCCGGGCACGCGCTCAAGATCCCAGGGATTGGCCGTCGGAAACCAGGCTGAATGCTCGGTCGAGGAGCCCATCGCGAACTCGTCCATGTTGAGTTTGCCCAGCGAGATCGCCCCTGCTTCGCCCAATCGGGTTACAACCGTTGCGTCGTAGGGCGGAACCAGGCGGTCCAGCATCCTCGAGCCGGCCGTCGTTCGGACGCCCCTGGTCATCAACACGTCCTTGAGCCCGATCGGCAAGCCGGTCAGCGGCGCTGCGGCGTCCCCGCGAGCAAGCAACGCGTCCGCTTCGGCGGCCTGTTCGAGGGCCGATTCCGCCGTCACCGTGACGAAGGCGCGGACCTCATCGTCGGTATCGGCGATCCGATCGAGAAACATCTGGGTCAGTTGGACTGAGGTGACGTCGCCGGCAACTAGTCGCCGTCGGCCTTCCGCCAGTGTGATCGTCAACAGTTCGGTGTTTGTGGGAGCAGTCATGACTGATCGAGCACCGCGTGGACGCGGAAGTACTCGTCCTCGCGCTGCGGCGCGTTGGCCAGAATCTGTTCGCGCTCCATCGCCGGACGCGAAGCGTCGTCGTCCTGGATGTTGAGCAGGTCGGCGCCGTTGTTCGTCGGCGGCACGCCGCTCGTGTCGATCTCGGACAGCGCGTCGATGTGCGAGAGGATGCTGGCCAGTTCGCTGCGGAACTCTTCGACCTCGGAATCCGTCAATTCAATACGCACCAACGATGCGAGATGCCGCACCTGCGCGCTCGTGAACTGGGTGCTGTCAGAGTCAGACATATCGGAGGGCTCGGGAGATGGGGCGGAACGTTACTCGTGCGTGAAATGCAGCCTATCGCGCCCCGGAGTTCCAGGGCGTCGGACGTAATGTGGAAGTTGAGACGGAGTACCGGGATTGACATCCGAACGTCACGCCGCAACTAAGCGCCGGCTGAGTCTGGCGACCAGGCTGGCGATCCGATCGCGTCGGCGCAAGCGCGGCGAACGGGTCGAGCCGGCCCGCATGCGCGGCTGGATGATCGCCCTCGTGATTCTGCTCGGCGCCCCGCTGGCGCTGCTCGGCGCAGCTGCGGGCGCGGCCTATCTGATCTACTCGGACTTCGCCAACGAACTGGCCCCGCCCGACCAGATCGAGGAGACGCAGCAGCTCCTGGGCAGCAGCCGCGTCTTCGATCGCAACGGCGAGGACGGCGTCCTGCTGTTCGAATACGCGCGTCCGTCCGACGGGCTCCGCGCGCCGGTGCGCTTGCACCGCGTGTCGCAACACCTGATCGACGCGACCGTGGCCACGGAAGACGCCACGTTCTGGACCAACCAGGGCATCAACTTCCGCGGACTGCTGCGTGCCGCCTGGGAGAACTTCGGCGTCGGCAGCTCGGACTTTCTCGGCGGCTCCGGTGGCTCGTCGATCACGCAACAGCTGGTCAAGAACGTGCTGATTCCACCCGAGGAGCGCACCGGCCGCACACTGAACCGGGTTCGCGGCAAGCTGAAGGAGACGATCCTGGCGATCGAGCTCACGAATGAGTACGGCAAAGAGCAGATCCTCGAGTGGTATCTCAACTCAATCTTCTACGGGAATTTTTCGTACGGAGTCGGCGCAGCGAGTCAGCGCTACTTCGGCAAAGCTCCCGCGCAGCTGACGCTGGCCGAGTCGGCGATGCTGGCCGGTCTGCCGCAGGCCCCGTCCCTCTACAACCCGCTGGAGAACCTCGAGGGAGCGAAGCGGCGACAGGGCGATGTGTTGGCGCTGATGGTGCGCCACGGCTTCATCACTCGCGCCGAGGCCGATGCGGCCTGGCGCGAGGAGTTGGAGTTCGACTCGGCCGAATTCGACATAGAGGCGCCTCACTACGTGATCTACGTGCGTGAGCAGGTTGAGCGGCTCTGCCGGCTGGAGCGGTTCGTGCCGCCGTCCGGCACGGGCGGCTGCGAGAACCTGATGAACAACGGGGGTCTGAGGATTACGACCTCGCTCGACTTCGGATTGCAGGCCCGGGCCGAGTCCGAAGTGCGGTCGGCGATCAACGATTTCGAAGCGGCGACCGGTGCACATAACGGCGCGCTGGTCGCCATCGATCCGTCAACCGGACAGATCCTCGCGATGGTCGGCAGCCGCGACTTCTTTGACAAGACGATTGACGGCCAGGTCAACCTGGCGACGGCGACGCACTCCCCTGGATCCGCGCTGAAGCCGCTGACCTACCTGGCCGCATTCCAGCTCGATCCGCGCACCTGGCATCCCGCGACGGTGCTCTGGGACGTGCCGACCACGTACGTCGAAGCGGATGGCACGGAGTTCAAGCCGGTCAACTTTGACGGCGTGTTTCGCGGACCGGTGACGGTGCGCAGCGCTCTGGCAAACTCAATGAACGTGCCGGCGTTCAAGCTGGCCGAACTG
Organism: Chloroflexota bacterium; assembly: GCA_028875225.1. Classification (GTDB taxonomy): domain Bacteria; phylum Chloroflexota; class Dehalococcoidia; order Bin125; family Bin125; genus Bin125. The sequence goes on along the minus strand of JAPPFB010000002.1, from coordinate 56,845 downwards.
CTGGGCAGCGCCGCCTTGCTCGACAGCACGCACCGCCTGGGCATCACCACGATGCACGATCCCGGCGCCTACGGCCCGTCGATCACCCTGGGCGGCGGTGAAGTCTCGCTGCTCGACCTGACGTACGCCTATGCGACCCTGGCCAATCTCGGTGAGATGAAGGGGCAGCCCACCCTGCTGGCGCTGCCGGATGGATTCCGTGAGCTTGACCCGGTCGCAGTCCTGGAAATACGGGACGCAGAAGGCAGGCTGCTCTACGAGTGGTCGACGTCGGGCGAGCCGGAGGTCCGCGTTGCGGCCCCGCCCGGACATACGTATCAAATCACCGACATTCTTTCCGACAACAGCGCTCGGTCCCTGCTGTACGGCGCCGACAGCCTGCTCCTGCTGGATCGGCCGGCCGCAGCCAAGACCGGGACGGCCGGCGATCCGGGCATGGACGACCTGCGTCGCGACTACTGGACGATGGGCTATACGCCGCAGCTGGCCGTCGGAGTCTGGATCGGCAATGCCGACGAGTCGCCGATGACCGGCGGATCGTCCGTTCAGACCGCCGGACTGATCTGGAATCGATTCATGCTTGCCGCCCATCATGGTTTGACGGCCGAAGAGTTCCGGGCGCCGGACGGTCTCCACCGTTCGCTGGTCTACGCTCCCGCCGTGAATCCAATGGCCGCGACGCAATCGGACTCCGATCTGCAACAACCGTGTACCGCCCCACGGGAAGAGCTGTTCGTATCGCTCCGTGTCGCTCCACCGGTCGACAACTACATCTGTTTTGAGGTTGATGTTGATCGACGAACCTTGCAGCGGGCGACCGTCGACACTCCCGAGGACTACCTGCAGCGAGGCGTGTGGCTGGAACCGCCAACGGTATCTCGTCGGGGAGCGACGGCGCTGGACCCGATCGCCGTCGAGTGGTTGCGCCGCCACCGGGTGGCATATCTGCAGCCCGGCACGGTCGATGAGGCGGATGCGCCGGTACGGTTCGACACGCCGGGTGACGCCGCGATCGTCGAGCGAGGCGAGATCCTGATTACCGGGCGGGCACACAGTTCGGATCTGACCGGCTGGTCGTTGACCGCGCGACGATTGGGTAGCGAAGACGTGATCACCATTGCCACCGGCTCGCGCAGCGTCATCGGGGGCGTCCTTGGGCGCTGGGACAGCGGCGAGACCAATGGCGGAGTCTATGAGTTGAGCCTGGAGGTCATGGACGCGTACCTGGGGACGATCAGTGAGACGATCATGATCGCCCTCCCCGAACAACCAAACGTCTCCAGCCTGGAGTCCGCGGAGGATGAGTCGAACTGAGTCGTCCTAGCGCGGGAGCAGCGCGTCCGCTTCGTTGGGCGTACCGATGCTTCGTACGGCTTCAAGAAAGTCCGACAGCGAAGCGTGTTCATTGCGAAACGCGATCAGCCGAGGGCCCCAGGGGCTGGCTGATGACGGACTGGCGCCGTACCCGCCTCGAAACGCGAGAAACGCCTGGTTGATCCGCCGGAATGGACGATCCAGCTCGACCAGTTGCAGTCGCGTCGCTTCCATCAGGCGTTCCGCCTCCTCGATCCGGCCGTCGGCCAGCAGCGCGTCGACATCGATTCGAAGCTGACGCAGGAGCGGATCGGTCGCAGCCCGAATCTCGGTTCGGAGTTGCGCTTCGTCGTCGACGTCGGGCGATTCATAGGCAAACGCACCTGCGGCGACCTCACCCAGTTCGTCGCCGACGATGTCGGCGACAGTCTCGTTGATCGTCCGCATGTCCGAACCCTGCGCGTAGGCCAGGCCCAGGGGATAGAAGCCCAGGTAGTGATGAGTCCACTCGTGGGCCATGATTTGCAGCGTGCTCAGATAGTCGCGAGACGAGACGACTGAAGCCGGATACAGCGCGACGCCGCCGATCGATCCGACCCAGGCAGACCAGCGCCCGCCGGCTTCCACCTCAGCTTCGATTCGTTCAAAGTCCTCCCGCTCCACGTCGGAAGTGAGCAACACGGACCGGACCATGCGCACTTCGTCCCTGGGTGAGATGGCGACCACGTGCAAGCGTTCGCTGAGATCCACGTCGACCGGCGGCCAGACGACTCTGACCCGGCCGAAGAGCGGGAGCGGAGTATCCAGTCCCATCTCCGATGCCGCGCTGCTGAGCTGACGTTCCAGGAGCAGTTCCGCCCGCTTCCGGTGGTGCTCGCTGCGCTCCTCGAACCATCGTTGGAGCGTGGCATCCTCATCCAGATCCGGTTCACCGAGCCAACCGGCCGCGCTGGTCAGCCAGCGGTTGGGCAGGTGAGTCAGCTCGTACTTGAAGAAGGAGAATCGGTGGGTCTCGGTCGCGCTTCCCAGGAGCTCGTCGAGACCGGGTGAGGACTGCGCCCTGAGCGTGGTCGAGACGAAGAGCGCGCAGAGAACCGCCATGGCAACGGCGACCGTTGCCAGGGATGCGCTGAGGACCAGACGCCGCCGCACCATGCATTCGATGCTACGCTCAACCGCGTTGATGACCCGTTCAGAGTCCCAACCTCTGTACCTCCCGATCGTTCGCAGAGAGGCCCGGGCAGTGGCCGCGGCGATTGATTTCGTCGTGATTGGCCTGTTCAGCGCACTGTGTGCGGGAGCTGCGCTCCTGGGCATGCTGCTGCAAGTCGATCCGCTGGAACGCGATCCAACCGCCGCTGAGTGGGGCGTTGGCTACGCCATTGCGCTGTGCTGGTTCCTGTTGTCGTCGTTGTATGCGGGATTGGGCGCGCGGACGCTCGGCGCCCGCGCGCTTGGACTTCGTGAACTATGCGGTGGCAAGCGGACGTTTGTCATCCGCGGGCTGATCTGGTGGCCTTCGGTCGTGCTGCTCGGGATCGGGTTGTGGTGGCCCTGGGTCGATCCGCAGGGAAGAAGCTTGCCCGACATGCTCTCTGGATCGCTGCTGATCGAGACTCAGGCGACGTGACCGGACGCCCGACGCGTTATCGGCCGGCGTCACCGAGGGAATCGGGTTGGCGGAGACCGGTCCTCGTCCTCACCATGCTCCTGACCGCGCTCATGACGGCAATGGCGATCGTCTTCCTGTCCGCCACTCAGTTGACGCAACGGAACACGGCGCAGCACTACCTGGCTCGTGCGTTGACGTCACTGCTGGAAATCGATCAATTCGTCCTCAACGCCTGGCCCGAGTTGGAGGCAGGGGCTGAGCACGGCGGGGTCGTTCCGTTGTCTGACTATCCGCTCACGCTCCAACTGGATCGGGAGGCGCTGGCGGACGGTCCCGGGGCGGTCTCGGAGGCGATCGCCGCAGCGACCGCCTCACTGGTGTACGACGCCGGGCTCGAGGCGCTGTCGGATTCGCCCAGGGCCTTCCGCGTCTTTTCTCGTGGCGCCCTGTTTGAAGGGAGCGTCGGCCGACTGACTCGCGGTGGTCACGAGCTGGCCACGGTCACGCTAGTCGTCAGTGGAACGCTCGCCATCCTGCTGTCCCTGGCGACCGCTGCTCAGACGCGGGGCCTGTCTCGGTTCGCAGCGCCGGGGCTGGCAATCGCCGTGGGTGCGCTGTTGGTCTGGATCGGCGCATTTGTGGTCCGATCGGCATTTGCCGGGCAGGCCGAATCGACCGCCGATCCGTTTGCGGCGGAGCTGGCCTTGATTGCGGCGGATGCGGTATCGCTGCTCGTCCGCAACGCGGCGATTGCTGGTTTGGCGTCCGGATCCGTCGCTGCGTTGGCGCTGATCGGCGGCGGACTATTGCGGGTGGTTGACGACCCGGGCGACGTTCAGGCCGCGCGATTCCGATAGGTCGCCGTCTGACACCATCAAGGCGGGGTCGACGTGTACGATGCAACAGACTGTTCTGCATGTGCCTGTCGCATTTGCAGGCGCTGCGGGAGTAGCTCAGTGGTAGAGCATCTGCTTCCCAAGCAGAGGGTCGCGGGTTCGAATCCCGTCTCCCGCTCCAAGAGGCACGACGTATTCCAGCGAACGGGATAGTGAGGTAGCACCAATGGAACTGCGATTCTCCGAGACCGAGGAAACCTTGCGCGGCGAGGTCCGTCAATTCCTGCTCGACAACATTCCCGAGCCCGCGTCCACTGAGGGTCCAGGCGGCGCCCGGGAGAATGAGGAAGACTTCGAGAACGCCGTGGAGTTCAACCGCAAGCTGGCGGACCGCGGCTGGATTGCGCCGGCCTGGCCGAAGGAGTATGGCGGTCTGGGCGCGTCGATCTACGAGCAGATCGTCTTCAACGAGGAGTTCGGCTACCACGGCGCGCCCGACACCGGCACGCGCGGCTTCGGCGTGGGCATGATTGGTCCGACTCTGATCATTCACGGCTCGGACGAGCAGAAGGCCGAATACCTGCCCAAGATCACCTCGGGCGAGCACATCTGGTGCCAGGGCTACTCCGAGCCCGGGTCCGGCTCCGATCTCGCCTCACTGCAGACCCGCGCCGTCCGTGACGGCGACGACTACATCATCAACGGCCAGAAGATCTGGACCTCAGGCGGTCACCGCGCCAACCAGATGTTCTGCCTCGTCCGCACCGACCCCGACGCGCCCAAGCACCGCGGCATCTCTTTCCTTTTGATCGACGACATCAAGAACACACCCGGGCTCTCGGTACGACCGCTGATCAACATGGCCGGCCGTCACCACTTCAACGAGGTCTTCTTCGAGGACGTCCGCGTGCCGGCCAAGAACCGCATCGGCGAAGAAAATCGCGGCTGGTACGTGGGTATGACCCTGCTCGACTTCGAGCGCTCCGGGATCGGCACGACCGCCGGTCAGCGCAAGACGCTTGAGGGCATGACCGAAGAGCTGCAGAACGGCTCCGCCGAGGAGCGCGACCGCTACCGACTCGGCCTGTCGGACCTGGTGATCAGCAACAACGTCGCCAAGTATCTCGGCTACCGGATCGGTCACATCCAGGCGACCGGCAACGTGCCCAACTACGAGGCGTCGGTGATCAAGATCTTCCAGTCCGAGTTGGGCCAGAAGATCTACAACTACGGGATCAAGATGTTCGGCCTCAGCGGCCAGCTGATCCCCGAGGAGCCGACGGCGCCGTGGCAAGGCGACATGCCCGAGCAATACCTGCTCGCCGTGCCCAGCACGATCTACTCCGGCACCAACGAGATCCAGCGAAACATCATCGCCACGCGTGGTCTGGGACTGCCTCGGAGTTAGCACCCCGCGACTCGTGGTGGAGAGTCAGTGCGAATCACCAGCGCTCTTCTCTGCGATGCCGCCAATCTCAGTGGGGACGGCGCCCTCAACGTTCTCGGCGCGTTCACTTTGCTGTACGCGCAGGAGTTCCCGTACGTCCATCCGTCAATGTCCCTTGCGATCCAGTTCGAGTTCAGCCCGGACGACGCGATTGGCGAGTATCTGCTTACCGCACTCTTGATTGATCCTGACGGAGCGATCGCGCGGGAGTCCCACGTTCCAGTTGTGGTCAGTGAACCAGCGGAACCAGGGCGGTCGTTTCGAATGCACGTCACTGAATTCCTGGACAATGTGCATCACGGTACGCCGGGCGACTACGAGCTGCGTATCCTCTACCAGACGGAGAGCCTGGCGGTAGTGCCCTATCGCCTCATCCGCTATTGAGAAGAGAGAGAACCGAGCCATGGCGAGCGAGAAATGGCCGCCGCACCCGCAGCGAACGATCACCAAGACTCTCACGGTGGAGTACCCGAATGGCTACGTCGGCAAGAAGACGGTGAATCGCCCTCATCGAGAAGACCTAATCTGGGGTCAGTTCAAGTCAAGGGACGAATACGAGGCCTTCATCCTCGGCGAGGCAGAGAGAATCCGCTCCGACCACGATGCGCCGTCTAGCAGCATCGAGGCTGCGGACTAGGCAACCGCCACCAAGCATGTGGCTTATGCCAACGAGCTGTGACTGCGACATCATCGACCGAGGCCAGTGGTGACGCTCAGCCCTCCCAGAGTTGCCCGTTGTCGACCTGGTTGGTGATCGCGAACCAGTAAGCGTTGTGTCCACCGACGCGCGGCAGTAGTTCGCCGTTGGGTCCGAGCAGACTGTCTTCTCTGATCAACCAGACGCCACCCTCGGAGTCGGTCAGCATGTCGCCGTCGGGGTCGGCGGATTGGAAATGGATTTCGCCCGACTCGAACGCACGACCGCCCTCGCCGTTCGCAGTAGCGACTACAACGATTGCCAGGCCGCCCACCACATCCTGCGCGAACGTGCGCTCGGCGAGCAACTCAATCGGGTAGGCGGTCAGCGCCTCGCCGACCCGGACCGCGTAGACATTGTCCTTCTGCGCGAGCCGATCGTCCTCGACTGGCACATTGAACCAGGTCAGCGGGCTGTTGAAGTAGTCGTTGTACGCCACGCCGGGGCCGTAGTTGCGAACGAAGCCGGTGTTGATGCTCAATACGGTGGTGTCGGGATGCCGCGCGAGCCAGTCGCCCCACGTCGTAACGACGACCGGCAGCACGCTCAACCGAATGTCCTGGCCTACAAGGGGCCCCCAGGCGGGCCTGCCGCTGAACTGATTCCAGAGCGTGCGCGTGTTGCGGTCGTACATCAATTTGTTTGAGCGGTACAGCAGGCCGCTGGTGCCGAAGCGGTAGACCTCGCTGCCGACGCGGCCGTCGAACAGGATCGGCGAGCCGCAGAGCGTGCAATAGGCCAGCGAGACCGGTACTCCGCCGATTGTGTCGTTGACCATCTCGTGCCAGGCGATGATCCGGATCGGATAGGCGCGCGCGTCGCCGTCGATCTCCACACCGACGACGATGTCGGAGTCGTTGATCCACTCCGCTGCTTCAGCAGGCAGAATCTGGGTCGGGAACTCAAGCGGCGGAATTCCGTCGACACGCACTCCGCCCCACTGAATCTCCCGGGCGTCGATCGCGATTGCGGCATCAGGGTCCATCATTTCGGCCATGTCTTCGAACTGGCCGCCGAACAGCGCCTGCTTGAAGCGCAGATATGTCAGGGTGGCGCTGTCATCTGAGTGGAAGTCGAAAATCTCGGGGAAGTCATAGACCGTGCGCAGCGAGTCCCCGAATCGCGCCTTCAGATAGTCCAGGGCTTGCTCCCAGTAGGGGTTGGGGAACGCGGCCAGGTCGATGATGTACTTGTCGACCGCGGGAGAGTCGGAGGCGAGCAGCTGGTCGAGCAACGCCTGTTCATTGGTCGGAATAGGCACATAGCGGCCGAAAAATCCATCCAGTGGACCCCAGTAGATGAGGTCGGCCATTTCTACCGAGTCGGGATCGAACGGCGCGTTGCTGGCTGCTTCGGACTGCCGCTGAGTTTGCTGCTGTTCAGGCCGGGAAGATTCTTCCTGCTCAGATTCCCGCGCAGGTTGCTCGCTCTGTTCTGTTGAATCGCCGAGCGATTGCTCGGATTGCCGCACTCGTTCGGCTTGCTCGCTGGTCTGTGGCGGCTGCTGGTCGGCTGAGCTGTCGTCAGGTTGCTCCCGCTCGAGTGCCTGTTGTTGTACCGAAGCGCCTGTGGCCTGAGTCTGCGGCTGGTCTATCTCGCTGCAAGCGGAACCAAGCAGCGCGATCACCAGAATGGGCAATACCCAGCGCATGTGTCGCCGCCCCTCACGCCCGCTGCACTCAGCCTACGTGGCCCTCTGGCCCGTGGATCCTGCCATGGCCGCGCCCGTTCGGCATGCGCGTATCTTCTTCATACACTCCGGCCGACCGAGAGATGGAGCCAATCGATGAGCGAACCACCCCTGCTGTTCGAACCAGATCGCGCGAATCGTCGGGCGCTGATGACGTTCAATCGGCCCGAGCGAATGAACGCGATGAGCCCTGAGCTTCAGGTCTTGATGCGCGAGGCGATCGATGAGTTCAAACGCGATCCAGACCTCTGGGTGTTGATCGTGACCGGGGCCGGCGACCGGGCATTCTGCGCCGGCGCCGATCTGGGCAGCACGATTCCCAACGCGACCCAGGCGACGCGCGACGAGCCCCTGAAGGTCAATGAGACGCGAAACCTGCACGATGTCCATAAGCCGATCATCGCGGCGGTCAACGGCTATTGCATCGCCGGCGGGCTCGAGTTCATGCTGGGCACCGACATCCGTGTCGCCGCCGAGCACGCCGAGTTCGGCCTCCAGGAGGTTCGCTGGGGAATCATTCCGGTCGGCGGCTCGCACATTCGCCTGCCGCGTCAGATTCCCTGGTGCTGGGCAATGGAGATCCTGCTGACTGGTCGTCGGCTTTCTGCGGCTGAGGCATTGCAATGCGGGTTGGTGAACCGGGTCGTGCCGGCGGACCAGCTGATGGAGACCGCGAACGGGATCGCCGATCTGATCTGCCGCAACGGCCCCCTGGCGGTGCGGACCGCCAAGGAGATCGCCGTGCGCGGAGCGATGGGCATGTCCTGGGAACAGGCCTGGAGCATGGAGTCGCTCTTGGGCGCTCGCGCCTTTGGCAGCGAAGACGCGATCGAGGGCCCGCGCGCGTTCATGGAGAAGCGCGATCCGGTCTTCAAGGGTCGATAGCGGGATAGGCTCTGATTCGAGCCAAGGAGGCCATCGATGTCCGATCTTCCGCTGATCTACGAGAAGGATCCTGCCAACAAGCGCTGCGTGATCACGTTCAACCGACCCGAGCGGATGAACGCGATGTCGCTCGAGCTGCTCTCACTTCTGCGCGACGCGACCGAGGATTTCAACAATGACCCTGATCTGTGGGTCGCGATCATCACCGGCGCCGGTGAGCGCGCGTTCTGCGCCGGCGCCGACCTGAGCAGCACGATTCCGGCCAAGGCCGGCGGCGCTCGCAACGAGCCGCTCAAGGTGAATGAGACGCGCAACCTGCATCGCGTGTTCAAGCCGGTGCTGTCGGCGATCAATGGCTACTGCATCGCCGGTGGACTGGAGTACATGTTGGGTACCGACATCCGCGTTGCCGCCGAACATGCGGAGTTCGGCCTGCAGGAAGTCCGCTGGGGCATCGTCCCCGACGCCGGCGCGCACATTCGATTGCCGCGCCAGATTCCCTGGGCCTGGGCGATGGAGATTCTCCTCACGGGTCGGCGGCTGAGCGCGCAGGAGGCGCTGCATTGCGGTCTGATCAACCGGGTCGTTCCGCTGGAAGACCTGATGCCGACGACGCACGCGATCGCTGATCTGATCTGCGCCAACGGCCCGCTCGCCGTGCGCACGGCCAAGGAGATCGTCATCCGAGGCTCGATGGGCATGTCCTGGGAGCAGGCCTGGAGCATGGAATCGCTGCTGGGTGCCAGAGCGTTCGGTAGCGAGGACGCGATCGAAGGTCCGAAGGCGTTCATGGAGAAGCGAACGCCGCAGTTCAAGGGGCGATAGGATGAGTGCGGAGGAGCGAAGGACATGGCTGTTGAGTTTCCAACCCGACCGCGGCTGATCGACAAACTGCGGCTCTTCCACATCTTCCGGCCGCATTTCGGAGAACCGGACGCGCAACGGGCGGTGGATGCGCTGCAGGACGAGTTCGCACCGATGGCGACGCACGACGACATTGACAACCTGAGGGTTTGGATCCGCTCAGAGATCAAGGCCGCCATTGTCAAACTCACAGTCGCAATGGGTGTTGTTGGAGGTCTGCTGCTCGCCATCGCTGAACTCACATAGCGCTCGAGCACGCCTTCTTCACCCGCGCAGATGATCTACCGCACCGACACCCTCGATCCGGCGATCCGCTCCCGATTCGTCGAGGGCGTCAACGGCCTCACGATGCATATCCTCGAGGCTGGCTGGGGCGAGGATCGTCCCCGCCTGCTATTGCTGCATGGCTTTCCGGAGATTGCGTACAGCTGGCGCAAGGTGATGCCGTTGATGGCGGAGGCGGGGTTTCACGTGGTTGCGCCGGATCAGCGCGGCTACGGGCGGACGACCGGGTGGACGGCGAGCTACGACGACAGCCTGATTCCCTACGGAATGTTGAACCTGACTCGCGACGCGGTTGGGCTGGTTAGCGCGCTGGGATGGGACAGCGTCGAGGGCGTATTCGGGCATGATTTCGGCTCGCCGGTGGCGGCATACTGCGCGTTGATTCGGCCCGACATCTTCCGCTCGGTCGTGACGATGAGCGGACCGTTTGGCGGTCCGCCCGGTCTGCCGGCGGGTGAGCTTCGCGGGTCGGGGGCGGGGGGGTCGGCGAGCATCGCCGACGACCTGGCGGCGTTGGAGCGTCCGCGCAAGCACTACCAGCTCTACTACTGCACCCGGCCGGCGGACGCCGACATGACGAATGCGCCGCAAGGCGTGCATGACTTCCTGCGCGCCTACTACCACCACAAGAGCGCGGACTGGACGCAGAATCGGCCGCATCCGCTGGAGGCCTGGACGGCGTCGGAGCTGGCCAAGCTGCCGACTTACTACGTGATGGACCTGGACGAAGACATGCCCACGACGGTGGCGCACGAGATGCCGTCGGCGGAGGAGATCGCGAACTGCTCGTGGCTGACGGAGTCGGAGATGGCGGTTTACGCGGGCGAGTATGAGCGCAACGGATTCCAGGGCGGCCTGAACTGGTATCGGGCGACGCGCGATCCGGAGTGCGTGGCGCAGCTACAGCTGTTTCACGGCCGGACGATCGATGTGCCGTCGGCGTTCATTGGCGGTTCGTCGGACTGGGGCGTGTACCAGTCGCCGGGCGGCTGGGACCGGATGGCGTCGGCCTGCACGAAGCTGCAGGGCATGCACCTGGTCGACGGTGCCGGTCACTGGGTCCAGCAGGAGCAGCCGGAGGCGGTGACGGAGTTGCTGCTCAAGTTCCTCGATCAAGCGGCCTCGCGCTGAGCTTCGCCCGGAAGTTGGATCATGAGGGGTCACTGTTCTGATGACGCTCTCGGTTGCACCTCTTCGAGTATGCGCTCCAAGTAATCGGCTAGCTCGCTTAACGCCGGAGTAAGATCCTCTCGATTGTGCGCGTAGAATTTCATCCGCACATTGCCCCGCTGAGCCGCCAGGCCGATTCCCTCGAGCGTTTGCTTCAATCGGTCAAACTCGGCTTCTGAATGTTCAATCGTCGCATCGTGCACAGCGAGAAAGATGTCGCCGAGTTCTCGGCCTACCTTGCGATCGTTGATAAAGACACCTGCGAATGTACGGAATGAACCTGAACGATCGCGGATTTCGTAGTTGATGCCATTTGGAAGGCGGCGTAAGCGATGGCCGCGGCTTTCGAAGCAGCTATCCAATGTCTCCAGTGCGGCGGTCCACTGTTCCGCGACACCGAAGTCGCGAGCTCGCTGGTACATCTCCGGAGCGAGTGCGACCTCGTGCCGGACAATCTCTACGCGGATGTCGAGCCCCAGGCTCTGCATGAAGTGCACCATGCGACTCAGGGCGGTGTTCGCCTCCCCAGCCACGATTACGAGTCTTGCCGGACGGAGGTGATTGTTGTCGCCTCGCAAGAAGGTCCGCGCGTCGGCGATCCCGGGTTGAATTGGAGCTTGGACGATCCGGCGCTTTAGCTCGTCCAAGGACTCGCTGTCTATCCAGGAGGCGTAATCGAGAATCTGGGCCATTGTCTCGCGGCCGGTTCGCTTGATCTTGAGCTCGTAGACAACCAAGCGGCCGTCACTATCAATGCCGAGTAGGTCGATGAAGCCTTTTGCTGAAGTGTGGAGTTGGCGAGCGATCCAAGTGGGAGGATCGCTGAGCAACTCCTGTGGCCGTCGGACGAGATCGTCCTCCAAGTCCTGTTCTGAGGCGTACTCGGGGATCACCTGCATTGGACTCCGCTGCTTAACACACTCTGTGGTCGCTTGAGCCGTTGACCTTCACTTGAGTTGCGGGGCGACGTCGGTGACGAAGCGTTCGCTGCACTCGGAGTTGGGATGACTTGGATCGAGGGTCGTGCCGGCGATCATGAAGCGGGTGACGCCGAGGTCGATGAGTTCTCCGAGGCGTTGGACGCAGTAGTCGGGTGGACCGAAGACGCCGAAGCTGTTGGCGAACTCCTGCGTGACCTGGGCCGATTGTGGGCTGCCCTCGCGGGCGTGACCGTGCATGTCGTAGCTGTCGTGGATTTTGGTCAGGACGTCTCGCTGAGTGTCGGTGACCGGGCCGACGATTTCGCCGTACATGTTGGAGAAGCGGGCGAAGAGCGAGAGGCCGGCGGAGCCGATCGAGAGCGCCACCTCAGGATCGTCGTGGACCACGGTTGGCACATAGGCGGCGAAGGAGATCTCGGGGTCCAGACCGGCCTGCGAGCGCGCCTCGCGGGCGACGTCCATGCCCCACTGGATCCGTTCCGGATCGCCGCCGACGGCCAGGCTGACCTGCTCGACGTGCCGGGCGGCGGCGGCGATGACGCGCGGGCCGGTGGCGGCCACGTCGACGGGCACCTTGGGATATGACGGATTGAGCCATTCGATGCGGCTGGTTTCGGGTGTGTCGGCCAGGCCCAGGATGTGGACGTCGGTCTCGCCGAACGCCACGTCGTCGCCGCGCAGGTAGCCCTGGAGCTGTTCCAGGTAGTGCTCGAACCTGGGAACCGCGTGCGGCGCCAGTCCGAGATGGGCCAGGGCCGAGTCGCCGCGTCCGATGCCGAGATAGGCGCGCCCGCCGCTCTCGGCCTGGATCGCGGCGATCGCCGAGGCGGTCACGGCGGGATGCCGGGTGTAGGAGTTGGTCACTCCGGTGCCGAGCTTGAGCCGCGTGGTTGCCTGGGCGGCGACGGTCAGCGCGACGTAACAGTCGCTGGACCGGTTCTGGCTGTCGACGAAGGTGATGCCGTCGAAGCCCAGCTCCTCGGCGCGCTGCGCCTGCCGTGCGGAGGTAAAGGCGGACGGATCGCCGCTCGCAGCCAGGCCTCGACCGGATGTCCAGAATTCGACCGGCATAGTGCTCAGCCTTTCAACTGCGGAATGACTTCCTGGGTGAAGCGGACGCTCGACTCGGTGTCGGGGTTGGCCGGGTCGAGCGGGGAGCCTCGGAAGATGAAGCGGTCGATGCCGATGTCGATCAGTTCTCCGAGGCGTTGCACGACGTAGTCGGGCGGGCCGAAGACGCCGAAGGCGCGCTCGAACTCGGTGGGGATGACACCGGCCTGGGCGCTGCCCGGTCGGCCGTGGCCGTGCATGTCGTAGTGGTCGTGGATGTCGGTGAGTACCTTCGTCTGCTGCTCGGTCGCCGGTCCGACGACCTGGCCGTACATGTTGGAAAAGCGGGCGAAGAGCGAGACCTGGCCCGCGCCGATCTGCATGGCGCGCTCGGGGTCGTCGTGGACGGCGAGGGGAATGTAGGCGGCGAATGGGATCTCCGGATCGAGGCCTGCTTCGACGCGGGCTTCGCGGGCGACGTCCATGCCCCAGAGGGTGCGATCGACATCGGCGCCGACGTTGAAGCTGACTCGGTCGGCGTGGCGGGCGGCGGCCCGGATCACGCGGGGTCCCGTGGCGGCGACATCGACCGGCACTTTGGGTCCCATGCCCTTGATGTAACGAATGTTGCTGGCCTCGGGCGTATCGGCGAGGCCGAGCGCCTCGACGTCAGTCTCGCCGAAGGCGACGCTGTCGCCGCGCAGGTAGGCCTGGAGTTCCTCGAGGTAGCGCTCGAACGGATCGACCGCGTGAGGCGCGAGTCCCAGATGGGCCAGGGCGGAGTCGCCGCGGCCGATGCCCATGTGGGCGCGGCCCTGGCTCTCCGCCTGCACGGTGGCGATGCAGGAGGCGGTGACGGCGGCATGGCGCGTGAAGGAATTGGTCACGCCGGTGCCGAGCTGAATCCGCGAGGTCGCGTGGGCGGCGAGGGCCATCGAGATGTAGCAGTCGGGTGCGAGGTTCTGGCTGTCGACCCAGACGATGCCGTCGTAACCGAGCTGCTCGGCCTCGACGGCCATCTGCACGCCGTCGAAGGCGGGCATGCCGGAGCTGCCGCCCGGAGCGGATCTGGTCGGGACGCCGGCGCCCATGGTCCAAAACTCGACTGACATGTCAGGCCTCCACGCGTCGGTGTCGTTTCGCGGCTGGGCCGAGGGTACCGCCTTCGCAATTCAGCTCATTTGTCAGCTCATCGGACTGAGTTTCAGCTTTTCGGCGAGCTTTTTTTCTCGGACCAGAACACAGAACCGGGCGTGACGATCTCCAGTGTTTTGCGGGAGATCGTGCGATTCGGGGCGTTCAGGACTTTCGGGTTTTTTCAGGTTTTTTCGGGTCGTTTCGGCATGTTGGGACGTGTGGGGAGAAGTCGAACTGCGTCGAAGCAGGCGTTCGGAGCGTTCGGTTTTGTTCGATGTTGTTCGATTCTGTTCGGATTTGGACGTTGCTGTGCGGCGGTGGATTGGGATGTGCGAGTGGTGTTCGGGTCTGTGTGAGGGGGCATTGGGAGTTGCTTTCGCGTAAGCGCGGAGTGATTGCTATTGATCTTACCCGCTCATGGGTTCGATGTTGTGAAACTTCGTGTGTCATTGAAGGCAGGCGATACGGCGACCCCCCTCTGCCTTCGGCATCTCCCCCCGCACAGCGGGGGGAGAAAGGGAACAGGGAAATGAGTGGATCGCGGAGTGAGGTTTGTCCTCACTGGGTGCGCATGAGGTCGTCGATCAGTGTTTGGGGATCCTCAATCTCTCGGCCGGCGGAGTCGATGGTGACGTCGAGGAGGCGGCCCTGGAACTCGAAGGGGGAGTCGTAGCGGTCGTCGACGGGGGTCTGGCCGTCGCGGCCGACTTCGAGGGGTTCGTTGACGTAGTTGCGGTCTTCGAAGTGGACCAGCGTGGCGGCACCGGCCGGTTCGTTGTTGATGAACATGCGGACCGAGGCTTCGCCCTCACCTGCTCGGACGACGTCGGCGCGGAGGGTGACGGCTCCGATGGGGATGGCCGCGTTGGAGACTACGCGGCTGCGCTCGCCGAAGGCGTTGGTGGTGTAGCAGAGCCGGTTGTGCTGGATGAAGAGGGCGACGCCGCCGAAGCGGCCGCCGTCGGCGAGGATGACGCCGCCCTGCGCCGTGCTGGTGCGCTCGATCTTCGCTTCGATCCGATGCGAGCTGCCGAGCAGGAACGGACCCTGGCGGAAGAAGTGGGGAAGGACAGCGCCCTGCTGGAAGACCCAGCGTCCGGGACCTGGGCGCTGCAGGCGCAGCTGGTGTCCGCCGGTGAGGTCGTCGAGCGGGAGCACTCCGTAGCGTTCGGCTTCGCGCCACCAGAGCTCGATCAACTCCTGGAGCCTCTGCGGTTCTGCTTCGGCCAGATCGTTGAGTTCGGCGTTGTCTTGCTCGAGGTGATAAAGCTCCCACGGCTCGGCGTCGTAGTCGGCGCCGGGCTCGTGGAAGGTGACCGCCTTCCAACCCTCGTGCCAGATGGCTCGGTTGCCGGCCATTTCGAAGTACTGCGTGATCTTGGGCGAGGGGGCGTGCGGGTCCTCCAGCGTGGAGCTGAGCGAGACGCCGTGCATGGGGATCTGATCGATGCCGTTGATCGAATGGGGCATCGTGACGCCGGCGAGGTCGAGAATCGTTGGGGCGAGGTCAACGACATGGCAGAACTGCCGGCGCGTCTCGCCGCAGGCGGCGATTCCTTTCGGCCAGGAGATCACCAACGGCGCCCGAACACCGCCGGAGTGGGTGTGCGATTTGTAGCGCTTGAACGGCGTGTTGCCCGCCATGGCCCAGCCGCGCGGGTAGTGGTTCATGACCAACGGGCCGCCGAGGTCGTCGAGGCGCGGCACGATGTCTTCCAGCGTGTCGCGGACGGCGTTGCGGCGTCGGGTGTGATCGACTGTGCCGCCGGCGCCGCCCTCGGCCGATGCGCCGTTGTCGGAGATGGCGATGACGAGGGTGTCGTCGAGCTTGCCCAGGCGTTCGAGCTCGTCCAGCAGACGGCCGATCTGGGCGTCGGCGTGGTCGAGGAATCCGGCGAAGACTTCTTGCATCCGCGCGTAGACGTGTTGTTCGTCGTCCTCAAGCTCGTCCCAGGGCCGCACGTTGGGATTGCGCGGGGCGAGTTGTTGGTCCTCGGGCAGCAGTCCCGAGGCGCGCTGGCGGGCGAGGATGCGGTCGCGTTCGACGTCCCAGCCGTCGTCGAAGCGGCCGCGGTACTTGTCGGCCCAGGCGGCAGGCACGTGATGCGGCGAATGCGCTGCGGCAAATGCAACGTAGAGGAAGAACGGGGCGTCGTCGCCGGAAGAGGCGAGTTGGCGCAGCCAGAGGTTGGCGCGGTCGACGATCGCTTCGGAAAGGTGATAGTCGTCGCCCGAGTCGACGGTGGCGGGCGCGTCGATTCGTTCGTTGCCGAGGAAGAGTTCGGGATTCCACTGGCTGGTCTCGCCGAAGAGGAAGCCGTAGTAGCGGTCGAATCCGCGCTGGAGCGGCCAGTGATCGTAGGGTCCGGCGGGCGTCTGCATGGTGCTGACGACGAGATGCCATTTGCCGACGCACAGGGTGCGGTAGCCGCTGGGCTTGAGCATCTCGGCCAGCGTGCCGGCCTCGCGGGCGATGAATCCGGCGGTGTTGGGGAAGCCGTTGTCCATCTCGGTCACGCGGCCGATGCCGACGGCGTGGTGGTTGCGTCCGGTGAGCAGGCAGGCGCGGGTGGGAGAGCAGAGGGGGGTGACGTGGAAGTTGGAGTAGCACAGGCCTCGGGCGGCGATGCGGTCGAGCGCGGGGGTGTCGATGCTGGAGCCGTAGCAGCCCAGCTGGGAATAGCCGACATCGTCGAGGACGATGACGACGATGTTGGGGCCGGTTGCTGGTGGGTCTTGGCTCCAGGAACTCTCCGAATCAGCGATCGTGGCGCGGATTGTGCCGGTGAATCCGCGTTCGTGTTCCAGCTGGGGCATTGGTCGGCCTCGTTCCCGGGCTCAAGGTTGGATCGGAGTTGCCGTTCCGCCAATCGTCTACAACTCGATATGGCTCGCGCAAGTCCGCATCCCGAGAGTGCGAGAACGTGGACGCCGGTTGCGCGATTGTCTCAATCCCCAGCTGCGCAACATCCAATGAGTCCTGGGCAGAGTTCGCTCGGGCCGGCAGCGCTTCGCGATTGCCGCGACCGGCGGGGCGATGATGGAACAACAGCGGTCGCGAACCGCAATTGAATTTCTGTATCTTTCGCGGAAGCGAAAGTTTCCAGGAAGTGGAAAGAAGGAGCCATGTCACGACACTGGACGAAACTGCGACGCACCAAACTGAGCCGGCGGTCGCTTCTGAGCGCGTCGGCGCGAGCTGGCGTTGGCGCTGCCGGTCTGGCGCTGGTCGGCTGCGGCGGCGATGACGACGACGATCAGCAACAGCAGACCGTCGCCCAGGCTCAGCCGGAGCAAGAGCAGCAACAGCAGGCCATGCAGCAGCAACAACAGCAGCAGGCCATGCAGGAGCAGGCTCAGCAGCAGGCCATGCAGCAGCAACAGGAGCAGCAGGCCGAGCAGCAAGCGCAGCAGGTCGAGCAGCAGGAGCAGGCCCAGCAAGAAGAGGAGCTGGACCGCTCGACGGCGCAGGAAGAGGCCGAAGTTTCAGAGGTCGACCTCGACGCCGAGCTCGTCGTCGGCTACGGGTCGTTCCCGCCGACGCTCGACATCACCACCGCCGGCGGCGGCGGCGGCCAGGGCGCGAGCAACAACCTGCACTTCGCGGCGCTGGCGGCGTACAACTCCGGTCGCGTGATCCAGGCCGAGGGCGGCTTCGGCGACTGGGAGTTTGCCGACGACCTGTCCAGCTTCCGCTGGAAGATCAAGGAAGGCGTCACCTTCCATAACGGCGAGCCGCTGAACGCCGAGTCGGTGCAGTTCTATTACGAGCGGATCCTCGGCCGGGCCGAGTACAACCCCGACTTCGAGTCGCAACTCCGCGCGCGCGCCGGCTGGATGGGCGACATCACGGTCGTTGACGAGTACACGGTCGACATTGCGATGGACACGCCGTTCGTCGACGCGCCCGAACAGTCGGGTGGGATCAACTTCGGTCTGCTGCCGAAGCAGTACATCATCGACAACGGCGACGACCACTTCGCCAACAACCCGATCGGCTGCGGGGCGTACCAGTTCATGTCGTGGGTCCCCGATCAGGAGATTCGCAGTCAGCGCTTTGAGAACTTCGCCTTCGATCACGACGCGCCGTTCCAGTACAAGGCCGGTTGGGCCAAGTACATCACGGGCCGCTACTTCCCCGAAGAGCAGGCCCGCGCCGCTGCGTTGGAGGCCGGTGAGGTCGATATCGCCTACCGGATCAGCCCCGACGTGGCCAAGCAGTTCGAGGACCGCGACGACTTCAAGGTGATCGCGCTTCCCGATGTCCGCGTGATGGCGCTGGAGCTGCCGGTCAATCAATCGCTCGACCCGATCACGGGCGAAGAGAACCCGTGGCGCGACGTGCGCGTCCGGCAAGCCGCGAACTATGCGATCGACGCCGACGCGATCATCGAGAACCTGCTCACGGGTACCGAAGAGCGTGCCTACTCGCCGTTCCCGGCCGGTTACGACCCGCCGATCGGCAACTTGCCCGGTCAGTACAACTACGACCCGGACAAGGCGCGGGCACTGCTCGAAGAGGCCGGCCAGATCGGGTTCGCCTTCACGATCACGCTGCCGACGGGTCTGTGGACCGCCGACCGGATCTGGATGCCGGCGGTCCAACAGATGCTCAACGACGTCGGCTTCCAGGTGGAGATCGACTACGCCGACTTCGGCAACGCGCTGGCGTTGATTCGCAACAACGAGCTCCCACACCCGTTCGTCTTCAACCAGGCGGGCGTGTCCAGTGGCGCTCCGCTGGGTCCGGCCTTCGCATACCGGCTGGTGACGACGATCGGCGCACCGTACTCGCACGCGCAAGAGGGCGACGACTTCCTGCCGGAGTTCTCGGAGTTCCAGGCCCTGATCGAGGAAGCGAACGCTGAGTTCGATCAGCAGCGCGCCAACGATCTCTACTACCAGGCGTCGGTGATCTCGTACGAGAATGCGTTCCAGGTGCCGCTGTTCGGTCTGCCGCACCTCTACGCGGTGACGCCGCAGATCCTCTACAACGAGTACTACGACACCTCGACCGGTCTGAACGCGATTTACGCGCAGAAGCTGAAGGCCTAAGAGGAGTTCAACGCCCCGTCGCCTGATCACAGGCTCCCCCCTTTGCGGGGGGAGCCTGTCTAAAGGAGTCTGATCGACGATGCGTAGCGAACTCGGGGCAACCGCTGTCGGACGGTTCCTGCGCTCGATCGCGGTCGTCTTCGGCGTGGTCACAATCGTCTTCTTCATGAGCCGCGGCGCCGGCGACCCGGTCTCGCGGCTCGCGCCGATCGACGCCACGCAACAGGAGATTGAAGAGGCCAAGGAGCGCTACGGGCTCAACGACCCGATGATCGAGCAGTACGGGCGATTCCTCTGGGACATCGTGCGGCTCGAGTTCGGGCAGTCGTTCCGCGCGACGCGGCCGGCGACAGACGTGGTCGGCGAGCGGCTGGTGGCGACCATCCAGCTGGGAGCGGCGGGACTGTTCGTCGCGTTTGCGATTGGCATTCCATTGGGGATCGTGGCCGCGGTGCGCCGCGGTGGGGCGACCGACATCTTCAGCAGGATCGGCGCGCTGTTCGGTCAGGCGGTGCCCAACTTCTGGCTGGGCCTGATGCTGATCCTCTTTGTCGCGCTGTACATCGACTTCATCCCGACCGGAGGCCGCACGTCGCCGCAGAGCATCATTTTGCCGGCAATCACCCTGGGGTCGTTCCCGGCCGCGGCGGTGATGCGGTTTACCCGCTCGGCGATGCTCGACACGCTGCAGCAGGACTACATCCGCACCGCGCGGGCCAAGGGTCTGAGCGAGCGCGCCGTCCTGTTCAAGCACGCCCTGCGCAACTCAATGCTCGCAGTGATCACGTTGCTCGGGCTGCAGGTCGGCAACATTCTCTCCGGCGCGATCATCGTCGAAACCGTCTTCGCCTGGCCGGGACTGGGCCAGCTGATCATCCAGTCAATCGTCGCCACCGACTATCCGGTCGTGCAGGCCTCGGTGCTGCTGACCTCGGTCTGGATCGTGTTCATCAACCTGGTCGTCGATGTGTCGTACACGTTCATCGATCCGCGGATTCGGACGGGAGCGATCTGACCCGTGTCGGAGTCGCAGGCGCCCGCTCAGACAGTCGAGGATCCGTTCGCCGGGCGGCGGCGGAACTGGCGTGTCCGCTCGCCGAAGACGCTGGTGGCGACGCTGTCGATTCTGCTGCTGTTCATCGTGCTCGGCATCTTCGGTTCGCAGATTGCGCCCGAGGATCCGTTCAAGCTCAACCTGGTCGGCCGGTTGCAGCCGCCCTTCTTCGAGGCTGAGGGCAGCCTCGATCATCCACTCGGCACCGACGACCTGGGCCGCGACACGCTCAGCCGCCTGATCTACGGGGCGCGGATCTCACTGCTGGCGATCGCGATGGTGATCCCGCTGGCGACGGTGATTGGATCGATCCTCGGCATCCTGGCGGGCTGGTTTGGAGGTTGGACGAGCCGCGTGATCATGGCGCTCGTCGATCTCCAGTTGGCGATGCCGGCCATCCTGATCGCGGTGTTCTTGCGCGCGATCTGGGAGCCAAGCCTGACCAACGTGGTGATTGTCCTGGTGTTCGCTCTGTGGGCGACATTTGCTCGATTGGTGCGCGGAGAGACGCTGGGCCTCAAGGAGCGGGAATTCGTGTTAGCGGCTCGGACAATCGGCGCCAATGACCTGCGAATCATGGTCCGCCACGTGCTGCCCAGCCTGGTCAACTCGATCGTGATCCTGGCGACGCTCAACGTCGCGACGGTGGTCATCGCAGAGGCGGGACTGAGTTTCCTGGGCGTGGGGATCCCGCAGGACTCGATCTCCTGGGGCATCATGATCTCGCAGGGACGCGGCGTGATCGTGACCGCCTGGTGGCTGGTCACCGTGCCGGGCATCGCGATTATTGTGGTTTCGCTGGTCGTCAACCTCTTCGGCGACTGGCTGCGGGATTTCCTGGACCCGCAGTTGCGCAACATCCAGCGCTAGCACCGCGTTGCAGAGAAGGAACCGTTGATGAGCTGGCAATCCGAACTGGATGAGATGGAGCGGCGCGCGCGATTCGCTCGGCAGATGGGCGGAGCGGACAGCGTCGCGTTTCACCACGGCCGGGGCAAGCTGACGGTCAGGGAGCGCATTGATCTGCTGACGGATCCGGGTGAGTTCCAGGAGACCGGCGTGCTGGCCGGCAATCCGCAGTGGGACGGCGATGAACTGACCGGCCTGACGCCGGCCAACTCGGTCGTCGGCGTGGCCAGGATCAACGGACGCAAAGTGGCTGTGCAGGGCGACGACTTCACCATCCGCGGCGGATCGGCCGACGGCATGATCGGTACCAAGGGCGGTTGGGCGCAACGGCACGCCTACATGAACCGGATCCCCTATGTCCGTCTACTCGACGCCACCGGCGGGAGCGTCAAGCACTTCGAACAGCTTGGGCGCACGTACGTCGTTGGACCTGAAGTCGGCGGCGGCACCGGCGTCGACGACCTTCTCTGGTACATGCCGGTCGTCAACGTGGTGCTCGGCTCAGTCGCGGGCGCGCCGGCGGTGATCGCGGCCGACGGCCACTTCAACGTGATGGTCAAGGGGACGAGTCAGCTCTTCGTGGGCGGACCGCCCGTCGTCAAGGCCAGCCGAGGGCTCGACATTTCCAAGGAGGAACTGGGCGGCGAGGATGTCCACGTCTACGGCAACGGGGTCGTGCAGAACCTGGCTGAGACCGAGGAAGACGCGATGCAGCAGGCGCGCCGATTTCTCAGTTACCTGCCGCAGAACGTCTGGGAGATGCCGCCACGGATCGAGCCGACCGATGATCCTGAGCGCCGCGAGGAGAAGCTCGTCTCAATCATCCCGCGCAACATCCGGCGGATCTACAACGCGCGCAAGATCCTCGATTGGGTGCTGGACGAGGACTCGTTCTTTGAGATCCAACCGCACTGGGGCAAGTCGCGGATCACCGGACTGGCCCGCGTCGACGGGTATCCGGTCGGGGTGATGATCAACAATCCGCGCGAGAACGGCGGCTCGCCGAACAAGGCGACCTCGGAGAAGATCATGCGCATGATCTCGCTCTGCGAGACGTTCCATCTGCCATTAATCTACTTCTGCGATGAGCCAGGCTTCTCTGTCGGCCCGGCCGACGAGCAATCGGGCATCATTCGCACCGGCGCTCGCCTGATGCTGACCAGCCGGCTGTCGCAGATGCCGTATCTCGTCTTCATCACGCGCCAGGCGTACGGCGTCGCGGGCGGACTGCAGTACCGTCGAGGCAACGCCCTGTACCGGCGCTACGCTTGGCCGTCGGCGCACTGGGGCTCGATGCACATCGAGGGCGGCGTGACGGCTGCCTATCGCCGCGAGATCCGCGAGGCCGACGATCCCGAGGCGAAGCGGCTCGAGATTGAAGCCCGGTTGAACGAGATTCGTTCACCATTGAGAACAGCGCACGCCTTCGGGATCGAGGACATGATCGATCCGCGCGACACCCGTCCACTGATGGTCGAGTTCGTCCGCGACGCGCAGTCCTACATCGAACAGAGCCTGGGACCGACGGCGCGGATTCCATATCTGCCGTAACGCCTCGCACTCACCGATGCCCCGCGCCCCAACGCGGGGCCAAGGGCAGGCAACCTGGCGGCGGCAACACAGTCCTTCTCAGCTCAGCGGCCGGTTGCGGATCCCGCGATCAAGTCTGTGCCTGGAGAATCGCCATTCAGCTAGCGATGTCCGAGGTCTGGGCCCCGCGTCAAGCGCGGGGCATCGGAGGATGTGCGATGGTCGGAGGGTGCGTGGCGCCTAGAACGGCGGGGCCTTGTGTGATTCCACCTCGGCGATTGCTGTTTCGTCGTAGCCGAGTTCTTGCATGAGTTCCGCCGTGTGCTCGCCGAGTTCGGAGAACATGTTCTTGGCCGTGCCGGGTGTTCGACTGAGGCGGGTGGGGATGCCGGCGACTCGGCGGCGGCCGACGTGGGGAATGTCCTTGTCGACGATGTAGCCGTTGACGAGCGCCTGCTCATCGTCCAGCACTTCCTCATAGTTGAGGACGCGCTGGGCCATGGCGCCGTCGGGGTGGATGTCGAAGAAGTCTTGCCACTCGTCGCTGGTGCGGGTCTTCATCATCTCGGCCACGAACGGGCGCACGTCTGCGACCCGGTCCATCGCCTCCTGATCGCGGAACGGATCGCGACCCTCGCGCTGATTCCAGCGCGGATCGTCGGCCAGGTCGGGATTGCCGCCGTACTCGCAGATCTCCCGCCAGGTCTCGTCCTCGCGGATGCCCAGGCAAAAGGCGACGCCGTCAGAGGCTTCGTAGATGCCGCTCAGTGCGGAAACGATGGGGTGAAATGCGCCGTCACGCGTCGGCAGGTGTCCGGTTGCCGAGGTGTGATTGATCTCCCAGGCCTGCATCCAGATCATCGCGCCATAGGAGGAGGTCTGGACCTTCTGGCCCAGCCCGTCGCGTTGACGCGCGACCAGGGCCGTCAGGATGCCCATCGCCAGCGCCATCGCGCCGCCGGTATCCGCGATGATCGCGCCCGGGATCAGCTGTGGGTCCCCGGGCGTGCCGGTCACGCCTGAGATTCCGCTGCGGGCCTGCGAGTACTGGTCGCTCATCCGGTTCTCGCGCGCGGGACCGTCGGGGCCGAAGCCGTTGGCCGTGGCGTAGACCAAACCCGGATTGCGCGCCGAGAGCCGTTCGTAGCCCATCCCGATCCGCTCCAGCGCCGGCTCGCGATAGTTGCTCAGGAAGACGTCGGCGCTGTCGACCAGCTGGTCGACCAGTTCCAGGCCGATCTCGGTGTGGATGTCGACGCAGACCGATCGCTTGCCGTGCGACGCTCCGATGAACTGGGTGCCGACCGACTCCCAGGGCAGATCGTTGTTGTTTCCTCGATACCAGCGGTTGGCATCGCCCATCGGTGGCTCGACCTTGATCACGTCGGCACCCATATCGGACAGGTAGCCGCCCGCCGCGGGTCCTTGCACCGCGATCGACAGCTCCACGACCCGGATTCCCTCGAGCGCTTCCATGGCAAATTCCTTCCGCGATCCGACCTGAGCAATCGCTAGTATGGCAAAGCCCGCTTGACCCTCGGAGGCGCGCATCCGCGAGACCGGTGAGGTTCATGACGCTACCTCTGAATGGGATACGAGTTCTCGACCTCTCCGATCATCGCGCCGCGCTGGGTAGCCGGATGCTCGCCGACCTCGGGGCGGACGTGACGATGGTCGAGCCTCCCGGCGGCAATCGCATCCGCCATCTCGCTCCGTTCGTTGACGACCGGCCGTCGCCCGACGGCAGCTACCAACATCTCTACTTCAACGTCAACAAGCGGTCGGTTGTGCTTGACTGGCGCACCGACGAGGGGCTGAAGCGGTTGCTCGAACTGGTGGCGTCGGCGGACGTCCTGATTGAAACGCAACAGCCGGGCGGGTTCCCGGTCGATGAGGTTCGCGCCGCGAATCCGCGCCTGATCGTCGTCTCGGCGACGCCGTACGGACAACGCGGGCCAAAGTCGGGCTGGCGCGCCACCGATCTGACCGCGACGGCGGCCGGCGGCTTGTTGCAAATCAGTGGCGAGCGCAAGGATCCGCCGGTCCACGGAGCGGCGTTTCCCGGTCACACGATGACCGGGCTGACCATCGCCTCGTCGGCGATGACGGCATTACACGGACGCGATCGCACTCCGGGTCAACCCGGCTGCTGGATCGATATCTCCATGCAGGAGGCGACATCGTTTCAGGTCGTTCAGACCTCGAACCCGAACATCTGGCGCTGGCGCGGTGAAGCGCCCTATCGTCCGGCGCTGTCTCAGACGATTCGCTGCGCGGACGACCGTTGGATGGCCTGCAACATCTCGCCGAACAGACTGCCCGAGTTCATCGAGATGCTGGACGAGGCAGGCGTCGCGCACGATCTCGATCCGGACAACTGGGAAGTCATCCACCGGGGCGACCGCGCCGCCTGGCAGTACCTCGAGAACCCACTCCAGGATCTGGCCAAGGAGCTGGCCGCGGTTTGGCCTCGGCAGAAGTTGCTTGATCGGCTCTGGGCCTGCGGGACTCCGGCGATGCCGACGCTGCGCTTCAGCGAGTTCGCCGAATGCGAGCACTACCAGACGGCGGGGCAGTTCAGCGATGTCGAGACGCCGGCGGTGGGCAAATCGCTGAGCTACTCGCGCAGCCCGCTCGATCCAGTCCAGTCGCCGCTGCCGATGCGTCCGGCGCCGAGGCTGGGGGAACATGCAAACTCCCCTTTCCCCCCGCTTGCGAGGCGAGACGCCGAACGCAGAGGGGGGTCCGCTCCCTATCCCGACATGCCGCTGGCCGGCATCCGCGTACTCGATTTGACCTGGGTCGCGGCCGGCCCGTTGACGACTCGGTTGTTGGCCAACTTCGGCGCCGAGGTGATCAAGGTCGAGTCCAGCGGTGAACGAATGGATCCCCTGCGGGTGCAGCCGGTCAGGGGCGAATACGACGTCGACCTGCCCGACCTGTACAACGAGGCCAACACCGGCAAGAAATCGGTGACTATCGATCTTGCCAACGAACAGGGCAAGGAACTGCTGCGCGAACTGGTGGCTCACTGCGACGTGCTGGTCAACAACTATTCGGCCGGCTCCCTGGCGCGGATGGGATTCCCCTGGGAGGAACTGCGACGGATCAATCCCGGTTTGATCCTGGTTCACCTGCCCGGCGTCGGCGGCGACAGTCCCTGGCGTCCCTTACGCACCCTGGGCAACCTGCTCAAGGCGGCTGCGGGCATGAACTTCCAGATGGGATTCCCCGATCAACCGCCGCGCGGAATGGGCGTCGCGTATCCCGACTTCACCTCTCCGCACGTCGGCGTGACCGCGATTCTCTCCGCCCTGCGCGCCCGTGAAGAGTCGGGTGACGGACGAGAAATCGAGTTGAGCCAGCTCAGCGCGACGGTCGCCTTGCTCGGCGCTCAGTGGATGGAATTCGATCAGCTTGGTGAGGATCTGCCCCGGATCGGCAACCGCGATCCCAACATGTGCCCGCACGGCGTGTTTCCATCCACAGGCGACGACCAGTGGGTCGCCATCGCCATGGAGTCCGACGAACAATGGCCGGCAATCGCGCAGTTAATCGGCCAGAGCGATTGGGCCAATCGAGCAGACCTCCGAACTCTGGCCGGTCGGAAGGCCATTGAGGATGACATCGAATCGGCAGTCGAGAGTTGGTCCGCACGACTGAGCAAGTGGGACGCCGCAGAACAGATGCAGGCTGCCGGGATCGCGGCAAATGCGGTTGAGGACCTGCGCGACATGATGGATGTCGATGAACACTTCCGCGATCATTACCAGCGAGTCGAGCAGCCGTCGCATCCCGGTTTCGGCATCTGGATCGACGCCGCGCCGTGGGAGTTCGCGCACCTGGAACGACGCGTGCTTGAACGCTCGCCGATGCTGGGCGAACACAACGAAGAAGTCCTGGGCGGGTTGCTCGGCAAGAGCCAGGAGGAGATTGCCGAACTGGTCGCGGCCGGGGTGGTCGGATAGGCAACCAGGGAGAGGGTTGAGGACCGGACATGCCCAAGTACGTGATGCTGCCGCCGATTGACGATGACATCCGCGAGTGGGCGGAGCGGATGCGGAATGAGATTCCAGGTCTCGACGTCGTCATCGTCGAGGATGAAGCAGACGCAGCGCAGGAACTCACCGACGCCGACGCCGCCTATGGTTGGGTCGCACCGGAGGTGCTGCCCACTGTTGAGCGCTTGAGTCTGCTGCAAAATCCGTTCGCCGGACCGCCGGTTGGTTGGTACTACCCCGAGCTCGCCGACCATGCGGTCGTGGTCAGCAATCCGCGCGGGATCTATTCGGATCACATCGCGCACCACATCCTCATGTACATGCTGGCGCTCTCGCGCGGGCTGCCGTACTACAGCGCGGCGCAGGCTGAGGGTCGCTGGGACAAGCAGGCCCGCAAGCGCGGCTATGTCGATCTGACGGAATCGACGGTCCTGATCAATGGCGTCGGCGGCATCGGCGCCGAGGCTGCGCGCCTCTGCGCAGCGTTCGGTTGCCGGGTCATCGGAGTCGATCCGCGCCCGGCATATGAGATTGAGGGCGAGATCATTGATCCGTCCGAACTCGATACACGCCTGCCTGAGGCTGACTTTGTGGTCACGACCGTCCCGCACACTCCGGAGACGGAGCTCATGTGGAACGCGGACCGCTTCTCGCTGATGAAGAACTCCGCATACTTCATCAACATCGGACGCGGGATGACCTGCAAGCTCGACGATCTCGTCGCGGCGCTTGATCACGGCGAGATCGCCGGAGCGGGACTCGACGTCTATGAGATTGAACCGTTGCCAGAGGGCCATCCGCTCTGGCAGGCAGAGAACGTGATCCTGACGCCGCACATCGCCGTCGCCGACGCGGAAAACATCCCCGAGCGGCGCTTCGAATTGATCCTGGAAAACGCGCGCCGCCTGGTCGAGGGGCGCGACTTTGTCAACGTGGTTGACAAAGACAAGTGGTACTGAATCCCTGGTTGGAGTCGGTAGGAGATCGAGGTCCGTCATGAAGGCAGTTGAGATGTACGGCGACTCGCGCGTCGCAGTGATTGACGTGCCCGAACCGGAGGTGCGCGACAACTGGGTCATCGTCAAGGTGATCGCCAGCACGATCTGCGGCACCGAGCTGCGCAGCTACCGGCATGGCGAGCGAGACTTCAACTCGCACTCGTACAACTCAGGACACGAGGCGGCCGGCGTGGTCGTAAAGACCGGCCCGGCAGCCAAGATTGCCGAGGGGACGCGCGTCGCGGTGATCGCGCACATGGGCGAGCAATGCGGTCAGTGCTGGTACTGCCACCAGGGTCTCTGGCTGCTCTGCACGGATCTCGCGGAGGGCGGCGAGGAGTACCTGGGCACGCACACGCAGTACATTTCGCGTCCCGACACCCACTGCATCCCGATGCCCGACGACGTTCCCTTCGAGATCGGCTCAATCCTGGTCGATGCGGTGGGGACGCCGTACCGTGCCATCCGTCGACTGGGCGTGAACGGATTCGACACGGTGTTGATCACCGGTCTGGGACCGCTCGGCGCCTCCGCCGCCATCATTTGCGAGCGGCTCGGGGCGCGGGTGATCGCCACGGAACCAGCCGAGTTCCGGCGCAGTATGGCTCGCGACTACGGCGTCGATGTGGCGATCGATCCTGTTTCAGAGGATGCGCTTGAGAGGGTCATGGAGCTGACCGACGGTCGCGGGCCGGATGTGGCGCTCGACTTCACCGGCTACACCGAGCCGCAGATGCTCTGCGTCGACGCAGTGAGGGTCGGTGGCCGGGTGGGATTCATCGGCCTCAAGTTCGACGAGACGCCGGACGGCCCGGTGCCTCGACCGACGCCGATCACGGTCGCCGGTCACCTGCTGCCCAAGGAACTCACCCTGATCGGCAGCTGGAGCGTCGCGCCGCACGAGATGCTGGAGCTGTTCGAGCTGGTCCAGCAGGGTCTGCCCGTCGAGCAGCTGATCACGCATCGCTTCAGCATCGACGAGGCGCAGGAGGCGTACGAGACGGCGTTCAATCAGCGCGGTTGCAAGGTGATCATCGATCCCTGGGCCTAGTGCCGCTGTGATCAACAGCAGGTCGTCATACCCGCGCTTGCCGCGGGTATCTCGCAGTGTCTCGTACGGGGTTCGAGTGTTGAGTCCGGCCACATAGCCAACGCGCCCCTTGCCTCGTCAGTGGCCGTGCGGAATTCAGCGAGATTCCCGCGGCAAGCGCGGGAATGACGGAGCTGTTTAGCGGATCACCTCGTCGAGCAGGAGTTGCGTGAACTCGTCCTCACTCAGTCCCAATTCGTCCCGGTAGACCTGTTCGTTGTGCTCGCCGAAGAAGGGGGCACGCCGAATGGGCAGGCGTTCGCCGTTCCAGAGGAATGGCTGGTTCTGGGCCATGAATCGGATCCCGACTGGGTGGTCGAACTCGTGGAAGAAGCCGGCCATTGACGGATCTGATTCGACCAGGTCTTCGATGTCCTCATTGGGACCTGCGGGGACGCCGGCTAACTCGAATGCAGCCGTTGCCTGCCAGACGCCCTGAGCGCAGGTCCAACTCGTGATCGCCGCTTCGATCTCGTCCTCGGCCGCTTTCCGGCCTTCCAGCGTCCGCAGATCCTGACGTGTGGCCAGATCATCTCGTCCGATTGTTCGGCAAATCTCCAGCCAGTCGACCGTGTCTCGCGCGCTCAGCGCCAGCCAACGATCGTCGCCGGCGCAGCGGAAGAGTCCGTGCGGCGCCATTTCGGGTGAGCGATTGCCCCGACGTTCGACCGTGACGCCGTTGGCGAGCTGTTCGATCAGTTCGGTGTCGAGCAGGTGGATGCCGGCTTCGTACTGTGGGATCTCAATCTCCTGGCCGACGCCAGTGCGGTCGCGCTGGATCAGCGCGGAGAGAATCGCGGTCGCGGCCAGCGGTCCCAGGGTGAAATCGGTGTGCAACAGGACACCGGTCGGTTTGCGGTCGGCAGCGCCGGTGTGCCCGGCCAGACCGCAGAGCGCGACAACACTGTTGCCGATTCCCTTCCACGACGCTTTCGGTCCCCAGGTGCCCATCACGGGCAGGCTGCAGACGACGATGCGCGGGTTGATCTTCTTCAGGTCGTCGAAGCCCAGTCCGAGCCGCTTCATCACGCCGCCGGTGAAGTTGTCGGTGACGACATCGGCCTCGCGGATCAGGTCGTAGGCGACGCGCAGCCCCTCTGGCGCGCCAAGGTTGAGATTGATGCTGCGCTTGTCGGTATTGCAGTCCTGGAAGAACGCGCCGGTCTCAATCGTCGGCGGATCGTAGGCGGGTAGCGCGACGCGGAGCGTATCGATCCGGGCGTCCGTCTCGATCTTGATCACGTCCGCGCCCAGATTCGCCATCAGTTCGGTGGTCAGGGGTCCCGCCGCCTGCCAGCAGAAGTCAATGACACGGATGCCCTTGAGGGGCAGGTTGTCACGCCCGGCGCCATTGGGCGTCCCCCCTCTGCCTTCGGCATCTCCCCCCGCTCTGCGGGGGGCGAAAGCACGACTCGATGTCGCGGCCAGGCGATTTGGTCCCGCCACCAATCCAGAGACGACCAACCCGTCATACTCCGTCGCACCCAACCCCAGAAGTTCTCCGAGCACATCCGCCGAGTCCGCGCCCAGCGTCGGAGCCGGCCGGCCGACCGGTTCGTATCCCGTCGAGTAGATCGGCAGTCGAGGCAAGTCGATCTCACGATCGAACTGCGGATGGTCGACCGGACGAAACGTGCCCCGCTCATGCAGGTGCGGATCCTCGACGATGTCGCGCGCCGAGTTGACCGGCACGGCGAGGAAGCCGCGCGATTGCCCTTCGTAGCAGAGCTCATCCCGGTCCAGCGAGGCGCAGGCTCGCTGGAAGGCGCGGTGCGTCTCACCGCCCCACTCGGGGATGTAGATGTCGCCCGGATACTCGGCGCCGATGATGCCGTCGTAGCCCGATCGCTCGTACAGCCACTGACCGAAGGCGGCCCAGCGCTCGGGAGTGTTGGGCGTGATCCCAAATGTCAGCCACTTGCCGTCCTTGGCCTGAACGAGGGATGAAATGTCGCCGCCGGGACGGAAGGCCTTCTCGCCCAGTTGCCGCCAGAGGTTCTCGTTGGCGAAGTGGATCGTGGTCGAAAGGATCGCTTCCTGAAGCGAGATATAGGCGTGGCTCGGGCGGACGCCATTGCGGCGGTCGTAGAGCATCGCCGCGGCGGTCGCGGCTGCGACCTGGCTGGCCTGCTTGTAGGCCAGTTTGCCCGCCGGATAGTCGGGCGCGACATCGGGGAAGCCCAGCCCCTGCATCAGCCCGCCGGCGGCGACGCCGACGATGTCGGAGGCGGGGAGCCCCTCGCCACCGCGTCGAGTGACGACGTCGATCACGCCGAGATGAGGGTGTACGCGCTGCAACCGGTCCCGCTCGAAGAAGCGGCGGGCGTCGACAGACTTGTCCAGCGGCGCCAGGACCAAATCAGCCTCGGCGAGCAGCCGGTCGACGAGATCCCAGGAGCCGGGGGCGTCGAAGTTGAGCGCCAAGCTGCGTTTGCCGGCGTTGTAGAGCAAGTGGCGCAGGCCGCTCTCGACATCGCTGCGGTCGTCCAGGTGCGGTCCGTTGATCCTGAGCGCGTCGCCCGAGGCCGATTCAACGCGAATCACATCCGCGCCGAAATCGGAGAGCCAGCGCGCGCCGAGGCAGAGACACTCGTCGCTCAGGTCGATCACGACCGAGCCGGCCAGCGGGAGGTCGGATTGCGGCATCAGACGAGATGAGGTTCGTAGGGGTGTTGGCGATACAGGTCGCTCATCCGGTGGGTGATCAGTTGCATGCGCAGGTCGTCGTCGAGGTGCGGCCAGAGCGAGCGGTTGATCGCTTCCTTGACCACGCCGAGATAGCCGTGCCGTTCCCGCCCGAACGTTGCCAGTCGTTGTGCCAGCTCGTCGACTTCCTCGCGCAGCTTGCCCGGCTCGGCGACTTTGGTCACCAGGCCCAGCTCGGCCGCTTCGGTGCCGGAGATGAACTGGTCGTCCAGGATCAGCCGCGTGGCCTGCTTGAGACCCACGTATTTGGGCAGGAATCCGGTTGCGGGGATCACCATGCGCAGCCGTGCGTCGGGATCGGCGATGGCGTAATCCGAGGCCAGCATCAGGTCGAATCCCGAACCCATGCAGTAGCCGTGGACTTGCGCAATCACCATCTGCGGAATCCGGCGCAATAGCGACTGCAAGCGGAAGTAGGGGTGTCGCTCGAGGTTGAACGCGGCGATGTGCGGCGCGTGATACGGATTCTGCCACGGGTAGTCGGGAATGCTGCCCTCGGCCCCTTCGCTGACGTCGTCGCCGGAGCAGAACGATCGACCCTCGCCGGCCAGGACGACCACGTACACGGACGGATCCCGTCCGACCCGATTGACGACGTCAACGATCGCGTCGCCGACCTCGGTGTTGATCGCGTTGTGCCGCTCGGGACGGTTGATCGTCAGCCGAGTGACCGGCCCGTCATCGACGATGAGTTCTCTGTGTTCTGTGGGCATCTGCCTGTCTCCAATACCTGCGGCGAAGGCTAGAACACGAGGCTTGAGGTCGCTGGTACCTTCGCGCTAACCGATTCCGCCAGGAGTGGAGATGGCAGTATGGCCGAGCGACTGAACAAGGTGATTGAGCTGATCGAGGCGGGCCAACCGGCCTTCGGTCCGTTCCTGCCGGCCGGATCGATCCCCGACGCCACCTGGATCGCTTCCTCGAGCTACGACTTCGTCGTCTATGAGCTTGAGCACAACGCCTTCAACCTCAGCGACCTCAGCCTGTCGCTGCAGTACATGCTCAATCGACGCCAGATCCTCGAATCGGGTTCGCTCGCGCCGGTCGTGACGCCGATGGTGCGCATCCCCGTCAACGGACGCGAGCAAAGCCAGTGGATCGTCAAACAGGTGCTCGACATCGGCGTCTACGGAATCGTCTTCCCGATGATCAACACCCCAGACGACGCCATCGCCGCTCTGCAGGCGGCTCGCTACATCCAGGCCGAAGACGCGCCCGACCAGGAGCCGGTCGGGCGGCGCGGCCACGCGCCGGGCAACGCCCTGCGCTACTGGGGTCTGGACCAGCCCGAGTACTTCAACCGCGCCGACGTCTGGCCGCTCGATCCGAACGGCGAGATCCTCCCCATCCTGCAGTGCGAGACGATCGAGGGCGTCGACAACCTGCCCGCCATCCTCGACGCGGTCCCGAAGCCAGGCCTGATCCTGATCAGCGAGAGTGACCTCTCCGTTTCACTGGGTCAGCGGGGCGCGCCCGGTCCGCTGGTCGACGACGCCGTCCGACGAGCCCGCGAGGTCTGCCAGGAGCGCGGCGTGCCCTACGGCTCGCCGCAGGTCGACATGTCCAACGTCGATCAGCGGATCGAAGAAGGCTTTTCCTTCCTCATGCCCGGCGCTGCCCGCGTATCGGAAGCGCTGAATCGGGGTCGAGCATTGGCGGGTCGCTAGTCGCGATTGCTCGATGCTCCGCACCGAACATGCGGCATTCCCATCATTTGCCCTTCGATGCCCCGCACTCCGATGCGGGGCCCAGGGCGAGTAACGCCGTGCGGGAGGCGCCGTCACCCTCAGCTCAGAGGTCGCGGGCAGGGCGCTCTGTTCATTCAACCCCGCGATGCCCCGCACCCCGATGCGGGGCCCAGGGCGAGTAATGTCGTGCGGGAGGCGCCGTCAGCTTCAGCTCAGAGGTCGCGGGCAAGGCGCTCTGTTCATTCACCTCTGCGATGCCCCGCACCCCGATGCGGGGCCCAGGGCGAGTAACGCCGTGCGGGAGGCGCCGTCATCCTTAGCTCAGTCATCGCCAGCCGATCCTCCGCTCTGAGTTCGTGCCGAGATTGGCAACGGTGCTCCGCTCTACGGCCGAGGTCTGGGCCCCGCGTCGGAGCGCGGGGCATCGGAGCGGAGAGTCACAGCATTGCGGAGTATCGGAGCGGAGAGCTGGGGGAGAGCCGGGCAGCGGATCTGGCTGAATCTCAGCGATGGCTTCACAAATTGTGTAGCTTGTGATACGGAGCGCCACGCGGCGAGTGGGGCTTCATTCTGGTACGGAATCTGAGGAAACACATGTCGGCAACGCAAGAGATTGCCCAGATGGCGCACCTGATGCGCCGGGCAGGGTTTGGCGCGTCCCGCGACGAGTTGGAACGGCTCGTCGATCAGGGCTATGAGGAGACAGTCGAGCAGCTCGTCGATCCGCCCGCGGACATACCGCGCGCCGATCTACACCTGCTCTTCCGCTATATGCCGTCGCTCGAGACCGGTGGTCCGGTGACCGTTCCCGGCGCCGCCAACTGGCTCTACCACCTGGTCAACACGCAGCGGCCGCTGGAAGAGAAGATGGCGCTGTTTTGGCACGGCATCTTCGCGGTGGGCAACTCCAAGGTCGACAACGACAACCATCTGATCGCTATGGTCGACATGTTCCGCGATTTTGGCACGGGCAACTACCGCGACCTGCTGATCATGCTGGCCCAGAGCCCGGCCATGATTTACTGGCTCGACAACCACGAGAACCACAAGCGCTCGCCGAACGAGAACTGGGGGCGCGAGTTGCTCGAGCTGTTCTCGATGGGCGTCGGCAACTACACCGAGAAGGACGTCTTCGAGTGCGCCCGCGCCTTCACCGGCTGGACGCTGGGCCCGAAGATCCCGCGCGTGCCCAACCACCGCTTCTTCTTCCAGTTCGAGTTCCGACCCGAGGAGCACGACTACGGTGAGAAGGAGTTCCTCGGCCGCACGGGCAACTTCGACGGGCTGGACATCATCGACATCATCCTCGAAGAGGACGCCTGCCCGCGCTTCATTGCGCGCCACCTGTACACCTTCTTCGTCGCCGACGAGCCGCAGGTGCCGGCCTGGGACATCGAGCCGCCCAGGGATCCGGAGGCGATTGACTACTTGGCCGGCGTGTTCAAGGACTCGAGCTACGAGATCAAGCCGGTCCTGCGCGCGCTGTTCAACTCCGACTTCTTCAAGGAGTCGGCGTTCCAGAAGGTCAAGAGCCCGGTCGAGACCGTCGTTTCGACGCTGCGCCTGACCGAGGACATGTTCGGTCCGAAGCCCGAGCTGATCGAACTCGGCCAGGAATCGGCGCACATGGGCCAGAGTCTGCACAACCCGCCCTCGGTCGAGGGCTGGTCGACGGGCCCCAACTGGATCAACTCCGGCGCGGTGGTGGGACGGATCAACTTCGTCGCCGACCGGGTCAGCAACACCGAGCTGCCCGGCGTGCAGAAGATCTGCCAGCGGATCGCCGCCTCGAACGGCACCAGCATGGCCCCGGACGAGATGGTCGACCACTGCCTCGACCTGTTCGGGCCGCTCGACGTGGGCGAAGCGACCAGGCTGGAACTGATCGAGCACGCATCGGAGGGCGGCGACCTCTCCTGGAGCGACGACTACGACGGTTCCTCGGAGCGCGTCGGCGAGATGTTGGCGCTGATCGCCGCGACCACGGAGTACCAGTTTGGATGATTCCGCTTTGTCCCCTCTCCCAGAGGGAGAGGGGACCGGAACGGCCAGAGGAGCCAGCAGAAAGACACAGACATGGAAGCTACGAGAAGCAATGACCCGGTTGTCGTCATCATCCAGTTGACCGGCGGCAACGACTACATGAACAGCGTGGTGCCCTACGCCGATGGGTACTACAACGACGCCCGCAACGGCGACCTCTGCATCGGCGAGGATCAGGTCCTCAAGATCGATGACCACTTCGGCCTGCACCCGACGATGGCGCCGCTCAAGGAGCTCTACGACCAGAGCGAGATGGCCTTGATCCACGGCGTTGGCTATCCCAATTCGCCGCGCTCACACTTCCGCTCGATGGACATCTGGCACACCTGTGAGCCCAACAAGGTCGGCACCGAGGGCTGGGTCGGCCGCGCGATCCGCGACCTCGACCCGACCGGCGAAAACCCGGTCACCGGCGTCCACATCGGGCAAGGCCTGCCTCGGGCGCTGGTCGTGCCCGGAGTGACCGTGGCGTCCGTCGCCGACCTCTCGACCTACGGCCTGCTGACCGGGATCGAGCAGCAACGCCAGCGCGAGAAGATGCTCGAGCGCTTTGTCAACATGTACGGCCGCGCGATCGGCACCGGCTACGTCCAGGAATACCTGGGCCGCACCGGACTCGACGCGCTCAAGGGCGCCGACATCCTCAAAGAGGGCCTGGGCCGCTACGAGACCACGGTCGAGTGGGGCACCGAGCAGATCTCGCGCAGTCTCAAGGACATGGCGACAATTCACTGCGCCGACCTCGGCACGCGCGTCTTCTACACGCAGCTGATCGGCTTCGACACCCACGCTAACCAGAAGCCGGTCTTCGAGAAGCTCTGGACCGACCTCTCGCGGGCGATCTCCGACTTCTGGGACGACGTCAAGGCCCACGACCGCGCCGACAACGTGATCATGTTCCTGTTTACCGAGTTCGGCCGCCGGGTCCGAGACAACGGCTCCGGCTCGGACCATGGCGCCGGCGGCGGCTGCTTCGTCATCGGCCCGCATGCCGTGGGCGGCATGCACGGTGAGTTCCCCAGCATTAAGCCAACCGACCTCGAGCAGGGCGACCTCGTCCCCAACCACGACTTCCGCGGCGTCTACTCGACGCTGCTCGAAGACTGGATGGGACTCGACGCCAAGCCGATCGTTGACGGAGAGTTCGAGAAGCTCAGCTTCATCGAACCAGTGATGGCGACCGCCTAGGCAGATCCCAAGGGCTCCCCCTCCGGGGGAGCTGTCGCGGAGCGACTGAGGGGGCCCTCCGCGTCAAGCCTGAGACCTGCCCCCTCCGTCACTTCGTGACACCTCCCCCAAAGGGGGAGGTCTGTTGGGAGACAACGCCATGCTGACCACCACCGTCGCCGGGCGCACCTGGCATTTCGACCATTCGATCGGACACTTTGTCGGTCCGCAGGGCTATACGTATCCGACGCCAATCGCGATGACGCCCGCCGGCACCATGTACGTCGCCGACATCGGCCTGGCCGAGTATTCGGGCGCGGGCGGTCTCGGCTCCAAGATCTACAAGCACCGGATCGAGGATGAATTCCTCGGCGAGATGGGTGCCGGCGATCTCAAGTGGCCCGAGGGCCTCGCGCTCGCCCGCGACGGTTCCGTCTGGTGCGCCGACGCCTTCCACCACCGAATCTTCGGCTATGACGCCGAAGGCGCGCCGATCGGCGACTGGGGTGAGTTCGGCGACGGCAACGGGCAGTTCAACCGGCCATCCGGGATCGCGTTCGACGCCGACGACAACCTGCATGTGGTCGACAGCCTCAACCACCGCGTCCAGCAGTTCACCAAGGACGGCGAGTTCCTCGGCGCCTGGGGCACGCAGGGCTCGGACGAGGGCCAACTCAACCATCCCTGGGGCATCTCGTTCGACAACGACGGCGACCTCTACCTCGCCGACTGGGGCAACGACCGCGTGCAGAAGTTCGCGCCCGACGGCGAGTTCCTGGTCCGCTTCGGCTCCCAGTACGAGGAGTTCGACGACGGCGGCAGCCTCAAGCGTCCCGCCGATGTCGCCGTCGACAGTGTCGGCGACGTCTACGTCTGCGACTGGGGCAACCGCCGGGTGCAGATCTACTACCCCGACGGCGACATCATCTGCAGTCTTCAGGGCGACGCGCACGAGTTCTCCAAGGCCGCTCAGCAGGTCATGGAGGTCAACATGGAGTACGCGCAGGCCTTCCGCCGCGTCAATCCGGTCGAGCTGATCAAGTTCGGCATCTTCGACCGTCCGAGAGGCATCGCGATCGACGGTCAGGACCGAATCGCGATCAGCGACGGCGGCCGAGGCCGGGTGCAGGTCTATCACAAGGATCACGACTACCTGGTCCCGCAGTTCAACGCATAGCGAAGGATTCAGCCTCCTGGCTCCTCTTCTGCGCTCCCCCTTGCAGGGGGAGCTGCCGAAGGCTAAGGGGGTCCCGCTTCGCACATCCCTGCGCACAATGGATCGTCCATGACCCTCCGACTCGGACTCCTCGGAGCAGCCGCGATTGCCCCACGGGCAATCGTCAAGCCTGTCCAGGTCTTCGACGATGTCGAGATCGTCTGCATGGCCGCGCGCGATCGCGACCGCGCCGAAGTCTTCGCCGCCCGAGCGGGCATTGCCACGCTCCACGACACCTACGAACAGGTCGTTGCTGATCCGAACGTCGACGCCGTCTACAACCCGCTCGCGATCAGCGGTCACCACGAGTGGACGATCAAGGCTCTGAACGCCGGCAAACACGTGCTCTGCGAGAAGCCCTTCGCAATGAACGAGGCCGAAGCGCGGGAAATGGCCGACTGCGCCCGCGCGACCGATCTCGTCTGCGTCGAGGCATTTCATTACTACTACCACCCGGTCTCGCGCCGCATGCGGGAGATTGTGCAGAGCGGCATCCTCGGACAGATCCGCTTCGCCGACGCCCACTTCCAGAACATCGTCGAAGAAACGCCCGATCAGATTCGCTACCGGATCGAACTCGGCGGCGGTTCGACCATGGATCTCGGCTGCTATCCGCTGCACTACCTCCGCCACAGCTTCGGCGCCGAGCCTGAGGTCGTCTCGGCTCGCGCCGCCACCGTCCACGAGCACATCGACATCGAGATGGAAGCCGAACTGCTGTTCCCCGGCGGCGTCCCCGCCCGCATCTGGTCGCGGATGAATGCAGTCGGCGGATGGTCGTCTGTCGTCAACGTCTTTGGCGATCGAGGGCGATTGAAGGTGGTCAACCCACTGGTGCCTCATCGCGAGCCGCACGTCATCGAACTCACAACCTCATGGGGCACACGCCGCGAGACGCTGACCAAACGGTCGACATTTGACTACCAGCTCCAGGCCTTTATCGATGCCATTGAAGGCGTCAAACCCATGCCGACCGACGCGGAGGATGGCGTCGTCAGCATGCGCGTGATCGACAACGTCTACCGGGCGGCCGGGATGACGCCGCGCGGCCAGATCTAGGCTCCACTCATCATGGTCGACCGCATCCGCGCCATCGACTCGCTGATCAACTCGGCCTTCCTCGATCCCTCCGTCGACAACGCCCTGAGCTACCTGTTCAAGGACATCGAGGGCCGAGGAGCCATTGAGACGCCGGAGCAACTTCTCGAAGTGCTCGACCAGTCCGACATCGGAGCCGGCGTCGTCTCGATTATGCAGCCCGAACACGCCGAGTGGGTCGGCGACGCGCACAGGCAGTTCCCCGACAAGATCCTGCCTGGGATGATCGTCAATCCGCTCAACGGATACGACGAGATCCGCAAGGTCGTCGACTACTACGAGCGCTACGGTGTCCGTTGCCTCCGCATCCCGCCCTTCCGCTACGAGCTGCCGCCCACCGACCGCGTCTACTGGCCCTTCTACGTCAAAGCGCTCGAGCTCGAAATCGCCGTCTCGATGAACGCCGGCATGCCCGGCCCGCGCCGACCCGGCTGGGTCCAGAACCCGCTCTTCTACGACGAGGTCGCCTACCACTTCCCTGAGCTGCGGTTGATCATGACCCACTGCGGCCAGCCATGGACCGAGGAAGCGATCTCCACCATCGCCCACTGGGACCACGTCTACATGTCCTGTACCTCGGTCGCGCCCAAGTACTGGCCGTCCAGCTTCGTCCAGTTCATCAACACGCGCGGCCGACAGAGGATGATGTTCGGCACCGAGTACCCAACCATCCCCTGGCCGAGGGCTCGCGACGAGATCGACGCCCTCCAGTTGAGGGAGACCGTCGTGGAAGACTTCTTCGTCGAAAACGCCCGTCGGGCGTATCGGTGGAACGCCGATCCGAGCTAAACCAGTTCCGTTCCCGCCCGTCCCTCTTTTCTCCCCCCGCGAAGCGGGGGGAGATGTCACGAAGTGACAGAGGGGGGCTCCGCGCTCGAAGGAGCCCCTCCGTCACTTCGTGACACCTCCCCCTGCAGGGGGAGGAAATTCCCAATGGTGCATTCGACAGGGTGAAGTAACTAGTCAGGCCAATGAGCGTTCATCACCTGCACCCAGGTATGCCGAGTCAATGAGTGCCGCTCACGGACACTCTCCTGGAACAGCTTCAGCAGTTCCTCCGACACTCCGGAACCCGGCGCCTGCGGCGTTCTTGTCTCGTGCCAGTTGCCGACGCTGTGATAGCCGGCCAGGTTCGTCACTTCCATGTCGTCGCTGAGCACGGCGTCATGGAAGTTGCCCAGCACGCGGTGTCCCATCGCGTCCATCGCCGGCCAGACGCCGAACTCGGTTAGCTCCGAGAACCGTTCCCAGGTGTCGGGATCAATCGTCCACCGCCTCAAGCCGTACACCGCTCGCCGATCGGAATCGGGCGTCACCGCCAGTGGCCGGCCCGAATACGGGATCTTCGGCCGCGCCGTCTCGTTCACGATCAGTTCCCGCCGGACTCTGCGGTACGCGTCGTCGCCGATCCCAACCAGGATCTCCTGGCCCCGGCGCCAGTCGTCCCAACTCGGGCAACCGACGAACGTATGCACCTCTTCCGGC
The DNA here is from genome assembly GCA_028875225.1 of Chloroflexota bacterium. GTDB lineage: Bacteria > Chloroflexota > Dehalococcoidia > Bin125 > Bin125 > Bin125. Next base: position 16,877 of record JAPPFB010000002.1, on the reverse strand, counting down.
GTGCCGCCGATCGCAGGATTGAGGAGACAGAGTGGCCGAATCCCCGCCTCGACCAGTCGCGGCCAGGTCTCGTTCAGATACAGGTCGCGGTACTCCGGGAACCGCTTCGGCTCGACCATCGTCACGCGGTGTTCGTACAGTTCCATGTCCTGACCTCCTCGTTCGGCTGACGCTCGTTCGGGCGCAGAGTAGTCTCAGCGCATGGAGCCGGTATGACGGAATCCTGCGACATCGTCGTGATCGGCGGCGGACCGGGCGGCTCTGCCTGCGCCACGTTGCTTGCCGATCGGGGTTACCAGGTGGTGCTGCTGGAACGCGCGAAGTTCCCCCGCGAACACGTCGGCGAGTCGCTCCTGCCAGCCAGCATCCCGGTGCTCGAACAGATTGGCGTGATGCCGGCGATCGAGTCGGCCGGGTTCGTCGTCAAGCGCGGCGCCACCCTCGTCTGGGGCAAGGATCCCGAGCCCTGGAGCTGGTACTTCGCCGACGATCCGGGCCAACGCCCGACCTCCTTCCAGGTCGTCCGCTCCGAGTTCGACCACATCCTGCTCAAGAACGCCGCTGCGCATGGCGTCGACGTCCGCGAAGAACACCAGGTGCTCGACATTGAACTCGACGGTGAGCGGGTCACCGGCGTCAAGTACATGGCCGACGGTCAGGCAAGCCAGATCGCCTGCCGATTCCTCGTCGACGCCAGCGGGCAAACCGCGCTGCTCAGCCGCAAGCTGGATCTGCACCAGTGGGACGAACACTTCAAGAATCTCGCCGTCTACGGCTACTACGAGAACGCTGCGCATCTCGATCCGCCCAACAACGGCAACATCTTCATCGAGTCCTACGAACACGGCTGGCTCTGGAAGATCCCGCTGCACACCGGCGTCACCAGCGTCGGCGCGGTGGTCGACAAGGAGATTGGCCAGCGGGGCCTGCGTGAGCTCGGCCCCAGAGGATTCCTCGAGGCCCAGGTCGAACTGGCTCCCCATACCAGAGAGCTGCTTCGCGAAGCGACACTGGTGGACGATCCCGGAGTCGAGCGTGACTGGTCCTACACCTCAACGCGGTTCGCCGGCGACGGCTACGTGCTGGTTGGCGACGCGGCCTGCTTCGTCGATCCGCTCTTCTCCTCCGGCGTGCACCTGGCCCTGGGCAGCGCCACATTGGCCGCCAACTACGTGCAGTCGGCTCTGGAGGAGCCGGAGACCAGAGATCAGGCGGCGCAGCTGTACGAGTCGCTCTATCGCAAGCAGTACGACTACTTCCATCTCACGGCCCAGCTCTTCTACGGGACTAATCGCAGCGCCGACTCCTACTTCTGGGAAGCGCGCCGCATCCTCGGCGATGACGACTCCACGCCACGCGAAGCGTTCGTGCGCGTCGTCAGTGGACAGCCGCCGACGGGATACGAGCGCGCCGTCATCGAACATGGCGAACTCCCGCCCGAGATTGAGTCGGAAGTGCGTCGGCGCGACGACCGCGCCGAGCGACGCCGCCGCGAGACCGAAGCGATCACCGCCGAGCCCGGCGCTCTGCTGCGCGCGGTCCCGTCATTGCCCGCCCACGTCAGGCTGGAGCAACGCCGCGCCCTGGCCGGCGCCAACTTCCAGCAGGCCTTCCAGCTCGTGGTCGATTCGGGCGAACAACGCTCAGACCCGTATCCCATCACGGCCGTCATGGCGGCCTGCATCGGCCAGATGAACGGCCGAACTTCGCTGGGCGACATCGTCGCAACGGTCAACCGACAACACAATCTGCGCGGCGAACAGGGGCTGACCAGGATCATGGAGCGCGATCTTCCGCCCCTGATCAATGCTGGCCTGATCGATGTTGCGACGCGCACCGCGGGACGCAACGATCCCTGTCCCTGCGGCTCGGGCAAGAAGTTCAAGCGCTGTCATGGCCGGTGATCAATCGCTGCTATTGTGGTCAGGTATCTCAAGATTGGCAGGCCGGTCCTGACCGATCAGATAGGAGCGAGAGCGATATGGAACGGAACTACTGGTCAAGGATGAAGCGGTCGCGGATGAGCCGTCGATCGCTTCTGCGGGCGAGCGCACGCGCCGGAGTCGGCGCGGCCGGGCTCGCGCTGGTCGGCTGCGGCGACGATGACGACGACGACCAGCAGGCAGCCGCACAGGTCCAGCAGCAACAGCAGCAGGCGATGGAGCAGCAGGCCGAACAGCAGGCCATGCAGCAGGAGCAGCAGGAAGAACCCGCCGCTCAGCAGCAACAGCAGCAGCAAGCCGCTGTGGCCCAGGCGCAGGACCAGGCGATGGTCGACAGCCAGGGCAACACGATCCAGACCGGCGGCGTCTTCAAGCGCGCCGCGGCATCGCAGCTCACGCTGATCCGCTTCCCCTGGAACTCGGCCGGCAACAACGGCACCATCGACCCCACCGGCTACATGTACAACTGCCTCACGCAGTACGGCGGCGTCCAGCTCGACGAGACCGCCAACCGCTTCTGGGAGTACGCCAACCCCGACTGGGAAATCAAGCCCGATGTCGCCGAGAGCTGGGAAACCCCGGACAACCTGACCTGGGTCTTCAACATCAAGCCCAATGTCGTCTTCCACGACGGCCGCGCGTTCACCGCCGCCGACGCAGCGCACAGCTACGAGGCGATTCGCGACCAGGGCGTCTCCGGCGGCGGCTCGCCCGCCTACAACCTTGGCAAGGTGATTGCCGGAACCGAGGCCGTCGACGAATCCACCATGCGCCTCAACCTGGGCGAGCCGCGCGGCTTCACCGGCGCGTTGACCGCCTACGTCCGCATGGGGCACCCCGAGACAGCCGGTTCGGAGACCGCCCCGGCGCTCGACATGGCACGCAACGAAGAGGCCGTGCTGATCGGCACCGGCCCCTGGCGCTTCGACACCGACAGCTACGACCCCAACACCGGTTGGCGCCTGGTCCCCTTCCCCGAGAGCCACATGGGCGCGCCCAACATGGACGAGATCACCTACACGATCTTCTCCGACGCCGACGCGATCGGGATCGCCCTCGAAGCGGGCGACATCGACTCCCACAACGGCATCCCGTTCAACAACCCCGAGACGATCGACCGGCTGATCGCCAGCGACGAGCACTGGGGTTGGGCCGGGACGAGCCTGGGCGGACAGATTTTCCGCTTCGCGATCGACGTCGAACCGACGACCGACCCGCGCGCCCGCCACGGCGTCTGGCGAATGGTTGACCAGGAGCGCGTCGTGCGCGACTACTTCGGTCCCTACGACGACGCCGGACGACTCTTCTTCCAGCGCGGCTCGCAGGGCTACATCGAAGACCAGGACCGTCCCAACTACGACCCGGCCGAGGGCGCCAAGCTGCTCGACGCCGCCGGCGTCGGCGAGGGCAGCGTGCTGACCGCCAGCACCCTCCCGATTCGCCCCTACGCACCGGCCCTGGCCCAGTTGCTGCAGGCCGAACTCTCGACCCTCGACATCGAACTCGAGCTCGACCCGACCGAGTACAACGTCATGATCGAGAAGCAGCAGGCCGGCGACTTTGGCAACTTCCTGATCGGTTTCGGTAACTGGATCCGCCCCGAGTCGGCGGCGCTCGCCATGGTCATGCAGGACGCCCTGCACGGCGAAGGCAACGCCAAGCGCGGCGGCGACGCCAGCAACCCGATCCCGGTGCGCGAACGTCCCTACATGGACAACTACTTCCACTGGCTCGACATGATCATCGATGTCCAGACCGGAAACCACGAGGACACCGAGGAATACTGGCGCTCGTTCAACGACACCTTCCACGAGGTGATGTTCGCCCAGGCCATCGCGCGTCAGCGCGGAGCCGAGTTCTACACGAACCGGGTTCATGTGCCCGATCCGGGTCCGACCACACCGAACCCGCAGTCGATCTGGCTCGAACAGACGTAGCGACCCAACAGCCGGGCGCGGACGTTTCAACGGTGAGGCGTTCGCGCCGGCTTTGCCAACGGAATTGCATGTCGCCGTAGGGGACCGATGACCTACGTACTTCGTCGGCTCATCACGCAGATGATCCCGGTTCTCTTCCTGGCGTCGATCCTGATCTTCGCCTCCGTGCGCCTGATCCCCGGCGACCCCGTCGCCGGGGCAATCGGCGACGCGATGGGCAACACAGACCCCGAGGTCTACGAACAGCTCAAAGAAGAACTCGGCCTCAACAAACCGATGTACGAGCAGTACTGGATCTGGCTGGGACGCATCTTCACCGGCGACCTCGGCATGTCGCTGACCGGGCTCCCGGTCAGTGAAATCCTCTGGAACGCGATCCCCGCCTCGGTCGAACTTGCCGGCCTCGCCATCATCATCGGCTTCACCCTGGGCCTGCTATTGGGTGTGCTCGCCGCAATCAATCGCGGCGGCTTCTTCGACTGGTTCGCTGCCCTCTGGACCGGCTGGAACATCGGCGTTCCTTCCTTTGTCGCCGGCCTCGTCTACCTGATCGTCTTCTCCGTCTGGTTCGACCTCACCCCCGTCTCTGGACGTGTCCCGCTCACTGAAGATCCACTCAGGGCGCTCGAACATCTCGCCCTGCCGTCGCTCGCTCTCGGCGGAATCGTCGCCGCCAACATCAGCCGGTTCACCCGGCAATCCCTGCTCGACACGCTGACCGAGGACTACATCCGCACCGCCCGATCCAAAGGCCTCACCAACCGCGTCGTCATTGTCCGCCACGCCCTGCGTCCTAGTCTGATTCCCGTGGTCACGATCATGGGCCTCGAGCTGGCCAGCATCCTCAGCGGAACCCTGGTGATCGAAACCGTCTTCACCTGGCCAGGACTCGGCCGAGCCCTGATTAACGCCGTCAACAACCGCGATTACACCGTGATCCAGGCCACGACCATCCTGCTCGTCTTCGTCTTCGTCGTGGTCAACCTGATCGTCGATCTCGTCTATGTCGGACTCGACCCGCGAATCCGTATCGGTCAGAGCGCGGAGACATAACCATGTCCGGCCGTGTCGCAGACGTTCCCTTCGAAGAAGAAAGCGATCGCTGGCACTTTCTGCGCAGCGTCGGCGCCGAGCTGCGCGCCGTCATGCGAGAGCCGCGCGGCGCGCTGGCGATCACCGTCCTCGTCGTTCTGTTGTTCTTCGCCTTCATCTTCCCAGTCCTCGATCCCACCGACCCCAACAAACCCGGCGACACGCCCAAGAACGGCGGCATCACCTGGGACGCGCCAATGGGCACCGACCACATCTCGCGAGATCTGCTCGCTCGCAACTCGATCGGTCTGGGCCGCACGATTAAGCACGGCTTCATCGCCGTCTTCGTCGGCTGGCTGGTCGGCATCACCATCGGCTACACCGCCGGCTGGCGCGGAGGACGCATCGACACCCTGATCATGCGAGGAGTCGACGTCCTCCTGGCATTTCCCGGGATCGTCTTCGCCATCCTCCTGATTACCATCATCGGCTCCGGCATCTTCAGCGTCGCCGTGGCGATCGCCTTCTTCAACATTCCCGGCTCGGCCCGTCTGGCTCGCGCCGGCGTGCTGCGCGAGCGTGAACGCGACTACGTCCTCGCCGGACGCTGCCTCGGCCTCTCCGGCCGGCGCATCCTCTTCCGCCACGTCGCGCCCAACACGTTCGGCGCATTCACCGTTCAGGTCCCGCTCGCGATCGTCGCCTCCGTCCTGATCATGGCCGCCCTCAACTTCCTCGGTCTCGGCGCCGAACTGCCCGACCCGACCCTCGGCGCGATCATGCAGGAAGGCCGACCCTTCATGCGCGACGCCCCCCACTTCGTCCTTGGTCCGGTGCTCATTCTCGCCCTGATGCTGACCGCCCTCAACTTCCTCAGCGACGTCCTCACCGAGCGCCTCGACCCCGTCCGCCGCCGACGCGTGTAGCATCGAAAACACAGTGGCAGCCGCCGGGAATCGCTGAGACTGCGGCCATGGTTATCTCAATCGTCGAAGACCGAGCTGATGAGATCGCCGAGATCTGCCGGCGGCACCACGTACAGCGGCTGTGTCTGTTTGGATCGGCAGCGAGCGGTGCTTGGGACCCAGAGAGCAGTGATATTGACTTCCTGGTGACGTTCGAACCGGCCGCGGCCGTCACCTACGTCGGCGACTTCGCCCGCCTGCAGGCGGCTCTGAATCAGCTCTTCGATCGCAATGTTGATCTTGTCATTGATCGGGACTTCACCAGGCTCGACTTCCGTACGGCCGTCGAGCAAAGTCGGACATTGCTGTATGAGGCCTAGGTCTCGTTCCTATCTGCGCGACGCCCTCGAAAATGCCGCCATAATCATAGACTCAGTCACCGGCAAGTCGCTGCGCGACTACGAAGCCGATATCAGGCTGCGGCACCAGGTTGAACGCGAATTCATGATTATCGACGAGGCGATCGATCGGCTCGACAAGCTGGAACCTCAGCTCGCAGCACGGATCACGGACTTCCGAGGCTACATTGGCCTGCGCAATGTACTCAATCATGGGTACCCGGACGTCGATCGTCCAACGATGTGGCGCACGATCAAGGTCGAACTTCCAATCTTGGTCCGCGAGCTCACTGAGTTGCTGTCCGAAGCCTGAGCGTGGCATGGCGCGTTTCGGAGGATTGACAGACAGCCCCGTTACCCTGCCCTGCGTACTGACAAGGAGTCTTACTTATGGCCGTGCTTGCCAATACCTTCCGCGAAAAGCTCGACGCCGGCGAACCCACGATCGGCACGCACTTCCTCTTCAACGACCCCGACATCGCCGAATTGATCGGCGACACCGGCCAGTTCGACTACGGGGAGTACGTGGCCGAGTACTCCACCTTCGACATGAAGCAGCTCTACCACCTCGCCCGCGCGGCGCAGTGTGGCGACCTGCCGCTGATGATCAAGCTCGATCAGGCCAACCAGACCTTCTGGGCCCAGGCCGCCCTGGGCGCCGGCTTCAAAGCGATGCTCTACACCGACATCCGCACGCCCGAGGACGTTGACCTGGCCATGCAGGCCATCCGCCCCGACAAGCCGGGCACGCTGGGCGAACTGGGCGGCCACATGGGCGTCAAGACCCGCCGTCCCGCCCTGGCCGGCTACGCCGCCGGAGACTACGGCGCCGACCTCGACGGCATCGTCACCGTGATCATGATCGAAAAGCGCGTCGCCCTCGACGACATCGACGCAATCCTCGAACGCGCCGCCGAACTCGGCGTCGACATGACCCAGTGGGGCCCCAGCGACTACGGCTTCTCCTTCGACGAACGACCGAATCCCGAGGAGATCCGCGATGCCGAAGAGCGCGTCATTGCCAAGTCGCTCGAATACAACGTCGCCCCGCGCATCGAGATCGGCGCCGTCGAGCAGGCCCAGCGCTACCTCGACATGGGAGTCCGCCACTTCTGCATCGGATGGGACCGATTCCTCCTCAACCAGGGCTACACCGAACTCGGCCGCGGCCTGCGCGAGCTGATGAACACCTAAGCGATCCCCTCTGACTCCCTCTCCCTGCGGGAGAGGGCTGGGGTGAGGGCCGCACGCACCGAGAGACCCTTACCCTCACCCTCTCCGAGGGGGAAAGGGAACCGAACTAGAAACTGAGACACGAACGATGGTCACCAACAACTTCGACTGGCTCGCAACCAACCAGGAACCCGCCGTCGACCCCGATCAGAAGATCATCGACCCGCATCACCACCTCTGGGACGGGCGCGAGGATGGCCGCCTCCTGCGCTATTTCCTCGACCAACTACTCGAGGACACCGCCGACCTCAACGTCCGTCAGACCGTCTTCATCGAGTGCGGCGCGATGTACAACGCCGACGCTCCTACAGCGATGGCGCCCGTCGGTGAAACCGAATACGTCGCAGGCGTGTCCGCCCAGAGCGCGAGCGGCATCTACGGCGAGATGCGCGCCTGCACCGGCATCGTCGGGCATGCCGATCTGCTGCTCGGCGCGGCCGTCGGCGAGGTGCTCGACGCCCACATGGAGATGAGCGACCGATTCCGCGGCATTCGCCATCACGCCAGCTGGGACCCGTCGCCCGATGTGCCTAACTCCAGGATCGTGGACCAGCCCCATCTCTATCTGAATGACACCTACCGCGCCGGCTTCGCCGAACTGGGCAAGCGCAACCTCAGCTTCGAGGCCTGGCTCTACCACCCGCAGATCCCGGAGCTTACTGACCTCGCTCGCGCCTTCCCCGAGACCACGATCATCCTCAACCATCTCGGTGGTCCGCTCGGCATCGGTCCCTACGGCGGCCGCCACGACGAGATCTTTCCCGGCTGGAAAGACACGATCACCGAACTCGCCACTTGTGACAACGTGGTCGCCAAGGTCGGCGGAATCCAGATGATCATCAACGGCTTCGGTTGGCACGAGCAGGAACGCGCCCCCTCCTCCGGCGAAATGCTCGATGTCAACCGCCGCTGGTACGAGCACACCATCCAGTCCTTCGGCCCCGACCGCTGCATGTTCGAAAGCAACTTCCCCGTCGACAAGGCCTCCTGTAGCTACACCAACATGTACAACCAGTTCTTCAAGCTCGTCCAGGACTACCCCCAGGACGAGAAGGATCAGATGTTCCACGACACCGCCCTTCGCGTGTATCGGCTAGACCCGCACTAGTTCCCACCTCGTCATTGCCGCGCTTGCCGCGGCAATCTCGAAGCACGGGCAACGACCTCTGTCCTCGCATCGGCGAGATACCCGCGACCAGCGCGGGTATGACGGGCCGTATGGATACCTGTCCTACCATTCACCCACCAAGAGCTAACCGAAAGACCCCACCATGCCCACCATCGTCCAGGCCGTCCCGATTGAAGACGAACTCCACGACATGCTCGCCGAGGCCGGCGATGTCCGCGTCGTCGATGGCCGCGACCGCGGCGCGTTCCTCGAGGCCGTCAAGGACACCGACGGTGTCCTCCTCTCGCCACTCGTCAAGATCGACCAGCAGGTCGTCGATCTCGCGCCCAACCTCAAGGTCGTGGCCACCACATCTGTGGGGTTCGACGCCTTTGACGTACCCTTCCTGACCGCCAACGGCATCGCCCTCTGCAACACGCCGGGCGTGCTCAGCGCCGCCGTCGCCGACCTGACCATGGCCTTCCTGCTGATGCTCTCCCGACACCTGATGGAGTTCGAGGCTTACAACCGCTCCGGCGGCTGGGGCCGCCGCGAACCATACCCGGCGCTGGCCAACGACCCGCTGGGCAAGACGATCGGCATTGTCGGATTCGGTCGTATCGGCCAGGAAGTCGCCCGACGCGCTGTCTTCGCCGGCATGAAGGTCCTCTGGTACGACATCTACGACAACCCGCCCTCCGATGCGCCGCCGGCCGAGAAGCGCACCCTCGACGAGCTGCTGGCCGAATCCGACTTCGTCAGCGTCCACACCGACCTCAACCAGTCCTCCCGACACATGATCGGTGCGCGTGAGATCGCCCTGATGAAGCCGACCGCCTACCTGATCAACACCTCGCGCGGCCCGGCCGTCGACCAGAAGGCCCTGCACGACGCTCTCGTCGCCAACCAGATCGCCGGCGCAGGCCTCGACGTGCTCGAAGACGAGCCGCCCGACCCGGACGAGCCCATCGTCAAGCTCCCCAACGTGATCACCTTCCCCCACATCGGAACCGCCACCGAGGAGACCCGCTACGCCATGCGAGCCCTCGCCACCCGAAACGTCGTCAACGTCGTCACCGGCAACCACCCCGAAGCAATCGTCAACCCCGAGGTGCTAGGTTGAGTCACATGCAAGGTCAAACGGCTCAGGTCGGCGTGGTGATGCGCTGCGGCGCGCGGCAGGAAGCCGTAGAGCAACTGACACAGGAGGAGATCCTCGCCGACCTGGCCGCCAATGGATTTACCGAGGAGCGCCTTCAGCGAATCTTCGAGGAGTCCGACAGAAATGACGAGTTCTTTCGCGCGCACGAGGAAGAGCTGTTTGCTCAGCATCCCGACAAGATTCTGATCATCCACAGCGGAGGTATCGTGGAGACGTTCGAGAACGCGACCGAGTCATCGAAGCGATATCACGAACTGGATCTGTCCATCCGCGATGGAGCCATTATCCGTCGCCAGTACATGTACGAGGGCTACTTGGTCCTGTGACCCGGATCCTAACCGGAGAGTATCGACAGTCACTACCGGAACAACCCCCCGCGCCCTTCCTGAGAGGTCGCGTCGTGCATGGCGCGAGCGCCGTGGAGCTCGACTTTCTGATCGATACCGGCGCCGAAGTCACTGTGCTCTCGCCCGTTGATGCAGCAAACCTGTTCGGCGACCAGGCACACCGCCTGTTGTCCCGGTTGTACCCAACCGCCCAGATCGCCGGAATCGGACACGGTGAGGCTGTCGAGGTTCCACTGACTCTCGTCTTCCGCGACCCGGATGAGGGACCGCTGTATATCCGCCAGCCGACGCTGGTCATGCAGCCGCAAACCGCCGCCATTGGACCCCTGCCCTCGTTGCTCGGCCGCGACGTCATCAATCGTTTTGCGCTGTTGCTGAATCCGGCCACGGAAACGGTCGAATTCACAGAGCTGGATGCAGCCCCCCTCGAGTAATCCGTGTCGCGGTCCCGCACCGCTATCCTCAGACCTGACAGACCCTGCAACCGACAGATCGGACCCCACCATGTCCTGGCGACCCAAGCGCATGAAATTCGGCCTCTTCCTCGCCCCATTCCACAGCGTCGGCGAGCATCCATCCCTCGCCCTCCAGCGAGATGTCGAGCTGATCGAGCACCTCGACCGCCTCGGCTACGACGAAGCCTGGATCGGTGAGCACCACTCCTTCGCCCGCGAGATCATCTCTAACCCGATGATCTTCATCGCCGCCCTGGCCGAGCGGACGAAGCACATCAAGCTCGGCACTGGCGTCGTCTCATTGCCCTACCACAACCCCCTGATGATCGCCGACGACCTGCTCCAGCTCGACCACATGACCCGCGGGCGCGTCATGCTCGGCGTCGGACCCGGCGCTCTGACCTCCGACGCCGTGCAGATGGGCATCGAGCCCACCACCCAGCGCAAGCGCATGGCCGAAGCGTTCGACGCCATCGTCCAGCTCGCGAGAGACGAAGAACCCGTCTCCATGGAGACCGACTGGTTCTCCCTGACCGAAGCCCGCCTGCAGATGGCCTGGTACTCCGACCCGCATCCCGAGCTCGCCGTTGCCGTGATCCTCACGCCGTCCGGACCCCAACTCGCCGGCAAGCACGGCGCCAGCCTGCTCTCTGTCGCCGGCGCCGACTCCGAGGGCATGAAGAACGTCTGGGACTGGTACGAGGAAGCAGCCGCCGAGAACGGCCACGAGGTCTCGCGCAAGAACTGGCGGGTCGTCACGGCGATCCACATCGCAGAGACTCGCGCCCAGGCAATCGACGATGTGCGCGCCGGATTCCTCAAGCGCGCCTACGTCGGCGACGTCCGCGATCCCGGCCGCCGCGGCGGCATCGCCCTGCAGATGGCCGACACCATCGAAGAAGCGATCGACAAGAACATGGTCATCGTCGGCTCGCCCGAGGACGCCGTCGACCAGATCGAAGCGATGCACGATCGCTCCGGCGGCATCGGCGGACTGCTCGGGATGCACCACGAGTGGGCCTCGACCGACGCCACCATTCGCAGCTACGAGTTGCTCATGCGCTACGTCGCGCCGCGCTATCAGGGACAGCTCGACCGCCTCGTCGCCTCGCGCGATTTCGTCGAAGACCGTCAACTCGACATCTTCGGCGCCGGTCAGAAGGCAATGGCCAAGGCCTTCGCCGACGCCGGCAAGGAACTCCCCGAGGCCTTCCAGCAAGCCGTCGCCGATCGAGCCGCCCTGGCCAGCAACGGAGCCGAAGCCCCCGCCGAATCAGAAGCCGAGCCCGTCGCCGACTAACCGTGCCATCCCCTCTCCCACTGGAGAGTTGCGCGCGATCCCCAATTGAAGTCGCCCCCGCGAAGGCGGGGGCGCTGTGAGCAGATTAGCAACGAAGGCCCCGCCTGCGCGGGGCCGACTTTGGGTGGCTTAAGCGCGAGTGTCCACTGGGAGAGGCCTGCCCCACACTTGATGCGGGGGGTTAGGGTGAGCGCATGCAAGTCGTCGTCGCCCTCGCCGGCGAGATCCACGACTCTCCCCTCGTCCGCAACGCCCTCAACGGCGCTGACCTGATCGTCGCCGCCGACAGCGGAGCCAACCGGCTCCGCCAACTCGGCCTCCTGCCCCACGTCGTCATCGGAGACCTCGACTCGCTCCAGGGCGACGACCTGTTCAACCTCAAGGCGGTCGGCGTCGAGTTCGAGCCGCACCCCGATCCCGAACAGCGCACCGACGGCGACGTCGCCATCGAGTACGCCCTCAAGCGAGGCGCGACCAGCATCATCGTCGTCGGACTCTTCGGCGGCCCGCGCTACGACCACGCCGTCGCCAACCTCTATCTGCTCACCCATCCCGGCCTGCGACAGACCCCCGCCTGGACCGTCGACGGCTGGACCGCTCTCACCGTCCTCAACGGAGACGGCGTCAGCCAGGCCCATTTCCACGGCGAAATCGGCGACTACGTCACCATCACCGCCGTCAGCGACACCGTCGAAGGCATCACCACCGTCGGACTCAAATGGCCGCTCGCAAACGCCACCTTCACCCGAGGCCTCAATCAGGGAACCTCAAACGAACTGATCAACGACCGCGCCATGATCCAGATCACCAGCGGAACCGCCTTCGCCGCCCACCACTTCCGCTCCCAGCGCCTCCCCTCCTAGTCGTCATACCCGCGCTTGCCGCGGAGCCTGCCCCCGGCTCGAACGGGGGTATCTCGCAGCGGTCCGCACACCCTCTCCACGGCCACTACGGATTAAACACATCCCGCTTCCCATGCCGGCTCGACGACGCCGCAAACGTAAACACACCCCGCGCCATCGACGAATCCTGCTCCGCCGCACGCGCCTCGTAGATCTCCGTCCGCAATTCATGCACATCCGGACTGTGCGGAGCCGCCAGCGCCGCCCCCTCGATCAGATGACAGGCCAGCTGCAGATTCCCGTTCTCCATCTGCGCCCGCGCCCGATCGAGGACCGGTTGGACGCCACCCGCAAGCGTCACCCACTCCGCCGCCTCCGCCGACCTCGGCGCCGGCAGCAGCCGATCCGGCTCGCCCTCGTACCAGCCGCCGAAGTAGCGCCAGACGCTGCGCACGATGAACTCCGGATGGTCGTACGCCGACCGCAGCCACGGCTTCTCCAGCAGGTGCCGCGGCATCTCGATCTCGTGCAAAATGTGGTCCAGCGTGTGCCCCAGATTCATCAGCGCCAGCGTCTGACTCTCAATCTCGTCCAGCAGATCCGCCGTATCGTTCAGAGCCTCAGCCACGCGATGCGCCCCGAAAATCGGGAACCCGTGCCCAGGACTCATCATCTCCGCCCCTTTGCCCGCCATCTGCCGCAATCCCGCCGCCCACTCGCCCGCCCAGCGCTGCACCTTCTGAGGGTTCCCCGCGTTCGGCACCGCCCAGATGAACAGATCCCCGGGAAACAGCCATTTCTTCTCCGGCACCCACGTCCAGGCCGCGTCCTCCGTCTCTCCACGCGTATGCGTGACTTCAAACGTCAGATCACCCACTGAGAACCGCACCGCATTGTCGAACGTCACATCCGGATAGCGAAACTCGTCCGGCCACGGCAACCGCACCTGCTCCGCGTCCATCCCCGGACGAATGAACTGCCGAGAGTTGATCGCCGTGTTGTACCCCACCGTCCGCTTGTAGCGGTCAAAGTGAGCCGGAATATGCCGCTGCCCGTACACGACCGGCCGCGCCTGGCCCTGAGCCGCCGCCTCGTCGTCGAACCGGTTCACCCCAAAGATGTGATCGACATGGTGATGCGAGAACACCGCCGCCCGCAACGGAGTCTGCGGACGCCACGACCGAACGCTGTTGAACAACCCCTCTGCGTCCCGCGCCGTCCCCGTATCCAGCATCACCAGACCGTCGCCCGTGTCGATCGTGTTCATCGACGCCGCCGACTTGATGTACAGAAACCCGTCCTCGATCTCATCCGGCTCGCGATTGTTCCAGGTCGACGTCACCGGATGCGCCTCATGGATCGTGTCGATCTCGCCGCGCCACAGACGGTCGCAGAAATCTCGGATGTCGGGCATGGAACTACTCCTCTGACTGCTACTCCGCACCAGGCGACATCGGCAGCGGCTGGTTGCCGGCCTCAGTCGTAAGATATGACTCAACAACCTCGAAACGTTCAAGCCCTCGCCGGAGGAGACACCTTATGCCCATGTACGAGTACAAATGCCCCAGCTGCGCCAACGTCTTCGACGTGCTCGCCCGCATGGGCCAGGCGCCGGAATCGCCCGATTGCCCTGCCTGTGACGATGGAGTCGGCGCTCGAGTGTTCGGCGCAGGCGTCGCCATCCATACCGGCGCCTCCGGCTCCTCATTCGACGACTTCGACATGGGAGACATGGGCATGCCCGACATGGGCGGCATGGGCATGGGCGGCCACGGCCACGACCACGGCCACAGCCACGACGACTTCGGCATGGACGATTTCGGAATGGACGACTTCTAGGCCACCGATCCCCTCTCCCCGAGGGAGAGGGTTAGAGCCTGCCCCCGCGCAGGCGGGGGGTGAGGGCCCACTGGCCAGAATGCGCAGCCCAGTCCCCGCTTCACGCGGGGACCCGCCCCTTTCTCCCCCCGCTCCGCGGGGGGAGATGTCACGGAGTGACAGAGGGGGGTCCCGGCCCCCGCAATCAGGATCCGCCCATGCTCTACCTCCTCCGAGTCACAGGCGACTCCATGTCCCCAACCCTCGAGGATGGCCACGCGATCCTGGCACTCTCGCCCAGACTCGTCGCTGTCAAACCCGGCCGGATCATCGCCTTCCGCCGGGGCGCCGACCTCTACATCAAGCGCGCCCTCACCAGGGAAGGCGATGGCTGGTTCGTCGTCGGCGACAACCCCACCCGCAGCACCGACAGCCGGCGATTCGGACCGGTCCCGGAGTCGGCAATCCGCGCCGTCGCCGTCCTCAGGCTCGCTCCGCAGACGTTCAACCTGCGCCGCCTGTTGCCGATTTAACAGCCCCGTTGCACGCGCCCGCGCGCACCAAACGATAACGACGCAACCTCTTGCGCTGGGCCAACAAATTCGACACAATACAGCCGTTGGCACTCTCAACCGCTGAGTGCTAATTCTCTGCAACCGAGAAACAAGACTCCGTCAGCACATTCAAGAAGGAGACACCCAGATATGGCCAAGGCACTGTTGTTCGACGAGGATGCTCGTCAGGCCCTGCGCGACGGCATCGACGCCCTCGCCGACGCCGTCAAAATCACCCTCGGCCCCAAGGGCCGCAACGTCGTCCTCGCCAAGACCTTCGGCGCGCCGACGATCACCAACGATGGTGTGACTATCGCCCGCGACATCGACCTCGAAGACCCCTTCCACAACATCGGCGCACAGCTCGCCAAGGAAGTCGCCTCCAAGACCAACGACATCGCCGGTGACGGAACCACCACCGCCACCGTCCTTGCCCAGGCAATCGTCAACGAGGGCATGCGCAACGTCGCCGCCGGCGCCAATCCGATGGCCCTCAAGCGCGGCCTCGAGTCCGGCGTTGAAGTTCTCTCCGACGCCATCCGTGAAAACGCCGTCCGCGTCACCACCCGCGAGCAGATGTCGCAGATCGCCGGCATCTCCGCCGCCGACCCCGCCATCGGCGAACTGATCGGCGAGGTCATGGAGAAGGTCGGCAAGGACGGCGTGATCACCGTCGAAGAAGGCAAAGGCATCCGCTCCGAGGTCGAGTACGTCGACGGCATGCAGTTCGACCGCGGCTACATCTCGCCCTACTTCGTCACCAACCCCGACCGCATGGAAGCCGAAATCGAGGACCCCTACATCCTCGTCACCGACAAGAAGATTTCGGCCGTCCAGGACATCCTCCCCTTGCTGGAGAAGGTCCTCAAGGTCACCAAGAACCTCGTCATCATCGCATCCGACGTCGATGGCGAAGCCCTGGCCACCCTGGCCGTCAACAAGCTGCGCGGCACGATCAACGTGATCGCCGTCAAGGCGCCAGGCTTCGGCGACCGCCAGAAGGACAACCTCGGCGACATCGCCACCCTCACCGGCGGCGAGGTCATCTCCGAGCAGCTCGGTGGCCAGCTCGACGCCGCCGACATCTCCCAGCTCGGCCGCGCCCGCCGCTTCATCGCCTCCAAGGAAGCCTCGACCATCATTGAGGGCAATGGCGACGCCGTCCAGATCGACGATCGCGTCAACCAGATCCGCCACGTCTACGAGATCGCCAAGAGCGACTGGGACCGCGAGAAGGCCCAGGAGCGCCTCGGCAAGCTCTCCAACTCCGTTGCCGTGATCAAGGTCGGCGCGGCCACCGAGGTCGAGCTCAAGGAGCGCAAGCACCGCGTCGAGGACGCCCTCTCCGCGACCCGCGCGGCCGTCGAAGAGGGCATGGTCCCCGGCGGCGGCGTCGCCCTGATCAACGTCATCCCCGCCCTCGGCGGCGTTGACCTCGACGGCGACGAGGCGACCGGCGTCAGCATCCTCAACCGTGCGCTGGAAGAGCCGATGCGCCGCATCGCCATCAACGCCGGCCAGGACGGCTCCGTCATCGTCCAGTCCGTCAAGGACGCCGAGACCGCCAACTACGGCTACAACGCCGCCACCAGCGAGTACGGCGACATGATCGACATGGGCATCGCCGACCCGGCCATGGTCACCCGTGCCGCCCTCGAGAACGCCGTCTCGATCGCCGGCATGGTCCTCACCACCAACTGCCTGGTCACCGAAAAGCCCGACGACAGCGCAGTCGCCGCCCCCCCCCCCCCCCCCCAAAAGGCGCCCCCCAACAACCCCCATAAATGGGGGGCCCCCCCCCCCCCCCCCGGGGGGGGCCGGCAGAGGTTTGACGCCCCCCCCC